>NZ_BDBF01000021.1 GCF_001612845.1 Nocardia elegans NBRC 108235 | reverse complement strand
AGCTCGAGCCCGCGCGGCCCGATGGCGGCGAGCAACAGCGGGGGCACCGGCTGGTCGGGCACGTCGGTCAGGCGCAGCGCCGGGAAATTGCCAGCGGGCCCCTGGTAGCGGACCTTTTCGCCCCGACACAGCCGCCGGAAGATGTCGGCGGAATCGGTCAGTGAGCGATTGGTCGGCACCGGCAGTCCCACCGACTGCCACATCGCGGCCACCGAGCGCCCGACACCCAGCACGAGGCGACCGTCCGACAGCGCCTGCGCGGTCATCGCCATCGACGCCAGCAACGCCGGATGCCGCGAGTTCAGATGCGTCACGCCGGCGGCGATGTCGATAACGCTGGTGACCTGACTAATCGCACCGAACAGCACTCCGAAGTCCTTGGCGCCCCAGCGTTCGCTGAGCCAGACCGTGCCCAGTCCGAGGCGTTCGGCCTCGGTCGCCTGGGTCAGCGCGGGCCGGGGATCGGTGACACGGCCCGGCACGACATAGGCGCCGAGCCTGCCTGCCCGCTCGGCAGCACTGGATTTTTGTTCACTCATACCCATATTCTGACAGTAATGGTCAGTTTTGGGCCGACGCGGTCGAAGTTGGCGGCCGGGGCCGTGCGACAGAGAGCGAGTTTCAGTGAGTTACACCGCCGAGCGAGGACACCTCGACGACAAGTCCCGCGGCGCGTTGACGGCGTGGGCGCGTACCCGTCTGGCACCGCCAGGTCACACCGGCTTGGAACTGTCGGAGTTCTCCGCCCCGGGCGCCGGATACTCCGGCAAGACCGTCTTCTTCACCGCCGCATGGACCGAAGCGGGCGGCCGGCGCGTACGCCGCGCTCTGGTACTGCGCATGCAGGCCCCCGATCATCAGCTGTTCATGGCCCCCGATGCCATCCGGCAGGCCGAGGTGATGCGTGCGCTGGCCCGGTATGCGCCGATGCCGGTCATCACCGCCCAGGAGCCCGATCCCGACGTACTCGGCACACCTTTCTACGTCATGGACCGCGTCGACGGGCGCGTCCCGTCGGACGTGCCGAGCTGGCATAAGGCGGGATGGACCGCCGGCCTTACCCCGGACCAACGAACACTGCTGTACGACAACGGGTTACGCGCACTGGTCGCACTCCACGGAATTGCCGACCGTGCCACGGTCGACGCGCTGGCCACACCCGGGCCCGGCACTGCCCTGGCTCGCTACGTCGATCAGGTGCACCGCTGGTACCTCAGCGCCCGCGAGGAGCTGGTGGTCGACCCCGAGATGCTGGCCGCGGCGGTCGCCGAGTTGACCACCGACATCCCCGACACCGACGCCGAGGGCATCGTCTGGGGTGATGCTCGGGTGGGGAATATGGCCTTCGCAGCGGATCTGTCGGTCGCCGCCCTGTTCGACTGGGAGGGCGCCACCACCGGACCGCCCGACATCGATCTGGGCTGGTGGCTGATGTTCGAACGGTTTCTGTGCGAAAGCATCGGCCTGCGACGACCCGAAGGCGTGCCCGACGATCCGGATATCGTGCTCCGCTACGAACAACTCGGTGGCCGCCGGACCGGCGATATCGGCTACTACACGCTGCTGGCCGCAGTCGTGTTGACGCTGATCACCAACCGGCTCTCGGTCCTGCTGGTCCGAGACGGTCTCGACCCGAAGGTCGCGCGTTCCTATCCCGCCGCCGCGCTGGAGCTGGTACGGCGCTACCTCGGCGAACGAATCGAACGAAGGAGTATCACCCGATGAACGAACCTGCCCCGGTCGGCACCGTAGGCACGCCGTGGGATGTGATCGTGGAGCGCGGAAAGATCCGCGAATTCGCTCGCGCAATGCAATCGGAGAACTCCGCCTACGCGGGCCCGGACGCGATCGTCCCGCCCACCTTCCTGATCACCGCCGGTCAGTGGGCGCCCCCCGGTGCCCGCGTCGACGTCGGATTCGACCGCGCCCGCCTGCTGCACGGAGAACAGGAATACATCTTCCACGGGCCGCTGCCCCGGGCCGGAGATCACCTGACCGCGCGCGAAAAGGTGGTCGATCGATTCGAGAAACCGGGAAAACGCGGCGGTGTCATGCGATTCGCCGTGGTGGCCACCGAATTCCGCACCGGCGACGGGGAATTGGTGGCCGAGGCACGAGCCACATTCATCGAAACAGCACCCAGGGAGAAGAAGGAGAAGTCCGCATGACGACCACCCCGGCCGCCGCATTCGAGATCGGAACCACGGCCCGTCCGCGCACATTCGGCCCGCTGACCCGGCAGATGTTCGTGCGCTATTCCGGTGCCTCCGGCGACCTGAATCCCATGCACTACGACGACACCATGGCGATCGCAGCCGGATACCCCTCGGTCTTCTCCCAGGGCATGCATCAGGCGGCGCTGCTGGCGACATTCGCCACCGATTGGCTGGGTGCGCACAACCTGCGGCGATTCGGCGTGCGCTTCCGGGAGCAGGTGTGGCCCGGCGACGTCCTCACCTGCACCGGAACGGTGACCGCGATCGAGCCGGTCGACGGCGGCCAGAGAGTAACGGTCGAACTTGCATGTCAACGTCAGACGGGCGGCACCGCCCTCGCCGGAACCGCGCAGTTCCTGCTCGACAACGGCCACGACACAGTGGTAGCCAGCACATGAAGCACACGCGCGAGATCGACTAAAGTAGCCGTTGATGTCAGAGAACCGAATCCTTCGCCGGGCGAGCTACGGCCCGTCGAGCCCCGAGATCGGCACCCGGGGTACCACCACGCGGCGAAAGATCGTCGACGTCTCGCTTGTGCTGTTCGGTGAACTCGGCTTCTTCAACACCTCCGTGGATGCGATCGCCAAGGCGGCCGGGGTCTCGCGAGCCACTCTGTACCAGTATTTCCCGGGCAAGGACGAGATCTTTCTCGAGCTGATGGACGAGTGTGGTAGCGCCCTGTTGCGTGTGACCCGCCGCATCGGCCCGCTCGGGCCCACCCCGACGGGTTTCGACAATCTGAACTGGTGGCTCGGCGAGTGGAGCTGGGTCTTCGAACGCTATTCGACGATGTTCGTGCAGTGGGCCAATGTAGCCGCCACCGAAAGCGTGGTGCAGCCGGAGATCGACCGTTTCGTCGGCAAGTACCAACATCAGCTGGCGAATCGCTTGGCCGATGCGGAACTCGACGGGCTCGACCCGGAATTCGCCGCGATGGCGATGATGGCGGTCGTGCACCGGGTGAATCTCTACCTGCACACCGACCGCGCCCACGGCCGCAGCATCGAATCGGTGGTCGATGCCCTGTCGGTCTTCCTGCAGCTGGTGTTCTTCCCGGATACACCCGCGAACGTCTTCGATACCTTGCCGCTGCGCGTCGACTCGGCGCAGGTCATCACTATCCCGCCGATACCGTCGGCACGAGGAATAACGATCGAGGAACGCACGCGTGATCTCAGCACGCGCGCCCGGCGCACCGTCGAGCGGCTCGTAGCCGCGGGTGCGGCGCAGTTCGCAGCTCGTGGGTACCACCGCGCCAATGTGGACGATATCGTCGCCGCGGCCGGCTACGCCCGCGGCACCTTCTACAAATACTTCAACGAAAAGCAGGACCTGTTGCTCACGGTCAGCGCCGAGGCGGGTGCCACGGCGATCACCCTGGGCGACGAACTGCGTCATCTACGCCCGCCGGCTGCCGACCCGGCCGCGTTCCGCGGCTGGCTGTCGAGATTCGTGGAGTTCGAGGCGGAGTTCGGCGGGGTCATCGATGTCTGGACCGAACGCGGGACCGAACGGTCACTGGTCGCCGATCTGGGCGCCTACGGCGAAGCGATGACCGACTCCGCGATCGTGGATTTCCTCAGCACCGTCGATCGGCCCGATATTCCGTTCGATCCCATCGCCTCGGTGCTGATCTTCCGCGCCATCATGGAGCGGCTGGCACGCGCGTCACAAGAGATCGAGATTCCTCTCGCCCCCGAGCAGATCGTGGATCTGATGTCCGCGGTGATCGAGCGTGGATTCTTCTCGCGCGCCCGAAACTGACCTCGATGCAGCCCCGGCGCTCAAATGGTGCCGGCGGAGCGGAACCGCTGAATCTCGGCCGCGGAGAAACCCAGTTCGTCCAGGATCGCCTCTGTATGGGCGCCGACGGCCGGGACGGGATCCATCCGGGGTTCCACGCCGTCGAGCGCCGCGGGCGGCAGCAGCGCTCGGATATCACCGCCGGGAGTATCCACCTGGCGCCAGCGATCACGCGCTGCCAGAACCGGATGCTCCCATACCTGATTCATATCGTTGATCCGGGCGGTCGCGATGGCCGCCGATTCCAGGCGCGCTAGCAGCGCCTGGGTGGTGAGGCTGTTCGTCACGGCGGCGATGATCGACTCGAGTTCATCGCGATGGGTCACCCGGCCGGGATTGGTCGCGAATCGCGGATCGGTGATCAGCTCCGGCCGCTCGAGCACCTCGGCGCACAGTCGCTGCCATTCCCGATCGTTCTGCACCGCCAGCAGGACCGTCCCGCCGTCACCGGCGGTGAACGGGCCGTAGGGCGCGATGGTCGCGTGCCGGGCCCCGGTCCGCACCGGGGCCGAACCGCCGTAGCGGGCGTAGTAGAGCGGCGAGCCCATCCATTCGACGAGCGCTTCGAACAGCGATACCGACACCGCCCGCACCCGCCCGGTCATGGCCCGGGTGTACAGGGCGGTCAGGATGCCGGAGAACGCGAAGGTTCCGGCGGCGATATCGGCCACCGAGATGCCGGCCTTCGCGATGTCGGCGTCCGAACCAGTCACCGACAGCAGGCCCGCCTCCGCTTGGACCAGCAGATCGTAGGCCTTGCGCGACTGCCAGGGCCCGTCACCGCCATATCCGGAGATTCCGCACGGAATGACAGTGGGATACCGCTGCGCCAGCCGGTCGACGCCCAGGCCCATCCGGGCCACTGCCCCCGGCCCGAGATTCTGTACGAAGACGTCGGCACCAGCGAGCAACCGGTGCAGCACCTCCCGGCCGTTCTCGGATTTCAGATCGAGCGTCACCGATTCCTTGGACCGGTTGAGCCAGGCGAAGTAGCTGGACTGGCCGAGCACCGTGGTGTCGTATCCCCTGGCGAAATCCCCCGCACCCGGTCGTTCGATCTTGATCACCCTGGCCCCGAGGTCGGCCAGCTGCCGGGTGGCGTACGGGGCCGCGACCGCTTGTTCCAGGCTGACGACGACCACGCCTTCCAGCGGCAATTCGCCCATCGAATTCTCCCTGCTCATTCGCGCGAGCGCTTGGTGGCCGAGGCCTCCGCGATGACACTCGAAAATGACATAGATTGTCAGATCGACACTATAGAATGCCCTATCGGCCTGGCAAGAATGAACGGACGCCAGCCTACTGTGCGCAGTAGCAGGTGATTTCGACTGGAAGCCACAGTGTCCGCTCAATATAGACAAGCTGTCAGATCATCGCTTACTGTGGTGTGACACAGACCCCACTAACACATCATCTGGTCGTGCCGGAAAGCGCCGGCCCCGGCACCGGTTCACCCGGTCGGCCCGCGCGGACGAGGCCGCACCGAACTATGCCGATCGGAACACACGATGACGATCTCCCTCCTCCTCGACATGGCGGTTGCCGCGAATCCGGACCGCGTCGCCCTCACCGCGGGTGACCGGTCGCTGACCTACCAGCAGTTCAGCGATCTGGTCCAGAGCGTCGGCTCCGCATTGCGACGATCCGGCGCCGACCACATCGTCTATCTGGGCGGTTCGGGTGTCGAACTGCCCGCATTGCTGTGGGGCGCCGCCCACGCCGGGATCCCGTTCGTCCCGGTGAACTATCGGCTCGAGGCCGGCCGGCTCGTCCGGCTCATCGAGCGGGTCGGCAACGCACTCGTCGTCGCCGCTCCGCGCTACGCCGAATCGGTCGCCCACGCCGGTGCCACGGTCGAGACCACGGACGCATTCTTCGCGCGCGCGGCGACCGGTGCGCTGCCGATCGCCGACGTCGATCCCGAGAGTCCGGCGGTCATCCTGTTCACCAGCGGGACCACCTCGGAGCCCAAGGCGGTCCTGCTGCGCCACAGCAATCTGCTCAGCTATGTCATGGGCACCGTCGAATTCGGTTCGGCGGATCCGGCGGATGCCACGTTGGTGAGCGTGCCGCCGTACCACATCGCGGGGATCGGAACGATCCTGACGAACTTCTACGCGGGCCGCCGCATCGTGTACCTGCCCGATTTCGACGCGCGGGAATGGTTGCGCCTGGTCCGCGAGGAGGCCGTCTCCTCGGCCATGGTGGTGCCCACCATGCTCGACCGGATCGTGTCCGTCGTGGGCGGGGCGGTCGCCGACGCCCCGGCGCTGCGATCGCTGTCCTACGGCGGCGCGCGCATGCCGCGCCCGACACTGGAGGCGGCGCTGCGAGCATTCCCGCGCACCGGATTCGTCAACGCCTACGGTCTCACCGAAACCAGCTCGACCATCGCACTGCTCGGCCCCGAGGACCACCGCGCCGCGATGAACAGCGACGATCCCGCCGTGCGGGCCCGGCTCGGCTCGATCGGGCGTCCGGTGCCCGATATCGAGATACTCATTCGCGACGCCGACGGCAACGCGGTCGCTCCCGGCGAACAGGGCGAACTGTGGGTTCGCGGGCCGCAGGTGTCCGGCGAGTACATGGGCACGGGCTCGGTGCTCGACGCGGAAGGCTGGTTTCCCACCCACGATCTGGCCTATCAGGACAGCGAGGGCTTCTTGTACATCGTCGGCCGCAACGACGACACGATCATTCGCGGCGGCGAGAACATCGCCCCCGCCGAAATCGAGGACGTCCTCATCGACCACCCTGCCGTGCACTCGGTCGCGGTGGTCGGAATTCCCGATGAACATTGGGGCCAGGCAATTCTCGCCGCCGTGGTCCCCGAAGGCGATGAGCTGCCTCAACCCGAGCAACTGTTCGAGTTCGTGCGCTCGCGGCTGCGTTCTTCACGCACGCCCGACCACCTCGTCTTCCGCAGCGAGCTACCGGCCACCCCGACCGGAAAGATCCTGCGCAAGGACATCGCCGCCGATTATCTCGCGGACGCGGCCGCCGATTCGGTCCGCTGATCCGCATCCCGGAAAGGAGTAGCAATGGTGAAGTCCGGAACCCGGTTACGGAGTCAGGTCTGCAGCACGGAGGTGATCGTGGTGCGCGCCGCTGACAACGCCGCGGAATTGCGTTGCGGCGGAGCGCCGATGGTCGATCTGGACCGGCCTCGGGAATCGGGGGCGAGCCCGGCCGCGGAATTCTCCGGCGGCACCCTCATCGGCAAGCGCTACGTGGATGCCGAGGGCACCATCGAGGTGCTGGTGACCAAGCCGGGCGAGGGCTCGCTGGGCCTGGGCGACACCGCGCTGACGGTCAAGACCGCGAAACCCCTGCCCGCCAGTGACTGACGTGGTACAGGCAGGCGGTGCGGGTCCCTTGGCCGGTGTGCGAGTGGTCGAACTCGCCGCCATCGGTCCCGCACCGCACGCCGCGATGACACTGGCCGATTTGGGCGCCGACGTCGTGCTGATCGACCGCCGAAACCCCGGCGCGACCGGTCACCGGCCCGCTCAGCAGCGCGGGCGCATCCTGGTCGAGGCAGACCTCAAGCACCCGGCCGACCGTGAGCAGATCCTCACCCTCGTCGAACGAGCCGACGTGCTGCTCGAGGGTTTCCGGCCCGGGGTCACCGAACGCCTCGGCATCGGGCCGCGGGTGGCACTCGAGCGCAACCCGCGGCTGATCTACGGCCGCGTCACGGGCTGGGGACAAACCGGTCCACGCGCCCAGCAGGCCGGCCATGATCTCAACTACATCTCGATCACCGGACTGCTGCACGCCGTGGGTCGTGCCGATCAGCGACCGGTTCCGCCGCTGAACCTGTTCGGCGATTTCGGCGGCGGCTCAATGTCGCTGGTCGTCGGCGTGCTGGCGGCACTGGTCGAGCGGCAGCGCTCCGGCCGGGGCCAGGTCGTCGACGCCGCGATGGTCAACGGGGCCCCGGCGCTGGGTCATCTGCTGTGGTCGATGCACGCCTCCGGACGCTGGTCCGATGAGCGCGGCACCAACATCTTCGACGGTTCCGCGCCGTTCTACGACACCTATGAATGCAGCGACGGCCGCTATGTCGCGGTGGCGGCGCTGGAGCCGAAGTTCTATGCCGAACTGCTGCGAATCCTCGATCTGGAGCCGGAAACCCTCGGCCCGCAACGCGATCCGGAAGGCTGGGCGAAGATGCGCAAGGTCTTCGCCGAGAAGTTCGCGACCCGCTCCCGCAACGACTGGGCGAACGTGTTCGACGGCACCGACGCGTGTGTGACACCGGTGCTGACGATGACCGAAGCCCAGGACGACGAGCATATGCGCGCACGCGGCGTATTCGTCGACATCGACGGCGCGGTGCAACCGGCACCCGCGCCGGTGTTCTCCCGCACGCCCCCGCCCGTCCCCGCACCACCGCCGCGGTGGCCGGTGGATATCGCAGCAGTATGGAAATGAATCCGCCGCACGGCGGACCGGAATAGATAGGGACCCAGGTGACCAATAGCCAGACCGAGGTCGCGGCGCCGACCGTTATCATCGAACGACACGGCCATGTCCTGCTCATCACGCTCAATCGCCCACAGGCCCGCAATGCCCTCAATGCCGAGATGTGCGTCCGGATCGGCGACGCGCTGGAAGCGGCCGACCGCGACCCGGAGATCCGCGCGGTCGTGCTCACCGGCGCCGGCGACAAGGCGTTCTGCGCCGGCGCCGATCTGAAGGCCATCTCGCGCGGGGAGGCGGTGATTCCGGAGGGGCGCGAGCACTGGGGACTGGCCGGTTACGTCTCGCATCCGATCAGCAAGCCCACCATCGCCGCGGTCAACGGTGCCGCCCTCGGTGGCGGCACCGAATTGGTGCTCGCCAGCGATCTGGCGATCGCCGCCGACACCGCGAGCTTCGGCCTGCCCGAGGTGACCCGCGGGCTGATCGCCGGTGCCGGTGGCGCGTTCCGGCTGCCCACCCGGCTGCCGCAGGTGGTGGCGTTGGAGCTGCTGCTCACCGGCGATGCGATCAGTGCCGAGCGGGCCCTGGAATTGCATCTGGTCAACCGCGTGGTCCCCGCGGGACAGGTGCTCGAGCAGGCGCTGGATCTGGCCCACCGGATCGCGGACAACGCACCGCTGGCGGTTCAGGCCACCAAGCGCATCGCCCTCGGGCAGAGCAGCGGCGGCGAGCGCCCCGGCGAGGATCGCGGCTGGGCCGCCACCACCGCGGAGTTGACCGCAGTCGCCTACTCCGAGGACGCGCAGGAGGGCCCGCGTGCCTTCGCCGAGAAGCGCAAGCCGGTGTGGAAGGGACGCTGATCTCGCTGACCCGTCGGCCCAGACCTCTCACCGACACGGAAACGCTGGGTACCCGGACATTTCGTCCAGGCGCCCAGCGTTTTCCGTCTGCCGCGAAACCTCAGCGACGGGTGTCGGGGCCGGGCCGGGCCCAGTCGACCCAAGGACCCCAATCGCGCGGAACGGCCGGATCGGGCACCGGCCCGGGCTGCTCACGGGCCCGCAGGTATTCGCGGACGAACTTCTTTCTCTCCGGCAGCAGCCACCAGCAGTCCATGTCCGACCAGCGGCCGCCCCCGGCGTAGGTGAGGATCGTCGTCGAGGTGAATTCCGCGGCGATACCGCCCCCATCCGGGCGGTCCGCGCGATGCACGCTGCGGAAGGCGACACGGTTCCCGTCGGCGGCGTACCAGACCAGCGGTGAATAGACCGGAATCGAGCCGACCAGACTCCACCCGACCAATTCGCGGATCGCCTCGGGGCCCACGGCGGCGCCTCGGTGCGGATCGTGGTATTTCGCATCGGCGGTGAACGAGTCGGCCCAGCTCGCCCAATCCCCGTGTATCGGGCCGGTCGAGTAGAAATGCCGGAAAGCGGCATCGATTTCACCGCGCAGCCGTGTCATCGGTCAATTCCTCCACAGGGTCGCGGCCTCATCTCGACGGCCCCCAATTCGTCAGCGCCGCAATTCGAATGGCGCTGCAATTCAATGGCTCCGCACGCCGAAATCGATATCGGCGATGCCGGAGAAGGGAACGAAACCCTCGCGGGTCACCCACGACGGTTCGGCGACGTGACCGGGTTCGGGACGCGCCCACGAGACCCATGGCCCCCAGTCCCGGCGGCTCAAACGCTGCTGCGGGGTTTGCGGATGCGCCTCGAGTGCCCGCTGATATCGCGCGGCGAAATCGGCCATCTCGGCGGTGACCCAGATATCTTCCTCCGAGTGCCACCGGCCGCCGCCGGCGTATTCGATGATCTGTAGCGACGGGAAGTCGATCGGCTCCGCGCCAGGTTCCGGATTGTCGGCGCGATTGACGATCTCGTACACCACCTGGCCGCCGTCGATCAGATACCACTTCAGCGGGCTGTACACCTGCGGGGCGGCACCCATCGTCCCCTCCAGGAATCGCACGATTTCACCGGGCCCGGTGAACCGGCCGTAATAGTGATCGGTGTAGACGGCGTCGTCGGTGAACAGATTCGCCCACGCCTGCCAATCCTCGTAGACCAATCCGGTCATCACATAGTTGCGGAATGCCGCCTCGACCTCGTCTCGGTCGAATTCAGCCATCGTCACCCTCCTTGTTCCGGCGGATGCCGGATTCATCGTCGCGAGATCGCGAGCCCCATCCCGGTGATCCATTTCTCCACCGGTTCGTAGGAGACGCATTCGAACGGCTTCCCGCCACCGGCCGCGCCCGCGGCCAGCCAGGTCCGGACCTCATTGGCCCCGACACCGGCCTGTTCGGTGGCGACGGCGGCGAGCTCGGCCAGCCGGGTGGCGTCCCAGGTGGTCAGCGCGTCGAGGAAGGCGCGGTCCCACTCGGGCCGGATCTTCTTCTCGGCGGCGGCGTAGCCCGCGGCGATGATGCGCGCCCGTTCCTCATCGCTCATATCGTGGGTATCGACCTCCAGGCTCGGCGGGGAGTGCGAGAGCCCGCCGGTGCCGATCACCAGCACCCGCTCGGAGAGACCGTCGAGGAAACTCCCGACGGCAGCGCCGAATTCGAGTACGCGCCCCGGCGTCGGCAGCGGCGCCGTGGCGCAGTTGATCGGCACCGGAATCACCGGATAGGCGGCCAGGCCCTCGGTGAGATCGTGTAGCGGCTGCGCGAACGCGTGATCCAATTCGATATCGCGGCATACCGTGATATCGAATCCTGCATCGAGCAGATGGTCGGCGAGCCCCCGCGCCGGCTCGGGCGGCACCCGCAATGCTCCAGCCGACCGGCCCGCCTCGGCCATGATCGCGGCACTGAGCGCGACCGCGAACGACGGCACGACCTTGCGGAAGGCACGACGATGGTCACCGCCGAAGAGCACCACCACATCCGGTGCGAATTCCTCGACCAGGGAGCGGACCCGCGCCAGACCATCCCGGAACTCTGTGCCGTAGACGTGTTCCACGTCGCGCATCATTCCCGGACTGTGGCTCGCGCAGACGATCAGCCGATCCGGCCCCGACATATGCACTCCTTACTCTGTTCGTCGCATGTGCGGATGGCGGTGACCGCCCGCGTGCGGCGTGGTTCTAGCGTCGACTCGCCATTCCCGCATCGACGTTGAGGGTGCTTCCGGTGAACGAGCGCCCCGAATCGGTGATGAGGAAAACAATGGCCTCACTGACATCGCGCGGCTCGATCATCGGCAGGTCCGGTAACAGGGTCTGCATGGCATTGGCCAGGTTCGGATATGCGCCGAGCACATTCAGCAGCTCTGGGTTCTGCGTCACCATCGGTGTCGCGCAATTGGTCGGCGCGACACCGTTCACCCGAATGTGGTACTGGGCAAGGTAATTCGCATACTGGCGCACCATTCCGGTCAGGGCGAGTTTCGCCATGCCGTAGGCGTCGTCACCGCCTCGTCCGTTGCCGAGTCCCAGCATGGCCGCCATCGAACTCGTCACCACGATATTGCCGTCCCGGTGCCCCTGCTCGCCCCGTTCGATCAGATGGGGCATGGCGACCCGAACCGTATTCCAGGGCCCGATCAGCAGCAGATCGATACCGGTGCGAAACGCCTCGGCGGCATCCGCCTCGGCGGTATTGCTCAGCAGCACACCGGCATTGGCCAAGACGGTGTCGATATGACCGAACCGTTCGACACCGGCGTCGAATGCGGACTGCAACGACGCCAGATCGCGGATATCGGCCTTGTGGGCAAGCATGGACCGGCCGGTCTTCTCGACCAGTCGCACGGTCTCGTCGAGGTCTTCGGAGGTGCCGAGTTTGTATGGGACGAGGTCGATGTCGGCGCAGATATCGACGCCGACGATGTCGGCGCCTTCCTCCGCGCACCGAATCGCATGCGAGCGGCCCTGACCGCGCGCGGCTCCGGTGACGAAGACGACCCTGTCTTCCAGCTTGCCCACTGTCTTGTCCATTTCTCTTGTCGCAGCAGTGATTCGGTGCCCGAAGGCGGCCAGATCAGATGACGGCCCCCGACTCCTTCAGGGCGATGATGCGGTCCCAGTCCAGCCCCAGTTCCTGCAGAATGTCGTCGGTGTGCTCCCCGTGGCCCGGTGCCGGGCGCAATGCCGCGGGTGTCTCGTCGAACTGGACGGGATTGGCCGCCAGCGCGAAGGTGTTTCCGTTGGCGTCGGTCACCTTCGGCAGATAGCCATTGGCCGTCACCTGCGGATCATCGTGCAGTTCGAGGGCGGATTCGAAGGCATCCCACACCCCGTCGAAATCCTCCAACTGCTTGCGCCAATACTCGAGCGGCTGAGCTTCGAAGGTCCGGCGCAGTTCTGCGGTGCATTCGCGGCGGTTGGCGAAACGAACGCGAGCGTCGGCGAATCGGTCGTCGGAGACGAGATCGGCCCGGCCGATGCGCGCACACAGATCCGGCCAGAATCGGTCCGACTGCAGCAGCACCAGCGCCAGGAACCGATTGTCCTGGGTGCGATAGATACTGGTTACCGGGTTCGGCATTTCGTCGAGGTCGTATTTCGGGATGTTCGAGCCGATCACCTTGGACCCCACCACATCCGGACCCAGCTGCCACAGTGCGGTTCCCAGTAGCGATACGTCCACAACCGAGGCCTGCCCGGTGCGCTCCCGCCGGTACAGGGCGGCCGCGACACCGCCCGCGATGGCGAAACCTCCGAAGACATCGCCGAAGGCCGGCCGCTGGATCGGCGGATAGCTGCCATCACCCGCGGCCAGCGCGTCGCCGATGCCACCGCGCGCCCAATAGGCCGCGAGATCGAATCCGCCGCGATCGGCCTGCGGTCCTTTGGGCCCGTAACCGTGCCCGCGCGCGTAGATGATCTTCGGATTGCGCGCCCGGATCGCGTCGAGGTCGACGCCGAGGCGCTGCTGGGACCCGGGCAACAGATTCGTCGCGAAGACATCGGCCTGTTCGACGAGTTTGTACAGGATATCCAGTCCTTCCGGGTTGGCGACGTCTAGTCCGACGCTGCGCTTTCCCCGGTTGGGCTGCTCGATGAAATGGTTGACCCCGGTCGCCCCGGCCACCACCCCGGAATTGACCAGTCCGCGCTGCGGGTCCCCGGTCTCCGGGTGTTCGATCTTGATGACGTCGGCGCCCCAGTCGGCCAGCACGGCACCCGCGGACGGCACAAATGTCCACGCTGCGAGTTCGACGACTTTCACACCTTCGAGAATCGGCTCCATCGATCGGAGTCCTTTCTTTCCTGCTCGTTCCGGAACACCCCGCGAGGGATCAGCGGAATCCGACTACCTTTGTCTGGAGGTACTGTTCGAAACCTTCGCGACCGTTCTGGCGGCCCAGACCGCTCTGCTTGTAGCCGCCGTACGGTGAATCGGCGCCGTAGAACATTCCGCCGTTGACCATCAGCGTGCCGGTGCGGATACCACGAGCGATCGCGTCGGCACGTTCGAGGTCGCCGCCCCACACCGAGCCGGACAGCCCATACGGGCTGTCGTTGGCGATCCGGATCGCATCACGGTCGTCCTCGAACGGGATCACGGCGAGGACCGGGCCGAAGATTTCCTCCCGCGCGATGGTCATCATGTTGTCGACGTCGGCGAACACCGTGGGCTGCACGTAGTAGCCCTGCGAAAGATGCTCGGGGCGACCGCCCCCGACGGTGATCCTGGCGCCTTCCGACTCGCCCCTGCGGATGTAGTCGAGCACACGGGCGTGTTGGCGCGCGTTGACCAGCGGGCCGGAGAAATTGGCTGGATCGGTGGGATCGCCGTACGGGATACCACGGAATGTCGCGGTCGCGATCTCGACCGCTTCGGCGTAGCGGCTGCGCGGCACCAGCAACCGGGACGGTAGCGCACATCCCTGACCGGCGTGCATGCAGGCGATCATCGACTGCGGAATGACGGCATTGAAATCCGCGTCATCGAGTACCACCATCGCGTTCTTGCCGCCGAGTTCGAGGAAGGTCCGTTTCAACGTCGCCGCCGACAACTCGACGATGCGTTTGCCGACGCCGGTCGAGCCGGTGAACGACACCATATCCACGCGCGGATCCACCAGTAGCTGCTCGGCGACACCGTTGTCGGAGGTCGTCACCACGTTGAACACGCCCGCCGGGATGTCGGTCCGCTCGGCGACGAGCCGGCCGATGCGGGCCGCGCCCCACGGGGTGTCCGGGGCAGGCTTGAGAACGACGGTATTGCCGGTGGCCAGGGCTGGCCCGATCTTGTTGAGCGCCACTTCGATCGGAAAGTTCCACGGCACGATGGCCGCGACGACACCGATCGGCTCCTTCACCACGCGACGATGACTGACCGCGCCGAACAGCTCGGTGTCGGGAAGCGTTCGCTCCCACTCGAAATCATCGATGAGTTCAGCTGGATAGGCGATCGCGTCGGCCAGCGGCCAATCGAGCTGGGCCATATAGGTGATCGACACCGGCGATCCCGCTTCGGCGACGAGTTCGGTGCGGAAGGCTTCCTTCTCGTCCTGCAGAGCCTCGTGCAGCTGACGCAGGCAGTGTTTGCGGAATTCGCGATCGGTGGCCCAGACACCGTCGTCGAATGCCGTCCGCGCCGCAGCGATCGCACGATCGACATCCGCCGGGCCGGCGTCGGCGGTATCGCCGATGACCTGCTCGGTCGCCGGATCGATATTGTCATAGCGCTCGCCCGAGGCGGCATCGGTCAGGACGCCGGCGATCAGCATCCGGGATTCTCCGCGGGTGATGTGCGATGTCGTGGGGGCTGTCATGATCTCCGTGGACCTCTCAATCACGCCGGCTGAGCAGCATGGCCCCGGCGACAGGGCCGCCGCCGACCGCCACCGCCACCAGCTCCGGAGTCTTGGGCGCCTGCCGATCGCCACCCTCGCCCCACAGCTGGACGCAGGCTTCGTGCAGGAATCCCATACCGTGCAGGCGGCCACCGGACAGCTGGCCGCCACTGGTGTTGAGCGGCAGTTCCCCGTCGAGAGCGATGCGATGCCCGCCCTCGACGAATTCACCGACCCGGCCGCGCTCGCAGAATCCCAGCGCCTCGAGCCACTGCACCGTCAGGAAGCTGAAGCCGTCGTAGAGCTGGGCCATATCGACATCGGCCGGGCGCAGGGTGGTGCGCTCCCACAGCGTCGTCGCGGCGTCGTGGGCCGCCATCGTCGTGATGTCGGCGCGCTGGTCCCAGGTCGCGCGTTCGAACATGCCGGTGCCGACGGATTCGACAGTCAGCGGCGGCTTCGGCAGACCGGCCGCGGCCTCGCGCCGGGAGATGATCACCGCGCTGGCCCCGTCGCAGGGCACATCGCAGTCGTAGAGGCAGAACGGATCGGAGATCATCCGCGCCTGGAGGTAGTCCTCGAGCGACATGGGGGTGCGATAGACGGCGTCGGGATTGAGTCCGGCGTTGGTCCGGGCGTTCACCGCGATGGCGCCGAGCTGTTCGCGGGTGAGACCGAAGTCGTGCATATAGCGTTGGGCGACCATAGCCAGCCAGTTCGCCGCCGACACCGCGCCGAAGGGGCCGAAATATTCCAGGTGATCGGGCAGCCGGCCGTTCCCGAACAGTACCGATGCGCGCCCGGCGGTCTGCGCGGTCGACTCCCATACCGATCGATACACCAGCACGTGGTCGGCCAGCCCGGTAGCCACCGCCATACAGGCATCGATCGCCGGGCCGATCTGCCCCGCGGTCTCCATACTGCTGGTGAACCACCGGCTGCGCAGTCCGAGTGCGTTGCGCAGCTCGTGCACAGTGGCCCCGGAGAAGCCGGGATCGGGTACGCCCGGACCGGGATAGCTGGCCACCCCGTCGATATCGTCGGGCTCGAGGCCCGCATCGGCGATGGCCCGCAGCGCGGCCTCGACGGTCAATTCCAGACCGCTGCGGCCCAGACGCCGCCCGACCTGGGACTTGCCGGCGCCGGTCACTACGGCCTTGCGTCCGAACAGACCGCTCGGCTCACTCATCGCTCACTCCTGCCGCGGGACGGAACAGGGGAAGCCAGATGTCGTCCCACTGCTCGAAGAACACCTCGACCTCGAGGCCGACCGACACCGTCTCCGGCACCACCCCGACCACATTGCTCACCACTCGGACATCGGGCTCTTCGGCCAGTTCGATCATCGCCACGACATAGGGCGGCGGAAAACCCGGAATCCAAGGCTGGCGATTGATGGTGAACGCGGCCACCCGGCCGCGGCCGGAAACCGGTTCGGGGGCCACATCGGTGCTCCGGCAGCGGAAACACGCTGCCGATCCGGGATGAAACCATCGCTGGCAACTGCGACACCGGTAGATCAGCAACCTCCCGTCGCGGCCGCCGGTCCAGAATGGTCCCGATACCGCTGTCGGCGCCGGCAGCAGCCGTACCTCCGGCCGCACGTATTCGACCGCGACCGCACCACCGTGCGACACACCCTCGGCCTGTTCCAACAAATCCAGTCACATCCCGTGTCCATGCGGCACGTCGTCACGATCGGCCGCAACCACTTGATCCTCTTCACTGTAGAACTCATCTGACAGTAGCGTCAATATCGTTCAGCGAGCTTTGCACTGGTAAAGTGCGATGTATTATCGGCGCCTTAGGACACGGTCTGACACTCCGTCACCAATCCACCACGCCAAGGACGCGCCGGTCGGCCCGGCAGGGCCGACGAGCAGATGCACCGAACGAGCCCCACGGCACGTGTCGTGCGGTACACCCTTGGCGACATGATAGGAGCGCATCGCCCTGCGTCGGATCCAAATAGGAAAAATCGTAATAACGCTATAATTATTTAGCTGTATCGGGACGCGTGGGTGACTCCCACCTCGCCAGAGCCGGCACCGGACCGGTCCATGAGCATGTCCACCAGCGGGAGCCGATCGGCAGCCCCGAGGCGCCCGCGCCGATCCGCCTCGGCTCATTGCGGCGCGCATGTAGTATAAATAGTTAGTTAAATATGCTACTTCGAGGCCCTAGCGCCGACGACCGAACAGGGGTTGTGGCAATGAGTTGGATCAGTTCACTAGGCACCTACCTGCCGCCATGGGGAACTGCGCAGCGGCGCACCGCCGGGGACGACGAGGATGCGGTGACGATGGCGGTCGAAGCCGGGTCGGCCGCCCGGCGAGGCGGCGGCCCGATCGCCCGGGTCACGCTGGTCACCAGGGACTTTCCGCTCTTGGAGGGCGGTAGCGGAGCGGTCTTGCTGGCAGGACTCGGACTCGATCCCGACATCGAGGTCACCGAGCGCATCGGCGGCGCCCCCGCGGCGCTGGACGCGATCGCCACCGCCCGCCCGCGCACCCTGGTCATCGCCGTCGATTTTGAACCGGCCGGCGCCGCCGCAGCGGTCATCGGCGAGACCGGCCTCACCGTCCGTCCGGTGGCCCGGCTGGCCCGCAGCCTTCCGGTCCGGACCCGTGACGCCGCCGGCACGACCCGCGACTACGGCGATCCGCGCCTGCTGCGCGAACGCGGAATCCTGCGATCGGTGCGGACCGCCTGGCCAGGTGAGGTGAGCGCGGTCGCCGGAGTGGACCACAAGACGGCCACCGCGCTGTCGAGTGCCAGTGCGCCGCAGCTGCCGACGACAGGCGCGTCCGCGGCCGTGTTCGCCCTGACACGGATGGCCGAAACCGGCACCACGGGTGTACTTCTCGGTGTCGAACAGGCGACGGTGAGCGGTCTCGGTGTGGATGGCGGTACCGCATCGGTGGTGCGCAACGAACTCCAGGCGCGCCCGGTTCAGCGCCTCGTCCGGGCGCCGGGCCTCGACATCCCCATCTCGCTGGCCGCCTACGAGCGCGCCTTCGATGCCAAGCTGCGCTGGCAGGCCTCGCGCAACCTCGTCACCGGCGCGCTGGATTTCCCGCCGCGGCTGTCGATCGACACCGAGGGCCGCCTCGTCGAGCCGGCCGAGCTGGTGGAGTTGCCGCGCACCGGAACCGTCTACACACAGGTCACGGTGCATGTGCCCGTCCCCGGCCTGCCCAGCCCGTATTCGCTGGTCATCGTCGAGTTGGACGGGGTGACGGTGCGCGCACTGGCGAAAACCACTGCCGCCGAAGCGGGTTCGGTCGGCATCGGTGACCATGGCCGCATGGTCCTGCGCCGGGTCGCGGTGCGTTCGGGCGTTCCCGACTACGGATACGCCTTCATCCCCGATACCGCGCAACACACACAGAAGGAAATCGCATGAGAAGGGTCGCGATCGTCGGGGCGGGAATGACACCGTTCGGCGAACATTTCGGGCTGGGCATCAAGGATCTGCTGCCAATGGCCTTCGCGGAGTGTATCGCGAACGTGGACAAGGGCATCGCTCCCGCCGAGATCCAGGCGGCCTGGTTTGGCGAGCTGTCCACCACCGACGGCTTCCCGTCCGGGATCCTGGCCGACAGCTGCGGCCTGCTCGACATCCCGATAACGCGAGTCGAAAACGCCTGCGCCACCGGCAATGACGCGGTGCGCAACGCGCTGTTCGGGATCGCGTCGGGCGCCTTCGACATCGCCCTGGTGATGGGCGCCGACAAGGTCCGGGAGTCCGCGAGCAAGGACACCTTCTGGGAATGGGCCGGGATGACCCGCGATATGGCGTGGGACTATCCGCTCGGACTGATCGCCCCGGCGAATTTCGCGCTGCACGTGAGCCGCTATCTGCACGAATCCCCCGCCACCCGCGAACATATGGCGATGGTGGCGGTGAAGAATCACCGCCACGCGGTACCGAACCCGAAAGCCCAACTGCGGCAAGAGATCACCATCGAGCAGGTACTCAACGCGCCGATGGTGGTGGAGCCGTTCGGCCTCTACGACTGCACACCGCAGAGTGACGGCGCCGCGGCGCTCGTGCTGGCCGCCGAGGATGTAGTGGACCGCTATACCGATCGACCGGTGTGGATCCGGGGCGTGGGCCTGGGCGTCGATCGGGTGATGCATCAGCACAAAGCCGATATGACCACCTTCCCCGCCACCGTGCGCGCGGCGAAGGCCGCCTACGCCATGGCGGGCCTGACGCCCGGCGACATCGATGTGGCCGAGGTGCACGACTGCTTCACCGGTGTGGAACTGATCAGCTACGAGGACCTGGGATTCATAGACCGGTTCGGGGCATACAAACTCGTGGAGGCCGGCGCGACGACGATCGGCGGACCACTGCCGGTCAATCCCAGCGGCGGACTGAAGGCCAAGGGGCACCCCCCGGGGGCCACGGGCGTGGCGCAGTGCTTCGAAATCTTCGAACAGCTGCGCGGTAGCGCGGCCAACCAGGTCGACGGCGCGCGGATCGGCTTGGCGCACAATATCGGCGGCCCCACCGCGGTCTCCGCGGTCACCGTCCTGGGACGGGATCGGGCCTGACCCGAGCCGGACCGTATCGCGCTCTCCGCCTCGGCCGCGGCCCCACCGGGCGCGCGGCCGAGCGGCGGCCTAGGGCAGCACGTCGAGGACCGACTCCTCCGGGTCCTCGATCATGAAGTTCTTGACCTGGGCCAGATGTTTACGCCAGAAGGTCTCGGCCTTGACGGCGTCCTTGTCCCGAATCAACTGCACGAGCTTGACGTGTGCCCGGTGCGCTGCCGCGGCCTTGGATTCGGCACCGGTGTCACCGCGGTGCTCACGCAAGAAGTTCTCGACGTGGCTTTCGATGATCGTCGAGACGATGTCGAGCAGCACGATCATCGTCTGATTGCCCGCCAACTGCATCAGCGTGCGGTGGAATTCCAGGTCGTATCCCTTACCGAAGGCCGGCGGGTCACTCAGCAGCGCTTCGCCTTCGGCAAGCATGTCGTCGAGGGCGCGCAGGTCGGCCGCGGTTCGCTTGCGCGCCAACGTGGCCACCGCTGCCACCTCGAGATTGGCCCTGGCCTCGTGCACGTCGGCGAGGGTGGCCTTGCGGTACTGCAGCAGGGTCCCGGCGTAGCGAGCGGCCGCGGATACGTCGGGCATCATCACCCGGCCGCCACCGCGCGCACCGCGCCGCACCTGAATCACCTGTTCGGACTCCAGGATTCGGAACGCCTCGCGCAGCGTGGGACGCGACACGCCGAATCGCTCCATGAGTTCGGTCTCCGATGGCAGCGCATCGCCCTCACGCAGTTCACCGGTGACGATCTGACGGCGCAATTGGGCGGCCACCATCTCACCGGCCTTCGGCACGCGGACGACCGACGTCGACAGTGGCATCGCAGACATGAATTTCCTCCGGTATGGGTCAGCTGATACCACTATTATCACCTATCCACCTGTATCCGGCGCCAACGACCGTGATCCGGGCCAGGGGGCGAACCACCGGTCAGCGGGTATTGCCGCACCTCGGCACCGGCGCAGTTCCCGCCCTCGACCGGCCGAGCCGATGACGGAAGCGCCCGGACGCCACAGTTGACAAAACTGTCCGGATTGCCCGCCCGCCGCGGCGCGCACCGCCGGATACCACACCGGAATCTCCTAGACTGGCCCCATCATGAACGATTCATCGGCGCCCGCACTCGACGACGACAGCAGCCGGACCGACGACCCCCGGCTGGGCGCACGCGCGGCGCGCACGCGCAACGCCATCCTGGAGGCGTCCAAACAGCTGTTCCTGGAACGCGGCTATTCGGGCACCCGGATCAACAACATCACCGATGCCTGCGGGATCTCGCGGGCCGGTTTCTACACCTACTTCCGCGATAAGCGCGAAATCTTCAACACCCTGGGCGAGGAGACCTATCACGAGTTGCTCGACGTGGTCGCACGTTGGGACACCATTGCCCAGCCGTGCACCCGCGAGGACGTCGAGATCTGGGTGCGCGGCTATTTCGCCTTCATGGACAAGCACGGGGCCTTCATACTGTCGGCCCAACCGGGCCCTTCCGACGAAGATGTCAAAATCGCCAGCACCCGGATGCAGATGCGGGTGGTGTGGCTGCTCGGGATGAATCTGCGCAACCGCCAGCGCCACCCGGCCGCCGCACCGGAGGCGCTGGGACTGTGCGTCCAGGCCATGCTGGACCGATCCTGGTATCTGAGCCACACCCAGCAACAGCTGCCGGTGGATCCCGACGACATCGTCCGCACCGCAACCGATTTCCTGATGGCGATCCTGACCGCCTGAGCCCCGTCCGGTTACGCGCGCAGCGCCGACTCGGCCCAGGCAGTGATCAGGTCGTCGACGGTGACGATATCGGCCAGCATAGCCATCGTATTGCGCAGCACCTGCTCGGCGTACTCGGCCGGGGTGCCCATCACCGCGTCGCGCGCGACCACCACCCGGAATCCCTCCTCGCTCGCATCGGCCGCGGTCAACGGCAAGGCCACATTCAGCGAGACCCCAGCCAGCACAACAGTGTGAATTCCCATGCTGCGCAGCACCGGAAGTAGTTCCGTACCGTGTGTGGGCGAGAGCCCCTGATGCCGGCCGAGCACGAAGTCGGCTGGATCCAACAACTCCGCGACGACTTGGGTGGACGGGTCCCCCGGCCCCCACCCGCCGGCTCGGTCCAGTGCACGCCACAACGGCGCCTTCCCGGGCCCACCGGCACCGAGGAATCCTTCGAACGTCGCGTGCACCACCGGGATACCGGCAGTGCGGGCGCCGGCCAGCAGCCGTGCGACACCCGACACAACGGACCGTACATCGGCGGCCAGCGCGGGAAGCACCGACTCGGGCCCGATCACGCCGTTCTGACATTCGACGCACACGACGGCGACTCCGGTGGGATCGGCCACCGCTCGGGCGCCGGGGATGCTAAATCCGCTTCCGTTACTCTTATTTGACGTCATCGTCAAACACTATCGAAAGCAGGTTCCGGTTTGTGGAGCAACAGGAGATTTTCGTAAGATCCCGCCCATCCCCGGTTCGGTACGGGCCATTTTGTCACTATCGTCAATTGAACTCCGGAGCTCGCCGTCGGCAGCTGCCGGGAAAGGCGTCCCCGTGAGTTACCGCTACATCCGCTACGAAACCCTCGAACAGGGCCGCATCGCACGCATCACCCTGAACCGGCCGCAGGCGCGCAACGCCCAGAATCGTGGGATGCTCGTGGAATTGGGCGAGGCCTTCGAATGCGCCGAAGCCGACGACACCGTCCGCGTGGTGGTGTTGCGCGGCGACGGTCCCGCATTCTCGGCCGGACATGATCTGGGCACCGCAGAGAGCGTCGCCGAACGCGAGCCCGGACCCGACCAGCATCCGAGCTTCCAATGCAACGGAGGCACTCTCGACGGCGCCGAATCGCGGCTGCGTCAAGAGTGGCATTACTATTTCGAGAACACCAAGCGCTGGCGACAGCTGCGCAAGATCACCATCGCTCAGGTGCACGGGAAAGTCCTTTCGGCCGGACTCATGCTGGCGTGGTGCTGTGATCTCATCGTGGCCGCCGAGGGCACTGCCTTCGCCGATGTGGTCGGCACCCGGCTCGGCATGTGCGGCGTCGAATATTTCGCCCACCCGTGGGAGTTCGGCCCTCGCAAAGCCAAAGAGCTACTGCTGACCGGTGATTCGATCGACGCCGAACAGGCGTATGCGCTCGGCATGGTGAGCAAGATCTTCCCCGCCGAAAGCGTATCGGAGCGAACGGTCGAATTCGCGGCCCGCATCGGCAAGGTCCCGTCGATGGCCGCGCTGCTGATCAAGGATTCGGTCAATCAGGCACAGGACGCCCAGGGCTTCAGCATCGCGCTGGACGCCTGCTTCACGATCCATCAGCTCAACCACGCCCATTGGAGTGAGATCTCGCGCGGCGAAACCTACGTCGGCACGGTCGACTACGGACTGGAGGACTGGCGGGCGGCCCCCGTGCTGCGGCCCGCGGACAAGAACACGCCGTGACGACCGCCGTCCCGTGGGGACCGAGCGCCGCCGGGTATCCCGGCGGCGCATCAGGTTTCACAGCCGCGGCGGCGATTCAGATCTTCGGCACGGGCCTGCCGGGCGGCGGCTCCCGGAACAGCGACTCCTGAGCCAGGGTGGCCACCGTGGCGCCGTCGGCCCGGCGAACCGTTCCGGTGTAGAGCCCCCGCCCTCCGGCCACCGTCCGCGGGAGCAGGTCCACCAGCACCCACTCGTCCAATCGCGCCGGACGATGGAACCACACGGTGTGGTCGAGAGTCGAACCCGCCCACTGCGCGCCACCGGGCACATCCACCAGACCACTTGACGTATCGGACAGATAGGTCAGCACACAGGCGTGCACGAGCGGCGAATCCGGCAACTCGATCGCGCTGCGAGCCCAGAACCGGCTCGGCCACGGAGTGGACCGGGTTCGCTGCGGTGGCACTCGTGCCTGCATCGACCACATGCGCTCGAATTCCCACTCGGGCAGCAACTCCGGCGCTGCGATGTCGGGCATCGGCTCGACCTCGTGGTCCGCGTCGTGCCGCGGCGTCGCGAACGACGCGGACATTGTGAAGATGACTTCGCCATCCTGCAGTGCGATCACCCGGCGCGCGGAATACGACCGGCCGTCGCGGTCCCGGTCGACCCGGAACAGCACCGGCCGCGCCGCACTGCCGCCGCGCAGGTAGTAACAGTGCAGCGAATGCGGCAATCGGCCCGGGGGTACCGCCCGGCCGGCGGCGTACAGGGCCTGCGCGGCGACCTGGCCCCCGTACAGCGAGAACGGCTCGTCGAAAAGCACGACCGAACGATGCAGATCGCGATCGATCTGCTCCAACTCCAGCAGATCCAGCAGCGTCGCAGACGCTATCGGTGCCGACTCCAGCGACATCTCACACCTTTCTCGGCGCACACCCGCGCGCCGGGCCGACCGGGTCGTCAACCGGTGTGCGCCACATCGATCGTCGAATATCAGTGTGGCACACTGTATTTCGATTAAGCGGAGACGGGCACACTGTCACCGGCGGGGTTGCGCACAGGAAGCCCGAGCAGACGGCGCGCGTTGTCACCCATGAAGTCGCGGGTGCGCCGCTCGTCCATGCCCTCGGCGTATTTGTAGAAGCCACGCGGTTCGGTCAGACCCTCCGGATGCGGAAAGTCCGAGCCGAACAGCACCTTGTCCCAGCCGACGGTGTGCACCACATCGGCGACCTTGCCCTCCCAGAACGGGCTCACCCAGATGTTGCGGCGGAACACCTCGTGCGGATGCTCGTCGAAGGCCTGCGGCATCTTGGCGTACGTGGCCTCGAAATCGTCGAACAGCGGCTGGATCCAGGCGCTGCCGTTCTCCACACTGGCCACGCGCAACTTCGGGAACCGGGTCAGCGTGCCGTGGCAGATGAGGCTGGTCATCATGTCGGCGATTTCGCGGTGCCCCAGCGCGATCCAGCGGAACGCGCTCATCTCCAGGTGGTTGTTGGTCTCCGGCGGTTCCCACTGATTGATGTAGCCGTCCAGCGGTGGCTGACTGGCGTGGAATACCACCGGGATCCCCGCCTGCTCGACATCACTCCAGAACGGGTCGAACTCCGGCAGCGCCGGCGAGCGCCAGCCCCGCAGGCCCTTCACCGGAGCCGGCTTCATCAGCACTACCTTGGCCCCGTTCTCTATGACATAGGCCAGTTCCCGGCGAGCGTCGTCGACCATGGCGGCGCTGATCACCGGTGTCATGAACAGCCGATCCTGATGGGTGTAGCCCCAGGTGTCGAGCATCCAACGGTTCAGCGCGTGGATCACCGCGACCACCAGTTCGGGGTCCTCGGCCGCGGAGTGCTCGACCAGATTGGCCAGCGTCGGATAGATCAGCGCCTCATCGACACCCTGACGGTCGAGTTCGGCGATGCGGGGTCCGGGCTCCCGGAACGAGGGTTCGGCATCGATGCCGACCGACAGCTCGCGCAGCGATTTGCCCTCGGCGTTCTGACCCGCGAAGAACTTCTCCCACGATCCCGGCGCGGCCACCCGGTCGAATGTCGGGTTCGGGATGTATTCGGTGATCCGGCCGAGGATCGCGATCCGCGCCGCGTTCCCGACCTGCACGAATTGCACTGCGCGGCGGTACTTCTCAGGTAGATAGCGCGTCAGCGCGTCCGGCGTCTCGTACATGTGCTGATCGGCGTCGAAGATCGGCGCGTCGGTGAACTGCGTCATGGGATGTCCCTATCCAAAGTTCGGCTACTGGCTCGACATCTACAGTAGAATGTTTTTGACGAAAGCGTCAAGTTCGTGCCCCTCTTTCCGCTACTTTCCACTTCACCAGACAGATCAACCACTAATACAACCGTCAAATCTGGCACAAAAGCCTCGGATGTAGCAAAATAAGTTACCCGTATCAGGATCGGTCGTGCCGGCGAAGGGAAGATGATGTCCGCGAACGCGCAGCCCAGACCACCCGCGGGCGACTGGCTCGGCACTCCGTATCTGCGCTTCGAGCGCGAGGGCGTATTCGCGGTCTGCACGGTGGATCGGCCGGAGGCACGCAACGCGCTGACCCCGGCGATGTACTTCGGTCTGCGGTACGTGATCAACCGGGTCGACCGTGATCCCGCCGTGGCCGGACTGCTGCTGACCGCTACGGGCGGCACCTTCGTCCCGGGCGGCGACCTCGGCAAGAGCGGCGCCGACGACTGGCTGGATTTCGAAACCGCGCTCGGAATGGACGTCACGCCGTTCGATACGCTGCGCCGTTCGGCCAAGCCCGTGGTGTGCGCGGTCAACGGCCTGTGCCAGGGCGGCGGCCTGATGATCGCTCTGTGCAGTGATCTGGCGGTGGTCAGCGACCGGGCGAGTTTCCGCGTCCCGGAACTATTGCGCGGCATCGCCGATACCTACTACGCCCAGGTGCTCGCACGCGTGGTCGGCGCCGTGCGCGCCCGCGACCTGCTGCTCACCGGGCGCACACTGTCCGCACAGGAGGCACTGGACTGGGGCCTCGTGTCGCGGGTGGTGCCGCACGACGAACTTCGCGGCGCCGCGACCGAAGCCCTGGCCCAGATCTGCCGGACCGCGCCGGCCGCGCGCCGGGAGATCAAGGCCAGTCTGGATGGCTACCTCGGGCATTTCGCCCGTATCGCGATGGAGGCCAGTCTCGCCGGTCCCGAAGCACTGGAAGGTTTCCACGCCTTCAAACAGCGTCGTTCGCCGCACTGGGTGCCCGCCGAATTGCGCCGCGACGGCCGGCTGTGAGCTGTCAGCCGAGCAGATCCAGCACGCTGGCCGCCGCATCGTCACCGAGAACGTAGCCCTCGGCTTCGCCGAGGTGACGGCGCCACAGCTCCTCGGCCGCGTCAGCATCCCGCTCGCGGATGAGCTCGACCAGCTTGCGATGGGTCCTACCGGTGTCGCGCCGCGCCCGCTCGGCGGAGGGACCACTGTCGGGTTGCAGTGTCACATTGGCGGTCTCGATGATGTGATGCACCATCTCCGACAGCAGGGTCAGGGTTTCGTTACCTGCCAGCCGGACCACCAGTTGATGGAATTCGCCGTGCAGCCGGATCGACCTCGGCGGGTTGTATTCGTCGTCGTAGCGGTCGAGCGCCTCGGTCAGCGCGGCCAGATCGGCCGCGGACCGGCGCAGCGCCAACCGGCCGACGCTCGGCACCTCGAGCGCGGCACGTGCTTCGTAGACATCTTTGACCGAGGCACCCTGATACTCGAGGATGAAACCCGCATAGCGGGCGGCGACTTCACGCCGCGGCGGCTGCACGCGCGCCCCGCCGTTGGCGCCGCGGCGGATGACGATCAGCCGTTCGGACTCCAGCACCCGATACGCCTCGCGCAGGGTCGGCCGCGACACCCCGAATCGGCTCATCAGCTCCGTTTCCGACGACAGCGCCTCACCTTCGGACAACTCACCCCGGATGATCTGACGCCGCAGTTCGGCGGCGACGAGTTCGGCCATCTTGGGCACCCGGACACGCTGGGTGGTGCCGCGGGCCGGGGATCGCCGCGCACGTGAGGCCCCGGTGGTGGAATCGACTGCCACATTTACCTCCACCGGCGAACCAATAGTCTATATGAATGATATAATACAACTAATTGAGAGTCTGTGTGCGCAGCGGTGAACTCAGCGGCTCAGCGCGTCTCGGGCAGGTCATCCGAGGCCGAAGTGACATCGGCTACTCCTCGAAGTGATCCGATCTATTCAAGAATCACACTCCAGCGGCGAGATCATTGCGCACGTGTCGACAACCGTCTTCCGCGTGGAGCTCTGAACCGGCCGACCCGGGCCCGTCCGGGGACGGACCCAGGTCACGCGTTCACCGCGGGGTGAAGCGCTGCGCACCGTCGAGTCGAATGGTCTCGCCGTTGAGGTAGGTGTTCTCCAGAATGTGGCGCGCGAGCGCTCCGTATTCCTCCGGCTTTCCCAGCCGCCGCGGATTCGGGATGTTGGCGGCGAATTTGGCCAGCGCCTCGTCGCCGACGGACTCCATGATCGGCGTGCGCATGGTGCCCGGCGCGATGGTGACCACCCGGATGCCCAGCGACCCGAGGTCGCGGGCGGCCACGATGGTCATACCGACCACACCGGCCTTGGCCGCCGAGTAGGCGATCTGGCCGATCTGACCTTCGAAGGCGGCGATGCTGGCCGTGGCCACGATGGCGCCGCGCTGTCCGTCCTCGTCGGGCTCGGTCTCCGCGATGGCCGCCGCAGCGATGCGCAGCACATTGTAGGTGCCGGTCAGATACAGGTCGATCGTCTTGGTGAAGCCCGTCAAGCTCGCCGGGCTGCCGTCCTTGCCGACCACCTTCTCCGCGACGCCGAAACCGCCGTGCGCCACCACCGCGTGCCGGAAGGTGCCGAGCTTGCCGGCCTCGGCCACCGCATTGCGCACGCTGTCCTCGTCGGTCACGTCGGTACGCACATACCTGGCCTTGGAACCGAGGTCGGCAGCGAGTTTCTCGGCCTTCTCGTCGGCGAGATCGGCGATGACCACCGCGGCACCGGCCGCGGCAACCTCACGGACCACGGCCTCACCGAGTCCGCCCGCGCCCCCGGTCACCAACACCACACTGTCGGCCAGATTCATATTTGCTCCTCGTCTCGATCCGATCGCCCGTCGCGACCGCGAGCACCTGGCGGCAACTCGGCCGCGACGCTGGGCGACATCACCCCATAGTAGAATCAGTTATCTAAATATTCTAATTCTGCGGATAGAGCGGATTGCGCCGCAGGTAACAGGTCTCGCCCGCCACGGCGGTGGCACGCCCTTCCGCTGTTCACGCTCAGGCCGGGGCCGGGCCCGCATTCCAATAGTCACGGTTGGCACTGATGCGCCCCCCGCGCAGTGAGCCGACCGACGCGCCGCGCAACCCGATCGGTTGCATGATCCATTCCACGACGAACGCATCCCCGCTGATATGGCTGCTCACCACGTCGTAGGAGGCCCCGGGCGCCTTCTCCAGCGCCCCGGCGACGAATGCCCGCGCCTCGCGGGGGCCGCGGGCGATGTGGCCGCTGGGCACATCCTCGAGTACGACATCGGTATCGAGCGCTGCCATAATGGCGTCGGCGTCACCGACATTCCATGCAGCGAAGTAGCGCTCGATCGCGGTCGTTTCGGTCATCGTATTCTCCTGTCTCCTGCATTATCTCGTTCGTTCCCGGGGCCCGAACGGGCCGCCGCAGCGTTTTCCAGCAGTCGCCGCAGTGGCCGGTCGAGCGCCGTTCCGTCTGCCAGGTCCGGTACCGTGACACCGGCGGCGATCAACGCCGGATGGGTGCCGCCGGTCTCGCGCAGGCCGCGGGTGGCCAGCCACCCGGCGAACATCAGATACGTGGCCGTGAAGAGGTCTACCGCGTCCGCCTCGCCAAACCCGGCGGTGCGCAGAATCGACAGCGCCGCACCGGTCAGGCGCTGAGCGGCCCGGGATTCGCGTGCGGCCGTGAGCACCCGCGTGCCCGTGCCGGGATAGCGCAGGAACGCGCGGTCCATGCTCGACACCAGATCGGCGTACTGATCCACCCAAGGCGCCTCGGGGTCGACGGTTATCTCGATGCGGGAGGCCACCGCTTCGATCACGCGATCATTCAGATCCTCCCCGCCGCGCAGGTGATAGTGCACCGCCGGCGGCGTGACCCCGAGCTCGTCGGCGACCGCGCGCACCGTCAGCCCATCCAGACCGCACCGCTGCACGATCCGCAGTGCGGCCTCGAGGATGTCCTGCGCCGACAAAGGGACGGGTTGTGTCCCACCACGCTGACGTGCCACCGACACCTCCGGGCGGTCGAGCTTCTCTCGCGTTCCGCGAATCATTATGTCACAGTAAATGAGCTTCTCATTACGCACCAGTAAATGAACTCGAGGAGGATGGAATGCGTTGTGACGCAGTCATAATCGGCGGCGGCGTGGCCGGATGCGCATTGGCGGCCCGACTGGCGGCGGCCGGGGTGGCGGTGACCGTACTCGAGCGCGAGCCGGTCTATCGAGACCAGGTTCGCGGCGAGGCCCTGGTGCCGTGGGGATTTCTCGAAGCGATCGAGCTCGGCATCGCCGAAGCCGTCACCGGCGCCGCCGGCGCCTCGGTGATCACCCGGATGGTGCCCTACGACGAGAGTCTCGACATCGCCCGGGCGCGGCGCGGGGCGATCGATCTCAGCGCGGCGGTACCGCAGGCGCCCGGCGTCATCGGAGTCGGCCACCCCGAGCTGCGAGAGGCCTTGGCCACCGCTGCGACCAAGGCGGGCGCCACGGTCGTGCGCGGTGTCGCCCGCTGTGCCGTCGGGCACGGCGCGACACCATCGGTCGACTACGAAAGCGCTGGAACCGAACACCATCTGGACTGCCGGATCGTGGTGGGCGCCGACGGCAAGAACTCGGCCACCCGAACCGCGGCACAGATCCCATTCACCATCACCAGCCCACGAGTAATGCTGTCGGGCATGCTCGTCGACGACCACGGCGCATGGGATCGCACCGAGACCACGATCGCGGTGAGCGGTCGCAACCAGTACATCGTCATCCCGCGCGCCGACGGGCGGATCCGGCTCTACGTGGGCCGCCGCACCACCGATCCGGAACGCATCACCGGGCCGGACCGGATCAGCCGATTCCTCGATGCCTACCGCACCCCCGCACTGCCGTGCGGCGACGCCCTGGCCACGGCGCAGCCCCTGGGCCCCTGCGCCACCTTCCCGTTGACCGATGCCTGGACCGATACCCCCGTTGTCCCCGGCGTGGCCCTGATCGGCGACGCGGCGGGGTGGAGCAATCCCGTCGGCGCCCAAGGGCTCAGTATCGCCCTGCGCGATGCCCGGCTGCTCGCCGAAGCGCTGCTGGACAACCGGACGTGGACCCCGGCGACCTTGCGTGGCTACAGCGAGGAGCGCAGCGTGCGCATGGCCCGACTGCGTTTCGCCACCGCGCTCACCGACATGCTCTCGGCGTTCGGGCTGCCCGACCGGACCGCCAAGCGGGCACGCATGCAGAAACTGGTGACCGAGCACCCGGAGACGACCGCAGCACTCGAGGGCATCCACTCCGGCCCCGGGACGCCACCGGCCGCGGCCTTCAGCCCCGACATCCTGACCACTCTCGCACTGGCCTGAGATCACCCGGGCAGAATTAGATTAATTGGTAATCTTATTGTTCTATTGACTGTTAGCATTCTCGACACTCGGACACAGTGGAAGGACGGTCGAGAATGACAAGTCTGCGGGCAGTACGGTTCTGGCCGGTCGTTATCGCTGTCATGGCCTTCGCGGGCGTGGCGGCACCGGCGACCGCCGCACCGGCGGGCAGCACCCGGTGCACGGAAGTCTCGATTCCGATCACCGCGGACCGCGGTGCCCAGATCTCCGGAACCTATTGCGTACCGGACGCTCCGGCCCGGGTACTGCAGATACTCGTCCCCGGCGCCACCTACGACCGAACCTATTGGGACTTCCCCGGATTCGACGGCCGCTACTCCTATGTCCAGCATGCCACACGCGCCCGACTGGCCACTCTCGCCATCGACCCGATCGGTGTCGGCTCCAGTTCCAAGCCGGGCGGGGTGCAGGTCTCGGCGTTGTCGGCGGCGCAGGCCGTGCACGAGGTCATCGGCGCCGCACGCGCCGGCGCCCTGGGCCGGGCATGGGACCTTGTCGTGCTGGTCGGCCACTCGTTCGGCTCGCTGACTTCGATGCTCGAGGCCGGCACCTACCACGATGTGGACGGACTGCTGGTCAGCGGCGCGTCACACGCCCCCGGGCCCGGCGGGGTCGCCACCATCGTCGGCGCGGCGCGCCCCGCACTCGACGATCCCGCCACCGCGGGCGGGATACCCCCCGGCGACCTGGGCTACCTGAGCGTCCCCGGCGCCCGCCAGGCCGCCTTCTACGCACCGGGAGACTCCGATCCGCGAGTGGTGGCCGCCGATGAGGCGACACGTGTCGCCGGTACGGTCGGCATTCTGGCCACCATCCCGGTCTTCATCCCCACCACCTTCGATATCGCGGTGCCGGTGCTGATCGCCAACGGGACCGCGGACAAGGTCTTCTGCGCGCAGGGCGCGGGCGGCTCCCTCACCGACTGCTCCAGCGCCGGGGCCCTGTACGGCTCCGAACGCCCGTTCTTCCCCCGCGCAAAGCTCGAGACCTATGTGCTGCCGGGATCGGGCCATTCGATGAATATGGCGCTCAACGGCGCCGAGTTCTTCGACCGGGCCGCCCAGTGGGTGCACAGCATCAGCGAATCGTGAAGCCCGCGAGGTGATCGACGATCACGTCGGGCAACGCACATCGAGCGACAACAGGAGAGTACGTGTACCCAGCTCACTTCGCCGCCGCCACGCCGGATAAGCCGGCGGTGATCGATACCGCCACCGGCGCCGTGCAGACCTACGGCGATCTGGTCGCCGGTGCGAACCGGCTCGCCCGGCTGCTGCGGGAGGCCGGATTGCGGCCCCGCGACCACTACGTCATCCTCGCCGAGAACCACCTGCGATATTTCGAGCTGGTCTGGGCGGGACTGAATTCCGGGCTGTACGTCACTCCGGTCAACCCCCATCTGACCGCCGCCGAGGTCGCCTATCTGGTCAACGACAGCACCGCGAAGGCGGTCATCACGACTGCCGCGCTGGCCTCGGTGGCCGAACAGATCGTCGACCTCACTCCCGATGTCGCGCGGCGTTTCATGCTCGACGGCACCAGCACGTCCTACGAATCGCTGGACGACGCGGCCGCGCGGTATTCAGGCGGACCGGACGATCAGGAGGTCCGCGGTACCTTCATGCTCTACAGCTCCGGCACCACCGGCCGGCCCAAGGGCATCCGCTACCCGCTGCCCGATCACCCGGCCGCCGACGGTGACGCGGAGTTACTGCCCAGCGGGCGAGCCCTGTTCGGGCTCGACGCCGACACCGTATTCCTGTCCCCCGCTCCGCTGTATCATGCTGCGCCACTGCGAGTTTCATGCCTGGTGCACTGCAGTGGCGGTACGGTGGCCATCATGCCGAAATTCGATGCCGAGGCCGCCCTGCGCGCCATCGACGAATACTCGGTCACGTCGAGTCAGTGGGTACCGACGATGTTCGTGCGCATGCTGAAGCTGTCGCCGCGGATCCGGTCCCGCTTCGATCTGTCCAGCATGCGGGTGGCCGTGCACGCCGCGGCACCGTGCCCGATCGAGATCAAGAAGCAGATGATCGACTGGTGGGGGCCGATCATCACCGAGTACTACTCCGGCACCGAGAACTTCGGCACCACCGCGCTGTCCAGCGAGCAATGGCTCGACCATCCGGGCTCGGTCGGGCGGCCGGTGGGCTGCACCGTCCATATCTGCGACGACAACGGCGAGGAACTATCGTACGACGACATCGGCACCGTCTATTTCGAAACCGCCGGCGCGAACTTCAGCTATCACCACGACCCCGAGCGCACCGCGGCCGTCGCGCATCCGGCGCATCCGGACTGGCATACCCTCGGCGATATCGGGCAGCTGGATGCCGACGGATATCTGTATCTCACCGACCGGCGTGATTTCACGATCATCGCGGGCGGAGTCAACATCTATCCCCGCGAAATCGAGGATGTGCTGATCCTGCACCCGCAGGTGGCCGATGTGGCCGCCTTCGGGGTGCCGGACCCGGACCTCGGCGAACAGGTCAAAGCTGTTGTCCAGCCCGCTGATTGGGCCGACGCGGGACCGGAGCTGACGCAGCGGCTGCTCGACCACTGCCGCGGCCGACTGGCCCCCTACAAGTGGCCGCGATCGATCGATTTCGCCCGCGCACTTCCCCGGCAGGACAACGGAAAGCTATACAAGAAGCTGCTGCGCGACCCGTACTGGGCCCAGGCGAGGCTGTGACCGATGCCCGAGCCGATTCCACAATTCGGGGTCTTCCTCCCGCAGTTCAACACCAGCCCGGATGCCGTGATAGCCACCGCTCGCACGGCCGAGGACGCGGGTTTCGATTCGTTCTGGCTCATGGATCATCTCTACGCCCCCGCCACCCCGCCGGTGGATGTGCCGGAGAGCTGGATTCTGCTCACCGCCATCGCCACCGCGACCGCCACGATCCGCCTGGGCCATCTGGTCGGATGTGCACCATTGCGGCATCCGGCGGTGCTGGCGAAGATGGCCGCGGCCCTGGATCGGATCAGCGGCGGCCGCCTGGATCTGGGCCTGGGCTGGGGGTCGGTCGAGGAGGAATTCGACCGGTTCGGCATCGAGGCCGGTTCGCCGCGGGTGCGCTCGCAACGACTGGCCGAGACGCTCGAGATCCTGGCATTGATGTTCACCGGTGAACGTTTCGACTACGCGGGCAAGCACTTTCAGCTGCACGACGCGTGGGGGCTGCCCGTACCGGCACAGGACCGGATCCCGATCCACATCGGTGGCGGCGGACCGACCCTGACGATGCCGCTGGTCGCCGAATACGCCGACTGGTGGAACTGCGTCGCCGGCGCCCGCGAGCGTATGGACCGGCTCGCGCCGCTGCGCGGCAGCGCGCGCATCTCCGCACAATATCCGGTCGGCCTCGTCCATCCCGGCGACGATCCCGAAGCCGTGCGCGCGAAACTTCTGCGGCGCATGCCCGAATCATCTTGGGGCCCATCGGTTGTCGGTACACCAGCCGAACTCGTCGAATACTTCGCCCGCGAGCGGTCGCTGGGCGTGGATCTGTTCATCCTGCGCTTCCACGACCACGCCCCCGCACGCACGCTCGACCTGTTCGCCACCGAGGTCGCGGCGCCGTTGCGGCGCGCGGCCGCGGATCGCTAGGTGCGCCGCCGGCCCGGCTATTCGATCCGGCCGACGACTGTGCCGACCGGGTATTCCACCTCGATCTCACCGACGATGACCAACGTGCCCACGGCGGGTGATTCGATCTCGGTTAGTTCGTGCGGCACGGAAGGCTCCGCTCGCGATGAATCGGGTGATCGGGTCTCACAACAGCCTGCGCACGGCGGCCCCAACGCGAACCGGTAGCACCTTCACAGGGTTTCGCCATATAGTTAGATAGTTAAGCGAAACAGTCGACTGGGTACGTCCGCTGTGCGGACTTGCCACCGAGAGAAGAGGTTCCGGCGATGAGTATGGCGACGCGGACTGTCGATCCGGTCTCCCTGGCCGATGTCCTGAGCATCCACCGGATCGGCGGATCCGAATTTCTCGGCCCTGCCCGGCCCACCGCGGCACCGCGCATCTTCGGCGGGGTCACCGCCGGACAGGCCATACTCGCCGCCCGGGCCACGGTCACCGACGACCGGCCGATCCACGCCCTGCAGACCACATTCCTGCGCCCGGGATACGGTAATTCTCCTGTCACCTACCGGGTCGAACCCCTGCACGACGGGACGTCACTGACCACCCGGCTTGTCACGGCCACCCAGCACGACCGGATCATCTTCACCGCCACCGCCTCGTTTCAGAGGCCCGAAAGCGGTCTGGCACACCAACTTACGACGCTGTCCGCACCCGATCCCGAAGACGTCGAACCGGCCGCGCAGATCGTGGGCGAGGGTGCCGGTCGGTCATGGCTGTCGGCACTCGAGCAGACCACGATGCTGGAATTCCGCTTCCCCGACACCCCGGTCCGGGTTTCTGCCGGCCAGGGCACCGCCGTGGCGCCTTCCCAGAGGTTCTGGGTGCGTCCCCTGCAGCCGCTGCCGGACGACGGCGTGGTCCATGCCGCCGTACTCGGTTATCTCTCCGACGCGCTACTGCTGTCGACCTCGCTCGGTCCGCATCGCCGGACCGCACAGGACCCCGATCTGCGCTTCGCCACCATCAACCACAGCATCTGGTTCCACTCACCCGGCCCTGCCGACGAGTGGCTGTGGTACGAGCAGGAAAGCATCTGGGCCGGATCGGCCCGGGCGCTGTGCCGTGGCTCGATCTTCCGGCGCGGCGGCGAGCTGGCGGCGACCGTCGTTCAGGAGGGGCTGATCCGGATCGCGCCGGAATAACGCGGTCGCCCGCCGGCCGTCTCGGACGTGCGCATCCGATCATGCTCCGGAAAAGGTCCGCCGCAGCGACTGCTTGTCCAGCTTTCCCAGCCCGGTCTTGGGCAGCTCCGCCACGACCTCGAGGCGCTCGGGCAGCTTCTGTGGCATGAGGCCCGCCCGCCGCAGGTGCGCAGCGACCTCGTCGAGGGTGGGCGTTGCCACACCCGGACGGGCGGTGATCACCGCACACACCAGCTCACCGCGTTCGTCATCGGGCAGGCCGATCACCGCCACCTCGGCCACGGCAGGATGTTCGGCGAGCAGCGCCTCCACCTCGACGGGTCCGATGTTCTCACCCTTGCGAATGATCATGTCCTTCAGGCGGCCGGTCACCTCCACATGTCCGTCCGAACGCAGATGACCCAGATCACCGGTGCGGAACCAGCCGTCGGCGGTGAACGCCGCGGCTGTCAGCTCCGGATCGGTATAGCCACGAAATACCGATGCGCCCTGGACCTGAATTTCCCCGTCCTGCCCCAGCGGCAGCTCCCCGTCCTCGCCGACGACGCGCAGCCGAAGTCCCGGAATTGGGCGGCCTTCGGTGTGTGCCAACTGCTCGTCGGTGTCGTCGGGGGACGCGACGCAGATCATCGGCACCTCGGTCGCGCCGTAGTCGTGCGCAACCGTCGCGTTCAGTTCGGCGCGGACCGCGTGATACACACTCGGCGGGCACGGCGCTCCGCCACCCTTCAGCAGGCGCAGGCTCGGCAACAGCCGCTCACCCGGGGGCAGTGTGCGCTGCTGGTTGAGCAGTGCGGTGTAGAACACGGTGCTGCCGCCGGTGAATGTCACGCGATGCCGGCGGAACAGCTCCGACGTGGTGGCCGGATCGAACGCCTCGACCACGACCGCGGGGAATCCGGCCAGCAGCAGCGACATCAGATAGACCACACCGCCGACATGGGCCACCGGGAACGGTATTCCGCCGAATTCACCGGGCTCGCGCCCGAGTGCGCCGCGCTGGGTGAATCCGCGCGCCGCGGCCAGCAGGGAGCTGTCGCCGTGACAGGCCCCCTTGGGCAGACCGGACGACCCCGAGGTGAAGTAGACCCACCGGATATCCTGCGAGACACCGGGTTCGGGCGGGAGCGCCGCCATATCCGCCGACTCGGGTGCGGACATCCCAATGGTCAGTACTCGACGCGTCCCCGGCAACCCCGCGGCCATCGCGCGGTAGTCGGTGCCGCGCCACGTTCCCGGTATCAGCATCGTGTCGGTTTGGGCGGCGGCCACCGCCGCACCGGTCTCGCGTTCCCGGTAGATCGGGATGATCGGCGCCTGCACCGCCCCGAGCCGGGCCAGCGCGGCCATCACCAGCAACGTGCTGATCCGCGTCGGCAGCTGCCAGGCCACCCGCGTCCCCGGGCCGATTCCCTCGGCCTGCAATGCGGCCGCGACCCGCTCGGCCCGTGCACGGAAGTCCCCGAAGGTCAGTGTGGTGCCGTTTTCGTCGACCAGCATCGGCAGGCGCGCCGATCGTTGCGCGCGCTCGCGGATCAGATCCCAGAACCCCTCCGCCGCAATCGGATCGGTGTCACTCACAACAACAGTAGCAGCAGGATCGAGTGGCATCGGAGGGTCCTTTCACCAGCCCGTGGCGGCCGCCACAGTCTGGGCATATAGTCTAAATATCTCACTATTAACTTCAATGTCTTGTTCCCGGTCCGCCCCGGCGTCGGGCACGAGAACACCGCGAACGGTGCGGTTACTCCCGCGGCGGACACCGAAAATCTGCCGGGCATGCCCCGCAGCCGAAAAGTGCTGCGCTACATCGGAAATGCGGATCAGGTACCCGCGTAACGAGCCCGCAACACTTTCTTGTCCAGCTTTCCGGTCGGCAGTTTCGGCAGCTCGTCCACCACGATCGTGCGGCGCGGCGCCTTGTATCGGGCGATCCGCGCCGCGACATGGTCACGCAGGTCGTCGGCATCGACGGTGGCTCCCTCGACCGGGACCACCACCGCACAGACGGATTCACCCCAGCGCTGGTCCGGGATGCCGATCACCGCACATTCCGCGACCGCGGGATGGCTCGCGACAACCTCTTCGACCTGCACCGAGTAGACGTTCTCGCCGCCGGAGATGATCACATCCTTCTTCCGGTCGACCAGGTACAGCAGACCCTCGGTATCGAACACCCCGACATCACCGGTATGACACCAGCCATCGCGAATCGTTTCGGCGGTGGCCCGGTCGTTGTTCCAGTAGCCGCGAAACATCACGTCCGAGCGAACCACGATTTCTCCCGGCTGTCCCGGCGGGCACTCCCGGACGTCGCCGTCGATGATCCGGACCTCGGTGTCGGGAAAGGGGTGGCCGACCGAGGTCAGCCGCCGCCGGTCGTCCTCGGTCGCGGTGCGATGCAGCTCGCGCGGCAGGCCCGAGGTGATCACCTCGGTCTGCCCGTACAGATTGAGGAATCCGGCATTCGGCATCGCCGCCATCGCCGCACGCAGAATAGTGCTGGTGACCGGGGCCGCGGAGTAGACCACCGTGCGGATGCCGGCCAGTGCCGGACTGTCCGGGCCGGCCACGTCGACCAACGTCTGCAACATGGTCGGCGCCAGGTGCAGGATGGTGATCCCGTCCGCGGCCGCGGTTGCCAGCATCGCGGCCGGCTCGAACTGCCGGTGCAGTACGGCGGTGCCGCCGCGTGCGTGCACACCCAGCGCGATCGCGATCGCGCCGATATGCAGCATCGGCATCACCAGCAGCGCACGATCGCTACTCCCGCTACGCATCTCGCCGTTGAGCACGGCACCCATCCGCCGCAGCTCACGCTGGCCCAGGATGCATCCCTTGGGACGTCCGGTGGTTCCGGTGGTGTAGATCAGGCAGGCGGTGTCGGCCGCCACCGCGCTGAACGGCAACTCACGATCGGCGCCCGCGGCCAGCAATTCCCGGTATTCCACGGCGCCGGGAGCCGGAGCGTCAAGGCATACATAGAGATCGACACCGGTCAGCCCCGGGCGAAGCTCTTCCACGGCTGCCAGATATTCGGATTCGAAGAACAGCACCCGCGGCGCGGCGTCGCGCAGGATCGAGCCCATCTCCGGCACCGCCAGCCGATAGTTCACCGTCGCGACCACTATGCCACTGAGCTGACCCATCGCTAGCACCTCGCCGAAGCGAATGCCGTTGCGGCTCAGTACCGCAACGCGATCCTGGCGGCGCACGCCGCGCTCGCCCAGTGCGGCGGCCAATTCCGTCGCACGACGAAGCAACTGGGCGTGGGTGCGGATTTCCCCGTCGGCGATATAGGCGGGAACATCCGGGAACCGCACCGCATTGTCACCGATGATGGCACCCAGGGTCAGCTCCGATGGCATGGTGCTCCTTTCCGAAATCCTTGGGCCCCTTCGTGTCAGCGCGACAGAATCGTGACCGCGGCCGTGCCCGGGGAACCGTAGAGTTGCGCGTAGCCGACCCGCGCACCCTCCACCTGCCGGCCGGTCGCGCGCCCGCGCAGCTGGTTGACCAGTTCGTACACCTGCCGCAGGCCGGACGCCCCGACCGGTTCGCCATTGGCGAGCAGTCCGCCGTCGGTATTGATCGGCAGCCGCCCGGTGATCTCGGTCGCCCCCTCGGCGAGCAGCTTCTCCTGATCGCCGTCGGCGCAGAAACCGTTCTCGGCCATGTGAATGACCTCCGAGCCCGCGTCGGTGTCCTGCAATTGGATGACGTCGACATCCTCGGGACCGATGCCGGCCTCTTCGTAGGCGGCCCGGGACGCGAAGACGGTCGGGCTCGGCGCGGTCTCGATATTCAGCGACGGGGTCAATACCTCGATCGAGCCCTCCCGGCGGGAGGACAGCTGGGAGGCCCGCAGATAGATAGGTGTATCGGTGTATTTGTGTGCCTGGTCCGCGCGGCACAGGACGGCGGCCGCCGCCCCTTCGTCCGGATTACAGTACATGTACTGGCGCAGCGGATAATTGAGCACCTGCGAGGCCAGCACCTCCGCCTCGGTGACCGGCTTGCGCCGCCACGCGGTCGGATTGGCCGCGCCATTGCGAAACGCCTTTGCCGACACCCGGGCGAGCGTCTCGTGCGAGATCCCGTGGTCGTGCATGTAGCGGTTGATCTTCATACCGAAGAAGTGGGTGGTCAGGAACAGGCCGATCTCGCCGTACCAGTCCGGGAGCCCGACCACCGACGGGTGGTCGGAGAAGGCGCCGCGCGGATGCTTGTCCAGCCCCACCGCCAGCGTCAGGTCGTGATCACCGACCCGGATCGCGTTGGCCGCCATGGCAAGTGAGGTGCCGCCCGTGGCGCATCCGGTGAACACCGCGCGCGTCGGGATGCCCGTGGGACCGAGCAGCGAGACGACGTTCTCGGGGTTCTTCACCTCCATGCTGCCCGCGTAGAGGGCCTGGATATCCGGCCAGGCCACGTCGGCGTCGGCGAGGGCGTCGATGATCGCGTCCTCGCCCATCTCCAGGGCGGACTTGCCCTGATGGCGCCCGAACGGGTGCAGACCCACTCCGATGATCGCGACCTCACTGCTCGCCACGGCTGTCCTCCTTCTCGTCGACCGGAGCGAAGGCGAACATCATCGTCTGCGCACCTTCCTTGTTCTTGCCGAAGGGCACGATCCGCAACTCCATCGGCTGACCGATTCGCAGCTTTTCCGGATCGGGCTCGGTCAACCGAGCTTCCACCCGCAACGCGCCGGGAAGTTCGACATATCCGACCGCGAATGGTTCGAAGGCTTCGGCGTCGCCCGCGTAGGGCGGAATCGGCGGGCAGAACCGCTGCGTGGTGAACGTCCACAGCGTGCCCCGCCGGGGCAGCTCCACCGGCTCCAGCTTCTCCCTGCGGCCACCGACGAGGCGGTGCTCACGGTAGGGGAAGACGATGCTGCCGTCGGAGGCCTTCCCGCCGATCAGGGCGGGATCGTCCGAAGGCCAAGTGAACAACCCCTCGGCCAAGGGCACTGAACGGGTCATGCGCGATGTTCCTTCCACTGAGTGATAAAGCGTCGTGTTGCGTTGAACGGAGCGAGCGCAGCTCAGACGGCGACCGTCGAACCGACCGATGTGACCGCGGCGGCGATACCGCGCTCCCGGGCCATCGCCGCGCCGAGCCGCATGTTCAGCGTCATCTCGTCGCCGAATTCCCCGCGCCAGCCCTGCAGGCGGCGCGAGAGCAGTTGCAACGAGTACTCCCTCGTCATCCCGATCGCGCCGTGGGCCTGATGGGCGGCCCGGACCGCGAGGCCCGCGTTTCGGTTGGCCAGCGATTTCGCCGCGACGATCTCGAACGACGCCCGGCCACGCAATGCCGCGACCCCGGCCCGATCGACCGAGAGCGTGGTCAATGTCGATGCCTGCGCCAGCTCCACGATGTGAGTCTGGACGGACTGGAATGCACCGATCGGCCGACCGAACTGCACCCGCTGTTCGACATATCGTTTGGTGAGATCGAAGGCCGCGGTCATCGCGCCCGCCATCTGCGCCGAGCGCAGCAGCGCGCCACGAAGCAGCAGGGCATCGGCGGTGACGTCACCGGCCCAGGTCTGCGCCTCGACGTGCGCGGCCGATATCCGATCCTTCGGCATACCGGCGAGGTCGGTGCTCGCTTCGATATCGAGATCCGCCGCATTCACCGAAACGACGCGCGAGGACCCGCTACCGTCCTCGACGATCGCGACCACGCGGGTGGCGCCGCTAGCCCATGCCACGTCCCCGGCGGTGCCGGACAGGCGATTTCCGTCCAGACGCAGGCGGGTCGCATCCGGGATCACGGTCATCGGTCCAGGCTCCACCGGCGCACCGGCGCAGGTGAGCAACCAGGCGGCCAGGCTGGTCTCGGCCAGCGGCAGCGGCACCGCATACTCTCCGGCCGCGTGGCCGACGGCCAGCAGATCCAGCAGCGAGCCGCCGGAACCGCCGAGGTCTTCCTCGATTCCGATCAGCGGCAGGCCGAGTTGTTCCACCGAGGACCACAGACCGGGTGAGAAACCCGTGTTCTCCACCGTTGTCACCACATCCGGAGTGAATGTCTGCGAGAAGAATTCCGTGACGAGCCGGACCAGATCCGGATCGCGCCGGACGACTTCGCTCATGTCCGGATCAACCCTTTCGCGATGATGTTGCGCAGAATTTCGGTCGTGCCGCCACGAATGGTCCACGAGGGTCCGGTGAGAATGGCCCGGGCGAGCAGCGACTCATAGGGGTCCGCCGAGGACAAGTCGGGTGTATGGCCGAAATGACGCGCGACGATCTCGATACATTCCTGTTCGAACCGGGTCGCCATTTCCTTGGCCAGCGCCGCCTCGACGGTGGGCGAGCGGCCTTCGTCCACAGCCCTCGCTATCGACAGCGACACACCGTGGAATGCCCAGGCCCGGGCGGCAATCGACCCCACATCGCTGCGGGCCCATCGCGGATCCGCACTGCTCGGATGCGCTGCCCAACGCTCGAGGACCGGCATCAGCGACATCCACCGGTCCACTCCCCCGCGTTCGAGGACGAGCTCCGCCTTGTTCTGTCCCCAGCCCGCGCCGATGTCTCCCAGCCGCATGGTGTCGGGCACGAAGACGTCGGTGAACGACACTTCACAGAAATGCCGGGTCCCGTCGATGAACGGAATCGGTGATACTCGCAGCCCCTTGCTCCGGCGATCCACGATGAACTGTGTGAGGCCCCCGTACCGTTCGTCGGATGTGCGGAAGAGCCCGAGGATATGCGTCGCCTCCAGCGCACCGGAGGTCCATATTTTGGTTCCGTTGATCAGCCAGCCGTCGCCGACCCGGACTGCCCTGGTACGCACCGACGCGAGATCCGAACCCGATTCGGGTTCGCTCATCCCGATCGCGAACGACAACTCCCCCTTGGCAATTCGCGGGAGAAAGTACCCCTTCTGTTCGTGGGTGCCATTGGCCGCGATATTCGGCCCCGATTGGCGGTCGGCAACCCAGTGCCAGCCCACCGGGGCCCCGACCGCGAGCAATTCCTCGACGACGATCAGGCGCTCCACCGCCGTTCGGCCGCCACCGCCGTACTCCTCGGGCAGCGCCATTCCCAGCCAACCGCGCTTGCCGAGGTCGCGGGAGAATTCCGCGTCGATATCGGCCGCGATTCCGAGCCCGATGTCGTAACTCCCCGCCGGCAAACGCTCGGCCAGGAATTCGCGGACTTCCTCCCGCAGTCGTTGCTCTTCGGTGGTCAGTTCCGCGGCTTCGAGCCGCTGCACATCTGCGGCCATCAGCGCACCATGACCAGTCCGCCGTCCACCGGAAGCACCTGTCCGGTGATGTAGTTCGCGTCCTCGGACGCCAGGAAGGCGTACGCGCCGGCGATCTCCTCCGGCTGCGCCCATCGCTGCAGCGGGATCTTCTCGAGGTAGGCGTCCTTGAAGCGCGGGTCCGTGCGCACGGTCTCGGTCATCTCGGTCGCGGCCGCGGGCGCCACGGCGTTGACGATGATGTTGTGCCGGGCCAGCTCACGCGCGGCCGAGCGGGTCATACCCAGGAGTGCGGCCTTGGCGGACCCATAGTTGATCTGACCGATCGTCCCGTTGATCCCGGCCGCGGAGCTGGTGAAGATGATGTAACCCTTGCGCGCCTCCTTCATCGCGGGCACCACGGCCTGCAACCAGTAGAAGGCGCCGTTGAGGTGGATGTCGAGTACGCGCGACCACTCGTCGTCGGTCATCTTCGTGATCAGGGCGGTGCGTGTGACGCCCGCATTGCTGACCAGTACGTTGGCCGGGCCGAGCTTGGCGGTCACCAGCTCCGCGGCCCGGTCGACCGCGCTGCGGTCCGAGACGTCACAGGCGACGGCGACGGCTTTGCCGCCCGCCTCGGTGATCTCCCCGGCCACCTTCTCGGCCGTGGCCTCGTTGATGTCGACGACGGCGACCTGGGCCCCTTCGGCGGCGTACCGCAGCGCGATCGCCCGGCCGAGGCCCTGACCGGCGCCGGTCACGATCGCGACGCGATCGGCAAGGCGCGCAGCGGAAGTCATGTGATCTCCTTGAACAGATGGTCCCACGGTGTGTCGACCGGGGCCGGACGAACGTAAATTCTATAGGTAAATGAGTGCGCTAATTGCACTTATTACAATGCCACCTTCGCATTCCACATTCCGCAGATCCTCGCCGAAACTTTGCGCCCATAGGCCGCCGGAAGGTCGTGCCCCGTATTTCACGCACCGACCGGAAAATCCCGCTCAGAAGCCGAAGGCGGAGTCGTCCTCCGTCCCGTCGAGCACCGCATTTCCCGCGGCTTCGGCGAGCAGCCGATGCCCGCCGAGCAACGCGTCGAGCGCGGCCGCCCTGGTCACGTACCTGTGCAGATCGCCCTCCCGCGTCAGGCCCAGGGCGCCGAATACCTGAACGGCGTTGCGCATGAGTTCGGCCTGAGCACAGCCGGCTCGCAGCTTGGCGATCTTCGCCGCCCACGCGCCGCCGCCGGGTGCCGCGGCCGCGTTCCACGCGGCGTCCAGGACCGAGCGTGCGCCGGCTATCGCGACGGCCGCCTCGGCGAGCCGATGGCGCACCGCCTGGAACGAACCGATCGGGCGGTTGAATTGGACGCGCGTCGTGGTGTGCGCGGTGACCAGATCCATGGTCGCATCACAGATTCCGAGTATCTCGGCCGAGAGTGCTCGATGCCCGGCGGCGACGGCCCGTTCCCAGCTCCGGCCGGCCGGTGTGGAAACCAGATCCCCCAGCGCGAGCCCTCCGATCGCGGTCCATCCGGCGGCCGGGTCGAAACCACCCAGCGGGGCAGCCGAGGCGCGGATATCGGCCACCGGCACGATGAACAGCGCTGGTGTCCCCTGCGCCCCGGCCACCGGGATCACAACCTCGTCGACGTCATCCAGTGGTCCCAGCACGATTCCGTCGATCCATTCGTGGTCCCGCGGCAGATCGATGGTTCCGGACGGATAGACGACGGCGCGGCGCAGATCGGCGTCGGGCACTTCGGGCAGTTCGGCGAGCACGACGTCGTCGAGCGCGCGGGAGCCGGCCAGCGCGCGACCGTGCTCGGTGAACAGCAATCCGACCGCCGCGCGCGGATCCGCGGCGAGTACCTCTGCCCAGCCGAGTTCGGCGAGCAACGGCGCCAGACTCGCTCGTCCGTTCCGCGCCGCGAACAACTCTCGCAGCGACTCGGCGATGACGGTCTGTGTCTCGGCATCCAAGCCCATATCTCTTCCCTCGGCCGTATCCGTCGCGGAGCGCGTGGTCGTGATCGATGCCGCGCTCATGCGCCACGCTCCTTGGGCAGGCCGAGGACCCGATCGGCGATGATCCCGCGTTGGACCTCCGCGGAACCGCCCATAATCGTCGAGGCCCGGCTGTACCACCACTCGGCCCGCCACTGCTGTGCGGCAGGGTCGTCCCCGAAGAGGAATTCACCCGGCAGCACATCTCGGGCGAGGTCGTGCAGTCCGGTCTCCACCGTTGCCAGCAGGATTTTGTCGATACTCGCTTCGGGCCCCACCGTCCGGCCCGCGGCGAGCCGGCGCACCGTATCTGCACTTCGTGCTTTCAAAGTGGCTATGTCCGAATAACATTCGCCGAATCGGCGGATAGCGCCGTCGGGCAGCAGTCGCCCGCTCAGCGCCGCGCGCAGTTCGCGCAGCCGGCGCGAGGCCACCGTGGCGCTGAGCCAGGCGTACATGGCCCGCTCGAACTGCAGCAGATACATCGCCACCGCCCAGCCCTCCCCCTCCTGGCCTAGCAGGCGCGCCGCCGGAACTACGGCATCGTCGAAGAACACCTCGGCGAGCTCGTTGTGACCACTGGCCAGCGCGATGGGCCGGATGGCAACGCCCGGCGTGTCGGTATCGACCATGATCATGCTGAGTCCCCGGTGCCTGCTCTCCAGCGTGCCGGTACGGACCAGGCAGATCAGCCGGCGCGCGGTGGCGCCGTGACTGGTCCAGATCTTCTGGCCGGAGAGCACGTAATTCTCGCCCGCACGCCGGGCGCGGCAGCGCAGCCCAGCCAGGTCGCTACCCGCCTCCGGCTCGGAAAAGCCCTGGCCCCACCACTCCTCGCCGGCCAGATAAGACGGCATGAACTGCGCCGCCAAGTCCGGAGCGAACCGCAATACCGCCGGGCCGAGCGTCTCGAGCAGCTTGTTCTGCTCTGGCACCGCCAGCCCCGCGGCGCTCAGCTCGTCATACATCACCGCGCGATGTCGCTCGTCTCCGCCCAGGCCGCCGGCTGACGGGGGCCATCCATAGCGATTCCAGCCGCCCTCGCTGAGCAACTTCGACAGCGCGGCGTTGTCGCGCATCCGGTCTTCGGTGGTCGGATAGTCGACCCCGCGCCAGCGATCCAGCCCTGGCTCGGTGGCGATGAATTGCCGCAGGGCCCGGCGATAGGCGGAGGGGTCTCGCGCCCAGTCATCGCGCGCCTCGGGGTAGGAGACCTCCCCCCCGGCCGACTCGGTCATCCGAATCCACCCACGATCGCCCGGCCGGGTGCGAACGGGTTCTGCATGACCCCTCCTGGTTCCAGCGGTGCCCCACTGCGGGGCCCACGCGATGCTGATGTGCCGGTCGGCCCCCCTGTCGGCGGGAACGGGGCCACGGTCGAACTTCGACTGTCACTGTAACAGATTATTTGACTATTTCGTCAAAACAAGTCAAAGCAGTGCGGAATCGCCCTTTTTACAGCGCATTTCGATGACTCTGCCCAGCGGAAACTGTAGGATAGCGGCGCATCCCGCCCGATCAGCGGACTATATTGACGCAATCGTCATAATTGGTTAGGTTGAGCCGATCCCGAGGCCGCGATCTCCGTTGCGGCCCGATCTTCGAAGGGGAGAGCCCTGCCGTGAAACCACCTCCCGAACACGCCCATGCCGTGATGCACTGCAACCTCAACACCGTTGATCAGGCGCGCGCCGAGGCCTACTACACGACCTTGTTCGAGATCGCGCCCCGGATGCGTTCAACGGGAAAGGGGGTGGATGCCACATGCATGGGGATGCCGTCGAGCACCGACAGCGAGACGGTGTTTCTCTACGATCCGCGCGGTCCGCGGGCGGCGCCTGCCCTCGAACTGGTCGAGTGGCAGACACCCGCGACCGTTGCACCCACCCCGCGTCCGGGGGTGGCGGGCCTGGCAGCTATCGGATACCGCGTGCCATCGCTGTCCCGGATTCGTGGGCGCCTCGCCGAGTCCGGTCACGATCCGGTGGACGTCGCCGGCGGCAGCATGGTCCGCGGAGCCCACAGGCCCGCGGTACGACTGCGGGACCCCGACGGGGTTGTCGTCGAACTCGTCGAGATCGAACATGCACCCTCGGACCCACAGTCGGCGCTCATCTCCCACGAGCGGCTCAGTTGCTCCGATCTGTCCGCGAGCCTGCGGTGGTACTCGCGGATCGGCTTCGCCGCGCGCGCCCGGGGTGAGGGCTGGATTTCGCTTGTCCTGCCTACGGACCCGACGTTCTCGCTGGAACTCGACCAGGCGCCGGCGGCCGGCGCGGCACCGCAGCGGACCGCGAATACGCAGGGCCTCTACCGGATGGCACTCGCGGTCGACGATGTCCGCGCCGCGTACGCGGCCCTGGCCGCGAGCGGTCACCCCGGCCTGCAGCAGCCGTCGTTCATTCCGATGCCCGACGTTCCGACCGGCGGTTTCACCGTCCTGTTCCTGGCGGATCCCGACGGTGTGGTCGTCGAGCTCGTGGAACGGCCGCGCACCGAAGTGCGCCGGCCGGCCGAGCCGCGCTGACCACTCGATCTCGACTCCGGCGTCTCATCGGCAGCGACAGCCGCGCCGTTCACGGGGCGCACCGATCGGAAGTGGCAGCTCAAAAGTAGTAGCGGGCAACGAGTTCCGCCACGCAGCCCGGCTTGTCACCGCCTTCGATCTCGACAGTGGTCCGGGTGACGAGCTGCACGCCGTCCGCACCGACACGCTCGGCGCCGATCAGAGTGCTGCGTGCCCGGACCCGGTCACCACTACGAACCGGCGCCGGGAAGCGAACCTTGTTCAGCCCGTAGTTGACCCCCATGCGTACACCTTCGATCCGGCGCAACTGGTTCAGGAAATACGGCACCAGCGAGACCGTGAGGAACCCATGGGCCAGGGTCGCCCCGAACGGGCCAACGGCCGCGCGCTCCGGGTCGACATGAATCCACTGATGGTCCTCGGTGTCATCGGCGAAGCCGTCGATCCGCTTCTGCTCCATCGTGAACCACTCCGTGGGCCCCAATTCCCGGCCGACCGCGGCCTCGAGGTCCGCGATACCACGGTAGATCTCCATTATTCACCTTCCGACTGGATACCCGGCGGCGAAACGCACTTCGGGATCCCCCGAGCGTAGGACCGTTGCTCGCATTTAGTCAAATAATTTACCTGATTATGAAGCCCTGGCGGTGGATCGAATTATAGATATATGATTCTACTAAATAAACGATTGAGATGCAGAGGTGGCAGATGCGGGTGCTGGTGATCGGCGCGACAGGTGACGTCGGACGGGGTGTCGTCGCGTCGTGCCTGAAACGCGGGTGGACGACCGTCGCGGCCGCGCGGACCGAGTCGACACTGACCGACCTCGCCGTGCAGCACAACGATCCCCTGCTCTCCACGGTGCCCGGGAGCCTGCACAGCGAAGCGTCGGCCGCCGAACTCGCGGACGCGGCCGATCTCGCCACCGTCTCCGCCGTCGTGGTCACCGTCAGCGGGCCGTGGCAGCCGACGCCCGTCGCCGAATGTGGCTGGAACACAGTCACCGAGGTGTTCGACAAGCTCCTGCGTCCGCACGTCAATGCCGCGCGGGTGCTGTTGCCGCGGCTGTCGCCGGGAGCAACCTATCTCGCCATCGGCGGTGGCATGGCCGATGCCGTCTTCCCCGGGATGGCCCCGGTTTCGATGGTCCAGGCTGCCCAGCGCAACCTGGTGCGCGCCTGGGCCAAGGAAGCCCGCGACTCCGGAGTGAAGATCCGTGAACTCCTGATCGCCGCCATGGTCAACGGCCGCAGCACCCGTGCGCAGGCCGAGCCGGATTGGCTCACCGATGTCGAGATCGGTGAGCGGGTCGCGGAGCTGTTGACCGTCCCGGATTCGAATCCCGTTCCGGTACTGACCTTCTCGGCGAAGGACCGCGCCGGCACCTGACGCCAGCACCCGCCGACCGCACACCCATCCGAACACCTGGGAGAACCTATGAGCTCGACTTTCGAACCCGAACTTCTGATCGAGGCGCGCGGTGCCGTGCGTATCGTGACCCTCAACCGGCCGGAGGCCCTGAACGCGGCGAACGAGCAGCTGCATGACGCCGTCGTCGGAGTCTGGCGCCACATCGCCGCCGATCCGGAGGCGCGCGCGGTAGTGCTGACGGGGGCCGGGCGGGCGTTCAGCGCTGGTGGCGATTTCAACCATCTGCGCGCGGTGCGGCTGGACCGCGACATGCGACGCTCGGAGATCGACGGGGCACGGGCGCTGGTGAACGAAATGGTCGACTTCCCGCTGCCGATCGTGGCCGCGGTCAACGGGCCGGCGGTCGGGCTCGGCTGCAATCTCGCCGTGCTCAGCGATGTCGTCCTGATCGCCGAAAGCGCCTACATGGCCGATCCGCACGTGGGCGTCGGACTCACCGCGGCCGACGGAGGCGCGCCCACTTGGCCGCTGCTGATGGGTCTGTTGCGCGCCAAGGAATACCTGTTCACCAGCGAGCGCATTCCCGCCCAGCAGGCCGTCGCGCTCGGTCTGGCGAACCGCGTGGTGCCCGACGCCGAACTGCTGGAGCAGTCGGTCGCCTTGGCCGCAAAGTTCGCCGCCCAGCCTCCACAGGCCATCCAGTCCACCAAGCGCGTGCTGAACCTGCACGTCAAGCGCGCTATCACCGGAATACTCGAATACGCGCTCGCGGAGGAATTCCAGTCCTTCGATACCCCCGAACATCAGGCGATCGTCGACAAATTCTTGAGCAAGAGCGATTCCAAAGCCTGAGCGGCCCGACCGCCCGAACGAGTAATCGCGGGCACCGCCCCTATGGTCGGTGCCCGCGCTTGTCGTGCTCCGAGGCGGTCCGGCCTCAGAACCCCATCGACCGCCCGATGAGATCCTTCATGATTTCGGTCGTTCCGCCGTAGAGGCGCTGCACGCGGGAGTCGCGCCAGAGGCGGGCGATCTCGTATTCGTTGATGTAGCCGTAGCCGCCGTGCAGCTGCATGCAGCGGTCCAGAATCTCCCATTGCACTTCGGAGGTCCACCACTTGAGTCCGGCGGCCTCTTCGGCGGTGAGTTCACCGGCGTTCGCCGCCAGCACGCACTGGTCCAGATACGTCTGCGCCACTTCGAGTTTGGTCTTCATCTCGGCCAAGAAGTGCCGGTTCACCTGGAACTTGCCGATCGCGGTCCCGAACGCCTTGCGATCGGTGGCGTACGCGAGGGTCAAATCCAGGGCGCGCCGAGCCATCGGCACCGCGTAGGTGGCGATACCGAGCCGCTCATAGGGGAGATTGGCGACCAGGTGGTAGAAGCCGCGGTTCTCCTCACCCACCAGGTTCTCGACCGGCACGCGCACATCATCGAAGAACAGTTCGGCGCTGTCGGTCGCGCGCTGGCCGATCTTGTCCAGCTTGCGGCCCCTGGTGAAGCCGGGCGTATCCGATTCCACGACGATCAGACTGATGCCCCGACGCCCCGCGGCCGGATCGGTCTTGGCGGCCACGAGCACCAGATCGGCCAGAATGCCGTTGCTGATGAACGTCTTCTGGCCGTTGATGACGTAGTGGTCACCCTCGCGGCGGGCGGTGGTCTTGATGCCGGCGAGATCGGAGCCCGCCGCCGGTTCGGACATTCCGATGGCCGTGATCGTCTCGCCCCGGATATATCCCGGCAGCCAGCGCTTCTTCTGCTCATCGGTGGTCAGCCCGATGAGGTAGGACGCCATGATGTCGTTCTGGATGCCCAGGCCGATTCCGACGGAGCCGGTCGCGAACATCTCCTCACTCACGATCTGATTGAAGCGGAAGTCGCGCAGGCCGAGGCCGCCGAACTCCTCGGGGGCCTCCCAGCCGATCAGCCCCAGCTCGCCGGCCCGCTTCCAAGCTTGCCGGCTGACCTTCCCTGCGGCCTCCCACTCCTCCACATGCGGAGCGCACTCCGTGTCGAAGAACGCTTTCGCGGTTGCGCGGAACTGCTCGTGCTCCGGCTCGAAGATGCTGCGGCGCATCGCCTGTACCCTTCATTTGCAGGTAAATTAACTATATAATAGAACTATATTTTTCGGTGCGACGTCAATCGCCGCACATCGCCGACGCCCTCGGCACGAATCCCCACGGTCGCCCCGCGTCGCGTCAGCGCCCGAGAATCAAGCGCACGGGCCGGTACTCCAGCACGACGGCGCCGTCCCGCTTGACCACCGAATTCTCGGTCGTCACCACACCTCTGCCGCCCGAACTCGTCGGCCGCGATTCCAGCACCTCGACCACGACAGAGATGGTGTCACCGACGAAAACCGGTCCCTTGATATCGAGATCCGAACGCATGAACGCCATGCCGGTACCGTGCAGCACCCCGGTTTGCAGGACCAGCCCCTCGGCATAGGCGAAGGTCAGAGTCGCGGGAACGACCCGCCCGGAGTAACCGGCCTCGACCGAACCTTGCTCATCGAGAAACAGCGGCTCACTGAGCCCGGCGAGGGTGACGAAAGCGATCAGGTCGGATTCTGTGATGGTCCTGCTACCGGTTCGGAAGCGGTCCCCCGGCCGCATCTGTTCGAATGTCCGCCCATGCAGAACCGGAGCGAGCGCCCACGGATCCGGTTTGTCGCCGCCACTCATCCGGCCTACCTTCCACTGATGATACATATAAGTTATATAATTTACCTCTACGCCCGTTTTGTAACCGGCAGGCGCCGCCAGGTGTGAGCCCGGGGGTTGCAGGCAACAACATCGACGTCGATCCAGCGCGAAGGTCACCGGTCGCCGGATCTCACGACCCGAACCGGCACATCCACTCGGGGACGCATGCAGACCCTGGCACATACTGATAAATTATCTAACCATTATAGCTGATTAGGCAGGAGTGGACATGTACGGCGTACGCAGTGCGGAACAGCAGGAACTGGCCGCCACCGTTCGAAAGTTGCTGCAGGAGCGATCATCGGAGTTCGCTGTCCGCGCGACGATGGATGCCGCCGAGGGGTACGACCGGGAGCTCGCGACAGTGATGGCCGAGCAGATGGGACTACACGGCATCGCCATCCCGGAGGAGTACGGCGGCGCGGGGTTCGGCTTCCTCGAACTGAGCGTTGTACTCGAGGAGATGGGCCGGGTACTGCTGTGCGGCCCGTTCTTCAGCAGTGTGGTCCTGTTCGCGACCGCGCTGCTGGAGAGCGGAGACGACGACGCCTGCCGAACCTGGCTGCCGCAGATCGCCGCGGGCCGGCTCATCGGAACGGCGGCATTCGCCGAGGATGCCGAGGGATGGGATGAGCAATCGATCCGACTGGCGGCGCGCCGCGAGGGCGAGCACTACCTGCTCAGCGGCCGCAAACGGCATGTACTCGACGGCGCGTCGGCCGAGGCGATCGTGGTCGCCGCCCGGCTGCCGGAGGGAGTAGGACTGTTCCTCGTCGACACCGACCTCGGACTGCGCCGCACCGCGGTGCCGACGCTGGATCGAACCCGCAGACAGGCCACCCTCGACTTCACCGACACCCCGGCGCGATTGCTCGCCGGGCCGGAGCAGGGCCGGGTGGTACTGCGCCGGGTCCTCGATCGCGCCGCTGTCGCCTTGGCGTGTGAGCAAGTGGGCGGCGCGGAGCGCGTGCTCGAGATGGCGGTCGGCTACGCCAAGACGCGCCACCAGTTCGATCGGCCCATCGGTTCGTTCCAGGCGATCAAACACACCTGCGCCGACATGCTGGTTGCCGTGGAATCGGCGCGCTCGGCCGCGCGCTGCGCGGCCGAGGCGGTGGCCGCGAACGACCCCGATCTGGAGTTGCTGGCCGGACTGGCCAAGACCGTCTGCTCGGAGACGTTCAGCCTGTGCGCGCGCGACAACATCCAGATTCACGGCGGAATCGGCTTCACCTGGGAGCATCCGGCGCACCTGTACTACAAGCGCGCCAAGAGCAGCGAGGCACATTTCGGAACACCCCGTTACCACCGCGAGCGACTTGCACTGCGCACGGAGGCGTTGCCCACATAGGCGGACGCGCCACGTTCGGTTGTTCAACTCAATTACCTATCCAATTTAACCTATTCCAATGCCGCCCCGGTGTATTCGACCGAACAGGGCGACAAGGAGGGAGCCGGCATGGCAGGGACGCCGACCGCACGACAGAGGTCCGGGAACACGTCCGATCGGGCGGAGGACACGACCGAGTTCCGCGAGCAGCTGCGGGCGTGGCTGGAGTCGGTGCCCAGGCCCGCCGGCCTGCGGGACTACGGCCCCACCCCGACGGTGGACGACGTACTCCCCGGACGGCAATGGCAGCGTCTGCTGGCCGATGCCGGCTATGCCTGCCTGCCATGGCCGGTCGAATACGGCGGCCGCGGCTCGAGCATCATGGAACAGGCGGTCTTCGCCGAGGAGACGGCGCGCGCAGGGGTGCCCCGCCAGCTCGGACTCGTCGGCCCGGCGCTGGCCGCGCCGGTGATCATGGAGTTCGGCACCGATGAGCAGCGAGCGCGGCACCTGGAGCCGATCCGGGTCGGCGAACACCTCTGGTGCCAGCTGTTTTCCGAGCCGGAGGCCGGATCGGATCTGGCCTCACTGCGCACGCGCGCGGTCGCCGAGGGCGACGAGTGGGTGATCGACGGACACAAGGTCTGGACCAGCGCCGCGGCGGCGGCCGATTACGGTCTGCTGATCGCGAGGACGGGTCCCGGCCGATACGACGGCCTGACCGCGTTCATCGTCCCCATGACGGCGCCCGGAATAACCGTGCGCCCGCTCGAGCAGATGGACGGTGAAAGCAAATTCAACGAGGTGTTCCTCACCGGCGTGCGACTGCGGACACAGGATCGGCTCGGGGAGATCGGGCAGGGCTGGGCGGTAGCGACCGCGACGCTGGGCACCGAACGGCTGTCGCTGGGCACGCAGTCGGTGTCGATGTTCGCCGCGCTGGACGATATCGTCGTCGCCGCGGCCCGGCGCGACCGGCTCACCCCGCGCCTGCGCGAGGACATCGTCTCGATCTGGACCCGGATATGGCTGCTACGCGCGACCTGGCTGCGTGCGGTGCACGCCAAGTCCTCGCTGACCTCCCCGACCTTCTCGGTGCTGAAGGTGATGAGCTCGGAAACCCATCGCGATCTGGCGGATCTGGCCGTCGACGCCCTGGGACTCGATATCACCGACGATCCCGCGGACAATCCGATCGTGCACCGGATGCTCGTCGCCCGCGCCCAGACCATCCTGGGCGGCACCAGCGAGATCCAGCGCAATATTCTCGCCGAACGAGTGCTAGGACTTCCCCGCGAACCCGCCGTGAAGAAGGGCTGACCGATGCCGACCGACACCGCGGCGCTCGCATCGCTCATCCGCTCGGATACCACTATCGCGATCGGTGACGGGTTCGGGGCGCCGCGGGGGCTGTCCAGGCAGCTGACGGCGGCAGCCGAGAACATCGCGGGCCTGCGACTGGTCCTGGGCTGGGTACCCATCGCCGATCCCGATCTGGACCTCACCGCATTCGCCGACGTGCGAACCTTCATGCCCGGCTGGGGATTACGCCCGGCAGTCGCGCAGGGGCATATCCGATTCCTGCCGGTACGGCTGGGCGCCACCACCAAGCTGCTGCACGGCCCCCTGCGTCCCGACCTGCTGGTGGCCACCGTGGTGCGCACCCCGGACGGTTACCTGTTCGCCAACGAGATCTCCTGGCAGCACGCCGCGATCGACGCCGGCGCTCGGGTGGCCGCGTTGCTGTCGCGGGCCGCTCCGGTGTGCGCGGCGGGTCCCGTACTGCCCCCCGAGCGGGTGACCGTGGTCGGGGAAACCGATCAGGCGCCGCTGGACATGCCGGACGAACCACCGACGCCGGAGCTCGAGCGGCTCGTCGGCAATCTGGTGCGCCTCGTTCCCGGGGGCGCGCGACTGCAGATCGGTCCGGGAGCGCTCGGTGCGACGGTGCTGCGGAAACTCGAGGTCCCGGTGCGCATCGACTCCGGCCTGCTCCCGGATTCCGTGGTCGACCTCGCCGAGCGCAACCTTCTCATCGGGACCCCGGTGGCGACCTACCTGGCCGGTGGCCCACGGTTGCGGGAGTGGGTATCGGGCCGAAAGGTGTTGCACCCCATCGAGTTCACCCACGATCCCGGCAGGCTGTCGGCGTCGCCGCTGTTCGCGGTGAACACCGCCGTGGAGGTCGATACCGACGGACAGATCAACGTCGAGGGCACCGAACGTGCCGTGGTCGGCGGTATCGGCGGCCACCACGACTACGCGGCCGCGGCGGCGCGCTCGGTGGGCGGGCTCAGCATCATCGCCGTGACCACGACGCACAGGGGCCGGTCGACCCTGGTCGAGCGACTCTCCCGGCCCGTCAGCACACCGTCTCACGATGTCGACATCGTCGTGACCGAGCACGGTATCGCGGATCTGCGGGGTCTGGACCGCCCGGAACGGACCGAGGCATTGCGCGCCGCGTGGGGTCCCGCAGGTGTCCGCGAACCCGATGATTCGTCCGAAACAGATAGCGGCACAACCTGATCGTCGAGGCCGCCGGCTGCCCTTCGCATGTTCACCGGGCCGAATCCTCCAGCGTCACCGCGGGAAGCAAGCGCCCGGCGGCGATCTCGTCCTGAACACGAAACTTCTGGATCTTCCCCGAGGGGGTCATCGGTAGTTCGTCCGCGAAATACCAGAGCGAGGGAGTCTTGTGGGCGGCGATCCGTTCCCGGCACCAGGCCTTGAGCGCGGCTACCTCGGGCGGGTTGCCCGGGTCCTCCACGCGCAGCACCGCGCCGATCTGTTCACCCCATTTCTCGTCCGAGATGCCGACAACCGTTGCCTCGACCACCGCAGGGTGACGGAAAAGGAGTTCCTCAATCTCACGCGGGTAGATATTGAGGCCGCCGCGGATGATCATGTCCTTGAGCCGGCCCGTGATGCGCAGGAATCCGCGCTCGTCCATGGTCCCCAGATCGCCCATGCGCAGCCAGCCCTCGGTGTCGATCGTCGCCGCCGTCTCATCCGGCATATCCGAGTATCCGAGCATGTTCTGATAACCGCGGCAACAGATTTCGCCCTGCTGGCCGATCGGCACGATAGCGCCGGTGAGCGGATCGATGATCTTCACTTCGAGTTCGGGCAACGGTTGCCCCACTGTGGCGGCCTGGTCCACCGGGTCGTCGGTGATCCGCGTCTGGCTGATCACCCCGTGCATCTCGCTCTGTCCGAACAGGATCGTGAATCGGCAGCCCAGCCGGTCGATGACGCGCTCCACCAACGCCTGCGGCACCGCGGCTGCGCCCGACATGATGGTGTGCACGCTCGACAGATCCCGGGTATCGAAATCCGGATGCTCGAGCAGCGCGATGAGCATTGTCGGAACCATCAAAGAGTGTGTGCCACCGTAGGTTTCGAGCATCTCGAGCATGAGCGCGGCGTCGAATCCGGGTAGCACGACGTAGGTGCCGTGTGCCGCGATGGTCCCCAGCTCGGTGACGCCCCCGCCGCCGATGTGGTACATCGGCATCGCATTGACACAAACGATGGGTCCGGACCGACCGGCGCGTTCGAAGACGAAGGTGGCTTCGTTGACGATCCCTTTGTGATGCAGCACCGCGCCCTTGGGAAAGCCCGTGGTGCCGGAGGTGTATTGAATCTGCACCGGGTCGGTGGGCGATACCTCGGGCAATTGCGCCGTCTCGGTTCCGGACGCAAGGAATCGCGGCCACTCGCTCGTTGGCACCACGGTGCGAAGATCGGGCAGGTTCCCCGCGATTTCGGCCAGGACGTCGGCCAAATCGACGCCGCGATAGTGCTCGCGGAAAAACAGTCCCGACGCGCACGACTGGCGCAGGATGTATTCGAGTTCGTGCGCGCGGTAGGCCGGGTTGATGCCGACCACCACCATGCCCGCCATAGCGATCGCCTGCTGCAGAATCACCCAGTCCGCACTATTTGGCGCCCATACCGCGATCCGCTCACCGGGCTCGAAGTGCGCGAGCATCGCGCGTGCCACTTGTTCGACATCGGCGAGGAGTTCGCGGTAGGTCCATTCTCGCCGATGGGCCGGATCGGCTTCGCCGTCGACCAGCGCCACCCGATCGGGCACCGTGGCCGCGGCCTGCCTGAGCAACTCGCCGAGCGTGATGTCCCGGACGCCGGAGCTTTTCGTGGCCGGCCAGAACGATTGTGTGAGTGTCATCGCGCGATCCGCCTTCGACTGTGCGGTGTGGAACCAGGTAGTAAATCGGAGTGCCGGTCGTCCTGGGCATTCGCCTGCGGAGTATGGCGCCAGTCACATTTAACGTAGTACATATCCAGAACTAATATCTAACTAAATTGTCCAACAATTTAAAGATTCGACCGACGGACAGGGGCTGCCGTCGCGCACACCACCGGCCGCCCGGTCGACGGGCGGTGGTGTGCGCGCGACCTCTGGTTATCCGGCGGATATGCCGCCGTTCGGACTCACCGCCTGGCCGGTGACCCGGCGCGCCTGGGGGCTGCACAGAAAGACGATCAGGTCCGCGACGTCAACGGGCTCGGCCACGCCGAGCGATGCCGCGCGAGCGGCCTTTTCGAACAGTTTTGCACTGAACGGCTCGGACATGACGCGCTCGTGCGCTCCGGTATCGCGAATGAGCGACGGTGTGACGGCATTGACGCGGACACCGTCGCGTTTGGCCTCCATCGCCAAGGTCTTGCTGAAGGTGACGATGGCGGCCATCGCCGCACCGAGGACGGTCTCTCCCGGCGTCGGCCACTTGGCGGCGTCGGAGGCAATGTTCACGATCGCCCCGCCGCGTTGTGCACGCATATCGGGAAGGACCGCACGACACATATTCATCGGCCCGAGCGCCTGTTGCATCAGTATGGTGGGCACATCCTCGGGGCAGGTGTCGTGGAACAACCGCGGCGAGTATGCCGCTGTCATGCTGTTGACCAGGATGTCGGCGGGTCCGAGGCCATCGCGCAGTTCTGCGCACACCCGGCCCGCTTCGGCGGGATCGTTGGCGTCCCCCGCAGCGAACAGGCACCAGACTCCCGGTGCAAGCGACCGAATATGGTCCGCCGCTTTCTCGCCGCGTTCGGCATTGCGCCCCACCAGGCCGAGGCGCTGCGTTCCCGCCGCCACGAAGCGGCAGGCAACCTCCAATCCGACTCCGCTCGTCCCGCCCGCGATGTACACGGTCGATTCGGCCAGGTTCGGTACTCGGATCTCGGGCTTGTCGTTCATCGGATACTCCTTGGCAATTCGAGCGCGATCAGCCCGGTGTGCGGTGCGTGTTCGAGGGTGCCGTCACAGTCGAGGCAGTGCGGTGTCGCAGCTGATGTCGTTGCCGCCCATTGGCTTTCGGACAGCGTGTCGCGGTGAGCGGCCGCTTCGGCCGAGCCGAGGTATTCGTCGCGTGCGAGCAGCCCCGCCCCGTACGCGCCCGCGATCTGGGGTTGATCAAGTAGTTCGACGGGCCGGTCCAACGCCCGCGAGACGTAGCGCAGCGCCGCGACATTCTTCGCCACCCCGCCGGTCATCACGACCGGCGACGCCTTACCCACCTGCGCAACCAGACCAAGGGTGCGCGCGGCCACCGCCTTGTGCACCGACGCGGCGATATCGGCCCTGGCGCGACCCTGTGCCAGCAGCGAAATGACCTCCGTCTCAGCGAAAGTCGCGCACATGCTGCTGACTTCGAGGTCGTCGGCACCGGACAGTGCCAGCTCGCCCACGTCTTCGATATCGACTTCCAGGGCCCGGGCGAGCACATCGAAGAAGCGCCCGGTTCCGCTGGCACATCGGTCGTTCATCGCGAACCGGTCCACCAAGCCGTCGTCGTCGACGATGATGGCCTTGCTGTCCTGGCCGCCGATGTCGATCACCAGCCGCACTCCCGGATACAACGCCGCGGCACCGCGCGCATGGCAGGTGATCTCGGTGAAACTGCGATCCGCGCCCGGCACCAGTTTGCGCCCATAACCGGTACTGATCGTCCGGCGGATGTCGCCGGTGGTTACCCCAGCGGCGTGCAACGCACCGTCGATCGCACGCGCGACCGCAGCGGGGCTCACCGCACCCATCTGCACGACCCCGGCGCCGCGCAGGCCGCCGTCCTGATCGACCACGACCGCTTTGGCGGTGGTCGAACCGAGGTCGACGCCCATGACGAACCAGGTGCCGATCATCGCCTACACCACTGACTTCATGCGCTGGACGTCGATGGCTTCCAGCATGGCCCCGAGGCGGCTGTCGAAAAGCTCGTCGTTGTAGAACGACGCGTCGGCGACGTCGCCTTCGAAGAAGAACGATTTGACTCCACGCTCACGTTCCGCGGTCCGGGCCAGCATTGTCTGCGGATTCGTCATTGCCCGGCAGGTGCGTGTCGAATGGAACGCGATGCCGTCGATGGCGTATTCGTCCAGGCGGCGCAGCAACAGCTCCTGCAAATTCTTCAACCCGTGGTTCAGCGGGCACAGCAGATAATGCTGCGCCATACCGAGCAACGGATTGTCGACATCGATTAGTTGTGGTTCCTGCCAGAAGGATTCATGGGTGTAGCGACCCGCGACCACGGCCACGTCGTACTCGGCGAACTTGCGGGTGAGAAAGCCGAGTTTGTTCCAGTTCATGATGCCGTCGAAATACACCCGGTAACGCTCGTTGTGCAGCGCGCTTACGCCGTCGGCGAGACGCTGCTCGATTTCGGCCTTCACCCCGGCGAAATAGTCGACCAGGGCCTGATTGCCCGGAAGGAAGTTGATCGGCGCGATACTGGCCACCCAATCCCAGTAGGTCGCCGGGGTCGGCGCCTGCCTGCACAATTCCATGCCCTCGAGGCGCAGTTCGGAGGCGCGCTTGATGTAGAACATGCTCTCGCTCAACGCATCCCAGTCGAACGGCCGCCCGGTCTGGTGTTCCAGGAAGTCGATCAACTCGCGCAGCTGCCTCTCGACGTACCGGCTCACCTCGGTCCATTCCTCGCCCCGCATATACCCGGCGTCGGGCTTGTTGCCCCACAGCATCGGCATCGAGACGTTGAACAGCGGCAGTTTGCGGTCGAAGACCCGGTAGGTCATCGCATCCCACTGCTGGCCCGTGCTACATCCGGCGTAGCCGTTGACGAAGAAGTCCGGGGCCGGCAATTTGGCGGCCAGTTCTTGCTGGTCGACCATGCCGACCACACCGGTCGATTGGCCGCTGACGGTCTGATGGGTCAGTACGGCGCAGCCGAGATGCGTTCTGGCATAGGAGCAGAGCTCACCGATATAGCCGTACTCCGCGCCTGCCGCCTGCGCGGGCCCTTCCAGATGCTGGGCCGCCAAGCGGGCGGCGAACGCCTCACCGTGACACCATTCCAGTCCCGCCGCTTGGAACAGTGGGTTCATCGCGGCGCCGTTGTACCAGACGACGTGTTTTCCACGTTCCTTCGCGGTGAAGATATTTTCCCAGTAGTCGGCCACCATGCGCCCGCCCGCGCGGGTGCTGGTGAGCCGGTTGGCCTTCTGGAGGCTCGTTTGCTGGGTCGCCATGGCGAACTCCTTTGTGCGATAGGAGGATTCAGGACCGCGCGAGTGCGGGTTGCCGACGGATGCGCTCGACGAAGGTCTCGACGCGGGTGCGCAGCGTTTCCACCGGATTGCCTTCGTGTTCGGTTTCGAGCAGCAGCGACGGAATCCCGCGGGCCTCGAGTGCCTTGCGCAGTTCGGGGTAGTACAGCATGTGCGGTTCGCAGAATTTCGCCATCAGCACCACCACACCATCGCTGCCGCTGCGCTCGAGCGAATCGATCAGGTAGGTGTCCCAGTCGACGTCGGTGGTGACCCGGGTCGGGCAGGGCGCGACGCGATTGCGATCGAGGTACCACTGCGACAACGCCGCGAGCGGATCACCCCTCTCGGGCACATCGGTCGAGATGTAGCGGAAGCCGGTGTAGAGATCGTCGTCCACGACGATCGCACCGGATTCCTCGATCACATCCAGAATTTCGACGCGCGGGGCGTGACAGAAGTGTCCCGACAGATGCAGCCGTACCAGATCGGCAGGTGGCTGCGCGACCGGATCCAGCTGCGCGAGTAGCCGTTCGAGCAACGCGGTGTGCTCCTCGACATCCATCACCATGCTGGACTTGACCAGCAGCTGCATCTCGCCGGCGGTGATCCGCGCACGACCCGAGCGGCGCAGATCGTAGAACGTACGCAGCATCCGCCGATTCTGGTTGAACAGCCCGATACTCGCCGACAGTGCCCGCATTGTCACCGTGGTGCCCTGCACCTGTTCGATCTCACGCTGCAGTTCCTCGATGCGCCCTTCCACCCGCGGCTTGGTCCACGCGTCGTCCATCGCACTGGTGAACTGCGCGAAATTCACCGGCTTGTCCGGACGTGCCCAGCGGATCACATCGACCGCGCCGAGCAGCTGCACACAGTGATCGGCGGCGACGAAGGCGTCGAACACATCCAGCCGGCCGAGTGCGACCTGGTCGACGACACTGCGGGTGTAGCCGCAGTAGAACTCGGCGAGCAGGCTGCGCCCTTCCGTGATCGGGGTGGGATCGTCCTGCACGATCACCGGCAGCGCGCCGGCCGCGTGCACGAGTTCGGCGGGAAAGTTCATCGGGAACGACGCGATCGCGCGCCCTCCGCTTTTCGCTTTCCACATCCGGGCGTATGTCGCCGGATCGCCGGCCACCGTGCGTAGTGCCGACATGATCGTCGGATCCAGTTCGCGCATATTCAGTCCTTCGGCGTCGAGGACGGCCGCGCCGCGGGCGCTCGAACGCCGCCGCAGAGCCTGATTCAGATGATACGTTATTTGATAGATACTATCCACAACTGTCAAATGTTGGAAGAGTTTCAGGAGGATTCCGATGGAGCGCGTGCTCACAGGACTTCGCGTGGTGGAGCTGGCCGGAATCGGCCCGTCGCCGCACGCGGCGATGGCGCTCGCCGACCTCGGAGCCGACGTGGTTCGGGTCGAAAGACCCAGCGGCGGAACACAATTGGTTCCGGCCGACAAGGACGCGATCCTGCGCAATCGCCGCTCGATCAGCGCCGACCTCAAACAACCTGGCGACCTGACCCGGGTGCTGACGTTGATCGACCGCGCGGATGTCCTGATCGAGAGCTGTCGACCGGGGGTAGCCGAGCGGCTCGGAATCGGACCCGAGGTCTGCAGCGCACGCAACCCCACGCTGATCTACGCACGAATCACCGGATGGGGCCAGAGCGGCCCGCTGGCGGCCTGTGCCGGTCACGACATCAACTACCTCGCCCTCAGCGGCGCCCTGAGCGCGATCGGCCGCCGGGGTGAGCGGCCGTTGGCACCACTCAATCTGGTCGCCGACCTGGGCGGCGGCTCGATGCTCGCGGTGCAGGGCATCCTCGCCGCGTTGTACTCACGCGATCGGACCGGCGCCGGAAAGGTGCTCGATATCGCGATGGTGGACGGGGTGAGCACCCTCATGTCGATGGTGTGGACCCTGTCGGAAAACGATCTGTGGTCCGAGCGCGGAACCAACATCATCGACGGCGGCGCTCCCTTCTACGACGCCTACGAATGCGCGGATGGTCGTCACCTCGCGGTCGGCGCTGTGGAGCCGGTCTTCTACGCGCGGCTCCTCCAAGGCCTCGGCCTCGACGCCTCGACGCTGCCGGAACAGTACGACCGCAGCGCGTGGCCGAAGATAAGCGACTGTTTCACCCGGGTCTTCCGCACCCGGACCCGCGCGGAGTGGGTCCACGTCTTCGAATCACTGGATGCTTGTGTGACACCGGTACTTTCGCTGGGCGAGGTCCCGGACCATCCCCATATCCGCGCTCGCGCCACCGTGGTCGAGTCCTTCGGGCAGCGGCAGCCCGCGGCGGCGCCGCGCTTCAGCGCCACCGCGGCCGCGACCTATATCGCGCTGCGGATCCCCGGCCAGGACAACGAATCCGTCTTCCGGGAGTGGGGTGTCGATGACGATCTCTGACCGGGCCGCAATCCGGCGCGCGACGGGTTCGTGTGCAGGCCCGCGCGGGGCACGGTGGCCGTGCACCGGCGCGTTGCGAGACGATAGAGCCATGCCCGACGCCGATCCGACGCCGACCAAGGACACCACGCCGGCCCGCAGTGCCCGGTCCGCGCTCATCACCGTCCTCGGTGAGCTGGTCGAACCCTACGGCCGGCCGGTCCGGACGGCCGCACTGCTGTATGTGCTGAACGGACTGGGTTTCGGGGCGCATGCCGGCAGGCAGGCCGTCGCGCGAACGGGGTCGGCGGGGCTGATCACCGCACAGCGTGAAGGACGCCAAACCCTCTGGCACCTCACCGACAAGGCACATCGCCTCTTCAGCGAGGGCGACGTCCGGGTGTTCTCCACCGACGTGGACATCACCCAGTGGGATGGTCAATGGCTCATCGTCAACGTCCCCATCCCGGAGTCGCACCGCTCGACGCGTAAGAAACTGTATGCGGCACTGCGGTGGGCGGGCTTCGGCAATCCGGCACCGGGGGTGTGGGTGACCCCCCACTCCAGCCGCGCCGCCGAGGCCGCGAAAGCGATCGACGCGCTCGGCCTCACCGCGAATACGGTGTCGTTCATCGGAACCACCGCTGCCACAGGGATTTCCGAAGAGGAGCTGGTTCGCCGATCCTGGGATCTCGACGCCGCCGAACAGGCTTATGACGAACTACTCGAGCGTTTCGGTTCCCGCGACTACGAATCACCGGACGAGTTGCTGTTCGCGCACGTCGAACTCGCCGACTCGCTGCGGCACATGACGTACCTGGACCCGCGGCTACCGGATGTCCTGCTTCCGGATTGGCGAGGGCAGGCCGCCGCCAAACGCCTGCGAGACCTGCGCGCGGAGTCGACGCCGGCGGCACATGCGCATTGGCGCCGCATCGCCGGATTCGACTGACATCTCGGAGGCGATCGGACGGCAGCGAGTTCGTTCTCCGAAATCGGTCCTAGAACTTCAATGGTATGACCTATTGTGGGCACCGGCCGGTACACGGACGCGATCCACGGCTCGCGGATCGTCGCTGGCCCACGGCGGAACGATCGCGCCGAGCGATGGTCCGTCTCCACAACATTTCCCATGCACAACCGCAGGACCTGTCGGGTCAGCATCACGCCGCGAGTCCGACCACACCGGTAGGAGTTCCCCATGGAACAACCCCTCACCATTTCCGAAGCCTTGTCCGCCATGGATTCCGGGGCGCTCACCAGTGTCGAGTTGACCGGCATGGTCGTCGATCGCGCAGACCGATACGACGACGGGCTCGGCGTCTTCGTCAGCCGGTTCGCCGAATCGGCCATTCGGGCCGCCGAGCAGGCCGACCGGATGCGGCGGGATGGACAGCACCGCCCGCTGCTCGGCATTCCGATCGCGGTCAAGGACATCATCACCACCGCCGACGGCCCCACCACGGGCCAGAGTGCGGTCCTGGATCGGGAGTGGGGCGCCGGCGACGCCGCCGTTGTCGCCCGCTTGCGCGACGCGGGGGCGGTGATCGTGGGCAAGACCACCACGATGGAATTCGCCTTCGGGTCCCCGGATCCGGCCAAGCAGTTTCCCATTCCCCGCAATCCCTGGGATCCGCGGCGCTGGCCGGGTGGTTCCAGCTCCGGGTCGGCCTCGGGGTGTGCCGCGGGAATGTTCCTCGGCGCGGTCGGCACCGATACCGGCGCGAGCGTTCGGATGCCGTCCGCGTTGAGCGGGACGACCGGAATAAAGCCGACCTACGGCCGGGTGCCCAAGTCGGGTTGCGTACCCCTGGGATACACGCTCGACTGCATCGGCCCGATGGCGCGCAGCGCCCACGACTGCGGCGTGCTGCTCGCGGCCATGGCCGGGGCGCACCACTGTGATCCGACCACGGATCGGCGCGATGTTCCGCACTATCCGGACGCCCTGGACGGCGATCTGACCGGCTACACGATCGGAGTGGATACGCTCCAACGCTTTTCGGGCGATACCGACCCTGCCCTCGCGCCATTGTTCGCCGATACCATAGCCGCGCTCGAAGCGGCCGGCGCCACGGTCGTCGACCTGGCACTGCCCTACTACCCGGAGGTCACCGCCGCGGCGGTCATCACCATTCTGGCCGAGGCGAGCGCGTACCACGCACCGGACATCAAGAGTCGCTGGGCGGACTACTTCGGATTCACCCGGCTCGGCCTCGGCCTGGCGGCGTTCGCCAGCGGGGCGGACTACGTGCAGGCTCAGCGCGTACGCCAGGTGGGGCAGCGCGCTGTGGCGCAACTGTTCGAGAACGTGGACCTGATCCTGACTCCCACCGTCTCCCGACCGGCACCACTTGTCGAAGCGAGCGGCGACTACACAGCGACACTGTTTGCGGGCGAGGCGTTTTCGTATCACACGGCCTACTGGAACGCGCTGGGAAACCCTGCCCTGTCTATGCCGATCGGCTTCAATTCCGGCGGATTGCCGCTGGCGGCGCAGTTGATCGGCCGGCCCTTCGACGAGTCGCTGGTCCTGCGTGCCGCCGACGCCTACCAACGCCGGAACCGATGGCACCTCGCCGAGCCGCCACTGCGAGACGGCGTAGACAACCGGGCGTGGGAGGACGCCGAGCCGCCGGAGCAGCCCTCGGATCAGACGGAGACCTTCGTCGAAGAGACCCTGCGCCGCAGCGGATACGACGTGCCCCCGCAAGAACTCCCCGGGCTGGCCGCATCCCTACCGCTGGTCCGGCACAACTCAGACATCATCTATTCACTGGCCGAGACACGGTACGCGGAGCCGGCGACCGTTTTCCGGGCCACCGAAGTCCCAGCGGCGCACTGACATCGGCTCCACACTGCCCCAGAGTTCGCACCCTCTACAACGAACCTCGACCGCCCCACCCCGCCGCCTTCATCCCAGCGGCTTGATTCCAGGTTGAATGAGATGATCTTCATGAGGAGGGCAACCACTATCGTGTCGGGCCGCGGCGGCCGGAATGTGCCCGGCCTGCTCGGGAAGGCGGCCGGAGGACGGCCCGTCACCAGCCCGCAGCGATCGACCTCGGAAACCCCGCGCTGGTCGGGAAGCCGACCCGGATCAAGCGCCATATCCAACCAAACCTCAATCAAGTACCACCCGCCCACACAGTGACGGACACCTCAGTGTAGGCATCGCTGCCAGTGTGTAATAACGACGTTTCGTGCACCGCGAACCTGTGGCTCCTTCGGGGGACCCCAGCCTTGCGTGCGGCGCTCAGTTAAAGCTACTGTGATGCAAATGGTCAGTCCTAATGACCACAAAGTGGGAACTCCTCGTCAACGAAAGGACGTCGAAGTCTGATGGCTGAATTCACCGACATCACCTATGAGGTCGACAACGGACTGGCATGGATCACCATCAACCGGCCGGAGCGCTACAACGCTTTCCGCGCGCAGACGGTCGACGAGTTGGTCATGGCCTTCAAGCGCGCGTGGGCGAGCAGCGATGTCGGTGTCATCGCCCTCACCGGCGCCGGCGACAAGGCGTTCTGCGCCGGTGGCGACCAGAAGCAGCGGATGGAGACGGGCGACTACGGCCCCTCGGCGAGCGGCCTGTTCGAAGTCGAGGCGCTGCACCGGGTGATCCGCGACGCCCCCAAGCCCGTGATCGCGGCCGTCAACGGCCTCGCGATCGGCGGCGGGCATGTGCTTCACGTGCTGTGCGACCTGACGATCGCCGCGGACACCGCGCAGTTCGGGCAGAACGGCCCTCGGGTCGGCTCCTTCGACGCCGGTCTGGGATCCGGCTATCTGGCCCGCGTCGTCGGGGAGAAGCGAGCGCGAGAGATCTGGTTCATGCTGCGCCGGCTGTCGGCACAGGAGGCCCTCGAGTGGGGCCTGGTCAACAAGGTGGTGCCGGCCGCAGACCTCAAAGCCGAGGTGCGCGCGTGGGCGGACCAGATGCTCGACTTCTCGCCGACGGCCCTGAAGGTGCTCAAGCAGTCGATGAACACCGATACCGAGCACTTCGTGAGTATCGGGACGATGGCGTACTCCACGCTGGCGATGTTCGGTGAAACTCCGGAGGCCCAGGAGGGCATCACCGCCTTCAACGAGAAGCGCAAGCCCGACTTCTCGCCGTACCGAGGCAAGTGATTTGCAGTTCTCGATCGAACAGCGTGAGTTCGCGGCGGCAGTCAGCGAGTACTGCCGCCGCCGGCTCGCGACAGTCGCACAACGGGACGCGGTGACCGACGGCGGAAAATTGTCCAACAGCCCCGAAGTGCTGTCCGACATGGCTCGCAACGGATGGCTCGGAGTGTCGCTCCCCGCCGAATTCGGCGGTGGCGGAGCCGGTTTCGTCGATGAATGCATCTTTCTCGAGGAATCGGCGCGGGGCCTCGCGCCGATCACCGGATATTCGACCGGCCTCACCGCGGCGCAGACGTATATCCGGTGGGGCAACGACGATCAGAAGAAGACGGTCGTCGCCAATCTCACTGCGGGCCGCCTCGAGGCGATCGCGCTCAGTGAGCCCGGCGCTGGTTCGGATCTGGCCGGGCTGCGGGTGACTGCCCGCCGCGACGGCGACCGATACCTGATCAACGGCCAGAAGACCTGGATCTCGGCGGCACATGTCGCCGAACACCTCCTGGTCCTGACCCGCGAGGACAACTCGGGCGGCAAACACGAGGGCATGACCCTGCTGATGGTGCCGACCGACGCACCCGGCCTCACCATCCGCGCCATCGAGACGATGGAAGCCCACACCTGCAACGACGTGTTCTTCAGCGATGTCGAGGTGCCCGTTTCGGCCGTGATCGGCGAAGCGCGCAATGCGTGGAAGCAGCTCATGCGCGGACTGAGCATCGAACGCCTGATCATTGCCGCCATGAGCATCGGCGGTGCTCGGCGTGCCCTCGACGACGCGGTCGCCTACGCGCGGGAACGGGAGCAGTTCAGCCGGCCGCTCGCTACATTCCAAGCCCTGCGCCACCGTCTGGCCGACCTCGCCACCGACATCGAGCTCGCTCGCACCTTCGTCTACGACGTCGCGACCAAGATCGACGCCGGACTCGAGGACGACCTGGCCCGCGAGAGCGCCATGGCGAAGATGCGGTGCACCGAGATCGCCAAGAACACCACCCTCGAGGCCATGCAGATGATGGGTGGCTACGGCTACGCCCGCGAGTACGGCATGGAAGGTCAGGTGCGGCGTGCGCTCGCACCGCCGATCTACGGCGGTACCAACGAAATTCAGCGCGAGATCATCGCCAAACACATCGGCTTGTGAACGGGCCGCCAGCTGGAACCATCGACAAACGAGGTGCATTGATGACCGACACGACCTTCTCACCGACATTGTTGTCCGGGAAGCGGATTCTGATCACCGGCGGCGGTACCGGGCTGGGCCGCGGCGTGGCGCGGCATCTGGCCGAGCACGGCGCCGAAGTCCATCTCTGGGGCCGGCGCGAGGCGGTGCTGGCCCAGGCCGCCGCAGAGGCGTCGGCAAGCCGCCCCGGATCGGTGCACTACCACACGGTCGATGTCCGCGACTACGAGAACGTCGACGCGACGATGGGGCGAATCTGGTCCGACCACGGCCCGCTGACGGGAGTGATCAACAACGCTGCCGCCAACTTCATCGCGCCGACCAAGGATCTGAGTCCGCGTGCGTTCCAGGCGATCACGAGCACGGTGATGAACGGTTCGTTCCACACCACCCACGCCGCCGGCAAGCGGTGGATCGCCGAAGGGCTGCACGGCAGTGTGCTCTCCACACTGACCACCTGGGTGTGGACCGGATCGGCCTTCGTCGTCCCTTCCGCGATGGCGAAGGCCGCCGTACATTCGATGACGATGTCGCTCGCCGTGGAATGGGCCAAGTACGGCATTCGCGTGAATGCTCTCGCCCCCGGCCCCATTCCGACCGATTACGCATGGGAAATGCTGAATCCGACCGACAAGTCGTCGGTCGGTGCCACCCAGGCCGACCAGATCCCGGCCGGGCGCACCGGCACCATCGAAGAACTCGCCAACCTGACGATGTTCCTGCTCTCGGACGCCTGCGATTACCTCACCGGCCAGACCATCGCCATGGACGGCGGTCAGATGCTGGCCGGGCCGGGCACCTTCGCAGGCTTGACCAGCCTCTCCGATGCCGATTGGCAGCAGATCAAGGAAACCAGCAAGGCAGCCTCGGAATCCAGTAAGGCCCAGCGAACCGTGTGAGTCCACCAGAGCTCACGACAACGAAGAGGGTGCGCATCCACAAGATGCGCACCCTCTTCTTCGTGGAGATTCAATTCGGAGGATGTTCGGCGCTGCCGCGCACAGAGGAAGTTCGAGCGCTGCCGCGGCCGGAAGTTCGGCCGCGGCAGCCGTTCACAGCGAAGGGCGATATTCGTACTTGCTGCTGCGGGTCAGGGCGAATTCGAAAATCCCGGCCCCCCGCACATCACCGAGAGTGAACGCACACAAGCGGTCGGTCAATGCCGAGTCGAGAGAACGCGGGGACACCGAACCGTCGAGGCGATAGCGTTCCGACGCGACTTCGTCGGCCCCCGACGAATTACCATGGTGGCCACCATAACCGGCACCGGCCATATAGCCCCCGCCCGCTCGGGCGTCGGCATGGATGATGTACTTCTCACCTGCCGCAGTGTCGACGTGTACATCTCCTTCGACCAGATCCAGATCCGACGTGAAGACCAGTGCATGCCGCACGTCGGTGATCGGATCCAAGCGGCCGTTCTCGTGCATGACGGCCCCCTCGAGGAGAAGCCGCTCGTGCGAACGGGTTTCGACCAACAGGAAACCGACCGAGAAATCGGGGAACTGGGCTTGATACCAGATGTGCAGGCCTTGGCCGCCCGCCATCGTGCGTACGCCCCGAGAACGATCGCGCTGCCCGTACCATCCGTCGACCGATTGGGTCCGACCGTCGATGGTCAGGGTGCCCTCGTAGCGGCCCGACTGGAAGAGATGGTCGAACGAGGTCCGCTGCGCGGATGTGTTCGTGACCGCGATCTCGCCGAACCAGGCTGGTGTTCGGGCCCGCCAGGTCAGGTCGAATTCGGTGCCGATCTCGTTTGGCCCCAGACGGAGGCGCCACAGCTGATTCGGCTCGAGCATCTCGAAGCGGAAGGGGCCGGCGCCGTCACGGTCGGTGGCGCCGAGCCGGCTCGAGAAGCGCAGGTTGCGCTGCTCGTGCTCACCGCCGACGATGACGTAACCGTCGACCGCGTCCTTGGGCGGGTAGATCCCGAAACCCATGATCACCGACGGTGTGGTGGCATCGACCGGGTGCAGGTTGAACATCAGCCGATCGAAGAAGTCGGCCGGGAGGTCGGTGGCTTCGGGGCCGACGAGCGGATCGTGGAAAGCGGTGCCGGGTGGGTGTGCCATCGAAACTCCTTGTGGTTCAGGCGCGCAGCGCCACGTGGTGCGCGACTACAGTGCCCGGGCTCCGGCTTCCGCCAGGCCCGCCACGTGCCGCGCGTCATCGAGAAAGCTCCGCACCAGTGCGGGATCGGAGTAGTAGGGATCGCCGATGCCGTCCAGCACGCGTCGGCGGCTGTACTCGTACAGAACAGCGAGCTTCCACAGCGCCAGGGTCGTATACCAGGCAAGATTCCCCAGATCACGCCCGGTGCGCTCGCAATACCGCTGCGCGAGTTCCGCCTTGGATGGATATCCGGGTTCAAGCATCGCGGCACTCAGCTGCGCGGTGGGGTTCATCGCGCGGCCGGGTTCGGGCACCGTGGCCAAGAGATAGCCGACGTCGAGCAGTGGATCACCGATGGTGGCGAGTTCCCAATCCAGGACCGCGGCGATACGTCCCGGCCGAGTCGGTTCGAGGACCACATTCCCGATCCGGAAATCGCAGTGAATGAGCGTCGCACCCGATTCGGCAGGTGTATTCGCCTCCAGCCAGGCATCGACGTCCGCGAACTCCGGCGGGGGATTTCCCGCATCGTCGGCCACCAGTCGGCGCATCCGCCGAAGATGCCTGGCGTTGAAACCCTCCGGGCGTCCCAGCTGGCCGAGACCGACTGCCCGCCAATCCACGTTGTGAAGTTCGGCGAGCGTGTCGATCATGCTGTGGCCCACGGCGCGGCGTTCGTCGGGCGTGTCGAGCGGTGCGGGAGTGCGGGTCGTCACAACCGGCCCCTCGGCGAAACTCATCACATAGAAGGGAACGTCGAGCACCTCACCCTCCGGGGCTACGGCGAGGACGTCGGGTACCGGCACACCGGTCGCAGACAGCGCCCGCAGCAGCTTCGCTTCCCGGAGCATGTCGTTGGCGCCCGGCGGAATCGGCGGCGGCGGCGGGCGGCGCACGACCACTCGCGAGGCGCCGTCACCGACCAGGTAGGTCAGGTTGGAATGCCCGTCGCCGATTCGCTTCGTGGTGATCGGCCCCGCGAGTATCCCCCGGCTACCCAGGAACTCTCCCAGCGCATTTTGTGTTCGGGGCGTCCATTCCCACATCATCTCGGCCTCACCGCCCGGTGAACTCGGGGGCGCGCTTCTCCTTGAAGGCCGCCAGCGCTTCGGGCATGTCGTCGGTCCTGGTGAGTAGAGCCTGGCCGCGGTTCTCGAGTTCCAGAGCTGCCTGGTACGAACCGATTTCGGTATTGCGCTGGATCGCTCGCTTGGACATCCGCACACCGCCGGGGGAGTTCTGCGCGATCAGGCGGGCCATCGCGAGCGCTTCGTCGAGCAGTTTCTCCGACGGGACCACGTGATTGACCAGGCCGATACGCAACGCTTCATCCGCTCCGACGATCCGCGCGGTGTAGGCGATCTCGGCGGCGCGAGCCGGACCGACCAGGCGCGCGAGGTTGAACGACGAGCCCAGTTCACCGATCGAGAGCCCGACTTTCACGAACGCCGCGCTCATCTTCAGAGTCGGTGCTCCCAGGCGGATGTCGGCGGCGAGCGCCAGTGCCAGACCACCTCCGGTGGCAGGCCCGTGAATGGCCGCGATCACCGGAAACGGCAGGTGGCGCAGGGATTGAATTCCTCCGGTAGCCGTTTCCTGGAATTTCAAGAATTCCCGGACACCCATCTCGGTAATCACGTGGATTTCGTCCAGATCGAATCCGGCGCAGAACGCCCGCTCACCCGTACCGGTGACGATCAGCGCGCGCAGACCACTGTCGCGCAGTGCCCGCCCGGCCGCCAGGTACTCGTGGAACATGGTGACGGTCTGCGAATTCATCCGGTCGGGCCGGTTCATGCGCAGAATGCCGACTCCGGGTTCGGCTTCTTCGAAGGTCAGCGTTTGCAGCTCGGGAAAGTCGATGGTCATATCTCGGCCTCGCCTCGTATCGTTGCGCAGTGCTACTTGCCCTGAAAGACGGGCGCGCGCTTTTCCTTGAAGGCGTTCAACGCCTCGGACATGTCCGGACTGCGGGTCAGCAGGGCCTGCCCGCGGTTTTCGAGCTCGATGGCCGCCGCATAGGATCCGACCTCGAGGTTGGCTTGCAGAGCTCGCTTGGACAACTGCACTCCGCCGGGTGAATTCGCGGCGATCTGTTCGGCGAGGGACAGCGAGTCCGCCACCACATCGCCCGCGCCGACCGAGTTCACGATCCCCAGTTCCGCGGCTTCGGCAGCGTCGACAACCCTTCCCGTGAAACAGATTTCGCTCGTCTTCGCCGGTCCGATCAGGCGGGTGAGCAACCACGACGTTCCGAGGTCGCCGGCGGACAGGCCTATACGCACGAACGCGGCGTTGAATTTCGCCGCGGGGCCCGCCAGGCGGATGTCAGCCGCGAGCGCCAACGCCAGACCGCCGCCCGCGGCGGGGCCGTTCACCGCGGCGATGACCGGAACACGCAACGAGCGGATCGCGGTCAGAGCGCGCGCGGCGCGCTCCTGCTGGTCCAGCATCCCAAGCGCGCCCAGGTTCGGCAGATCGTCGGCATCGGCGAGGTCGTAGCCCGAGCAGAAGGCCTTGCCGGCGCCGGTCACGACGACCACGCGGCAGGAGTCCTCGGTTTCCAGACCCCAGGCCAGCCGCTCCAGTTCGACGAACATGGTGTTGGTCATCGCGTTGTAGCGGTCGGGACGGTTCAAGGTGACCACGACGATGCCCGGCTTCACCTCCTCCGCGAGCAGGGTTTCGAAATGTTCTTCCAGCGTTTGCATGCAGGCTCCTGTGGCAAGCAGATCGATAGCGGCGGGGTCTGGGCTCAACGGAAGTGCGGCTTGCGCTTCTCGACGAAAGCACTGATGCCCTCTGCAGCCTCCCCGTCCTCGAACAGCGCTTGGATCTGTTCGACCTCGTAGCGCGCCCCCTCTTCGAGCGGCAGGTCGAAAGCCGCGTCGACCGTGCGGACCACGGAGAGCTGGGCCGGCAAGGAGGGGCCGAGCAGTTCCCGCGCGAAGGCCTCGGCGGCCTCGGTGACGTCACCGTCGGTGAGCCGATCCACCAAGCCGATCCGGTATGCCTCCTCCGCGCTCACCTGACGAGCGGTGAGCATGATGTCCAACGCTCGCCCCCGCCCGACCAGCCTGGGCAGCCGCTGCGTACCTCCGGCACCCGGGATCAACCCGAGTTTCACCTCGGGCAGCCCGAATCGGCCCGCATGTCCCGTGACTCGCAGTGTGCATGCCATGGCGAGTTCGAGTCCCCCACCCAGCGCCACCCCGTCGATCGCGGCAATCGAGATCCACGGCGACGCGGTCAGTCGATCGTTAACCGCACGCATCGTGTCGCCGTAGGCCGTGAAGGACTCGGCGTCGATCGTCGACAGGTGTTTGATGTCGGCACCCGCGGCGAAGAATCCCGGCAGCGCCGATCGGACCACCATGATCTTGACGTCGCCCGCCTTCTCCGCAGCGTCCATCGCCAGGTGCATGCCGTCCAGCAGTGGCAGCCCCAGCGCATTGGCGGGCGGCCGCTGGAGCGTTACCTCCACGATTCCCGGCGCCACCGATTTCCAGGTGACCACATCCTGCGCCCGCTCTGCCACGCCGTCCCTCGCATTCAGCAACTCGTCGACACCGCTGCGGCCGACTTCCTTCTATTGGAAGCTATCCAGACCACGACCGTAAGTCAACCATTATTTTGGTATGACCAAAATACAGTTCTTCTCGCGCGTAGTCGAACTCGCATGACAGGACGCTTTGCTGATAGATTAGGTACGACCAAATACACAGAAAGCAGGTGACGATGCCCGAGTCGCCCTCGTCGAGCACGGTTGCGCGACACCCGGTTCAGCTGCAGCCGATGCAGGTACCCAAAGCGTCCGATGTCCTGGCGAACGACCTTCGCGAGCGCATCCTGCGCGGGGAATTCCCATCGGGCACCGCGTTGCCGCCCGAACGCGAATTGGTGACTCAGACGCAGATGAGCCGGACCACCGTTCGTGAGGCTCTCCGCATCCTCGAAGTCCAGGGGCTGGTCGTCATCAAGACCGGCCGGTCCGGCGGCGCCTTCGTCCAACAACCCGGGGGGGCCTCGGTGGCCTCATCGGTGAATCTGCTCATCCGCGGACAACAACTGAAACTGTCCGACCTGCTCGAAACCCGTGAGGCGATCGAACCGGCCTGCGCAGCGCTCGCGGCCAAGTACCGCACCGACGACGACATCGCCGCCCTGGACGCGACCAACAAGAAGCTGGGTGACCTCGACATCCCGCTCGAGGAGTTTTTGCAGGCGAACGTCGACTGGCACCTGGCGGTGGCAACCGCCAGTCACAACGAACTGCTGACCGGCTTCATGACCGCGCTGTCGACTGCCATCTACAGCTCGACCGAGAACACCGCGTTCGTCGACGAGGCGGTGCGCCAGACCACCTACCGGGCACACAAGACGATCACCGACGCCATCCGGGCGGGCGACTCCGCTGCGGCGACGCGACGCATGACCAAGCACGTCCACGGCTATGCCGAGGCCGTCGTCCAGGTCGAGGAACGGACCGAAATCGAGCTGCGCGAGGCCTGAGGCCGCAGCTCGGGCATCGCAACGCTCACACCGGCGCGGCACCGCTCGCCGGTACCGAATTCGCGAGGTGGGTCCGCAGGCCGGCGAGTATCCGGGAGTTGATCGCACGGGTCTCTTGATCACTCAGCCCCCACGGCGGCGCGATCAGGTCGAGATGGTCGAAGCCGGCGGGAATCCGCGCCAGGGCTGCCGGGAACTCCGACGGTCGGCAAGCGATCGCGATGGTGTCGATCATGTCGTCGGTGACGGCGCCGATCAGCGCCTCGGTGTCGCGTTCCCGGGCCGCTCGTCGGATCCTCTCCTGCTCCGCACTCCATCCGTGCAGGGCGAACAGCCGATCGTAGACCCGGGACGCGGCGTACTGGCCGATGGCGAAGGCGGCCTGGCGCCGCGCCAGTTCAACGTCGTCGTCGATCGCGCACATCCGGATACCCATGATGGTTACCTCGGCCGCGTCGCGGCCCGAAATCGCCGCGCCGGCGGCGATTTCGTCTGCGACCGGACCGCGAACATAGTCGGCGGTGAACATCGGATGGCCTACCAGCCCGTCGGCACGTTCGCCGGCGGTACGCAGCATCAGCTTGTTCACACCGGCGATCCAGATCGGAATCTCGGCCCGGATCGGTTCCGGCACGTCGGAAGTGGGCAAGATGTGGACGTGATAGAAGCGACCGTCGTGGTGAACCGGCCCCTCGTGCAGACGCCACAGCGCCTTCAGGACGGTGAGCAGTTCGGCCATTCTCGCGGCCGGCGCCTCGCCGGGTACGCCGTGCCAGGCCTCCATCATCTTCGGCGTACCGTTTCCGATGCCGAGAATGATTCGGCCACCGGACAATTCATCGAGGTCACGCGCTTCCGCCGCCCACATCAGCGGACTGCGGCCGACACCGTAGGCAATATTCGATCCGATCCGGATCGTACTGGTGCCCGCGGCCAGCGCCGCCATCGGCACTGTGGCCGAGCGGCTGTAGAGCTCGCTGGTCCACACTGCCGCGCATCCGATTTCCTCGGCTTCGCGCGCCAATTCGGTCATGGTCGCGAACCGCTGCGGCCCGCGGCCGACACCGAACGCGTTGACCCCAAATGTCGTCATCTCGGCGATCCTCCGATATGTCAGGCTCGACGCGGAAAACGGTCGAACTCGGGTCGCCGCTTGGCCTTGAATGCCTCGCGACCTTCCTTGGCCTCGTCGGTGGCGTAGAACAGCAGATTCGTATCGTGCGCGAGCTGCTGAATCCCGGCCAGACCGTCTTCGGCGGCGTGGAAACTCGCCTTCATCAGCCGAAGCGCCATCGGTGACAGCTCCAGCATTCGACGGCACCAGGCGAGTGTTTCCGTCTCGAGGTCGGCGAGCGGGACGACGGTGTTGACCAGTCCCATCTCGAGCGCCTCGGCGGCGTCGTACTGCCGGCAGAGGAACCAGATCTCCTTGGCCTTCCGCACACCGACCATATCGGCCAGCAGGCCGGCGCCGAAGCCGCCGTCGAACGAGCCGACCTTGGGACCCACTTGTCCCAGGCATGCGTTGTCGGCGGCGATGGTGAGGTCACAGACGATCTGCAGCACATGTCCGCCGCCGACGGCGTATCCCGCCACCATCGCCACGACCGGCTTGGGCAACCGGCGGATCTGCACCTGCAGGTCGGTGACGTGAAAGCGGCCGACCGCGGCCGGGTTGCCCGGATCGGAAAGGTAGCCGGTGTCGCCACGGACGCGCTGGTCGCCTCCGGAGCAGAACGCCTTGTCACCCTCGCCGGTCAAGACGATGACGCCGATCGACGGATCCTCCCGGGCATGGGTGAGCGCATCGGAGATCTCCACGAGTGTCTGCGGGCGGAAGGCGTTGTGGACCTCCGGTCTGCAGATGGTGATCTTGGCGATGCCGTCAGCCGTGCGGGAGTAGTCGACGTCCTCGTAGCGCCGGACCGTCGACCACTCCCCCGTGCCGTCACCCACGGTCTCATCACCCACAGCGGCGCTCACGCCATGGTCAGGCCGCCACTGACCGAGAGGGTCTGGCCGGTGATGTAGCCGGTCTCGTCAGAGGCGAAAAACGCTACCGCAGCCGCGATATCGGACGGCAGCGCCAGCCGCTTCATCGGCACCGCGCGCGTCATGCCGCCCAGCACCTTGTCGGCGTCCTGGCCCGAGTTGTTCGCGAACTTGCGCAGCGCGGGGGTGTCGGTCGGGCCGGGGCACACGGTGTTGACGGTGACGCCCTTGGTGGCAACCTCGCGGGCGAGGGTCTTGGTGAAGGCGATGATGCCACCCTTGGCACCCGAGTACACGGCCTCCAGCGAGGAGCCGACTCGACCCGCGTCGGAGCCGATGTTGATCACGCGCCCGAAGCCGCGCTCGATCATGCCCGGCACCACGGTGTGGTTGACGCGCAGGGCGCCCTTGAAGTTGATGTCGAGGATCTTGTCCCAGAACGCTTCGTCGGTGTCGAGGAACTTCATGAAGTCGTCCCAGCCGGCGTTGTTGACCGCGATCTCGACCGGCCCGAGGCTCTCGGTGACCTGCTGGACCGCTGCCCGAACCGAGACGGTGTCGGTCACATCGATCGGCACCGCGATCGCCTGACCACCGGCGGCGACGATCTCCTTCGCGGTCTGCTGTGCCACGTCGTGATTCAGGTCGGCGACTGCGACCCGAAACCCGGCCGCACCGAGTTTGCGCGAGATGCCCTCGCCGATTCCCTGGGCGCCGCCGGTGACGAGCGCTACGCGATTACTCATGAGTGGTGATTCCTTTCGATGACAAGTGGTTCGGTGGGTTCAGGACGCGAGGCGGGCAGCGCTCGCGAGTTCGTCTCGAAACTCCGGCGCCGCGATATCGATCAGACGGCGGCGGCGCTCGGCCAGTGGTTGCCCGCGCAGATGCGCGACACCGTGTTCGGTGACCACGCAGTCCACATCGGCGCGCGCGGTGGTGACAACACCTTCGTCGAGAGCGAATTTGATCGAGGAACGTCCGCGCATCTTCGACCGGAGCGCGATGATGGAGCGCTTCCCGGTCAGTGCGGCGGCCCGGGCGAAGTCCACCTGGCCGCCGACCGCGCCGAGATAGGTGCCCCGGCTCATCTCCGCGCCAACCTGGCCGGTGAGATCCACCTCGATCGCGAAGTTGACCGCGACCAGCGAGCTCAACGTCGAAAGCACTTGCGGCGCATGGGTATAGCTGGTGGGGCGGAACAGCACCGGAAGTTCACCGATCCGGGCGTACATATCCGCCGATCCCAATGCCGTTCCGGCGACCGAGAATCCGACGTCGATCTGTTTGCGGCTACCGGTGATCACGCCCTTGTCGATGAGCGCGAGCACCCCGTCGGTGATCATGCCGGTGTGCACGCCGAGATCGCGATGTCCGGCCAGCGCGTCGAAGACGGCCGCTCCCATGGAACCGATGCCGACCTGCAGCGTGTCGCCGTCGTCGATCAATTCGGCGATACGAGCCGCGATCACCCGGTCGAGGTCCCCAGCGGGACGGCGGTCCTCCTGTTGCAGCGGCCGATCGGTCTCGAGGGTTGCCGCGAAGCGACTCAGCGGAATTCGTGGTGAGCCGGGGACCGCGGGCATCTGCTTGTTGACTTCGGCGAACAGCAGCGGGGTGTGACCGATGGCGTCGGCCATGTAGTCGACACCGATTCCCAGTGAGCACATGCCGTCCCGGTCCGGCGGCGACACCTGGAGCAGTCCGGCTTCGCAGGGCAGGCGATGCTCGGCGAACATCCGAGGCAGCGCCGAGTAGTGACAGGGGACGACCTCGAGCCGGTCGGTCGCTCCGAGCTCGCGGAGCGCGCCGAGTCCGCCGTAGGAGACCATCGTGTCGGTGGGCGACATCGATTGCGCTAGCTGGTCGTTCCAGCTCAGCCCGGTGAACAGGCGCAGCGGGCCGAGTTCGGACGCCTGCGCGAGCAGTTGATCGACCAATGGGCGCGGCTCCGCGGCGGCCTGGCTCCACCAAACCCCCATTCCCGGCCGCAGCAGCTCGCCGAAGTCGAGCATCAGTCCACCCGCTCGATGAGGGTCCCGGTGCCCAGTCCGCCGCCGCAGCACATGGTCACCAGGCCGAGGTGGCTGTCGCGCCGTTCCATCTCGGCGAGGATCGTCGCGATCAGCCGCGAGCCGGTTGCGCCGACGGCGTGGCCGAGTGCGATCGCACCGCCGTTGACGTTGACTCGGTCCATATCGGGCTTCAACTCCCGCTGCCAGGCGAGGACGACCGACGAGAACGCCTCGTTGACCTCGAATAGATCGATGTCGGCGACGCCGAGACCGTTGCGCTCCAGCAGCTTGTGAGTGGCGGGGATCGGGCCGGTGAGCATGATGATCGGGTCGACGCCGACGGTAGTCTGATCTGCGATCCGCGCCCTGATGCGCAACCCGTACCGCTGCGCCGCTTCCCGCGTGCACAGCAGCGCCGCGGCCGCGCTGTCGCAGATCGGGCTCGAGGTGCCGGCGGTGATCCGCCCGTTCTCGGGACGGAAGACCGTCGCCAGCTTGGCCAGTGTCTCGAGCGAGGTGCCCGGCCGGACCGTCTGGTCTCCGGTGCGGATCTCGCCGTCGAGGTCCATCTTCACCATCTCGGCGTCGAAACGGCCGGCGGCGATGGCCTCGGTCGCGAACGCATGCGAGCGCACCGCGAATTCGTCCATCTCCGTCCGGGAGATATCCCAGCGTTCCGCGATCAGTTCCGCGCTCTCGCCCTGAGTGACGAAGTCGTAGCGTTCCCGCAGCGCTGCAGGCCACGGATCACCGTACAGTTCGCTGATCTTGGCGGGAGAATTCATCGGCACATGGCCCATGTGCTCGACGCCACCGGCGATGACGATATCGTGCACGCCCGAAGACACCAGTGCGGCAGCGAAATTCACCGCGGTTTGCGCCGATCCGCAGCGGCGATCCAGCGTGGTCGCGGGGACCTCCGCCGGGTATCCGGCCTGCAGCCAGGCATTGCGTCCGATGTTTCGCGATTGCTCACCGAACGGTGCGGTGCACCCAATGATCAGGTCCTCCACCACGGCGGGGTCGATTCCGCTGCGGGCGACCAGATCCTGGTAGCACGACGCCAGCATCGCATTGGGGTGGATGTCGCGGAACCATCCCTTCTCGGGATGGGATCTGCCGATCGGGGTGCGCACCGCCTCGGCGATGACGACCTCGCGGCCCGAGGTCGCGAACGGGCCCGATACGCGTGCGCCCATCAGATCACCGTCCCGCCGTCGACGGGCAGGACCTGGCCGGTGATGTATCCCGCGGCCCCGGAGGCCAGGAAGACGAAGGTGGGGGCTATCTCGTCGGGATATGCCCAGCGTCCCAATGGTATTCGCGCGAGAGTCTTCGCGGCGAGTTTCTCGTTGCTGCGAATGTTCTCGGTCATCGCGGTGGCGGCCAGCGGTGCTACCGCGTTCACCGTGACCGATTGCTTGGCCAGCTCACGCGCGAGCGACTTGGTCAAGCCGATGATCGCGGCCTTGGCGGCACCGTAATTGGCTTGGCCGATGGTGCCGGTCAGTCCGGCCGCGGAGGTCACGTTGATGATGCGACCGCTTCCGTCGTCGGGCAGGTAGTCGAGAGCGGCATGACTGCAGTGATAACTGCCCATGAGATGGGTGTCGAGAACCTTGCGGAACTTGGCCTCGTCCATCTTCGGGAACATCGCGGGAGCGATCACACCCGCGTTGTTCACCAGGATATTGAGCTTGCCGTCACCGAGCCGGGCGGCGGCGGCAACCGCGTCGCGGGCGTTGTCGCCGTCGCACACATCGAGGGTGAACGGTTCGGCGACGCCGCCGGCTGCGGTAATTCGCCGGCTGACGGCCGCGGCCGCGTCCTTGTCGATGTCGGTTACCAGCACGGCCGCGCCGGCTGCGGCGAAAGCCTCCGCTACCGCCGCGCCGACGCCACCACCGGCGCCGGTGACCAACGCGGTGCGGCCGTCGAGGCGGAAGGCTTCGACGCCGGAGGGACTCTTGGCTGTCGATGTCTGATCGGTCATCAGTAGCTCCTCGGGAGGCCGAGTACGTGGGAACCGAGAAAGTTCAGGACCATTTCCTGACTGATCGGCGCGATGCGGGTCAGGCGCGCTTCCCGGAAGTAGCGCGACACGTTGTACTCCTCGGAGTAGCCCATGCCGCCGTGGGTTTGCAGCGCGCGGTCGGCGGCCTCGAAGCCAGCGTCAGCGCACAGATATTTGGCCGTATTCGCCTCGCGCCCACAGGGTTTGCCGTTGTCGTAGAGCCAGGTGGCCTTGCGCAGCATCAGCTCGGCGGCATCGAGGCGGGCCAGCGAATCAGCGAGGGGGAATTGAATGCCCTGGTTCTTGCCGATCTGGCGACCGAAGACCTCGCGGTCGTTGCCGTACCGGACACCGGCACGCAGCGCGGCGCGGCCGATTCCGAGCGCTTCGGCGGCCACCAGCATCCGTTCGGGGTTGAGGCCGTCGAGGATGTAGGTGAAGCCCTTGCCCTCCTCGCCGACCCGATCCTCGGCGGGGATCTCGAGGTTGTCGATGAACAGCTCGTTGGAGGTCACCGCGTTGCGGCCCATCTTCTTGATGGGCCGGATGTCGACCTTGTCGCGGTCCAGATCGGTGAGGAACAGCGTCATACCGTCGGTTTTGCGCGGGGAATCCTCGAACTTCTGCGTGCGGGTCAGCAGCAGGATCTTCTCCGACTCGACCGCCTTGGAAATCCAGACCTTACGCCCGTTGACGATGTAACTGTCGCCCTCGCGCCGGGCGAAGGTGGTGATCTTGGTGGTATCCAGTCCGGCACCCGGCTCGGTGACACCGAAGCAGACGTGCAAGTCACCGTTGACGATGCGCGGCAGCGTCCGCTGCTTGAGTTCCTCGCTGCCGTGCACGATCACCGGATGCATGCCGAAGATCGACAGGTGCATCGAGCTGGCGCCGTTCATCCCGGCGCCGGATGCGGCCACCTGCTCGAGCAGGATCGAAGCCTCGGTGATGCCGTAGCCGTGCCCGCCGTACTCCTCGGGGGTGGTGATGCCCAGCCAGCCACCTTCGGCGAAGGCGTTGTAGAACTCCGTCGGGAATTCGTGCTTCTCGTCCTTCTCCTGCCAGTACTGATCGCCGAATTTGGCGGCCAGCTCCGCGACCGCGTCACGAATCGTGAGCTGGTCCTCTGTCAGTTGGAAATCCACGCCCGTACTCCATCCATCTACTAAGTCAACTATAACAATGGACTGACCAAAAGATGCAACCGCGTCAGCGTGCGGTCACCGACTCGTCGAGCAACGCGGCCGCGATCCGCTCGTTCCAGACCGAAGGCGGGCCGTAGAGAGTGCGGTCGAGTTTGGCGCGCTTGTAGAACAGGTGCAGATCGTGTTCCCACGTGTAGCCGATCGCACCGTGGACAGTGAGCGCGGACTCCGCGAGCTCGGATACGGTGTCGCTCACCTGCGCTTTGGCGACCGCGGCGATCGTCGCGGCCTGGTCGAGTTCGGCGTCGACGGCGGCCGCGGCGTACAGCGCGATCGAATACGAGGCCTCGACCGTCACCAGCATCTGCGCCGCGGCGTGCTTGACCGCCTGGAAAGACCCGATGGACCGCCCGAACTGCTGGCGCTGCTTGCTGTATTCGACAGCGAGCTCGAGCATGCGCTCGGCACTCCCGAGCGCATCGGCGGCTACCAGTACGGCTGCCCGGATCGCGGTCCGAGACAGCGCCGATTCCTCCGCCGCGACGAACTCCAGGATCGGAGCGTTCGCGAACTCGACGGCCCCGGCCGAGCGCGAGCGGTCGAGCAGATCGTCGCGTCCCACAACAACGTCCAATGCCGACACCCTCGCCAGGCTGGGGCCGGCGGGGCCGGTCACCGGCACGACGAAGATATCCGCGTCGCCGGCGCCGAGAACGTGCGGAACAGTTCCCGTCAGCCGACTGTCGTAGGCAACCAGCGGCGCCCATGCGGGGTGCCTGTCAGCGCGAATGGCGGCGACGAATCGCCGGCGGCCGGCGAGCTGCTCCTCCATTTCCCGCTCGGTCAACAGAGGTGCGACCAGCGCGGCCGCCAGCCACCGCGAATCGGGGGCGGCGGACCGCCCGAATTCCCGTGCGGCCAGCGCCAATTCGAGTACACCGCCACCTTCGCCGGACTGCTCCTCCGGATAGCCGACACCCCACCATCCGTCTTTGATCAGCTCATCGGTGAACCGGCCCGTTTCACCGTCCGACTGCAACTTCCGGACGGTGTCGGTCGGGAATTTCGCGGCGATCCACTCACGCAGGGATGCAGTGAACATCTCCTGCTCTTCGGACAGTTCCCAATGCATCGCTTCTCCTCAGCTCGTACTCGGGCCATGCACGACATCGCGGATGGCGGCCACGGCCTCGGGGTTCTCCGCGCCCGACAGATCCCCCGGATCGGCATCGATGGCCGCCGCGCGCACCGCGCGCCGCAGAATCTTGGCGGACCGCGTTTTCGGCAGGGCGTCGACGACCCACACCTTCGCCGGGGCGAACGGCTTTCCGACACCGGCCGCTACCAGCCGGCGCAACTCTTCGGAGACGCCTTCGATCTCGGCTCCCGGTCGCGGGACCCAGAAGGCCCAGACGCTTTCGCCCTTCTTCGGATCCGGAATCCCGACGGCGGCGGCCTCTGCGACCGCCGGATGTGTGGTCAGTACGGATTCGACCTCGGCGGGTGCCAGGCGTTTGCCCGCGACGTTCATGACATCGTCGGACCGGCCCAGGATGTACCACTGCCCGTTTTCGTCGACGCGGGCGTAGTCACCGTGGCACCAGATTCCGGGGAAGGTGGACCAGTAGGACTCGAGGTAGCGCTCCCGGTCTCGCCAGACCCCTCGGGTCATGGCCGGCCAGGGCTGGCGGCAGACGAGTTCACCGATACTGCCGCGCAATGGCTTTCCGGCGTCGTCGACCACGTCGACATCCATGCCGAGCGACGGTCCGCCCAGTGAGCAGCTCGGAATCGGCTCCACGGGGTAGGGCGCAAGGAACGAGCCGCCGACCTCGGTACCGCCGGAGAAGTTGATCACTGGAACGCGGCCACCGAAGACCTGCTCCGCGAGCCAGTCGTAGGAATCGGGATCCCACGGCTCACCGGTCGATCCGAGCACACGCACCGAACTCAGGTCCCGCGCAGCGATATCGGCCAGCGGTGTCGACTTAAGCGCGCGAATGAGTGTCGGGGAGACGCCGAGCATGGTGATCTCGTGCCGCTGCACCAGATCCCACAGTCGACAGGTATCGGGAACATCGGGAGAACCCTCGTAGAGCAACAGAGTGGCGCCGTTGGCGTGGGTACCGAACGCCGACAGCGGACCCATGACCCAGCCCATATCGGTGATCCAGCAGAAGGTGTCCCCCTCGTTGATATCGAAGGAGTACGCGACCTCCGTCGCGACCTTGACCGTGAATCCGGCGTGGGTGTGGACCGCTCCCTTGGGTTTTCCGGTTGTGCCGGAGGTATAACCAAGCATCAATGTCTGCATGGCCGGGAAGGGGTGGAAAGTGTAGGGTTCGACGGCCTCGTCGACCAGGGATCCCCACGCCGTCACGGTGACATCTAGGCCGGCGAAATCGACCGGCTCACCGATATTTTCGACAGCGACAACCGCGCGGACCGAGGGTGTCAGGGCCAGCGCCTTGGCCAGCTCGTCCGCCATGCCGACCGCGCGCCCGCGCCGAATCGTCCCGTCGGCGACGACGACGGCCTTGACCTGCGCGTCGTTGAGCCGGGACGCAATGGCGGGAGCGGCGAAGCCGGAGAACAACGGTACGAGAACCGCCCCGATGCCGACCGCGGCGTAGCAGGCGATCACCGCCTCGGGGATCATCGGCAGGTAGATGGCCACCGCGTCGCCCTCACCCACTCCGAGTTCGGCCAGTCCTGCGGCGGCCCGCCCGACCTGCTCGGCGAGTTCGCCGTAGGTGAGGGTGTGGACCGAGCCGTCCTCCGCCTCGTGCACGATCGCCGCACGATCGGCAGCCGTTTCCAGCCAGCGGGTGAGGCAGGCGTCGACCGCGTTGAACGTGGCGCCGACGAACCACTCCGGGAACTCGACGCCCGCCGAGAGGTCGAGCACGGATTCGTACGGTGTCGCGAACGGGATGCCCAGATCGGTGACGGCCGCATCCCAGTACCAGGACACATCCGCGGTCGACCGCCGGCGAAGTTCATCGATCGAGTCGATGCCGTGCGTCCGCGCCAACCGCATGACGTTCGCGTTGTCGACGTATTCGGGAGTCGGATTCCACACGTAGGTGCTCATCACGCCGCCTTTCTCAGGTGCGGGGCATTCCGAGCACGCGCTCGGCAGCGATGTTGCGTTGGATGAAGGTCGATCCGCCCGCGATGGCGGTTCCGCGTGCCTGGTAGGCGAGCCGCAGCCAGCGCTGCTGATCGGCATCGGCCGCGTTCTCGGCGAGTCCGAACTGCCCACCGAACTCGGTCAATTCGAGGCCGAAATCGGCGATGTCCTCGACCAGCGGACAGAAGTACAGCTTGCCGATCGAGGTGACCGGGCCGGGTGGCTGCCCTGATGCCGCACCGGTGATCACTCGTTGCCCGATCAGATAGTGGGTCAGGGCGCGGCCGTAGAGATCGGCGATGCGCTGCCGGATCTCGGACTTGCGGCTGAGCGGGTTGCCCTCGTCGTCGGTCTTGCGCTCGACCTGCTCGATGAGATCGGCGACCGCCCTGGTGGTGTTCACCCGCCCCGTCGCGATGCCGACGCGTTCGAACGCCAGTGTCCCCATCGCGACCTTCCAGCCGTCGTCGACCTCGCCCACCACCGCGTCGTCGGGCACGAAGACGTCGTCGAGGAACACTTCGTTGAATTCCGCCTCACCCAGCATGTGCGCGAGCGGGCGCACGGTCACTCCCGCCGACGACATCGGCAGCAGGAAGTAGGTGATGCCTTTGTGGCGGTCTCCGCCGCCGGTGCGCGCCAAGAGGATCGCGTTGTCGGCGATCTGCGCGCGGGAGGTCCAGATCTTCTGTCCCTGGATTTTCCAGCCGCCCTCGACCTTGGTCGCTTTGGTCCGCAGCGACGCCAGATCCGACCCGGATTCCGGTTCGGAGAACAGCTGGCACCAGATCTCTGTGCCCTCCAGAATCGGCTGCAGATAGCGCTGCTTCTGCGCGGCGTTGCCGAAGGCGACGATCGTGGGTCCCGCGAAGTCCTCGCCGATGATGTTCAGCCGCTCCGGCGCACCCGCGCGATCCATCTCCTCGTTGAAGATCGCCTTGGTCTTCGCGTCGGCGCCGGCACCACCGAATTCCGCGGGCCACGACAGACCGGCGAAGCCGGCCTCGAACAGTTTCCGCTGCCACACCGACCAGAAACCGCGTTTGTCCTCGAGCCGTGCCGGTTCAGGCCACGGCAACGTCGGCAGGGTCTCGCTCAGCCAGTCACGAATGCGCGCACGGAATCGCGCTTCCTCCGGCGAATCGCTCAGATCCATCTGCACCTCCACGTGTTTACGGACCAACGTTACAATAGGTCAGACCATAAAATCCAGGGAGGTACCCATGACGAGCCCCTCGGCTCGGCAGTTATCGGTCGGCGCGGTCCTCGACGTCGTATCGTTCGAGGTGGAAGCGGGTAAGGTGCGAGAGTTCGCCACCGCCACACACGCAGCCGACGCGGTACATACCGACGGACAGGCCGCCGCGGATGCGGGATTCGCGAGCATTCCCGCGACTCCGACCCATGTGGTTGTCGCCGGCCATCATCGAAACCAGCAGCAGTTCGTGCATGCGCTCGGACTGGCCATCGAGCGAGTGGTGGTCGGCTCGGTGGAGTGGCGCTACTCCCGGCCGCCGGTCGTGGGCGACCGCCTCACCGGCACGCGACGGGTCGCCGGCGATACCACCAAGGCAGGCAAACGCGGCGGCGTGATGCGCCTGGTCACGCTTGAAACCCACTGGGTCGACGATGCCGGCGACACCGTCGTCACGCAGCGCGAAGTACTGATCGAGAGAGGCTCATGATGGCCCGCACCCCTGTCACACTGACAGCCGGACAAGAGCTCGAGCCGCGGCGGATCGGACCGATCACTCAGACCGATATCGTCCGGTTCGCCGGTGCGGGTGGAGATTTCAATCCGCTGCACCATGACGCCGATTACGCCGTACGCGCCGGACTGCCCGGTGTCATCGCGATGGGTCAGATGCAGGCCGGCATGCTCGCGGCCTGGGTCGCCGACCTGGTGCACGTCGAACATCTGGTCTCGTACTCCGTCCGTTTCGCCTCGCCACTGCGCATCGGGGAGATGCTCGAACTCGGCGGGCAGGTCGAATCGGTGGATCTCGAACCGGTGGATCCGGCAACGGCTGTCGCGACGTTGTCCGTGCATGCGAAATCTGGCGATCGAGTGGTGATCAGCGGCGCCGCACAGGTGCGAATTTCCTTGCTGCACTGAGGTTTCGGGTGAACCGAGGAATGCCGAAGGAAGCGGGTGATGACAGAACGACCGCGGCTGCGTCGTCAGGCCGTCTCTGTCGCCACCCGCTCGAGCGAGCGATAGGTGCGCCGCTCTAAGGGGCAAGAACGATCTTGCCGAATTCGCCGCCCGCCTCGAGCCGGCGATGCGCCTCGGCGGCATCGCCGAGCGGGTAGACACCCGCGATGGTCGGCGCAGCGACGGAGCCCGTGGACACAAGATGGAGCAACCCGCGAAAATCACTCGGCCCGCCCATCGTGGTGCCGAGCAAGCTGTACTGGCCGAAGAAGAAGCCCCGAACGTCCATGGTGGCCTGTTCGGCGACATTGGCGCCCAGCACGACAATGCGTCCGCCGGGTCGCAAAGCCTGAACGGAACGGTCCCACAACCCCACCGGATCCAGGATCACGTCGAATCCGTTGCCGTCCGGGGAGAGTGCTTTCACGTGCGCCGGCCAGTCGTCCTGCTCGTGCAGCACTCCTCCGCAGGCGCCGCTGTCGCGTGCCCGCGCCAGCTTCTCCTCGGACGATGCGGTGACGAAGGTCCGGGCTCCGAGAGCGGTCGCCAACGACAACGCCATGGTCGATACACCGCCGCCCGCGCCGATGATGAGCAGCGATTCGCCCGCCCCGAGTCCGGCACGGGTGACGAGCGCACGATAGGAGGTGACACCGACCAGTGGTAGCGCCGCCGCTTCTTCCCACGAATACGCGGCGGGCTTAGGCGCCAGGCATTCTTCGGGGACGGCCAAGCGCTGCGCATAGGTTCCCGGGGTTCGGTCACCCAGGATCTCGAAACTCGGCGATGGCGCGTCGATGCGATCGCCCCAGAACAGCGACGGCAGAATCACCACTTCTTCGCCGGTGTCGGCGCGTACGCCCGCACCGTCTGCCCCGGGCGTGTGCGGTAGCCGCGACCCGTATCGGCCACGACGCACCAGCACGTCATGCCAGTTCAACGCACTCGCGCGCAATTCGACTGTCACCCAGCCGGTCCGGGTCACCGGCTCGTCGATCTCGCGATACCGCAGTACATCCGGCCCACCGAATTCCGACATGACGATCGCTTTCACGACCGCACCCGCTGTACGGTCACGGTCGCGACGGCGCATGCCTTGTCCACCGAGTTCGAGGCCGTTACCCGCACCACAGCGAGCGACCTGCCCGTGTGAACGACGTCGGCGCAGAAGGTCGTCACATCGTCGGCGTTGCCCGGCCGGACGAAGACGATATCGATACTCGTGCTGCGGTAGTCCCCCGCCGCGCCGAGCGCCGACATGGCGGCCAGTTCCGATGCGCAGATGAGGATTCCGCCGTGCACATTGCCCATACCGTTGGCGGCCAGAGGGCTCGGCGGCACCTCGACGACACCGCGCCCGGCAGCGCGGATGCCCAGGGCTTCGCGGATCGTGGTGGTATTCGCCGGGACGCTGAAGGGCACCGCGGGGGCGGTAGGTGGTTCGTCCATCGGCACGAGATGCGATCGTTGGGTGATCAAGGCGAGGGCGGTACCGGCCGCATCGGTTACCAGGCCGCGAGTGGTGCCACCCTGATCGTCTCGGGCGATCAACTCGCCGGTGACGGCCAACCGTGATCCGTCGACCGGCGGATCGGCAAGCAGGTCGAGGCGGATGCCGAGACTGACCGGCCATCGGCCCCGCGGTGAGCCCGCCGCCACGATGTAGCCGGTGACATCGTCGAGTGGGACTGCCAGCGCGGCCCGGCAGAAGCCGGCCACCGGATCCCGCAACCACGGACCCGTTTCGACACTCAATTCCGCCCGTTCCGGTGACAGCCCGATGGTAGCGACCCGCAGCAGGGCTTCGGCCCCGCTGATCACGAACTCCGGGATGGGCGCGGGTGCCGCGCTCAACGGGCGCCTGCGGCGGTGGGTTGGTTGAGTTCCGCGGCGATCCGCATGCGCAGCAGGTGTTTCTGGATCTTTCCGGTCGCGGTCATCGGCAGTTCATCGATCGCGATGACGCGTTCGGGAGTCTTCTGGACGGCGACACCGCGGTCGGTGAGGTATGTGCGCAGTTCGTCCACCGTCGGCGCGTTATGTCCTTCTTTTGCCACCACGTAGCAGCACACCTTCTCTCCGAGTTTCGGATCGGGCATCCCCACGACGGCGAGTGCGACCAGATCCGGATGATCGGCCAGCTTGTCCTCGACCTCGCGAACACTGATGTTCATACCACCCCGGATGACGATGTCCTTGGTGCGGCCGGTGACCCGCACGTATCCGGTGTCGTCCATCACGCCGAGATCACCCGAACGCGAGAACCCTTCCGGGGTGAACAGTTCGGCGGTTTCCTCGGGTCGATTCAGATACTCGATCATGTGCGACGGCCCACGGTAGGCGATGTCACCCTCGGCACCTCGGGGCAACTCCGTGCCCTCGGGCCCGACGATCTTCACCTCGGCTCCCGGCAGCGCGGCGCCATCTGAGGTGATGGCGCGCAGCGGATCTCCGTTGATGCGGCATGTGGTCGTCGACAGATTCTCGCTACGCCCGTACAACGACAGCACGGTGGTCGTGGGCAATTGATCCTTGGCGTGCTCCACGACCGCTGCCGGAATCGGCGCACCGGCACAGACCCACACCCGCAGCGAGGACAAGTCGGCCTCGGGATGCTCCTCGGCCGCCGCGACCAGGGTCTGCAGGAAAGTCGTCGCCGTGACGGCGGCGGTGCAGCCGAACCGCTGAATCTCTTCCAGCCCGCGCACCGGATTCCATTCCGCCATCAGGTGTGTCGACGCACCGGCGATCAATGGAATCAGCACGCTGGTCACCAGACCGGTGGTGTGAGTGATCGGCGACGGACCGAACTGGACGTCGGCCGCAGTGTGCCCGAGAGCCACGGTCAACGCGCGGGCTCCCGAGGCATAGGTGTTGAACGTGTGTACACACCCCTTCGGGCGCGACGTCGTTCCGGACGTGTAGACGATGACGTACGGATCATCGGGATGGGCCCGGATATCGAGCTCGGCCGCGATCCGCCCCGAGTCGACATCGTCGATGATGAGGTCCTCGAATACCTCGATCCGCCGCTCGGCCAGTGATTCCCTCGCATCCTCTGGAGCGCGCACCGCAACGATCGCCTCGAGAGTGTCGCTGTCCCGGCGGATCCGCTCGAACATCGACAGGTAGTCGAAGCCCTTGAATTCGAACGGCGCGATCGCCATCCGGATCGAAGCGTCCGAAACCACATGAGACACTTCGTCTTTCCGATAGATCGGCATGATCGGCACCATTACCACACCGATCCGCGCCAGAGCCGCCGCGACCACCACGAAAGCGGCCCAGTTGGGCAGCTGCACAGCAACCCGGTCACCGGCGCGGAGCCCGCGCCGGTGCAGGCCCAGGGCAAGTCGTTCGGCCGTGTCGTAGAGCTCTGCGAACGTCAGAGCGTAGGTGCCATCGGTCACGAACACCTTGTGCGGCTCCGCCTCTGCTTGCGAACGCAGCAGTTCGGTGAAGTTGACGTCGGCCCACTGCCCGGTTGCATAGAACTCCTCGATCTGCGCCCGGGTGTATCTGCCGAGATTTCGCTCGCTGCTCATAGTGCCCATCCTCTATCAGTGCGTCACACGCTACGTCCAAAGATTAGAATGGTTAGACCGAAACTTGCAACCCTTTCGATGCTTCCCCCGCTCCCGAAACAGCTGCCTGCACCGCCCCGGAAACAGTCGAGGAACAGGCACTCGGACGAGGAACAAGACCGGTGTCGTCGGCGGCAGAGTAAGAAGATCTCTCGAATAGAGACCGGGTGGCGTGTTTCCAAGTAGGTGATGCCGGTCTCAATGCACGCAGGAGCACCCTCGTTGCCGAGCCGGCCGGCACGACGGTGTCGCGCGATCACCCACGACCGCCGAGAACAACCGCCGGAATGCCCCCGCTCCGGGCCGATGAAGCACGCTCGCGCGTCATTCGGCTCGAGCGCGACCCGAGAGGGCGAGGACACGCTCGGCCTGCTTCAGGTGCGGCAGATCGAGCATTTTCCCGTCGAGGGCGACCGTTCCCACGCCGGCGGAAAACGCCGCCACGACCCGCTGCGCAAATTCCACCTCCTCGGGCGAGGGCGTGAACGCGGCGTTGATCGTGTCGACCTGGGCAGGATGAATGGCGATCCGCCCGCTGAATCCCTCGGCGCGGGCACGACGAGAGGATTCCGCCAAGCCGTCGTCGTCGCGGATATCCACGTACAAAGTCTCGACCGCCTCGACGCCCGCGGCCCGGGCACTCATCAGCATCAGCGACCGGACCATTCGGTAGGTGGTGGCCCAGGTGCCGTCGGGCCCAAGATTGGTCGAAGCACCGAGGGCCGCGCTCAGATCTTCGGCACCCCAGGTCATTCCGTACAAGCGAGCAATCCCGGCGGTGGCGAAGTCACCCAGGCGGAACGGCGCGATGGGCGTTTCCGTCGCCACCGGGAGCACTCGAATCCCTCCCAGGGCCAGACCGCGTGCCGTCTCCAGAGCTTCGAGATAGTGGTGCACGCGCATGACATCGTCCGGGCCGTCGATCTTCGGAATCATGATGCCGGCCGGTCGCGAACCGACCACCGCCACGAGATCCGAGACGGCTTCTCCGGACGCGATCGGATTGATACGCACCCACAGTTGCGGACCTCGCCCGGTGTCGGGATTCGCACCGATGAATTCCGACACCAATTGTCTAGCAAGAGGTTTCCGCCCAACGCTGACGGCATCTTCGAGATCCAGGATCACCGCGTCCGCCGATGATCCGACGATCTTGGCGATCTTCTTCTCACTGTCGCCGGGCACGAACAGAAACGAGCGGATCGGGGCGGTCACTGCGGCCTCCTGCGTTGCAGGCCGGACCGCTTGCACGAGGCCACCAGTTCGTCGTGCTGATTGAACGCCTGATGCAGGAAGACCACGATTCCCTGGTCCGGCCGCGACTTGGAATCGCGTAACTCCAGAACTTCGGACACAACGTGGATGGTGTCGCCATGGAACAGCGGCTTGGGAAAGCGGACCTCGTCCCAGCCGAGGTTCGCCACCGCCGTTCCCAACGTCGTGTCACCGACAGAGATGCCCACCATCAGGCCCAGCGTGAAGGCACTGTTCACGATGCGCTGCCCGAACTGCGTGCCCTTCATGTACTCCTCGTCGAGATGCAGGAGCGCCGGATTGTGCGTCATCGCGGTGAAGAGGACGTTGTCGGTCTCGGTGACCGTACGGCGGATCGGATGTTCGAATCTCTGTCCGACCGACAACTCGTCGAACCACACACCAGCCACGTCGTTTACCTCCAGAGTCGGCCTTACAATGGTTCTACGGTACGACCAATTTAACGGACGGGTCAATGTATGCGACGTTGGTACGGAATCGAGCGCCGGGCGGGTCTGCGAACGCGCAGCGGACCGGCCGGTTTTGGACATACCATATAACTGATATGGTGTGTGTTGAGTCACACGACGTCGTCGCCGACGATCCACCGCCGCGCGTCGGTGACTGTTTGCGCGAGGAGTGGACAGTGGTTGTGCAATCAGCAACGATGCCGATTCGCCCCGCCGACGATGCCAACGTCGCAGAACGAGCGTTCGCGCGGTTACTGCAGGTGATCGGCCCCGAGCCGGAACTACTCCGACTCCAGGAGTTCAACCCGAGCCTCTCCTTGGTACGCGACTACGCCAGCAACGCGTTGCGCACCGGACTTCCCTCGCAGGAGATCACGCTGGAGGTCGCAACGATTTTGACCACCGTCGACCAGGCGATCCGGGCGGATATCGCGCGTCGCATGCGCGTGCACAGCAAACAGTTCGGCGGCTTGGCGCGGGTTGTGCGCGAAATCGACAAGGCACCCGAAGCCGCTTTGTCCCATGTGCTGACCCGCGAGCTGTGCACCGCGCTCGGCTATGGGAAAGCCATGTATTCGGTGGTCTCCGGATCGTGCTGGGCGCCGGTGACGGTCGCGGTGAACCCCGAGCTCGGTGCCGGCTTCGCACCCCTGGTCGCCGCGGTCGACGGCAGGACGATCCCCTTGCGCGAAGCGCCGCGGGAGGCCGAGCTCGTTCGACGACGCCGTTCATATGCGGTCGGACCTTCCGAGGTCAACCGCCACACCTATCGCCCGCTGTTGGATCTCAGCCGGCCCGCCGGGTATCTCGCGGTGCCCATCGTCGTGGCGGAACGCGCGGTCGCGATCGTTCACGTCGACCGCCACGACAATGATCTGAACGACGCCGACTTCCACCTCATCACCAGTCTGGCGCAGGCATGCGCGCTGTCGATGGAATCATCGCGGTTGCGGACAGCGATTGCCGAGAAGAACCGGCACACCGCCGCCGAGCTGGACAAACTCAACCGCGCATTGCGCGAACTGGAAAGCACCGTCGTCACCTTGGACGGCCTGGGAGATTCCCCGGGCGAGACGTATCACCGCGAATACCCTTCGCGCACAGAGGAATATCTCAGTTCGCTGACAGGACGCGAACGGGAGGTCTTGGCGCTGATCGCCACCGGCGCCACCAACGCGGCGATATCACGGCGGTTGTGCATTTCCGATGGCACCGTGAAATCACACGTGCAGCGGATCTTCAAGAAGATCGGCGTCGCCACCAGAGCCGAAGCCGCCGCGCAGTATGCCGGCCACCGGATGCAGCCGAGTCTTTCGGCATGAGTTCGCCGCCGGACGATCAGTGTAATCACCCGACGGCCGAGGATCTGATCGCCGCAATACGCACCGCATCCGGCTCCCGGGCGGCCGAGCTCGGTCGTCGGCTCGCCGAGCTCCTCGAACACGAACAACAGCTACGAGACAGGGAAATCGACGCGCATCGACGCGCCGCCGGCCGACTGCACCGTGCGGTCACCGGCCTCGTGACGGCCACCTCCAGTGCCGAACTACTGCGCCGCACCTGTGCGGCGCTAGCCGAAATCTGCACCGCGAGGCTCGTTCTCGCCTCCAGTATCGAATCCGATCGAGCACGACCCGTCGCCAGCTACGAATCCGGCGGCGCGAACGCAATTCCGGCGAGCTATCGCTTGCAGCCGGAATCCGCTGAATCGCATGCGGTCGTTTCAGGAAACAGTTCGTTCGGCTATCAGCCCGCGTCCGAGTTGAGGGCTTTGTTCCCCGAGGGCTGTACGGTCATATCAGTTTCGGTGGATGGAATTCCGGTGGTTCTCGTGCATATCGGTGGGAAACTCACAGCCGGACAGCATGATTCAGCTGCTCTGCTGCTGGAGGTACTCGGAAGCTGCCTGCGTCGACTGGGCTTGTCCGCCCGCCGGGCGAGACAACTCGAGTTGTTGCGATCGAGTGGAATCGCCCGCGAACACCAGAACGACATCCCCGCCGCACGGAGCGAAGCGGAACCTCCTCCACCAACCCCTTCATGGATGGAACCCCTGACCGAGCGCGAGAGCGAGGTGCTGCGCCTGGTACTCCAGGGCGCATCCAATACCGCCGTCGCCACCGAACTAGTCATCACTATCGATACAGTGAAATCTCACGTCAAGCGGATTCTGCGAAAGCTGGGGGCGACGAACCGAAGCGAGTTGATCGCCCGCCACGCCGCTCTCACAGACCGTTCGACTCCGCCACCGTCACGGTGATCGTCTCCATATCCGCGCGCAGCACCAACTGACAGGACAACCGGGAGCACGGCCTCGCCCCGTCGAGGAATTCGAGCAGATCCTGTTCCTCCGCCGACGCCTCGTCGAACGCCTCGGCGGATTCGCCTTCGACGTATACGTGGCAGGTAGCGCACGAGCAACTACCACCGCACTCGGCGACGATTCCCGGCAAGTTGTTGCGCACGGAGCCGTCCATCACGGTCTGCCCTGCCGGGACATCGACCGAACTGGCCGAGCCGTCGGGCAATCGATAGACAACGGTGGGCATGAGGTCCTCCTCCGACAGATGAAGCGCTGAAATACAGCGAATCCAGTCTGCGAATCACCTAGATCACCCGACATCCCCACGACGGCCGAATACCACCGGCCATCGGGGTGATTCCTACGCCACACTTCCCCCTTTCTGCCGACACGCTTCCGACATCGGTGTGATGTGCCTCACCCGCCGCGCTGACACGCTGGGAACCACTTCCCGATCGAACGAGGAGAGCAAATGAGCACCACGGAGCAGGCCACCGAGTTGATCCCGGACACCATCGCCCGGCAGATCGTGCTTCCCGAAGGCCACCGTGACAACGACGCGCTGTTCGACGCGTACCGCTGGTTGCGTGAGAACAATCCGCTGGGCCGCGCGGTCGTCGAGGGGTACGACCCACTGTGGCTGGTCAGCAAGCATGCCGACATCATGGAGATCGAGCGGCAGCCCGAGATCTTCACGAGCGCCGGCGGTGAGGACAAAGGGTCGGTCAACCCGATCCTGGCCAATCGGGCCGGGGACGAATTCACCAAGAGCATCAACAACGGCAGTCTCCGGATTCTGGAAACCCTGACCTATCTCGATCCCCCGGAGCACACCGAGATCAAAGACATTGCGCTGGACTGGTTCCGGCCGCAGAACTTGGCCCAGTGGGAGTCGGTGATCCGGGAGCTGGCCAAGAACGCAGTGGCACGCCTGCTCGAGACCGACGGACGGATCGATTTCGTCAAAGACTTCGCGCTGCAATATCCGCTGCACGTGATCATGAGCCTGTTCGGTGTTCCGGAATCCGACGAACCGAAGATGATGTCGCTGACCCAGGAGTTCTTCGGCACCGCCGATCCGGACGCCGCGCGAGACGATGTCGAACCACTCACTCCCGATGCCGCAGCCCGCCAGTGGGTCGCGACCATCCAGGACTTCTTCGCCTATTTCGAAGCGCTGCTGCAGGATCGGCGCGCCAACCAACGCGAGGATCTCGCCACCGTGATCGCGATGGCCCGCGATGGAAGTGGCGAGTTCTACAAGAGTGAGGTCGCCTACGGCTGGTTCATCGCCATCGCAACCGCCGGGCACGACACCACCTCCAGCACCCTGGCCGGCGGCATGCTCGAACTGGGCCGTCACCCCGAGCAACTGGAACTCGTCCGCAACGATCTCTCACTCGTCCCGCACCTGGTGAACGAGTCGCTGCGCTGGGCGTCGCCGGTGAAACACTTCATGCGCATGGCCACTCAGGATTACACCCTGCGCGGGCGCGAGATTCACGCCGGCGATCGGTTCATGCTGCTGTACCAGTCCGGCAACCGCGACGCCGACGCCAATCCGGAGCCGGACCGCTTCGATCTCACTCGCCGCCCCAACAAGCACATCGCGTTCGGCTACGGCCCGCACATGTGCATCGGGCAGCATCTGGCCAAGCTGGAACTGCGCGTCATGCTCGAAGAGCTACTGCCACACGTGAAGTCCATTACCCCGACCGATGACACGCGCTTCATTCAGACCAACTTCGTCGGCGGTCTGAAGAACATGCCCGTCGCCATCGAGTTCGACCGGTAACAGCGATGGATGCAGAATCTCCGGCGCACGACGTGGTGATCGTCGGTGCGGGGCAGGCCGGCGGAATGCTCGCCGGTCTGCTCCGGCAGCACGGTTTCACCGGTCGTGTGCTGATGTACGGAGCGGAGCCCGTTCCTCCCTATCATCGTCCGCCCTTGTCGAAGAAGTACGACGGCGAGGACTACCTCCAGTGGTTACGGCCCGAATCGTTCTACGCCGACAACGACATCGAGCTTCGGCTCGCCGATCCGGTGGTCGCCGTCGACCGGTCGGCGCGGTCGGTGACGACACGCTCCGGCCACACCGTCGAATACGGAACGCTGGTCCTGGCAACCGGTGCCCGCCCCCGCGTACTTCCGGTCCCTGGAGCCGATCTCACCGGGGTGGTCGCCTTGCGCACCGTCGCCGATGCCGCCGAACTTCGAACCGCAGTGCTCGCCGGTGCGCGGTTGACCATCGTCGGCGGCGGCTATGTCGGCCTGGAGGTAGCCGCGGCCGCACGAGCCCGCGGGTGCGAGGTGACGGTGATCGAACGTGAGGAGCGGGTTCTGGCCCGGGTGGCCAGCCCCGAATTGTCTCGGATTCTGACCGAGAGTCATCGCGCCCGCGGAACGCATATCGTCACCGGAGCCGATGTGCGGGAGATCCGCGGCCGCGAGGGACGGGTAGCGAGTGTAATCCTGGGCGACGGAACTGAAATCGGTTGCAACACGGTAGTTGTCGGGATCGGCGCGGTGGCCGTGGACGAAATCGCCCGGGATGCCGGCCTGGATTGCATGGCAGGCATCGTCGTCGACGGTGCCGCCCGCACCAGCGACCCGCACATTCTGGCCATCGGCGATGTCACCCACCGCCTGCACGACCGCTTGGGGGCCATGGTGCGTTTGGAAAGTATCCCGAGCGCCACCGAGCAGGCCAAGCAAGCCGCCGCTGTCATCACCGGTGCGCCCATCCCGCCGCACGAGGTGCCGTGGTTCTGGTCGGACCAGTTCGATATGAAATTGAAGATGGCGGGCGTACTCGCGCCTGGAACAGAGGCCGTGCTGCGCACATCCCCGGGCACGAACGCCTGCTCGGTGTTTCACCTCGACGCCGCAGGAATCGCGCATTGCGTCGAAACCGTCAATGCCGCAGCGGATTTCATGGCCGGAAAGAAGTTCATCGGCGCCCGGACTCGATTGGACCGCGACGTACTGGCCGATCCCGGCGTCTCCCTGCGCGACGCCGCGATGGATTCCGATCATGCCCCCGTGGCCGCAGGCGTTCACCCCGAAACGCGAAGGAACTGATCATGCAAGCACTCGCAGCGGTCGCGCGCGCGCCGCACAGCGAATTCTCCCTCGAGACAATCACTCTCGACGGGCCCCGCTTCGGCGAGGTACTGGTGAAGATGGAGGCCGTCGGCATCTGCCACACCGATCTCGCCGCACGCGACGGAGCGCTTCCGGTCGCTCTTCCGGCCGTCTTCGGCCACGAAGGATGCGGTATCGTCGAGGCTGTCGGTCAAGGAGTCACCAAGGTGGCACCGGGTGATCGCGTCGGCATCACCTTCGCCAGCTGCGGATCGTGCCCGGCGTGTGGTGCTGGTTCGCCGTCGTACTGCCACAATTTCATGCATCTCAACTACGACGGTGTCCGCGCCGACGGCACCCGTCCACTCTCGAACGGTGACGAGTCGATCACCGGACTGTTCTTCGGCCAGTCTTCCTTCGCCACGTACAGCCTCGCGCTGGAACGCAATGTGGTGAAGGTGCCCGCGGATCTACCCGCCGAACTGATCGCACCGATCGGATGCGGCATTCAGACCGGGGCCGGGGCCGTCATGCGCTCACTCGCTTGCCGGGCGGGCTCGGCACTGCTGATCGCGGGCGCGGGTTCGGTCGGGCTCGCGGCCGTGATGGGAGCTGTGGTGCGCGAGTGCGCCACCATCATCGTGGTCGAACCCCACGCCTCGCGCCGCGACCTGGCCCTGGAACTGGGTGCGACTCATGCCATCGATCCCGCCGCCGGGCCGGTCGCCGACCAGGTTCGCGCGATCGTCGCCGCCGGGGTGGACTACGCCATCGACACGTCCGGCATTCCGGCGGTCATCGATTCTCTGGTGAAGTCGATGACCTTCCACGGCAAGCTCGGCTTGATCGGTGTTCCCGCGAATCCCGAAGCGGCACTGCCCCTTACCGTGATCGACACTCTTGTTCTGGGCCTCACCGTGGTCGGCATCATCGAAGGTGACAGCGATCCCGACGAATTCATCCCCGAACTGATCGAGCTGTGGCGGGCCGGGCGATTCCCGATCGAGAAACTCGTGTCGACCTTCCCGTTCACCAAGATCAACGACGCCGTGGCCGCGCAACATCGCGGCGAGGTTCTCAAGCCGGTCCTCGTCCACGAGTGAGACGACCGAAAAAGAAAGCACGATCATGACCATCGATTACACCGACTTCTACATCGGCGGGCGCTGGGCGTCGCCGGCCACCAACTCGATCATCCCGGTGATCTCGCCGAGCACGGAAGAGCGTATCGGTTCAGTGCCCGACGGCGCGCAAGCCGATATCGACGCTGCGGTCGCCGCGGCAAGGGCGGCTTTCGACGATCCGACCGGCTGGGCGCACTGGGACGGCAAGCGCCGCGCGGAAGCGCTGGCCACGTTCGCCGACAAGCTGGCGGAGCGGGGCGAGGAGACCGCGGCCCGAGTCAGCACCCAGAACGGGATGCCGATCAGCCTCGCGCGACAGTTCGAAAGCGGCTTTCCCGCACTGCTTCTGCAGTACTACGGCACCATGGTCGCCGACCAGGAAGACGAAATCCGCCCCGGCATGCTCGGCGGTTCCACGGTGATCACGCGCTCACCGATCGGCGTCGTGGGCGCGATCGTGCCGTGGAATGTTCCCCAGGCAATTACCTTCCTCAAGATCGCGCCGGCGTTGGCCGCAGGCTGCACCGTCGTGCTCAAACCGGCGCCCGAGACCGTTCTCGACGCCTTCTTGATGGCTGAGGCGGCGCTGGCAGCGGGCCTGCCGCCCGGCGTGCTGAATGTGGTGCCGGGTGGCCGCGAGCTGGGTGCCTACCTGGTAGCGCACCCGAGCATCGACAAAGTGTCGTTCACCGGATCCACCGGTGCGGGGCGTGCGATCGCACGCACCTGCGGCGAGCTGTTGCGCCCGGTGACGCTGGAATTGGGCGGAAAATCCGCCGCCGTCGTCCTCGACGACGCGAACCTCGCCGACAACATCGAATCCTTCTTCAGCGCAACCCTGTTGAACAACGGGCAGATCTGCTGGCTGTGCACCCGCGTGCTGGCGCCGGCCTCCCGCTACGACGAAGTGGTCGACACCGTCACCGACCTCGCCAAGAACATCACCGTCGGTGACCCACTCTCTGCCGCCACCCAGATGGGACCACTGGTGACGGCCCGCCAACGCGACCGGGTCGAAGGCTATATCGCCGCGGGACGCAGCGACGGCGGGCGTGTCACGGCCGGTGGTGCGCGAGCGGGCGACCGCGGCTGGTTCGTCGAGCCGACGGTCTTCGCCGACGTGGCACCCGACCACACCATCGCCAAGGAGGAGATCTTCGGCCCCGTGCTGTCGGTCATCCCTTACACCACCGAGGACGAAGCCGTCGCCATCGCCAACGGCTCCGACTACGGACTCGGCGGTACGGTCTGGACGGCGGACCCGGAACGAGGCGCCCGCTTCGCCCACCGCATCGCCTCCGGCACCGTCGGAATCAACGGCTACGCCAACGATCCGACCGCACCGTTCGGTGGAATCAAGAACAGCGGTATGGGCCGTGAACTCGGTCCCGAGGGTCTGTCCGGCTACCAGAACATCAAGAGCATCTACCTCGACGTACGCTGACCGGTTTGCGTGATGGCTCGGCGGGGCCATCACGCTCACCGCCACCGGACAGTCCCGAACCGCGGGCACCCCCTTTCACATGGACCGATGTTAATATAGGTCTGACCATAAGTGAGAGGACGGACCCGATGGTGTCCTTCGATTTCGCCGACGAACACGAAGAGTTCCGCAAGACTCTCGATTCGTTCAGCCGGCATGTGCTGTTACCGGGATACCGCGATCGGGCAGCATCAGCCGAATTCCCGTTCGATATCTACAAAAAGCTCGGCGATCTGGGCTTGCTCGGAATCGGCCTACCCGAGGAGTACGGCGGCACCGGCGCAGAGGATCCGATCCTGCTCGGCCTGGCCACCGAAACCCTGGCTTACGGCGACGTCAATCTGGCGGGCGTACCCGTGCAGATCGGACTGTCGGGATCGCAACTGGCCCACGCGTCACGCGAAGTTCAGGAGCGCTATCTCCCTCCGCTGATAGCCGGCGAGGAGACGATCGCGATCGCACTGACCGAGCCCGGTTCGGGTTCGGATTCGGCCGGTCTGCGCACCACCGCGACAGCGGTCCCGGGTGGCTGGAAGCTCAACGGCGAGAAGACGGCTATCTCGTGGGCGATGAACGCCACCGTCGCACTCGTCTATGCCCGGGAAGGCGGCACCGCCCGCTCGACCGGAATCAGCTGTTTCGTCGTTCCACTGGATTCTCCCGGCGTTGCCCGTAGTCATATGCCAGGCATGGGTTGCCTCCCACTGGGCTGGGGCGCGCTGCATTTCGACGACGTCTTCGTGCCGAGCACCCACCTCGTCGGCGAAGAGGGGCACGGATTTCGTTCCGTGATGAACCATTTCGACTTCAGCCGCGCAGCATTGGGCCTTCTCTGCCTCGGGGCCGCTAAGCAGAGCCTCGAAGAAGCCGCCGAATACGCCCAGCAACGCCACGCGTTCGGAAAACCCATCTCGGAGAATCAGGGAGTCTCCTTCCAACTCGCCGAACATGCCACCTACATCGAGGGCGCCCGGTGGATCTGCTATCGCGCGTTGTGGTCGCGAGAGAACGAACGCCCGCACACCGCCCTGGCCTCGATGAGCAAGTGGTGGCCGCCCATCGTCGCCAAGAACGCCATCGAGGCCGCGATGCGTATCCACGGCAATCTCGGCTACTCCGTCGAATTCCCGCTGCAGCAACGTTTCCGGGATGTCATGGCATATCTGGTCGCCGACGGCACCGCAGAGATCCAGAAGAAGATCATCGCCCGAGATATTTTCGCCCGCGGAACTGTGTCGCTGTGAACAGCGGCATAGCTGATCCGCGTTTCTATACCTCTCGAGGAGGAGGAGAACCCACCGAAGAGGGGCTGCGCCCGACACTCACCTCGACGGATGATGAATCGAAACGAGGAGACTTCAGTGATACGTGCGCTCGATGTCGGCCAGCCACATGTCACGCCGAAGAAGTGCGCGCGCAGCGTTGGCGCATAAGAGACCGCACGCGAGCCCGCCGTCTCCCCCACCGCCTTCCGGAGACGTCATCATGACCGAGTTGCCATGGATCCCACACGAGGGAGATGTGCACGTGCGAGTCTGGCTGGCAGGTGTACCCCTCGACTTCACGACAACAGCCGCGGCGGCCCGCAACTTCATTCGCGAATGCTCGCACAGACGTTGGTGCACAATCGAATTGGTCCGCAGCACCGTCGAGCACCGCGGGCTGCTCCCCCGCCTGCCCTGCGAGCGGCTATTCCTCGCCTCTTGAGCAGCGCAGCCTGGTCAGCGACATCCGATCATTGCCGACACTCTGGAACAGAGATATTATGGTCTAACCATAATATCGTTCTCCACATACAGATGAAGGTTCCAGAGAGAAACAATGCGAGCCACGCCGCCTTCGCAGACTCGACTACTACTCGCGCAGCGCATCCGCAGATATCACCTGAACCGTGACGTGCCACGCCGCACGACGAAAGCGCCGACTCCCTACGCCTACGACGAGGCGTTGGAGATGATCCGCTTGGCCGCCATCTGGCTCCCGTTCGGCGGCCCGCCGGAGGAAGAGACCTTCACTCGATTCGGACTGTCCCGGCGAGAGTTCGAAGCGCGACTGGAGCAGGTCCTCGCGGCCGCCTGACCATCGACGGATGCCAACCGGTAAGGATAGCGATGTCGTTCACTACACTCACGTTCCACGGTCGAGGCGGACTGGACCTGACCGGCTACCGCTGGTCCCCTGACCAGACCCCGGTGGCCGCTATCCAGATCGTGCACGGAATGGGCGAGCACGCGCTGCGCTACACACCACTCGCCGAACAACTGGCCGCCACCGGATTTGTCGTCTACGCCTACGACCATCGTGGCCATGGATCCTCGACAACTGGCGAGTTGGGGGAGCTCGGCCAGGACGGCTGGGCCGCACTGGTAGCAGACATAGGGTCGGTCGGCGATCAGATCCTCGCCCGGCATCCGGGCAACCGTCTGGGCTCATCGCCCACAGCATGGGTTCGTTTGCGACACAACAGTTTCTGTTGACATCGAGTGCATCCGTCGACGCCGTGGCCTTGACCGCTACCGCAGCTCTGGACCCATTCGAGCCCGCACTCGACCTGGCGATGTTCGACGCCCCGTTCCAGCCGCAGCGGACCGACTTCGACTGGATCAGCCGCGACACTGCGATCGTCGACGAGTACGTCGCCGATCCCACGTGCGGATTCGGCGTGGACCAGGCTGGCGCCCGCGATATGTTCGCGGGCGCCCGCGCCGCGCCCTAGCCGAGCCCGCCACCCGTCGCCACCATCCGGCCGGACCTGCCCATCTACCTGGCCGTCGGCGATCAGGACCCTGCCAACGCCGGCCTCGCACTGTTCGAACCGCTGGCCGAGCGTCTGCGCGCCGCCGGAGTCGCGGACGTCACCGCACGTGCCTATTCCGGCGCCAGACACGAAATTCTGAACGAGACGAACCGGGCCGAAGTCATCGCTGATCTCGCTGCTTGGCTGAGCAACCGGTTGTCGTGAAATCGACTCGGCCTCCAGTGTTCTGCGCCTGAAATCCGTTGTGTAATCGTAGGATTCGTCGGTGGCGAGGACGGGGCGGCCGAGGTCGGGGCCGGATTTGGTGGTGACCGAGGCGCAGCGTCGGGAGTTGGTGCGGGGTGCGCGGGCGGCGACGTCGACGCAGGCGTATGCGTTGCGGTGCTGGCCTGTGCCGAGCCGGGTGCGTTCAACACCCATGTTGCGGCGCAGGTGGGGCCTGTACCATAATCCGCCCGAGCGGGCGGTCGTGCTGTGCGTGGACGAGAAGTCGCAGATCCAGGCTCTGGATCGGTCGCAGCCGGTGCTGCCGATGATGCCGGGTATGCCCGAGCGCCGCACCCGCGACTACGCCCGGCACGGCACGGCACGACCAGCCTGTTCGCCGCGTTTCAACATCGCCGACGGCACCGTGATCGGTGAACTGCACCGACGACATCGCGCAACCGAGTTCCGCAAGTTATTGACCAGCATCGACAATGCCGTGCCCGCCGAACTGGATGTGCACGTGGTTTGCGACAACTACGCCACCCACAAGACCCCGCTGGTCCAGCGATGCCTCGCCGCGCATCCACGATTCCACGGTGCACTTCACCCCGACCGGATCTTCGTGGCTCAACCAGGTCGAACGCTGGTTCACCCTCTGCACCCAGCAACTACTACGGCGCAGCGTCCACAAAAGCGTTGCGGCCCTGGAGGGAGACGTCCGCAACTGGGTCGACCAAAGAACACTAGCTCGATCCGGCATCCGGGCCCGCCGAGTACCGACGTCGTACAGCTCGGTTGCGGTCACGACGTCCGCATCGAGTGACAGGTGTATCAGCGGCCGTACGGCTGGGCGTAATACGGCAGCGGCGGCTCGGCCGGAACCCAGTTCGCGGGATTCAGCAACCCGTCGAACAGCGCGGTGAGAGTGGCCGAGAACCGAGCCATGCCGGACAGATCCAAGTCCGGCATTGTCGGCTGCCCGCACACCGAGTGGTCTACTCGACTCGGCTCCGCGGGACCGGGGTGGCTCAGCGCATCGAGCACCACTCCATATGCTGCCGAGTCGATCAGCAACGTCCCATGGTCGGCGACGTGCGTGGGGCAGACATCCTGAATCACGACTGTGCGCACGCCGGGTGACGACGACGCGGCCGGCTGCGGAAAGACGACCTCGTCCTGATAGGAGGCGATCGAGGTGTACGCCGGTCCGGACGGCAGCGGGGCGTTGCGGAAGGCGCGCGTGACCTGCGATTCGGTGCCCATCTGCCACGAGATGGGCGAGCACGTTCGGCTCGCGCACAACGTATCGGCCAATGCCGTGCCGTCGAGCGGCGCCGCGAGCCCGACGACGTCGGAGGTGACGGCGGCGACCCCCGGCCAGAATTTCGCGATCCACGCCGCCATGAGGCCGCCCTGGCTATGACCGATGATCGCGATGGGACGCCCCGAAATCTCATGGGCGTGGATTGCCGCGTAGGCCGCGTACTCTGCCGACGTCGCGAAGGAACGCAGCGACCGGTCCGGCAGAGCGACCGTGCACACACCGTATCCCGCTGCGGGAAGGGCTCTTTCGTAGTTCCACGACCACACCTCTTCCGGTGTCCCACCCGTCCCCGGAATCAACAGAACCGTCGTTCGCGTCCCCGACCTCGCGCCGTCGTCACAGTGCACCGCGCTCGCGAGCTGCTGCTCCGGAACCGTGAAAGCAGGCCCGGTCGCATCGGCCGAGCCCGGCGGGGCTCCTGCCCACGCCAGGCCGAGCCCTACGGCAAGTACCGCGAAACTACGAAGAGCTTTCATTCCGGATCCCCAAACATCCTCGGTGGGAGATCGGCAGGCGCTGTTCGGCGCCCGCGGCGATCAGGCAGTGACACGGTCGAGCCACGCGAGCAGGTCACCCTCGACCTCGTCGCGATTCGTTTCATTCAGGATCTCGTGGCGTGCGCCCGGGTACGTGCGCAATTCGACATCGGTGAGCCCGGCCGCGCGGTAGCGCTCGACCAGTGCGTTCACCAGTGTGAGCTGTCCGTTGACAGGATCCTGATCGCCGACGGCGATGTAGAGGGGCAGGTCGGAGCGGATGGCGGCAAGGCCGTCCGGATCCGCCGCTTGCCGGGCCCCCGCGAACACCGCTTTCATACCGTCGGTGTCGTAGGCGAATCCGCACAGCGGATCCGCTACGTAGAGGTCTACTTGGTGCTCGTCACGGGAAAGCCATTCGAAGCCGGTGCGGCTGGGTTCGAACGGAGCGTTGAAACCGTTCAGGCCGACCCCGGCGTCCAGGTCGAGGGCCGGCTCGATGAGGTCGAGGGCACTCGTACCTGACAGGGCGACCGCATCCACGCGGGCGCTGTGATCGAGCAGATACTGCTGAGTGGCGAACGAGCCCATGCTGTGCGCGAACAGCACCAACGGCAGGCCCGGGAATTCGGCGCGTCCGCGATCGACCAGAACATCGATGTCCTCGATCGAACGCGCCCATCCGTCGGCGCCGATCACACCGGGCTCCGAGCCAGGAGAGATCGTCTGCCCGTGTCCGCGGCTGTCGTAACCGTGTACGAAGAACCCGGCTCCGGTGAGCGTCTGCGCAAGATGCTCGTAACGACGCAGATGTTCGCCGAGGCCGTGAATCACCTGCACGACGCCACGGGGCGCACGGGCCGGCTCCCAGCGATAACCGACGATCTGCTGGCCCTCACGCCCTTCGAATCGGAATTCGGTCCTGGTGCTCATCGAGCCTCTCCATCTGGTCTGTTATCGACGCAGGCTCCGCCGCGCCATCGGTGGACGCGGTGTTCCGCGCGCCGACGTCCTCTTTAATCGGATCTTAATTAAGGTCAGTCCAAATGTCGGCGCTTTACGAAAGTTCGGTATCGGCGCCTGCCGGTCGAGTCCCCACCCCGGGACCCGGTCGGCGAAACACCGTCCTTCCCGCAGATGATTCGTGATGGTCACCAGGCGTGTCCGTGCGTTTCGTGGCCGGGGGCGTCCCGCAGCAGTCCCCGGTAGGCGTCCGTCGCCCGCGCCCCGCGGTTGACGACCGCGTCCACCTCGCGGACGGTCGGGGCTTCGACGCCCTGCTGGTCGGCGAGCCGCTTGACCACACCGACGGCACCGGCCCCCTCGGCCACCTGGGGAATCGTCGCGAGCGCCTCGGCGATGGCCAGGCCGCGGCCGAGCGCTTCGCCGAGTCTGCGGTTTCTGCTCAGGGGACTCATGCAGGTCACGATGAGGTCGCCGTTGCCCGCGAGTCCGTTGAATGTTGCCGGTTCACCTCCGAGTGCCGAACCGAGAGTTGCCATTTCACGAAGTGAGCGCGTGATGACCATTGCCTTGGTGTTGTAGCCCGCACCGGCCCCGTCCGCCATTCCCGCCGCGATCGCGAACACGTTCTTCAACGCACCACACAACTCCACGCCCACCACGTCGGTGCTGGAATAGACCCGATAGCGAGACGTCCGGAACACCTCGGCCAGACGGCAGGCGAGACCCAGATCGGGCATCGCGAGCGTGGCCGCCGCCGCATAGCCTTCGACGATCTCCTGCGCGATGTTCGGGCCCGCGAGCACACCGGCCGGACACCCCGGCAACAGCTCGGCGACGATCTCGGTCATGCGCAGGTCACTGCCCTGTTCGAGTCCCTTGACCAGGCTGACGATCGGTGTGCGTGGCCGGATGAAGGCCGCCGCTTCGGCCAAGACCGCGCGGAATCCGCGTGCGGGAATACCGACGACGACCATGTTGGCTTCGGCCACGGCTTCGGCCAAATGCGGCGTGGCACGCAGGTTCGGCGGGAGGAGCCGATCGCCTGTATAGCGCGTGTTGCGCGACTGATGGTTGATCTCGGCCGCGACCTCGGGAGAGCGTGCCCACATCACGGTCGGTGCGTTGCGCGCGACGATCGATGCCACCGCCGTCGCCCAGGATCCTGCGCCGAGGACCGCGATCGACGGCCGCGGGGCAGTCACGAGACCACCGTCCTTCCGGCCGAGCGCGCAATCCGGACCATCAGGACGCTGCCGTCCCTCGGGACCGGATTCGCGCATCCCCCAACGGAATACAGTCGGCTGTGGTTGATCGTCGTCATCGCTGTCCCCTTCCCGGAAACCACGAACGTGAGTCGCGTCAGCGATGTCATCGTCTCTCGCGGACCGATCCGCCGATCCGGGTTCCCTCGAAGATCCCCCGGAAGGACTACTCGGACCATCCCATCGAGTGGCACTCGAAGCCGCTGACCGTATTCGGCTCAGACGAGCAGGTGATCGGCCATCGCGCGTCCCGTGCGCTCGGGCGCCTGGAGCCACGGTGCGTGGCCCGCGCCGGGCAGCCGGAGCAGGCTGACCTCGCGTACCGCCACGATGGATTGCGCGGCGGCAAGCGGCTTCAGAAAGACGTCGTCGTCGCCCCAGACGAACTGGATCGGCCGCCGCAGCCGGGCGAGTACGTCAGTGGGCACCATCACGTGCGGACGCACCGATGACCTCTTCACGAGCGCCCGGAAGAAGCTCGCGATACTCGCCGCGTTCCGGGCCCTGCCGCCGATCAGCCGAAGTGCCAGCACCAGTTCGGCCGACACGTCGCGTAACGCGTCCCGGCCGAGGGTCAGATCGTTGCTGCGCTCGAATGCCCGCTCCGACATCGGCATCGACAGGAACAGCGGCCCCGCCTTGGGCATCGCGAGCAGCCACATCACCGGAATCGGTTTGACGCCGTCGAACGCGGCGCCGGGTGCACCGAGCAGCACCAGGCGTCCGATCCGGTTCCCGAGTTCGGCCGCGCCGTACAGCGCGAACTGCGCCCCCATGGAGTGTCCGACGATATCCGCGGTGGGCGCACCGATATCGTCCAGCAGCGAATCGAGCACCGCCGTGCAGTGCGCGCGCAGATCGACGCCGGGCGGCAGGACGCACGCATCGGACAGACCGTGCCCGGGCCAGTCCACCGCGATCACCCGGCGGTCGCGCAGATAGGGCAGCAGGGGTGCGGCAAGGACTGTGGCGGAGGCGATTCCGTGCAAGAGCACGACCGGCGGGCGCTCATCGGCCGTACCGAACTCGGTCAGGCGTGTACGCACCGGGCCGAGGCCGGACTCGAGTTCGACCATTCGCTCGGTTCCGGTGACACCATGGACGGCATACCCATCGGCCTCGGCCGCGCGGATCCGGATGTCGAGTTCGTCCTGCCGGTGGTCTGTACGGCGACTCATATGCCCTTCCCCTCTTGCCGCGTGAGGGCGAGGACCTCGGCGAACCCCTCGCTCATGGATTCCTGGAATGCCTCGGTGTCGTCGAACACGCGCGGATCAACGGTCAGCCCGAGGCAACACACGCCGTTGTAGGTGATCATCGTGACCATCGCCGCGACTCCCGGACGGGGGCCGAGCGGGTACGTCCCCAGCACCTCGGCACCCGCCAGCCGTACCGGATGACCGATCCCGCGGATATTGGAGATCTGCACGTCCGAACCGGTGGTGAGGCCGGCCGACAATTCGATGATCGCGCGCGTCGGCAGCCTGGTCAGCATCGGGGAAAGGAAGTCCAGGAAACCGATCGCGGGCTCGTCCCTGGCGGTGATCACATGTTCGCGAATGGCTCGGATCCGGCGGGCCGGATCGAGTTCACCGGCGGGCCCGGGAAAGCGGATCCCAGCAAATCGGTTGCCGCCCAACGGGTCGTTCTCATTGCGCAAGCTGACCGGCATCCCGACGACCACCTCGTCGATCGGGACCTTCTTGTAATCGTGGTAGCGCCGGAGGCCGCCGAGGATCGCCGCGATGAAGGCGTCGTTGACCGAACCGCCCGCCGCCGTTCCCGCGGATTTCAGATCGCGCAGGGGGACATCGAGGATGAGCAGCCGAGTGCCCGAGCCGCGGTCGGCCAGCAGAGGCGAACGTTTCGCATCGGGGATCGCCAGCATCCGTGACAGCGACGACGCGTAGCCGGTGACGTCGGCGACCAATCCGAGCGGATCGTTCAGCCCCCGCAGCGAGCGGTCGACGCCGCGGCGGACCGCCCGAAACAGCGTGCCCGGATCCGCCGCCCTCCGCGTCGCGTCGACCAGCACCCCGACCGGCGTCACGGGCGCCGCGGATCGCGCCCCGCCGGTGTCGGCGTCCGGATCGCCCTCGTGCGCGAGTTCCAGTAATTGCACCAGGCCCATACCGTCGGACAGGCTGTGGTGCAGCCGGAAAGCCAACGCGGCAGTACCGTCTCGCAGACCACAGAACAGAGTCGCTTCCCACGGCGGCCGAGCGGGGGCGAATCTGGTGTGCCATTCGGTTTCGCAGTGCGACAACACTTCCCGGATTCCGGCAGCTGGACCGAGCTCCACCCGGCGCAGGTGGTTTCGGACCGAGAATTCCGGGTCGGGCGACCATGCGGGCTGGACTATCGGGACCGGCGGTTCGACGACCCGGTCCCGCAGGCGCGGGATCCGGCGGCTCGTCCGTTCGAAGGCGGAGACCAGTCGTTCCCAGTCGGGCTCCCGGTCGAGTAGTTCGAGCAGGATCCCGGTCGAGCGGGTGCGCGGATCACGTTCGGCGCGCCACATGAGCCCTTCCCACGCCGACATTTCCCGCGGCCCACCCCAGTTGGCCGCATCCTGGGCGGACGGCCCCGACTCGTTCATGTGATCCTCCCGTTCGCAAAACCCGCCGGAATGTGGTGTGACGGCGCCGGTCTCCCGCTAGGGCGTCCGTCGTTCGGCCGCACGTCGCGACAACTGCCCGATCCGGTCCTGAATCGCCTCGATCTCTCGCCGAAAAGCCTTGCGGCGCAATTCCAAATCGGGCTGTGCGTCATCGAGCAGGCCGAGGTGGCGAACCAGGCGCAGCGCGGTCTGAAACATCTCCGCCGACGTGGATTCGGCGCTGGCGTTGCGGCCCTGCAGCGCCCACTGATGCCCGACCGCGAGGCACCGCTCCATGAACCACCCCTCATCGAATTCCGTCGAGCCACCGAGTTCGGCGAGCTGATATGCCACCACGGCGTAGGCGTCGATGAAGGGGCGCAACATCAGCGGTGCGACGAACAGGTCGAGGCGGTCGAGACATGCCGCGGCATCCCCGTCGACCGACCTCAACCCGATGGTGGCGCCGGTAATCAGATCGAGTTCGGTCTGCAGCGCGGCCGTGAATTCGGTTCGGCCGGCGAAGAAGAACTCGAACTTGAGCAGATCTCGCAGCCGGAGCGCGTCATCGAGTGTCGTCGAACCGGCGGGGTCTGTCGCGGACGCGCCCTCGAGGGCTACTTCGACGATCGCGCGCTCGATGAGGGCGTGGATCGCGCTGTTGCGGTATACCGCCGCGACCAGGTGCTGACTGGGCCGAATGCCCCATACCGTGGTGTCACCGCGAAAGCTGCTGAGTACGCCGGTCTTCACCAGATCCTGCAGGGCCCGCCGGACGGTCGCCCGGTCGGTGAGGTTCGCCGCGCCCGCCGTCTGCCAATTGCGTGCGTGCAGATAGTCGGCGAGTGGTTCCACCGTCTCGAGGACCTCGTCGAGCGTCAGTGCCCGATCGGCAGCGAGCAGCGCTATACAGACCACCGCCGTCGGAGCCACCGGGGTGGCGCGATTGATCCGATGCGAAACCTCCACGGCGATGCGCTCGATGGCGGTGGTTTCCGCGGCGTCGTTTTGCTTGAGTTCCCGGAGCCGCGACCGCAATTCGATCGGCTCACCGAAATCGACGTACACCCGTCCCAGACGACGCCGCAGTCCCCGCAGATAGCCGAAGAACCACCGCACATTCTCCGGTGTCTTCCCCTGTCCGCGCGCCTCCGCGGTGATCTTCTCCACCTCGTGGGTCGGCAGTTGGTCGTACAGGATCGAGACCGGCACCAGCAGTACATCCGAGCCCCGTTGCTCCTCGACCGCATCGGCGACATAGCGCAGTAATCCCATCCGCGGCGGTCGAAGCTTCCCGGTCCGCGAGCGGCCACCCTCGATCGACCAGATCATGTTCGAGCGATCGGCGACCAGTCTGCGGATGAATGTCCGAAGCGCCAGCTTGTACACCGGTATGTCGCCGGTCGCGCGCCGGATATGGACGATGCCGGTCCGGCGGGCGATGGTTCCGAGCGGAAAGAAGTCGAGATTGGCGCCGGCGAAGCCGAATGGTGTCCGCAATCCCAGCTCGACCAGTGCACTGGGAAATACCCATTCGTCGAGATAGGACCGATGCGAGATGAGGAACACCAGCGAATGCCCGCGATCGAGCGCACGGAGATCGGCCAGTCTCTCCTCATCGACCAAGCGGTCGTATCCGCGCAGCATCCAGCGCCCCAGACCGTGCCATTGGCGCAGCACGGTCTGGTTGTGGGTCGCGGACATCTCCTGGTGATGCGACCGGATCTCGTCGAGCACATCGTCGATCGGCCGGTCCAGTCGCTGTGCCAGTTCCGCGGCATCGTCTGCGTATTCGCCGAAGTCGACCGGGCGGCTGGTCATCGCTGCGCCTCCGATCCCGTGGACGGTGCCGATTCGGGCCAGTGCGCGAGGGTCTCGGCATACAGCCGACGCACCTGCTCGACCGAGCGGTCCAGGTCGGCCTTGGTCCAGCCGACCGTGGGTATCAGGTCGAGGACGACGACCTCCACGGTGCCGGAACGGACGGTTTTCGCGTTGCGCCACATCAACTCTCCGGCATTGCGAATGACGATGGGAACGATCGGGACCCCCGCCTGCATCGCCAAGTGGAAGGCGCCCTTCTTGAATTGCCCGACCCGGGGCGTGAGCGATCGCGTGCCCTCGGGCGAGATGACAATGGAGATACCGTCGGCCAGCCGCTGCGCCGCCTCGGCCAGGGCCCGGTGCGCTTGTCCGGGGTCGGCGCGGTCGATGAACGCGAAGTCGGCCATCGCCATCAACCGCCCGAACACCGGAATGGCGGCCGCCTCCTTCTTCGCGACGGCGGTGAAGCCGCCGCGTAGTATCGTCGTCGTCACCAGCAGATCGATGAGGGAACTCTGGTGATTGACCAAGAACACCGCCGGGCGCCGCGCCCACAGGTTGGCCTCGCCGATCACGCTCACATCGACATCACCGAGGGCCGATCCGAGATGGGCGAAAAGAGTTGTCGCCAAATCGATACCGCGTCGTCTGCTTCCGGTCAGCGCGCCGACGGCGATCCCGGCCACTCCGGATCCGGCGAGGGCGCCGTACATGGCGGCGGTGCGCAGTGCGGGCTTCGGATCCAGTCGTCCCGGGCCGCGGCGCAGCGACAATTCCGGCCAGCCGTGGCGGCGAGCGTACTCGGCCAGTTCGCGCTGCGCGTTGACCGCGCAGGGGCGGCCGACGCACGCCAGGAAGGGGACGTCCTCGGCTCCGTTCGCGTAGGCGAATGAATCCACAAGCCGGATGTCGGCCGCCTCGGCGAAAGTGACCACCGCGGCGGCCTTTCCGGCACCCCACGACGGGCGCCCGACGACACGCCCCGTCAGCAGACCGCCCTCCTCCTCGAGTTCGGAGCACACAATGTGGTCCACCTCCAGCTCGCGAGCCAGCGGCGCGACCTGGAACCGGGTGGCCGACGTCGCGATGACGACGGTGTGCCCCTGTCGCTGGTGCGCCTTGACCAGGCTCCACATTTCGTGGGACAGGGCCCCGGCGATGGACTGACTGAACAGGCGTGCGCCGAGTTCGTCGATATCGGCCACGGGCCGTCCCGACCAGCCCGCCACACCGCGGCCGAGCAGCTCACCGAATTGCTCCTCGGTCAGCGTGGGGCCGGCCATGGACCGGACGGTGTGTACCAGCTCGTTCAGCCCGATCTCGAAGTGCCGCAGGCGATGTGAATACAGCGCCTCGGCGGAATAGCCGTCGATCAGAGTGCCGTCGAAGTCGAAGAAGGCGCCGACGCCGGGGCCTTCGGGTGCCCGCCGAATCGCCTCCAGGGCCGCAGACAGTGACATGCGCGGATTGCCTCCTCGCGGCTCGATGGCCGGGCGGTCGATAACGGGAACGATCTCGCAACGGTCCAATGCTTCTACCCAACTGCTGCCCATAGCGCGGTCGAACTCAGTGCCGGTAGTAATCGCCGAACAACTTGCGCACGAGGTTCTTCTGGATCTTGCCTGTCGATGTCTTCGGCAACGCGTCGACGACGATCACCGCTTTCGGCACCTTGTACGGATCGACGTGGTGGCGCACCGCGGCCGTCAACTCGCTCTCGTCGATGCGGGTGCCCGGCTTGGCGACGACGACAGCGGTGATCGCCTCGCTCCAGCGATCATGGGGAAGGCCGACGACCACCGCCTCGGCGACGTTCGGGTCCGCCGCGTACACGGCCTTCTCCACCTCGATCGACGCGACATTCTCGCCGCCGGTCTTGATGACGTCCTTGTTCCGGTCGCTGAACCAGAGGATGCCGTCGCGGTCGATGTGCCCGATGTCTCCGGAGTGGAACCATCCGTGCGCGAACGCCTCCTCGGTGGCCGCGCGATTGTTCAGGTATTCGGTCATGGTGTGCGGGCCGCGGTAGACGATCTCCCCCTCGGCCCCCTGAGGTAGCCGGTGGCCGTCGGCGTCCATGATCGCGACTTGGATGTTCACCACCGGGGTGCCGACGGCTCCCGCATGGGACAGCTGGTGTTCGGGCCGGAACATGGTCGCGGTCGGACTCATCTCGGTCTGGCCGAACAACAAGTAGAAATCGCAATCGAAGGCGGTGATACATTGCCGCAGTTGAGCATCCGGCATCGGGGCCATGGCATAGCAGGCCCGGCGCAAGCTGCTGAGATCGCGCTCCTTCAGTTCCGGATGCTCGAGCATCGCGCGGTACATCATCGGAAGGCCGAAGATCTGCGTGATGGCCTCGCGCTCGATCTGGTTCAGCACCTCACCCGCGTCGAAGCCGCGGCGAACATAGATCGTCGCGCCGACCATCAGCGCCGCGGTGCAGTGGCAGTTGAGCTGCGCGGTGTGGAACATCGGCAGCATGGCGATGAATCGGTCGTCACAGCGGAACCCGGACTCCAGCGCGATGCTCATCGATTCCAGGTAGATCGCCGTGTGGTTGCCCACCACGCCCTTGGGAAACGATGTGGTCCCACTGGTGTAGAGGTAGGTGATCGGATCGCGATCATCGACGAGGTGCTCGGGTTCGGCATCGCCACCGGCAGAGGTCAATTCGGCGAAGGTCAACCGGGCACGCCCCGCAGGGGACTCCCACTCACCCGTGCCGTAGCCGGGCGCGACTATCACATCGGCGACTTCCGGCACCTGCCGCAGCGCATCGGAGATCTGTTCCAGCAGCTGGGTTTCCACCACGATTCCGCGCGCCGAGGAATGCTCCAGGACATACGCCGTCTCCTCGCTACGCCAGCCGAGATTGATCGGCACACAGATCACACCGAGTTTCGCGCAGGCGTAGTAGGTGACGAGAAACTCGGCGCAGTTACCGGATGCGAGCGCAAGCGAATCCCCTCGCCGGTATCCGCGATCGTGCAATGCGTTCGCGACCCGGTTCACCCACGTGTTGAGCGCGGCGTAGGTGTAGCGAGCATCGCCCTCGACGACCGCGATGGCGTCCGGCCGGCGGTCCGCGGTGCGGGTCAGGCTGTCACCGACGTTGACTCGGTGGATCAGATTGGCATGCAGTTCGGTGGCAGACATCGAGGTCGACTCCAGTCATCACTAACGGTTGCCGACAACGTTAACCGCAATTCACTAACTCCGGGGTCGTTCCGAAAAATCCGTCCGCGAATCCAGGTTTCCAGTGTTCAGGAGACACGTCTCGCGGCAGAGCTCGGCCTAGCACGCGGAGAAGCGACTACTTATTAACTAAGCAGCTCAAGCTCGGCAGGGTAAGCTCGCGTAGCAGCGGCTCAACACCAGAAGCGCCGATCTGGATACGGACTATTTCATCATTAGTCAACGAGGACTAACATTGGTCGGACTTGTCGCGAGCCAGGGAGGTCATCATCAGCGAGCAAGCAGCGTCCGACGTCGAGCCGCCGACCCGTATCCGCGACCCGGCGCGCAAGGATCGCATCCTGGTCGCGGCGGCGGATCTGGTGGCTCGCAGAGGTTTTCACGCGGTCTCCATGTCCGATATCGGTCAGGCGGCCGGTATCACCGGGTCGGGGATCTACCGCCACTTCGACAGCAAATCGGCCGTCCTGGTGTCGCTGTTCGAACAGGCGATCGACAACCTGCTCATGGACGAGCACACCATCGTGGAATCGGTCGCGGACCTGCGGCTGGCCCTGAACCGGCTCATCGACGGCCAGGTCGAGTTCGTGGTGGGCGACCGTGAATTGGCGCAGGTCTACCACAACGAGATCAACAATCTGCCCGATGAGGACAGCCGCCGGTTGCGACGCAAACAGCGGATGTACATCGAGGAATGGGTGCATCTGCTCGACGAGTTGCGCGACGACCTGTCCGACGCCGACGCGCGCGCCATGGTCCACGCCGCGATCGGCGCGATCCAGTCGTCGCTGTTCCACAACACGGGCCTGTCCGAGGACCGGTTGCGCCAACTGCTCGCCGACGCTGGGCGGGCCGTGCTGGGCCTATGACCCCAGCACGGGTGTGCGGCCCTCGAGGTATCCGGCCCGGAGCTTCGCCTTCTGGAGCTTGCCGGTGGGTGTTCTCGGCAGCTCGGACACGAAGTCGACACTGCGAGGCACTTTGAAATGGGCGATCCGCTCCCGCAGGAATCCGATCAGTTCCGCCTCGAGTTCGGGGCCGGGGCGTACGCCGGGGGCGGGCTCCACGACGGCCTTCACCTGCTCGCCGAACTCCGGGTCGGGTATCCCGATCACCGCGATGTCGAAAACCTTGGGATGCAGGGTGAGAACGTTCTCGATCTCCTGCGGGTAGATGTTCACACCGCCCGAGATGATCATGAACGCCTTGCGGTCGGTGAGGTAGAGATAGCCTTCGTCGTCGACTCGGCCGACGTCGCCGCTCGTGGTCCAGTTCGGATGTGCCGGGTGCTGCGCGGCTTTCGTCTTCTCCGGATCGTTGTGGTAGGTGAACGGCAGCGTCTCGCGTTCGAAGTAGATCGCGCCCACCTCCCCGACCGGCAGCTCGTGCCCCTCGTCGTCACAGATGTGCAGCACCCCCATTCCGGCCCGCCCCACCGAACCGGGTTTACGCGACCACTGCTCGGAGTCGATCATGGTGATCCCCATCCCCTCGGTGCTGGCATAATACTCGTGAAGGATCGGTCCCCACCAGTCGATCATCGCCTGCTTGACCTCCACCGAGCACGGCGCGGCCGCGTGGACGGCCACCCGGTGACCGGACAGGTCGAATCGCTCACGATCGGGCCATGGCAGTTTCAGCATGCGAACGAACATCGTCGGCACCCATTGGCTGTGCGTCACCCGATAGCGCTCGATGGCCTCCAGGGCCGCCACCGGCTCGAAGCGCGGCAGCACGACAACCGTTCCACCCAGGGCGTGCACCCAGCCACCGAAACGGAACGGGGCGGCGTGGTAAAGCGGTGCGGGGCACAGATATACGGTCTCTTCGTCGAATCCGTAGGCCTTGCCGAATACCGATACGTACGGATCGCCCGGCTCCCCCAGGCGCCGCTGCGGCAGCGGCTGTTTGATCGCCTTCGGCAGTCCGGTCGTTCCGGACGAGTACAGCATGTCGCCACCGACTCTGTCGTCGGGTACCGGGACGGCCTCGGTGGCAGCCAATTCCGTCTCGAAATCGGTGTGCCCCGCAATCCCACCGCCGAAGGACAACCGGCCCTCCACGGCGGGCGTCGAATCGATAATCGCTTGTGCCGCCGCGGCTTTACCGGCAGAGGCGATCACAATCCGCGCGCCGCAGTCGTTCACGATATAAGAGATCTCACCGGGGCTCAGGTTGTGATTGATCGCGGTCACGTACAGTCCGCTTCGCTGCGCCGCCCAGTACGCCTCGTAGTAGCGGGGACTGTTCTCCGACAGCAGCGCGAAGTTGTCCCCGCGCCGCAGCCCGCGCTCATGGAGCAATCGCGCCAGTCGCGTCGAACGGTCCTCCAACTGAGCGAAGGTCAGCGTCTCGTCGGTATCGGCCATGATCACAGCGGGCCGATCCGGTGTCCGCTGAGCGTATGCGCCCGGGTACATGGGGCCTCCTTACCGGCTGTCGGCACGGCCTCGTCGCCGCGCCGTGCACCGAGCGTGCACCGAATCACACTTGAAGTCAACACTGACTGTTGGTGCAGTCAAGACTGACTGCCAGCGCTTCGGCGCGCTACCCCGCCAGTAGAATTCGCGCCATGTCCCGCCACTGCGCGAGATGCGGATCCCGGGCCGGAGTGCGCGGATCGAACCCGTACGCCATCGACGCCCCTCGCATGCTGGACAGCAAGGTGTCGACCACCTGCTGATATCGCGGACGCGCGGACCAGACCGGCCCGAACATCACCGCGAGGGTTTCGTGAATCGCCTTCTGCAACTGCCGTTCCGCAGGCCGCAACGCCTCGCGCAACGAGTCGTTGTGCCGAGCCGCCACCCACAGCTCTATGGATGCCCAGAAGAAGGGCTGATGGAAATTCGCCCACATCTGGCCGATCGCCTCGTCGATGCGGGCCGGGTCGTCGTCGGGCACGGTGATCATCGATCCGACCTCCGTGCGCAGCTCGGCGACGCGCGCGGACGCCAGATGTTGGACGGCCCCCACCAGCAACTCGTCCCGGGAGGAGAAATGATGCAGTAACCGCCCGCGCGAGATGCCCGCCAACTCCTGGATCCGCAGCGTCGACGCACCCGCGTATCCGTATTCGGCCAGGCACTGCACGGCCGCGTCGAGAATCTGCTGACGGCTGGCTCGACTACGTCTCTCCTGCTGTTGCAGATAACTCTCTGCGCGCGTGGCTGCCATGACCTCGATACTACGACGCCACGGCCGAGTACAGTCAGCACTGACTGTAGGGCTCGTCGGAAGGAAAGCACCATGCTGGTCGACGGAAATATCGGCGGTTCGATCGACGGCACCGGCGGCGGTGACCTGACGGCCGTCGGCGAGCAGGTCCACTTCGCCGACCGCGTCGGATACGACGGCGTCTGGTCGACAGAAGTCGCCCGCGACCCATTCCTGCCCCTGCTGGCCGCGGCGCAGAGCTCGCCCCGGCTGCAATTGGGCACCGCGGTCGCCGTGGCGTTCGCCCGCAATCCGATGACGACGGCGATGGTGGCCAACGATCTGCACGCCTTCAGTTCGGGGCGGTTCATGCTCGGCCTGGGCTCGCAGATCCAGGCCCATATCGAGCGGCGTTTCAGTATGCCCTGGTCGGCGCCGGCCGATCGGATGCGGGAATTCATCTCGGCGGTACGCGCGATCTGGCACAGCTGGGAAGCCGAGGAGCGCTTGGACTTCCGTGGCGAGTACTACCAGCACACGCTGATGACTCCGATGTTCCGGCCCGAGCGCAACCCCTGGGGGACACCGCCGATCCTGCTCGCGGCAGTGGGGCCGAAGATGACCCGGGTCGCCGCGGAGGTCGCCGACGGCATCGTGCTGCACGGCTTCACCACCGAGCGATATCTGCGCGAGGTCACGATCCCGCTGCTCGAATCGGGACTGAACGCCTCGGGGCGCGAACGCGACCGGTTCACGACCAGCTATCCGGGACTGATCGTGACCGGCGCGGACGAGCGCGACTACGGCCGGGCACTGGACGCGGTGCGCCGGCAGATCGCCTTCTACGGCGCCACCCCCGCCTATCGTCCCGTGCTGGAACTGCACGGCTGGGGCGAGTTGGGCACCGAACTCCATCGCCTGTCCAAGTCCGGGGATTGGCAGGCGATGACGCGGCTGGTCGACGACACCGTGCTCGAAACCTTCGCCGTGGTCGGCGAACCCGGCACGATCGGCGCGCGGATCCACCGCCGATTCGCCGGGATCATCGACAGATTCACCCTGTACACGCCGTATCCGATGGCCGACTCCGTGCGCCGCACCATCATCGACGACCTGCACGAATCGGATGCCGTGACCCCGGAGCGCGAACGGGACGCGGCCCACGGCCGATAGCTACAGTCAGTATTGACTGTAGCTCGGCTGCTGGGTTATCTTCGGCTGGCACCGCGCCAACGCGCAAACCCGTCACCTGCCCAGCACGTGAGTCGTCGTTCACCCCGCCGAGCCACCGCGACAGCCGGGTCGTGCCCGCGATCGGGCCACCTGCGGAAAATAAGGAGAAGCCGATGCCGAACCAGGCCATCGTGTACGAAGCGATTCGCACACCCCGAGGTAGGGGGAAGAATGGATCGCTGCACAGCGTCAAGCCGATCGACCTCGTCGTCGGCCTGATCGACGAACTGAGGGCGCGCTTCCCCGATCTCGATCCCGCCTACATCGACGACCTCGTCCTCGGCGTCGTCACCCCGGTGGGTGATCAGGGCGGCGATATCGCCAAGGCCGCGGCACTGGCCGCCGGACTCCCGGAAACCGTTGCGGGCCTTCAGATCAACCGATTCTGCGCCTCGGGCCTGGAAGCGACCAACCTCGCCGCCCAGAAGGTCGGCTCCGGATTCGAGAGCCTGGTGCTGGCCGGTGGCGTGGAATCGATGTCGCGGGTACCGATCGGCACCGACGGCGGTCCGCTGTTCAACGACCCGGCAACCGCCTACGACCTGCATTTCGTCCCTCAGGGCATCGGCGCCGACTTGATCGCGACGATCGAGGGGTTCACTCGCGTCGACGTCGACGCCTACGCCGTCCGCTCGCAGCAACGTGCGGAAAGCGCCTGGACCGGTGGGTATTTCACGAAGTCGGTGGTGCCGGTGAAGGACTTCAACGGAGTCACCGTGCTCGACCACGACGAGCACCGGCGCCCCGGCACGACGGTCGAATCGCTGGCGGCGCTGAAGCCGTCGTTCGCCGCCCTCGGCGCAGCCGGCTTCGATGCCGTTGCGCTGCAGAAGTATTCGTCGGTGGAGCGCATCGACCACGTCCACCACGGCGGCAACAGCTCCGGCATCGTCGACGGTGCGGCACTGGTCCTGATCGGAAACGAGGAGGCGGGCAAACAATTCGGGCTCACGCCCAGGGCACGTATCGTGGCGACCGCGGTATCGGGCGCCGACCCCACCATCATGCTGACCGGTCCGCGCCCGGCCACCGAGAAGGTGCTCGCCAAGGCGGGGCTGAGCCTCGACGACATCGACCTGTTCGAATTGAACGAGGCCTTCGCGTCGGTGGTTCTCAAGTTCCAGAAGGACCTCCGTATCCCCGACGAGAAGCTGAACGTCAACGGCGGCGCGATCGCCATGGGCCATCCGCTCGGCGCCACCGGCGCGATGCTCGTCGGCACCGTGATCGACGAACTCGAGCGCCGCGGCGAACGCCGGGCACTGGTGACGCTGTGCGTGGGCGGCGGCATCGGCATCGCGACCATCATCGAACGCCTCTGAGCAGGAACGGAATTCGGCATTATGACACAGGCACAGACGATCCGCTGGGAGCGCGGCTCCGACGACATCGTGGTCCTCACCCTCGACGATCCCGCCGCCTCGGCGAATACGATGAACGGCGCGTTCTTCGTATCGATCACCGCGGCGGTCGACCGCCTCACCGCCGAGCGCGACACGATGCGCGGGGTGGTGCTCACCTCGGCGAAGAAGACGTTCTTCGCGGGCGGCAACCTCGACGATCTCATCGCCGCGACGCCCGACGACGCGCAGTACTTCACCGACTTCTGCAACGGCATCAAACAGCAGCTGCGCCGGCTCGAGACCCTGGGCCGTCCCGTTGTCGCCGCGATCAACGGCGCGGCGCTCGGCGGCGGGCTGGAACTCGCACTGGCCGCCCATCACCGCGTCGCGGCCGCCAAGGGCGTGGTCGTCGGCCTGCCCGAGGTCGGTCTGGGACTGCTGCCGGCGGTCGGCGGTGTCACCCGCACCGTGCGCCTGCTCGGTGTGGAACGCGCGCTGAGCGAGGTCCTGCTGACCGGGACCCGGTTCAAACCGCAGCAGGCGCTGGAACTCGGATTGATTCATCAGATCGTGCCCACGGCCGACGAATTGGTTCCGGCGGCCAAGGCGTGGATCGAGGCGAACCCGGAGGCCGCCCAGCCGTGGGATGTCAAGGGCTACGCCATCCCCGGCGGCACCCCGGCCGATCCCAAGCTGGCGTCGCGCCTGCCGATCCTGACCGCGACCGTGCACAGCCGGTCGAAAGGCGCCCCGCTGCCGGCCCCGCGTGCCATCCTGGCCGCGGCCGTGGAGGGGTCGCAGGTCGACTTCGACTCCGCCACATCGATCGAGACCCGCTACTTCATCCCGCTGGTCACCGGCCAGATCGCGAAGAACATGATCCAGTCGGCGTTCTTCGACATCCAGACCGTGCAGGGCGGCGCCAGCCGTCCCGCAGGCGAACCCGCCTTCGCGGCGACGAAGGTCGGCATCCTCGGCGCCGGGATGATGGGTTCGGCCCTGGCGTATGTGTGCGCACGAGCCGGATTGCCGGTGGTACTCAAGGACGTCACCCTCGACTCGGCGGAGCGCGGCAAAGCCTACGCCGAGAAGCTCGAAGCCAAAGCGGTGGCCCGCGGCGCGACGACCGAAGCGAAGTCGAAAGAGCTTCTCGGCCGCATTCGTCCGACCACCGAGGCCGGCGATCTCACGGGCGTGGACTTCGTCGTGGAGGCGGTGTTCGAGGATGTCGCACTCAAACAGCGTGTGTTCCAAGAGATTCAGGACATCGTCGAGCCCGATGCGGTACTCGGGTCCAATACCTCCACACTGCCGATCAGCACGCTCGCCGAAGGCGTGAAACGGCAACAGGACTTCATCGGAATACACTTCTTCTCGCCCGTCGACAAGATGCCGCTGGTCGAAATCATCACCGGGAAGAACACCTCGCAGCAGACATTGGCGAAGGTCTTCGACTTCACCCAGCAGATAGGCAAGGTTCCGATTGTCGTAGGCGACAGTCGCGGCTTCTTCACCAGCCGCGTGATCATGACCTTCCTCGACGAGGCGGTCGCCGCCGTCGGCGAAGGCGTCACCGCGGCCCTGATCGAGCAGGCCGGTGCGCAAGCCGGATACCCCGCCCCGCCACTGCAACTCATGGACGAGCTGACTCTGACGCTGCCCCGCAAGATCCGGCAGGAGAAGCGGGCCGCGATCGAGGCGGCCGGCGGGCGCTGGTCCGCGCACGGCTCGGAAGCGGTGATCGACAGCATGATCGATGAATTCGATCGCAAGGGTCGCTCCACCGGGCGCGGCTTCTACGACTACGACGAATCGGGTAAGCGGATCGGCCTGTGGCCCGGGCTGCGCAACGCCTTCGGATCGGGCACGAGCGACATCCCGATACGCGATCTGCAGGAGCGCATGCTGTTCGCCGAGGCACTGGAAACCGTGCGCTGCTTCGACGAGGGCGTCCTGACCTCCGTTGCCGATGCCAATATCGGATCGTTGTACGGGATCGGCTTCCCGAGCTGGACCGGCGGCGTGCTGCAGTACATCAATGGATACGCCGGCGGAGTGCCCGGCTTCGTCGCGCGCGCTCGCGAGCTGGCGGAGCGTTACGGTGATCGCTTCTGCCCGCCGGAATCATTGCAGGCCAAGGCCTCTCGCAGCGAGATCTACCGCTAGTCCGGCCCGTCACGGAGGGGCACTCGCCGCGCGGTGCCCCTCCGTCGTGTGGTTCGCACGCTAAGAGGCGAGTCGGCGCCTGGACGCATGTCGGCACCGGATCCGGGTCAGGACAGGACGGCGTCGACGAATGCCGCTGGCAGCAACACCGGCCCGTCATCAGCAGCGCCGCTCTCCGCGATGTGCCGCACGATCGTGAGTACCGCGGGATCGCCGTAGCGAAGCAGGCCGATCAACGATCGTTCCGCGCACAGGCGTGCGCACGGCAACAAGCTCCGCGCGGCCTGCTCCGTCTCACCGGCGGCGGCCAGGCAGCTGACCAGCAGCAGATTGGCCCGCAACAAGGCCCGGGGCCGGTGCTGTCCGGCGATCCGGTCGACCAGGGCGCGCGCGAGGGCACATGCCTCGGCCGCCGCCGTGATCGATTGCCGCGCGAGCAACTCCCGGATCACGGACTCCTGCGCCAGCTCCGCGGTGACCAGCTCTACCCCGTTCGCCGCGCCGTCCGAGCCCGGCGACGTGACCTCGTCGGCCGGCGGATCTCCGGCGGGTACGGGTATCCCGGCCCGGACGCACTCGTTCACGATGCGCGCTGCCAGACGCGGCAACGACAACGTGGTGGCCATGCGCCACCCATCGTGCAAGCGTCGCCGGGCGCTGTCGAGATCACCACGCAACGCCTTGATCCGGGCTCCCGTTCCGAACGTGGCGAGCATCGAGTCGACGATGCCGCCCTCCAGGCCGAGTTCGTACCCCTCGTCGAGCAGACGTTCGGCGGCGTCGATATCGCCCTTGTCGAGCAGCAGATCCCCCAGCAGGGCGCCGGCAATGCGCGCGGCATGCAACCGGCCGCCGCCGCTTTGCTCCGCGACGCGGACCGCGGTACGGAAATTGTCCTCCGCTGTGGTGATATCGAGTTCCTCGTTCGCGGCGATGCCGTCGAAGCTGTAGCCGTACATGACGCTGAACGGCCCGCGCATCCGCCGGTGATAGTCGATCGCCCACTGTTGCCTGCGGTGCGCCGCCGCGAAGTCGAAGCGGTAGATCGCAGCGAGGGCGTCCATATCGGCCGCCGTGGTGACGACCCACGGGTGCAGTTCCTCCGGCCGGTTCAGTGCTCCGGCTACCAGTTCGGCGACACCGCCGAGACGATCGCCGGAGACTCGAACCGCCGCGTCGACCACGTCGGCTTCGATCTCCACGGCGTCCTCGCATCCTCCGCGATTGTTCCGGAGCAGTGAACGAACCTGCGCCAGAGCGGCATTCGCCGCATCACGTCGTTGCAGGAGCAGATTGGCCCACACCTTGGCCAGCTGCAAGCGCGGGTTGGTGGTCACCGTCGGCGGCGGCAACTTGTCGATCACCGCCAGCAGCGCCGGCATCTGCGACTGTTCGAGGAGGTGGGTTCCGTCCCGCTCCACCTTTTCGACAGCCCAGTCCTCGTCGCCGGCGGCCAGTGCGTGATCGACCGCCTCGCGCAGGAACCGGTGGTCGGCGAACCATCGGTACGCCACCCGATGCAGGTCGGTGATCCAGTCGGGATGGTCGCGCTCGAGCCGGCGGCGCAGGAACTCGGCGAACAGGTGGTGATATCGAAACCAGTCCCGATCGGTATCGGATCTGATCAGAAACAGATCGCGGGCCTCGACCTCCTCCAGCAGCGCCGTGGCGTCCGGCATACCGGACAGCGCCGAGGCCAAGCTGCCCGACAACCGCTCGGTGACCGAGGTGCGGAGCACGAACTCGAGTAGCCGGGGTTCCAGTCCGTCGAGCACATTCTCGGCGAGGAAATCACCGATCGCGTGGTGGCGGCCCGACAAGTGGCCGATCAGATCGCTCGGATCGTCGGCGCCGCGCAGCGACAACGCTGCCAGTTGCAGTGCGGCCACCCAGCCTTCGGTCGACTCGGTCAAGTGGGCGATGTCCGCGGGCCCCAGTGCCGGTCCGCCGGCGCCGGCGAAGAAGGAGCGTGCTTCGGATATGTTGAACCGCAGGGTATTCGAGTCTATTTCGACCAGTTCGTCGCGGACCCGCATCCGGCTCAACGGCAGACCCGTCCGGCTACGGCTGGTGACGATCACCTGGAGGTGATGGCATCCACGCTCCAGCAGATAGCCCAGCGCCGAGATGGTCTCGGCGTCACTCACCCGATGCCAGTCGTCGACGACCAGGGCGACCGGTTGGGCGGCGGCATGGATCCCGTCCACCAGAGCGGACAGCACATAGGGCTGCGCCGCGTCGCCGTGCAGTTCGAGTAGTCGCTCGAGTTTCTCGCCCAGTTCGGGCGACACCGGCCGCAGCGCCTGGACCAGATGCACGAGGAACCACACGACGTTGTTGTCGTCCTGGTCGATGCTGAGCCATGCGACCCGCACGTTCTCCCGGGTGAGCGTGTCACGCCACTGCGAGGCCAGGGTGCTCTTCCCGAATCCGGCCGGAGCGTGAATCACGACCAAGCGCCGGCGTTGCCCGGCCCGGAGCCGTTCGACGAGCCGCTGCCGCACAACCAGCGGGCGGGTCGAGGTCGGCGGCCGGAATTTGGTCGATGCCGCCGGCGGCGTGTACACGGCCGGTCCGGTCCCCGGAGCACCGGCGGGCGACCGTGGCACGGCCGGTGCGCGGATGGTCGAATTCTTTTCCGCTTCTTCTAATTCCGCCTCGGTGGGAAGCACCATCCGATCGACCGGGACATCGTGGCGACGCTGCGCCGCGCACAGTTGCCCGCCCAGTCCTGCGGCCGAGACCTGCCGGTCCCCCGGGCGTTCCGACATCGCCTGTTCGATCACGTCGCAGACATCGTCGGGGATGTCGCGCACCCGCAGATCCGGTAGCGGCTCGGAGGTGATTCGCAGGAACTGTGAGACGAGCTTCTCGCCGGTGCGGCGTTCGAACGCGGCGTGACCGGTGATCAGGCAGAACAGGGTCGAACCCAGACTGTACACATCGGAGGCAACGGTCGGGGGCCGTCCCCGCAACACCTCCGGCGCGGTGAACGCGGGAGATCCGGTGACGATGCCGGACGTCGTGACGAAGGCACCGGAGACATGGGCGATACCGAAGTCGGTGAGTTCGGGTTCGCCGAAGTCGTTGACCAGGATATTGGCCGGTTTGACGTCGCGATGCAGTATTCCCGCGCGGTGGGCCGTTTCGAGCGCGCCCGCCATCTTGATCACGATCCGGACCGCGTCGCTCCACGGCAGTGGGCCGTCGCGTTCGATCCGTTCCTGCAGCGACCGTCGCGGATGGTAGGGCATCACGATGTAGGGCCGCCCCTCCGAGAGCGTGCCGCTGAACAAGATGCCGACGATATGCGGATGTACCGAGAGCTTGCCCATCGCCCGCTGTTCGCGCAGGAACCGCGAGCGGTTCTCCGAGTCCAGCTCGGCCGTGAGCACCTTCACCGCCACGGTTCGCTGCAGTGCTGACTGTTCACAGCTGTAGACCACCCCGAAGCCGCCCTGCCCGATCGGAACGACGGTCTCGAAACCGGCCGATTCGAGCTCCGACGCAATGCGTTCGGTGAGATCTCGTCGCGCTCGCTGCGGATCGAAGCTGACCATCGATCGGCCCCATCTCCCGACATCCACCCGTACCGCGCGGGACCGGAAGTGATTCACCGCCCCGGCAGACGTCCGGCCCGCCTGCTGGCGTACCGCCAGCATACCGCCGCGGACTCGCCGGCTCCCGAGATCGAGACGACCTCGGATGCCATCGTGCGGCCCGAACACGGCGGAACCTGTTCGGCTACTCGTCGAGTGGGACGGCGCAGGAGTAGGCGCCCTTGTGGTACAGCAACGGCTCGTGCACCCGTTCGCCATCTTCGTCCCAGTACACGCGCACGACGCGACAGACGGCCAATACCGAGTCACCGGCCGGAATCAGCTGCTGCACCTCGGCGTGAATCCAGGTGGGTGTCCCGTGCAATACCGGCTCGCCGGTGTCCAGTGGCGACCACAGCGACTCGTCGGAGAACCTCTGATCGGCGCTCCGCGAGAATCGCTGCGCCAGTTGAAGTTGGTGGGCGCCGAGCAGATGGACGACTACCGATTCCGCGGCCTGCAGCGCCCCGAGACTCGACGACGTGCAGGTGATGTTGAACGACACCAGGGGCGGATCCAGCGACAGCGATGCGAACGAGGTCGCGGTGAAGCCCACCGGGCCGCTCCGGGAGTTCAAGGTGACGATGGTGACTCCGGCCGCGTGGCGGCGCAGAGCGGCGCGGTACTCGACAGCACTGACACTGCGGAACCGGTCCGGCCGGGCGGACAGGTCCTCGGCCTTGTCGATCGAGTTGGACATGAGTTCCTCCTGAATACCGTCCGGGACGGCAGTGGTGATGGGAGCCGATGCGCTTCAGGCCGGTTGCCGATGCTGTGCGCCGCGGCCGGTACCGGACCGCAGCGCCCGCCTTCGCACGGCCTCGACCTGTTCCGGGCACAGCGGCGCACCGCTCGACCCGAGCCAGGGCAGTGTCCGGAAGGCGATGTGCCCCAATACCTCCGAGTTGACCAGCGGCCGCAGGGTCACCCCATCGGCGACGTGCACGGCGTGGATGTCGGCGACCAGGCCGGCCAATCCGGTCGGTGTTCCGACGTACCGTAGCGAGGCCGGAACCGAGGGAGCCGCGAGGCGGCTGTCCAGCCGTGCGAGTTCGCGGCGCGCTGTCGGCGCGTCGTGCGCGATCATCACTTCGAGATCGACCAGAACGATCACAGCGGACGAGTCGTACCCTTCCCCGCTCGCGGCGGCCTTGATCCGGGCGGTCTGTCGTTGTGCGTCGGCGAGGTCGGGCGCCTGGATCCGCACGATGGAGGACGGTCGGCGCTGGGCCGGATCGACACCGGTCAGGTTCAGCCATTCGTCCGGACCCATGGCGTACCCGTCGCTCGCGGCAGCCTCGTGATGACCGGCGCTCGCCAGCTCCAGTGCCACCTGTAACGGGGGCCTTGCTCCAATTATCCAGCGCGACATAGTCGTTCCATTCCTGTCCTCGGATCCCGGCCTTCCGCCTCCGGTGCCGGGCCACCGCCCGGCGATATCGCGCGGGCCCGGCGGGGACGGTGGTTCGCGCCGCCAGCGCGCGAACCACCCTCCCCCGCCGTGGGGCGATCGGAGCGTCAGCCCGCGACCGGATCGATCACGATGGCGAACGCCTTGTTCTCGATACCGCCCGACCGGTCGAGCGAGATGAACTTCTGCTCGGTGTACTCGTCGAGCGCGTCCGGCCCGCCCTCGCGACCGAGACCACTTTCCTTGTACCCGCCGAACGGATACGCCGGGTGGATCACGTGCCAGTCGTTGACCCAGACCATGCCCGCGTCCAGCTGCCGGGCCACCTCGAGCGCGCGCTCCTCGCTGCCCCAGACACCGGCGGACAAGCCGTAGTTGGTGTCATTGGCGATCTTGATCGCCTCGTCCACGGACTCGTAGGACAAGACGGTGAGCACCGGGCCGAACACTTCTTCCCGCGCGATCCGCATATCGTTGGTGACGCCGACGAAGATGGTCGGCTCCACCCAGTAACCCTTGGCGAATTCCGGTCCCGACGGAGCCCGCCCGCCCAAGGCGACGGTGGCGCCTTCTTCGGCCGCGATCGTGAAGTAGTCGAGGATGCGGTCGCGCTGCACCTGCGAGGCGATCGGGCCGACATGGGTCGCCGGATCCAGCGGATTACCGAGCTTCAGTGTCGACGCCCGCTCGACCAGCCGGGCCACGACCTCGTCGTACCTGCTCGCGGGCACCAGCAGCCGGGTCCCGGCCTCACATGCCTGACCGTTGTTGGCCATGCAGGCGAACAGCGCGCCATCCACGGCGATATCGAGATCGGCATCGTCGAGCAGGACGTTGGCGCCCTTGCCGCCGAGTTCGAGGGTGACCCGCCGAATGGTCTGGGCGGACTGCCGCAGGATGCTCTTGCCGACCACGGTGGACCCCGTGAACGCCACCTTGCGGACATCGGGGTGACCCGCGAGGTAGGCACCCACCGGATCGCCGTCACCGGTGATCACGTTGAGCACGCCGGCCGGCAGACCGGCCGCTTCGAATTCCTTGGCCAGTTCGAGAGCGAGCAGCGGCGCGTGCTCATCCGGCTTGAGCACCACGGTATTTCCGGCCGCGAGCGCGGGGGCGATCTTCCACACCGTGGTGAGCAGCGGGATGTTCCACGGGACGATGGCCGCGACCACGCCCAGCGGCTCGCGGCGCACGAGGCCGACCGCGGGAACCGGACCGATCTCCGGACCGCTGGTCTCCCATGCGTAGTTCTCCGCCAGCGAGGCCAGGTACTGGATCTGCGCCACCGACAACCCGACGTGCAGTGCGCCGGTGATCCGGATGGTGGCGCCGTTCTCCTGGGTCTGCAGCACCGCGAGTTCGTCGATGCGACCGCCCAGCCGAGTGGCGACCTCGTTGAGCACGGCCGCGCGCTCGGCCGGCGGCGTGCGCCGCCAGGTGCCCTCTTCGTGCGCCGCCTTGGCCGCGGCCACCGCCTGGTCGACCTCGGCGACGCCGCCCTTGGCGACCGTCGCGACGAGTTCTTCGGTTGCGGGACTGCGGATTTCGTAGATGTCGCCGGTGTCGATCCATTTGCCGTCGACGAACAGTGAGTAGTGGGGGGTACTCATCGGTTACTCCTGATGTGATGTGAACCGTCGGATATGGCGCGGGCGCGTCATCCGATTTGGCGTTCCCGCCCTTGCCAATACGGCGCGCGGATCGCTTTCTTGTCGACCTTGCCCGCCGGATTCACCGGCACACTGTCGACGAACTCGACCGTCTTCGGCGCGGGAACGCTACCGAGGGCGGCCTTGACGTGGTCGATCACTTCGCGCTCGGTCAGCCGCGCCCCCGGTTTCACGACGACCACGGCATGGACGGCTTCGCCCCACTTCTGGTGCGGTATGCCGATCACCGCCGATTGCGCCACCGCCGGATGGGTCGCCAGCGCGTCCTCGACCTGCCGCGGAAAGACGTTGAACCCACCGCTGACGACCATGTCCTTCTTGCGGTCGACGATGTAGAGGAACCCGTCCTCGTCGAGCCGGCCGATATCGCCGGTGTGGACCCATCCATCGCGCAGCGCTTCGTGATTGCGGGTCGAGTCGAGGTAGCCGAGCATCTGGCCGAGTTGTTTCGAGCAGATCTCGCCCGCCTCGCCGACCGGCAGCGGCCGACCGTCCTCGTCCTGAATGCTCGCCCGCACCTGGAACATTGGGCGCCCCGCCGACGCGAGGCGGTCGATCCAGACCTGTGAATCGAGCCGATGCTCGTTCTTGCGCAGGCATGAGACGTAACCCTGCTCGGTTCCGGCGTAGGTCTGGATGAAGATCGGCCCGAAGACCTCCAGTGCCTCGCGCAGCCGCTCGGGCGTGATCGGCGATCCCGCGTAGATCACGGTCTGCAACGAGGACAGGTCGTGTTCGACGCGTGCGGGATGATCCAGCAACAGATAGACGATCGTGGGAACCACCGCGGTCGCGGTCACGCCGAACCGCTCGATACTGTTCAGCAGGCCGTCGACTTCCAGTCCCGGCAACATGACGTTCGTACCACCGCGCACGAAGGTCGGCATTACGAAGATCTGGCTGAAGTGGGTCAGCGGCGCACCGTGGGCGAAGACCTCACCGAACCGGATGTCGCCGATCTCGAGTCCTGCCGAGATGCTGTACTGCGCCCAGGTGAAGTGGGAGTTCACCACACCCTTCGGCTCCCCGGTGCTCCCCGAGGTGAACAGGACATACGCCTCGTCGTCCTCGAACAGCGCCAGGTCGGGCCGGATGGTCGGCTGGGCCCGGAAAAGTTCCGAATAGTCTTGTGCGTCATTCGGATTCGATTCCGGGCTGCCGCCGATCCGAATCAGATTCTGCAGTTTCGGCAATTGGCCCCGGATCGCGGCGACCTTGTCGTCGAACTGCGCGTGGTAGATCAGCGTGGTGGCGTCGGTCTGCGAGAGGTTCGATCGGAACCCCTCGGCGGCCGATCGCGTCGGCAGTTGGACGAGCACGCCGCCGGCCGCCCAGATCCCGTGCTGGGTCGGGATGAACTCCAGGCAGTTCGGCAGCAACAGTCCGACTCGTTCGCCCTTCTGCAGACCCAGCGCGACCAAGCCATTGGCCACGCGGTTACGCCATTCGCCCAGCTCCCGGTATGTGATCGACCGGTCGCCGTCGATGATCGCCACCGAGGTGGAGTAATAGGTGCACGCCCGATCCAGGACGTCCGGCAACGTACCCCACATGGTCAGGAACCGACGAGCGTCGACGGATCGAAGCCCTCGACCCAGTACTCGGGAGTAATGATCGGCACGCCCAGCTCCTGCAGCACGGGAGTGTCGTTCCAGTAGGTCGTCTCGCGCGCGATCTTGCCGTCGGCGTCGAGCTGGTGCCAGGTGATGCCCTGGGTGGTCAGCGTCTTGCCGCCGGTCGGGACGCCGCGGTAGGTCTCGAGGCCCTCACCGGTCCACTGCCAGCGGATCACCACGGCCGGGTTGCCCCTGGTGCCGGCGAGCGAGAAGCTTTCGAACACGTCGAATCGGTGGATTCCTACGCCGTTGGACGCATCGGTATTCGCGAACGGCGCCAGCCGGGGCGCGAGTTCTTCCTTGGTGATGGCCGTGGACAGAACGTGATCACGATCGGCGTGGTCGTCGTAGACCAGGTCGTCGGCGTACAGCTCGACCGCGGCCTGCGTGTCGGTGGTCAGCGCCTTGATCCACCGCTGTACATGTTCGTCGTGCGTGCTCATAGTGAATTCCCTTCGGAGAGTGGTTGATTCAGGCGGCGACGGCCGGCTTCGTGACCGAGCGCGACTCGATCGGCAGGCCCAGCTCGCCGACGGCGGTGGCGACGTCCCAGAGGCTTGCTTCTTTGATGATCAAGCCCTCGCTGTTGTAGACGTGGAAGGTGATGCCACGGGTCCCGGGCACCTTGCCGTTGGTGGGAACGCCGACGAACGCCGTCGCTGTCGGCGCCTGCCAGGTCCAGCGGTAGATCGCCGATTTCTCGTCGCCGACCACCTCGTCGATGCGGAAATTGTTGATGCCGATGCCGTTTTCGGTGTCCTTGTTCGCGTACGGCGCGAAAACGCGCAGCAACTCGTCACGGTCGGTGATCTTCTGACCGAGAATCGGGTCCTCGAAAACAAATCCGTCACCGTACAGCGCGACAATTGCCTCGGGGCTCTCCCGGAATGCCTTCAGCCACTTGATCGCAAAAGTATGACTCATGAAAGTTCGCTCTCCCTCGGTTCGTCAGGAACACCTTCAAGGTATTGCGATCCACATCACTGATTCGACTTCCTCTCGGAGGAAAAGCACCGCTCTAAGGGGGGATGCCACCCCGTGGGCCGCGGCGCGTGCGCCTGGTGACAAGCGCGAAACCGCGGCATCCCCCCGGATCCGCGCGCGGGACGGGTATCCGACCGGCGTCACCGTCCTGCACGAACCCGGACGCCGCCTGCTCGCCTCGAGTTTCTCCCCCTTCGTTGGTCTCAAATCCCTCTTCCGGGAGGTGTGGGAAATCCTCACCATTGCCAGACTGGGCTGCACACACTCGGAACAAAGGGTTGATCCATGAGCACCTTCAAAAATGCCGACGAGGTCTACACCTATATCGGCGGAATTTTCGATATCGCCACCAAGGAACAGTCGTTCGTCGACGCGACCGCCGGCACCGGACTGGTCGTCAAGCTGATCCAGACCGACCCGGATGCGGTGCTGGTCATCGACTTCCCGGGGCAGAAGGTCACCACCGGTGATGCCGCGCGGGATCTGGACGCCACGGTGCAGCTTCGGATGTCGTCGGACAACAGCAACCGGTTCTGGCAGGGCAAGCTCAACTTCACGCTGGCCATGGCGCAGCGCAAGGTCAAGCTCGACGGCAAGCGGTCGGTCGCGTTGAAGCTGCTGCCGCTGACGGCCGGACTGTTCGACGTCTACAAGAAGCTGCTCGTCGACAACGGCCGCGAAGATCTGCTGATCCGCTAGAAAACCCCTCTCCCCCAACACCTCTCACCCCAATCAAGGAGCAGACATGCTGAAACCGGATATGACCGACGAAGAATTCCAGCCGTACTTCGAGAAGGCTCGACAGGTCTCGGAGTTCTTCCGGGAGATCGGACCGGAGTACGACGAGAAGAACACCTTCGCCTACCCCTCGATCAAGGCGTTCAAGGACTCGGGCCTGGGCGCGCTGCCCGTGCCGAAGGAATTCGGCGGACCGGGCGGCAGCCTGCTGCACGCCTCCAAGGTGATCAGCGAACTGTCCAAAGGGGATTCGGCGATCACCCTGGCCTACAACATGCACTACATCATGGTCGGCATCGCCGGGAGCCTGATGAGCGAGGAGCAGAACAAGTACTGGCTGGGCCGGGTGGCCGACGGCGACCTGATCTTCGGCCCGTTCTCCGAACAGCGCGCCGGCTTCAGCGGCCTGGCCGATATGAAGGCGGTCCCCCAGCCGGAGGGCGGCTGGCGGCTGTACGGCAAGAAGACCTGGGGCACGCTGTGCGAGGCCGCCGACATCATCACCACCAACGCGACCATCACCGACGCCGAGGGAAACCTGCCCGAGGACTTCCAGGAGCGGGTCAACGCCGAAAGCTTCTTCATCGGTGAGTTCAAGGTCGACGAGAACGGCCAGGGCGACGGCATCCGGATCGAAAAGACCTGGAACGCCTTGGGTATGCACGCCACCGGCACGCAGACCATCCACTTCGAGGGCTACTACGTCCCCGCCGAGGGATTCATCTGCGAGTGGCGTACCGGCGCCTTCGGTGTGCTGGAGTGGGCCTCGCTGATGTTCGCCAGCATCTACCTGGGCATGCAGTACCGGGTTCTCGAAGAGTCGCGGGCGGTGCTGTCGAAGAAGACTCTCGGCGCCACCTTCGGCGCGATCGTCGCGCAGGACACCAAGGTCGCCAATGTCGGCCACATCATCGACGGCATCGGCGATATGGCTTCGCGCGTCGAGATCAGCCGGCGTGTGCTGTACCAGACCTGTCAGGAACTGCTCGACGGCAAGGACGACGAGTGGCCGCTGGAGCTGCGCTTCCCCTACATCGGCCTGGCCAAGACCTTCATCGCCGACAATGTGCTGCACATGACGCGGCACGCGATGAGCATGATCGGCGGCTCGTCGTTCCGCAAGGGCACCGTCTTCGAGCGTCTCTACCGTGACGCCGCGGCCTCGATGTTCCAGCCCCTCAATGGCGACCAGTCCCGCACCTATATCGGCGAATTCCTCTTGCAGCCTGAGGAACTCGCGAACTGACCTCGCGCGATCGACGAAGTAACCCCCCGGCCGCGGCCGGGGGGTTACTTCGTTGTTCACTTGTGGATGTCCCGGGGGACAGGGCGAGAGGATCACTGCGGGGGAAGGTGGCCTCGGATGAGCAACCACGCTATCGCGGTGACGAGGTGCTGGATGGGGTCGACGAGGTCGATGATCATGGAAACTCCTTGCCGCGCAACGTATCAGGCCGACAGCCCGGCCGGTTCGAAGGTCTCCTCGATGGCCCGGCGAGCCTGGGCGGGCAGGGTGTGCAAAATAGCGCGCACCCGTTCCTGGCGGCGGGCCGCGGCCTGCCGGAAGGGCATCCCCGGGGTCGGTTGCATCTGCGCCACGATGCCCTCGATATCTTCCACGCCCCCGGCGTGGTGACCGGCGTCAACGAGCGCCTGCTCGTGTGCCATCTGTGCCTCGTCCTTCTCCTCGCTCATGCCGATCGGGCCGATCATCCGGCCGTTGAGGAACTGCCGGACCACCGGCTCGTCGCTGGTGAGCAGCACCTCGCGCGGGCCGAACATGACCAGCTCCCGGCGAAACAACATGCCGATGTTGTCGGGCACGGTGCGGGCCAGGTTGATGTTGTGGGTCACGATGAGGAAGGTGGCATCGATCTGGGCGTTGATATCGAGGAACAGCTGGCTGATGTAGGTGGTGCGGACCGGGTCGAGTCCGGAGTCCGGCTCGTCGACCAGGATGATCTGCGGGTCCAGGACGAGCGCGCGCGCGAGACCGGCGCGTTTGCGCATACCGCCCGAAATCTCGCCCGGCAGTTTGGTTTCCGCGCCCGTCAGACCGACGAGGTCGAGTTTTTCCATGACGATCCGGCGGATCTCTGACTCGGATTTCTTGGTGTGCTCGCGCAACGGGAACGCCGTGTTGTCGAACAGGGTCATCGAGCCGAACAGCGCACCGTCCTGGAACAGCACGCCGAACAGCTTGCGGATCTCGTAGAGTTCCTTCTCGCTGCACTCCAGGATGTCGGTGCCGTCGATCAGGATCGAGCCGTATTCCGGCCGCAGCAACCCGATGAGAGATTTCAGGAACACCGACTTGCCGGTACCCGAGGGGCCCAGCAGCACACTGACCTCACCGGGCGGCAAGGTCAGCGTCACATCACGCCAAATCGTCTGCGGGCCGAACGATTTCGTCAAACCCTCGACATGGACTTCGACACCACTCATGATGACTTCTCCTTTGCCTGCGATGCTCTGGCGGTCAGAACAGCGGATCGAATCGGTTGATCAGCCAGCGGCCGTCCACCTCGGTCAGTCCCACGCGCAACGCGTTCTGCGACTGCGATGGTGCGGGATTGCCTGCGACAGTGGTGGTTTGGTTGATGTAGACGATCACCGTCGCCCGGTCCCTCGACACCGATTCCACTGCCGCGCCGACGGGTGCGGCCCGCATGGTCACCTGCTTCTCCTTGGCGGCGGGCCCGACCACGGTATCCGCCAGTTTTCCGTAGGTTTCGAGAAAATCGCCGGTCAGCCGTGCCTTGGCGGCGGCGAGATCCTGGTCCACCCTGTCGGGTTGGTAGGACAGCACCGCCACCGCGCTGTCGGAGGCGGCCTTGGCGACGGTGTCGCGGGCGTTCGCCAGATCGCCGTCGGCGGGACGCTGGATCAGCGTCTGCAGCGAAACAAGCACTGCCAGAGCGAGAATCGGCGGGGCGGCGGCGAGCAGCAGCCGGCGCCCGCCGGCGCCGCGGCGGCGCAGCACCGCGTTCCAGCCCGCGAAGCCCAGGGCGGCGGCGATGACGAGGCCGCAGAGCACCTCCATCCAGAGCGGACGCCCGAGCACGGAGGTGATCATCAGCGTGGCCGCGGCGAGGACGACCAGCGGAACGAGATCGGCCGCGGCCGAGGCGACGCGGCGAAGATACCGGGTAGAGGTCTGGATGATCATTGGACGAATCCCACCTTCGAGAGCTTGAATTTCCCGCCGACCCGGGCCACGTCGACGCGCACCTGATACTGCTTCGGCGCGGTGTCGACCTGCACTCCGCTCGGCGGCGCGGGCGTCGCCGGACTGCCGGGAGCCGGTGCGGC
>NZ_BDBF01000020.1 GCF_001612845.1 Nocardia elegans NBRC 108235 | reverse complement strand
GCCGCGCGGGCTCGCCCGGACCAATGCTCGAATTCGGCGTGCGTGGCCTCGGCGAAGGTCCGGAACGCCGCGGCGACGGCGTCGGCCTGCTGTTGCCAGGCCGCGGCCGCCTCACCGAGCGCGGCCGGATCCAGTGTCTCGTGCACCAGCTCCCACAGTTGCCAGTGGCTGTAGGAGCCGTACACCTCCCGATCCGCGACGAAGGGCGGATCGACATGCGATGCGTCGGTCACCTCACGCTCCCGGCTCGGGCCGGATCAGCGCCAGCGCCGCGCGGTTGGCGGCCTCGGCCTCGTCGAAATGTTTCCCCGCGGCCAGATAGGCGGCCTTGAACAGCAGTGCCGTCTGCTGAAACGAGAGGACGGTGTCCAGGAATTCGCCGCCCTTGCGGGAGAATCCGCGCGCCAGGGCCCGGCCGGAGGCGAGTTCGCCGAAGCCGCGCACCGCCGTCGGTACGGCACCGCCGCTGCGAGCGGCATGGAGATCCTCGACGAGACGGTCGCAGGCCGCCGCGAGATTGCGCGCGGTGTCCTCGGCGATCTCGAACACCTCCGCTCCGGAACCTGTTGCCGCGGCGTACAACTCGCGCGCCAAATGCTGGCCGGTCTCCGGAATCGGCACCGTGATGATCCCCTTCCGTCCGAGAGTTTCCCGCGAGCGAGCTTACCGGAGCAGCGGTCGCCGGGCGCGTGGCGACGCATTGTGAATGCGCACATCGATGACCGCGAAAAATGTGTAAATCACTGTGGCGCTGTCTGTTTCAGGCGGCATCGGCCGCCCTGGCGCTGACGTACTGCAGCAGGCCGTGCACTTCCTGCTCGATATCCACCAGCCCGGATTCGGCGAACAGTTTCGGGAACGTGTCGAGGTCGAATACGCGGAGCCCGCCCGCCCCGCCGACCGCGCTCGAGACCTCGCCCACCCAGCCCTGCGGGCGGTGACTGGTGCTGATCGCGATGCGACCGCCGGGCGCGAGCACCCGGATCATCTCGCCGGCGGCGGTCAGCGGATCCGGAATCAGATACAGCGCACCGAAACAACAGACTGCGTCGAAGCTGTTGTCGGGGAAGGGAAGCCGGCGAGCGTCGCCGCGGACGTAGCCGGCCCGCGGGCCGGAGTTGTCGGCGACGGCCTGCCGCAGCATCGGCACCGAGAAATCGATGCCCACCGCGTATCCGGTGCCGATATGTTCACTCAGGTAGTGGGTGAAATTGCCCGGCCCGCAAGCGATGTCGAGCACCCGGTCGCCCGCGTCGAGGCGCAAGGTCCGCACCGCGTCACGGCGATCGGCCTGCATGGTCCGCCCGGTGGCCAGCAGAAAACTGGTCGGCCGCCACGCCCGCTCGTAGAGCAGGGCGAAGACCGGATTGTTCATGGTGCGGCGTGCGAGATTCACCGGGTCATCCTCGCGTCGAGGTCGTCTACTGTCGAGATTCGATACGGCGGTGCGCTGTGCCCGACGAGCCGCAGTCGCCCCCAGAAGTCGCGATCACCGAGGATCGCGGTCGCGGCGCCTTCGGTGGTCCGCAACGTGACGCGCTGCTTCCGGTTGCCGGCCGCCGCGTTCAGCGCCGCATCCGGGTCGACGCGTCCGTACCAGCGGTAGATGCCGTCGATCGGCTGGCGATGGCCGCGCAGCCGCACCCGGACGGCGAACTCCCGATCACCCAGCACGACGACGGCCGGCCCCAGATAATCCGCATCGGGTTGCCGCATGATCGCCTTTCCGAGCTGCGCGTCAGGTCCTGCCGCGCTATAGCCGTGACAATGAGTAATAGGTAATATCGAGTGTGCCACCGCTCACATCGGTCGGCAAATGCGCCGACGGTGAGCACGGACAACGCGCCGGCCGCGGCGCAGCGGCAGAACGGTGAAGCCGATGACACAGCACACCGACAATCTCGCGGGGGATGGTTTCGACGGGCGCGAGCGCGTGGCCCAGCGGCTGCTTCGCTCGTCGGCGGAACACTTCTACGACGCCGATGTCGACATCGACTGGGAGCAGCCGTGGGCCCCGGACAAGGCGTGGCTGCCCGAACACCGGATCTCGCTCTACGGCACTCCGCTGTGGGATCGGCTCACTGCCGAGCAGCGGATCGAACTCGGCAAACACGAACTGGTGAGCCTGCTGTCGTTCGGGATCGTCGCCGAGGGGCTGCTCAGCAAATATCTGCTGCGCATCGTCGCGCGCGACCCGACCTCGCAGCATGCGATGTACGCGCTCACCGAACTGAGCGAGGAAGCGCGTCATTCGATCATGTTCGCGCGGCTCATCGACAAGACCGGAATACCGCCGTATCGGCCGCTGGCGCTCAACCGGATGCAGCTGCGCGTCGCCGAACACTTCCCGATCGGTCCGGTCGTCTACGCCGGCACGCTGCTGATCGAGGAGATCCTCGATCGCGGTCAACGAGAAGCCATGGCCGACAGCACCGTTCAACCGCATGTGCGGCAGTTGATGCGAATTCACGTGCTGGAGGAGGCGCGGCACATCGGTTTCGCCCGCGATGCGCTGGCGCGCGGGATGGCCCGGCGTTCGCGGTGGCAGCGGCTGCCCCATCAACTCCTGCTGGCCTACTTCGCGCTGGTGCTGTATCCGATGCTCGTCAATCCGCAGGTCTATCGCGCGGTGGGTATCGACCCCCGGCGCGGATTCGCGGCGGCCTTCACCGGCCCGCAGTACCGGCGGACGATGAGCTTTCTGTCCGAGCCGATGCTGCGCTATTTCGACGAGGTCGGCATGCTCGACGGCGCGGCGGTCCACACGCTGTGGCGGCTGACCCGTTCACTGCCCGACGATCTGTGAACGGGCCTGCCGCCGCACGCTCTTCCGTCGTTCAGGCTCGCTCGACCTCGATGGTCATCCCGGCCCGCCGCAAGCGATCGGTGAGGGGATCGCCCATGGCGGAGGCGGGCGTGAGGATGCCCGCCAGTTCCGGGAGTTCGTCGAAGGCCAGGCACAGTCCGGCCTCGCCGAGCATCACCGAGGTGGCCTGATAGCCGGGGTCGCCGTGTCCGGCGAAGGTGCAGACGTACCGTGCTCCCGACGTGGTGTCGGCGAAGGTCTTCATGGTGAACCAGCCACTGCGGCGGGCCTGCTCGTCGGGGCCGGTGCCCGGCTTCGGCAGGATCCGGTCCAGGAGCCGGCGCCCCACCGACACGCGGGAGAGCAGGGCGCCCGCGGTCATGGTGGCGACGATGCCGCCCGCCATACCCGCGGCGACCAGCGGTGCCGCCGGCGAGCTTCCGGCGCTCATCACCTCGCGATAGCGGAAGTTCTTGCCGTACACCCAGCCCAGCAGGCCGTTGCTGCGCCGCACCACCTTGGTGTTGTGCGCGGCCATCACGAAGGTGGCGACCCAGCCGTCGAGGCTGGGGTCGATGGCCGAGGCGCGCGAGAGAGCCTGATCGGACTGCCGGCCCACATCGGGTTCCATCGACTTGTCGGGGCTCAGCGAATACGGGTGCGAGAGCACCGACCCCTTGGCCGGATCGGTGGCGATGGCCTCCATCATCGCCCGCCCGGAGTCGATGGTGCCGCCGCTGGCGCCGCCCTTGAGCCAGGCCACCAGGGTGGTGTCGGTGAGCTCCCCGGTGTTGTCCTCGACCGACCGGCGGTAGAGCCGATAAACGCTCAGATCGGACGGAATCGAGTCGTAGCCACAGGAATTCACGATTTTCGCGCCGGTTTCGGCGGCCCGCTCGCCGAACCGATCGATACATTCGCGGATGAACAGCGGCTCGCCGGTGAGGTCCGCGTAGTGGGTGCCGGCGTTCGCGCAGGCCTGGGCCAGGGGCAGGCCGTACCGCAGATACGGGCCCACGGTGGTGACCACGACCTTGGTCCGGGCCGCCAGCGCGTCCAGTGCCGCCTGGTCGGAGGAATCGGCGACCAGCAGCGGCCAGATCGCCGCCCCGCCGCCGAGTTCGTCGCGCACCGCGGTGAGTTTCTCCGGCGAACGGCCCGCTAGGGCGATACGCGCATCCGCGGGCGCGGCCTCGGCCAGATACTGCGCGGTCAGCCGGCCGACGAACCCCGTCGCGCCGAACAGTACGAGGTCGAATTCCCTGTCGGTCATGCCCATCCCATTCTCGTGGTGGCCGATTATTTTGTGCTGGTACGTTTTCCGCCGGCGGCTTTGCGTGGCGCGGCGCGCTTGGCAGGTTTGCGCGGCAGGCCGCGCCGGGCCAGCCAGGCGTGGTGCTGCTTACCGAGTTCGGTCACCGGGTCGTCGCCGTAGAGCCACTCGCGGGCGATCCGATGCCAGTTCCCAGTCGCTTCCAGCTGGCCGAGTACCCCGAAGGTCAGGAAATCCGCGCGCCGGGAGAACAGATGTTCCGGCGGCAGATTCTGCTGCTTCATCCCCGCGTACTCACTCGCGCGCGGATCGACCGCCAGCACGAAGGCGCCGCTGGCCAATTCGGGGGTGATGGTCAGATCCTGGTCGATCAGCGCCCACTCGCACGCGGCGAGCACATACTCCAGACAGTCCTCGGGGGTGATCTCCTCCGGCGAATCGATGATGCCGTGGTCGATCATCAACTGGCGCAGATCTTCCGCACGTTCCTCGGCCGCCGCACGGATGCAGGTGGCCTCGAACCGGACGTGTTCGGGATCCATCCGGTTGAACAGCCCGAAATCCAGGAAGGCGACCCGGCCGTCCTCGCCGAGCAGCAAATTGCCCGGATGCGGGTCCCCGCAGAATTCGTTGAAGGTGAACAGCGAACCGACGTAGAAGCGGTAGATGATCTCGCCCACCCGGTCGCGTTCGGCCTCCGGCAACCGGCGGATCTCCTCGAAACCGCGACCGGGAAAATACTCGCTGACCAGCACGTGCGTACTCGACAGCTCGGGCATCGTGGCCGGGACCACGATGAACGGATGGTCGGCGAACAGTTCGGCCACCTCGCGCTGGGTATGCGCCTCGGCCACGTAGTCCAGTTCGCTCTCGAGGTTCAGCCGTAGTTCGTCGAGGACCGCCGGCGTCACCCACGGCATCGCCGACTGCAGGACGCGGCGGAACATCGCGAGATTCTTCAGATCGGCGCGCACGGCGGTATCGATGCCCGGATACTGCACCTTCACCGCGACCGCGCGCCCGTCGTGCAGCCGCGCCCGGTAGACCTGGCCGATGGAGGCCGCCGCGATCGGTTCGTCCTCGAATTCGGCGAACAGCTCCTCGAGCGTGCGGCCGAAATCCTTCTCGATGACGCCGCGCATGGTGTCGAAGGAGACCTTCGGCGCGCTGTCACGCAAGACGGCCAGCCGGCGCTGGAATCGCTCGCGATGTTCGGGCGGAACCAGATCCAGATCCAGCACCGAGAGCATCTGGCCGAGCTTCATGGCCACGCCCTTCATGGTGCCCAGCACCATGACCATCTGCTCGGTGGCGCGGATCATCGATTCCTCGGCCATCCGCTCGCGCACCGCTTCGGAGCGCCCGCGCATGGAACGGCGGGTCTTCTGCGCACGTAAGACGTTGCCGGCGACGGCCACACCCAGTTTCGTCCCCCGCGCCAGCCGCGACGTCGGCAGCTCTTTCGCCATTGATGACCTCCGTTGATGCCCCGCCTGGCCGGTCTTCAGCGTAGCCAAGCGCGAGCCGTCGGCCCAGAGACGGCGAGCACGGATTCCTTCGCGGGCGAATCAGCCCAGGTCGGCCTCGGGAAGTTCGTGCGGCACGGCGTTGAACTTCTCCGGCGAACCACCCGCGCGGACCATGCCCTCGATGGCGCTCCACACCATCATCGCCAGATGGTCGAGCATGCGATCGGCCGACATCGAACGGTTGCTGATCCACCAGTCGGTGGCCAGCTGCACACCGCCGACGATCACGTACGAATACAGCAGCACACCCTCGGTGTCGACGCCGCGATCGAAGGCCTTGGTCTGCACCACCACCGAGACCACGTCGGCGAACAGCTTCTCGAAATCGGCGAGGCTGGACTTGTCGGTGGTCGAGCCGTTGCCCATGATGAAGCGGTAGACGTCGATATCGGCCTCGACGGTGTGCACATAGGCGGCCAGAGTGTTGCGGACCAGCTGATATTCGTCGGCGTCGTCGCTGATCGCCTCGTAGATCCGCGGCATCAGCGTGGTCTCGATGAACCGTTCCATGGTGGCGCGGGTCAGATCGGACTTGTCCGAGAAGTAGCGGTAGAGGACGGTTTTGGATACGCCGATCTCCGCGGCGATCTCGTCCATCCCGACATCGCCGCCGCGTTTGCGGATAGCGGCGAGGGTGCCGTCGACGAGTTCTTCCCTGCGGTCGATCTTGTGCTGATGCCAGCGCCGCTTGCGACCGTCCACCCGGCCGGGGCGCACCGCAGCGGAGTCGACGGCAGCGCTCGCGGCACGATGTGTGGTCATGCTCGAGGGGACTCCTGGATCCGGGGATAAGGGCACCACCAGCTTAAGTCCTTCGCCGAGGTGATGTTCCCGGTTCGCGAGTGGCCCGGCTCTCGGCCCGGGGGCGTTCGCCCGAGGCGGGCGCGGGCGCGGGGTGAGCGGGCGCACGTCGGCGACGCCGATATTCCGGCCAGAATGGGGATATGGAGCAATCTGCCGGCAGCGCCCCCGTCCTGGCGGAAGCGAACGCGCACCCCGACACCCGGCCCGGAGTGGGAAATGCCACACGGTCCTCGGCGCGGGGCGCGCCCGAACCACCGTCTTCGTTCGCCGACCTGATGGACGAATCCGGGAAGAAACGCGATCTGCGCAAGATGAAGATGGTCGCGACCGGATTCCTGGCGGCGGCCACGGTCGTCTATCTGGTGTGTTGCTGGCTCGGCTCGAACGATATCGGCGGCAGCTGGGTCGGCTACGTGCGCGCGGCCTCGGAGGCCGGCATGGTCGGCGCGCTGGCGGACTGGTTCGCGGTCACGGCGCTGTTCCGGCATCCGCTGGGCCTGCCCATTCCGCACACCGCGATCATCCGCAAGAAGAAGGATCAACTCGGCACCAGCCTGGGCGATTTCGTCCGCACCAATTTCCTCTCGCCCGACACCGTGGCGACGAAGGTGAATTCGGCGCAGATCTCGTTGCGCCTGGGGACGTGGATGGCCGATTCCCGGCACGCCGCGCGGGTGTCGGAGGAGTCGTCGACCATTCTGCGTGCGGTGATCGGCGCGCTGCGCGACTCCGATGTCGAGCAGATCATCGACCAGACCATCGTCAAGCGCATCGCCGAACCGCAGTGGGGGCCGCCGATCGGGCGGGTGCTCGCCGAACTGCTGGCCGAGAACCGGCAGGAGCCGTTGCTGGATCTGCTGGCCGAACGCGCCCACCAGTGGGCGCTGGCGAGTCAGGAGACCCTGGACCGGATCGTCATGCGCGATGCCCCGTCGTGGGCGCCGAAATTCGCCAATATCCTGCTTTCGGAGAAGATCTACCGGGAATTGGTGGAATTCACCTGGAAGATTCGCTCACAACCCGATCATGAAGTGCGATTGGCGGCGAACCGATTTCTCGAGGATTTCGCCCGCGATCTGCAGTACGACGAGGCGATGATCGCCAAGGCCGAACGGGTGAAGGCCGAGATCATGGGCCGCGAGGAAATAACCGGAATGGCGCGCGCGACCTGGCGTGCGGCCAAACGGATGATCCTGGAATCGGCCGACGATCCGAACAGCACCTTGCGCCGCAAGATCTCGGAGAATGTGCAGCAGTTGGGTCAGCGTCTGGTCGACGAACCCGAACTGACAAAACAAGTGGACGCTTGGGTCGAACGCGGTGTGAGATATCTCGTCGCCAACTACGGTTCCGAGATCGCGGCCTTGATCAGCGACACGGTTGCCCGCTGGGATGCCGATGAGGCGAGTCGCAAGATCGAATTGCAAGCGGGGCGCGATCTGCAATTCATCCGGATCAACGGAACGGTGGTCGGATCACTTGCCGGCCTGGCGATTTACGCCGTATCGCATTTACTCTTCCCAGGCTTCTGACGGCCGCTGCCCGAAGTTTGCTGAAATAGTGCTAACAGGGGTGCTTGCAAGAGTTAGCACCCTCATTTAGAATCGACCGTACAACCGCCGGAAGGTGAGCAGTGTGATGGCACAGGAACCAGAGGTTTCTGATCGGAACACGGGGGAAACCACAGAGACGTCTGCGGTTCCCGGAGACCGGGTGGGTCGCGTAGCCAACGCGGCGCACGACATCGGAGGCTTCATCCGGGCGCAGCGGGAGGCCGCTCAGGTCTCGTTGCGTCAGCTCGCACAGCTGGCGGGGGTGAGCAATCCGTACCTGAGTCAGATCGAGCGCGGATTGCGCAACCCGTCCGCCGAGGTACTCACGCAGATCGCCAAGGGTCTGCGCGTGTCTTCGGAGGTCTTGTACGTCCGGGCCGGCTATCTCGAACAGAGAGAGCACAGCCCGGTGCGGGACGCACTGCTGGCCGATACCGACATCACGGAGCGGCAGAAGCAGGTGCTCCTGGACATCTACGAATCGTTCCGCCGCGAAAACGGGGGGAACGACAACGGAGGGAACGTCTCGGAATCCGTTCAGGGGGAATCCGAGGGGGGCGTTCCAGGGGGGAGCAGGGGCGGTGGGCCCGAGAGCCCGAGGGGCGGTGCACCCGAAAGCCCAAGGGACAACGAGGTTCCGCACCATGCCACCGATGGCAGTACTACCGAAATCTCGCCACGCCAGGAGAACGAACAACCATGACCCAGCCCAACGTCACTGTGACCAAGCCGATCTACGCGACCGTCGGAGCCGGTGACGCGCTCTACGCGGCGGTCAACGACATCGTCGACCGCGTCCGCGACCGCGCCGCCACCGTCGATGTGAACTCCCGCGTCGAGGAGGCTCGCGAGCGCCTGTCGAATCTGCCGGCCGATGTGCAGGACCAGATCGAGACGCTGCGCGGCCGCCTGACCGGACTGCCCTCCGAACTGCCGGACGACCTCGCCGAACTGCGCGAGAAGTTCACCCCGGAGGAGCTGCGCAAGCTGGTCGACCAGTACTACCGCCAGCTGGTGGATCTGTACTCGGATCTGGCCGTGCGCGGCGAGGAGACCGTCGACCGGCTGCGTTCCAACCCCGGCTTCGACGAGCGTTTCGACAAGGTGGAGAACATCTACACCGATGTCGTCACCCGCGCCGAGGATGTGCTGACCAAGGTGTCCGATCAGGCTCGCGGGTTTCTGGGCAAAGCGGCCGAGCAGGCCGACGAGGCCGCCGCGGTCGTCGACGCCGAGGTCGTCGCGGTGACCACCGAGGCTGCCGCCGAGGAGCCCGTCCCGGCCAAGAAGGCCCCGGCGAAGAAGGCCCCCGCCAAGAAGGCGCCGGCCAAGACCACCACCACCGCCGCGAAGAAGACCACTCCGGCCAAGAAGTAATTCGGCCGCAGCAAAGACCGGCCGAGGGGTAATCCGGAACCGTCACACGGATCCGGGTCGTACCGGATCCCGCAACGCCCGCATGCGCACTGCCGCATGCGGGCGTTGCTTCTATCATGGGTGCTGTGTACCAGCTGACTAGTGCAATCCTGTGGCTGCTCTGGCTCGCCGCGATGGCCGCGACCATCTTCGCGCTGGTGCATGCGATCCGGCAGCGTGCCGACGCGTTCACGGCCGTGGACAAACTCACCAAACCGATCTGGGTGTCCATTCTGGCGGTCGCCCTCGGTTTCCTGCTGCTCGCCCGCACGCCGGTGGGATTGCTGGGGATCGCCGCGGTGATCGCCACGGGTATCTATCTGGCCGATGTGCGGCCGAAGGTCGACGAAATTCAGCGCGGTCCGCGCTGGTGAAATAGCGAACCCGCGCTTGCACTAGCAAGCACCCACTCCTTCGGGTTACTGTATCGATCGGTAACACACAAAGGAGTGTTCTCATGCAGGCAACGTTGCCCAGCACGGTGGCGGGGATCGTGGAGCGTCTTCGCGGGCTGCCGGCCGCCCATCGCGCCGCACTGCGCACCCGCTCCTACGACCTGCCCGCACTGAATTCCCCGGCGGTGCCGTGTGAGGTGGCCACGGTGACCGCGTCCGACGGCGCCCGGCTGCGCGTGCACAGTTACGGCCCCGCCGACGGCGAGGCGATCGTGCTGGCGCACGGCTGGACCTGCTGCATCGAATACTGGAATCCCCAGATCAACGCCTTCGCCGGCGAATACCGGGTGATCGCCTACGACCAGCGCGGTCACGGCGAGAGCGAATCCGGCACCGCACCGCTGTCCACCGATCTGCTGGCCGACGACCTCGCGGCCGTCCTGGATGCCACGCTGCGCCACGGTCAGCGCGCGGTCCTCGTCGGGCACAGTCTCGGCGGAATGACCATTCAGGCCTGGGCCGGCCGGTATCCGCGGCAGGTCGCCGAGCGGGCCGATGCGGTGGTGCTGGCCAATACCGCCTCCGGTGACCTGATCGCCGAGACCACCGTGGTGCCGCGCTTCAATCGCGGGCCGCTCGCGCTGCCGTTCCCGATCGGCCGCCTCGGACTCGGCCTGCCGGTGGTGTTCCCGCCGATCCGGCTGGTGAAGTGGATCTTCCGCCGCCAGATCATGACTCTGGCCGCAGCCGGTGAGGTGGTCGATTTCGCCCTGGCGATCGTGCGCTCCTGCCCGGCGCGAGTGCGTTCGCGCTTCGGCTTCCTGCTGGCCGAACTGGCCCTGCAGAGTTGTACCCGCTGTGTGACCGTGCCGACCACGGTGATCTCCGGTTCGGCGGACGATATGACGCCGCCGGTGCACTCCGAGCGCCTGGCCGAGGAACTGCGCTCGGTCGGCGCGTTCCGCAAGCTGGTCGAACTGCCGACCGGCCACCTCGGCAACGTCGAGGCATACGAGGCGTTCAACGATGAACTCGCCGAGGTGCTAGCCGAGATGTATGCCTCGCGGCACGTACGCGAGGCGACCGCCTAGCCGGTTTGGCAATCGCCTGGCGAATTCGGCGTAGCACTTCCGTGGCGCCGGACGATAGAAGCGGGTAGTGGGACGTTGCGCCGGCGGATGTGAATGCCGTTGGGCGGAATGGGTATTCGGCTCTGTGGGGGTGTGGGCAGCGCTGAAGTGCGGCTTCGCCGGACAAAAGTGCGAAACCGGAAATTCTTCACTGCTTGCACTAGCAAGCACCGTTGCTAGCGCGGTAACGTGCGGTAGGACACAAAGGAGTGCTCATGCTGGTGAACCTGCCCGAGAACGTTGCCGACCTTTGGACCGGCATCGGCGCTCTGACCGGCGGATACCGCGCGAAAATGCGTTCGCGTACCTACCGCACGGCCGAGTTGAACTGCGCGCCCGACGCCGAGGTCGTCTCGGTCACGACGACCGACGGCGCCCGGCTGCGGGTACACGCGTACGGCCCTGCCGACGGCGACGTGATCGTTTTCGTGCACGGCTGGTCCTGCTGCCTCGAATACTGGAACCCGCAGATCAACTCCTTCGCCCGCGACCACCGCGTGATCGCGTTCGACCAGCGCGGTCACGGCGCCAGCACCCTGGGGACGGGCCGGTTCGACGCCGAACAGCTGGCCGACGATCTGTGCGCAGTCCTGGATGCGGTTGTGCCGGCGGGACGTAAGGCCGTCCTGGTGGGACACAGCATGGGCGGCATCACGATTCAGGCCTGGGCCAAATTCCATCCGGAGCAGGTGCCGCAGCGCGCGAGCGCGGCCCTGCTGCTGACCACGACGGCGGGCGACATCGCCGCCGAAACCCGGGTCCTGCCGATCTTCAACGACATCGTCCCGGCCCCCGACTGGCTGGGGCGCGCCTTGTTCGGTCAGCCCGTGCCGTTCCCGGCCGGCGCTCCGGTGCGCGGAATCTTCAAGGCGCGCATCATGAATCGGTACGCCACAGCGGATCAGGTGGACTTCGGGCTCTCGATCGTGCGCTCCTGCCGTCCGCTGGTGCGGGCGAAGTACGCGCTGGCGCTGATCGAACTCGAAATTCACGGCGCCGCAGCGAATCTGTGCATCCCGACCAGTGTCGTGGCCGGGGCCTACGACAATCTGCTGCCGGAGAGCATGTCGCGCAAGATCGCCGACGAGCTCGCCGCGGCGGGCAATCTGGATCGCTATTCGGTCTTCGCCACCGGACATCTGGCGAATATCGAGGCGAGCGCGGAGTTCAACGCCGAACTGCGCCGATTGATCGAGGCCACTCGCTTCGGCCGCCGTGCGGTGGCGGGCTGAGCGCCCGGCGACTGCCCGCCGGGGCTGGACGTACTCGCGGCGCGGGTGCATCCTGGTGACCCACGTTCGGATCGGGAAGTCGCCACAAGACCTGTCGTAGTGGAGCCGCTCTGCCGGCTCCGCGCGGCGAGGACGGCAACACGATGCTGAATCGTGTTGTCCGCCAAGGCCGGTCAAGGGCGCCCGGTCTTGGCCCGCCGCGTCGCTACGAGAAGACCGGCTACGAGAAGACCGGCTACGAGAAGACCACGGTGCGCCGCCCGTGCACCAGCACCCGCCCCTCCAGGTGCCAGCGCAGTCCGCGCGCGAGCACCACGCGTTCGATGTCGCGGCCCTGCCGGACCATGTCGCGCACGGTGTCGGCATGGTCGATGCGGCTGACGTCCTGTTCGATGATCGGCCCCGCATCCAGGTCGGCGGTGACGTAATGGCAGGTGGCGCCGATCAGCTTCACGCCGCGGGCGAAGGCCTGGTGATACGGCCGCGCCCCCACGAACGAGGGCAGGAAGCTGTGGTGGATGTTCAGCGCGCGCCCGGCCCAGTGCTCGCACAATTCGGCCGGCAGCACCTGCATGAACCGCGCCAGCACCACCGCGTGCGGATCGTGGGCGTCGGTGAGCTCGCGCACCCGCTCGAAGGCCGGGCCGCGTTCGGCCGGATCAGCGGGGAAGGGCACGTGGTGGAACGGAATACCGTGCGCACGGGTCATCTCGCCCAGATCCGGATGGTTGCCGATCACCGCTTCGATGGTGGCGGGCAACTCGCCACTGGCGGCCCGGCCGAGCAGATCGTGCAAGCAGTGCCCGTCGCGGCTGACCAGCAGGACGGCGCGGCGACGACGCCCGGAATCCAGCAGCTGCCAGTCGGTCTGCGGGCCCAGTTCGGCGGCCACCACGGTGAATCGCTCACGCAACTCGTCGATGCCGAACGGCACGGTCGCCGCCGCGATGGCTTGGCGGGTGAAGAACCAGCCGGTATCGGGATCGGAGTGATAACCGGCCTCCACGATCGACCCGCCGAACTCGGCGATGAAGGAGGTGATGCGGGCGATGATGCCCGGTCGGTCGGGACAGCCCAGGCTCAGGACGAAACGCCGATCATCGGCTGACGCGGTGCCACTCATGGGCACGATCCTCGCAGGTCGCACGCGGTTCGATCACGCCGCCCGGGCAGCGAGCCGCAAAGCCGGTCCGGGGTAAGCGAATTCGCGGGCCACATCGGATCGCGAGCGCTCGGCGGCCTGGAACGCTCGCGGGCTGTGCCAGACTTGGTCCCCATGTCCGAAACCGTTCCCACCGCCTACACCCGCGCCCAGGTCGCCGCGATGATCGATCACACGTTGCTGGCCCCCGAGGCGACCGCCGCCGACGTCGCGAACACCATCGCCGAGGCTCGTGAACTGGGTGTCTACGCGGTGTGCCTGTCCCCGTCGATGCTGCCGGTGACCGCGCCCGGGCTGGTCGTCGCCACGGTCGCGGGCTTTCCCTCCGGCAAACACCACTCTCTGGTGAAGGGCACCGAGGCGAGATTCGCGGTAGAGCAGGGCGCGGCCGAGGTCGACATGGTGATCGACATCGGCGCGGCCGTCGCGGGGGACTACAACGCCGTCCTCGCCGATATCGTCACCGTCCGCGAGGCGGTCGAGGATAGGGCGCTGCTCAAGGTGATCATCGAGTCCGCGGCGCTGTCCGATGCGGCGATCGTCGAGGTGTGCCGCGCCGCCGAACGCGCCGGCGCCGATTTCGTGAAGACCTCCACCGGATTCCACCCCGCGGGCGGCGCCGAGGTACGGGCCGTGCGGCTGATGCGGGAGACCGTCGGCGGGCGGCTCGGCATCAAGGCCAGCGGCGGAATTCGCACCGCCGCCGCGGCCGCCGAACTGATCGCCGCCGGTGCGACCCGGCTGGGGTTGTCCCGCTCGGCCGATGTTCTCGCCGGCTTCCCGGAGTAGAGCCCGCGAGCGGCGCCGATGAGGTGCCGGTCCCGCTGTACCCGAGCACCTCGCGGCTCGATCAGCAGCGGATCTCCGTGTCGCCACCGCCCTGCAGGGTGGTCGGGCCGCCCCGCAGCGATACCGAGATGCCGTTGTCGGTGACCTTCACGCTGGTCGGCTGCATACCCAGCGGGTAGTTCTGCAGGCTCTGCGTCATCGACTGGACGATGCTGTCGACCAGATCGGTGGGCAGGCCCAGCCCGAGCAGCGAGGCCGACTGCGTGCTGACCTCGATCTTGCCGTCCACGATGTGCGGCTGAAGCTTCAGATCGGCGATACCGCCGAGCACCTTGACGTCCAGGGTGCCGCCGGCCGGATCCGATTCCACGCCGGAGACGAGCCCGGTCAGGGTCTGGGCGATGCCCTCGTTGCTCCAGGTCGCGTCGGCGGAGCTGCTGCCGACCTTCGCGCCGCCGCGCCCGCCGTCGAGCAGGGTGATGTCGTTGAGCCGGGCGTGCACCTTCATGTCCACGGCGGGCCCGAACTTCGCGTCGTCGCTGTCGACGGTGATGTACTGGACCTTGTGGTCGACGGCGGTGAGCAGTAACGGCTTCGGCCCGAATCCCACATCGACCTTCGACCCCAGCTCCTTCTCGACCTGGGAGGCCATGCACTGCTGATTCTTGTGGCGCAGATAGGTTTCGGCGCCCGCCGCGGTGCCGACCAGCGCGAGCAGCACGACGAGACCGACGATCAGTGCGATCCGCCGCCCGTTGCGGCGTTTGGGTTCACCCGCCGGTGCGGGAGCGGGTACCGCGGTGTCCGGAGTGGTCATGGCAACCGATTCTTCCCGAGCTTTCTGAGCCCGCTCTGTGGAGCCTGTGAGGCTTGTCATGCAGTGCCGACGCGATTGTGACATGAGGCACAGCGGTCCGGCGTAACCTGATCCCATGTCCGCGCACGATGCAGAGGACGCCGCGGCCGCGCACCGACCGGGGGATTCCGAGCAAGGCTGGTGGGTGCTGCGCCGGCTGGCCGATCGGCATGCCGGATACTTCACCACGCGCATCGTATTGCGTGCCGGCTGTGAGCACCGGATCCGAGGCGCCCTCGCCGACGGTTCCGTGATCCGCGCCGGCCTCGGCATTCTGCGCATGGCCGATTGGCCGGACGGCCCGCTCGACGAATACGCGATGTGGGCGGCCTGGTTCGACGGCGCCGCCGCCGTCTCCCATCACAGCGCTGCCGAACTGCATGGCCTGGGCCGGCTGTGCCCGCGCTTCCTGCACCTGTCCGCGAGTGCGGGCCGCCCGCCCGCGGCCCCGCGGCTGGTCGTCCTGCGCCGCGAGCTGCATCGCGGTGATGTGGAGTCGGCCGGTGCGTTCCTGGTGACCACCCCTGTGCGGACCGTACTGGACCTCGCCGAAACCGGGATCGGCCAGGGGGCGCTGGACGAGGTGGTCGCCGACGCGGTCGCCATCCATCGCTGCATCCCGCACGAAATCGCTTCGGCGAGTGCGAATTTGCCGCCGCATGCGGCCGCACGGGTGCGCCGCGCCCTCGCCGCGGCCTGAACCCGGCGATCGCGCACCGCGAATTCAGTCGGGCCGCACGCACTCCCACGGCACCGACAGGACGCAATCACGCATCCGCCGCCGGTAGTTCCGCACCGGAAAGCCTTGCTCCCGCAACAGTTCCGCCGCCACCCGCCAGCGCACGCGCGGCCCGTACACCGCCATCGGCGCGGCATGCGCCCACGCTCGGTCGGCTGCTGTGAGCAGCGTGTGTACGCGTTCACCGCGAATATTGCGGTGGATCAACGCCTTCGGCAGCCGTTCGGCGATATCGGAGGGTTTGCCGACGGTGAACGGATCCCAGGCCAGCGTCAGCGAGATCGGGCCGTCGCGGCCGAGCAGAATCCACGCGCAGCGGCGGCCCAGTTCGTCACAGGTGCCCTCGAGCAGGAGTCCCTCGGGAGCCAATCCGCCGAGAATTGTCGCCCACGCCTGCGCGACCTCGCTCTCGTCGTATTGGCGCAGCACATTGAACGCCCGCACCAGGACCGGCCGCAATCCCGCGAGTTCGAATCCGCCCCGGGCGAAGTGCACGCCGTCGCGAGCGGGAACGACGCGCTCGGGATCGATCTCCAAGCCGACGACGCGAACGTCGGCGCGAACCCGGCGCAGCCGGGCCGCCAATTCCAGCGTGGTCACCGGACTCGCCCCGTAGCCCAGATCGACCACCAGCGGGTCCGCGGCCGACCGCAGCCGCTCGACGACCAGTGGATCGTGGCTCAGCCAGCGGTCGCTGCGGCGCAGCCGATTGATCCCGGTGGTTCCGCGCGTGATGGCGCCCACCGGCTTGGACGTACCCCCGGCCGACGGGACTGCGGCGGTGTGCGGGTGGCCGGCCGAGCCGAGATGTCCGATATTCGCAGCGCGGGTCCGGCCCGGCGGTCTCATCGTAGTGATGCATGCGTGCGGTGGAGCCACGGAACTCAGGCCGTCGGGCGCTGCTCTTCCAGCCACTGCTGGGTGAATTCGGCTTCGGCACGGAACAGGTCCACGAGGTTGACCAGCATCATCTGCTCGAGTTTGGGCCCCAGCATCGGAATGAAGACCTTCGCCACGGGTGAGGTGCGCAGGGTGCAGCCGGTCTCGGTAGGAAACAATCGCACGGTGCCGGTCAGCGTCCCCGGGCCGGCCGGAACCGATGCGCTGAACTCACCCTCCACCTCGGGACCGAACGGCCCGTAGCTCTCCTTGCGGGTGATCACCAGGTCCTTGCGCATCACGGTCTGCGCGATCTCGGGCAGCATGTCGCGCGGCAGGATATGGCGGACCTCGACCTCGATACCGTCGCCGTCGGCCTGCAGGTGGACCACCTCGTTCGGCGAGTGCTTGCGCATCTCCTCCATCCGCGCATCCCAGTAGGCGCGGTCGGACAGCGCCGCGTACACCTCTTCGGTGGTGTGCAGCGGATAGCGAGCGGAATAGTCCAGTCGGCGGGCCATGGGGGACCAGGGTACTGGTCCCCGGGGAGCGCCCTGATCAGTGGTTGGCGATCCAGGTGTTGGAGAAGTCGGTCTCCGAGGCCAGCAGTTCCAGCAGTTTCTCGGCCACCACGGCCTCGATCTTCTTGCCGAACAACGGGATCGTCACCTCGACCGAGCCGTCGACCACGGCCTGGGAGGCGGTCTCGGAACCGGTCAGGGTGACCGTGCCGCGCACCTTCGCCGGCGCGCCCTCGACATGCGCTTCGAAAACGCCGGACAGGCCCTCGTAGGTTTCGGTACGCGGGATGATCAGATCGCCCGGGCGGACCGAGGTGATCGCGGCGGGCAGTTCGGAGGCGGGGATGGTCTGCACCATCTCCACTCGCAGCCGGTCCCCGTCGGCCGAGAAGGAGTCCAGCCGCGCACCGGGCCCGCCGACCTCCTCGATGCGGTCCTTCCAGTACTGCTCGTCGGCGAGCGCAGCACGCACCGCCGCGGCGGGGTGCGCGTAGTGAGCTGTGTACGCCAGGGGTGTCGCCATGGTGTGACACGCTACCGTCTTTCGATGTGCAGACATCTCGAGTGGTGGCATTCGACAACGTGCGTGAGTTGCTGAGCGCGACCGGCGCGCAGGTGCGCGAATCGGTGCCGCTGGCGCGGCTGACCACCCTGCGGGTCGGCGGGCCCGCGACGGTCGCCGAATGTCGCACCACCGAGGCACTCGTCGAGACGGTACGCACGCTCGACACCGCGGGCGTTCCGGTGCTGCTGGTGGCCGGTGGCTCCAACCTGCTGATCGCCGACAGCGGATTCGCCGGCGTCGTCGTCCGCATCGCCACCGACGCCGTCGAGCTCGGAGCCGACAGTGTGACGGCCGAGGCGGGCGCGGACTGGGACGGCGTGGTCGCCACGACGGTCGCCGCCGGATTCGGCGGACTCGAGTGCCTGTCCGGAATTCCGGGTTCGGCCGGCGCGACGCCGGTGCAGAACGTCGGCGCCTACGGCGTCGAGGTGGCGCAGGCGCTGCGCCGGATTCGCCTGCTGGATCGCGTCAGCGGCGAAATCCGATGGGCCGCACCGGAGGAACTCGGCTTCGGTTACCGCACCTCGGTGCTCAAGCATTCCGATCGGGCGGTGGTGCTGGCGGTGGAGTTCGAGGTGAATCCCGACGGTGCCAGCGCCCCACTGCGATACGGCGAACTGGCCCGCGCCTTCGATGCCGCCGACGGCGAGTCCCGTCCGGCCGCGGCTGTGCGCGAGGCGGTACTCGCCCTGCGCGCCGGCAAGGGCATGGTGCTCGATCCGGCCGACCACGACACCTGGAGCGCCGGGTCGTTCTTCACCAATCCTGTGGTGGCGCACGATCGGGCGCCCGCCGTCGTCGAGGCGATCCGGGCGCATGTGGGCGATATCACTATTCCGACCTATGCCGCCGAGGGCGGGGTGAAATTCTCCGCGGGCTGGCTGATCGAACGCGCGGGATTCGGCAAGGGTTTCCCAGGTCCGGATGCTCCCGTCCGGTTGTCGACGAAACATACACTCGCCCTCACCAACAGGGGTTCTGCCCGCGCTGCGGACTTGGTGGACCTGGCGCGCACCGTGCGGGCGGGGGTCGAACAGTGTTTCGGAATCAGGCTGGAACCCGAACCGGTGACCGTCGGTCTCGAGCTCTAACGGGTGGCGGGCGCCACGTTCCGATCGGGCCGGGCTGTCGGAGGGGCGCGGTAAATTCGCGGAAGTGAACATTCGAGGAATTGCCGGCCGCCGGGCCGTTCTGGTCGGGGCCGGCCAGCTGGCGGTGGCCGCGCTGGTGGCCGGATGTTCGGGCAGCGGCGGGAGCGGTTCGTCCGCACCGAAGGAGTCCGGCCCGGTCGCGAAGCTGAAATTCGAGCCCGGGAACGGAGCCGGCGACGTCAACCCGATCGCGCCCGTCTCGGTGACCGTGACCAGTGGCCGCCTGGACCAGGTCGCTCTGACCAATCCGGACGGTAAGCAGGTCACCGGCGTCCTGTCGCCCGACAGGAGCAGTTTCAAGGTCAACGAGCCGCTCGGCTACGGCGTCACCTACACCTGGTCGGGCACGGCGGTCGGCACCGACAACAAGCCCGTGCCGATCGAGTCGAAATTCACCACCCTCGCCCCCAAACAGACCGTGCCCGCCACCATCAACATCGGTGACGGGCAGGAGGTCGGCATCGCCGCGCCGATCATCGTGCAGTTCAAGAAGCACGTCGAGAACAAGGAGGCGGTCGAGAAGGCGCTGACCGTCACGACCACTCCGGAGACCGAGGGCGGCTGGGCCTGGCTGCCCGACGAGAACGGCGGGTCCCGCGCGCACTGGCGCCCGCGCAACTACTGGGCGCCCGGCACGGCGGTGACCTTCGCCGCCAAGCTGTACGGCCTGGACCTGGGCGGCGGCGCCTACGGCAACTCCGATCTGTCCTCGCAGTTCACCATCGGCCGCAGCCAGATCGTGAAGGGTTACGCGCCCAGCCACCGGGTGCAGGTGATCCGGGACGGTTCGACGCTGTTCGACTTCCCGTGCAGTTACGGCGAGGGCAACGAGGCGCGCAACGTGACGCGTTCGGGCATTCACGTGGTGACCGAGAAGTACGAAGACTTCCTGATGTCGAATCCGCCGTTCTACACCAACGTTCGCGAACGCTGGGCGGTACGCATCTCCAACAACGGCGAATTCATCCACGCGAACCCGGAATCGGCCTCCGCGCAAGGCAATACCAACGTCACCAACGGATGCATCAACCTGAGCACCAGCGACGCCCAACAGTATTTCCCGACGGCCATGTACGGCGACCCGGTCGAGGTCACCGGCACGTCGATCGCCTTGTCCGCCGCCGACGGCGACCTCTACGACTGGACCATCGACTGGGACACCTGGAAGACCATGTCGGCGATCCAGGGCCAGCCCGCACCGGTGGTATCGGCGACTCCGGTGGCGCCGGGACCCGTGCGCGGCGGCAGCTAGAACCCGCTGACCGGCCCGTCGTGTGTGGCGTCCGGCTGCGCGCCGGGCGCCGGCTCAGCGGCGGGCGAAGCGGCCGGCGTCGGCCTGGTCGCGCGGCTTCACCACGATGGTGTCGAGGTTGACGTGCGGGGGGCGGCTCGCGACGAAGCCGATGATTTCGGCGATGTCGGCGGCGAACAGCGGGTCGATACCTTCGTAGACCTTGGCCGCGCGCTCGGTGTCGCCGCCGAACCGGACCAGCGAGAATTCGGTTTCGACCGCACCCGGCGCGATTTCGGTGAGCCGCACCGGCTTGCCCAGCAGCTCGCCGCGCAGTGTGCGATGCAGGACGGCCTGCGCGTGTTTGGCCGAGGTGTAGCCGGAGCCGTTGTCATAGGGCTGCAGGGCGGCGACCGAGGTGACGGTGACGATCAGCCCGTCACCCGAGTCGATCAACTTCGGCAGCAGCGCCTTGGTCACCCGCAGCGTGCCGAGCACGTTGGTCTCCCACATCCACCGCCAGTCGTCGAGGTCGGCCTCGGTGACCGGTGCCAGCCCCTTCGCCCCGCCGGCATTGTTGACCAGCACGTCGGCCCGTTCGACCGCATCCGTGAACAGGCGTACCGACGACTCGTCGGTGACGTCCAATTCGATTGCGGTACCGCCGATTTCGTCGGCCAGCGCCTGCAGTCGGTCCATCCGGCGCGCCCCCACGTACACGTGATAGCCCTGTTTCGCGAGCTCGCGGGCGGTAGCCTCACCGATTCCCGAGCTCGCTCCGGTGACGACGGCGTGACGAGTGCTCATGGGAATCGAGCCTAGCGTCCCCGTTAACCTGGCGAGCATGGCGATTCGGGATGTGGTCAGCGCGGACGGAACCAATATCGTGTATCAGGTCTCCGGGCCCGAACAGGGACGTCCGCTGGTGTTGTTGCACGGGTGGGCCGGCACGTTGCGGTGCTGGGGCCGTGCGGCGGAGATTCTGGCCGAGACCTTCCGCGTGGTCGCCGTCGATCTGCGCGGGCACGGGTACTCCGATGCGCCCGAGACCGGATACGACGATCCGAAGAACTGGGCGGCCGATGTCGCCGCGGTGCTGGCCGCGGAGAACATCACCGCCGATGCCGTGCTGCTGGGCTGGTCCTACGGCGGCATCGTGCTCAGCGACTATCTGACCGCGTACGGCACCGGCGCCGTGGCCGGGGTGGTGTACTGCGGATCGCAGGCCGGGATCGGCCGGGGCGTCGAGGGTTCCCAGCCCGGGCCGGCGATGCAGAAGGCCATCCCCGACGTGTTCGAGGAGAGCGCCGGCCGGGCGATGCGCGGCTTCGCCGCCTTCGGCAACGCCAACACCGGGCCCGGCCGGGACAAGGGCGAGGACGCCCAGCGCCTGTTCGGCGGCAGCCTCGCGACCCCGCCCCGCGTCCGCAAGGCGCTGTTCTACCGCACCGTCGACAACACCGAAACCCTGCGCAACCTCGACGTTCCGGTCTTCGTCATGCACGGCACCGCCGATCCTGTGGTTCCCGTCGAGAACGGCCGCTACATCGCCGAGCACGCCCCCGAGGCGCGCACCTCGTTCTGGGACGACGCCCAGCACGGCCTGTTCGTCGAGGATCCCCAGCGCTTCGCCGATGAGCTCACGGAATTCGTTGTCTCGCTCGGGTGATCCCGTCCACCACCACCTCCCAGCCGTGGGTGTGACTACGCTCACTCGAGGCGCGAGCGCATAACGGTTGACGCGTCGAGGCGTGCACACTGGAGTGTGTGAGTTATCGCCCGGATCAACGTCCGCATCGGATCGCGGTGTTGTCGGTGCACACCTCTCCGCTCGCGCAGCCGGGTACCGGCGATGCGGGCGGGATGAACGTCTACGTGCTGCAGTCGGCGCTACAGCTGGCTCGCCGCGGCGTGGAGGTGGAGATCTTCACGCGTGCGACATCCTCCAACGACGAGCCGGTGGTCGAGGCCGCGCCGGGGGTACTGGTGCGGCATGTGGTGGCGGGACCGTTCGAGGGGCTGGACAAACACGATCTGCCGACTCAGCTGTGCCCGTTCGCGGCGGAGGTGTTGCGTCAGGAGGCCCGGCAGCTGCCCGGTTACTACGACCTGATCCATTCGCACTACTGGCTGTCGGGGCAGGTGGGCTGGCTGGCCCGGGATCGGTGGCGGGTGCCGCTGGTACACACCGCGCACACGCTGGCCGCGGTGAAGAACGCATTCCTGGCCGAGGGCGATACGCCGGAACCGCTGTCGCGGGTGGTCGGCGAGAAACAGATCATCGCCGAATCGGATCGGCTGGTCGCCAATACCGCGGAGGAGGCCCGCCAGCTCGTCGAGCTGTACGGCGCCGAATCCGAGCGCATCGACGTGGTGCCCCCGGGTGCGGATCTGTCCCGCTATCGCCCCGGTGACCGGGCGGCCGCGCGCGCCGAATTCGGCATCGAGCCGGATGAGCAGGTGGTGGCCTTCGTCGGCCGGATCCAGCCGCTCAAGGCTCCCGATGTGCTCGTGTTCGCGGCGGCCGAGGTGCTGCGCGCCGAACCCGAACGCAAGCTGCGGGTGCTCATCGTGGGTGGACCCTCGGGCACCGGTCTGGATCGCCCGGACGCGCTGATCGAGTTGGCCGCCACGCTCGGCATCTCGGATCGGGTGACATTCCTGCCGCCGCAGCCGCCGCATCGTCTGGTGCAGGTGTACCGGGCCGCGGATATGGTCGCGGTGCCGAGCTACAACGAGTCGTTCGGCCTGGTCGCCATCGAGGCGCAGGCCAGCGGCACACCGGTGCTGGCCGCCGACGTCGGCGGATTGAGTACCGCTGTGCGGGACGGTGTTTCGGGCATGTTGGTGTCCGGGCACCAGGCCGACGAGTGGGCGGCCGCCCTGCGCGGGCTGCTCGACGATCCGGAACGGTTGCGGCGGATGGGCGCGGCCGCAGTGGATCATGCGGCCGGTTTCTCCTGGGAACACACCGCCGACGGGTTGCTCGACTGCTATGCCGAGGCGTTGGCCGGGCATCGGGGTGTGCGTTCGCGAATGCCGGGTACGTTGCTGACAGAGAGCAGTCAAGCCAGGTCGCGGGCGCTGTGGCGGCGCCGGATGGGAGTGGTACGCCGGTGAGTGACACCATCGCGCAGACCGCGCAGCTGATCGACGACACCGTGCGTGAGCGCGAGATCGACTACACCCGCGAGGGCCGGGACACCTTCGTCGTGGTGCTGCCCGGTGAGCGCAAGCTGAAGACGACGGTCATGCTGACGGTCGGCAAGCACGGCGTGCGCTTCGAATGCTTCGTCTGCCGCAAACCCGACGAGAACTTCGAGGGTGTCTACAAGTATCTGCTGCGCCGCAACCGCCGCCTCTACGGTGTCGCCTACACCCTGGACCGGGTCGGTGACATCTATCTGGTCGGCCGCATCGCGACCCATGCCGTGACCCCCGACGAACTGGACCGCATCTTCGGCCAGATTCTCGAGGCGGTCGACGGCGACTTCAATGTGCTGCTGGAGCTCGGTTTCGCGGAATCCATTCGGCGCGAATGGAAATGGCGTGTCTCGCGCGGTGAGTCCCTGAAGAACCTGCGGGCGTTCGAGCATCTGGTGGATACCGAGGAGTCCTGACAGCGCTCGCCCGCCGAGTGGGTACCGTGCATCCGATCGGGTGATGCGCTGAGGAGGCGGTGGCGAGATGGGCGTGCTGGCTGTGGATATCGGCGCGACGAAATTCGCCGCGGCCGTCGCGACGGCGCCGATCGAGTCCGTTTCGTACGACGAATCCACAGCGCGACCCGCATCGTTGCCGCTGTTGCGGCAGATGCGCCGGGTCGACGTGCCGTCCCGGGGAGCGTGGGAAGCATGCCGCGAGCTGCTGCGGCAGGTGGTAGCTGCCGCATCGGCCGACGACACCTGTGGCACCGGCGAATTCGAGGTGAGCTCGATCGGAATCGCCGCCGCCGGCCCGGTGGATGTCGGTGCCGGTAGCACCGCCCCCTTGAACATTCCCGAGTGGCGTGACGGCTTCCCGATCGTCGCCGCGGTGCGAGAACTGTTCCCCGAGGCCGATATTCGATTCGCGATCGACGGCGCGGCCTTGGCATTGGCGGAGTATCGCGTCGGAGGTTTACGCGGTGTCCGTTCCGGATTGGCGATGACGGTCTCCTCCGGAATCGGCGGCGGCATCGTCAGCGACGGCCGAGTTCTCGTGGGCCGTACCGGGAATGCCGGGCACGTCGGCCATATCGTGGTACCCGGCTGGGATGTGCCGTGTGCCTGCGGCGGTGTCGGATGTGTGGAGGCCGTCGCGAGTGGCATGTCCTCGGTCCGGTGGGCACGCGCACAGGGCTGGACGGGAACGACCGGGATCGAACTGGCACGCGCCGCCGGAGCGGGTGACGCCGTCGCGGCGGCCGCGCTGTCGCGCGCGGGGACAGCTCTGGGACAAGCCATCTCGTCTGCCGCCGCGATGCTCGACATCGACCGTGTCGTGATCGGTGGCGGTTTCGCCGAATCCGGCGCCCCGCTGTGGGATCCGCTGCGGGCGGCGGTGGTGAAACATGCCGGCCTCGGCTTCATCCGTGAACTTCGTGTCCTGAAATCCCCGATCACCGACGGTGCCACGCTGGTGGGCGCGGCGGCTCTCGCGACCGATTGAGGACGTGGGCCGGTTCGACGGCCGGCGCCTGCGCGCTGTCGGGCCGGTCCCGCGCTGCCTACCCGTTGTCGATGCTGCGCACATGCGCGACAAGCGCATTCGCGTGCCCGTGCCCCAGCCCGTGCTCACTCTTCAACCAGGCGACCAGCTCCATATGCTTGGTCAGCTCCGATCCGCGAACGATGTCGAACCATTCCTCGACGGGCCGTCCGTATTTCTTCTCGATGGCGGGGAAGTAGGACGCGGGACCCTTCACCGCTGCGGTGCTCTGTGCGCTCATATTCGGGTAGACGGAACGCGCCGGGAGAACTCATCCACGTCGCACAGTGATGTGGGTCACGAACTCCCGGCGCTCGAAAGCGCGTCGTGCGGCTTCAGTGCCGACCGGCGAAGTCGCGCAGGATTTCTCCGGTGGGGCCGGGCTCCTCGATCATCGGGCTGTGGCCGCAGTCGAGCGATTCGATCCGCACACCCGGCACGCGTCGGTAGTCCTGGAAGGATGCGGCCGGCCACCGGCGGTCCCGGGAACCGTAGAGCACCAGGCTCGGCAGCCCGAGATCGGCGAGGCGGTCGGGTTCCTGCCGTTCCCGCAGATAGACATCCGATGCGTCGGAGGTGGCGGTGATACTGCGGTAGGTCATGCCGTGGAAGTCGTCCACCAGCTGCTGCGGAATCGCGACGTCGCGAGTGAACGCGCTGCTCATGGCGTATCGAATGGCGGCGTCCGGAAGCACGGGCCACAGCGGTTGCCCGATCTGCGGGACGAACAGCAGGTTGCCGAGCGGGCCGTTGTCCGTGAACGCGTCCAGGCGGGATCCGGTGCTGATCAATCCGATCGCGCTCACCAGATCCCGGCGTTGCGCGGCGAGTTCGGTCGCCACATATCCGCCGGTGGAGTGCCCGACGACGATCGCGTGCCGAACGCCGAGCCGGTCGAGGACCGCCCCGACCCGATGTCCCTGTTCGGCCATGCCGTAACCGCTGTCCGGTTTGGCCGAGCGGCCGTGACCGAGCAGGTCCACCCGCACCACGTAGAAGTCCGCCAGCGCGGGCAGTACCGGATCCCACCACGAGACCGAGCCGCCGGTCCCGTGGATCAGTACCACCGCCCGTGCGCTCGGTGCCCCGCTGGTGACGACGTGGATATCGCCGTCCGGCAGCGGCACCATCCGGTCCACGGAATCGTCCGGTGCGGCCGTCGCGACCCCTGTGGTGTTCCCGACGAGCAGTGCGACGAGCGCGCTGACCAGCAGCAGCAACGCGCGTCTCGCCCGACCGGCAGCGGCAGTTTTCATATCTCCTCCTGAGGACGGCTGATGCCCTTACCGTCCCGGAGGTCGCCGCCGCGCGTCTTGTAGAAATGTCGGCCGCCGCCGGTTGGGGTCAGTCGACCACGCCCCAGTGCAAGACCCGGACGGTGAACAGCACCAGTCCCAGCGAGACCGTCGCGACCACGACCAGGCCGACCACCGCCACCGCCAGGGGCCGCCATCCGCTGCGCCCGAGTTCCCGGAAATCGGTGTTGAGACCCACGCCGGCGAAGGTGAGCAGAAACGCCCACTTCGACAGGTTGGCGAGGCCGGCCAGTTGCGCCTTGTCGATCCAATGGGCGGTGGCCAGGGCCGAGACCGCCAGGAAGCCGAGGACGAACTTGGGGAACTTCGCCCAGACGAAGGCCGCCTTGGCACGCAGTCCGGGAGCGATGGTGTCGGCCTCGCCGCGGGCGGCCCAGTACAGGCCGAATCCCAGGACCACGAATCCGATGAGCGCGTTGCGGGTGGATTTCACCAGGACCGCCAGTTTGCCGGCGGCGTCGGAGTAGGCGTAACCGGTCGCGGTGGTCTCGGCGGTGTTGTCGACGGCCAGACCCGCCCAGAGACCGAATTCGTGATCGGTCAGCCCCAGGCCGTGGCCGATGGCCGGGAGCGTGAACAGCGATACCGCGCCCAGCGTCAGAATGGCCGCGATGGCATAGCCGACATCCGCGTTGCGGGCCCGGATGGCCCCGCGCGCGGCCACGATCGCGGACACGCCGCAGATCGAGGTGCCCACGGCCAGGAGCGATCCCAGCTTGCCGGACAGGCCCAGCAGCCGTGCCACGGTGAGAATGATCGCGCCCGCGACCGTCATGTCGATGAGGATCAGCACGAAACTGGTGCCACCCAATTTCGCGACATCCCCGAGGACGAAGCGCGAACCCAGCGCCACGATGCCGGCCTTCAACCAGAATTCGTAGGTGCCGATGCCGGGCTTGAAGATCTTGTGCACCCCAACGGTATTGGCGATGATCAGCCCGAAAACGATAGCCCAGAGCACATATTCGATATCGGGGAAGCGCCAGTGGTGATCGTGAACGAAGTCGTTCACCCAGATCTGGGTGTACTTGCCGAGCAAGCCGACCGCCACCAGCAGCGCGATGCCCGGCAGATAGGCCAGTGCGCCGCGTGGATTCACCGATTCCGTTGTCGGGGTGGTTGTTTCGGTAGCCATCGGGATCACCACGGAATTTTCGGCAGGGCGTCGGCGACGGCGAGCAGCACGAAGACCCCCGCGACGATCACCGCCCACCAGTCGACGCCGATCCGTCGGAAGACGGAAGGTTCCGGGGCGGATGCCTCCGGACCTTCCCGGTCGGGTACCACACCCGGTTCGCTCATGGCCGACTCCCTCATAGCCGTCGATCGCGGTGACTCCTGCGATCAGGCGTCATCATGAGCGGCGTCGAGTCGCCGGGAAAGTAATCGAATCACCGAGATTCGAGCAGAGCGGGACTAGCGGTCCTTGCTCGTGTCGGCGGCTTCGCGCGCCAGTGGCTGGGTCCGGCGCATCGAGGTCCAGGCTTCCAGATCTTCGGCGAGGATCGCATTGAGTTCGATCATCGCCTCTCGGGCGAGCACGTCGCGGTCCTCGTGCTGAGCGCGCCGGAGTTCGACGCCGCGCAGCAGTGTCTGGAGCTGGCCGATGATGACGCTGCGCTGAATCCACATCTCGCGGTGGCGATACAAGCCGTCCCAGGCGGTGACCACGCCGATCGACGCCGCGAGGCCCGTGCTGAGCAGGCCGATCCAGGGAGCCTGGAAGACGGCCACCGCGGTACCGAGGACGGCGATGACACCGTTGGCGACGGCGGTCCATACGACCACCCGCTTGGCCCGGGTCTTGACCACCAGCCGGGAGCGTTCGTACTCGTTCCGGTAATAGACCAGGTAGTGCAGGCTCACGGTCAGGGCGTCGGCGTCGCTGGGCGGCGACGGGGGACTGTGCAGTCCCGAGGAGTGACTTCCGCGCGTATTTCTCGACAGTCGCATGGAACAGGGAGGTCCTAGCGGGAGTGCGGTGTTCCGGACGGGTGATACGGAGGTTGATAAGGTAGCAGAAGTGGTTGCATTAAGGTGGCATTTTCGGCTACACTGAACTATCCGCCCGTGTTGCGGCCGGCACGTGCACTGGAGGGTTGAGACAGATGACCGTTGCGAACGCTCTCGCCATCACCAGTCATGTCGATACGGCCAAACTGCGTCCGGCGGAGCTGGCGCGGCAACTCGTCCAACATCTGGGTCCCACGCTGGTGGCGTTGATCGCCGGAGTCCGCGACCGCAAGCTGCCGCACAAGTGGTCCCATGCCGAAGGGCCGACGCCCCGGGATGCCGCACTTGCTCGCCTGCAGGTCGCGCATCGGTGCTGGATCATCCTGGCGACCGCCGAGGACAGCGATGTGGCGCGGTCGTGGTTCATCGGAGCCAATCCGCGGCTGGGTGAGGAGTCGCCCGCCCTGGCGATCCGTGCGGACCGATTCCGCGAGACCATCGCTGCCGCAGTCGCATTCGTCGACGGCTCGGACAACTGACTCGGTCGACCTGGCCGCGCGGGAAAGCTCTCTTTCGATAAACTTCCCCCTTTGGGAGGCTGTCGGAAGAGGGAGACCGGTGTCTGTGCGCGAAACCCGAAATGCTCGGCGCTGCGCCAAGACCGGATTCGCGCTTCTCCCCGCGGCGTCTCGTGAGGTCTATCGGCTGGCGAAACCTTCCTATGGACCGCTCAATCCGCTCCAGCGCGGGATTTCCAGCGACGAATCACGGGCGGAGTGGAACCGCTACGACGTCGAAGGTCAGCAGACCGTGTACGCCGCCAGTACCGAACAGGGCGCGTACGGAGAGCTTCTCGCACCCCTCAAACCGAAACTTCCCCGTCGCGCGTCCCACTATTTCGACGATGTCGGCTCCGACGACGAGCTCGAATCGCTGATCAAAGAGGAATGGCAGAGTTCGGGATATCGGCCGCCCCGCGAGCTGAACATGTTGTGGCTCAGCGAATATCGGCTCTACCATCTGACGCTGCCGACGCACGGATGGTTCATCGATATCGAGGCGGCCTCCAGCCTCTCGGCGATCGCGCGATATGCCCCGATCGCACTCGTGGAGCGCGGCCTGCGGGAGGTCACGGTCGCCGAACTGCGTGGCGGCGAGCGCTGGCTCACGACGGCGATCTCCACTCGGATCTGGCAGATCACGCTCGACGACGACAGCCTCGCGCACGGGATCGCCTACGGTTCGCGACACGGCAGCGAATGGGACTGCTGGGCCATCTGGCTGCGCCGGACCGGACTCGCGCACACCTCCAACGGACTCGTCACGTCGGCGGATCCGGGCGTGGAGGTGCTGCCTCCGCCGATCAACCCGGCCCTGCAGGCGATTCTGACGGCCTACGATCTGACCGTGAGCTGGTAGGTCGCGGCTCGCGGCGGCCGCGAGCGCCCGATCCGGCGCAGCTGAAATTCGCCGACGCGGCACCGCTAGCATGACCTGCATGACGTACACCCTCGTGTTGCTGCGCCACGGCGAAAGCGAATGGAATGCTCTCAATCTGTTCACCGGCTGGGTGGATGTGCACCTGACCGACAAGGGTGTCGCCGAGGGCAAACGGGCCGGTGAACTGCTGGCCGAGCACGGCATCCTGCCCGATATCGTCTACACCTCGCTGCTGCGCCGCGCGATCAGCACCGCGAATATCGCCCTGGACGCCGCGGATCGGCACTGGATTCCGGTGGTCCGCGACTGGCGGCTCAACGAGCGGCACTACGGCGCGCTGCAGGGTAAGAACAAGGCGCAGATCCGCGATCAGTACGGCGACGACCAGTTCATGATGTGGCGCCGCAGCTACGACACCCCGCCCCCGCCGATCGAGGCCGACAGCGAATACAGCCAGAGCGGCGACGCGCGCTACGCCGGTATCGACGTGCCGGCGACCGAATGCCTGAAGGACGTCGTCGCCCGCATGGTGCCGTATTGGGAGTCCACGATTTCCCGCGATCTGGTGGCCGGAAAGACCGTTCTGGTTGCGGCGCACGGAAATTCGCTGCGCGCACTGGTGAAACATCTGGACGGTATTTCCGACGAGGATATCGCCGGCCTCAACATTCCCACGGGTATTCCGCTGCGCTACGAACTGGACGAGAATCTGCGTCCGATCGGTTCCGCGGCGTATCTGGACCCCGAGGCGGCAGCCGCGGGCGCGGCCGCGGTCGCGAGCCAGGGCGGTAAATAAACCGGATTCCCGCACCTTCCGACGCGCCGCGGTCATCGACCGCGGCGCGTTGTCGTATATCTCGAACCCGCTGCGTGCGTACGGTTTCCGCATGCCGAAGTTCCGTCGGTCGCGCAGGCGAGTATGCAATACTCAGCGTTTTGTGAGCCGCATCTCTTCTGCCTATTCGTAGCTATCGAATTGCCGCGCGGCGGTTCGTGCCCCGATGCGCACCGCCGGTAGTGGCGTCCGGGCCGGTAGGGAGTGGTGTGGATAACTTCCGGTAGGTAAACCGCCGGACTTTCCGCTGGTCATCGACGTGGATGAGGGGCTGAGAAGTTGAGAGTTTTTTCTTGCAGAAGTTGTAACCGCTGGTTTGCAACTTACTCCGCAGTAGATACACTCTCGGTCGTTCGACCATTTCGAGAGGCGGATCACGTTCGATGAAGTACGCGTTACGCGCCACAGTCGCTGCCGTCGCCGCCGCGGTGACCGTCCCGTTCTTCGCCACTCCGGCTCAGGCCGGGCCCGTCGCGACCGGTCCGGACGGCGGTGCCGCCGGCGCCGCGTGGACCGCCACCGAGGACGGCCCGCAGCAGTATCCGAACATCCACATCGACTGGGATGTGCCGATCACCATGAGCGACGGCACGGTGCTGAAGGGCAATGTGTACCGGCCCGCCGATGCCGCCAGCCGTCCGGTCGACACCCGCACGCCGGTCGTCGTGAACATGACGCCCTACACCAAACTGGTCTCGAATCTGGCCGACCACGCGGGCTCGGTTCCGGGGCTGTCCGACGCGCTGCTGGGGTTGTTCCGCCAGATCGATATGAGTGGCACCGCGCTGTCCGGGGTCACCGATCTGACCAAGGCCTTCGGCGGCGGCGAGCTGCGCAACTTCTCCGTCGACCGGCAGCTGATCAAGAGCGGTTACACCCAGGTCGTGGTCGATGTCCGCGGCACCGGCTTCTCGCAGGGCGAATGGGATATGTTGCGCCAACGCGAGCAGCAGGACACCGTGGAGGTGATCGACTGGGCTTCGCGGCAACCGTGGTCGGACGGCAAGGTCGGGATGACCGGCATTTCCTATTCGGGCATCAACCAGGTGCAGGTGGCGGAGAAGCAGCCGCCCGCGCTGAAGGCGATCTTCCCGGTGGTGCCCGGCAGCGATCTGGTCGACGATGTTCTCGCCCCCGGCGGCGGCTTCGGGTTCAACTTCATTCCGCTGTGGCTCACCGCGATCAACACTCTCAAATGGGTGCCGGACGTGCAGTCGATCGTGACCGGAAAATTCGACACCACGTGGCTGAACGACCGGATCAGCGATCCGTACACCTATATGGATGTGCTGCTGAGCGCCTACACCAACACCGATATGAACACCCTCGATCCGCGGGTGAAGAACATGCTGAACGACATGTCCTCGGAACGGCAGGCGTGGATCGGTGATCCGGGCCGGATTCAGGTGCCGACCTTCGTCACCGGCGGGTGGCACGATCTGTTCACCTACTCCGAATCCAAGATCTACAACCGGATTCCGCTCCCGCCCGGGCAGAAGCAGCTGTTCATGGGCAACACCTACCACCTCAACTCGGGCAACGAATACGGCAAGCCCGGCCTGCCGCCGCGGCTGGACGTACTGCAGCGCGCGTGGTTCGACAAGTGGCTCAAGGGAATCGACAACGGCATCGACACCTACGGTCCGGTGACGCTGCGCGAACAGGGCGGCGGTTGGATCACCCAGGGCGGTTTCGGACCGTCGGCGCCGGCCGAGGAGGCCGCGAAGTACCGTCGCATGTACCTGTCCGGTGACCGTAGCGGTACCGCGAACAGCGTCTACGACGGCTCGTTGACCGGCGAATTCACCGGTGCGCCGACACGTCTGACGGTGGCGCCCGGCCTCACCACGCTGTGCTCCAACGATGCCGCGCAGGCGACCGCCGGTGTGCTCGCCGTCATCGACGGCTGCGGCAAGGACTCGCGCATCGCGGAAACCAACGCGCTGACCTTCACCAGCGCCCCGGTCGCCGGGGAGACCACCATCTCGGGCCCGATCGCGATGCGGCTCAACACCGTTCAGGACGCCGCCGACGGGTATTGGACGGTGACGGTCAACGATGTCGCGCCGGACGGGCAGTCGACCGTACTGTCCTCGGGGCAACTGATGGCCTCGCTGCGTGAGGTCGACGAGGCGAACAGCACCCGGTCCGAGAACGGCGACTACACCGACCCGCGGGCCTACACCTCGCTGGACAAGCGGCAGCCGACGGTTCCCGGTGAAGTGACCGAACTGAACATCGCGCTGCCCGCCACGCAGGCCGTCCTCGCGCCCGGCCATCGCCTGCGGGTGGACGTGTTCGCCGGCAACTTCCCCAAGGGCCTGCCGATCGCGCCGATGCTCGCGGACACCGGCCTCAAACCCGAACACCTGCAACTGGATCCGAATGCCCCGAGCTTCGTGAACATCCCGGTCAAGGGAGACTCCGGCTGGTGAGCCGGTAGGAGGCTCCCCGACGGTCCCGGGAACGTACAACGGCGTACGTACCCGGGACTTTTCGTCTCCGGCCGGTGCCGGTGGCGCGGGATTGAGGCGCACCTCACACTCGACGCAGGTCGCCGGGCGAGCGCCGCGGTGGATCGACACGCCGGAGGTGTTCACGCGCGATTCGCACGGACTCCAGATGTGCGGTGCCGCAAGGAAAACTGTTCGCGCGACCATTGCCAGGCGGCCGAAAACCGCCGGTCGGGGCCGATCCGGGGCTCGGCCAACTTTGTGTGAACACCCGGCCAACGATCGCGGAATCAGCCGTGACCTGCGCGAAACTTCGTCAACCCGGGTTTGGAGTACGTGTCCGCGACCGTACGATTCTCTATGTGAGCGTTCCCCAGGCCGTGCTGCTTGCAGTCCTCGCGGCCGTAGTCGGTCTGGCCGTCGGTGGCCTGGTCATCCCGTACATGAACGCCAGGCAAGCCGAGCGTCGCGCGGCCGAATCCGGCCTGACCATGTCGCAGGTCCTGGATCTGATCGTGCTGGCCTCCGAGAGTGGCATCGCGGTGGTGGACGAATATCGCGACGTGGTGCTGGTCAATCCGCGCGCCGAGGAACTGGGCCTCGTCCGCAACCGGTTGCTGGACGAACGCGCGTGGGCGGCGGTGGAGAAGGTGATCGCCACCGGCGAGGATGTCGAGTTCGACCAGACGCTGAAGAATCCGCTGCCCGGCCGCAACAGCATCGCCGTGCGCGGTGTGGCCCGCCCGCTCTCCCGCGGTGATTCGAACTTCGTCGTGCTGTTCGCCGACGACGACTCCGAACAGGCTCGCATGGAGGCCACCCGCCGCGATTTCGTCGCCAATGTCAGCCATGAGCTCAAGACCCCGGTCGGCGCCATGAGCCTGCTCGCCGAGGCCATGCTGGAGTCGGCCGACGATCCGGATTCGGTGCGGCATTTCGGGCAGCGTCTGGTCAGCGAATCGAACCGGATGGGCAAGATGGTCACCGAGCTGATCGCGCTCTCGCGGCTGCAGGGGGCCGAGAAGCTGCCGCAGCTCGAGGCGGTCGACGTCGACACCGTGGTCAATGCCGCGATCGAACGGTCGCGTACCGCCGCCGAGGCCGCCGGAATCACCGTCAGCACCGATGCCAACAGTGGACTGGAAATACTCGGCGACGAAACTCTGCTCGTGACGGCGCTGTCGAATCTGGTCGAGAACGCGATCAACTATTCGCCGAAGGGCTCGCACGTATCGGTGAGCCGGTCGCTGCGCAACGGCCACGTCAATATCGCGGTCACCGATCGCGGTATCGGTATCGCCAAGGAAGACCAGGAACGGGTCTTCGAACGTTTCTTCCGCGCGGACAAGGCGCGTTCGCGCGCCACCGGCGGAACCGGACTCGGGCTGGCTATCGTCAAACACGTGGCCGCCAATCACAACGGAGAAATCACGTTGTGGAGCAAATTGGGTACCGGTTCCACGTTCACGCTGCGTATTCCCGCGGTCGAATCAGGCAACCAGAATTCCGCCCCGGCGGAGAGGAAGAGCCCCACCGCAATCGGGGTGGGCAAGAACGACGACGGTCCGCGCCGGCGGACCGGACAAAACGGTGTGGAGGCAACCCGATGACCAGTGTGTTGATCGTCGAGGACGAGGAGTCGCTGGCCGATCCGCTCGCGTTCCTGCTGCGCAAGGAGGGCTTCGAGGTCACGGTCGTGGGCGATGGGCCATCCGCGCTGTCGGAATTCGACCGCTCCGGCGCCGACATCGTCCTGCTGGATCTGATGCTGCCCGGGATGAGTGGCACCGACGTGTGCAAGCAGCTGCGCACCCGCAGTAGTGTGCCGGTGATCATGGTGACCGCCCGCGACAGTGAAATCGACAAGGTGGTCGGCCTGGAACTGGGCGCCGACGACTACGTCACCAAGCCGTACTCCTCACGCGAGCTGATCGCCCGTATCCGGGCGGTGCTGCGCCGCGGCGCCGGCGAGGAGATGGACGGGTCCGGCGAGAGCGGCGTCCTCGAGGCCGGCCCGGTGCGCATGGATGTGGATCGCCACACCGTGCAGGTCAACGGCAAATCGGTGACGTTGCCGCTGAAGGAATTCGATCTGCTCGAATACCTGCTGCGCAATTCCGGCCGGGTGCTGACCCGCGGCCAGCTGATCGACCGCGTCTGGGGTGCCGATTACGTCGGCGACACCAAGACCCTGGACGTCCACGTCAAGCGGCTGCGTTCGAAGATCGAGGCCGATCCGGCCAAGCCCGAACATCTGGTGACCGTGCGCGGGCTCGGGTACAAACTCGAGGCCTGATTCTCGCCGGTACGAGAAAGCCGCGAGGCCCGAGGGCCTCGCGGCTTTTCCGTATCGACACCGTGCTGATCGGTGCTGTGCTGATCGACGCTGTGCTGCTGAGGGTTCTGTCAGACGACGTGCACCCAGGCGATGCCGATCTGCGGCAGCTCCTGCTTCTGCAGCTGGAACCAGCCGAAGTCGTCACGCTGCCAGCAGTCGTCCAGCGGCGCGGTGTTGTCGTGGCAGGCGATCGGCTTGGAGGTGCCGTAGGGGCTCACGATGACCTGCTTGCCGTTGTCCTTCGCCGACAGCGCCGCCGGGTCGTTGTAGGCGACGAAGTTGTCGTTCTGCAGCGAGTAGTTGGCCGGATCGGCGGCCGGGTCGGCGTGCGCGGCGGGAGCAAGGGTGAGGGCCGCACCGGCGGCGAGAGCGGCAGTAGCCAGGAATTTCCTCATCATGACCTACACCTATCACGGGTATGTGAAGCGCGCATGGCGAGCCGATGACCGTACAGAGGTACTTCACAATTCCCGCGGCACTGCCGCGGCCGAAAGATATGCGCCGATCGCGGCGGCCGATTCGGCGAGAGCCTGTCGCACCGCCGCGTCCGAAACCGTTCCGTCGGCCCCGACCATGGCGCTCAGCACGGTAATTCGCCGGCACGCCGATTCGATTTCCACCGCGCCGACATATCCCAGCACCGTGCGCAAGGAGGTGATCGCACCTTCACCGCGTCCGGGGGCCGCCACCGAAATCCAGGCCACCGGTTTCTCGTGCAGGTCCGCGTTGCCGACGGTCCACTCCAGCAGATTCTTCAGACTGCCGGGAATGAATCCCGCGTATTCGGGTGCGCAGAACACCACGGCATCGGCGGCCGCGAGTTGTTCACGCAGGGCCCGCACCGCCGGCGGGGCGGGTTGATCGCCCGGCACGAAGGCCGGAATCTCGACCAACCCGGTGAACAATTCCGCGGTGAATGCCGGCGCGGCGAGATCGGCGAAGGTGCGCAGTGCGGCGGTGTTGGTGGAGCCCGGCCGGGTACTTCCGGAAATCAACAGGATCCGGGGTGCGCCCGGGCGTGATCCCGGCGCGGAATCGGTTCCCGCGGGCTCGACAACGGAGGACTCGGATGCCGGCATACCCGGCGCGCTACCCATATCCCTACGAAATGGGTTGGCGGATCAGATATTCCCGTTCGGTTCGGTTTCGGCTTTCTCGCGCGCGGCGGTCGTCGCCGGATGCACCGCGATCAGGCCCAGTCCTTCGCGACGGCGGCAGTGCCGGGCCAGTTCGTCGTAGGCCGGCTGCCCGATCAATTCGATCAGTTCGGGCGCGTAGGACTGCCAGACCGGGCGGCTGCCGACATGCGCGTCGGGCGAACCGGAGCAGTACCAGTGCAGATCCACACCGCCCGGGCCCCAGCCGCGCCGATCGTATTCGGTGAGGGTGGTGCGCAGGATCTGTTCGCCGTCGGGCCGGTCGACCCAGTCCTGCGTGCGCCGGATCGGCAACTGCCAGCACACCTCGGGCTTCACCGTCAGCGGCTCGATGCCCTTGCGCAGGGCCATCGTGTGCAGGGCGCAACCGATTCCGCCGGCGAAACCCGGGCGGTTGAGGAAGATGCAGGCGCCCTCGTAGCGGCGGGTGCGGATGGCCGGCTCGTCGTCGAGTTCGTCCTCTTCCATATACAGCTTCTTGCGGACCTTGCCGTCGCGATCGCGCGCCTCGTCCATCAGCTGCCAATCCTGCGGCGTGAGCATCTTCACGGCCTTGGCCAGCTTCTTGCGATCGTCGTCGTCGCTGAGGAACGCGCCGTGCGAACAGCAGCCGTCGTCCGGGCGGCCCTCGATGATGCCCTGGCAGGCGGGCGTGCCGAAGACGCAGGTCCAGCGCGACAGCAGCCAGGTGAGATCGGCCGCGATCAGATGCTCGGCATTTGCCGGATCGACGAATTCGATCCACTCCCGCGGGAAGTCGAGATCGACCTCCGGCGCCGGATCTATCTTCGCAGCTGGTCGCAGCCCGGCCGGCGCCGTGTCCGGCGAGACGGGGGTGGGCGCGGATGCTCCTGCGGTCACATCGCCAGACGCTAACAGCTTTGCCGCTCGAGCCCCAGTTCCGGGCTGGTGTGGTGAGGGGAGTTCCGATTCGTCCTCCGGTGCCTCCACCGACCCCGGTACCGTATTCATGTGCGGCTCGGTGTTCTCGATGTGGGAAGTAATACCGTCCACCTGCTCGTGGTGGACGCGCATCGGGGTGGGCACCCGATGCCGATGAGCTCGACGAAGGCCACCTTGCGGCTGTCGGAGAATTTGGACGACGCGGGCTGCATCACGCCCGAGGGCGCGGCCAAGCTCACCAAGACGATCACCGAATTCGCCAGTATCGCAAAGACTTCCGGCTGTGTGGAGCTGATGCCGTTCGCGACCTCGGCGCTGCGGGAGGCGGCCAATTCCGATGACGTGCTGGCCCAGATCCGCTCGCGCGCGGGTGTCGATCTGCGAGTGCTCTCGGGTGTCGACGAGGCCCGGCTGACGTTCCTGGCGGTGCGGCGCTGGTACGGGTGGAGCGCGGGACGCATTCTGAATCTCGACATCGGCGGCGGATCGCTCGAGATGAGCAACGGCTGCGACGAGGCGCCCGACGCGGCGTTGTCGCTGCAGTTGGGGGCGGGCCGGCTGACCAGAGACTGGCTGAACGGCGATCCGCCGGGTAAGCGCCGGGTGGCGGTGCTGCGGGACTGGCTCGACGCCGAGTTGGTGATACCGGCCAAACAACTGCTCGCGGTCGGACGCCCGGATCTGGCGGTGGGCACCTCGAAAACCTTCCGCTCGCTGGCCCGGCTGACCGGAGCCGCCCCTTCGGCCGCGGGACCGCGTGTGCGGCGTAGTCTCACCAGTTCCGGTCTGCGGCAGTTGATCGCATTCATCTCTCGGATGACCGCCGCCGATCGCGCAGAATTGGAAGGTGTCAGTTCCGACCGGTCCCAGCAATTGGTGGCCGGCGCACTGGTAGCGGAGGCGAGTATGCGGGCGTTGTCCCTCGATACGCTCGAAATCTGCCCGTGGGCGCTGCGCGAAGGACTGATCCTGCGCAAACTGGATACCGACCTGGGTAGCGACCCGGGTCCGGGTAGTACTCGGCCCATCGGAGTGCCGGGCCCGACCGAGGCCGTATCGGGATGATCGATGCGGGAAGCGGTCAATCGGAAAGGACCGTCGTGAACGGCAGGAGCGGAGGCGGCAGCCCGGCGTGCCCGCGCCGCAGCCCGTTCACGACCGAAAGGAGCCGGCATGAGTGAGGATTCGACCCAGCTGTCGGTCGCCGAACTGCTGGCGCGCAACGGCCAGGGAGTTCCGGCGTCGGGCGGCGGTCGCCGGCGCAGAGGCGGACGCGGCATCGCGGTCACCGACCTGACCGGCGACCTGCCGGCGGTTCGGGAGGGCTCCTCCTCGCACGCCGCTCCGGAGGCCGAACCGGATCCGGAACCGATGCCGGACTTCCAGCTCTCGGTACCCGGATACGAAGCCGAATCACCGCTGTCCGGCCCGATCAGTTTCTACGATCCCCTGGCCGCCACTCCGGAGGCGCCGAGCGCGCCGAATTCCTGGGAGCCGTCGGGGTACGCGGCGAGCAGCTTCCAGCCCACCTCGTTCGACTCTCCGGGTGGATATTCCTCGCCGGAGTTCGGCGCGGCCCCCGGATACGACGCTCCCGGATACGGCGCTCAGCCCGATTCGACCCGGCACGCCGCGCCGGAGGGTGCGCCCGCGCCGTACGGTGCGGATGCCGCGCCGGCGCCCACCGGTCGCCGCGCCCGCCGCGAATTGCGGGAGGCGCTGGCCGAGCGGGAGGCGGCGGGTGCGTTCGCCGCTCCCGAGACTCCGATGGATTCGGGGCGTCCCGGGCGCCGGCATCGGCCGGAGCCCGACGAGAGCAACACCGTGATGGTGCCGCCGTTCCAGGGTGGCATGGGAACCGACCCCACGCCGCCGACCGCGGCCTGGGCGCCGCCTCGCCCGCCCGAAACCCCCTCTCCGCACCGCGAATTCGGCGCTCCGGCAGGCCGTGAATTCGGTGCGCCCGACTTCCCGACACCGGGACGCGCCGACCTGCCGCGCCGCAACGGTGCGAAGCCGGGGCGCGACGGGTCGGGCGCGCCCGAGGTACCCGCAGGCGGCCGCAACGGCGCCGACGCCCGCCAGGGACTTCCCGCGTGGTCGGCGCGGCGGCGGCCCGGCGCTCCGGCTTCGGCTCCCCGGGATTTCGACGAACCCGGATCCGGCGGCCACCCCGACGAGCCGGCCGAGGACCGGTCGCCGGGATGGTCGCTGGCCGCCCGGGAGCAGCCGCTGCTGTCCGGGCAGACCGTTGCCGGAGATCTGCTGCGCGATGCCGGAGCGCGTGAGGAGCGTCGCGGGGCCGATGCGCGCCGCGATCGCGGGCCGCGCCGCGGGGTGATCGATCTCCTCGATCCGGCCGAGGCGCGCACCGAGTTCTACGCACCGGTCGAACTCGACGAACCCGAGGACGACTACGACGACGATCTGCTCGACGACGAGGAGATCGAGCCCACCCCGCGTCGGCGCCGGGCCGCCCCGCGCAGCTTCTCCCTGCGCGACAAACTGCCGCAGCTGAGCCGGCCGGCTCCCCGCCGCGGCTCGGTCGAGGATCTCAACCGGCGGCAGTGGATGATCCTCGGCGGCCAGGCCGTCGGCGCGGCGGTCGCGGGAATGTTGCTGTTCAAGGGCTTCGAGCAGATGTGGGACGTCATGCCGTTCCTGGCGCTGGTGCTGGCGATGGTCGTGATTCTCGGTCTGGTCGCGCTGGTTCGCGTGCTGCGCCGCACCGACGACATCCTCAGCACGGTGATCGCGGTCGTTGTGGGCATCTTCGTGACGCTCGGACCGCTAGCCTTTCTTCTCAGCACGAACTGAGCAGGGAGCAGCAAGTGGGGCACAGCGGTCAGGTGGGGACCACCGTTCAGGTGGGGTTGTCGACGGCGTCGGTCTATCCGGAGAACACCGAGGCGGCGTTCCGGTATGCCGCGGAATTGGGTTACGACGGCGTGGAATTGATGGTCTGGGCCGAGCCGGCCAGCCAGAACATCGCCACGGTCCAATCGTATGTGCGCCGGTACGCGGTGCCGGTGCTGGCCGTGCACGCGCCCTGTCTGCTCATCTCGCAGCGGGTATGGGGTGCCGACCCGGTGGCCAAGCTCGAACGCAGTGTGCGGACGGCGGAGTCGCTGGGGGCGGCGACCGTGGTGGTGCATCCGCCCTTCCGCTGGCAGCGGCGTTATGCGGAGGGCTTCGCCCAGCAGGTCGGCGAACTCGAGGACAGCAGTCCGGTCGTGGTCGCGGTGGAGAACATGTTCCCCATGCGCGCCGACACGCTGTTCGGACGCCGCTCCGGTTCGGCGCGCCGGCTGGAACGCCGTGGTGGACCGGGACTTTCCGTGACCGCGTTCAGCCCGTCCTACGATCCGACCGATACCGGCTTCCGGCACTACACCCTGGATCTGTCGCATACCGCGACCGCCGGGATGGATGCGCTGACGCTGGCCGACCGCATGGGCAGCGGTCTGGCGCACCTGCACCTGGCCGACGGCCGCGGCGCCGCTCACGACGAGCACCTAATTCCCGGCGAGGGTGGGCAACCCTGTGTGGAAGTGTGTGAATCGCTGGTGCGCAACGGTTTCCGGGGTCACGCCGTGATCGAGGTGAACACCCAGAACGCACGGACCACCGCCGACCGCGCGGCGATGCTGGGGCGAGCGCTGCGGTTCGCGCGCACACATCTGAACAACTTGCAGCCGGTGCCGGGACGGGAACCGACCCGGCAGGGTTGATCGGCCTGTGCCCGTACAGCTTCGTCACACCCGGTAGGGAATCGAGCGACCGTCCGGCAGACTTATACGGTGTACGAGCCGGGCCGGAACCGGCTGGGCCCACGGAGAGGAGCGGCGGGTGACGGAACTGGCGGTCGAAACGGTACGGCCGGAGTTGGACGACGCACCGTTCAGCCGCGTGTGCGCGGTGACCGAGGTGGAGGTTTCCGCGGAGTTCGCGCGCTATCGCGGCGTCATCGACCCGGTGTGGACGATCGGCAAGAAGCTGCACGGCGGCACCATGGTCGCCTCGTCGGCGGCCGCCGCCACGACCCGGCTGCGCACCACGCACCCCGATCTGGCCGAGATGTTCCCGATCGCGGCGAGCACCGATTTCCTCGGCGCCCCGGACCCGGGCGAGGTCGAGTACGAGGTCCGAATCCGCAAGACGGGCCGCCAGATCTGCCTGGTCGACGCCGATCTGGTCCAGGGTGGTCGCACGCTGGTGCATTCGGCGTTCACCTTCGGCCACCTCGACGACGCGGAACCGGCCTATCGGCGCGAGACCGTGGCGGATATGCCGCCGGAACCGCCCGCCGAGGCCCTGGGCTACGACGCGCCGGATTCTCCGATGGGCCGGCTGGTCAACGTCTCGCGAGGCGCCTCGGTGGCGATCGATCCGGCCTGGGCGCCGTTCCTGTCCGGCGAGCGAGGCGAGCCGCGGCTGCGCCTGTGGATCCGTCCGCGCGCCGCCGACGGCAGCGATCCGGACGTCGCCGCGTATTTCGCCATGATGGCGGGGGATATGAGCCCGCCCGTGCCGATGAACATGGGCCGGTTCGGCTGGGCCCCGACCGTGCAGCTCACCACCTATCTGCGGCGTCGTCCCGCGCCGGGCTGGCTGCGGGTGATCGCGACCGCCCACGAAATCGGGGAGCGCATGTTCGACGAGGATCAACTGGTCCTCGACAGCACGGGCGCGGTGGTTGCGCAGACCCGCCAACTCGCGCTGATTCCGCTGCCCCGCTCCCACTGATCGCCCCTGCCCCGCGTCGGCCGCCGCGCACGGATAGCCTTGGGCCTCATGACGAGAATTGCGGTGATCGGTGGCGGACGGATCGGCGAGGCGTTGATTGCCGGGCTGCTCGAGGCCGGGCGGCCGGGTAAGGATCTGGTCGTGGTCGAGACGGTGACGGCCCGCGCGCAGGTGTTGAGCGAGCGGTTCGGCATCCGGGTCACCGACAGTCTGGCGGAGGCCGCGGCGGGTGCGGATGTGCTGGTGGTAGCGGTGAAGCCGCACGATGTCGACGCCGTGCTGACCGAGCTCGGCAAACTCGAACTCGACAACGATCGCGATCAGATCATGGTGTCGCTCGCCGCCGGCGTGACCACCGCCCGGGTGGAGTCGAAGTTGCCCGCCGGATTCCCGGTCGTGCGGGTCATGGCGAATACCCCGATGCTGGTCGGCCAGGGCATGAGCGCGATCGCGGCCGGTCGCTACGCGAAATCCGCCGAGCTGGATACGGTCTCGGAGCTGCTGGGGGCGGTCGGCAAGGTCGTCACCGTCGCCGAGAGCCAGATGGACGCGGTGACCGCGGTGTCGGGTTCGGGACCCGCGTACTTCTTCCTGGTGGTCGAGGCCATGGTGGAGGCCGGCGTCGGCCTCGGCCTGACGCGGGACGTGGCCACCGAACTGGTGGTGCAGACCATGCTCGGCTCGGCGGCGCTGCTGGAGGAGTCCGGTCAGGATGCTGCGGAGTTGCGTGCGGCGGTGACCTCGCCGGCGGGGACGACCGCGGCGGCTGTGCGCGAGCTCGAGCGCGGCGGCGTGCGCTCGGCGTTCTGGGAGGCGCTGCACGCGGCCAAGCGCCGCTCGGTCGAACAGGGGGCGACCGGCGAGTAGCCGCGGAGTGGCCGCCGGGTGTGACGTGACATCCGCTGGTGACACTGCTATTTCTCCCACCCGTCGCAGCAATCCCACTGGTAACGCTAAGCTCGGGGGAGCACGTGCGTGTCTGTTCCGCCGGTGGGGAAGCCGGCGGCGCGGACGTGCCGGAGGTCAGTGGTGCAATGATGTCTGGAAACAGCTCTGCGAGTTCCGGTCCTGTCATCGGCGGTGGAGGAACACAGTTCCTCACCGTTGCCGAGGTGGCGAATCTGATGCGGGTTTCCAAGATGACGGTGTATCGGCTGGTTCACTCGGGAGAACTACCCGCTGTCAGAGTCGGTCGATCGTTCCGGGTACACGCCAAGGCGGTGCACGACTACCTGCAGACGTCGTACTTCGACGCCGGATAGCAGCGTGCGAACGCCGGTCGGCGGTGTCGGCGACCGGGCACAGCGGTGCCCGTTTCGTTCGCCGTGGGTTGGCCCGGTACGATGAACCACCGTTGTGTTACCCGCTGCCGATCTGGGTCAGGTCGGGAGCTGAACACTGGTTGCCAGGCGGCCGCCGAGCGAACCGGAAGATGGGCGTACGTAACCGGCGTGCGTGCCGAGGGTAGAGAGAGAACGCGAGGAACAACCCTATGGGTTCTGTGATCAAGAAGCGCCGTAAGCGGATGTCGAAGAAGAAGCACCGCAAGCTGCTTCGCCGTACGCGCGTGCAGCGTCGCAAACTCGGCAAGTAAGCTTTATACGCTAGAAATTAGCTGAAAGCCCGCCATCGTTCCAGGTGGCGGGCTTTAGCATTTGTTTCCGGTGACTGAAGTCATCGTTAGATCCTGGTTAATACTCTCGGCCGCCTCCGTAACAGCCGCTACTCTGGTTAACGGAACTAGCCAAGCAGGGGTGCACAGGTGGGATTCGGCGTGGGTTCGGATATGCGGGACGGGCGTACGGCTGGCCGCGACGACCAGCCGCCCAAAGTTGTCCTCGTCACCGGCGCGAGCCGCTTCTTCGGCGGCAATGTCGTCACTCGGCTGGCGGCCGATCCGGCGATCGAACGCGTCATCGCCGTCGATGCCCGGATGCCCAGCCGCGATCTGCTGCGCCGGATGGGGCGCGCCGAGTTCGTCCGCGCCGATATCCGAAATCCGTTGATTCGCAAGGTGATCGATGGAAACAACGTCGATACCGTGGTTCACCCTTCCGTGCTCTCCCGCCCGCCCGCCGGCGGCGGCCGCGCGGCGATGAAGGATTACAACGTCTTCGGCGCCATGCAGTTGATGGCGGTCTGTCAGAAGGCGCCCAACGTGCGCCGCGTCGTGCTCCGGTCCTCCTCGGCGGTGTACGGTTGTGGTCCGAAGGATCCGGCGAAATTCACCGAGGAAATGAGTGCGCGCACGCCGCCGAAGGGCTGGTTCGCGCGCGATATGATCGAGGTCGAGGGCTTCGTCCGTGGAATGGCGCGTCGGCGTCCGGATATCGCCGCGGCGATCCTTCGATTTCCACCGATTGTGGGGCCGCGTCTAGCGGGCCGGGGCGTGCAGTATTTCCGCTCCCCGATCACGCCGACGATTTTCGGTCGCGACCCCCGTATGCAGCTGTTGCACGAAGAGGACGCGATCGCGGCGCTGGCGCATGCGGCGCATTCCGCACCGGGCGGCACGTTCAACGTCGCCGGAGACGGGGCGCTGGCGTTGTCGCAGGCCATCCGTCGCGCGGGTCGCGTCGAACTACCGGTGCCGATGAGTGTTTTCCAGACGGTCGGCCGGTCGTTCATGGGCCCGGTGATGCGTGAGTTCACGACCGAGCAGATCGACTACTTCTACTACGGCTGTGGATTGGACACCACGAGAATGCGTAGCGAACTCGGCTTCGCACCGCGCTGGACGACGGTGCAGGCGTTCGACGACTTCATCGGGGGCGCAGCGTTGCGGCCCGTCATAGATCCGCACTGGATCGACGCTGCAGAAAACAGACTCCTCGGCCTCGTCGGGGCCGGGACGGGAGCACATCGATGAACGACGTGGCCAAAGTCATTCACCTGCACGAGACGGATTTCGAGGCCCGGCAGCGCCCCGCGTCGCGGCGGTGGCCGGTGGAGCCGGCCCTGCAGCCGGTAACCTCGCTGACCGAGCGGCTGGCCGAATCGGCCTCGCCGCGCTCGCTGGGTGATCTGGTGCGAAGTGCGGTGGCCGGCGGTATTCGCAATACCGCCGATTTCGCCCGCCGCCGCCTCACCGGGGACTACCAGGTCGACGAATTCGGGCGGGACGAACATCTGCTCGAATCGGTGATCCTGCCGACTCTGCGACCACTGTCGGATCTGTGGTTCCGGGTGGATGTCAACGGCATCGAGAACATTCCGTCCACCGGTGGTGCGCTGGTGGTTTCCAATCACGCCGGCGTGGTGGCACTGGACGCGCTGATGCTGCAGCTGGCCGTGCACGACCGGCATCCCGCCCATCGGTCGCTGCGCTTGCTGGCCGCTGATCTGGTGTTCGAGACGCCGGTGGTCGGCGGGCTGGCCCGCAAGGCGGGCCATACCCTGGCCTGCCCCGCCGACGCCGAGCGGCTGCTGCGGTCGGGCGAGGTCGCGGGGGTGTTCCCCGAGGGCTTCAAGGGCATCGGCAAGCCGTATTCGGAGCGCTACAAGCTGCAGCGCTTCGGGCGCGGCGGATTCGTCTCGGCTGCGGTGAAAACCGGTGTGCCGATCATTCCGTGTTCGATCGTCGGGTCCGAGGAGATCTATCCGAAACTCGCCGACATCAAGCCGTTGGCACGCCTGCTCGGATTGCCGTATTTCCCGGTGACTCCGACATTTCCGCATCTGGGACCGCTGGGCGCGATCCCGTTGCCGTCGAAGTGGACCATCGAATTCGGCAAGCCCATCGCGACCGGGGATTACGCGGCCGAGGCCGCCGACGATCCGATGACGATGTTCGAGGTCACCGATCAGGTCCGCGAGACCATCCAGCAGACGCTGTACAAACTGCTCACCAAGCGGCGTAACCCCTTCACCGGCTGACACCGGAAGAGAGCCGGAGAAATCGAGCCTCCTCGCTGCGGCGGGGAGGCTCGGTCGTTTCCTTCCGGAAATCTCAGGCGTGCTGTTCGCGCCTGCGGGTGAGGACGGCCGCCGCCGCCCCACCAGCCGCACCCAGCGCCAACGCGGTGGGCACGCCGATCTTGGCGGCCTTGCGCCCGGTGCGGAAATCGCGAATCTCCCAGCCACGATTCTTGGCGACCTCCCGCAGGTCCGAATCCGGGTTGATCGCCACCGCGGTGCCGGCCAGCGAGAGCATCGGCACGTCGTTGTGGCTGTCGGAATAGGCCGTGCAGCGTTTGAGATTGAGCCCCTCGCGAATGGCCAGGGTACGCACCGCATGCGCCTTGCCCAGGCCGTGCAGAATATCGCCGACCAGCCGCCCGGTGAAGACGCCGTCCACACTTTCGGCGACCGTGCCCAGCGCGCCGGTCAATCCCAGGCGCTTCGCGATGACCTGCGCGAGTTCCACCGGCGTGGCGGTCACCAGCCACACCTGCTGACCGGCGTCCAGATGCATTTGCGCCAGCGCGCGGGTGCCCGGCCAGATCTTGTCGGCGATGATTTCGTCGTAGATTTCCTCGCCCAGCGCGGCGAGTTCGGCGGTCGAGCGGCCGGCGATGAATGACAGCGCCTTTTCCTTGCCGCTGGCCATATCGCCCTGGCTTTCCTTACCGGTGACCCGGAATTTCACCTGCTTCCAGGCCATATCGACGAGGTCGGAAGTCTTGAAATATTTCCGCGCCGCCAGGCCGCGCGCGAAGTGCACGATCGAGGCGCCCTGCACCATCGTGTTGTCCACGTCGAAAAATGCCGCGGCGGTCAGGTCGCGCGGCGGGCGCGCATGGGGCGGTAATTCCGAATCGGCTTCGGCGCCATAGGTTTCGGCCAATTCCGCGTCGTGCAGCGCCAGGGCGGCATCGGCGCTGGCCTCACCGGCGAGGTTGGCGCGTACCTCCTCCTCGCTGGGCCCGAACGGGCTGCGCGCGATCCGCGTGAGCTGGTCCGACAGACCCTGCCCCCAGCGCGCCGGGAATTCGCCGAACCTGCCCGCGATGAAGCCCGTCCTCGTATCTTTCGATCGTTCCGGCACCAGTACCTCCGCCTGTTCGCGCGAACACTCCAACATTAGCCGAGCACAGCGTTGTCCCGACGGCTGCTCGGCGATGTGTGCTCAGCGACTCAAATCGGCCCGCAACCGGGATTCGTCCACGTCGAAGTAACTGTGTTCGCGGCCGTCGAGCAGCACCACCGGCAGCCTGTCGCCGAACTCGGCCCGCAGCGACGGGTCGGTGGCCGCCGCCGCGTCCACATCGACGGTCGCCGGTTCCAGCCCGAAGTCGGCGCAGATGGCGCGCAGTTGCGTCAGTGCGGCCGTGCACATACCGCAGCCCTCGCGGGTCAGCAAAGTCACCGAATGCGTGGCAGTACTCATATCGCCATTAAATGCCACCGTGCCGACAGACCTGCGATTAGCCGCGAATCGCCGGATTCGCGCGGGGAAATCGCCGGTCCGGCGTGCTTGCACCGAAGCCCGTGCTACACGGCGGTTGAATGTGAGCAGGCATTCGTGGAGCCGACGAGTGGAGAGTGACTGAATTCACCGACTTTGTGCAGGGCTTCACAAGCGGTTACGGTGGTGACACGCGACCCGCCTGCTTCTGGCGGCGGACGCAACCGCACCCCGTGTACCAATACCGATCCGATACCGATGCCTGTGCCCGGTGTCGGCGGTGGACCAAGCGAAAACCCGGACACTACCCCCCGGCCGGACGAGGAGCCGAACGACGTGACAGAGCAGCATGAGACGCCAGGTGGCGTCTCCGGCAGAGCTCTGAACAGCGTTTCCGGCAAAACCATCAACAAGGACATCCCGCAGGCGACGGTGACCCGACTGGCCACCTACCTCCGAGTGCTCGCCGTCCTGGCCGACGAGGGTGTGCTCATCGTATCGAGTGAAGAACTGGCTGTCGCGGCGGGTGTCGGTTCGGCCAAGCTTCGCAAGGATCTATCCTTCCTCGGCCCCAACGGGGTTCGCGGCGTCGGCTACGACGTGGCCAAGCTGCGCAACCGCATCGAAGACGTTCTCGGCCTGGCGGACGGCCATCGGGTGATCCTGGTCGGCGCCGGGAATCTGGGCCGGGCACTGGCCGGTTACGGCGGATTCTCGCGGCGCGGATTCACCATGGTCGGCATCTTCGACAACGATCCCGCGGTGATCGGCGCCTCGGTCGCCGGGCTGCGGGTGCTCGACACCGCCCGGCTGCGGACCGCGGTCGCCGAACTCGCGCCCACGATCGCGGTGGTCACCGTCCCCGACGCCGCGGCCCAAGCCGTCTGCGACGAACTCGTCGCCGCCGGGGTGCAGTGCATTCTCAGCTTTTCGCCGGTGAACCTGGCGGTTCCGGCCACCGTGGAGGTCCGCCGCGTCGACCTCGCCGTCGAACTGCAGATGCTGTCGTTCGAGCGCGCTCGCAGCGCGGAACTCGAGGCGACCGAGCCGGCGGCCACCGAGCGCGTCGCCGCGGGAGAGACCGTGCACGCGGTCTCCACCCCGATCGGGCGCCGGATGGCCGGACGCGCGGCCCACCAGCCCACACCCCGCAAGACAACCTCGCATTCGGCAACGGAGCCAACCAGCAAGGGATCGGTGGTCGCACCATGAGTGTGCTTCTCGTCGGAATTTCGCATCGCAGCGCTCCCGTGGCGGTGCTGGAGAAGGTCGCGGTCACCGAGGAGGACCGGCCCAAGCTCACCGATCGCATGCTGGCCTCCCAGCACATCTCCGAGGCGATGATCGTCTCCACCTGCAACCGCGTCGAGATCTACGCCGTGGTCGACGCCTTCCACGGCGGCCTGGCCGAGGTCGGCGATCTACTGGCCAAGCATTCCGATCTGCCACTGCCCGAACTGACCAGGCACGCCTACGTGCGCTACAGCGAGGCGGCGGCGGAACATCTGTTCGCGGTCGCCAGCGGCCTGGATTCGATGGTCGTCGGCGAGCAGCAGGTGCTCAGCCAGATCCGCTCGGCCTACGCCGCCGCCGATGCCCAGCAGGCCGCCGGGCGCACCCTGCACGAATTGGCCCAGCATGCGCTGCGCGTCGGCAAGCGGGTGCATTCGGAGACCGGGATCGACCGCGCGGGCGCCTCGGTGGTGTCGGTCGCCTTGGAGCGCGCCGCGAACGTGCTCGGCGACCTGGCCGGCCGCACCGCGGTCGTGGTCGGCGCGGGTGCGATGGGCGGGCTGTCGGTGGCCCATCTGGCACGGGCCGGAATCGGCCGAATCGTCGTGGTCAACCGCACTCTCGAGCGGGCTCAGCGGCTGGCCCACACCGCGACCACCATGCACGGCGCGCCGGCGACCGCGATGGAACTGTCGAATCTGGTGAACGCCATGGCCGATGCCGACATCGTGATCACCAGCACCGGCGCGGTCGGTTCGGTGGTGAGCTTGGCCGACGCCCACCGGGCGCTCAACGTCTCCCGCGCCGGACATGAGATGGTGATCTGCGATCTCGGCCTGCCCCGCGATGTGGATCCCGCGGTGGCCGGATTGCCCGATATCACCGTCATCGACATGGAGACGCTGCAGCGTGATCCCGCGGCGGGTGCGGCGGCGGACGACACCAGCGCCGCGCGCGCCCTGGTCGCCGAGGAGCTCGCCAAGTATCTGTCCGGCCAGCGGATGGCGGAGGTGACCCCGACCGTCGCGGCCCTGCGCCAGCGCGCGGCCGAGGTGGTCGAGGCGGAGCTGATGCGGCTGGAATCCAAACTGCCCGATCTCGGCGATCCGCAGCGCGAAGAGGTGGCCCGCACGGTGCGCCGGGTGGTCGACAAACTGCTGCACGCGCCCACGGTCCGGGTCAAGCAGCTGGCCTCGGCGCCCGGCGGCGGCAGCTACGCCGAGGCGCTGCGTGAGCTGTTCGAATTGAAACCCGGTGCGGCACAAGCAGTTGCGGCGCCGATGGAAATCGCCACTCTCGGCGGCGAACTGGCCGACGACTTCACCACGAGCCATCTCGGAGACGAACAGGGGCATCCGCAGTGAGCGCTGATACGGCCACCGCATTCGGGGGCGCGGCCACCGGGGTCGACACGCAGGAGCACTACATGACGCGACGTGGCACCACGGACACCCCGTGGCGGATCGGCACCCGCGGCAGCGTGCTGGCACTGACCCAGGCAGGCACCGTGCGCGACGCGCTGATCGCCGCCGGGCAGCACGCCGAATTGGTGATCGTGAAGACGGCCGGCGACAAATCCTCCGATCCGGTCGAGAAGATCGGTGTCGGGGTGTTCACCGCCGCGCTGCGCGAGGAACTGGCCGCCGGGACCGTCGACATCGCGGTGCACTCCTACAAGGATCTGCCCACCGCGCCCGACCCGCGCTTCACCATCGCCGCGATACCGCCGCGCGAGGATCCGCGTGACGCCCTGGTGGCCCGGGACGGTCTGGTACTGGGTGAACTGCCCGCCGGATCCCGGGTCGGCACCTCCGCGCCGCGGCGTGCCGCCCAGTTGCGCGCACTCGGCCTCGGCCTCGAGATAGTGCCGCTGCGCGGCAATATCGACACCAGACTTCGCAAGGTCGCCGAGGGTGAACTCGACGCCGTGGTCGTCGCGCGGGCCGGGCTGTCCCGCGTGGACCGGCTCGGTTCGGTCACCGAGGCCCTGGAGCCCGTGCAGATGTTGCCGGCACCGGCCCAGGGCGCGCTCGCGGTCGAATGCCGCAGCGAGGAAAGCGATCTCGTCAGCATCCTGTCCACCCTCGACGATCCGGGCAGTCGCGCCACGGTCGTCGCCGAACGCGCGCTGCTCGCCGAACTGGAAGCCGGTTGCACGGCGCCGGTCGGTGCGCTCGCCGAAGTCGTCGAATCGCTCGACGACGAGGGCCGCGTGGTGGAGGAACTGTCGCTGCGCGGCGGCGCGGCGGCGATCGACGGTTCGGATGTCATCCGGGCCTCGGCGGTCGGCTCGCTCGCGAACGCAGAGCAGCTGGGCCGCGATCTGGCGCGTGAGCTCCTGGAGCTGGGGGCGCGCGACCTGCTGGCCGGCGAGGTATCCGCCGGCGCGTCCGACTTCACCAATCCCAGCCCGATGGAGAACAAGCCATGAGCCGAGCCACCAAGAAACATCCCGGTCGGATTCTGTTCGTCGGGTCGGGTCCTGGTGACCCGGCACTGCTCACGGTCCGCGCCCGCGAGGTGCTGGGACGAGCCCGGCTGGCGTTCACCGACCCCGATGTCGACAAGGGCGTGCTGGCCATGATCGGCACCGCCGTCGAGCCGGGTCCCGACGGGGAATCCGCCGTCGACGTGCGCCCCGCGCTGGGCGAGCCGGCCGAGGTCGCGAAGACGCTGGTCCACGAGGCCCGCGCCGGACACGATGTGGTGCGGCTGGTCTCCGGCGATCCGATGACCACCGATTCGGTGATCTCCGAGGTCAACGCCGTCACCCGGTCGCATATGAACTTCGAGGTGCTGCCCGGGCTGCCCTCGGCGACCACGGTTCCGGCCTACGCCGGCATCGCGCTGGGCTCCTCGCACACCGAGGTCGACGTGCGCGGTGAGGTCGATTGGGCCTCGGTCGCGGCCGCTCCTGGTCCGCTGGTGCTGCATGCCACCTCCGGCCACCTGGCCGAAACCGCGAGCGCGCTGGTCGAGCACGGTCTCGCCCCGCAGACCCCGGTGGCGGTGACCGTGCGCGGCACCACCCGGCAGCAGCGCACCATCGAGGCGACGCTGGCCACCCTGAACTCCGCCGCCTCCGAACTGGTCGGACCGCTGGTGGTCACGGTCGGCAAGGAGGTCGAGAAGCGCGCCAAGATGTCCTGGTGGGAGTCGCGGGCGCTGTACGGCTGGACCGTGCTGGTGCCGCGCACCAAGGAGCAGGCCGGCGAGATGAGCGAGAAGCTCGTCATGCACGGCGCCATCCCGATGGAGGTGCCGACCATCGCCGTCGAGCCGCCGCGCAGCCCCGCGCAGATGGAGCGCGCGGTCAAGGGACTGGTCGACGGGCGCTACCAGTGGGTGGTGTTCACCTCGACCAACGCCGTGCGCGCGGTGTGGGAGAAGTTCGGCGAATTCGGTTTGGACGCACGGGCTTTCTCCGGTGTGAAGATCGCCTGCGTCGGTGAGGCGACCGCCGACAAGGTGCGCTCGTTCGGTATCAACCCTGAACTGGTGCCCAGCGGTGAGCAGTCCTCGGAAGGTCTGCTGGCCGACTTCCCGCCCTACGACGATGTTTTCGACCCGGTCAACCGCGTGCTGCTGCCGCGCGCCGATATCGCCACCGAAACTCTGGCCGAGGGTCTGCGCGACCGCGGCTGGGAGATCGACGATGTCACCGCGTACCGCACCGTGCGGGCCTCGCCGCCGCCGGCCGAAACCCGGGAGATGATCAAGACCGGTGGTTTCGACGCCGTGCTGTTCACCTCCTCGTCCACGGTCCGAAATCTGGTCGGTATCGCCGGAAAGCCGCACGCGCGCACCATCGTTGCCTGCATCGGCCCCAAAACCGCCGAGACCGCAATCGAATTCGGCCTGCGCGTGGATGTGCAACCCGAGATCGCCCAGGTCGGCCCGCTGGTCGACGCCCTGGCCGAACACGCCGCCCACCTGCGCGCCGAGGGCCTGCTGCCCCCGCCGCGCAAGAAGAGCCGCCGCAGCCGCTGAGCGGCTCGATAGGCCGGGCCAGGGCCGCTGAGCGGTACGGCGAAGAGGCACTCACACCCGGCGTACGCGCATCAGGTCGCGGACGAGGCTGCAGGTCTTGTTCGAGGGCGGCCGGATGCCGACGACCTCGGCGGTGTGCCGAATGGTCTGGTTGTCGGCGAGGTTGGCGCGGTAGACGCCGGAGTCGAGCAGGGCGATGGCCAGCCGCAGGGCCTTCAACCTGCGGTTGTGCATGACGTACCAGGAGCGCGGCCGGCCGGCCGGTAGGGCCTGTTTCACCAGCGGCGCGTAGGGATCGATGATCGTCGGTGCGGTGGGCATGAGAATCCTCCCCTCGGATGGAGATTCATCGGGTCGTCGATGGGCCGAATCGAAGGCGGGACGGATATGGGCAGTCCGTCCCACCGCCGATCGATCGGTCGCGCGCCGTGGACAGTAGCGCGTTACCGAGGCCGGTTCGACTGTTGACGAATCCCCTCGAACACATCTTCGATTCTACCGGAGGGCACCGACAAAAACCGCTCGCCGCAACGGGTTTCGGCGCCGCGCCCGCGTCGCCGGCGCGTCGCCCGCGATGTGCCCGGTGTGACCCACGCCAACCGGCCGGGAGGTGCCTGGGAGCCGGGCTCCCGCGCGGCGTATCGTGCGGTTATGACCGGAATGGACCGCCCGCGGCGGTTGCGTCGTACCCCCGCGATGCGTCGCCTCGTCGCCGAAACCACCTTGGAACCAAGGCAATTGGTACTGCCCATGTTCGTCGCCGACGGACTGACCGAACCGCGCGAGATCAGTTCGATGCCCGGCGTGTACCAGCATTCGATGGATTCGCTGCGCAAGGCCGCGGCCGAGGCGGTCGGGGCGGGCGTCGGCGGGCTGATGCTGTTCGGCGTGCCGCGCCCGGAGGACAAGGATGCGGTGGGTAGCCAGGCCAGTGCCCCGGACGGCATTCTCAACCGCGGCCTGCGCGCGCTGACCGAGGAGGTCGGCGGTGACACCGTCGTGATGGCGGATACCTGTCTGGACGAATTCACCGATCACGGGCACTGCGGTGTCCTGGCCGGCGACGGCTCCGTCGACAACGACGAGACCCTGGAACGCTACGTGGAGATGGCACTGGCCCAGGCCGAGGCCGGCGCCGAACTGCTGGGCACCAGCGGCATGATGGACGGCCAGGTCGGTGCGATCCGCGCCGGGCTGGATGCGGCCGGTCATATCGATACCGGGATCCTCGCCTACGCGGCCAAATACGCCTCGGCGTTCTACGGCCCGTTCCGGGAGGCCGTCGGCTCGTCGCTGCAGGGCGATCGCCGGACCTATCAGCAGGATTCGGCGAATCGGCGGGAATCGCTGCGTGAGCTGGAACTGGACCTGGCCGAGGGCGCCGACATCGTGATGGTCAAACCGGCCATGTCGTATCTGGACATCCTGCGCGATGTCGCCGATCATTCGCCGGTTCCGGTCGCCGCCTATCAGATCTCGGGCGAGTACGCGATGATCACCGCCGCCGCCGAACGCGGCTGGATCGACCGCCGCGGCGCCATCCTCGAATCGCTTCTCGGCATCCGCCGGGCGGGCGCGGACATCGTGCTCACCTACTGGGCCACCGAGGCCGCGCACTGGCTGTCGTGAATCCGGCGACCCTCCCGGCCGAGCCCGGCATTCGAACCAGACCCGAGGATGTGCGCACCGCCTGCCAGCTGTGGTGGGCCGTGGTAGCGCTCGGGGTGTTGCGGCTGATCCTCGGCGCGGTCGACCGCCTCGGCAATCGCCACCAGGTCGCCCAGGACTTCTACGACCAGCTGCACGGCGAGCGGCCCGACTTCAGCGTGGCGCAGATGGAGCTGGTGGTCTCGATTCTCGAGGTGCTGGTCCTCACCTACGGCCTCGCCGTCGGGATCGGCGCGGTGGCCGTGGTGTACCAACTCGGTCGCGGCCGACTGTGGGCGCGCACGGTTGCCGATGTGGCGACCGTGGTGCTGGTGCTCGGCGCCATCGGGTCGATGTTCGGCCTCGGCGCGGTCGCCGGTGGCCCGGCGGTGCTGATCGGGGCCGCGGTGATATTACAGGCGGTTCTGGCCTGCGGAGCCGTATTCCTCTGCCGCAGAAAGGAATCCGAGGCTTTTTTCCGAGCGAACGGCAGCTGAGACGCGAGGCCGAATTTGTCGCGTGCCGACCGGGATGTATGGTGAGGGTTGTCACAGAGAGCTCGGGAACTGAAAGTCGTTGGTTGTGCGTTGTTCTTCGGATGTGGTTTTCCGATCGGTGGTCGCATCGATCGGCTACCGCGATGAGAGCGCAGCACGGATGGCTTCGGTGGATCGGAGACATCGATGCGCGTGGTGATTCAGCAGCGACAAAGCATTCGACGCGATGTTCTGGTGATGGGTTTGCTGCTGCTCTTGGCACTGCTCACCCTCGCCGGACTGCTGCTCCCGGGGAAGGTCGGCTGAGTCCGCCGCCACCCGCTCGGTCCGGCACGCGCGTCGTATTCGGAGGTCCTGCGTGAGCGACGCCCAACCCACCGTCGCGGTGCGGCCGGATTCCGTGCTGTTCAGTGAGCCCGGGGCCCGCTGGCGAACGGTCGCCTACGGCCCGCTGCTCTGTCTGTTCGTGCTGATCCTGGAACTCGCGCTGCGGCGCGGCCCGGTGCACTGGTTCGGCCTCGCCTTCTGCGCGATTCTGCTCGCCGGATTCGTGACTCTGCAGGTCGTGGCCGGAAAACGCCACGTCAGCGTCGAACTCACCGACTCCGTGCTGCGCGAGGGCACCGAAACGCTGCCCCTGAGTTCGATCGCGCGAGTCTTTCCCGAACTCGACGAGGAATCGTGGGATGACGAGCCCTGGGAGTCGGCCCGCGCACTGGGTGAGCTGACCGGAGTGCCGCGCCGCCGCCGCGGCATCGGCCTGAAATTGCGCGACGGCGCCACGGTGCAGGCATGGGCGCGCGATCATCGGCAGTTGCGTGCGCAGTTGGGCGCCGCGCTCGATCGGCTCGCCGAGGAATCGGCTCCCGCGGCGAAGAAGTCCGCGGCGGCGGATTCTCCGGCGAAGGAGTCCGCGGCTGTGCTCGCGGCGGGCGCCGACGATGCGGAGAATTCGGTGGTGGCCTCCGGTTCGGACAGCGAGGGCGACGTGGTTTCCGAGGGCAAGGAGGACGTGGCGTGAGGCGCCGGCTGTGGATCCTGCTCGATCTGGTGCTGGTCGTGGTCTGCGCGGTGGCCGCCGTGCCCATCTGGCGGCACGGTATCCATCGAACCTGGTTCGCGGCGGTGGGCGATCAGCCGGCCTTCGAATCCACTCACTACGCCGGTCCGTGGCTGGCGCTGGCCACCGTGCTGGTCGCGGCCGCGGGTCTCGCGGCCATCGATTTGGTGGTGCGGTGCGCGGTGCGTCCGCGCTGAAACGCCTGTTTCCCACAGCCGCACCCGTTTTCGCGGCGCGTCGCCCGATAGCGGATCGAGTGTTGTGGGTATTGCCGGAAAATGAGCACCATGACGCGCACCCGAGCAGTGCAGAAATCCTCGTTCACTATTCTCGCGGCCGCAGCGATCGGTATGGCCCCGGTGGCCGTGGCCGCCGCCTCGCCTGAAAGTCCGTCGGCCGCAGGCGCTTCGGCGGTCACGGTGGAGCCGGCCGGCCCGCAGGTATCCGGCGCGCAGAGCCGAGTCGCCGCAGGTGTCGCCGATTCGGTGGCCGCCACTCCGGTGTCGCCGCCCGCCGGGCAGGTTTCCTCGCTACTGGATCTGCTTCCCACGCCACTGAATTGCCTGCTGTCCACCGGCTATGCCCTGCTGTGCCTGGGCGTTCCGGTGCCCTGAACCGCCGCCGCGGTCGCCGAAGACCTTCGGTCAGTGCCACTGCTGGAAAACGTCGAGCAGGCGCGTGCCGTGCGATCCGGGGACGTTCGCCATCACCACGACGCTCCCGTCCGGATGGCTCGCCGCCTCCTCGATCACCTGCCGCAGTGAGGCGTGCACATTGCCGTTCTGATCGTGATAGAGCTGGGTGTCCGGCTTCAGACCCGCACCGATCCGGCTCTCCGGAACGACCATCGTGACCAGTGCGGGAATCGGCCCGTCGCCCAGTGCGGCGGTCTCGTCGTGGGTGAGGATGACTCCGGCGCGCTGCTGGTCGGGTTGGACGACCGGCGTCACGGCGGCCGCCTGAGTCGCCGCCGCGACCGAGCCGACGAGGGTTGTCAACAGGGCTACCCCGAATACTGCTTTCCGCATGAACCCTCCCGGCCGTGAGCGTGATGGTGGGTACGAGGTTACGCATGGGCAACTCAGCGACAACCCTTATGGCAGGAAATTTACGCCGCGTGTTGCGGTAACGCCGCTGACCGGCGCATGTGAGGAAATTCTCGGCAAACTGCTGGTCGGGTCGGTGGGAGTACAATGTGGCGCCTCGGCTTGTGGGGTGGCTCACCCCACTACACCCTGTCGTCGACCGCTTCGGCGGGGGCTGCGACACTGGTGGTCGTGAGTTCTTCTCCGCGCGCGACCCAGGTAAACGTGCCGGTCTCCGCCCGACTCTTCGAACGCGCCGCCGCGATCATTCCCGGCGGTGTGAACTCGCCTGTGCGGGCCTTCAATTCGGTGGGTGGCACCCCGCGATTCATCGCTTCGGCGCGCGGATACACGCTCACCGACGCCGACGGTAACGACTATGTGGACCTCGTGTGTTCCTGGGGACCGATGATCCTCGGGCACGCCCATCCGGCCGTCGTGGACGCGGTGCAGCGCGCCGCCACCGGCGGGCTGTCCTTCGGCGCGCCGACCGAGGCCGAGATCGAACTGGCCGAGGCGATCGCCGCCCGCGTCGATCCTGTGCAGCGGGTGCGGCTGGTGAACTCCGGTACCGAGGCCACCATGAGCGCGGTGCGGCTGGCACGCGGGTTCACCGGGCGCAGCAAGATCGTCAAATTCGCCGGCTGCTATCACGGCCATGTCGACGCGCTGCTGGCCGATGCCGGTTCCGGCGTCGCGACCCTGGGGCTGCCGACCTCGCCGGGCGTGACCGGAGCACAGGCCTCCGACACCCTCGTGCTGCCCTACAACGACCTCGAAGCTGTCGCCACGGCCTTCGCCGAATATCCGGGCCAGATCGCCGCCGTGATCACCGAGGCCGCCGCCGGCAATATGGGCGCGGTCCCGCCGCTGCCCGGATTCAACGCCGGCCTGCGCGAGCTGACCAGCGAACACGGCGCCCTGCTGATCATGGACGAGGTCATGACGGGCTTCCGCGTGAGCGCCGCGGGCTGGTACGGGCGCGATCCGGTGGCGGGCGACCTGTACACCTTCGGCAAGGTGATGAGCGGCGGACTACCCGCCGCGGCCTTCGGCGGCCGCGCCGAGGTCATGGACCACCTCGCGCCGATCGGGCCGGTCTATCAGGCCGGCACGCTCTCGGGTAATCCGGTGGCGGTGGCCGCCGGACTGGCCACGCTGCGTGCCGCCGACGCGGACGTCTACGCCGCCCTCGACCGCAACGCCGAACGCCTCGGATCCCTGATCGCCGAGGCTCTGACCACTGCGGGGGTCCCGCACACCGTGCAATTCGCGGGCAATATGGTGAGCGTGTTCTTCGCCGAGGGTCCGGTTACCGACTACGCCACCGCCAAGGCCACCGCCACCTGGCGCTTCCCGGCCTTCTTCCACGCGCTGCTGGAACGTGGCGTCTACGCGCCGCCGAGCCCGTTCGAGGCCTGGTTCGTCTCGGCTGCCCTCGACGAGGACGCATTCGACCGTATCGCTGCCGCACTGCCCGCCGCCGCGGCGGCAGCCGCGGCCGCCACACCCGAAGGATCCCGCGCGTGAGCGACTCAGATCAGCTCGAATCCGTCACTGCCGCAACAGAATCCCCCTCGCACGAAGAACCGGCGTCGCCCGGGGCCGCCGCGGCGAACGGGGAAGCCGATCCCTCGCAGGGGCCCGGCCCGGACTCGGGAGCCGATGCCGGCAAGATTCCCTCGCTACCCGGTGACGTCGCCTCGGATACCGAGACCATCGTGCACGTGATGCGCCACGGCGAGGTGCACAACCCGAAGGGCATCCTGTACGGCCGGCTGCCCGGTTTCAGCCTCTCGGTGACGGGTCGTTCGCAGGCGGCGACGGTCGCGCGCACCCTGGCCGATCACGACATCGCCCTGGTCGTCGCCTCGCCGCTGCAGCGCGCCCAGGAGACCGCCGCGCCGATCGCCGGACAGCACGGGCTGATCGTGCGCACCGACGACAACCTCATCGAGGCCGGCAACACCTTCGAGGGGCTGCGCGTGTCGGTCGGGGACGGTGCCCTGCGCAAGCCGCGGCACTGGTGGAAGTTGCGCGATCCGTTCACCCCGTCGTGGGGTGAGCCGTATCTGCAGATCGCGCATCGCATGCTCGCCGCCGTGAACAAGGCGCGGGTGGAGGCGACCGGGCACGAGGCCGTGGTGGTGTCGCATCAGCTGCCGGTGTGGACGTTGCGGCGCTTCCTGGAGGGGAGGCGGCTGTGGCACGATCCGCGGCAGCGGCAGTGCTCGCTGGCCTCGCTGACTTCGCTTGTGTACCAAGGCGATACGTTGATCGACATCGTCTACTCCGAGCCGTCCGGCGGCTCGGATCCCAGGGTGACCGGGGCGTGAGCGGGGCGGTCCGGCGTCTGCTGCCGATGCTGCTGGCCTGCGTGGCGGTCGTCGCCGCGCTGGCCGGCTGTTCGTCGGGTAACGACGCGGTCGCCCAGGGCGGCACCTTCGATTTCGTCTCACCCGGCGGCAAAACCGATATCCGGTACGACCCACCGGCCGCCCGCGGCACGATCGGCCACCTTGCGGGGCCGAATTTGATGACCGGCAAGACCGTCTCGGTCGACGACTTCCCGAATCAAGTCGTCGTACTGAACCTCTGGGGACAGTGGTGCGGGCCGTGCCGCGCGGAAGCGCCCGCGCTGGAACAGGTCTACGAACAGTCCAAGGACAAGGGCGTCGCCTTCCTGGGGATCAATGTGCGTGATCCACAACAGGACAAGGCGCGCGACTTCGTGACCGACAATCACGTCGGCTACCCGTCCATCTACGACCCCGAGATGCGCAGCCTGCTGGCGCTCGGCGGCAAATTCCCGACCAGCGTCATCCCCACCACGCTGGTGCTCGATCGGCAGCATCGCGTCGCCGCGGTCTTCCTGCGGTCACTGCTGGCCGAGGATCTGCTGCCGGTGGTGAACCAGGTCGCGCAGGAGGGCCGGCAGTGACAGCCGTCGCCTCGCCGGCATTGGCTTCCGTCGGCGAATCGTTCCAGCAGACCGCGGCGACCGGGCCGCTGCTGCTGGCGCTGGGCGCCTGCCTGCTCGCCGGATTGGTCTCGTTCGCCTCGCCGTGTGTGGTGCCGCTGGTGCCGGGATATCTGTCGTATCTGGCCGGGCTCGTGGGCGCCGAAGCGCCGCCGGTGACCGTCGACGAAGCCCAGGGCAAGAGCGCGGCCGTCGCGCTGCGCGCCGGCCGGATGCGGGTCGCGGGTGCGGCCGGGCTCTTCGTCGCCGGTTTCACCGTGGTGTTCGTGCTGGCCTCGGCGACGGTCTTCGGTGTCATCCAGACCCTGAACGTCAATCGTGAACTGCTGCAACGCATCGGCGGTGTGGTGACGATCGTGATGGGGCTGGTGTTCCTCGGCCTGGTGCCGATGTTGCAGCGCGACACCAGAATGCATCCGCGCCGGCTCACCGGAATCGTCGGCGCCCCGCTGCTGGGTGCGGTCTTCGCCCTCGGCTGGACGCCGTGCCTGGGCCCGACGCTCTCCGGCGTGATGGCGGTGTCCGCCGGAACCGAGGGGGCGACGGCCGCTCGCGGTGTCGCGCTGATCGTGGCGTACTGCCTCGGACTCGGGCTGCCGTTCGTGATTCTCGCGTTCGGGTCGGCCACCGCGCTGCGCGGAGTCGGCTGGCTCCGGCGCAACTCGCGCACCATCCAGATCATCGGCGGCATCCTGCTCGTCGTGGTCGGCATCGCACTGGTCACCGGGATGTGGGATCAGTTCGTCGGATGGATCCGCAATGTTTTCGTCTCCCAGGTAACCCTGCCGATCTGAGCCCCATGACTGCCACGATGACGCCCCCGTCCACCGCCGCGAAGCCGCCGCGCCAGTCGCTGCCACGCCGCGCGTTCGCACTGCTGCGCAACGCCTGGCGCGGATTGACCAGTATGCGCACCGCGCTCATGCTGCTGTTCCTGCTGGCGCTGGCGGCGATTCCGGGGGCGCTGCTGCCGCAGCGCAGTCTGAACCCGCAGAAGGTCGACAAGTACATCGCCGATCGCGGCACCCTCGGCCCGTGGATGGACCGGCTGCAGCTGTTCGACGTGTTCTCCAGCTTCTGGTTCACCGCGATCTACGCTCTGCTGTTCGTATCGCTCGTCGGCTGCATCGTGCCGCGCGTCTTCGATCACTACAAGGCGCTGCGCACACCGCCGGTCATGGTGCCGCGCAACCTGTCCCGGCTGCCGCACCATGCCGCGACCACCACCGGCGACACCCCTGCCGAGGCGATCGAGCAGGCGCGGCGCGGGCTGCGCGGCTGGCGCTCGGTGGTGCGGGACGGATCCGAGGCGCGCAACGGCCGTCCCGGTGAGGTGACCCTCTCGGCGGAGAAAGGCTATCTGCGCGAGCTCGGCAATCTGGTCTTCCACCTGGCCCTGGTCGGCCTGCTGGTCGCGGTGGCCGCGGGCAAGTTGTTCGGCTACGAGGGCAACGTGATCGTCGTCGCCGACGGCGGTCCCGGATTCTGCACCACCTCACCCGCGGTCTTCGACTCCTTCAAGGCCGGCCGGGTCAACGACGGCACCGGGCTGACCCCGGTCTGCGTACGGGTCAAGGACTTCAAGGCCGACTATCTGCCCAACGGCCAGGCCGAGATGTTCACCGCCAACATCTCGTATCAGACCGGCGATGATCTGGCGACCGACACCTGGCGTGACACCACCATCCAGGTCAACCATCCGTTGCGCGTTGCCGGAGACCGCGTCTACCTGCAGGGGCACGGGTACGCGCCGACGTTCACCGTCACCTATCCGAACGGGCAGAAGCGCACCGAGACCATCCAGTGGCGGCCCGACGACGGCGCCACCTTCCTGTCCAGCGGTGTGATGCGGTTCGACCCGCCGGGCGGCATGTACGGCAGCGAAGACGAGCGGCGCAAGAACCAGATCGCGATCGAGGGCCTGTTCGCGCCCACTGCCCTGATGCACGGCAGCCTGCTGACCTCCTCGTATCCCGGACTGACCGATCCGGCGGTGGCGATCGACATTTATCGCGGCGAGACCGGACTCGACACCGGGCGCGCGCAGTCGCTGTTCTCGCTCGATCCGGAGATGATCAAACAGGGCCGGTTGACGAAGCAGCAGCGTGTCAATCTGCGGCCCGGTGAATCGGCGACACTGGCCGACGGCACGAAGGTCACCTTCGACGGGGCGCAGCAGTACGCGAATCTGCAGGTCTCCCACGACCCGGCGCAGAACTGGGTCCTGGTGTGCGCGTTGACGATGATGGCCGGGCTGCTCGTCTCACTGCTGGTGAAGCGGCGGCGGATCTGGTTGCGCGCCTATCCGGAAGGCCCGGACGACAGCGGTTCCGGTGAACGACGTACTGTAGTAGAAATGGGTGGGCTGGCCCGGACCGACCAAGCGGGTTGGGGCGGCGAGTTCGACCGCTTGCTGACGCGGCTGCTGGGCTCCGACCGCACCGACATCGGCAGCCCCACGGATCAGCGCCCGGTCGCCCCGACCGAGAGCACGGGAGAGTGAACATGCCGATCGACGAAACACTCGCCGGTTACAGCAATCTCGCCTTCAAGACGGCGTTCGTCGTCTACCTGCTGGTGCTGGCGATGCTGATCGTGCAGTACGCCTCGGCGAAGAAGAAGGTGACCAGCGCCCAGGAGCGTGAGCGCGAACTGGTCGGCGTCGGCGCCTCCTCCGGAGTGAGCGCGGACCGGCCGGTCGTGCCCGGCAAGCTGGAGCCGGCTCCGAAGCGTTCGCTGGCCGAGCAGCTCGGCAATATGGCGTTCGCCGTCGTCTTCGTCGCGATCGGGCTGCACCTGGCCTCGATCGTGTTGCGCGGCTTCGCGACCCACCGCTTCCCGCTCGGCAACATGTACGAGTTCATCACCATGGCGACCGCGGCCGCGATGGTCACCGGCCTGGTGTTCATCCACGAGCGCCGGTACCGCGCGATGTGGGTCTTCCTGCTGGTTCCGGTGCTGATCCTGATGTTCCTGGCCGGCCAGGTGCTCTACGCCGACGCCGCGCCCGTGGTTCCGGCGCTGAAGTCGTACTGGCTGCCGATCCACGTCACCATCGTCAGCATCGGCAGCGGCATCTTCATGCTCTCAGGTGTGGCGAGCCTGCTGTTCCTGCTGCGCATGTACCAGCCGGAAGGCCAGGAATCGAGCAACCCGCTCGGCGCCCTCGCCCGCCGCCTCCCCGACGCCCGCACCCTCGACCGCCTCGCCTACCGCACGACGGTCGTGGCCTTCCCCCTCTTCGGCACCGGCATCATCCTCGGCGCCATCTGGGCCGAAAGCGCGTGGGGCCGCTTCTGGGGCTGGGACCCGAAGGAAACCGTCTCCTTCATCGCCTGGGTCATCTACGCGGCGTACCTGCACGCCCGCGCGACCTCCGGCTGGCGCGAAACCAAGGCCGCCTGGATCAACGTCGCCGGCTTCGTCGCGATGCTGTTCAACTTGTTCATCATCAACATCGTGGTGAGTGGTCTGCACTCCTACGCGGGGCTGAACTAAACGGCTTCTGCCTGCGCATTCTCGCTGTCTTGGTCATCGGTAGAGTCCGTCTGCTCCGTCTCGGTACGCAGTGAGTACGCAGTGGAACCGGGCCAATCCTTGATGGCGGCACCAACCGCGGTACGCGTTGTTTCGTCGGCATCGGGCCAGAGATGGGCGTAGTACCGCAGAGTGGTGATGGCGCTGCCGTGGCGTAGGCGAGCCTGGACGGCCTTGATATCGGCACCTCGGCGGATGAGCAAAGATGCGTAGAAGTGCCGGAAGTCCTGGAAGCTGAACGCCTCGGGCAGGTCGTGAACTTTCTCCTTCGCTGCCCGCAGATGCCACCCGATCACCCACGGCGAGACCGGCTTGCCGAATTCATCACAGACCAGATGATCACCAGGAAACACCTTGGCCGACTCTTCGAGCATCGCGACGAGTTCCGGCGGAATCGGCACAGGCTTTGTGCTTGACTCCGTCTTCAACTCTCGTCCGGGCCACTGCTGGCGAGGTTGCACGATGCCGTTGGCGAAATCGACATCGGCGGTCCGCAGTCCAGCAGCTTCCGAGATTCGAAGACCCACGAACGCGCCGAGTAGTACCGCCACGCGAAGATGTGCCGGCATCGCTTCATGCAGTGCCCAGACCTGCTCGGAGGTCGCTACATAGACCTTCTGCTGTCCAGTCTTCGGCGACGTACGGCGCGAACACGGATTGCGTGCCAACAGCCCGTCGTGCATTGCGTCCCCGAGGATCTGAGCCAGTCGAGAATGCAGGCTGTAGACGTAGCTGTCGGCCAGGCCCTCGCTCTTGAGCGCCACCATCCACTTCTTCACCGTGGACGGCCGGACCGCCGACAATTGCAGCGACCCCAACCCCTCGTTGATCTTCTTGACGTGCCAGGTCGCCAGTTCGACAGTCGTTTCGCGGTGGTTCGCGTACCCCTTCAACCACTCGTTTGCCCACTGCTCTACGGTCTTTTGAGAGTCGCGGGGTGCAACGTGAATACCCTGGACCAAACTCGCGACCTGCGCATCGAGCCAGGCTTGCGCGTCCGCTTTCCGGGCGAAGCGCTTCGTGTGCTCATTGCCGGCATCATCGACGTAGCGAGCTCGCCAACGCTTGCCCTTCCCGTGCAACTTCGAAGGCACCCGGTGAGCCTTCTTGTTCTCGTCGAGGACCTCCTTGGTCCACAGGTCCTCAACTCCCGCGCGGCGATTGCGCTTCACGGTCACGCGGCATCACCCAGGCTTTCTGCCTCCTGCTCCGCGATCCACGCCAAGATCACCGACTTCCGCCACACACGACGACGAGCGCCCATCTTGAAGCTGGCCGGTCCCTTGCCTACGTGCGCCCACCATCGCCAGGTGGCCTCCGGAATCCCGGTCAACCGTTCGCAATCCTTGGCGCGCAGATACGTTTCCTGATCACTGATGTCCATCTGTATCCCTTCCTATGCCGCCGGTTGAATTACCGAATGTCCTTGTTGGCCTGGTGGATTGGCTTCCAGGCGGGCGGTTTCGTATTGGGCGCGCCATTTGATCCGCTGCGCGATCGAGGCCATGATCAGGTGCTCTCGCGGTGGCACGTTCTTGTCTCCGGGTTCGACCGGCTTGACGATCAGCCGGGATGTGTCGGGTTTTTGGATGCCGACCGAGGCGAGAATTTGCCGAACGAATTCGGCGCGGTCGGCCTTGTGGTCCGGGAGGGTCTTGCCGGTCCAGCGTCGCGAGACCAGGACGCGCCGGCCGCGCAGGCCGAGCGTTTCGCGGCGGTGGGCTTTGCCCTTGCAGCGGCCTGGTTGTGTCTTGTCGCTGGCGCCTTTGGGAGCGATGCCGTAGCGCAGCCAGATCGGGCAGTTCGGCGAGCAGGGAACCTTTTGGAGTTCGGCGTGTAGCCGGTCGTAATGCTCTGCCGCGCGGTTGGTTTGGGCCTCGATGACCTCAGCGATGGACTTGGTGAGGTATTTGGTCAGGTAGCCGACGTGGCGGGAGGCTTCCTCGGTGCCGCCGAGCACGCCTTGCACGTCGACTTGGCGGCCGAACTTGACCACGTGCGCGGGTTCGAGGTCGTCGATGGTGTCGAGCATGTCCATCGCTTCGTCCCAGTTGGGCAGTGGTTCGGCAGTGTCGGGGTCGACGAATCGACCGGCGGTGTAGTCCCAGACCGGCATGTGCCCGTCTGTGTACTGCTCGTTTTCCGGGTCGAAGTGCGGCCACCACACCTGGTGATAGGTCGCGGCCACGATTTGCCGAATAAGTGCCTTCGGGTCGGTGCCGCGGATGGCCATGTGAATGTGCGGGGCGCCTCGGCGTTGCGGTTCGACGGTGGCGAAGTACTGAATATCGCGGCCGGTTGCGCGCCGGTAGTTCTGGACGAACCGGTCGAACAGCGCGGGCCAGAACACGATGTCACGCGCAGCGCGCCGGTAGTCGTAGGCGTCCGGGTTGACCGGCGAACCGTCTGGATTGACCCGCCCGTAAGAGTCGCAGGTGACCGTGGCGAACGTCGAGGGCCGATACTTGCCCGCGTACTGACGTCCGATCGTGGTTTTGTCGATCTTCTTGCGGGGCAGGTCGGGAACATCTTGGCGGCGGCGGGTCGACCGTTTGCGCTCCGATTTCGGTGCAGGGTCCAGCGCCGGAAAACGACCGCGTACACCGGTCTCCCGCAACTCCGCATCCAGCTCCGCCACGATCTCCCGGATGCCGGCCATCTGGTCGTGATCGTCATGGGCCTTGGCGTGCTGGTAGTCGTCCATCAACCGGGCGCGGGTCTCCACCAGTTCGCGTTGCTGGTCGGTGGGTTCGCGCTTGTCGTCGACGGGTTCGTGTTCGATGTGCCAGCCTTCGTGGGCCTGCTGCATCCGCAAAGCACGAGCCCGAGCAGCGCACGAGGGGCACACGCTTTCGAGGGTTGATTTGCAGGGTGCGCCAACGTATTTCGATTCCCCGGTGTCGGGATCGAACGAGTACATCGGGATCGGTCGGCGGCATTCCCCATGCTTGTCGGCCGCCGCTTGCGCGATGTCGTACAGGTTCGGCATCGAACGCCGATCAGCCGCGGTTTCCCGGACCGGCCCGAGGGAGGCCGGATCGGCGGCAGTCGTGGTGTCTGTCATGCTCGGGCCTCCCGCACAGTCTTTGTCGGTCGTCACGCGGCGTCGTCTCCCCGCTCGAGGGGCGGTCCGCCCAGTCCGCCAGGGATGTGCGGGAACGTGGTGGTGACCGGTTTGGCGAGGGAATCGCCGTGCCGGAACATCAGCTGCATACGACCGGGGCCGGTGACGGTGGCGCGGCATTCTCTGGCGCCGAAGGCGTGGGCGAGATGGGTGGTGCGGTTGGTCCAGTCGTCGGGGCATTGCCCTCGGACCATCGCGACCTGCACGGTGTCGGTGGCCTGGCCGATCTCGACATGGATCAGCCGCGGAGTCCGCACCACGTGGCCCAGGTCGTCGCGCACCGATAGATGGCAGTCGTCCAGGCAGGCCGACCACTGCCGCCGGTAGCGCCACCAACGCAGGAACCGCGACCGGGCACGACAGGAGATCCAGCGAGAAAACGATTCCGGCCCCTTCACACGCCACAGCGCCAGCGCAGCGATCGAGGCGAGTGTCATGCCGAAGGCGGGCAGCCATCCGTAGAACCAGAAAAGGCTGGCTATCGCGGCGATCGGTAGCGAGATCATCGGAAACAGAAGCGCCCACCAGGCCGCGAGGAACACCGAGATCACTACCCAGCCGATCGCGGCTAGGACCAGGGTCACGATGTTCTCTAGAGGGTCGCGGCGGGTCCGGACAGTGGTGGTGGTTTTGGTTATGGTGCTCACTGCTTTACCTCGGATTCGTCGAACAGCCCCGGTTGTCTGTTGGGCTTCCGGTTGGCGGGGAGGTTCTTGACCTTGCGCCGCTTGGACTTCCGCACCCGGTCCGCTGCCGTCTGCACGATCGGGTTCACATGCGGCGCAACATGTTTGATACTCATGCGGCCCAGTCCCCTCCGTCGGGGTCGTAGCCGTGGCCGAACACGGTGCCGGTTTCGGCGAGGATGTTGACCGCGATACCGATCGGGTCCAGTCCTCGGGCTTCGAGCTGGCAGCGACGACGGCTGTGCAGGTCGATCACGTCGGCGTATTCGCTTGTGTGCTTGCTCATTTCAGTTCTCCTGTTTGTCAGCGGGTGCACCGCAGCGGTCGCAGCGGCGAAGAGCGTTGTTCGTGGAGGGGAAGTGGTGGCCGCGCAAGTCGCATTCGGCGGTGATCGCGCAGCCGTCGCAGGTGATGCGGTCACCGTCGTAGAGCCAGCCGTTACGGCCGCCGGCGAGGTAGTAGGCGGCCTGGTGGGTCGAGGTGAAGCACACCGCATCTCCGCGAGCGTCGGTGTAGAGGTCGCCGCAGCCGTCGCAGTAGATGACCACGTGGTTTTCGGTGACGAGTCCGCGTTTCATGCCGCCACCGGCCCCGTGTAGCCGTCACCAGGGATGTCGTCGCCCAGGTCGTCAGGGTCGAACCCGGTGTAGTCCTCGGTCGGTCCGGTGATCACGGGAGCCGGGGAATACAGGTTCACCAGAGCGTCGGCCTGGTCGTCGTCGATCCAGAACGCCCGCACGCGAACGAATTCGGTGGTGCCGTCTTCGCCGACGTAGCCGACACCGGGCGTGGTCTCGGGGATGCGGTCGCAGTACGCGCCCCGGTCCCTGGCACCTTGCCCGTGGACCATCGCCGTCTGGGTCGGCTCGTCCAACCGGAGACCGACGCGGACCGGGAACAGTTGCCGGTTGGGCATCGTCTCCTTGGACGGGTCCTGCAACGCGGCGATGACCGACACACCGGCGGCACGGCCTTTGGACAGCAACAGCCCGGTCAGCTTCCGGAACTCTTCCTGCTCGGTGCGGTCGGCATACGACGACAGCGACGCCGCTTCGTCGATGATGATCAGGATCAGTGGCTCATCGATGCTGGGCACCAGCTTGCGCACCCCAGCCGCCCGCATCCGGGCCAGCCGTTCGTCCATCTCGTCGCGGGCTTCGGTCAACATGCCGAGGATGGAGTCGGCCGTGGTGGCAAACCGGGTGAACAGCCGGTTCTCACCGCGCCCGAACTCGGCACCACCCTTCGGGTCGGCCATGCGAACATCGACCAGCTTGGCTTTGATCGCGGGGCCGAGGCCGGCCAGGATCGACCACAACACCGAGCCCTTACCCGAACCGGTGGCACCGGCAAGAAGGATGTGCGAGTACAGGATTCGCAGCAGCCACGGTGCCCCGTCCTCACGCACACCAACCCGCACCGCTTCCAGGTCCACACCGGCAGCCACGGTGTCGGGGGTGTCGGTGGTGACCGATTCGGCCAGGGTGTCGTGCACTCGCAGTTCCAGCCGCACCCAGCCCGGAGCAGGAGAGGACGCGGTGACCTGTTCGACGCCGACGTGATCGGCGATGCGAGATCGCATGTCGTCCTTGGTCCAGTCGGCCAAGGTTTGCCCACCGCGCATCAGCAGGTCGACGGTCAGGCCGTGGCGGGAGTAGTCCCACCACTCCACACGCGGGAACCCGGTCTCAGGCGAACCGAGCTTGAGCAGCGAAAACATCAACTGCGAGTGCACGGGTGAAGCGAACGACAGGATGGCCGGGCGAAGAATCTCCGGGGCCTCGGCCAATTCGCGTTCCAGGCTCGCGGCGGTGGTGGTGGCGGGGCGGCGGCCCCACGGCAGGATGTGTGCCGCGAAGACGAGCGCGCCGATAGCTGAGGCCGCGATCGGGACCATGTCGACGACGGTCATTGCCAGGGCTCCTTCGAGTCGTCGAGCCCGCACAACAGCTGGCAGCCCTGCACATCGGCCGGGGGCAATCCCGGTTCGTGGCAGAACATGGTGCAGCCGTGAGAATCCGGGGCGGCGGGTATGTGTTCGTCGCAGAACATGACGCACCCCGGTTTGGCGGTGGCGTGCTCGACAGCGGCCACTTCGTGACGCGGACCGAACGCCAAAACACCGGCGACACCCAGAGCGACGGCGGTGACAGCCAGAGCCGTAGCACCCACGGCCGCAGCATTATTCAGACTTGTTTCCATCACAGATCAGCTCCCGATCGGGACAGAGACCGGCAGCAACGGAGGCTGCACGGGTCGAGAAACAGGAATCGGTTGTGCCGCCGCTGGCGGAGCGGGCACCGCCGGGGTAGGCGGTTCGGGGGCCGTAAGTTCCTCAAACTCATCGAAAGTCGGCGCGGTGTCCTCAGCGGCCACAGCCGTCGCCGGAGTAGCGACCGGAGCCGGGCTATCTTGTGCGGCACGGAACAGCACCGCCAGGCCGTGGGTATCCACGAGCAGCGATACCGGGGCGATGGCCGCCACGATCGCGCACAGCCACGCCGGTAGCTCTTTGCCCGCCGCTACGGCGTGGATGCTGTTGCCCGCCACCGACACCAGCGCCCCGACCACCAGAACCCAGGTGAAGAACTTCCGTTCTGCGGACTTGGCGAGGACCAAAGCGCTGGCGGTGGCCTGAACGATCGTGCCGTCGATGATCAGCGGGAACAGCCACGCATCCGACGCCGGAATATGCGCCAGCTTGGCCAGATCCCGCAGCGTGGCGAACGACAGCCGGAAGGCGGCGGCGCCGACGCCCACGATCACCAGGACCGCGAACACCCGCGCCGCACGCATTCCCCGCTCAGGCGTGAACATCAGGCAGCCTTCTCCGCCGCCAGACGCTCCGCCACATCGTGCATCATCAGGATCTGCGGCAGCTGCTCAGCCAGGGTGCGAGCATCCTCGATCGACAGATACAGCAGGGCGGACCCGATGGCCTCGTGGTTCATCTCCACGCCCACTGCGGCCGGGATCGGCCCCGATGCAGTGTCGCGGGCCGGGCAGTACTCGGCCTCGATGCCATCGAACTTGCTGATGTGTGCGCTGATGAACGACATGGCGGTCACGCAGCCTTCGCGTCGCCACGCGCCGGACGAGCCGCACCCGGATCAGCCGCGGGAACCTTGGCGCCGGAGTTGTCACCCGCGATACCGGTAGCCCGCACCGTCCAACCCAGGGTCTTGAACTCGCCCTGACCCGTCACCTTCGGCTGAAGAGTCACGTTCTCCAGCACGATCGAGCGCATACCGGGCAGCACCTCGGGAGTCGAGGGCACCGGGGCCACGTCCGCCAGGAAGATCACCTGAATGCTGGACTTCTTCGGGTTCGTCTCGGCCGGATTGGTCGCGGTGGCCTTCCACTGCCGCAGACCGGTCACCGGGTCGACCTTCTGACGAGCCGGAGCGTTGCGGTTCTGGTTGTACTCGGTGTCCGGCTCGATCTCGCCGACCAGCACGAGGCCCTTCTCGAACGCTTCGTTGAACGCGACGTTGAAGCGCAGATCTTTGAGTGCCATGACTGGATCTCCTTGCGTCTGGGGGTATTTCGACTCTCGCCGCGTTTGGTAGCGGCGACGAGCTCATCGTATACGTAGCTGCGTATACGCACAAGGAATTTGCGTATACGAAGGGCGAGAAAGATCAAACCCGCTGGTCAGCGCGCCGAAACCCTCTTGTCCGTATACGTATCTTCGTATACGCTGAGCGATGTAAGGACGCTATTGCCGCTGGTTGAGGACTTGCTGATCCATCGACACGCGGCATCATGGGACAAGAAGGTGTGCGCAATGAGATTCCGCCCTACGGCTCTCGCGTGGATCGACCCCGATGTGACCGTCGCGCCGGACTGGGATCGCGCCCAGGTGCAGCGCCTGGCGAGGCATCTCGGCTATGCCCTCATCTGGCCAGCGAGTTCGTTGCTGCCCTTACCGGATCAAGTTCGCACGGCCGATGTCGACGCGGTGATCGTCCCTTCGGCGAACCATCTGGACCCGCTCACCCTGAACAGCCTCATGGATCTGGCTGATGTCGAGGCCGTCTTACCTCGGCTGTCGTTCGCGAGGTGGCCGATGCAGCAGGGCGGGGGGCGGCGGTGAGCACCTGGGAAGCCCTCGGACTGCTTCTTGTAATCCTGCCGCTGTCGGTGGGGGTGTATTGCCTGGTTGCGTACTGGCCGGAGCGTCGTCCCTCTGATCGCTTAATGGACCGAGCTGAGCCGGAGGTTGTCAATTCGGATACAGATTCGAATGCATGAATATCTCTCGCGATAAGCCGCCTATCCATCCAATTGCGTATACGAAGTGCGCTACACTAGCTCCGAGTTCGACTCGCTAATGATTTTCGAATTGAAGGGATGAGCCTCATGGCGGAACCAGCCTACGTTTCCATCGCAGGCGAATATGCTCGCCGAATTCGCGGCGGAGAATTGCCGCCCGGAACTCAGCTGCCGAGCTATTCGGAAATCGCCGCCCGCAACAACGTCTCCGACATCGTCGTCAGGAAGGCGCTTGAGCTGCTTCAGGGGCAAGGACTTGTTCGGTCTGTACGCAGGCGCGGCGTGTTCGTGTCGGACCGACCGAACCTGATCCGTATCTCGCCCGAGCGGCAGATGGAGGACCCCGAAGTGACGTTCGCGAACGAGTCCGAGAGTACGGTCCAGATCGACCGGACAACGGAGAAGGTCCAGGCCACAGAAGCATTGGCCGATGCTCTCGGCGTAGCAGTCGGCGAAGAGATCACCCACGTCGTCACTCGCGCCAGCGAAGACGGCCGGCCTATCTCCGTGTCCGACAGCTACCAGCCCGTCGACGTAGCGGACACCTCCGACGCTGCCACACTCGAGGAAACAGTCGCAGACAGCATCCCGGTACCGTCACACGCGGAGTGGTTGAAGACCACCCCCGGTGACCTTGTGAAGACCGTCCACCAGCGCTACATCACCGCGACAGGCCGAGTAATTATGGTCTCGGATGTGTCTTATCCAAGGGATCGCTATTACGCGTTTGTTTTCCGCATGAATTTGAAACCGGAATTGGAATCGGCTACCGAGAACTAGAGCTCTGCGCGACCGCCGGTCATCCGACTATGGATGACCGGCGGTTCTTTTATTGACGGACCCAGCCCTGAGCTCGATCCGCGAGATTCCACCAAGAGACGAATTTCGAATCCTCTGATTCGATCTTCCATCGCGAGTCCAGCGCATCGAAAAAGGCGTCATCGCCCGTCTTTCCGCCCTTCGGCTCACCGATGTAGACCAACCGGCGACCGCCGTTCGCCTCGAAGGCGGCCAGCGCGTCCGATGCCATCGTGTTGCCCCAACCGGGAGGCCAACACAGGAACAGAACCTCATCGGCACTGCCGACTGACCGCGCAGCGAACTGCCCGAGATCACCAACGCTCGACCAGACATCCGCTTGGCCTTCGGCCCGAGTGAACGACGGGTTCTCGGACCGGTCCGGCGGCTCCGAGTCATACGCCGCAACATCCAAACCTGCGCTCGCCAACTGCGCAGCCCAGTAGCCGCGGCCAGCTCCGAGCTCGACCACCGAACGCCCATTGCAGAATTGATGCATCCAAGCCACGGTCTCCGGCGACGGAATCGCGTAGGCGTAGGCGGCCTGCAAGATGGTCTGCGCGAATCCCAGCCGCGCGCTTCCTTGGGGCCGGCCACCATCGACGACCCGGCGCCCGTCACGTTCGGATACCGATGGCCCGACGATGTCCCAGTAGGGATTAGCGCTAGTCGACGGCCCGCCCGTCATGTAGTGCACGAGCCGCAAATCGAACGCGGCGTCGGCCCGTTCGTCGCCCGTCCCTGGCAGCATCGGCGCGGTGTCGAGGTATTCCGCCACCTTCGGATACTCGGCCCGCAACCGTTCTTCGTCGCCCAACAACCCGGCCAGTTCTTCACGACGGTCCGCCGTCAGCGCAAGCTCAGCCATGCTCCAAGTCTGTCCGCGCACAGGCTGTTTCGGCGAGCAAATGCACTCACCTGCATGGGTCGTTGCCGAATTTGGCTATAGAGGATCAAGGGCGGCGCTTCGCGCCGCCTAGCGGCGCCGCCACGCGGCGCCGCGCAACCGCCCGCCTACGCAAGCTGCGGCAAGCGGGCGCGTCGGGCGCGTCGGCGCCGCTCTGGCGACGTGGTAGAACGCCGGCCATTCCTATCTGACCACTTTCATCAACGAGGCAGTGCTGGGCGCGACGCCTGCCGTCCCCGACTTGACCTCCCGCAGCCAAGGCCGAATCCGCCGGTACCCAGCCCAGGCAACCGGCTGTGGGTCACCCCATACAGACCTGCTCGCGCCAAACCTTACGACCAGAGATCCGCCGGGACCCAAACCAAGATCATGGGATGATGCGATCAGACGCTTGTTGCACGGTCAATAGAGGACGGTCAATGCCCGAGATCGACGGAAAATTTGAACAACTGGCCGAGAAAGTCGATATGGCCGGGGGGGCCGTGCCCATCAACTGGGGCGAACTCCGCGATTACGTCTATGCCTGGCGGCTGGGCCCGACAACGGTTGCCGAAATCCGGACGAAACTCAAGGGACTCGGCTTGAAGGTGCCCATCGCCGGCTGCGCCCCAGAACAGCACATGTGGACCGTGGTCTACCGGCCCGACACTCCACTTGGAAGTTGGCTCGAGAAGGCTCTGGTTGGGCCTCCGGAGTCAGCCTCTCCCGCAAATCTTGTTGGCTTGGTCCTCCTCGGAGCTGCAGTCACAAAGGAACAAGAGCTGCGCTCCTTACGCGAAACGATCGACCGACTCAACGCCCGCGTAAAGGATCAGGATGAGAAGATTCTCGCGCTGCGAGCCATCATCGACCGCATCAAGATCGCCGTTGCTGACATCTAGCTGGAGCCAGCGTATCGCTCCTCACGTGGACGAGTCTTGACACGCCCGAACTCCAGAAACGACGAACCCCCGCGGACCCGAAGTGGATCACGCCGGGAGTCCCCCTGCCTCCTCATAGCCGGATTGTCTCGCTCCAGCCAACCGCGTCAAGGGAAAGAGCGCCCTTGACCCGGCTGCCTTCCGCTGAGGGCGGCATGTATGAGGAAGGCCGGGGGAAAGTAGTCAGGGGCGGATAGACACCCTATCCGCTGGAAGCGCCATACCTGCCGTGCAATCTACGTGCAACAGCTGTAGGCGAACGGCGGTCAGCAGCAGTGAAATTCGGACATCAGCCCGACGCGACGACGCACACGGATACCGAGCTGACCAGGGGCTATGCCCTGATCCGATGGTCGGGATGACAGGATTTGAACCTGCGACCCTCCGCTCCCAGTGTGGAGGCCACTACCCGTCTTGGGTTCTTTTCCTGTTAAGGCGATCCGACACACCCATTCCGGGCCCCGAAAGATAGCCCTCTATGTCGGCACCTTCGAAGTGGTCGTCAAAGGAAACAAAGACTTCCTCCGATCGCCAACCGCACATCGCACATACAGAAGCCTCGAAGAAGCCGCCTTTTTCCATATCAGTTACAAGGTCATCCTCGATACGATATGACTCACATCGAGGACACCGCTCAGGTTCGCCGACGGTGAGACGATGTATTAGAGTTCCAAAGGTGCCTATTAGATGCGAAGTTGCATTAAGCACGAGATCGGCATCTCTTGGGGTGGCATTGCTGTAGTGCTGAAGCCAGACAGTGAGGTCCCAAGTCTTTTCAACCAACGCTTTCACGTACGCCCTAACCCGCCGCTCGGTGGTCAAGCGTTCTGCGAATATGTCTGCCCACCCCTTGAAATCAGCGGCCTTTGGGGGGTTCTCGATATCGCCAACCCAGTCGGCATCCATATTAGACTTCGCCAGCGATATCAACGCATCTCTGCATTTTATTCCTACCGACTGGAAGTCTTCCGATTCGGAAGCTGTATCCATTGTTTCCAATGCCTGCCGAAAACGACGCCACGAGGGTGAGACGTGCTCCTCCTCGTTTTCGTCCATTTCGGCACGCGAGCGCTCTGTCAAGAAAAGGCCGAGGCCGAGATGAAAAATTAACGCTTGCTCGGCCTGTGGAAAATCTTCTTGAGAGTATAAATTCGTCGGATCTGTTATTACCCACCAACGTGAATTTTTGCAATGTACATCATAAATGTCATGGACGCGACCCAGCATCCGCCGAGACCCAATCTTCTGCACCAGTTCTGCCTCATCATCACGAGACTGGCTGTTCACATACTCGCGGATTTGCCGCTCTTCTGCTTCTGACATGTCAACCAATGACTGACTTCCTCTGTCTTGTTGTCGAGCAAGTACATCGAGGCATCGATCGGCCCCACGTCTTCCGTTACCGTGTCGGCGGATTCTGCAGTAGATGACGGGAAATCGGTCATCGAGGCGCTGCCCGCCTTCGAACGATGACGACAGCCCCGACGACAACAGCGACGACTTCGGAGCCGTCACCACCGCCACCTACAGACGACAGTCACCCGTTGTCTCACCTGGTCAGCGTCCCGTCCGGACCCTCGTAATGAGAGGCTCGGACAGCAGACGTGGTGCAGCTGTACTCGTGGAAGTTGTCACGCACGTGTCACATGGCCTGCAGACCACCTCGGACACACTGAGACTTCCGCGGAACCGTTTCGGCAGCTTGCGTAGGCCTACGGACGTCCGCGAGACCAGAGCGGACACAACGCATTCGACTCGTAATGAAGAGGTAGTGCGCTCCCTCATGCTCGGTACGCAGTGAGTACGCAACGCGGCTCAGCGGTGCCATACTGAGCCAACGTTGCGAATCCAAATAGCCAGGTCAGGCCCACGGAGCCATTGCCAGCCCACCAATGCAAATGCCAAGAACAGTCTTCATCATCAACATCGTGGTGAGCGGGTTGCACTCGTACGCGGGACTCAACTAGTTTCACCGAGTTCGAGGACGGCGTGGAAGCCTTCGGCTAGGCAGTCGGTGAAGGTTTCCACGTCCGGTACCGCGGCCGTATCGGCGTTGATGCCCACGCAGCAGGTATCGGTATGGGAGATGAGCGTGACGTTGAACGCCGTGCCGATGGTGGGGCCGAAGGCGTACATCCGCTCGACGGCGGCGCCGGCGATGTAGATCGGCACGGGGGAGCCGGGGACGTCCGAGGCGACGAAATCCACGTGCTTGAGCATCGCGGTGACGATGGCGACCGGTAGCCGGTTGAGCGTGGCGGCGACGGCGGCCGAATAGGGGATCGCCGGTTCGTGCCGCCAGCCGACGACCATCGCGTCGAGCACGGGCATCAGGGAGGCCGGGTCGGTGATGCCGGCCGGCAGCGCGAATCTCACCAGGGTGATGCGATTTCCGCCGATCGGATCGGTGTCCTTGCGCACGCTGACCGGCATGGTGACCCGCAGTCGCTCGACCTCCGTTTCGTGCAGTTCGTGATAGCGGTGCAGCCCGATGACCACGCCTGCCAGGAAGGCGTCGTTGAGGGTGCAGCCGACCGTGTGCGCGGCGCGGCGCAGCGGTTCGAGTGGAACGTCGAGAGTCGAAAGGTGCCGTGACAGACCACGTTTCGTCATCACGGGGGAGAGGGTGTCGACCACCGGTCGCGCCAGCTTGCCGATCGAGACGGCCAGCCCCACCCCGTCGCGCACGGTGCCCAGCGGGTGAGTGAGGGCATGCCGGGCCAGCGGCAGCACATGCGCGAGACCGCCGCGCAGCAACTCTGACCCCACCGCCCAATTCCATCCGACGATGTCGGCCAGCCCACCGCGGCTCTCCGGGGCCGGCTGGGGATCCGGACGAGGTTCGCCGCCGGCCCGGGTGAAATCGACGATCTCGTTGGCCAATTGGATGCCGCCCAATCCGTCGGTCAGGCAGTGATGCACCTTGAGCACCAGCGCGCTGCCGCCACCGGTCACATCGCCGAGCACGGTCACCTGCCACAGCGGGCGGACCGGGTCGAAGGCCGTCATGGCCTCGACGCGGGCGAATTCGAATACCGCCGTGCGGTCGACCGCGGCCGGCAGGGCGACCCGCCGCATATGCCAGGACAGGTCGAAATCGGGGTCGGCTTCCCAGCGTGGTGGCGCGAGACCGGCAGGCAGGGCGACCAGCCGATCCCGGAAGCGGGGGGCCACCCGGGTGCCGCGATCGATGGCCTGCACCAGGCGTTCCCAGTCCGGCTCCGCGTCGAGCATCACGACCGAGACGATCGTCGAGCGCAGGATCGCGTCGCGCTCCATACTCCACGAGAACAGGTCGGACTGGCTGAGATGAGATTCGCGCGTGTCCGTCATCGGCTTGCCTTCGCTGAGGAACAGCCGCCGTGATCGCCGCGGATGCGACTCCCGGCGCCGCTCGTGCCTCGACCGTATTCATCTCACCCGTCGCGCCGGTAGGGCCGAACGTCGGTGCCGCCGTGACCAAGGGCTCCCCGGAAGAAAAAAAGTTTCTCCTTCCGTGTCGAAATGCCGGACGGTCGCACGAAGGAGTTGTCGAGAGCCGGACCGGCCGGCCCGGCCACAGAGGGGAGAACGAGATGAACACCCACGTCACCGCGTACATCGACGGTAAGAAGGACTGGCAGACCGGAATCTGCACGAGCCTGCGCGAGACCGTGCACAGCACCCTGCCGGGTGTGGTGGAGGTATTCCAGTACGGCAAGCCACATTTCACGGTCGACGGGACGAACGTCGCGGTGTTGCACGTGGCCGCGGCTAAGGTCTCGTTCATGGTTTTCGGCGCACAGGACATCGAGCCGGTGCCCGGGGTGCTTCGTTCGCTGGGCTCCGGCGACCGCAAGGCTGTCGACTTCCGCGAGGGCGACGCTGTCGATCCCGCATACATCGCCGACCTGCTGCGCCGCGTGGCCGGCACCAACTGAGAAAGAGGTTTCGTCATGCGCGTGATGGTGATGACCAAGGGCGATGCCGCCGATGAGGGCAAGGGGCAGCCGACCCAGGAGATGTTCGAAAAGATGCAGGCCTTCAACGAGAAGTTGGTGAAGGCCGGCATCATGCTCGGCGGCGAGGGCCTTCAACCGAGCAGCACCGGGGCGAGGGTCGCCTTCTCGACGTCCGGGACATCGGTGGTGGACGGCCCGTTCACCGAATCCAAGGAAGTCATTGCGGGATACTGGATTTGGGAGGTCAGCTCGCTGGCGGAGGCCGTCGAGTGGGCCAAGCGCTGCCCGTTCGATCCGTCCTACGGTGATTCCCAGGTTCTGGAGATTCGCCCGCTCTTCGATATGGACGACTTCGCCGAGACCGTCGACGCCGAGACCCTGGCCCGCAGCGAGCAGCTGCAGCACCGGCCCTCGGACTGAACCCGGCCGACCGGATGGAACTGCGCGAATCGGTCGAGGCGCTGTGGCGGATCGAGGCTCCTCAGCTGATCGCCACGCTCGCCCGCCGCATCGGGGACCTCGACATCGCCGAGGATCTGGCATCCGAGACCTTCGTGGCCGCCCTGGAGCAGTGGCCCGCCGAGGGCGTTCCGGCCAGACCCGGCGCATGGTTGATGAGCACCGCGTGGCACAAGGCGATCGACCGTGCCCGGCGGGAGGAGACGGCGCGTAAGAAGGCGCCGCTCCTGCTCGCCGGGCAGGATGGCGAACTGCCGGACGTGAGCGCCGAGGCGCTCACCCCCATTCCGGACGATCTGCTCACCATGGTCTTCACCACCTGCCATCCGGTGCTCTCGCCCGAGTCGCGGGTGGCGCTCACCCTGCGGTTGTTCGGCGGCCTGACCACCGAGGAGATCGCTCGTGCGTTCCTCTGTCCCTCGGCGACCATCGGTCAGCGCATTTCGCGCGCCAAGCGCACGCTCGCGGAGGCGCGGGTGCCGATCGAGGCGCCCTCGGCCGGGGAACTGCCCGAGCGTCTGCGCGCGGTGCTCGAGGTCCTGTATCTGATCTTCAACGAGGGATATTCGGCCTCCTCCGGCGAGAGCGTCGTCCGTGCCGACCTCGCGACCGAGGCCATGCGGATGGGACGGGTCCTGGCCGGCCTGCTCCCGGCGGAACCCGAGGTGTTCGGCCTCGCGGCGCTCATGGAACTGCAGGCGTCGAGATTTCGCACCCGCGTCGACGACAACGGCATTCCGGTCCAACTCGAGCATCAGGACCGCCGCCGCTGGGACCGCACGCTGATCGAACACGGTCTCGGCATGCTCGACCGTGCCTTCGATCTGGGGCGTCCGCTCGGGCCGTATTCGCTGCAGGCGGCGATCTCCGCATGTCATGCCCGCGCCGCCGCCTTCGGTGATACCGACTGGGTCGCCATCCTCGCTCTCTACGACGCTCTCGCCCAGCTCACCGCGTCTCCCGTGGTCGAGATGAACCGGGCGGTCGCGCTTCTCCACGTCGACGGCCCGGAAGCCGCACTGGCCGCGACCGAGCCGCTGCTCGCCGACCGGCGGATGGCTCGATACCACCTGCTCGGCGCGGTCCGCGGCGATTTCCTCACCCGGCTCGGCCGGCATCACGACGCCGCCGCCGAGTTGGAACGAGCCGCCGAACTCGCCCCCACCAGGCAAGAGCGGCAACTTCTGCTGGACCGCATGGCCGCCGCACTCGCCGCCGCAGGGTAAGGCGCCGGCGCACGCAGTTGCGAGGTCTTGCGGCTTTGCCCGCTCCTGTTGCGCAATCTTGCGACCTTCGCGCTGGACGTCGAAACCGCGGAGTCGACCCGGACAAAACCCTGTGAACCTGCGTAGACATCGAAATCTGCCGTACCCGCGGGGTTATGGGTCAGCCGCGACGGGTAGGTAACGATTCATTGCAATCGCATTAATGCGACCTAACCGGAGGGGGTGTACCGGTTACCGTGTGTGCGCGGAGGTTGCCCTCCATGGGGAGCGGATACGTCGGCCTCCGTTGCTAGGGGATGAACCGGTGCCCCACTTCTGTGGGTCTGAGCCGCCCAGCGGGTGGGGCACTGCCTCCTCTCGCGCCGCGCCGTTGACATTCGCCGGTGGGCGCGGGCGGTCACGGCGTCGCAGGCTCTCCGCGGACGTGCGAGGTGGACCGGTGTTCATGCCGACCTGCGCGACGTTCGATGCCGTCGTCGTTGTCGCCGCCGTCGTCGTCGTCGATGCGGTGGAGATCGTCCGCCGAGTACGAACGCCTCGGCCGGAACAAGATTTCGCCCGTACAGGTCGGCCAGTATGCGGCCCAGAGAAGTACGGTCGTCGGAATTCCCCCGGCGATCAGCAGGCCCATCACCGGATCGTTGCCGCGACGGCGCGACCGCGCGGGCTCAGCTGCCATCGACAGCGGTCCCGGCTCGGGACGATCAGGCCGCGCGGGTGCAGGCGAGCCAGCGCGTTGCGGATGCTTCGCGTGGTGTGAGCTGTGGCTCGTTGCGGTTGAGCGGTGGTGAGGAGACCGCCCGGCGCGAGCGTGCGCAGGACGGCGCGCTCGGCCGGATTCACGCCCGGGCTCCGGAGGCGTTCCATCGTGCGAAAGACAGTCGAGGGCAGGCGGTTTCGACGTCTGCGAGGTGCATGACCAGGTCGAGGGTGCGGGCGTCGAGATGGGCGGGTGTGGGCATGACGATCGCGTCCACGTCGGCAGTGCGGATCTGGTCGATCAACGGAATCGTCGGATGCGGAACCGGCCAGACCAGCGCGTAGCCGAGGTGGCGGGCGAGCCGTTTCACCTGTGCCGCATCCCAATTCGGTGCGGTGCTGACCTCCGGATCGATCCAGGCCAGCGCTGTCGGACGTGTTCTCATCCCTACCCCTCCTGTCTGTGTATGTCAGATTCGGCGCAGGTAGGAGCCCCGAGGACCAGTGAAGGGACAGGGCGGCGGTATCGATCTACTCTCGGAGCATGGGCGAACACGTGGGGCGGCGGATCGCATCCGAGCGCAAGATTGCCGGTTTGGGGCAGCGCCAGTTGGCGGCGCGCGCGAACTATTCGCTGTCGATGGTGAAGGCGGTCGAGCAGGGGCGAGAGGTCGCGTCGCCCGGGTTCATCGCGGCGGTGTCCAGGGCGTTGCACATTACGCCCGAACAGCTCACGGGGGCTCCGTACGACGACGGAAAGCCGTTGTCGGACGCGGTGAACGGGCTATCGGTACTGCTCACCGAGGGCCGCTACGCGCGAGCAGCGGAGCCGGGCTCGCTGGTCCAGCTGGATTCGGAACTGACTGCGGCGCAACGGCTCTACCGGGGCGATCGGACGCGTCAAACGATCGAGGTACTGCCGGACCTGATTCGCCGTCTGCACGGCGCGGTGCGAGATCTGAACGGTGATGAGCGTGCGCGGGCATACACCCTGCTGACCGCGGCCTACGTCCTGGCGGAATGGTCGGTACGCCGCACCGGGCATATGATGCTCGCCCTTCCGGCATTGGATCTGGCGGATACCTATGCCCCGCTGGCCGACGACTCGAAGTACGCGGCGTTCTCGGTACTGGCTCGCGCTCGCGCGCTCACGCACTACGGCGAGTCGGAAGTCGCCGCGCGGCTGATCGATTCGGCGCTGGACGCGGCGGATGATTCACATACCGGGATGGTGCTGGCCGGCTACTCACATCTCGCCGGCGCGATCAACGAGGCGCGCTCGTTGAATTACGCACGGGCGCTGGACCATATCGGTGCCGCACGTGAACTGGCAGCTCACACCGGCGAGACCGACCTGTACATGACCGCGTTCGGTCCGCTGAACGTAGACATACATGCTCACGCAGTAGAGCTCGAAGCGGGCGACCCGAACAGGGCGGCGATCGACGGCGCGCAACTAGCTGCGCCGACGGGTGCGCCGCCTACCCGCCTCGGTCATCATTGGCAGGACAATGCGCGGGCGTGGTTGATGTCCGGCAAGCCGGATCGAGCGCTGGCGGCGCTCAACAAAGCCCGCGCCACGGCGCCGCAGCAGACGCGACTGCATCCTTCGGTGCGCGAAACCGTGTACGGCATCGCTGCCGCGCAGCGCCGTCAGTCCGAGGGGTTGCTGGGATTCGCGGCGTGGATCGGCGCTGGTCTCTAGCACAAATCCGGGGCCGAACTTTTCGTGCAAACCTCCGCGAGATTTACGGAAAACGGCGAGGTTTGCACGAAAAGTTCAGGGGTTCCGTCACTCCGGATCGAACGCCCGGGCGACGGCAAGACTGTCCTCGTAGACGTGGTGACGGGTGATCAGGCCGTTCTCGACCGTCAGGTGGAGGGCGAAGCGGGCGCGATAGGGGCGACGGGTCGCGCGCGCGGTCTGGCGAATTTCGCCCAGTACCACCGCATCCGGGCCGTCGACGAGAATTCGCTCGACCACCGTATCGACCTCTTCGGGAATATGGTGCTCGGCGATGGCGCGGAAATGCGCGGCCGCGTCGGCGCGGGTGGAGCGGTGTGTGATCCACGGGGTGGCGACGCGACCGTGCTCGTCTTCCGGCCAGTTCAGTTTCCAGTCGTTCGTCGGGGCGTACAACGCGGCGATGTTCTCCGGATCGCCGGCGGCCATGCGGGCCAGCAGATCTTCGACGACGGTGCGGGTGAGCGCGGCATCATTCACCGTTCCGACTCTGCCCGTGCGGGCGATTGGAGTCCATTACCTCCGACGTCATGCGAATCGAACGGTCAGGATTTCTTGCTGGGAATGACGACGACCACGATGAGGGTCAGGATGCTGAAGAACAGGCCCAGTAGCCCCCACCCGAACGGGTTGCGGCCCTTGGTTGCGGCGATGGCGGCGCAGATGAACGCGGCGATGATGCTGCCGATGGCGACGAAGATTCCTTTGACACCGCGCAGGATGAATCCGGCCGCTTCCGGATCGGTGTGGGCGGCAGCCAGCAACAAGTTCATGATCACTCCTCCTGTGCCGCGAGCTTCCGGGCCGAATGGATTCCGGTGTGCGGCTTCTCAGCAGTACCCGGGCGCCGAGACCGCAAACGGGAGCGCTTCCCCGGCCGCGGCCGTCATCCCTTCGCCGTCGCCAACACCAACTTGCCTGTGCTCGTTCCTGATTCGAGGCGACGGTGTGCCTCGACAACCTGGTCGAACCGCAGGGACTCGACCTGGACGCGAAGTGCGCCACGAGCGGCTGCTTCGACTGCCCGCCGCAGGGCGGCTCCCGCTTCGGCGGGGTAGGCGGCGGCGAAGGCGGCGAGATTGAATCCGGAGACCGTCTTGTTGGTGAACCACAGCTCGTTCGCCGAGACTCCGACGTCCTCGGCGCCGGACGTGTTGCCCATCACGATCATTCGGCCCAGCGGACGAAGTCGGTCCAGGCTCGCGCGGCGGGCCGGGCCGCCGACCATATCGACCACGATGTCGAATTCCCCTGCACTGGACATGTTCTCGCGAAGGATCACCTCGTCGTAGCCGAAAGATCTGGCTACCTCGATCTTCTCGGCGCTGCCGACGGTGCCGACCACCCGGCCCGCGCCGAGCAACCGCGCGGCCTGGCCGAGTTGGCTGCCGACGCCGCCCGCTGCCGCGTGCACCAGCACACTCTCGCCGGGTTCGATGCGCGCCACGCGATCGAGGACGAGAAAGGCGGTGGTGCTGTTGGACGGCAGCGCCGCCGCGAGGTCCAGGCTCAGGTCGAGGCCGTCCAGCGGTGCGACCAAGGCCGCGGAGGTGACGACCACCTCGGCGTAACCGCCACTGTCGACGATGGTCAGCGCCGCGACCGGCCGGCCGACCGTCAGGTCCGTCACATCCGGGCCGACCGCGCGGATCCGGCCCGAAACCTCGATACCCGGCACGAACGGCAACGGCACACCGACGATGCCCTGCCGGTACAGCACCTCGGCGAAGTTGGCTCCCGCATAGGCGACGTCGATGGAAACCTGGCCCGGACCGGGTTCCGGGATGTCGACGGTGGCCGGTCGCAGCACTTCCGCGGGACCGAATTCGGGGATGGTGATCGCCTGCATCTGTGTAGTGCTCATGACAACGATCCTCGGCGCGTTGAAGTCGAGGAGGCAGTGTCAGCTCATCCTGGGTGTGGCACCACCAGGCTGCAACAGCCGTTCCAGGCGTTCGGCGGTGTCGGTGCCGGGGCGCGGGTTGTGCAGGATCAGGTGGTGGCCGGGGTGGTCGGGCACCGGGAACAGCGTGGCGTCGAAGATCAGCAAGCCCACGTCGGGATGTTCGATGGCCTTCACCGCGACGCTGTGTTCGGCGGCGTCGTGGCGCGCCCACAGTTCGGCGAACTCCGGGCTGACCTGGGCGAGATCGGTTGCGATGCGGCCGAATTCGGGATCGTCGGGATAACGGGCGGAGTCGGCGCGGAAGCCGGCCGCCACGCCCGGCGCATTCTCCGACCACTGCTGATGCAGGACGCGGTAGCGGGCATTGGTGAAGTAGGACACCAGGCAGTTGTGATCGGTGTCGCCGTAACCGAATACGCGGCGCGCGGCATCGTTGACGGCGGTGAAATTCCAGTGCCGGTCCCTGATGTATCCCGGACGCGGAGCCCATGCGTCGAGCAGGGCCTGCATCTGCGCAGACGCCGGAACCGACGGCGCGGCCTCGCGCTGCGGCGGATTGAGACCGGAGAGGCGATACAGATGTGCGCGCTCGGCCTCGTCGAGCAGCAGCGCGCGGGCCACCGCGTCGAGCACCTCTCCCGAGACCTTGATATCGCGCCCCTGTTCGAGCCACGTGTACCAGGACACGCCAACCCCGGCCAGCACGGCGACCTCTTCGCGCCGCAACCCGGGAGTGCGCCTCCGCCCGGCCTCCGGCAGGCCCACCTCGGCGGGCGTGAGCCGTTCCCGGCGGCTGCGCAGATAGTCGCGCAGCTCCGCCCGCCGCCGATCTCCCGCGCTCGTGCCGCGCGGATCATCGTTCGCGCTGATACTCACTCGTTCACGATAGTGAGGCGGACGCGGTGCTGATGGCGTGAGGCTGAATTGATCGCGCACACGCCACCGGTAGCCGGTCGCCGCCAGGGCACGACAGCGGGGCCCGAACATGTCGGTGCCCCGTGGGAGAATCGACTCCGTTCGTTGGAATCGGGGGGTGGAAATGAACGAGCAATCCGGGCGCCGGCCCAAGGGGTTGGGTAAGCGGGCATGGCTTACCACGCAGTTCGTGCGGCGGATTCTGCGCACGCTGGCGTGGTCGAATGTCGTGCGCGTCACCGTGACGGGGCGAGAGCTGGTGCCGAAGTCGGGGCCGGTGATCGTGGCGAGCAATCACATCTCGATGCTGGACGCGGTATTCCTGTGGGGAGCGTTGCGGCGCAGGGCGATTGCCATCGCGATGGCCGAGCTGTGGTCGTGGCCGGTGGTCGGGTGGCTGGTGCGGCGCCTGGGGCATATTCCGGTGGTGCGGCGCGACAGTGCGTCCGGCCAGTCGGCGATGGCGCAGGCGGAACAGATTCTGCGGCACGGCGGCGTGCTGATCATCTATCCGGAAGGGCGACTGGTCGCACCGGGCGAAAGTGAACCGTACAAACCGGGAGTGGCGAAACTGGCGCTGGCGAGCGGAGTTCCGATCATCCCGGTGGGCACCACGGGGACCGACCGCGTGCTGCCGATGCGCCGCACCCGCGGCGACGGCCCCGCGTTCGACCGCCGCCAGCGGGTGCGCATTCACTTCGGCCCGCCGATCGATCCCGCGGAATTCGACGATCCTGAGAAATTACTCGATCACTTGCGCCGGCGAATCGAGGACCTGCGGGAATGAGTTCGGCGGCCGGCAGGTGCCGACGGCCGGGCGGTGTCCTCCCGTAGGGTCGGGCATGTGCGCACTCCGGACGGATACGAGCTCCGATGACCGCGGAGCTCGTCTGGTACGCCGCTTACGGATCCAATTTGTTCGAGAAGCGGTTCACCTACTACCGGGCGGGTGGCAACCCGCCGGGCACCCCGCGTCTCTACGGGGGTTTCCGGGATCCCACGCCGCCCGCGCGGAACCGGCCGCTGTCACTGCCCGGATGCGTCTATTTCGCCGGTCAGAGCCCGGTGTGGAGCGGTGGCGTCGCGTTCTACGCCCACCGGCCGCCTTCGGACTGGCCGGCCGGCGCGGCCGCGCGTGGCTACCTGTTGACCGTCGGCCAGTTCAGCGATCTGATGGCCCAGGAGATGCACCGCCAGCCCGGGGACGGCCCCGACTTCGATCCGTCCGAGGTGGTTCGCCGGCGTTACGTCCAACTCGGCGACGGCCGCTACGAGACCCTGTGGCACGTCGACGACGTGGACGGCATTCCGGTCCTGACCTTCACCTCCCCGGGCAGCCCGCTGACCAGCGACCTGACCAAACCGTCCGCACGCTACCTCGGCATGCTGGCCGGCGGTCTCGGCGAATCCCACGGCTGGCCGCCGGACCGCATCCTGCGCTACCTGTCCGAACTTCCGGGCGTGCGGGATTATTGGGAGCCGGAAGAACTCCGCGATGTGGTGGACGGCCGGAGCCTCTGACGTGGCGGCCGGCTTCAGGTGAGATCTTCCACCGGGGGGATCGTCCCGGTGGTGGCGTGCAGCGCGGTGCGGGCGGCGGAGATCGTGGGATGGGTGCGGGTGCCGGCGCGGTAGGCGATCCGGGTGCGGCGGCGAATGGGGAGCGGGGTCAATTCGACCGGGGTGGTGTCGGTTTCGGGATGGAGGGGAATGGCGAGCTGGGGGATGAACGCGACACCCTGCCCGGCGGCGACCAGGGCGAGGACGGTGCCGAAATCGTCGGAGCGGTGGCGGATATGGGGAACGAAACCCGCTGCCTCGCAAGCTCTTACGGTCATGGTGTGGCAGAGGGTGCCGGGTGTTCCGGAGATCCATGCCGCATCGCGGTAGGCGGACAGCGGCTGGGTGGTGCGGGCGGCCAGATAGACCGGTTCCTCCAGGAACGGTTCGGTGTCCAGGCCGGCCTCCGGTTCGGCGGGCACGTAGTCGTATTCCTGGATGAGCGCGATATCCAGGGTGCCGGCACGCAGTGCCGCGGGCACGGCTGCCGGATCGAGTTCCGTCACATGCAGTTCCAAGCGCGGATGAGCCCGGCTGAGCGAGACCAGCGCATGCGGCAGGATCCGCTGCACGGCGGTGGGGAAGGCTCCGATGTGCAGGGCGCCGGTGAGCTCGGCGGTAGCCAGTTCGGCCTCCGCCTGTTCCAGGATCGCGAGGACCGCTTCGGTGTGTTCCACGAGGCGGCACGCCGCCGCGGTGAGGGTGACGCGGCGACCGCTGCGTTCCAGTAGCGTGACTCCTGCCTCGCGTTCCAGCGCGGTGAGCTGCTGGGATACCGCCGACGGGGTGTAGGACATGGCCTCGGCGACCGCAGCAATCGTCCGGCGATGGGCCAATTCCCGCAGTAGCCGTAGGCGGCGAACATCGAGCATAAGTTCAGCTTAAGCTCGAAAGAAGATTTGTGAACTGGACCTGAATCAACGCCTCGACGAGGGTAGGTGGCATGACGTTCAGCGGTCTCTTCGTTCCACTCGTCACGCCGTTCACGGCGGACGGCGAGCTGGCCTGCGACGCACTGGCCCGGCTCGCGCACGAGGTCCTCGATGCGGGCGCCTCCGGCCTCGTCGCCCTGGGTACCACCGGTGAACCGGCCACCCTGACGGCGGAGGAGAAGGCCCGGGTCGTCGACATCTGCGCCCAGGTCTGCGCCGAGCGTGACGTGCCGCTGATCGTGGGTACCGGCTCGAATTCGACCGCCGATTCCGAGTGCGCATTGGCCGCGCTGGACGAGCGCGTCGCGGCGGCGCTGACGGTGGTGCCGTACTACACGAAACCCTCGCAGCGCGGCGTGGTGGAACACTTCCGGCGGCTCGCGCAGCGAAGCCCGGTGCCGCTGCTGATCTACAACGTCCCGCATCGCACGGGCCGGCCGCTCGATACGGAGATCTTGACGGAACTGGCCGAACTGCCGAATGTCGCGGGCTTCAAACACGCAGTCGGCGTCGTCGACGAGACCACGGTCGCGTGGCTGGCTGCGGTCGGCGACCGGACGACGGTGTTGTGCGGCGATGATCTGTACGCGGCGCCGCTGCTGGCGATGGGCGCTCAGGGCGCTATTCTGACCTGCTCGAATGTGGCGCCCGCGGCCTATACGGAGTTGATCGCGGCCTGGCGGGACGGACGGATCGAGGCGGCACGCAAAATCGGCAACCGGTTGGTCGAGCTGGCGCGGGCACTGTTCGCCGAGGCCAATCCGACCGTGGTGAAAGGGGTGCTCGCGGCGCAGGGCCGTATACCGAGCGCACACGTGCGCCTGCCGCTACTGCCCGCGTGCGCCGATTCGGTCTCGGCGGCGCTGGCCGCAGCCGGCCCCATCGGCTGAGCCCGCCTCAGGGCACATCACCCGAGGTGACGATATGCGCGTCAGTGATCCGAGCCGGAATCGCCGTCGCGATGTTGGCGGGAGATCCGCCACAGGAATTCGGGATCGTCATCGGGACCCACGACTCGACGTCTCTTCTCGGGTCCTCGTCCGATGCCGATCCGGGGCGCATGCTCCGGTCCGAACGCTTTCCAGCACAGCACCGCGACAGCCACGACCGCGATGAGTGCCAACAGGTACGCCACGTCGCTCACCTCCTGACATCGAGGGTAATCCCGTGCGCGTACCTGTCGCACTGTGACCGCCGGAATGGGCGGTCCTGTCGGCTCAGGGGCGGGTTGCCTCGGTGGTCAGCGACTTCAGCAGCTGCATTACTTCGGACTCACGGAAGCGGCGATGTCCGCCCGGGGTGCGCAGCGAACCCAGCCGCCCGGCATGTGCCCATCGAGTGACCGTTTTCGGATCGACGTGGAACAGCGCCGCCACCTGGCCCGGGGTCAGGAGGGCCTCCTGGCCGTTGACGGAACCCAACGTGCGGCTCGCCGCGGTGATCGCAGTCATTCGCAAACCTTTCCGTAATCGACAGATCCCTCATCAGATAGCGACATCGTTGCACCCGGACCCCCAGGTGTTCGAACGATCTAACGTTGGTAAAGGGGAAGTAATAGACAAAACGGATATACGTACGGCTGGGTTCGTTGCCTCGGCGAATATCCGGCGATCGAATTCGGTGGGACCCGGGCAGGTCGGAACGGGTGCGGCGGCGTCGCCTACCCTGGTCGTGTGAGTGAAGCATCCCGATCCGACGACGCCGCGAGCGATCGGGCCCCGGCCTCGGCGGGTCGGCGGCTCGCGCGCAATCTGGCGCTGTACACCCTGGCCCGGCTGGCTCTGGTCGCCGTGATCGCCGCCATCATCCTGGTGGTGGCGCACGTGGTGAACGTCGACATCCCGCTGATCGTCGCGCTGCTGTTCGCGTTGGTCGTGGCGATGCCGCTGTCGCTGGTGCTGTTCAAGCGGCTGCGGGCGCGCGTGAACGAGGACATCGCGGCGGTCGACGAGAAGCGCCGCAACGACAAAGCGAACCTGCGAGCTCGCCTGCGCGGCGAGGAGGCGCAGTGAGCGACAATCGCGTAGCGGCTCGCTGCGCCGACCGGGTGCGGGTGTCCCGCATGGCACAGGAGGCGCAGTGAGCGACAATCGCGTAGCGGCTCGCTGCGCCGACCGGGTGCGGGTGTCCCGCATGGCACGGGAGGCGCAGTGAGCGAGCGGGTACTGCGGTGAAGTACTGCGATCGCAGTACTTCACGGGAGTGGGTCGACAATGCGGTGCGGCTGATCGAGGCCGATGCGCAGCGCAGTGCCGACACCCATCTGCTGCGGTATCCGCTGCCGCCCGAGTGGGGTGTGCGGCTGTATCTCAAGGACGAGTCCACGCATCCGACCGGCAGCTTGAAACATCGGCTGGCGCGTTCGCTGTTCCTCTACGCGATCTGCAACGGCTGGGTGCGCGAGGGGACGACCATCGTCGAGGCGTCCTCGGGATCGACGGCGATCAGCGAGGCCTATTTCGCGAAACTGCTCGGCCTGGACTTCGTGTCGGTGGTGCCGACGAAGACCTCGCCGGAGAAGATCGCCCTCATCGAGGCGCAGGGCGGCCGATGCCATTTCGTCGACCGCGCGCCCGATATCTACACCGAGGCCGTGCGCCTGGCCGCCGAGTCCGACGGCCACTACATGGACCAGTTCACCTACGCCGAACGGGCCACCGACTGGCGCGGTAACAACAACATCGCCGAATCCATCTATCAGCAAATGATTTTGGAGACCCACCCGGTGCCGGACTGGGTGGTGGTCGGTGCGGGCACCGGCGGTACCAGTGCGACCATCGGCCGGTATATCCGCTATCGGCGCCACGCCACCCGGCTGGCCGTGGTCGATCCGGAGAATTCGGCGTTCTACGGCGGATATGAGGTCGCCGACTCGGGATATCAGACCGGTATGCCGTCGCGGATCGAGGGAATCGGCCGCCCGCGGGTGGAACCTTCGTTCATCGGCGATGTGGTCGACCGGATGATCGAGGTACCCGACGCCGCCTCGATCGCCGCCTGCCGCCACGCCAGTGACGTGCTCGGCAGGCGGGTGGGCGGGTCCACCGGAACCAATCTGTGGGGTGCGTTCGCCCTCATCGCCGAGATGATCGCCGCCGGCCGCGAGGGCAGCGTGGTGACGTTGCTGTGCGACGGCGGAGACCGTTATGCCGGAACGTATTTCAACGACGAGTGGGTCGCGGGGCAGGGGCTGGACCTCACCGATTCGCACGCGATTCTCGACGAATTCGCCGCCACGGGTATCTGGACCGCCTGAGCCGCGGAATCGCTTCCTCACCGTTCGCCGCAGGTGAACATGCCTGATGTCAATTTTGATTGACGCGCCCGCGATGTCAACGTAAATTGACGTACATGAGTGAAGCGACAACGCTGGCGGCCGCCGCGGGCAGTCCCGACCCCCAGGTCGGGCTGCGGGCGGTGCTCGCGCTGCGGCGATTGCTCGAGCGGCTCGAGGCGATCCAGGTGGCCAATGCCCGTAAGCAGGGGTGGTCCTGGCAAGCCATCGCCGAGGCGCTCGAGGTCAGTCGGCAGGCGGTCCATCAGAAGTACAACCGGAAAGGCGGAATCCGCTGATGTTCGAGAGATTTGCCAAGGCGGCGCGCTCCGCCGTCGTGGACGCGCAGGAGGAAGCGCGTGAATTGCGTTCGCCCAGTATCGATGTCGAACATCTGTTGCTGGGGCTCGCGACCTGCGCCGACGATCAATTGCGACAAGTGCTGGAGGACAACGGCATCACCGCCGAAGCTATTCGGCGCGCGCTGCCGAGCCGGACGCGGACGGAGGAACCGCTGGGTGAGGAGGACGCGGCCGCGTTGAAGTCGATCGGCATCGATCTGGACGCGGTGCGAGACAGTGTGCAGGCCACCTTCGGCGAGGGCGCCTTCGACGAGGCCGTACCCGTTCCGGACAAGGGTCGCGGGCGTTTCCGGTTCGGCGGCGGAATGAGCTTCGGTCACATCCCTTTCACTCGCGAGGCCAAGAAGGCGCTGGAATTGTCACTGCGCGAGGCGATCTCCCGCGGTGACGATCGCATCGAGGCGGGGCATGTGCTGCTCGGCATTCTGCGCGCACCCAACCCGACCACGCGAGAATTGCTGGGCGGGAACGAAGGGATGGAACGGGTGCGCGGCGCGGTCCAGGAGATGCTCGACCGCGCGGCGTGAGGGGCGAGCGCACCCTCCGTCGGGGGCGGGGAGGGGTCGCAGCGCGTGACCGGTAACCCGCCCCGTCCGCCGTTAGCATTGCGGCATGGCACTTCTGCTCCGTTTGGCGATCAACGCCCTCGCGATCTGGCTCGCGGCGGCCTGGGTCGGCGGTATCGAATTGAAGGATCCGCCCGATGCGGGCACCGGCGGCAAGATTCTCGTCGTGGTCTGCGTCGCGATCGTCTTCGGACTGGTCAACGCGCTGATCAAGCCGATCGTGAAATTGCTGTCGCTACCGCTGGTGATCGTCACGCTGGGGCTGTTCCTGCTGGTGATCAACGCCCTCATGCTGTGGCTGACCGCCAAGATCACCGAAACCACCGATTACGGGCTGCGAGTCGACGGGTTCTGGGCGGCGATCTTCGGTGCCGTCATCGTGACCCTCGTCAACTGGGTGCTCGGCGTCTTGGTTCCCGAGGGCGGCCGGGACTGACGCTGCGGTGCGGCCGTTCGTCAGCCGAGGCCGAGCGCCAGTGCGGTGAGCAGGGACCAGCCCAGCATCGCCAAGCCGGTATCGCGCAGTGAGGGGATCAATCCCGGTCCCTGCTGCCCACCGCGCACCGGGGCGTTGGATCGGACGGCGAGCGGTATCGCGAGCAGGCCCACCAGGGCCCACGGGGTGCGCAGCACCAGCAGCAGCGAGGCCACGAACGGCACCACCATCAGCACCAGATGCAGTGTGCGGGTGCGGGTGTCGCCCAGTTTGACGGCGAGGGTGGTCTTGCCGGTCACCGAATCGGTGGGGATGTCGCGCAGATTGTTGGTGACCAGCACCGCGCTGGAGAACGCGCCGACCGCGATCGCGCCGACCAGTCCGGCCCAGTCGAGCCGCTCGGACTGGACGAATTCGGTGCCCAGCACCGCGACCAAGCCGAAGAAGACGAAGACGGCGATCTCACCGAAACCGCTGTAGCCGTAGGGTTTACTGCCGCCGGTGTAGAACCAGGCGCCGGCCAGACAGGCCGCGCCGATCAGCAGCAGCCACCACGCGGTGGTGATCACCAGGATCAACCCGAAGATCGCGCCCACGCTCAGGCAGGCGATCGCCGCGCCGCGCACCGCGGCCGGACTCGCCAGACCGGAACCGACCAGTCGCAGCGGGCCCACGCGCTCGTCGTCGGTGCCGCGAATGCCGTCGGAATAGTCGTTGGCGTAGTTGACGCCGATGATCAGAGCCAGCGAAACCAGCAGGCTCAACAGGGCCTTCCACCACACCGCGGCATCCAGCGACGCGGCCGCGCCGGTGCCGACGAGGACCGGGGCGATCGCATTGGGCAGCGTCCGCGGGCGGGCGCCTTCGAGCCATTGTGCTGCACTAGCCATATCCGGCAGCCTAATGGTGGTAGCCCGGAGGCGGCAGCGCAG
>NZ_BDBF01000019.1 GCF_001612845.1 Nocardia elegans NBRC 108235 | reverse complement strand
ATCGGCGCCGTGTCAGCGCGGCATCACTGCCGGACTCTGTCGATAACATTATTGCGATATATCGGAGTAAACTGCACGACGTGACGCGGCCCGGGGAGCGGTCGGCCCCGGCGCAGCGCCCGATATTCATTCGACCGGTCACATACGATTGCGACGGCATGTTTCCTGATCACAGCGGCTCCGGGTCGACATCGCGCTCCGCCCGTGCGGATGCCGGGACGACGCACACCCGACCGGACAGCAGCGGCCGGGACGAAAGGCTGCCCGAGACGGGCGTTCGCGTGGCGCTTCTGGGGGAGGTCGCGCTGCGCCGTGACACGGATCTCGTCGCGGTGCCCGGCGCCCGGGCGCGATTGCTGATCGCCGCACTCGCCGTGCATCCCGGCCGCAGCCGCAGCGCCCAGGCGCTGATCGGCGAGGTCTGGGGCGAACAGCCGCCGCGCGCACCGATGAACGCCCTGCATACGCAGGTATCGAGATTGCGATCCGTCTTGCCCGAGGGGGCACTGGAAATCGGTCCGGCGGGGTATCGGCTGCTGCTGACCGAGGAGCAGGTCGACCTGAGCCTGGCCCGCGGCCTGGAACGGGAGGCGCAGCTGCGGTTCGAGCGCGGCGATACCGCCGGATGCCTCGGCCTGGTGCAGCGGGCACGCGCGCTGTGGCGGGGCGAACCCGGCGCTGATCTGCCGCCCGGTCCCGTCGCCGACGAGCTGCACGAATTCGCGGCCGCGCGCTGGTCGGCGCTGGACACCGTGGAACTGGCGGCACGGGAGGCCGCCGGCGATCTCGGCGGTGCGTTGCGGGTGGCGCGGCGGGCGGCCGCGGCCGAACCGCTCGACGAGCCCGCGCATGCCACCCTGATGCGCTTGCTGGCCGGCGACGGACGCGCGAACGAGGCCCTGGAGGTCTTCGCCGGGCTGCGGACGCGACTAGGTGAGGAATTGGGTGCGGACCCCGGTCCGGCGCTCGTGGCGTTGAACACCGCGATTCTGCGCGGCGACCATCCGGCGGTGCAGCCGCAATCGGGGCAGGCCACCTCCGCGACACAGCGGGTGTCCACCGCCCAGCACGCGCTGTCACCGGAACCGTACGGGCACCCGGAAACCGCTGCCGCGCCTCCGAATACGGCGCTCGGCCTGCGCGCGGCCCCCAATCCGCTGCTTGGCCGCGACGGCGATCTGGTGGCACTGGAGAAGCTCGTCCAGGAGTTCCGGGTGACCACCGTGCTCGGCCCGGGCGGCACCGGCAAGACTCGCGTCGCCAACGAGTTGGGCGCGCGGATCGCGGGCAAGCAGGCGGTGGCGCTGGTCGAATTGGCCTCGCTGCGTGCCGCTTCCGACGGCGACCCCGGTGAGCGCCGCGCCGCGACGTGCGCGGAGATCGAGGCGGCCATCGGTGCGGTCCTCGGTGTCAACGAATACTCCCGCGAAGCGAATGTGTTGCGCCGCAACCAGACCATCGACGGCCGGCGCCGGTTGCGGGAGGCGCTGTCGCTGCGTCCCGTCCTGTTGATCCTGGACAACTGTGAACATCTCATCGACGCGGCCGCCGAGGTGGTCGCCGACCTGGTCGGCAGTTGTGGACATCTGACGGTGGTGACCACCAGCCGGGCGCCGCTGGCGATCACCGCCGAGACGGTATATCCGTTGCCGCCCTTGGCGATCGACGCGCAGGGCTCCCCGGCCACCGAGCTGTTCGTCAGCCGGGCGCGGGCGGTGCGACCCTCGGCGAGGCTGGATCCGGCGGTCGTCGCCCGCTTGTGCCGCACCCTGGACGGGCTGCCGCTGGCCATCGAACTGGCCGCGGCGCGGGTGCGGACCATGAGCGTGGAGGAGATCGAGAGCCGGCTCGAACACCGCTTCGCCCTGCTGCGTTCCGGTGACCGCAGCTCACCCGAACGCCACCGCACCCTGCACGCGGTGATCGAGTGGAGCTGGAATCTGCTCGAGCCCGAACAGCGGTTGGCGCTGCGGCGACTGTGCCGCTTTCCCGCCGGATTCTCCTTGGAGGCAGCCGAATCCGTGGTCGCGGGCCCGGATTCGATCGACGCGGTGGCCGCTGTGGACGGGCTGGTGAGCCAGTCGCTACTTACCGTGCTGGCCGACGACGAGATGGTAGCCACTCGCTACCGCATGCTCGAGACGGTGCGGGAATTCGGTGAGGAACAGCTGCTCGCGACCGGCGAGGCCGATCTGGTGATGGATCGGATGTGCTGCTGGGCACGGCAATTCGCGCGCGATACGGCACTGAACTACGACGGGCCGGATCAGGTCCGCACGGTGCTGTCGCTGGCCGCCGAACTCGACAACCTGCTGGCGGTGCTGCGCCATGCCGTGGAAAACGCCGATTCCCGCACGGTGTTCTCGGTTTTCGCGCCCGTCGCCATGCTCTGGGTGATGCGTGGCGCGCATATGGAGCTGATGAGCTGGGCGCCCCGGATCGTGCCGGTGCCGCCGCCCGAGGGGCCGCGCACTCGGATCGAGGCCGATCTGGAATTGCAGAGCTACGTATTCCTGGCGATGCATCTGGCCTTCGGCGAGCCCGGAGTGCGGCCCCTCGCGGTGATCCGCTCCCGGGCCCGCCGCGTGCTCGCCACCGCCGATCTCACGCCCGGCGTCCGGTATCTCGGTGACATGCTCTGCGCGCGAATCGATGTCGCCTACGGCGTGCGGTTGATGGCGGCGGGCACCCGCTCCGGCGACGACCTCGTCCGTGCGCTCGCCTTCCTGCTGCGCGCCAATATGCGCGAAAACGCCAGCTATACCGCCGGGTCGATCCGCGATGCGCGCCAGGCTCTCGCATTGCTCGAGGGACGCGATGTTTGGGGCACCGCGATGTGCTCCCAGCATCTCGGGCAGATGGCCTCGCAGGCGGCGCGGTACGAGGAGGCCGTGGGCTACTACCGTCGCGCGGTGGAGCTGATGCAGGAGTTGCGCTGCTTCGAGGAGAGTGTGGAACTGCGCAGCTTCCTCGCGGTCTCCATGGTCGGCGCCGGACAGCTGGCCGATGCGCGGCGGGAACTCGAACACGCGCTGGGCGTCATCGACGACGGCGTCGGATTGGACGAACCGGTGACGCAGCCGAACCACCGCAAGGGTGCGGTTGTCGCCGGGATGGCGGAACTCGAACTGGCGGAAGGTGATATCGAGCGCGGTCTGCGCACGTTCCGGCGCAGCCTGCAACTGTTCAATTGGCCGTATGCCGGGGCGGGTCCGGGGCCGGGGGACATCATCGTCGCCAGCGCCGTGCTCGACGCCCACATTCTCCACGACGCCGTGCACGAGGTGCCGGAGTTGCCCGGTCAGGTGGCCAGGGTGGCACGGGAGCGGCTCACCCAGTTCATCGACCTTCCGCAGATCGGCGGCGCCGCCGGTGCGCTCGGTTCCTATCTGGTCCGGACCGGAACCGATCCGCAAACCGGCACGACGCTGTTGGCGCTGGCGATGAAAGTTGTCGGCCGCCAGGATTATTCGTCGATGCGCTGGAATCGGCATCTGGATCTGGCGCGGGCCACCGTCGGTACGGAGATGATCGATGCCGGACAGGATGCGGTCTCGAGTCTCAACCGCCGTTCGGCCGCACAGCGCATCCTCGCGATGCTGCCGGAACTGGAAACTCTGCTCGGCGCCTGAGGCGGGGGTCGTGCGTTCTCCGCGGGAGGTGGCGACAGCTGCCCACAGCACTGTCCGCCGGTCACCTTCGCGACCGGCGGACAGTGTGGCGGTGGATTCGATCACGCCCGGCGCATGTAGGCCCGGATGGCCAGCGGGGCGAAGATCGCGATCACGACCGCCGAGCCGATCAGGCACCACGCCAGGTTGCTGCTGTAGACGTTGCCGTTCATCAGCTCGCGGCACGAATTCACCATGTAGTACACGGGATTGGCCTTGTTGATGCCCTGCATCCAGCCGGGCATGGTGCTGACCAGAGCGAACGCACCGGACATGAAGGTCAGCGGGAACATGATCATCATCGAGATGCCCTGGACCGAGGCGGCGCTCTTACCGGTGACACCGACCAGCGCCCAGATCCAGCTGACCGCGAACGAGCAGAACACCACGACCAGACCGGCGACGACCACGCCGACGACGCCGCCCTCGGGCCGGTAGCCCAGGATCAGGCCGACCACGATGGTGAGGACGGTGGCGATGCCGTAGCGCACCATATCGGCGATCAGCGCGCCCGCCAGTGCCGAAACACGGGCGATGGGAAGGGATTTGAAGCGGTCGAAGACGCCCTTGTCCATATCCTCGCGCAGCTGGGTGCCGGTGACGACCGAGGTGAGTACGACCGTCTGGACCAGGATGCCCGGAATCAGCACCGGTAGGTAGGCCTGCACGCTGCCGCCGATGGCGCCGCCGAAGATGTAGGCGAACAGGGCGGTGAACAGGATCGGCTGCACGGTGACGTCGAACAGCTGTTCCGGATTGTGCTTGATCTTGAGGATGCCGCGATACGCCATGGTGAGCGAGTTCTCGACGGTCTGGCGCAGTGAAATGCGGTTGCTGGCAACGGGAATCGCGGCGCGCGCGGCGTGCCGGCCGGTTGCGGGGGCGGGAAGTGTGGTGGTCACGATATGTCCTTCGGGGAAGTGGGGAACGTGGCGGGGGCCGGTCTCATGCCGCGGTGCCCTCGGAATCGGTATCGGCGTCGTCGGATTCGGCGGCGTGGCCGGTGAGGGCGAAGAACACCTCGTCCAGGCTGGGCTTGCTGACGGTGATCTCGTCGACGCGGATATCGTTGTCGCGCAATCGGATCAACAGATCCGCGGTCACGCTCGGATCGCTGAGCGGGGCGGTGACGCGACCGGCCTCGGGCGAGATGCTCGCCTCGACGAGCTTGCCGTCGGCGCGGGAGAGGAATTCGCCGATCAGGGTGCGGGCGCGTTCGATGGCGTCGCGGTCGGCGACGGTGATCTGCAGCGCGGACTGCCCGACCGAACCCTTGAGTTCGTCGGAGGTGCCGTCGGCGATCACCCTGCCGTGGTCGATCACCGCGATGCGGTCGGCGAGCTGGTCGGCCTCGTCCAGATACTGCGTGGTGAGCAGCACCGTGGCGCCCTCGCGCACGAGCCGGCGGATGGTCTCCCACATCTGCGCGCGGGTGCGCGGATCCAGGCCGGTGGTCGGCTCGTCGAGGAACAGCAGCGGCGGCGTCGCGATCAGGCTGGCGGCCAGATCCAGGCGCCGGCGCATACCGCCGGAGAAGTTCTCCAAAGCCTTGGTCGCCGCCTCGGTGAGCCCGAATTCCTCGAGCAGGTCGGCCGCGCGGCGCTTGGCCTGCGACCGGCTCAGCCCGAGCAGCCGGGAGAAGATGATCAGGTTCTCGGTGGCGCTGAGCTTTTCGTCGACCGAGGCGTACTGGCCGGTGACACCGATCAGCGAACGGACCGCGGTGGGTTCGGCCACGACGTCGTGGCCGAAGACCCTGGCCCGGCCGCCGTCGGGGCGCAGCAGGGTGGCGAGCATGCGGATGGTGGTGGTCTTGCCGGCCCCGTTCGGACCGAGCACGCCGTAGACGGCGCCCTGCGGCACCGCCAGGCTCACGCCGTCGACGGCCCGCTGCTCCCCGAAGACCTTGACCAGCCCGTCCGCCTCGATGGCGAGTGCATCAGCAGGTGCGTAAGAAGTCATGCCACAACTGTGCGGGGGCCGACTTGCACCCGTCTTGCACCGCTGTTGCACGGTCGCGCAAGGGCGATCGCGGGCCACTTGCATATCCGCACCGCCCACGCAAGTGGCGGCATCATCGCAGGTGGAAGCGTTGATCAGAGCTGCGACGCGGTGATCGGTGTCACCGCGGCACGGTCAGTGGGTCGCCTGCTCCAGCAGGTGTTCGCGCAGCTTCACCCGATTCGGTTTGCCGGGGCCGCGCATCGGGATCTCGTCGAGGATCGCCAGTTCCCGCGGGGCGGCGATCGGGTCGAGCTCAGCGACCACATGGGCACGCAATTCGTCCAGCGTGGGGGTCGTGCCCGGATTGGGCACCACCGCCACCGCCACCCGCTGCCCCAGCCGCGGATCGGGCAGACCCAGCACCACAACCTCGTTGATCGCCGGGTGGGTGGCGAGGACGGCCTCGACGACCTGCGGGATCACCAGCAGGCCACCGGTCATGATGGCCTCGTCCAGGCGCCCGGTGATGGTCAGCACGCCGTTGTCGAAGGTGCCGGCGTCCTCGGTGCGGAACCAACCGGGTTCGGCGAACGCCGGGTGGTCGGGGATGCCGCGATAGCCCTTGGCCAGCATGGTCCCGCCGAGCAGTACCCGTCCGTCCTCGATGCGCACTTTCGCACCCGCCAGTGGCACGCCCTCGTAGACGCAGCCACCGCAGGTCTCGCTCATCCCGTAGGTGCGGACCACGTTGATGCCGGCCGCGCGGGCCCGGTCGAGTACCGGCTGCGGTGTGGCCGCGCCGCCGACCAGTACCGCGTCCAACGCCGCGAGCGCCTGCGCGCCGACCGGATCGTCGAGTGCCTTGATGAGCTGCGTCGGCACCAGTGAGGTGTAGCGCCGGGGTGCCGTCATACCGGACACCGCCGTCGCCAGCCCGCCCGGCAGGAAACCACCCGAGACGTCCAGCACCACCGGTTCGGTGCCCGCCTGGATGCTGCGCAACAGCACCTGCACCCCGGCGATGTGATGGGTGGGCAGCGCCAGCAGCCACTGGCCCGGACCGCCGAGCCGCTCGTGGGTGGCATCGCCGCTGGCGCGCAGGGCGGCCGCGGTGAGCATCGCGCCCTTGGGGACGCCGGTGGTGCCGGAGGTGGTGACCACGAGGGCCACGTCGTCGTCGATCTCCTCACCCGGGCGCAGTGCGCTGGAGAGTCGATGGGATTCCCGGCGATCGCCGGTGGGGATCGGCAGCCACGCCGGACCGTTGCCCTCCAAGGCTTCCCGCAGATGCGGCAAGATGTCACCCACCGCGGCTCCGGTGGGCATGGGGAGGGTCCGCAGGGTGGTGCTCACGTTCGCGATCGTGTCATGTCGAGGTCGATGACCCGTGAACGGGTCCGCACTTCCTTCGCTGAATAAGGGGAGAAGGTCAGTCCGACGTCGGTGTCGCCAGCGGCCAACCACCCGCTGCCAGGTGCGATGCCACTCGAGCGATATCGTCCTCGCCCGGCAGCTCCTTGGCAACTCGGGCGATCGCCGCCTCGATCTCCTCCTGGGCGATCTCGTCGTCGCCGGCGCGTTCGCGCACCAGCTCCTCGACCACCAGATGCACCTCGTAGTCGGTGAGCCGGCGATGCAGGACGGCCAGCAGCGCGACATAGTCCGATTGGGGCACACCCTGCGGATATCCGGCGCGCAGCCAGCCCAGCACTTTCTGCAGAACCGACGGCGCGGCGTCGTTCGATTCGGGTTGCTGTGGCGATGCGGATTCGGTGGTCACGTATGTCCTTTCGACGATCGGGGCGGCGCCGCGCGGCAGCTCAGCCCTGACCGAACAGATGGATGCCGAGTCGGGCGGCCAGAAAACCTCTGGCAACGAACAACACTCCGGCGATGACGGTCAGCAATACCACCGAATAACACAACCCCGCGCAGGCCGCAGCCGCACGCCGGCGGGTGGAATCCGGTTGTGGCGCATCTCCCGCGATCGAATGCAGCCGCACCCCGAGCGCGAAGATCGCCGGCAATCCGGCCCCGAAGATCAAGGCGGCGGCGGTGACTCGCCACAGCTCGGTCAGATCGTCGATCAAGGTCTGCATCAGAAGTTCCTTGCGGCGCGATGGGCGGCGCGTGAGTCGCCGGAGGGGGAGGTCGTGTCACCGGAGTCGGCGGCGCCCGAATCGGTGGGCCCCGAATCGGCGGTACCCACGGTCTGCTCGGGGGCGGCGGACCGGGATTCGACGGCCGGTCCGGTGCCGTCGGCCCCCGGCAGGCTCGTCCACTGCTCGTTCACGTTCGCGGCGTGCACCGGGGTCCGGCGCGAGCGCAGGTAGATCAGGCCGGCCGTCGCGATCAGGAGGGCGAAGACGACCAGCACGCCGGGCAGTCCGCCGATCAGATGCGCCAGCGCCCAGCAGATCGCACCCGCCAGCCCGGCCAGCGGCAGGGTGAACACCCAGGCCACCACCATGCGCCCGAGCACCGACCAGCGCACCTCGGCGCCCGGACGGCCCATGCCGGTACCCAGGATGGCGCCCGTCACCGTCTGCGTGGTCGACAGCGGCAACCCGAAATGCGCCGAGGTGAGAATGATCGCGGCACTGGTGGATTCGGCCGCCAGGCCCTGCGGCGGGGTGATGTCGACCAGACCCTTGCCGAGGGTTCGGATGATGCGCCAGCCGCCCAGCGAGGTGCCGGCGGCGATGGCCACCGCACACGCCACGATCACCCAGAGCGGCAGCGGTTCGCTGGGTTGTGCGGACCCGTAGGCGATCAGCGCCAGGAAGATGATGCCCATCGTCTTCTGCGCGTCGTTGGTGCCGTGGGCCAGCGACACCAACGAGGCCGAGCCGATCTGGCCCCATCGGAAACTGCGGTTCACGATCCGCTGATCACTGCTGCGGGTGATCCGGTACACCAGCCAGGTGCCGATCGAGGCGACCAGCGCCGCGACCACGGGCGCCAGCACCGCGGGCACGATGATCTTGGTGAGCACGCCCTTCTGCCCGGCCGACCAGATCACCCCGCTCCAGCCGAGCGCGGCGATGGTGGCACCGATCAAGCCGCCGAACAGGGCGTGTGAGGAGCTGGACGGCAGGCCGAAGAGCCAGGTGAGCAGATTCCACAGGATCCCGCCGACGAGGCCCGCGAAGACGATGGCGAGCAGGTCCGCACCGCCCACCTCGTCCAGTCGGACGATGCCCTCGGCGACGGTGGCGGCCACCTCGACACTGAGGAAGGCGCCGATCAGATTCAGCCCGCCGGACAGCAGCACCGCGGCGCGCGGGCGCAGGGCGCCGGTGGCGATCGAGGTCGCCATGGCGTTGGCGGTGTCGTGGAAGCCGTTGGTGAAGTCGAAAGCGAGAGCCGTGACGACGACGATGAGCAGAACGAACAGTTCGGCGGTCACGCCTCCAGTGTGCGTTATCGATCCGTTAACGCGATGGCCAGGTTCCCGACATGTCCGACCGACCGGGATGGTAAGGCGGGGTCATTCCGGTGGCCTGCGGGTGTCGCGGCGCATCGGATGGTCGGCGGGCACCTCGACCAGAACGATCGGAACACCGTCCGGGTCGCGCAGCCACATCTCGATCAGGCCCCAGGGTTCGCGCACCGGCGGCCGGTCGATGGGGATGCCGCGGGTCGCGAGTTCCGTGGCCGCGATGCTCGCGTCGCGCACCTGTAACCACACCGCGCCCGCGAAGCCGGCGGGGGCCGTCTCGTCGCGTCCGTGCGCGGCCACCTCGATCAGCGACTGCCCGGCGAAGAACACCGTGCCGCCCGGATACTCCCGCGCGATCGCCAATTCCAGCCCGTCTCGGTAGAACGCCAGCGTGCGTTCGTAATCGCTCGGCCGCAGGATGATTCGACTGCTGAGGATGTCCACGAATCGAGCCTAGAGGGACCGCCTCGGGCCGAGTGGTGGCTTCGTGAGGTCCGACGCGAACCGGCCGGACTCCGTGACCGAATGACGGCCACGGAGTCGACGGGAGGCCGCTCGGAAGTGGGCCGCTCAGAAGTAGTACGGGTAGGGACTCCAGTCCGGCTCGCGCTTCTCCAGGAATGCGTCGCGGCCCTCGATCGCCTCGTCGGTCATGTAGGCCAGGCGCGTCGCCTCACCGGCGAACAGCTGCTGGCCCACCAGACCGTCGTCGGTCAGGTTGAACGCGTATTTGAGCATGCGCTGAGCCTGCGGCGATTTCGCGAGGATGTCGGCGGTCCACTCCAGGGCCTCGTCCTCGAGCCGGTCGTGGTCGACGACCGCGTTCACCGCACCCATGTGATGCATCTGCTCGGCGGTGTAGGGGCGGCCCAGGAAGAAGATCTCCCGGGCGAATTTCTGCCCGACCATCTTCGCCAGGTAGGCACTGCCGTAGCCGCCGTCGAAGCTGCCCACATCGGCGTCGGTCTGCTTGAACCGCGCGTGCTCCCGGCTGGCCAGGGTCAGGTCGCAGACCACGTGCAGGCTGTGCCCGCCACCGGCCGCCCAGCCGTTGACCAGCGCGATGACCACCTTCGGCATGAACCGGATCAGCCGCTGGACCTCGAGGATGTGCAGGCGTCCGGCGCGGGCCTTGTCGACGGTGTCGGCGGTCTCACCCTCGGCGTACTGGTATCCGCTGCGCCCGCGGATGCGCTGATCGCCGCCGGAGCAGAACGCCCATCCGCCGTCCTTGGGACTGGGCCCGTTCCCGGTGAGCAGGACCGCACCGACATCCGGCGTCGTCCGCGCGTGGTCGAGCGCGCGGTACAGCTCGTCGACGGTGTGCGGCCGGAAGGCATTGCGCACCTCCGGACGATCGAAGGCGACGCGCACGGTGCCCTGCTCGATGTGCCGGTGGTAGGTGATATCGGTCAGGTCCTCGAAACCCGCGACGGGCTCCCAGAGTTTCGGATTGAACGTCACCCGAGCCATCATGCACCCCACCCGTCACCGGCTGTTCGCCCCCGCCGGGGTCGGCCGTCGGCAATGTGATGTTCGTCCGATTCGTTCCGGAACCGGAGAGCTACCGACGGGTCGGGTTGGACGGTGTAAGAACTGGCGTTACCGTGCAGGTATGAGTGAGCGCGCGGAACCGGCGATCGACACCAGTGCGGTCGATGCCGATCGGTACGAGAAGCACGGCGGATTTCCCAAGGTGGAGGAGGCCGAACTCGGCGCGAACTACGCGCCGTTCCTGGAGGCGATGCGCACCCTCCAGGACCTCACCGTCTCGGTCGACTGTCCCGACGAGGTATTCGGGCAGGCCCTCGCTCAGGCCGACGCGCTGATCGAACTGCTCGCGCCCTATCGCGCACCGGAATTGCAGGGCCCGTCGGGACGCGTGCCGGCGCTACCGGGGCGCGGCAGCCTGCTGCTGCCGCCGTGGGTGATGACCGAGGCCGGTCCCACCGGTGTCCGGATGCGCGGCGAATTCCGCCGCTATCACCTCGGCGGCAACAACGCCGTGCACGGCGGCGTGCTGCCGCTGCTGTTCGACGATCTGTTCGGCTCGCTCGTGCACTATGCGGGCCGGCCGATCAGCCGCACCGCATTTCTGCACGTCAACTACCGCAAGGTGACCCCGTTGGAGACGCCGCTGACGGTCGAGGGGACCGTCGATCGGGTGGAGGGACGCAAGACTTTCGTCTCCGCGCGACTGCGCGACGAATCCGAAACGTTGCTCGCCGATTGTGAAGGGCTCATGGTGCAGTTGCTGCCCTGGCAGCCGTAGTCGGCGAGAGGACGGTGTGTCCGGTGCGTCCGATGCGTATAGTTACCCGCGCTCGCTCATCGAAAAACTATCCGGAGGAACCTGAAAGTGGTTGCAGCACTGTCTGAATCCCTGCTCGATGACGCCAAACGCCCGGCCTTCCTGGCCGACGCCCAGGAGGTTCTGGATGCGGAGGTGTCGGATAAGGGGGGTGCATCGGGCCTGGCCGTGAAGGGCGGCTACGCCGCGGTGAAGAAGGTCAGCCCGACCATCGTCTCGGACGCGCTGGAGTCGTTCGCACCCAAGTTCGTCGAGCGGCTGGAACCGTACTGGGCTCAGTACCAGGCGGCGGGTAGCGGCTCGTTTGCCGATCTGCTGGTCGCCAACTCCGACGAGGTTGCCGAGTCGCTGCTCGCGGTGACCGACGCTCGTGCCGAAGCGTCGTCGCGTCCGGCGCTGAAGAAGGCGTACTCGTCGCTGCGTTCGTCGGCGAAAAAGCATGTGGTCGAGGCGCTCCCGCGCGTCGGCGACCTGGTCCAGCGGCACGCCGGCTGAGTTGCGGTTCTGCGACCTCGTCGTTCGGCATCCGGATGGAGTGTGATCCCCGGATGCCGAACGGCGGGGGCCCGCGGCCGGCTCGATCAGCCCGGCGCCGACCTCCCGAACGGCTCGGCCATGTAGATTAGGTTAGCGAAACCTAACTAGATGGACGGGGTGTGAGCGGGTCGACGTCCCCTCCGGCCCAAAGGTCTGACAGTCTGAGAGTGTGAATCCATCGACAGCACAGGCCCAGGTCGTGGTGGACGAGCTGGTGCGCGGGGGTGTGCGCGATGTCGTGCTGTGCCCGGGCTCGCGCAACGCGCCGCTGGCCTTCGCGCTGCAGGCGGCCGATGCGGCGGGGCGGCTGCGACTGCATATGCGCATCGACGAGCGGACCGCCGGATTCCTCGCGGTCGGCATGGCGGTGTCCACCGGGGCGCCAGTGCCGGTGGTGATGACCTCGGGAACCGCGGTGGCCAACCTCGGGCCCGCGGTGCTGGAGGCGAACTACGCCCGGCAGCCGCTGATCGTGCTCAGCGCCAACCGTCCCTACGAGATGCTGGGCAGCGGCGCCAATCAGACCGTCGAGCAGTTCGGCCTGTTCGGTAGCCAGGTGCGTGCCGCGATCAGCCTGGGCTTGGCCGAGGAGGAACCGGATTACCGCAGCCAGAACAGCGTCTGGCGGGCGGCGGTCTGCCGCGTCCTGGCCGCCGCGCGCGGCACCCGGTCCGGCAACGCCGGACCTGTGCACTTCGACATCCCGCTGCGGGAACCGCTGGTCCCCGATGCCGTTGCGGGCGAGCCGATTCCGGCCGGACGCATCGGTGACGCGCCGTGGACCGAGACCCAGTACGCGACCCTGGACGTCCCGCTGGAGATCGATCTGACGCCCGATACCGTCGTCATCTCCGGTCACGGCGCGGGCTATCGCGCCGAGCTGGCGCAACTGCCCACGGTCGCCGAGCCCACCGCCGCGATGCCCGGTCCGGCCCTGCATCCGCTGGCGCTGCCGTTGCTGAAGCCGCGGCAGGCGATCATCACCGGTCGGCCCACGTTGCATAGGCAAGTGTCGAAGGTGCTGGCCGATCCGGATGTCACCGTCTTCGCCCTGACCACCGGCCCGCGCTGGCCCGATGTCTCCGGCAACGTCGTCGGCACCGGCACCCGCGCGGTCACCTCCGGGGCGCCGCGTCCGGAATGGCTCGAGCAGTGCCGCGAACTCGATGCGATGGCCTGCCGCGCGATCCGGACCGAACTGGTCCGCCATCCCAAGCCGACCGGCCTGCATGTGGCCTCGGTGGTGATGGACGCCCTGCGCGAGGGGGACCAGCTACTGCTCGGCGCCTCGAATCCGGTGCGGGACGCGGCGCTGGTGTCGCATCCCCATCCCGGGGTGAAGGTGCTGTCCAACCGCGGTGTGGCCGGTATCGACGGCACGGTGTCCACCGCGGTCGGCGCGGCGTTGAGTCATCCCGGCCGGACCTTCGCGCTGATCGGCGACCTGACCTTCCTGCACGATGCCTCCGGCCTGCTGATCGGCCCGGGGGAGCCGCGTCCGGCGGATCTCACCATCGTGGTCGCCAACGACGACGGCGGCGGCATCTTCGAACTGCTCGAACAGGGTGATCCGCAGTACGCCGGCGTCTTCGAGCGCATTTTCGGCACTCCGCACGGGATGGATCTGGCAGCGCTGTGCGCCGCCTACCGGATTCCGCATCGGCAGGTCGATCCGGCCGAGTTGGCGGTGGAACTGACCGGGCACGCCCACGGCATTCGCGTGCTGGAGGTCGCGACCGAGCGATCCAGCCTGCGCGAGTTGCATGCCGCGGTGCGTGCCGGCATCGAATAGGTCAGTATTCGGCCTCGGGCTCGTCGTATTCGTCGTCGAGCGGCACTGGAATCGACTGCTCGATGAGGTCGGCCTCGGCGGCTTCGCGTTCGGCCGTGGCCACGGGCATATCGACTTCGGATTCCTCCGGAGCGACCTCGAGGCTCTGCTCCAGCTGATCTGCCTCCGGAACCATGTCCACGGAGGTGGTGTCGATGGTGGGATCGGTCATCGGTTGCTCCCTTCCGCTGGGGGCCGACATGTCGGATACGGCGATCCGGCACTGTCGAGGATGCCCTCACCCGCTCCGGCTGGCAACCCGCTCGCATGCGACCACCGATGAATTCCGGCGGCTCGCCCCGTCCCTTCTGTGGGTGCCTGTGCCGGTACAGGCCGTATTCGGAGGAGGACCATATGGCGACACCCCACTTCGATCTGGAGAGCGCCACCGATGCGATGGTCGAGATCGTCAGCGGCATCGGCGCGGACGATCTGACCGCGGCGACCCCGAGCCCGGGCGTCACCGTGCGAGATCTGCTGTTCCACACCATCGGCTTCAGCGAGGCGTTCCGGCAGGGCGCCACCAAGGAGGGCATCGGTCGTTCCGCGCCGCCGGAGCAGGCGCCGGACGCCGATCTGCCCGACGGTTGGGGCGAGTTGATCACCACGCAGTTGAAAGCCCTGGCCGAGGCGTGGCGCGACCCGGCTGCCTGGGAGGGCGATACCGAGGTCGGCGGCGTCACCGCCCCCGCGCCCGCGATGGCCGGATTCGCCCTGAACGAGGTCGTGATGCACAGCTGGGACCTGGCCCGCGCCACCGGCCGCCGCTTCGAGCCCGCCGACAAGGATGTGGCGGTGCTGCTCGAGCAGTTTCGCGATACGCCGCGCGAAGGCGTTCCGGGTCTGTTCGGCCCGGTGATCGAGGTCCCGGCCGACGCGTCGGACTGGGAGCGCCTGCTCGGCCTGACCGGCCGCGACCCGCACCGGCAGGCCTGAGCTCACCGGGTGAACAGGCCTGCGGTGGCCGCTGCCGCCGCGGCGTCGGCGGCGGTCACCGCCACCGCGTCGTCGATCGTGTCGCCGGAGATCAGGAAGCGGTAGTACAGCGGGGCGGAGACGGCGGAAATCACTGCGCGTGTATCGGTTCCGGGGGTGAGTTCGCCCCGTTCGATCGCGGCCGCGACGCACGGCTCCCATTCGGTGATCCGCGCGTCGTAGAACCGGTGCAGGGCCGCGGTGGTTTCGGGATCGCAAACGGCCGCCGCCACAAGTGCTTTGAACAGTGGGCCCTGGCGTGGATCGGTCAGGGTGCGCGCGACGAGGCGAGCATTCGCGGTGAGGTCGCCGCGCAGCGATCCGGTGTCGGCGTGCGGCAGTGAGGTTTCCGCCATGTCGGTGAGCAGGTCCGCCACCAGCCCGGCCGGGGTGCGCCAGCGGCGGTAGACGGTGGTCTTGCCGACCTCCGCGCGGGCCGCCACCTCGGCGAGGTCGAGTTCGGCGAAGCCGTGTTCGGCCAGCAGATCCCCGGCCGCGCGCAGGACGGACTCACGAACGCGGGCCGTGCGACCGCCCGGGCGCACCGAACCGGGGGTGGCGGCGTCCGAACTCATAACGGTCCTCCAGTTTCATTAGCGTCCGATCGAGTGTAACGTCTTCGGTGTTAATGAAACTTCAGTTCCGTTAGGGGTTGATCATGGACTATCGTCGACTGGGTGCCTCGGGTCTGCTCGTTCCGGCTCTCAGCTTCGGAGCGGGCACATTCGGTGGCCGCGGTGAACTGTTCGGCGCGTGGGGCGATACCGACGCCCAGCAGGCGCGCCGGATGGTCGATGTGGCGCTGGAGGCCGGCGTCACGATGTTCGACACCGCGGACGTGTACTCCGACGGCGCCTCGGAAGAGATTCTGGGCCAGGCGATTCGAGGCCGCCGGGATCGAGTTCTGCTGTCCACCAAGGCGAGCCTGCCCACCGGGCCCGGAGCCGCCGAGGCGGGATCGGGACGTTCCCGGCTCATCACGGCCGTCGATACCGCGCTGCGCCGGCTCGGCACCGACTACATCGATCTGTTCCAGCTGCACGCCTTCGACGCCGCGACGCCGGTCGAGGAGGTGCTGGACACCCTCGCGGATCTGGTGCGCGCCGGGAAGATCCGCTATCTGGGCGCCTCGAATTTCGCCGGCTGGCAGCTCATGAAATCGCTGGCGGCAGCCGACCGGGGCGGCCATCCGCGATACGTCGCCCATCAGGTCTACTACTCGCTCGTCGGCCGCGACTACGAGTGGGAGCTGATGCCGCTCGGCCGTGACCAAGGCGTCGGCGCGATGGTGTGGAGCCCGCTGGGCTGGGGCCGGCTGACCGGCAAAATCCGGCGCGGACAACCACTTCCGGCGGGCAGCCGGCTGCACCGCACCGCGGAGGCCGGACCCCCGGTGAACGACGAACTGCTCTACGACGTCGTGGACGTCCTCGACGAACTCGCGGCCGAAACCGGGAAATCCGTCCCGCAGATCGCGCTGAACTGGCTGCTCTCCCGCCCGACCGTCGCGACGGTCATCGTCGGCGCCCGCAACGAGGAACAGCTGCGCCAGAACCTCGGCGCGATCGGCTGGCAGCTCGACGCCGAGCAACTGGCCCGTCTGGACAAGGTCAGCGCCGTGACACCGCCGTATCCGTACTACCCCTACTACCGCCTACCGGATTTCGCCCGGCTCAACCCGCCGGCGGTGTAGGTCCTCGACGATCGGCGGAATTCTTCCCGCCGGTGGGAACACCCATACTGAATTCCGGCGCACTGCGACGATCAGCGCGACGCACACAGCGAGGTTCCCATCGGCGATTTCACCACCGACTTCGGCGGCTTGCGGCACGCCGCGCCCCGCGCGGTTCATCGAATGCCCGCCGCGTTTCCCGCTGCCCTGCTCGGCTCGGGGCGCCCACTGACGCTGCGAGGTTCAGGACACTCGTGCGACGGGCAAACCGTCTCCGAGGCCGAACTCCTGGTCACCTACGAGCCCGACACCGCAGCGCGGCAACTTCGCGATCTCGGGGACGGATTGTTCGAGGTCCCGGCCGGAATGAGCTGGTACGGGCTGGAGCGGCACCTCAATGGCCGGGGGAGGGCGATCCCGGTCCTGCCCAACTACTTACACATGTCGGTGGGCGGCACGCTGTCGGTGGGCGGGGTCGGGGTCGACTCGGTGCGTCACGGCATGCAGATCGATCATGTCGAGCGGATTCAGCTGATCGATGGAATGGGCATCAGTCGCTGGTGCTCGCGAACCGATAATCCGGAGCTGTTCCGGTTCGCCCTCGGCGGACTGGGCACCGTGGGATTGATCGAGCGGGTGGTCCTGCGCACGGTCGGGTATCGCAGTCGTACCCACCTGCATCGCGTCGAGCACGCCTCCCTGGCGGAACTTGCTGATCACGCCGAGCGAGTCGCGCAGCGCGATGACGTCGACGTCTACTGGGCAGAGATGCGGCGAGGCAGGATTTCCGCCACGGTGGGATGGCATAGCGAGCGCACCGATTGCGCGTCCGGCAACTGTGAGATCACATCTGATCTCACCTTTGCCGGCCATCCGGTGAGCGCCAAAACGCCGCCGGCCGACCGGGTCCGACTGTGGGCCGACTATGTCGTGCCTGCCGGCCAGTTCAGTTCGATGCTCGCGGCCGTCGAGGGCATCGGCCACCGATCGCTGCTCGACGACCCGCTGACGATGGTGTACGTCCTGATCATCCGGCGTCCGATCGATGCGCCCGCGTTCGCGTTCGGTCCCGTCGGCGCCGCGCCCGTATCGATCGGCGTGGGCCTGTACGCATCGGTGGAACGGACGCCTGCCGCCATCGACGCGACGCGTTCGGCGCTGCGGGAGTGCTTCCAGCATTGTTGCGAATCAGGCGGGCGGCCTTACCTTTACGGCGTCACCGAGCTCGACGCGGCGACGGCGGAGCGGCTCTACGGGGACGATGTGGATCGGTTGGGCCACTTGCGTTCGTCTCACCGGCTGCACCACGTCAACTCTCACGTTCCGCTTGCCCGGGTGGCTGCGGAGCGTCATGACGCAGTCGCCAATTCACGAAGCGCGGAGCGAAGGTAACAGATCGGCATTCGCCGAAAGCCTCTTCACCGGCCGGGATTGTCGGCATCCCAGGTCGGGGTCCCGTACACATTGAGCTTATCGATGCCGTCAGCGGCCGAAAAACCGAGACCGAAAGCCGTGTAACGCCAATTCGCTCCCTGCGATTTCGCGACGTGGGAAAGCGCATCGACGGCACAAGTGCTGCCGTGGTGCCGGGACGCCAATTCATACACGAGCGGGGCGAGATCGTCATCTCGCCCGGCGGTGACGGAAAGAGTGAGCGACTCGGTTCCACTGCTGTCCCGCGAACAGCAGACGAAAAAGTCATGGTTGTGCAGACCGGCCGGATCGACGCCGCACCGGACCAGTTCGGACAACACCTCCCAGGCCGGCTCGCCGAAGTACCGGACCAGCTTCATCGGCACGGCGGTGTCTTGGGAGCGGGACGACAGGTAGAACTTGTGGCTGATACCTCCGCCCTCATCAACTTCGATCGCAGCGATGCCGTAACGGAAATGCTCGTCGTTCGCGGGGACCGACACCAGTTCGCGGAAGCCCGGCAACACGCTGTAGAGCCTTTCCAACGTCTTGGGCACCATCGGGGGCGTGCCGTACACCTTGAGCCGATTGAGCTGACTGGGCGCCGCGGAATGGTGGACGATACCCGTCCAGGTGGCGGAACGTTGCCGCCGCGAGACGTGCGCTGGATCCGGGTACAACATCGTCACGAAGGAGCACAGCACGTCCGCGGCTTTCCGCCCGCCGTTCGGTAGCCAGTCCACAAGATCTCGGATCGCGGCCAGTTGGACGTCGATCCGGGTGGTGAACACCGCCTCGTCCGTCCCGGCTTCCGTGAGGTATCGAATCGCGGGCGTGTACCGCCCCCGACCACCCGCCACGCTTACTTCGAACGGGGTTCCGGCGATAGTCAGCCCGCTTGCCCGACGGCCGTCCGGCATCCGCGTCGCCAGCCGTCCTCCGCACGCCCGCGCGAAGACGGCGCGGATGGTCGCCGGGTCACATCCGAGGTTCAGGCGCTCAGCCACGTCGACGAGATAATTCCCGGCGGCCGCAGCAGTCGCCTCGGTCACGTTTCGGTAGTCGACGTGGCGCCACTCGGCGGCGCTGCGGGTGCCGAGAACGCCACGGCCTGCGCACTCGAATTCCCTTGCGCCTGTTGCCCGTTGTTCGATCCGGCGCCGTCGGGATGGAAGAACGTGAAGTCCTGATTCGGGTCCTTGACGTTCAGCGGTCTCAACTGACCGTCGACGATCATGTACGCATTGTCCGGGCCCTCCCGGACGATAACCGCGCTGCCGCCGTTCCAGCGCACAATGTCACCGGTGTGCGCCGCAGAGGGATCGATTTGCGTCTCTTGACCGCGCAATGTCCCGTACGCGGCATCGGCATTGCTGCCGTTCGGGTTGTTCAACTCTTTGTTCACGACATCCGCGACCGTCGACGGGACCACCTGGTTGCTTCCGTCCGGCAGCTTCATATCGACATTCGAGTGCGTCGGCACAGGGCCGGCGGCCGGTGTCGCGGAAATTGGAGACACATGACCCGGACCAGCCGTCTGCTGGGTCGTACCAGGGATATTGAGCATGGGGTTGGAGCTCGCCACCGCGGGGGCCGCCTGTCGCGCGGCACCGCTGTCGCCTGAACCGGACCGACCGCCCATCTGCGTGAAGGGGTTGCTCTGATCGGCCGATGCCGGATTCATCATCGGATTCATCATCGGGTTCGTCATGGGGTTCAGCATCGGGTTGGTCATCGGATTCGTCATGGGGTTGGTCATCGGATTCGATGCCTGAGTGAACGGATTCGACGACTGTGCTGCTGGAGTGGCACCACTGGCTGCGTCGCTATTGGTGATATCGGCGATAGCCTGCTGAATAGCCGATGCGGCGTCAGTCTTACCGCTGGTGTCGGTCGATTGCTGGTCGCCACCGGTGAGGTCGGTCTGGGTGGGATCGGTCGACGTCAGATCGTTGCCCGCGGTCGGATCGCCTGCCGCCCCGATATCCTGCGGGAACAGGTCCTTGAAGTCTTGCGGGGTGGCATCGGCCGCTGCGGGGGTCGGCGTCGGTGTAGGCGTCGGCGTCGGAGTGGGGGTGGGGGTCGGCGTGGGAGTGGGAGTCGGCTTCGGCTTGGGCTTACCGCCGTCGCCGTCGTCGCCGTCTACATCCTTGGCCTTCTTCTGGAAGTAATCCACCGCTTCCTGGTAGTGCTTGTCCCACTCCGCCCCGGCATCGTCGATTGCCTTGACGTAGTATTTCTGTTCCGCTTCGGGAGACAGATAGAATTCTCCGGCTTTTTCGTAGACTTGGCCGGTCTTGTCGTCTTTGACGTCCACAGTGGCTTTGACGAACTTGATGGCCTCTTGTTTCGACGGCCCCCCGGGACCATACATAACGGTGACTGTGTCCCCGTCTCGCGTCGTTGCGCCCTGGGTGAGATCGACCGCGAGGGCGCTCTTCAGCGTCTGATAAACGGTGTCGAGGTTTTTATAGACGTCCAAGTTCTTCACCTTCGCGTCGAATGTGCTCGCTTTGACGTCGCCTTCTTTGGTTTCGAAGACCTGCTGCCGCTTGTCCAGTTCGGTCTTCAGATCGATGTGGTCATTTCTGACGTGTCCCCAACCGTCGGCACCCACGAGCTCGGTGTCGAGGACATTGGCTGTGCCGGGCGAGTCCTGCGGTTTTCGACTGCCGAGGGTGTCGAAACCCCATTGCATGGTCGATCGCATGTCGGAAACCAGTTGGATCAGCTGGGCGGAGGCACCGTTCGGGGGGTGTAGTTCAACCGGGATGAAGTGATCGCCTTCAAGCGGTGCGCCCCATTTTTGTGATCCGAATGTCGGCTTGTCGGCATCCTTTTCGCGTTGCTTTTTCCCATCGACGACGGTATCCGTCTTACCGTTCCCAAGCGCAATATATAGGTCCTTGTACTTGGTCTGAAGGCTGTCATTCGTATCCTCGTGGAGGTCATCCTTCAGCCACTGGGGCATTTTGTCCCAGACTTTTGTGAAATCAGATGAGCTCAGCTGGTCGAGAATCTTCAGAGAGTCTTCAGCTTCGCTATCGGTGAAGTGCGGATCGAAAACCCAGCCACGCTCGTCATGCTTTTTGATCTTGTTGTAAGCGTCATCTACAGTATCGCCCACCAGAGTTACCTCCGCTCATTCGCGACCGGCCGGCCCGTCGACACTTCCCATGCTGCAGAGGGGACCGGAGCCCCCTCGGTGGTCGCACGCAACGGATCCGCAAGTACAGAACCGGCGAGACGGCGGGTGTCAGCCTCGATACGAGGTAGTGCCCTGCCGCCGGGCGCCGAGACATCCGCATCGATCCCGACGGCCGACGACAACCGCGGATGATCGACTATCTGACCATGGGCATACAACACATCCCGCAACATCTGACTGTTCGCCTCATTGCAGCCGATCAACAGGAGGATTTCGTCGGCACGACGTTGAAAGACCGTTCGTCGTAGGGCTTCTGCTCCGGGCAGATCGAGTCGGCCGCGACCGAGTGTGATCGTAGATGTGTCGACCGACACCGAACGCAGCGGATACGCGGCTTTGTCGTACTCGGCGCGCAGCTGATCCCACCAACCCTCCGGGATCGAGCTGTTCGACTGCAATGCTGCGATGATCTGCCGCCGCATCGCATGTTGCCCATCACCGAAGACACCGACTCGGCCGCCACTGCGGGCGAGCAATTCGTCGGCTGCTCGCGCCAACTGAAGACAAACCGTCCATATGTCCTGTTGCGCAACGGCTTCGGCTTGATGTCGGGCGCGATCGGAACCGGCTGATCCGAGCCGATCGACGAGCCCTTTTCCTGGCCTGGAGAAATCCACCTCGGACTCCGCGGCCGTTACGTTTTCTTCGAACGCCACCTCTGCCCCCAACGCGATACGGAGTTCGTCCGAGATCCGTCCGGATGCTGCCAATGCGGTGATCACAGATCGACGCCGACGACCTGCTCGCACACCGAATTCGGCCAAGATCCGGGCAGGATCAGCGATACCTTCGTAGGTCGAAATCGCTTCCATTCCCGCTGTACCGAGAACCGAATCCCACCGCCATGGAACGACTATCTCCGAGGGGATGAACAACCCTGGCGGCAACCATCCTCGTCCCTCGCTGGAGGTCAGCAGGATCATCGGTCCGTCGGGCCTTCGCAGTATTCCCACCGCCCAGCCGAGGCCATGCTGTGACGGCCCAACGGCCGCGAGAACCCCGGCGAGTACGGTGCGCGCGAGCGACAAGTCGTCGTCGACTGTCGCGCCGACCACCAGTGGAGGGCGTCCCCGCGCCACGCCGACATTGCCGAGCGCGGCCGTCAGCGGGCCGATCCGTAATGCCGTGGGCGCCGCAGCGGAAATGCCGGTTCCCAACGTAAGTGTCGTCGCCGAGCCCGCTGTGGGGGACTCCGGCACCCCGACGCTCGGCGGGGTACCTTCCACACCGGGCGCGCTTTCCGTCGATGCGCCGGACGCCGCAGGAAGAGCGGCGGCCGGGTCGCCGGTGAGGGCTTCGGAATCAGCCCGAGACAGCGGTGTCGCCTCGGATGTCGCTACCGTCGCCGACCCGGAGCCGGGAGGGAACGCAAAGGTAGTGTGCGGCGCCCCAGGGGCTACCGCGGAGGACGCTCCTGGATGTGACGAACCGACTCCGCTGGGCGCGGCCGAAGCGTGATGAGCGACCGGCGCACGATGGGCTCCCGGACCGGGGGCTGTTTCGTGTGTGGTCGGCATGTCCGAACGGGTGTGACCTCGCGCCCTCGATTCCCCGGGACCGACAGGCCCGACAGGGCCCGTACCACCCGCCGCCGGATCCTCCCCGGCATGCGTTATCTGCCTGCCCCCCGCCCCATCGCCATTCTCCAGTGCCGCTGCGGCCGCGAGCAATTGGTCGCGAGTGTTTTCATGAGCCTTCGCGTGGCGCTCGGCATTGTCGTGGCGGCGCTGGTAGTAGTCGTGGAGCGCCCCGTGTAGCTGGTCGGCTATGCTTCCGTAGCCCGAAGGAAACTCCTCGAGCCATTCTTTCGGAATCTTCCCCCATCTACGGAGTTCGTCGGCACGCTGCTGGTGTTGGGCCGCCATTTTGCGGAGTTGGTCCGGCTCGATATCCAGATAGTCGGGCATCCTCCGCCATTCCTCCCACCAGACATCTCGTGTTCATTCTCCTGGCTTCTCAAAGTTGGGAAGCGCGTCCCGATCGGACGAGGCCCGCCATTCGCGTACTGCCTCCTCGAGTGGCCGGGGGAGGTTCGCGCGATCATTCATGGCGATTCGGTACTGCCTCTTCGCATCCTCGGTGCTTTCTGTGATTGCGGCCATGATGTCTGTAACCAGCTCGTCGCTGTCGAACCGATCACACGTTCCCGGCGCCAGGTACAGATCTGTCAAGCGGCCCATTACATCGACCTCGGGGATGACCAGGCCGCTGGGTGAGGGGCGACGCGCCACTATCGCCTCCGAGCGCTCACGCACAGTTGCGACGCGATGGCGTAGCTCGCGCATCATGGCGAGGGCGACGCGCACATCGGGATGTATCTCTCTCATCAGGCCTCACTCACTGTCCGATGTGAATTGTGGCGGCCGGACTCGAGGCGATCCGCACCGGACTTCCCAATGATGGGGACAGTCGTGCCCGGCAGGCAGCGGTGCTGACCGGAACGAACTGACCCGCCCCTGCCGGCCGCACCCGCGTAGCGCACTCAGTACACGTCGCGCACGTACCGCTTCTCCGCGGTCAGCTGCTTCTTGAAGGCCAGCGCCGCATCCTCGTCGAGGTTGCCGTGGATGCGGGCGATCTTCAGGAGGGCGTCGTCGACGTCGCGGGCCATGCGCGCGGCGTCACCGCAGACGTACAGGTGGGCGCCGTCGCGCAACCACGCCCACAGCTCCGCGCCGTGCTCGATCATGCGGTGCTGCACGTAGATCCGTTCGCGCTGGTCCCGCGAGAAGGCGAGGTCGAGCCGGGTGAGAAAGCCCGAGCGGAACATGTCCTCGAGTTCGGTGCGGTAGTAGAAGTGGTCCTGGGCGTGCTGATCGCCGAAGAACAACCAGTTGCGCCCGCGGCATCCCAGCGCGCGGCGTTCGTGCAGGAAGCCGCGGAACGGCGCGATGCCGGTGCCCGGACCCACCATGATCATCGGCGCGTTCGGATCCAACGGCGGCCGGAAATGCGGTGCGCGCTGCAGGAATACGGGTACGCCACCGGTCTCGTCCCGGTCGGCGAGAAAGGTGGAGCAGACTCCGCCGCGCGGGTCCTCGGTCGCGCCGTAGCGCACCACGCCGACGGTGAGCTGCACCTCGCGCGGACTCACCAGCGGGCTCGACGAAATCGAATATTGCCGCGGTTGCAGCTTTTTCAGCACCGACAGCCACTCCACCAGATCGGCCCGCACGGGAAAGTCGCGCAGGACGTCGACGGCATGGCGATCCCACAGATAGCGGTCCAGTTCGTTGCGGTTGTCGCGGCGCAGCAGTTTCGCCAACTGCTGACCGGGATTGCGGGCGGCGATGAAGGACAGCAGATCGCCACTGATCTTGGTGATGTCGAAATGCGTGCGCAGTGCCGATTCCAGCGGCACGTCGCGCCCGTCGATCTCCACCGGCCGGGCGCCGTCGAGCCCGGTCGCCGCCAGCCAATTCCGCACGGCGGCAACCCCGTTCGAGGGCCATATGCCGAGGCTGTCGCCGACCTCGTAGCCGGCGTCCAGACCGCTCAGGTCGAAACCGAACTGCCGCACCTCCTTGCCGGATCCGGGCCGCGACAGCAGTTCGTTGCGGACCAGCGGGGCCAGGACCGGAGCGTTGCGGGTGAACGGCGCGGGGATCGAGCGGGGGGCGCGGGTGGGCGCGGGGGAGCGGGCCTCGACGCGGTCGAGCACACGCACACCGAGCCCCGCGGGCGCGCCGGCACGACCGCCACCGGTGGACGGCACCACACCCTCGGAGCCGCCGGACGTCTCGGCCACACCGCTACCGCTGGGCGCACCCGCACCATGGTCGCCGGTGGGCGCATTCCCACGACCGTCACCCAGCGCGGCGAGGACCGCGGTGATCCACTCGTTCGACAGATCCTCGTGATCCGGTTCGCTGTCGACGCGATCCAGCAAGCGGACACCGCCCCGTTCGGACAGCAGCCGATCCACCTTGCGGCCGTAACCGCAGAAATCGTCGTAGGAGGAGTCGCCGAGGGCGAAGATGCCGTACCGCAGACCGTTGAACCGAATCCCACTCTCCTGCAGCCGGTCCCAGAAGTCGGCGGCATTGTCCGGTGGGCCGCCGTCACCGAAGGTGCTGGTGACGAGCAGTACGTCACCGGTCAGCTCGGGCAGATCGCACGCGTTCATCTCGACCAGCCGGGGCGCGTGCCCGTGTTCGGCGAGCGCCGCCGCCACCGTCGCGGCCAATTCTTCGGCGGTACCGGTCTGGGAAGCCCACAGCACGGTCACCGGCCGTTGGTGTGAGCCTGCCGGCGCGGCGGGTGAGGGTGCTGCCACTGTGGCGCCGGTCGGGGAGCCCGCCGCCCGCGAGTACATCCCCGCCAGCAGCCCGTCGATCCACCAGCGGCTGCGGTCGGACAGCGGCGCCGATTCCGGGAGGACGGGCTGCCCCTGAACCGGAAGCGATTGCAGCGCGGCCAGATAGCCGCCCAGATAGATCCGCTCCGCCTCGCTGAGCATGGGCGCGGGCGCGGAATCGAGTCCCAGCATGGCGGCGAGTGGATGCGATGCCGGTGCGCCGCCGGATGTGATCGGGCTGCCGCCCGCGGCGTCGACACGGTGGTCCGGTTCGGTGCCGCCCCGGTTGTCCTCGTCGATGCCGTCGCGGGTGTCCCGTGCGGGGCCGACGCGTCGCAGCGTCACCGCGCACACCTTGAATTCCGGTTGTAGCGAATCCTGATCCACGGCATCGTTGGTCACGGCATTGATCGTCAGATATTCGCCCTGCTCGTCGTTCCAGTGGAACGGTGCGAAACACGAACCCGGCCGCACCCGATCGGTGATCCGTACCGGCAGCACGGCTCGGCCACGGCGAGAAGCGATGTCGATCTGGTCGCCGGGACGCACATCCAGCGCGCGCGCATCGTCGGGATGCACTTCGAGAAACGGCGCCGGATTCAATTTGTTCAACTTCGCGACCCGGCCGGTTTTGGTCATCGTGTGCCATTGATGTTGGACGCGACCGGTGTTCAGGACGAAGGGATAGTCGTCGTCGGGCATTTCGGCGGCCGCCATATGCGGCCGGGGCCAGAACACGGCTCGTCCGCTCGTGGTGGGAAAGAGCAGCGCACCCGCATCGCCGGTGCGACAGCGAATCGGATTGCGGCGCTGCGCGGAATCGGCACAGGGCCACTGCATCGGACCCTCGCGCAGTGCGGTGTAACTCATTCCGCTCAGGTCGTATCCGGTCGCCGGATTGGCGAAGCCACGGATTTCTTCGAAAATCTCGGCGCTGGAACGATAGTCGAATCCGTCGAAGCCCATCGCCGTCGCGATCCGCGCGATCCATTCCCAATCCGGCAGTGCCGCGCCGAGTGGATCCACCGAATGCCGCAGGAGGGTGACCGTGCGTTCGGAATTGACCATCACGCCGTCGGATTCGGCCCACAGCGCCGCCGGCAGCAGCAGATCGGCATAGGCATTGGTCGCGGTGTCGAGATAGGCGTCCTGGGTGATCACCAGTTCCGCCGCCTCCAGACCGGCGATGACGGTTTTGCGATTCGCCACCGAGGCCACCGGATTACTGCAGATGATCCAGCACGCCTTGATGGTGCCCTCGGCCAGTTCCCGGAACATCTCGATCGTGCCGTGTCCGGATTCGGCGCGAATGGTGCCGGGCGGCAGGTGCCATGCGGTTTCGACGAAGCGGCGATCGGCCTCCACGAGGGCACTGCGCTGGCCGGGCAAGCCGGGACCCATGTAGCCCATTTCCCTCCCGCCCATGGCATTCGGCTGCCCGGTCAGCGAGAACGGCCCGCTGCCGGGCCGGCAGATGGCGCCGGTGGCCAGATGCAGATTGCAGACGGCATTGGTGTTCCACGTGCCGTGGGTGGACTGATTGAGCCCCATCGTCCACAGCGTCATCCAGTCACCGGCCGCGCCGATCCACGCGGCGGCGGTGCGAATATCGTCCTCGGCCAGCCCGGTGATCTCGGCGACGCGGTCCGGTGGATAGTCGGCGAGGAACTGCGGCATCGCCTCCCAGCCCTCGGTGTGCGCGGCGATGAATTCGGTGTCGATATCGCCGTTGCCGACCAGCAGGTGCAGCAATCCGTTCAGCAGCGCCAGATCCGTGCCGGGTCTGATCTGCAGGAAGAGATCGGCCCGGGCGGCGGTGTCGGTCCGCCGCGGATCCACCACGATCAATTTGGCCCCGGCCTTGAGCCGATCGGCCATGCGCAGGAACAGAATCGGATGACAGTCGGCCATATTCGAGCCGATCACGAAGAACAGATCGGCACGGTCGAGGTCGTCGTAGGACCCCGGCGGGCCGTCGGCGCCCAGCGATTGTTTGTATCCGGTGCCCGCGCCGGCCATGCACAGCCGTGAATTGGATTCGATATTGATCGTGCGCAGGTAGCCCTTTGCGAGTTTGTTCGCCAGATACTGCGCTTCCAGCGACATCTGCCCGGAGACGTAGAGCGCGACGGCATCGGGACCGTATTCGTCGACGATCGCGCGCAACCGCTGTGCCGCCTGCCGCACGGCCTCCTCGACGGGCAGTTCGACCGGTTCTCGTCCGCGCTGGGGCCGGTGCAGGGCGGTCGTCATCCGCCCGGGCGCACGCATCAATTCGAGGTGGGTGGCGCCTTTGGTGCACAGCCGCCCGGCATTGACCGGATGCAGTTTGTCGCCGCTCACCTTCGCGATGACGGGTGCGCCGGCCGCGTTACGCTCGGTCTGCACCGTGATGCCGCAGCCCACGCCGCAGTAGGAGCACGCGGTCCGGACGGTGCTCTTGGAGTTCTCGGCGCTCGACACATCCCCGATGATGGCGAGCCGCCGTTGCGACGGATTTACCGAACGTTATCGGCAGATGACGAAAATCCTCACCACTTCGGCATCTGCACGGTGAGATTTCCGGTTCGCGCCCGGTCGGGCGCCGTTTCCGCGGTCGATACCACGGCGTGCGGTGAGCTACTTCACCCCAGTTTGTAACCGCGATGCAGTGCGACGATGCCGCCGGTCAGATTGCGCCACTGCACCGACGACCAGCCGGCATCGGCGATCCGCATCGCCAACTGCCGCTGATTGGGCCACGCCCGGATCGATTCGGCCAGGTAGACGTAGGCGTCCGGATTGCTGCTGACGGCCTCGGCGACCTTCGGCAACACCTTCATCAGGTATTCCATGTAGATCGTGCGGAACGGCCCGAAGACCGGGGTGGAGAACTCCGCCACGACCAGGCGTCCGCCCGGTTTGGTGACGCGCAGCATCTCGCGCAGGGCGGCGTCCGGTTCGGAGACGTTGCGCAGGCCGTAGGAGATGGCGACCGCGTCGAAGGAGTCGTCGGCGAACGGCAGGGCGGTGGCGTCGCCGTTCACCATCGGCACCCGGCGGAACCGCCCCGCCTCCAACATGCCCTTGGAGAAGTCCAGGGCCAGGCACCAGGCGCCCGATTTCGCGAATTCGGCGGTGGAGACGCCGGTTCCGGCCGCCAGGTCCAGCACCCGTTCCCCGGGCCGCAGGGCCAGCGCCCGGCGGGTGGCCCAGCGCCAATAGCGGTCCTGCCCGCCGGTGAGCACCGTATTGGTCAGGTCGTACCGCTTCGCGACCCCGTCGAACATGGACGCGACCTCATGCGGTTGCTTGTCCAATGAGGCCCGAAACGACTCTGTCTTCGCCACGGAAGTGACCCTAGCGTCCGCCGCCCGGCGCAGGGACGCGGGCCGGTGCGCGATCACGGGGAGGATTGGGCGCCTGCGCTATTCGCTCGTCCGGCTCGACAGTGCATAGGCCAGATGCTTGACCATCTCGGTCGCCAGCACCGCCTGACCGGAGGTCGAGAAGTGGATGCGATCCGCGCTGAGCAGGTTGTCGCGATCGTTGACGGGGTGATCCCACATGTCGACGACGACCGCCCCGTAGTCGGCGGCGATTCGGCGGGTGAGGGCGTTCATGGTGCGAATTCGCTCGGGCCAGTCGGGAAAGGCCGGTACGACATAGGCGCTTGCGAGAGTGAACGTCGTCAGCAGGGCGCCGGTGCCCGCCGCGGCGTCGTACATTCGCCGCATCCCTGCGTCGATCTCGTCGAAGTCGGGATCGCGCCGCGTGATGTCGTTCGGACCGCACGGCAGATGCAGCAGGTCCGGACGGAAGTCCACGATGCGGTCGAGTTGGCGGGCCGAGGTCTGCGCCGTGGTGGCCCCGACCTTCGCGGTGCAGAGATAGCGCAGGTCCGGGCGTACGCGCCGCAGTATTTTCACGAGTCGCTCGGGCCAGCCCGCGTTCGAGTAGCCCGGCGTGGGATCGCCGACGCCGGCCGACAGACTGTCACCGGCCACGGCGAATCGTCGCCACGGCACATCGAACAGCAATGCGGCCGCGGTGGTGTCGGAGAGGCAGAGCGGATCGGATTCCTCGGACGGGGCCGCGGAGGTGATCGGGGGATTCGACATGATGACCTGCTTCATTTCGAGCTACGGGCACGAGGCGTGATACCGAATGCCGTTGCCGCCCCGACGACGGCTACGACCGCGATGAACAGCCAGCCGTGCCGAAAAGCGGTCACCATCCGGTCGGTGGTGGCCAGCGATCCGAGCAGCGCGATCAGCACCGCGACGCCCAGGACGTAGCCGAGTTGGCGGGCGGTGTTCACCACGGCGCTGCCGGTGGCCGACCGTTCCGGCGGCAGATCGACGGCGGCGGAGGCGATCATCGTGGGCAGGGCGAGACCGATGCCGATGCCGGAGATCACCCACCCCGGCAGAACCGCGGTCGCGTACTGCACCGGAGTGGCGGCCGTGAACAGCACCAGCAGGACGCCGGCCGCGAACAGCGCATTGCCCAGGGCCACAACGACTCCCGCCGGTATCCGCCGGATCAGTCGCTGGCTGACGGCGGCGAAGATCGGCACCATGATCGGGCCGGGGACGATGGCGAGCCCGGTTTCGATCGTGCCGAAACGGGCCGCGTTCTCGAGCCACAGCGTGATGCTCAGGAACCACGCCCCGAATGCCGTGCAGAAGGCCAGCACGGTGGCGTTGGCCCAGGCGAACGTCGGCACCCGGAACAGGTCCGGCGGCACCACCGGATCCGGATGCCGGCGCATCCGCAGCACGAACAGGACCACGCCGAGCACCGCCACGGCCGATGCCGTCCACGTCGCGCCGCCGGTCCACGCATCGCTTTCGACCAGCGCCAGCGCCAGCGCCCCGATCGCCACGATCAACGCCACCACCCCGAGCAGATCGGGCACGCGGGTGGAGGTTCGCTGCGCGAGATTCGGCACCAGCCATACGGCCGCGAGCCCGGTCACCACACCCACCGGCAGATTGATCAGGAAGACCCAGCGCCAGGAGATCTCGACCAGCGCTCCGCCGACCACCGGGCCGCAGGCCGCGGCGAACGAACTCGTCGTGGCCCAGATCTTCACCGCGCCCGGCACCCGCGCCTGCGGCAGCACCGTGAGCAGCAAACCCAGGCCGGCCGGCGTCAGGGCCGCGGCGCCCACCGCCTGCAGCAGCCGGAACGCCACCAGCGCCCACAGCGTCGGAGCCGCGGCACAGGCCACGCTCGCCGCGGTGAAAAGGCCGAGGCCGGAAAGGAATCCGGCCTTGCGGCCGAAACGATCGGAGAATCGGCCCGCCGGAATCAACAGAGCCGCGTAGACGATCGCGTAGCCGTTGAGCACCCAACTCACATCGGCCGGCGACGATCCCCGGTAGGACTCGCCGATCTTCGTGAAGGCCACGTTCACCACGAAGACGTCGAGCATCGCCACGAATGCGGCCGAGCACAGGATCCACACGATCGCCGTCGAACGGTCCCGGACCGGCGTGAATTCGTCCGCGGTTACGGACTGTTCTGCTGTTACGCCATCCATCAGGCATCCCTTCTCGTCACCATCGGCGGTGCCGTCGCGCGCCGATGTGCTCGAAAGAATACGGTCGACCGTATGTTTAAGGCAACAGTCGATTCGCCGCGATCAGTGACATACGATCGACCGTATGGTCGTATCCGAGGAGCGCGAGACAGCGGAAAGTGCCGACCAGCGGCTACGCCGCGGTGCGCGCTCGCGCCGCGCGGTGACCCGCCGTGCGATCGAGATCGCCTCGGTGGACGGACTCGACGGGCTGAGTTTCGGCCGGTTGGCCGAGGATCTCGAGGTCAGCAAGGCCGGCATCCAGACCCTGTTCCGAACCAAGGAGAAGCTGCAACTCGCGACCGTCGACGCGGCGCGGGAGGTGTTCGTGGAGACCGTCGTCCGCCCGGCGCGCGACGCCCCGGCGGGCATCGCGCGGCTTCGCGCCCTCGTCGACCGATGGATCGACTATGTCGAGCGCCCGGTATTTCCCGGCGGATGCTTCTTGGGCGCGAATCTGCCCATTTTCGACAGCCGGCCGGGGCCGGTCCGCGACGCATTGCGCGAACAGCAGCGCGACTGGGTCGCCGTTCTGGCAGCGCAGTTCCGGCGCGCGGTCGACGCCGGCGAGATCGCCGACGTGGATCCCGAGGCGGCCGGCTTCGAGGTCGCGGCCGTCCTGAATGCCGTCAACGTCGCGCTGCGCCTCGGCGACGACGACAGCGTGGCCATGGCACGAGGGGTCATCGACCGTCTGCTCCGGAAGGCCGTCTGAAACCGTCGGGCGCGCCGGGTCGTCTCGGATCGGCTGCGATGCGGCGCTTCACGCGCTGCGGTGCAGAGCTTCCTGCCCGCCGATCACCTCGTGATAGTGCCCCATCAGCTCGGTGCAGATCGCGGGCCAGGTGCGGTGCAGCACCGATTTGCGTGCCGCGCCGGCGAATCGGGCTCGCAGCGCCGGATCACGCAGCGCCGCAACCGCACTCGGCAGCAGTTCGGCGAACCGGTCGACGGGCAGCAGATATCCGTTGCGGCAGTGGGCGATCAGATCGCGCGGACCGCCGGCATCGGGTCCGATCACCGGAGTGCCGCAGGCCAGCGCCTCCTGCACGCCCTGGCAGAAGGTCTCGTGCTCGCCCGGGTGGACCATCAGGTCCAGGCTCGCGTAGGCCTGGGCGAGTTCGGCGCCGCCGAGTTCGCCGGTGAAGACGGCCGTCGGCAGCAGGCGTTGCAGATGCGCCCGCTCCGGTCCGTCGCCGACCACGACCAGCCGAATATCGGGATCGTTCGCCAGCGCGGCGAGACGTTCGACATGTTTCTCCGGCGCCAACCGGCCGACGAATCCGACCACCAGCCGGTCACCGTCCGCCCATCGCGCGTGCACGTCGGCGTCGCGCGCGCCGGGTGTGAACCGCACGGCATCCACGCCACGGGCCCAGCGGTGCACGCGGGCGATGCCGTGCCGCTCGAGGTCGTCCATCGCCGCTGTCGAGGGCGCCAGGGTGCGCGCCGCGCGATTGTGGATGCGCCGCGTCCACGCCCACGCCGCCCGCTGCGCCGCGCCCAATCCGTAGCTGGCCGCGAATCCGGCGACATCGGTCTGATACACGGCCACGGCCGGCAGATCCAGGCGCAAGGCGGCCGCCGCACCGCCCGCACCGAGCAGGAAGGGTGAGGCCAGATGCACCACATCGGCATCGAAATCCTCGATCGCCGAGGTCAGCAGCGGTTGCGGCAGGCCCACCGGCAGTGAACTGACCCGGGGCACCATGACCGCCGGCACCCGGATCACCGGAAAGCGGCCGTACGAGCGAGGCGCCGCGGCCTGGCCGCGGGGAGTGTCCGGGGCGATGACGAGCGCATCGTGTCCGTTGCGGTCCAGGTGGGCCAGGACCTGCAGCACGGAGTTCACGACACCGTTCATATTCGGCAGAAACGATTCGGAGACGATCGCTACACGCACCCCTGCAGTGTGCGATGCGCGGCACGCCAGGACACCACACCCATGTGACGGATGTGCGAAGTTCGGGCGAACAGCTAGCCGGAGGTGCGCACCGAACGGCGCTCGAAGCGGCGCACCACCAACAGCACCGGCAGCGCCACCACCCACACCACCACGATCACCGACAGCGCCGGAATGACCGCGACCCGGGCGTCGCGCCCGGCGACTCGGACCAATTCCGGATCGCTGCGGCTGTATTCGACATTGATCCGCTCACCGGCGGTGAGTTTGGTGGGATACAGCACCCCCACCTTCGGATTGTGCGTGACACCGTCCGGCGTCACGTAGGTGACCGCGGAGCGCAGCCGGCCCGCCGACAACACTTCCGCGCTGGTCACCCCCTTGTCGGAACTGATCAACATGTCGTCGCGCCACGCCGCCAGCACCAGCAGTACGGCCAGCACGCTCACCGCGGTGGCGATCACCACGAGGATGATCCGGGTCCGGCGCAGCCGAGGCGAACCGGCCTCGGCTCGGTGCTCGCGCGCAGCAGACTCGGTGGTTTCCGACACCGCAACAGGCTATTGCATGCTTCCGATAGCGTGTGCGCTCATGTCCCGAAACTTCCGCTTCACCGTGTCATACACCGTCCCGGTCGAGGAATTGCACCGGGCGCTCACCAGCGACGAATTCTGGCAGGCCCGCTTCGAGGGCGCGGAGACCGCGACCATCGAGCTGGCGCACCCGAACGGGCCCGGCACCATCCATCTGCGCATGACCGAGACGGCCCGCCAGGACAAGATTCCGGCCATCGTCCGCAAGGTGCTCAAGGCCGAACTGGTGCTCGAACGCACCGACGACTGGGGTCCGCTGGAGGGCAATTCCGCCGCGGGCACCTTCTCGGCGACCTCCTCGGGCATCTCCTCCGAGATGACCGGCAAATACCTGCTGCGGCCCGCGGGCACCGGCTCCGAACTGGAGGTCAGCGGCAGCGTGAAGGTGAAGGTGCCGCTGGTCGGCGGGGCCATCGAGCCACTGGCCGAACAGTTGCAGCACCGGGTGGTGAACAGCGAGCGCAAATTCGTCGAGCAGTACTTCGCCGCCAAATCCGGGACATAGATCCGGGACATCGCGGAAAGTGGGTGCGAGCAGCGCGGCCGCTCGCACCCGTCGCACGATCGGCTACTGCGCCCCCGGACCGAAAGCGCCGCCGTCGAATTCACGCTGTTCGACCAGGACGAGCCAATTGCCGGAGTTGTCGCGCATCACCGCTTCCACGCCGTACGGGCGCTCGGCGGGCGGCTGCACGAAGTCGACACCCTTGGCGGTGAGCTCCTCGTAGGCCTTCTGGCAGTCCTCGGTGCGCAACCCCAGCGCGCCCATGGTGCCGTTGCCGAGTGAGCGGCGGATCGCCTCGGCCATCGTCTCGTCGAGCGGCGGTCCCGGCACCATCAGCGTCACCTCGAGTTCGGGGTGATCCGGTTGGGCCACGGTGACCCAGCGGAAGCCGTTGTCGCCCATGGAGATATCGGCGGTTTCCACGAAGCCCAGCTTGTCGATGTACCACTGCTTGGCCGCGGACTGATCGGTCACATACACGGTGACCAGCGATACGTTGGTGATGGTCGTCATGAGCTCAGGCTATGAGCCCGCGGCGCCCGCCGGCTTCTCCGAAATTGCGCCACCGGGATCGGGCGCGGGCTCCGGCGGTTTCCGATCGGAGAGCCCGTGCATGAACACATAACACCCCGGAATGCGCGGGACTCCGTCCGCCGCGAATTTCGCCTGATAGGCCGACGGCGTCATCCCCACCAGTTCGGTGAATTTGCGGCTGAACGAGCCCAGGCTGGTGTACCCGACCAGCATGCACGCCTCGGTCACGGTGATGTTGGTGGCGCGCAACAGGTCCTGCGCGCGTTCGATGCGCCGCTCGGCCAGATACAGCGCGGGGGTGCGGCCGTAGGTGGCGGCGAAACAGCGCAGGAAATGATATTTCGACACCCCCGCGGTCGCGGCCAGCTCATCCACGTCGAGGGGACGGGCGTATTCGCGATCCACCAGATCCCGCGCCCGGCGCAGATGCGGCAGCAGGTCCTCCGGCACCGACGGCGTTCGATCGCGACGCGGACGTGCCCCGCCGCGGTCGTTCTCGCTGCGACTGTCCACGCTGCCTCCTGCCCGCCTGTCGGCGCCGCGTATCGCTAGCTGAACGGCGCCGGATCGTCGAAACGCAGCGATGCCCGGCCCGCCGCCCGCCAGGCCCTGGCGGTGAGGTCGGCATCCTCCTCGTCGACGAGATTGCCCATCACCCGCACGGCCGTGCGCTGCAGCAGCGCCGAGCGCATCACCGGCGGTCCGCCGGTCGGCACCATCCGCGGGTGGGTGGCCAGCGCCGCGATCCGGCGGGCCACCGAGAAGGTGCGCCCGTAGCGGGCCCGCAGCAGATCCGGCCACACCGTGGTCAGATCCGGTTCGCCGAGTAGTCCGGACAGCAGATGCCCGCCCTCTAGCCCGTAGTCGATGCCCTCGCCGTTGAGCGGATTCACACATCCGGCGGCATCGCCCACCAGCACCCAGTTGCGACCCGCGATATTCGACACCGCCCCGCCCATCGGCAGCAGCGCCGAGGCGACGGCCCGCGCCTCGCCCTCGAAATGCCACTCCGGCCGGCGCAGCGAAACATAATGCTGCAGAAGCGGTTTCAACGCGATATGCGACGGCCGGCGTTCGGTGGCCAGTGAGCCCACGCCGATGTTGACCTCGCCGTTGCCGAGCGGGAACACCCAGCCGTAGCCGGGCACCAGACCGCCTTCGGCATCACGCAATTCCAGATGCGACGTGATCCATTCGTCGTCGCTGCGGGCGGAGCGGATGTAGGCGCGTGCGGCCACGCCGTAGGCGAAGCGGCGATGCCAGACGCGGCCCAGCAACTTCCCGACCGGCGAGCGCACCCCGTCGGCGACGATGAGGATGTCGCAGCGGATCTCCCGCGCGCCCGATTCGGTCTGCACGGTGACACCGGTGACCCGATCGTCCGCGCGCGCCACATCGACCACCCGCACTCCGTCGACCATGCGCGCACCCCACTTGACCGCGGTTTCACGCAGTTTGTCGTCGAGTTCGGTTCGAGGAACGGCACTTCCGTAGGTGGGAAAGGACCCGCCCGGCCAGGGCAGCAGTGCCTCCCGGCCGAATCCGGCCATCCGCAGGCCCCGGTTGACGGTATGCGCGCGCAGCCAATCGCCGAGCCCGAGCGCCTCCAGCTCCGCGGTGGCACGCGGCGTCAATCCGTCGCCGCAGGTCTTGTCCCGGGGAAAGACCGCGGAATCGGTGAGCAACACTTCGCGCCCCGCCCGCGCCGCCCACGCCGCCGCCGCCGAACCGGCTGGTCCCGCACCCACCACCAGCACCTCGACGTGCTCGGGCAGGACGGTGCCGCCCTCCCGTTCCGGTGCTGTCGAACCGCCGTGAGCTGAACCCATAGCCCAATAGTGGCAGAGGGGCCGCCTCGGACTCGCTCGGGCGGGTTGTGTGCCGAGCGGATCGGTACGCCGACGAGGTTGCGCTACCCGAAACGATTCGGGCGATAGTCACACCGCACTTCTGGGTATGCGTTTCGAGGATGGTGCTCGGATCACGGTTTCGGCCCGCCTCGATTTCGGACCGACGGAGCGGGGGAGCGAAGCGGAGGAGCGGAGGAGGGAAAAATCGAGGCCCAGGGGGCCGAAACCCCGCCGGAGCGAAGCGGAGGCCACAGGCAGAGTGACGGTGTTCATGGGAGCGGGGAGGGCAACACGCTAGGTTCTTCGGTGTGGGGACGGACGCGGCATTGGGAGAAGACATGAGTGCATCGGCTGTGAGCGATGAAAGCACCGTGGTTGCCGGGGTCGATCTCGGCGATCCCGAGCTCGCGGCGACCGTGCGCAACGGGCTCGACGAGGTGGAGAAGCTGCTGGTCAGCGAGCTCTCCGATGGGGAGGACTTCCTGCTGGAAGCCGCGCTGCACCTGGCGCGCGCCGGCGGTAAGCGGTTCCGGCCGCTGTTCACCATCCTCACCGGCCAGCTCGGCCCGCGCCCGACCGACCCCGATCTGATCACCGCCGGCACGGTGGTGGAACTGGTGCATCTGGCCACGCTCTACCACGACGACGTGATGGACGAGGCGTCCATGCGCCGCGGCGCCCCCAGTGTGAACTCCCGATGGGGCAACAGCATCGCCATCCTTTCCGGCGACTACCTCTTCGCACACGCCTCTCGGCTGGTGTCCACCCTCGGCCCGGACGCGGTGCGCATCATCGCCGAAACCTTCGCCGAACTGGTCACCGGTCAGATGCGGGAAACCTTGGGCGCCAAGAAATCTCAGGATCCGGTCGAACACTATCTGCGGGTGGTGTGGGAGAAGACCGGCTCGCTGATCGCCGCGTCGGGGCGCTTCGGCGGCACCTTCTCCGGCGCGAGCCTCGACGACGTCGAGCGGCTGGCACGCCTGGGCGACGCCGTCGGCACCGCCTTCCAGATCTCCGACGACATCATCGACATCTCCTCGGTATCCGAGCAGTCCGGTAAGACGCCCGGCACCGACCTGCGCGAGGGTGTGCACACCCTGCCGGTGCTGTACGCGCTGCGCGACGAGGGCGCCGAGGGTGACCGGCTGCGCACGCTGCTGGCCCGGCCGCTGGAATCCGACGACGAGGTCGCCGAGGCGCTGGAACTGCTCTCGCGCTCGCGCGGCATGGTCCTGGCCAAGCAGAAGCTGCAGGGCTACGCCGATATCGCGCACGCCGAGCTCTCGGCCCTGCCGCAGGGCCCGGCCAACGACGCGCTGGAACGCCTGGTCCGATACACCATCGAGCGGGTCGGCTGAGCCCGCCGTCGCGGCGGTCGACGGGGTGCCCGGACAGCCGGTTCGCGCTGGTGTGATCGATATCGCAGCGCCGAGAGCCGGACCGCGGGCGGAACCCGAGTTCGCCGCCGATCGTTGATCCGACATGCATGGTTACGCGAACGGTTTGAAGACCTTCGGGCTCATGGTGGGCCTGTCGGCACTGATCGTGTTCGCAGGTGCGATGTTCCGCAACCCCACGATTCTGATCATCGCCATCCTGCTGGCCGTGGGCATGAACGCCTACGCCTATTTCAGCAGCGACAAGCTGGCCCTGCGGGCCATGCACGCGCAGCCGGTATCCGAACTCGAAGCGCCCGTCATGTACAAGATCGTGCGCGAGCTGGCCACCACCGCGCGCCAGCCCATGCCGCGGCTGTACATCAGCCCGACGAACGCGCCCAACGCGTTCGCCACCGGTCGCAACCCGCGCCATGCGGCGGTGTGCTGTACCAGCGGCATCCTGCAGCTCCTCGACGAACGGGAACTGCGCGCGGTGCTCGGTCACGAACTGTCGCACGTCTACAACCGCGACATCCTGATCTCCTCGGTGGCCGGTGCCCTCGCCGCGGTCATCTCCGGCCTCGCCAACCTGGCCTTCTTCGCGAGCATGTTCGGCGGCGGCAGCCGCGACGGTGAAGGCCCGAACATCCTCGGCGTGTTGTTGGTCTCACTGCTGGGCCCGATCGCCGCCACCCTGATCAAACTCGCCGTCTCCCGCTCCCGCGAGTACCAGGCCGACCAGGACGGCGCCGAACTCACCGGCGACCCGCTGGCCCTGGCCTCGGCGCTGCGCAAACTCGAACGCGGCACCCAGGTCGCGCCGCTGCCGCCCGAGCCGCAGCTGACCGCGCAGTCACACCTGATGATCGCCAACCCCTTCCGGGCGGGCGACAAGATGGCGCGCTGGTTCTCCACCCACCCGCCCATGGGCGAACGCATCCAGCGCCTCGAGCACATGGCCGGCGGGCCCCGCAGGTACTAGCGGTAGTTGACGAACTGCAGGGCCACGTCCAGGTCCGCGCCCTTCAGCAGGGCGATGACGGCCTGCAGATCGTCGCGCTTCTTACCGCTGACCCGCAGTTCGTCGCCCTGGATCTGCGCCTTCACGCCCTTGGGGCCCTCGTCGCGGATCTTCTTGGCGATCTTCTTCGCGTTCTCCGGGGAGATGCCCTGGACCAGGGTGCCGGTGATCTTGTAGGTCTTGCCGGAGGCCGCCGGCTCGCCCGCGTCGAAGGCCTTCAGCGAGATGTCGCGGCGAATCAGCTTCTCCTTGAACACCTCCAGCGCCGCCTTCACCCGTTCCTCGGATTCGGCCGACAGTACGATCTTCTCTTCACCCGACCACTCGATGCTCGCACCCGTGCCGCGGAAGTCGTAGCGGGTGTTGAGCTCCTTGGCCGCCTGGTTGAGGGCGTTGTCGACCTCCTGCCGGTCGACCTTGCTGACGACATCGAATGACGAATCGGCCACGCTGCGCTCCTGTCTGACGGCTCACATTTCACCCGGAACTCCGGTAGGGAACTTTCTACCCCGGCCGCCGTGCAGCGGTCACGGCACCCCTGCTGGCCAGCCGGTTTGCATCCGGGCGCCCTGGTCGTTGTATTCTGCTCTGCGCGCTGGCAACAGCGCGAAAGGCGGATTGCCCGAGTGGCCAAAGGGAGCTGACTGTAAATCAGCCGCGCAAGCTTCGGAGGTTCGAATCCTTCATCCGCCACCCTCTCAGGGCCCTCCCTATCGGGGAGGGCCCTCTTCTTGTTCGAGGGTGATGTGTGGGGGCCCGGCCCCCACACCCCCACGCCGGAGGGGCTTCGCCCCCCGGACCCCCCTTCCAGCCGGTGGCGTTTCTCGTGTCGGTTGAGTTCCCGAGCGTTCGTCGCAGAAAATATGGCTCTTACCAGCTGGTTTGGTAACTTCGCCGGGGAGTGTGTAACCTCGTTCAAGGCTTCAGCGCCCCGGGTTCGAGGATTCGAGTTCGGAGCGAATGCAGCCATGCCCCCTTAGCTCAGTCGGCAGAGCGTTTCCATGGTAAGGAAAAGGTCAACGGTTCGATTCCGTTAGGGGGCTCGCCGGATTGCCGGTGGTGACCGACTCGGCACTCCACATAGAGCCGAACCTGGTTCCGCCCGCATTGCCGCGCATATGGCGGTGTAGCTCAGGCGGTAGAGCAAACGACTCATAATCGTTGTGTCGCCGGTTCGAGTCCGGCCATCGCTACCCATACTGATTGACCCTCTAGGTTGACCGGAAAGAAGGCATAATCGTGGCCGCGAAGTCCACCGATGTCCGGCCAAAGATCACCTTGGCCTGCGAGCAGTGCAAGCATCGCAACTACATCACCAAGAAGAACCGGCGCAACGACCCGGATCGTCTGGAGCTGAAGAAGTTCTGCCCGAACTGCGGCACCCACCGGGCGCACCGCGAATCTCGCTAGATCTCATCGCGTGCACGCTGCCGCGCGCGAAGTCGGCGCCCGGATTCAGGGAGGTCTGTCGATGACCTTCCCGGATATTCGTGGACCGCGCCGACCCATGCAGCACTCCATGCCGGAGCAGGTTTCCCGACCCGCTCCGGCATTTGCTGTACATGCGGTAGTTTCACGCTCCGCAGACTCCCGGTAGCGGAGTCAGATAGGGACCTACTTTCCGTGACAATCAACACCGGAACCGATGCCGTGGACGCGCAGACCGCCGACAGTGAACCGTTCGACCCCTCGGCCCACGCTGCCGCCATGGTCGGGCACCACTACCGCGTCGACGACTACTACGAGGTCGGGCGCGAGAAGGTGCGCGAGTACGCACGCGCGGTGCAGGACTACCACCCCGTGCACTGGGACGAGAGCGTCGCCCGCGACTACGGCCACGACGGCCTGCTCGCACCGGTGACATTCATCTCCCTGGTCGGGATCCTGGCTCAGCGCAAGCTGTTCGAGCAGGTCGTCACGGGTTACGACCTGAGCCAGATCATGCAGACCGACCAGATCCTGGAATTCCATCGTCCGATCCGGGTCGGCGACCAGCTCACCTGCGACGTCTACCTGCACTCGTTCCGGCAGGCCTTCGGCGGCGACATCATCGTCACCAAGAACATCGTCACGGCGCAGAACGACGAGCTGGTGCTCACCACCTACACGACCTTGGTCGGCCGTAGCGGCGGTGACGTCGATCCCAATATCGCCGACGCGGTCCGCAACATCCTCATGCACGGCATGGGCGAGGCGCCCGACCGTCCCACCGCCGAGCCGCCCATCACCGCGCCCCCGGTGCCGGTGACCACCGTTCCCGAGGTCACCGTCAGCAGCCACACGCGCTCGTTCGACAGCGTGGCCGTCGGCGACGAGCTGCCGACTCGCGTCGTCCGGCTCACCCGGGGCGATCTGGTGAACTACGCCGGCGTCTCCGGTGACGCTAACCCGATCCACTGGAGCGACGAGGTCGTGGCACTCGCCGGCCTGGACAACGTGGTGGCGCACGGCATGCTGACCATGGGCCTGGGCGGCGGATTCGTCACCTCCTGGCTCGGTGATCCGGGCGCGGTGAAGGAATACAACGTGCGGTTCACCAGCCCCGTCTACGTGCCCAGCGATCATCCGGCCGAGGTCGAATACACCGGCAAGGTGAAGTCGGTGGATCCGGAGAACCGCACCGCCGTGATCGCGATCGTCGCCAAATCCGGCGGCCGGAAGATCTTCGGACGTGCGACCGCGACGGTGCAGCTGGCATGATGGTCGGCGGGCCGGTAAGCCGCTTCGCGGTGGCGGACGGCCCGATTGGCTATCCGCCGGGGCGGTAACGTACACTCGGATTTCTGGGGTCGCCAGCCACTGCGCGCTGCTCTGAGGGGCTGGTTCCGGGCGGGTGACCGCCGGGGCCGGCACACCGGCGGAGCGGCGCGCGTGTTGTGTGGCCCCGGGTTGGCACAACTGAATAAGCACCGTGCTGGATGACATTGCGATTCCAGCCGAAGGGGCGTAGCTCAATTGGCAGAGCAGCGGTCTCCAAAACCGCAGGTTGCAGGTTCAAGTCCTGTCGCCCCTGCACTGGATGCCAGCGACGAGAGAGGGTTCACGTGAGCGACGAGCGGGACATTCGCCACGGCGCGCATGCCGCCGATGACGAAGACACCGCTGCGGTCAGCCGGCCGAGTGGTAAGCGGTCGACTCGCCGGGCTCGCGCCGGATCCTCCTCGGACACCGGCTCCGTCGCCACGATCGACCGTGGTGACAGCTCGGATTCGGCATCGCGTAAGGCGTCCAAGTCGGCGGGGAAGAAGAAGACCGCCGAACGCGGTCGGGGCAATCCCTTCAAGCGTCTGGTGAAGTTCCTGCGGGAAGTCATCGCGGAACTGCGCAAGGTGATCTGGCCCAACCGCAAGCAGATGGTCACCTATACAAGCGTTGTCCTGGTGTTCGTGATCTTCATGGTCGCGTTCATCAGCGGGTTGGACCTGGCGTTCATCAAGGGTGTCAACTGGCTGTTCGGCTAGCTGACCGGGTGCGTCAGGAGCGGAGCCTGCGGAGCGACCCATGGGCGCTGCTAGCCGTCCGCCACGCGAGGACGGAAACCATCCGCCGGATTCACCGCCGGCGTAGTGGATGTACGTGACGACACAGGAAGCGAGTGCCCAGTGAGCACCCCGGAGAACGGCACAACCGACGAGTTCCCGGTCGACGACGAGGCGGCGGAGACGGCCGTCGACGAGGCGACCGTCTCGGACGGTACCGAGGCGTCCTCCGGCGAAGTCGAGGGCGACACCGATACCGACGAGACCGAGACCGACGCATCCGCGGAGCCCGCGGCACCGGAAGAGCCTGCCGACCCCGTCGCCGAGATGAAGGCCGCGCTGCGTCGCGCCCCCGGTGACTGGTACGTCATCCACTCCTACGCCGGTTACGAGAACAAGGTGAAGACCAACCTCGAGACACGCGTGCAGAACCTGGGCCTCGAGGACTACATCTTCCAGGTCGAGGTGCCGACCGAGCAGGTCACCGAGATCAAGAACGGCCAGCGCAAGAACGTGCAGCGCAAGGTGCTGCCCGGTTACATCCTGGTCCGGATGGATCTCAACGACGAATCGTGGGGCGCGGTCCGCAACACCCCCGGCGTCACCGGATTCGTCGGCGCCACCTCCCGTCCGTCGCCGCTGACGATCAACGACGTGGTCAAGTTCCTGGTCCCGGCCGAGCAGCAGCAGAAGAAGCCGGCCGCCGCCGCGGCGGGTGCCGCCGCGTCCACGTCGGAGACCGTCACCGAGGCCGCGGCCAAGCCGGCCATCGAGGTCGACTTCGAGGTCGGCGAGTCGGTCACCGTCATGGACGGCCCGTTCGCGACGCTGCCGGCCAGCATCTCCGAGGTCAACGCCGAACAGCAGAAGCTGAAGGTGCTGGTGTCGATCTTCGGTCGCGAGACCCCGGTCGAACTCGCCTTCACGCAGGTCGCGAAGATCTAAGACTTCCGGGGTTCCGCCCCCGGGACAGGCTTACGGAAGTCCGTAAGGAACCTAAACCAAGGAAAGAAAGATGCCCCCCAAGAAGAAGAAGGTCGCCGGGCTCATCAAGCTCCAGATCCAGGCCGGCGCGGCCAACCCGGCCCCGCCGGTGGGTCCCGCGCTGGGTCAGCACGGCGTCAACATCATGGAGTTCTGCAAGGCGTACAACGCCGCGACCGAGTCGCAGCGCGGCAACGTCATCCCGGTCGAGATCACGGTCTACGAAGACCGCTCGTTCGACTTCAAGCTGAAGACTCCGCCCGCCGCCAAGCTGCTGCTGAAGGCCGCCGGTGTGCAGAAGGGCTCCGCCGAGCCGCACCGCAACAAGGTCGCCACGGTCACCATGGACCAGATCCGTGAGATCGCCAAGACCAAGCAGGAAGATCTGAACGCCAACGACATCGATCAGGCGGCCAAGATCATCGCGGGTACCGCTCGCTCGATGGGTATCACCGTCGCCGACTGACGGTCCCCGTCTCCGCCGGTGACCGGCGGGATGTGCGTGGGAGGGACGGCCAGTCCCGACAACCACTTCTGACTTACGAACAGGACAGAGAATCATGGCAAAACGAAGCAAGGCTTATCTCGAGGCGGCCGCCAAGGTCGACCGCTCCCAGCTCTACACTCCGCTGTCGGCCACCCGGCTGGCGAAGGAGACCGCGACCACGAAGACCGACGCGACCGTCGAGGTCGCCGTCCGTCTGGGCGTCGACCCCCGCAAGGCCGACCAGATGGTCCGCGGCACCGTCAACCTGCCGCACGGCACCGGTAAGACCGCGCGCGTCATCGTGTTCGCGGCCGGCGAGAAGGCCGCCGAGGCCGAGGCCGCCGGTGCCGACGCCGTGGGCGCCGAGGATCTGATCGAGCGCATCCAGGGCGGCTGGCTGGACTTCGACGCCGCGATCGCCACCCCGGACCAGATGGCCAAGGTCGGCCGCATCGCGCGTGTGCTGGGCCCCCGCGGCCTGATGCCGAACCCGAAGACGGGCACGGTCACCACCGATGTGACCAAGGCCGTCAACGACATCAAGGGCGGCAAGATCAACTTCCGCGTCGACAAGCAGGCCAACCTGCACTTCGTGATCGGCAAGGCCTCCTTCGACGAGAAGAAGCTGGTCGAGAACTACGGCGCCGCGCTGGAGGAGATCCTGCGTGTGAAGCCGTCGACCGCCAAGGGGCGCTACGTCAAGAAGGTGACGATTTCGACGAACACCGGACCGGGCATCCCGGTGGACCCGAACCGCACCCGCAACCTCACCGAAGAGGACGCGTAAGCGTAGGTAGCTTTCGAATCCGAAGGGCCGGTAGGGATTTCCCCGCCGGCCCTTCGGCATTTCGGGAATTGCGGCGGAGTAGAGGCCCGCAGAAACAGCCGTTTTGGGTTTCAGCTGCTCATCCGCTATTCTGTACTGCGATCGCTGACCAGTTCGGCGATCACCCCCAATCGTTCTACCGAAGACCGTTGGTTGCTGCCGTCAGGCAGTCGAAGGTCCGGCGATATTGCCGGCGGCCCACGCAGGGAGAGCCGAGGTGAGGGACGACATATGAGCCGTGTGTTCATGTCGAGTTTCTTGTGCGCCCCGGGACCACTCTGCGTCCGGGGCGTTTGCTTTGTCGCCGGGTCGACGTAGCCTCCCCGGGCCCAGCCTCCGTGAGTCGGTAGTTCATCGCAGAACCGACCATCCAGAGAGGAGGCGAAGTATGGCGAAACCAGAGAAGGTCACCGCGGTCGCGGAGATCACCGAGCAGTTCAAGAGCGCTACGGCCACCGTGGTCACGGAATACCGTGGTCTGTCGGTCGGCAGCCTCACCCAGCTGCGTCGTGCGCTGGGCAGCAATGCCACCTACTCCGTCGCCAAGAACACCCTGGTCAAGCGTGCGGCCGCCGAGGCGGGCGTCGAAGGCCTGGATGACTTGTTCGTCGGTCCGACCGCGATCACCTTCATCACCGGTGAGCCGGTCGACGCCGCCAAGGCCCTCAAGACCTTCGCCAAGGACAACAAGGCGCTGGTCATCAAGGGTGGCTACATGGACGGCGCCCCGCTGTCGGTCTCCGAGGTCGAGCGCATCGCCGACCTGGAGTCGCGCGAGGTGCTGCTGGCCAAGCTGGCCGGCGCCATGAAGGGCAACCTGACCAAGGCGGCCGGCCTGTTCGCCGCGCCGGCCGGCCAGGTGGCTCGCCTGTTCGCCGCGCTCGAGGACAAGCAGCGCGCCGCGGGCGGTGCCGAGGCGGCTCCCGCCGCCGACGCCGAATAAGCCGACACGAACAAGTCGACAAACCAACTCTTATCTCCCCGCCGACGCGGGGATGAACTACCGAAAGGAAACACCATGGCCAACGTGGACGAGCTGCTCGAGACCATCGGCAACATGACCCTGCTGGAGCTCTCGGACTTCGTCAAGAAGTTCGAGGAGAAGTTCGAGGTCACCGCCGCCGCTCCGGTCGCGGTTGCCGCTGTCGCCGGTGGCGCTGCCGCCGGTGGCGCCGAGGCCGCCGAGGAGCAGGACGAGTTCGACGTCATCCTCGAGGGTGCCGGCGACAAGAAGATCCAGGTCATCAAGGTCGTGCGCGAGATCGTCTCCGGCCTGGGCCTGAAGGAAGCCAAGGACCTGGTCGAGGGTGCCCCGAAGCCGATCCTGGAGAAGGTCGCCAAGGACGCCGCCGACGCCGCCAAGGCCAAGCTGGAAGAGGCCGGCGCGAAGGTTTCCGTCAAGTAATTGCGGTAATCGAGTCCGGAAAAGAGCGGTCCCGTTGCGGGGCCGCTCTTTTCGCATTTTCGTGGTGAATGTTGTGGACCGCCGCGACCAGCTCATTACCGTCGACATTTCTACCGACCAGTCAGGTAGGGTGTCCTGCACCAGCGGCATGCGATACAGTGGCCGCACCCCAGTGTGACGCGTCACACCGCGCTGAAATACGGTGACGCGGCCATGGGCGCTCGTCAGAAGAAATATGGAGGTCGGCGTGGGCGTCGAAGTCAGGACCGAAGGTGTTACGAAATCTTTCGGGTCCCAGCGGATTTGGCAGGATGTCACTCTGACTCTGCCCACGGGGGAAGTCAGCGCTCTGCTCGGCCCCTCCGGTACCGGTAAGTCGGTGTTCCTGAAGTCGCTGATCGGTCTGCTGCGCCCCGAGCGCGGCTCGATCTACATCGACGGCACCGACATCACCACCTGCTCCAACAAGGAGCTCTACGAGATCCGCAAGTTGTTCGGCGTTCTGTTCCAGGACGGCGCGCTGTTCGGTTCGATGAACCTGTTCGACAACGTGGCCTTCCCGCTGCGCGAGCACACCAAGAAGAGCGAATCCGAGATCAAGCAGATCGTGATGGAGAAGCTCGAGCTGACCGGTCTGCTCGGCGCCGAAGGCAAACTGCCCGGTGAGATCTCCGGTGGTATGCGCAAGCGTGCCGGTCTGGCCCGCGCGCTGGTGCTGGACCCGCAGATCATCCTCGTCGACGAGCCGGACTCCGGCCTGGACCCGGTGCGTACGACCTATCTGTCGCAGCTGCTGATCGACATCAACGCGCAGATCGACGCGACGATTCTGATCGTTACCCACAACATCAACCTGGCTCGTAGCGTGCCCGACAACATCGGCATGCTCTTCCGCCGCCAGCTCGTCATGTTCGGTCCCCGCGAGGTGCTGCTGACGTCGGAGGAGCCGGTGGTGAAGCAGTTCCTCAACGGCCGCATGGTCGGTCCGATCGGTATGTCGGAGGAGAAGGACGAGGCCCAGATGGCGCGCGAGCAGGCGCTCGCCGACGCCGGCCACTACGACAACGGCACCGAGGAAATCGAGGGCATCATCCCGCAGATGAAGGCCACCCCGGGCATGCCCGTGCGCCAGGCCGTGGAACGCCGCCGCCGCCGCGTACTCGAGATCATGCACACCCTGCCGCATTCCGCGCAGGTGGCGATCCGTGAGTCGATGGAAGAGAACGGCGATACACAAGTCCTTCCGGCGTATACGGGTAACGGTCCGCAATATCAGGGCGGCACGTACGACACCACCGTGCGTCACGACACAACCAACGGGTAACATACGCAACCGTGAATCAACCCCTGGCACGGCTGCGCACTCCGGTCGAGTCGGGATTTGCGCAGGCCGGCAATATTTTTGCGCTGCTCATTTCCGTGGCACGCAACACCCTGCGCCGGCCTTTCCAATGGCGTGAGTTTATTGAGCAGTCGTGGTTCATCGCGAGTGTCTCGATCCTGCCCGCCGCACTGGTGGCAATCCCGTTCGGCGCCGTTGTGGCATTGCAGACCGGTTCACTTATCAAGCAGCTCGGTGCTGAATCGTTCACCGGCGCAACCAGTGTGCTGGCAACTGTGCAGCAGGCCGCGCCCGTTGTCACCGCGCTGATCATCGCCGGTGCCGCGGGTTCGGCCGTCGCTGCCGACCTCGGCTCCCGAACCATCCGCGAAGAGATCGACGCGATGGAGGTGCTCGGCATCGATCCGGTGCAGCGCCTCGTCGTGCCGCGCGTCCTCGGCATGATGCTGGTGGCGCTGTTGCTCAACGGCCTGGTCTCGGTGGTCGGCATCTGCGGCGGATATTTCTTCAATGTGTTGCTGCAGGGCGGAACTCCCGGCGCCTACCTGGCGTCGTTCTCCGCGCTGGCGCAGCTCCCGGACCTCTGGATCGGTGAATTCAAGGCACTCATCTTCGGACTGCTCGCGGGCGTGATCGCCGCATACAAAGGTTTGAATCCCAAGGGGGGACCGAAAGGTGTTGGTGACGCGGTGAATCAATCCGTGGTGATCACCTTCCTGGTGCTCTTCTTCGTCAATCTGCTTTTGACGTTGGTGTACCTGCAGGTTGTCCCGGCCAAGGGTTCGTGACGATGGTTGTTTCCCAGCGTTCTCCGATCTTTTCGAGGCGGATGCGCCGAGTAGGCGCTGCGCTCAAGTCGCCGGTGAACGTCATCGATCGCGCGGGCGATCAGATGTCGTTCTATTCCAAGGCGATCGCGTGGATTCCGCGCACGGTCGTGCACTACCGCAAGGAGGTCATGCGGCTGCTGGCCGAGGTGACCTTCGGCTCGGGTGCACTCGCGGTCATCGGCGGCACCATCGGCGTCGTGGTGATGATGTCGGCCTCGGTCGGTGTGGTCGTCGGCCTGCAGGGCTTCAAAGCGCTCGACGCCCTGGGTAGTTCGGTGCTCACCGGCTTCCTGACCGGCTACATCAATACTCGCGAATTGGCGCCGCTGGTCGCGGCATTGGCATTGTCGGCGACGGTTGGCTGTGGTTTCACCGCGCAATTGGGTGCGATGCGCATTTCCGAGGAAATCGACGCGCTCGAGGTGATGGCGGTACCCGGCGTTCCGTTCCTGGTGACCACACGCGTGATCGCCGGATTCGTCGCGGTCATTCCGCTCTACATCGTCGGCCTACTCGGCACGTTCATAGCGTCCAGGCAGATCAGCGTGTGGTTCAACGGGCAATCCACGGGATCGTACGACCACTATTTCGGTCTGTTCCTGCCACCCGAGGACGTGCTGTATTCGTTCGTGAAGGTGCTGGTGTTCGCCTTCGTGATCATCCTGATCCATTGCTATTACGGCTTCAACGCCACCGGCGGCCCGGCCGGCGTGGGCGTGGCCGTGGGCCGCGCGGTGCGTGCGTCGATCGTGCTGGTGAACATCCTCGACTTCTTCCTCAGCCTGGCGATCTGGGGTACGACGACAACAGTGCGGGTCGCGGGATGAGCGGACAGGGCCGCGGCGCGACCGACGGTTTGAGGGCGACGGCGTCCCGAAAGGTGGGAGCATGAGCGCGCGCAGTGTGCAATTCTGGCGCTCTACCGAGAAACTCCGCATCCGCACGCTGGGCATCGTGTTCTTCGTGGTGATGGCGCTGTTTCTCGGTACGACGATCGCGTCCTACAACAAGGTGTGGGTCAAGGTCGTCAAGGTGGATCTGATCACCGATACCGTCGGAAACGCGTTGACCCGCAACGCGGATGTGAAAGTCCGCGGGGTCAATGTCGGCGAGGTGCGGTCCAGTGAATCCGCGAACGGCAAGGTGACGCTGCACCTGGCGATCGATCCGGACAAGACCTCCAAGATCCCGTCCAATGTGACGGCCCGGCTGCTGCCGAAAACCCTGTTCGGTGAGCGTTATGTCGACCTGGTCTGGCCCGAGCAGCCCAGCCCGAAGCATCTGCAGGCGGGGATGACGCTGTACCAGGACGCCAGCGGCAACGCGATCGAGGTGAGCCAGCTGCTGGATTCGATCATGCCGCTGCTGCAGGCGATTCCGCCGCAGTATCTGGCCTCGACGCTGGGCGCGCTCTCGCAGGCGCTGGGCGGTCAGGGTGAGGAACTGGGCCACACCATCGATCGGCTCGACGACATCTTCCGCGATATCAACGGCGTGATGCCGCAGCTGCAGGACGACATCCACACCTTCGCGACGGTCGCCGACACCTATTCGGACGCGTTGCCGCAGCTGGTGGATGCCTTCGACAATCTGCGCACGCTGAACGCCACCATCGTGCAGAAGCGTTCACAGTTGGACACGCTGTACTCGGTCCTGACCCCGACCTCGTCGAAGACCGCCGATTTCCTGACGGCCAACCACGACAACATCATCGATGTCGCGGCCGATTCGCGTGAGGCGCTGGAACTGCTGGCGACCTACTCTCCCTCGTTCCCGTGCACGCTGAAGAATTTCGCGCAGCTGAAGCCGCGCATCGACAACCTCTTCGGCAAGGGCACCGATACTCCGGGTTCGCGGGTGACGATCGAGATCACCAATCCGCGCGGCCGCTATCTGCCCAACCAGGACGAGCCGCGCTGGCTGGACACGAACCGGCCGCCGGCGTGCTTCCCCGAATATCCGCTCGGGGTGGATCCCGGTCAGTATCCGACCGGGTCGGCCAACGACGGTTCCTATCAGCCGCCGACCCGGAATCCGGGTGACCAGAACATCGGTCAACTGCCGGCGGCACAGTTCTCGGTCTACGGCGCAGCGGGCGCCACGACCATGGGTTCGCCCGCCGAACAGCACACCCTGGGTGCGATCTACGGTGCGGCGAACGGGGTTTCGCCCGATCAGGTGCCCAGCTGGGTGAGCCGGATCGGCGCCCCCGCGATGCGTGGAAGTGAGGTGAGTGTGCGATGAAGGCAAAGTTGCGTGGTCTGGGCGGACCCCTGACCAAGCTGGGCATCTTCGTGCTCGTGACAGTGCTCGCGACCGCGTTCCTGGCGCTCACCATCGCCAACTATTCCGGCGGCGGCACCGAGTTCAAGGCGCGGTTCAGTGATGTGACGTCGCTGAACAAGGGCGACGAGGTGCGCATCGCCGGTGTGCGGGTCGGCAAGGTGACCAAGGTGTCGGTCGTCGACCGCAACATGGCCGAGGTTCACTTCCAGCTCACCGATCGGGACTGGCTGCCCGCCTCCACCACCGCGACCATCCGCTACCGCAACCTGGTGGGGCAGCGCTACATCGCGCTGGAACAGGGCGCCGGACAGCAGGGCCGCAAGATCACGAAGGGCGCCACGATTCCGCTGGAGCGGACCAAGCCCGCGCTGAACCTCACCACCCTGTTCAACGGTTTCCGGCCGCTGTTCCAGACGCTGTCGGCCGAGGACGTGAACAAGCTGTCCTACGAGATCATCCAGGTCTTCCAGGGTGAATCGGGCACGATCACCGATCTGGTGCGCAACACCGCGAGCCTGACTAACAAGATCGCCGACAAGGACGCGGTGATCGGCGAGATCGTCAAGAACCTCAACCAGGTGCTGGATGCGGTCAACGCCCGCGACGGACAGCTCAACGATCTGATCGTCAACACCGAGGCGCTGGTCAGCGGGCTCAACGCCGAACGCGGCACGATCGGCTCGGCGGTGCAGTCGCTGGGCAATCTCGCCTCGGCGACCGCCGATCTGCTGGTTCCCACTCGGCCGACCCTGCAGGGTTCGATCGCCGGTCTGAACCAGCTGACCGGGACCTTGAACGATCGCTCCGGCGAGGTGAACCAGGCACTGGAGAATCTGCCGATCAAGATGGAGAAACTGGGTCGGGCGGCCAGCTACGGCTCGTGGTTCCAGTTCTATCTCTGCGGTATCGATATCGTCGCCGGCCCCGGGGTGCAGGATGCGCCGCAATTGAACCTGCCGGCCCAGATGCCGACAGTGAATCAGCCGGTCTACACCAACCCGGCGCCGCGCTGTCACGGGAAGGGTGGCCGCTGATGGAAGACCGGGTTCTCTTCGGCAGGCGCAGCCCGGCGTTCATGGGCGGGCTCGGCCTGTTCATGGTGCTGCTGGTCGCGCTGTCGGCGTTCTTCTTGGACAAGCTGCCGATCATCGGCGCGAGCACCAGCTACACCGCGGAATTCTCCGAGGCGGCGGGACTGAAAAAGGGTAACGAGGTTCGCATCGCGGGCGTGAAGGTCGGCGATGTGTCCGACGTGCGCCTGGACGGCGACCGGGTGCTGGTCGACTTCCGGACCAAGGACGCGTGGATCGGCGATGCCACCACCGCGTCCATCCAGATCAAGACCCTGCTCGGGCAGAAGTATCTGGCGCTGGATCCCAAGGGTTCCCACCCGGCCGATCCGGGCAAGCGAATCCCGTTGTCGCGCACGGTTTCTCCGTACGACGTGGTCGAAGCCTTCAGCGACGCCGCCTCGAGTATCGAGAAGACCGACACCGCGCAGCTGGCCACCAGCTTCCGGGTGCTCTCGGATGCGTTCTCCGGCACCCCGCCGGAGATCCGCGGCTCGATCGACGGCGTCGCCCGGTTGTCGGAGACGCTGGCCAAGCGCGACGAAGAGCTCAAGCACCTGTTCAACGCGACCAACAAGACCACCAAGGTGCTCGCCGATCGCAACGAGCAGTTCGAGCGGTTGCTGGCCAACGGCGGTCAGCTGCTGGCCGAGTTGAACGTCCGCCAGCAGGCCATCTCGCAGCTGCTCAACGGAGCGAAAACCGTTGCCGCCGAATTGAGTGCGCTGGTGCACGACAACGAGCAGCAGATCGGTCCGGCGCTGACCAATCTGAAGAAGTCCATCGACATGCTCAACGACAATCAGCAGAACATCTCCAAGACGCTGAAGCTGGCGGCGCCGTTCTACGGCCTGTACGCCAACGTGCTGGGTAACGGGCGCTGGTTCGACGCGGTGATCGTCAACCTGATCCCGCCGGCGCTGCCGGAGATTCCGGGTAACCGCCCGCCGATCCGCACCCTGGGAGGCAACTGATGCAGGCTGCTCTCGGTAAGGGATCGCGCCGGGATCCGCTGACCGCGATCCGGGAATCCGGCCGCGGCACCAAGATCGCTCTCGCCCTCGGCACGGTCGCCGTGGTGGTCCTCGCCGGTGTGCTGTGGTGGGTGTTCAGCAGCTACAACACCACCAGGATCACCGCCTACTTCGACAAGTCGATCGGCATCTACGAGGGCTCCGAGGTGCGCATCCTCGGTGTCCCGGTGGGCAAGGTCGATTCGGTGACGCCGCAGGGTGATCAGGTGAAGGTCACCATGCACGTCGACCGGAAATACGACATTCCGGCCGACGCCAAGGCCGCTCAGATCACGCCGTCGGTGGTGTCGGACCGCTACATCCAGCTCACGCCCGTGTACAAGGGCGGGCCGAAGATGCCGCGCAACGCCACCATCCCGCGCGACCGCACGGCGACCCCGGTCGAGGTCGACCGGCTGTACAAGAGCATCCAGGAACTGTCGGATGCGTTGGGGCCCAACGGCGCCAACAAGGACGGCGCGGTGAACGAGCTGGTCCGCACCGGTGCGGCGAATCTGACCGGAAACGGCGACGCGCTGGCCAACAGCCTGACCCAGCTCTCGCACGCCGCCCGGTATCTGTCCGATGCCCGTGGTGACATCTTCGACACGATCAAGAATCTGCAGGTCTTCGTGCACACCCTGGCGGTCAACGACCAGCAGGTGCGCGAATTCAACACGCAGCTGGCGGATCTGGCCGGATTCCTTTCCGGTGAGCGGGAAAACCTCGGGCAGGCACTGAATCTGCTGTCGATCGCGCTCGGCGATGTCGCCCGGTTCATCGACAACAACCGGGATCTGGTGGCCGACAACGCCGACGCGCTGACCAAGCTGACCCAGACGCTGGCCGACCAGCGCCAGGATGTGGCGAACGCGCTGCCGGTGCTGCCGCTGGCGCTGAGCAACCTGATCAACATTCACAACGGTGAATCCGGCACGCTCGACATGCGCGCCAACTTCACCGATCTGCAGAACCCGTTCGGCGCCGTCTGCAAGATGCTCGACCTCGGCCAATTGCGGCCGGGCGACCCGAAATTCGATGCGATCAGCCGGCAGATGCGCCCGATTCTGGATCAGTGCAAGGTGATCACCGATCAGATCAAGGACGGTGTGCAGACGCCGTCGCTGGTGTTGCCGTTCGGCATCCTCAGCGGTGAGAACATCCAGAAGACCCCCGCTCCCGGCAGCGTTCCGGGCACCCCGTCGGACCGGCAGCCGCCGTCGCAGCAGGAAGGTGGCCAGCGATGACGCCCTTCGCATTCCGCAGGACGGCCCGCGGACTGGGTGCCGTCGCGGTGGTCGGCGTGACCGCGGTGCTGGTGGGTTCGTGCTCGTCGGACGGTATCTACAGCGTGCCGCTGCCCGGCGGCGCCGATGTGGGTGACCACCCGATGCATATCGACGTGCGCTTCGACGACGTGCTGGATCTGGTGCCGCAGTCGGCGGTCAAGGTCGAGGGTGTGCCGGTCGGGCGGGTGGAGTCCATCGACGTCGCCCCGGACGGCTGGACCGCCAGCGTGCACACGGTGGTCAACTCGTCGGTGAAGCTGCCCGCCAACGCGCACGCCGAGGTGCGGCAGTCCAATCTTCTCGGTGAGAAATTCATCGAACTGTCCGCGCCGAAGGACGAGGCCTCGCCCGATCGGTTGAAGGACGGCGCGGTCATCCCCGTCGACCGGACCCGGCACGCGGTCGAGATCGAACAGGTTCTCGGTGCGCTGTCGCTGCTGCTCAACGGCGGTGGTGTGGCGCAGCTGCAGCCCATCGTGGTGGAACTGAACAAGGCGCTGGCCGGCCGGGAGAACCGGGTGCGGTCGCTGCTGGATCAGGCCGACACCCTCATCGACGGCCTCAACCAGCAGGTTGCCGATATCCAGCACGCGCTCGACAGCCTGGGCACGTTGTCCAGCCGGGTGGGGCAGCAGTCCGATCAGATCGGCAAGATCCTCGACGAGCTGCCGGCCGGTATCAAGATTCTCGACGAGCAGCGGCCGCAGCTGATCGGCTTGCTGAAGCAGCTCGACCGGGTCGGTCAGGCGGGCGTCGACGTGCTGGACCGGTCCAAGGACAACTTGATCCGGGATCTGCAGGCGCTGCGGCCGACGCTGCAGGAGCTGGGCCGCTCGGCGCCCGATCTGGTGACCGCGTTCCCGCTCGTGCTGACCTATCCGTTCCCGGACGAGGCGATCAAATCGACCTTCGGCGGTTCGGTGAACACCTGGCTGTCGGTGGACACGCAGATCGGCGTCCTGATGTCGAATCTCGGTGTGGGCAAACCGGATCCGGTGTACATCCCGCCGAAGTACGGGCCGCCGGTGCCGGTGGATCCGACCAATCCGTATTACAACGGCAACGGCCCGCGGCCGGGCTGGCCGACGGTATCGCTGGTGCCGCTGCCGCCGACCGTGGTGGCGCCGGCCCCGGCCAAGCCGGGTGACCCGATCGGGTCGATTCTGGATCAGTTGGGAGTGAAGCCGCGATGAGTAGATTGGTGCGCTACCAGCTGGTCGCCTTCGCGGTGATCGCCGTGCTCGGCGTGGTGTTCGTCGGCGCGAAGTACATCCACCTCGACCACATGCTCGGCTTCGGCCAGTATCAGGTGAAGGTGAAGGCGAAGACCACCGCCAACCTGTCCAAGGGCGCCGAGGTGACCTATCGCGGTGTGCCGGTCGGGCGGGTGGACTCGCTCGATGTCACCCCCGACGGCGTGATGATCTATCTGGAGCTGGATTCCGGGAAGCCGAAGGTCCCGGCCAGCGCCAAGGCCGTGATCGCCAACCGCTCGGCGATCGGTGAGCAGTACATGGATCTGGTGCCGGATACGGCGAAGGGTCCCTACCTGCGCGAGGGTTCGGTCATCGACGGCGCCGAGACCCCGATTCCGGTCGAGGATCTGCTCGCCAGCGTCAACCACTTCTCGAGCACGACGGATCTGACGGCGTTGAGCACGACCGTCACCGAACTCGGTAAGGCCTTCGACGGACAGGGCGACAACCTGCGCATCCTCGTCGATTCGCTGAACAAGTTCTCCCAGACGGGAATCGGGGCGCTGCCGCAGACCGTGCAGCTGATTCGGGACGCTCAGACCGTACTCGGCACCCAAGCCGATCAGTCTCCGGCGATCCGGACCTTCAGCGACGGCCTGGATCGGCTCGCGGTGCAGCTGCGGGCCAACGATCCCGATATCCGGCGGTTGATCGGCACAGGCGCCGACGCCGGCGACCAGATCGGCAAGCTGCTCGATCAGAGCGCGCAGCCGCTGACCACGGATCTGTCGAATCTGCGACTGCTGCTGCAGGCGGTGTCGCCGCAGACCTACACGCTGAAGCCGCTGCTGCAGATGCTGCCGCTGCTGTCGGTCGGTGGTTCGGCGACCGCGCCCGGCGACGGTACGACCCACTTCGGCCTGGTGCTGGAAACCAACAATCCACCGGCCTGTACCGTCGGGTACGAGGGAACTCAGCGCATTCTCGACCAGATGAAGGCGCAGAACCCCAATTTCGACGACACCCGTGACGATTTCCCGTTCAACACGGACGCGAAATGCACGGTGCCGTTCGGAAGTCCGACCGACGTCCGCGGCGGCGCGCGTGCGCAGTACGCCGATCCGAATGTCCCGCAGCCGTGGGATTCCAAGCCCAAGACCGATCCAGACAAGCTCAACCTGAGCCCCGTCGCCATCCAGCTGGCCACTCTCATCGGAGTGACCCCGAAGCGGTGAGGCGGGCACGGAGGCAAGTCCGGAAAACCGACGACGCTAGGGTGTCGCTGTGAGTTCTGATCTGCCCAACCCCTCCTCGCAACCTGCGGTGGAGCCGCCGGACGATGCCGAAAAGGCGGTAGCTGATCCGTCGCCGGCCGCCGCCCGGCCCGGCTCCTCGACGCTGCGCACGGTCGTGACCTCCGTCGCGGCGGTGTGGCTGGTGGCGGCGCTGGTGCTGGCGGCCTGGTTCGGCGCCGGCTGGGTGCGCGCGATGTGGTTCACCGACGGTCCGCGCGCCGATGCGCGCGATACCGCGCTGGATGCGGCCCGGCAGGCGGCGATCAACCTCACCTCGATGAATCCCAGCGATGTCGAGGGGTCGATCACCACCATGCGGTCCTCGATGACCGGCGACATGCTGACCCAGCTCAACGAGAACCACGACCGCATCAAGGATGCCGCCGAGAAGTCGAAGACCAAGATCGACAGCAAGGTGCTGGGCGCGGCGCTGAGCTCGCTGGACAGTGAGCGCGACAAGGCCTCGGCGATCGTGGTGCTGAAACTCACGCAGACCGCGCCCAACGTTCCGGTGCAGTCCTTCCGGGCCACCTGGACGCTGGATATGAAGAAGGACGGCGACACCTGGAAGGCCGAGCAGGCCAATTCGCTCGGCCAGCTGGTGTCGCTGGACACCCCCGGTCCCGCCGGGGCGGCACAGCCGCCCGCGAACGGAAACGCCGCGCCGGCGCCGGCGCCGGCGAATCCGTCCGAGGCGCCCGCCCCCCAGCCGGGATCGTAGGAGAGGTACACCGATGGCATCCCGTCCGCCGATCAACAAGGTTTCCCCCCGGCTCACGCCCGGCGATCGCTCGTCCGACGCCGCCGATCGCACGATCCGGCGTCGCGGCTCGGCCGATCGCGCCGCATCCGGCGGCAAGTCCGCCAAGCCCGCCGGTAAGTCCGCGAAAACCAAATCACGCACCAAGACCGTGCGCGCGGGTGCCGCGGGCACTCGTCCGGCCCCGACGGTGGCGTCGCGCCGGCCCCGGAAGTTGCTGCGCCCCGGTCGGCTGCCGCGTCCCGCGTTGGCCACCTGGGGTCTGGCCGCGGGACTGATCGTGGCGAGCCTGTTGCTGACGGCGTTCGCCGTCGTCGCGGCGCTCGAGCCGGGGGTGGACAACGGTAACAAGGCCTTCGTCGACACCAAGGCCACCCAGGAAGTGACCGCGGCGGCCGACAACGCGCTCAAAACGGTCTATTCCTACGACGTGAAGACCGTCGGCGGCTACAAGGACGCCGTGCACAAGGTCGTCACCGGCAAGATGCGCGGCGATTTCGACAAGTTCGCCGATACGACGATCTCCGCGATTCAGCAGGCGCAGTCGACCGCGCAAGCCACTCCCGATCCGATCGGTGTGACTTTGCTCACCGATGACCGGGCGGAACTGCTGGTGAATCTGACGGTGAGCGCGACCAAGAACGGCGCTCCGCAGGAGAGCGCGTCGGGTCCGATCGTGTTGCACATGCAGAAGGTGGACGGTCGCTGGCTGGCGAGCGAGATCGCCGACCGTTGAGTGGCGCAGACGGATTCGGAAGTATGTTCGAGCCCGTCACCTGCGGAATCTTCCCAGCTCAGCGGCGGATATTCGCCCGCGTGACGGTGTGATTCGCCAGCGCCACAGGGGATCTCGCAGTTATCGAGGTGGTCTCGCCACTTGACGACTTACGTCCGAACCGTCACGCTATTCACAACAGCGGCAGCTGTGACAGGGTCGAGTACCCAGGTCGAGGCGCCGCCGGAGACTCGAACGCAGCCAGCGTAAGCGGGTCCGGCGCGCCGAACATCCGGAACTCGGTTCGGATGGTACTTTGACACCCCTTCTTCGTGGGTGTAGGTTTGGACTTTGCGCTGGCTGCCTCCTGTCCACTCCTTGATCGCATCACGAAAGTTCCACCGTTGAGGTGTTACTTCCGTTGTTTGCTGTTCGGGTTTTGTCCGGGTTGTAACCAGCAGAACTCGTAGCAGACAAGCGACGGTCGCTTGGTGTCTTGTACGTACAGGCACCGGGCGACGCGCGTGAGGTGCTGGAAGGACGCATCTTGGCAGTCTCCACCCAGACCAAGGCCGGTATTCCCGGAGCCCCGAAGCGGGTGTCTTTCGCGAAGATTCGTGAGCCCTTGGAGGTTCCGGACCTTCTCGATCTACAAACCGAATCGTTCGCGTGGCTGGTCGGTGCCCCCGATTGGCGTGAGCGGGCCATCGCCCGGGGCGACGCCAGCCCGGTCGGTGGGCTGGAGGAGGTGCTCGAGGAGCTCTCGCCGATCGAGGACTTCTCCGGTTCGATGTCCCTGTCCTTCTCCGATCCACGCTTCGAAGAGGTCAAGGCCTCGATCGATGAGTGCAAGGACAAGGACATGACCTACGCGGCGCCGTTGTTCGTCACCGCGGAGTTCATCAACAACAACACCGGTGAGATCAAGTCGCAGACGGTCTTCATGGGTGATTTCCCGATGATGACCGACAAGGGCACGTTCATCATCAACGGCACCGAGCGCGTGGTCGTGTCGCAGCTCGTGCGTTCGCCGGGTGTGTACTTCGACGAGTCCATCGACAAGGGCACCGAGAAGACGCTGCACAGCGTCCGTGTCATCCCGTCGCGCGGTGCGTGGCTGGAATTCGATGTCGACAAGCGCGACACCGTCGGTGTGCGTATCGACCGCAAGCGTCGTCAGCCGGTCACCGTGCTGCTGAAGGCGCTGGGCATGACTACCGAGGAGATCACCGAGCGTTTCGGTTTCTCCGAGATCATGCTGTCGACCCTGGAGAAGGACAACACCGCCGGCCAGGACGAGGCGCTGCTCGACATCTACCGCAAGCTGCGTCCGGGCGAGCCGCCGACCAAGGAGTCCGCGCAGACCCTGCTGGAGAACCTGTTCTTCAAGGAGAAGCGCTACGACCTGGCTCGCGTCGGCCGCTACAAGGTCAACAAGAAGCTGGGCGTCAACACCGGTGAGCCGGTGGTCGGTTCGACGCTGACCCGCGAGGACATCGTCGCCACCATCGAGTACCTGGTGCGCCTGCACCAGGGCGACAAGCTGATGACCGTGCCCGGCGGCGTCGAGGTTCCCGTCGAAATCGACGACATCGACCACTTCGGCAACCGTCGTCTGCGAACCGTCGGCGAGCTGATCCAGAACCAGCTGCGCGTCGGCCTCTCGCGTATGGAGCGCGTCGTGCGTGAGCGCATGACCACCCAGGACGTCGAGGCCATCACCCCGCAGACCCTGATCAACATCCGCCCGATCACGGCGGCGATCCGGGAGTTCTTCGGCACCTCGCAGCTGTCGCAGTTCATGGACCAGAACAACCCGCTCTCGGGTCTGACCCACAAGCGTCGTCTGTCGGCGCTGGGCCCGGGTGGTCTGTCTCGTGAGCGCGCCGGCCTGGAAGTGCGCGACGTGCACCCCTCGCACTACGGCCGCATGTGCCCGATCGAGACCCCGGAAGGCCCGAACATCGGCCTGATCGGTTCGCTGTCGGTCTACGCGCGGGTCAATCCGTTCGGCTTCATCGAGACCCCCTACCGCAAGGTGGAGAACGGCCGGGTCACCGACGAGGTCAAGTACCTGACCGCCGACGAGGAGGACCGGCACGTCCGGGCCCAGGCGAACTCGCCCGTCGACGCCGACGGCAACTTCCTCGAGGAGCGCGTGCTCGCTCGCCGCGGTAACGAGGAGATGGAATTCGTCTCCCCGGCCGAGGTCGACTACATGGATGTCTCCCCGCGCCAGATGGTGTCGGTCGCGACCGCGATGATTCCGTTCCTCGAGCACGACGACGCCAACCGCGCCCTGATGGGTGCGAACATGCAGCGTCAGGCCGTGCCGCTGATCCGTTCCGAGTCGCCGCTGGTCGGCACCGGTATGGAGTTGCGTGCCGCGGTGGACGCCGGCGACGTGGTCGTCAACGAGAAGCCGGGTGTGGTGGAAGAGGTTTCGGCCGACTACATCACCGTCATGCACGACGACGGCACTCGTAAGAGCTACCGGATGCGGAAGTTCGCCCGCTCCAATCAGGGCACCTGCGCCAACCAGCGTCCGATCGTGGACGAGGGCCAGCGGGTCGAGCACGGCCAGGTTCTGGCCGACGGCCCGTG
>NZ_BDBF01000018.1 GCF_001612845.1 Nocardia elegans NBRC 108235 | reverse complement strand
GGCCGCGGTCACCCGGCGCCGCCGCACCGACGAAGCCCGCGACCTGGCCGAACGCCTGGCCGCCCGCCTGCTCGAACCCGAATCCGCGGAGCTTCCCGGAACGACTTGGGCCGCAACCGATCTCGCTGCCGCCGAATTGGCGGATACCGATATGGCCGAGGAACTCTCGGCCATTCCGGACATCGGTGGCGCTGCCGCCGACGACGGTGTGGTGGCCACGGCACCCTCACCGGAGGAGCCCGGTGCGGTGGACGAACCGATCGAATGGGAGTTGTTCTCCATCGACCTCGTCCGGCCCGCAACGGCGCCGGAGTCGCGCGGTAACCGGACTCGCTCCGATGCGGGCGCCCAGAACCAGCCGGGCCGGCCGGGCGGGCAGAAGGTTGCCGGCGCGCTCGACGACTCGGGCACCGATGCGGCGGGAGCGGCCGCAGCCGACGCCGGGACGCCCGATATCTCGACCGGCGCAATGGGTGGGAGCGTGAACCCGCGCCAAGCGGAAGACAGCCCGCGTCCGGCGGATACGCACGCCGCAACCCCGCGCGGTCTCGACGCCGCGGTACAACGGTGGTCCGCGCATATCGGCTCGCTGGAAGAGGTTCGCGCGGACGCCGAGTCGGCCGTCCGCGTGACCGCCGAATTGGCCGGGCTGCGAACGGAATACGCCACCGTATCGCGCGAGCTGGAACAGCTGTCGCAGCGCAGGGAGCAGTTGCCACAGGCCATTCGATCGGCCGAGGTGGCGCTGCGGGAGGCGGCGGATGCCAAGGCCGCGCTGCCGGGTCTGGAACGCGAATGCGAGCGAACCCGCGCCGCGGCGCAGGCTGCGGTCGAGCTCGTGGGCACGCGGAAGGAACTGGCCACAGCGAGCGAGGAATTCGAGCGGGCCCGGGCGGACCATACCGATGCGCGCGAGCGCACCCTCGATCTTCGCGAACGTCGCCTCGCCGGAATGGCGGCGGAGCTGGCGGGTGCACTCGTCGAAGGGCAGCCGTGCACCGTGTGCGGTTCCGCCGACCATCCGGCTCCCGCCCGGCCCACCGCCGTCACCGTCGCGAAATCCGACGAGGACGCGGCGGTGCAGGCCGAACGCGCCGCCGAACAACGACGCGACCGCGCCCTCACCCGCCGCACGGAACTGGAACGCCGGATCGAACTGCTCGGGGAGCGCGGCGGCGACGGCGACCCCGCGGAATTGGCCGCCGCCGTGAACGCGGCGACCGAGCAGTTCCGCTCCGCACAGCAGAAGGCGAGCGCCGCCGCCGATCGCGGCGCCGAGGTGGAGCGGCTGCGCAGCGCCGAAACCGAACTGCACAGCCGCCTTCGAGAACTCGAAAGCCGTTCCAGCGCAGTGCAGGAACGCATCTTGGCCGCCGACCGCCGGCTGGCCGAACTGACGGATCGAGTCCGGGTGGCGGCCGGCGCCGACGGCACGGTTGAGCGTCGCCGTGCCCGGCTGGACGCGCTCATCGCCGACGCCACGGATCTGCTCACCGCCCGCGCCGACGCCGCCGTCGCCGACGACCAGTTCGCCGACCTCGCCCGCCGCGTCGAACAGACCGCCCGCGCCGCCGAACTGCCGGCAGCTCCGGAACCCGAGCGTCCCGCGTCCGGCGCGCCCGACCACGCCGTGCTCGCCGCCTATGCGAAAGTCGTTGCGGCCGCGACTCGTACATCGCAGCAGCAGAAAGAGATGGAGGCCGAGCTCGTCGCCGCCGACCGCCGTCGCGCCCACGCCGAAGCGGTTCTGGCCGAACCCGAGGTCCGAGCCGCGGCCGATGCCGCCGCCGTGGACCTCGCCGAGGTCGAGGCGGCCGTGGCCGAGGCCCGCCGCGCGCTGGACGCCGCGGTCGCCGCGCACGCCGAGAGCACCCGCCGCGTGGCCCAACTCGAGGAACTCGGCAGTCAGCTGTGGGCCGCGGCCGACCGCATCGCCCCCCTGCAGCAGGCGCACACCGAACTCGAGGGGCTCGCCGACGTGGTCGCGGGCCGCGGTGCCAACAACCGCCGTATGTCCCTGCGCTCCTATGTGCTCGCCGCGCGACTGGAAGAGGTCGCGATCGCCGGTTCGGCACGCCTGCGGCGGATGTCCGGTGGCCGATACGAATTCGTCCATTCCGATGCGGCCGGCCCGCGCGGGCGCCGCGGCGGTCTCGGCCTGGACATCCGCGACGACTACACCGGCGCGGTCCGTCCCGCGAAAACCCTGTCCGGTGGTGAAACCTTCATGGCCTCGCTGTCACTGGCGCTCGGCCTCGCCGATGTGGTCGCGGCGGAATCCGGCGGCCTGGTACTGGACACCCTGTTCATCGACGAGGGCTTCGGCAGCCTCGACGCCGACACCCTCGACGCCGTGATGGGTGTACTGGACGAATTACGTTCGGGTGGAAGGGTTGTCGGCGTGGTCAGCCACGTCGACGAGATGCGACAGCGCATTCCCAGCCGGCTCCACGTCATCCGGGAACCGACCGGCTCGCGGCTGCGTTCGATCGTCGCCTGATCACCCGCGGCGCAATCTGCTCCCCGATTCGCGCAGCGCAAGCAGTTCCGCGGCGTGTGGGTCGGGCACGGTGGCCGAGCTCGGGAAGTCGAACATCCGCACCTGCCGGTCCGTTCCGAACGGCGCCCATCCCGGGTCGCCGTGCGTCGCGAAATCCACCCAGGCCCGGTGGACGTCGTCGGCCAGTGGTTGCGGCGGGTTCGGTCCGGTCAGCGGATGCGCCTCGGAGAGTTTGTCGAAGACGAACGGGATCTCCAGCACGTGACAGGCGCCGAGATCGGGAACCTCACTGCGCCAGCCGAATTCGTACACGTGCGTCGGTGCACCGGCGGCGGCGTTGGCCGCCGCGATGCGCATCGAATCGTCGCGGAAGACCACGTCGGTGATCACGGCCGCGAACAGGTCGGCGGCTGTGGCCCGCGGCCGATGCTCGGCATACACCCGCACCACGGCGGGGTCGACGCCGTAGCGGGACAGCACCGGGCCCAGCGTCTCGTCGGTGAGCGTGGCCGCGATGCCGGTCGGAAAGGTGAAGAACCGGAATTCCTCGGCAGTCCAGCCGATGAGCAACGGCACCGCGTGGGCGGTGGAGCGGTCCAGCACATCGATCGGCCGATCCTCGATGAGTTCACCGTCTATCACCGGGAAGAAGCTCAGAATCCCGAGACCGTGGTCGATGATCGTACGGCCCCACCGATTCGGATCGGGATTCGTGATCAACTCCAGCGCCACCGCGTCCTGTGCGGTTCGCAGCCGATCCGGTCCGAGTTCGCCGAAGGCCGCCGCCGTCGGCTCGATTCCCAGTGTGCGAGCGAGATTTTCGGCGACCTTGACCGCGTCGTCGGCCTCGGCGACCGCGGATCCGTTGCCGCTCTGCACGATCGCGCGACGGAACAGGACGCGCGCCGGTGCGGCGGTCAGCAGATCGACCACGCTCATCCCGCCCGCCGATTCACCGAAGACGGTCACATTGTCGGGGTCCCCGCCGAACGCCGCGATATTGTCGCGCACCCAGCGCAGCGCGAAGATCTGGTCGTGCAGCCCGCGGTTGAGCGGCGCGCCGGGCACGGCGGCGAAGCCGGAGATCCCGAGCCGATAGTTGATCGACACCACCACGACCCCGTCGCGGGCGAACGTACTTCCGTCGTACATGGTCCGGGCGTTGGAGCCGCGAGTGAAGGCACCGCCGTGAATCCAGACCATGACCGGCAGACCCGAGCCGCCGACCTCGGGCGTCCACACGTTCAGGTTCAGGTACTCGTCTCCGGGCAGCCCGTCGCTGCCGATCAGGGCGTGGATCGGCGCGGGATACTGCGACTGCACACAGGTCGCCCCGTAGGTCAGCGCATCGCGCACGCCGTCCCACTCCGGAACCGGCCGCGGCAGGTCGAACCGGGCCGGACCGACGGCCGCGGCCGCGTAGGGAATACCGAGGAATGTGCTCACCGCGTTCTCGGTGTCGCCCCGGACCTTGCCACCTGTGACCGACACGATCGTTTCCATGCAGAACTCCTTCGTCGTTCCGCATTCTGCCCGCCGAAGCGAGGGTTCGACACGAGTTCGGCGCGGGGGATCCGGGATAGCGTTCAGCGGCTGAGGTGGGCGCTGTCCTCCGCCGCGCGCTCGTGGGCGAGCAGCCAGCGCTTACAGCCGAGCCCCCAGCGGAAGCCGCCGAGTGAGCCGTCCGTGCGGAGAATCCGGTGGCACGGAACGAAGAGGGCGGCGGCATTGCGCGCGCAGGCGTTGGCGGCGGCGCGGATGGCCTCCGGGCGGCCGGACCGAACGGCGAAGGCGGTGTAGGTGATCGGCGCGCCGGCCGGCACCGCTCGCAGGACCGACCACGCGTGTTCGAGGAACGGACCGGACACCTGCCGGACCGCCACTCCGTCGACGGCATCCAGCTCGCCCTGGTGATACCGCTCGACGGTGTCGGTGAGCTCGTCCAGCGCGTCGTAGCGGCGCAACGCGTCCGGCCGCAGCCGCGGATGGACGAGACCGCGCAGACCTTCCGCGTCGGCGGTCCAGCCGGAGGCCAGGACCGCGCCGTCGGCATCGGCGATGACCGTGAACGGCCCGATCGGGGTCGGTACGGTCGCGTAATCGGCGGTGCTCATCGCCGCGCGCCCAGATAGGCCGCGCGACGGCCGGCCTCGGCGGCCGCGACTCCGGTGCGCGCGGCGTCGCCACGACGGTCGAGCGTGCTGCGCGCGGGCGCGGGCCGGGTGGCGTCGTCGCGGCCGGCGGGGTATCCACCGTTGCGTGCGAGGGCAGCTCGCGCGGTTGCGGCGCCGGCCACCGCGGTGCGTTCGGAGAGCGCGCGCTTCCACAGATGCATCGACAGATACGACCGCCACGGCGCCCATCGCGACGTATCGGTGAGATCGATGCCGTACTGGGCCGCGCCCTGCCGGACCACGAGATCGGTGTGCAGCAGGATGTCGGGGTCGGCGAGCAGGCGCATGGTCACGTAGTCGGCGGTCCACGGGCCGACCCCGTCGAGGGCGAGCAGATCGCGGCGGACGTCGGCGGCGGTCCGGCCGGCATGCAGACGCAGGTCACCGGAGGCGAGGGCACGGGCGGCGCCCACGATCGAGGCGGTCCGCCGGGCCGGTCCGGTCAGTACGTCGGCGCCCCGTTCGGCGATGGCTTCGGCGGTGGGGAACAGGCGCGGCATCGGGCCGTTGACGTTCTCACCCAGCGCGTCGACCAGGCGGGCGGTGTGCGTGGTCGCCGCCGACACCGAGATCTGCTGACCGATCATGGTGCGCAGCAACAACTCCGAGCCGTCCAGGCAGCCCGGTACGCGGATGCCCGCGCCGATGGCCGGCGCCCCGGGCCCGAAGCCCTCGGTGAGGGCGGCATCGATCCCGACCGGATCGGCGTCCAGGTCGAGCAGGTGCCGGATCCGCGCGACGGTCGGCGCCAGATCGCGCATATCGTGCAGCGCCAGGCTGGCCCGCACATGGCCGGGATGGATGCTCGCGCGCACCGTGGCATGCCCGTGCGGAGTGCGCAGGCTGCGCGTGTAGACGCCGTCCTCCCAGCTCTCCAGTCCGGGGACGGCATGCGCGGAGAGGAACCATTCGAGCCAGCTCGCGTCGAGCGGTTCGCGATAGGGCAGGCGCAGGGTGAGGGCGCCGTTGGTGGCGGGCAGTGCGTCGCCGCGCAGCCGCCGCGCCTCCTCGCGCAACACGGTCGGACTCACCACGAACACCTCGCGCACGGTGTCGTTGAACTGCCGGATGCTGGCGAAGCCGGCCGCGAAGGCGATGTCGGACATGGGCATTCGCGTGGTCTGGATGAGCAGCCGGGCGGTGTGAGCGCGATGGGCGCGAGCCAGGGCGAGCGGACCGGCGCCGAGTTCGGCGGTGAGTACCCGGGTCAGTTGCCGCTGCGAATAGCCGAGTTTGTCGGCCAGGCCGGGGACGCCGCTGCGTTCGATCACGCCGTCGGCGATCAGTCGCATCGCCCGCGCGGCCAGATCGGCGCGGGTGTTCCACAGGGGTGAGCCGGGCGCGGCATCGGGCAGGCACCGGCGGCAGGCGCGGAATCCGTTCTGCTGCGCGGCGGCCGCGGTGGGGAGGAACGTGACATTCGTACGCTTCGGAGTGATAGCAGGACACGATGGCCGACAGTAGATTCCGGTGGTGCGCACCGCCGTGACGAATTGCCCGTCGAAACGGGCATCGCGGGTGGCCACCGCTCGATAACAGCGCTCGAAGTCCAGACCGTTCACACTCACGCAGTCCACCTTGTCAGCCCGAGCCCGCCTGCGCTAGCGGGAATCAGACAACTACCCCGGATGGTCAACGTTTCAGCGACATAGCTGTCGGCTATCAACGGTGCGCTGGGTGAGAGCAGCTGGATATAACCGCCGTAAAGGGCCTATTCCACAGCGTCGCAAGGGTTTCGGGTCGGCCGGAGCGGGCGGGTGAGGTGTGCAGGGTTGGTCGCAGATCACACGCGAACGTTTCGGCCACCGGGGCCGTGTGGACGGGCGAATCGCACCGGAACCGACCGCTCGCCGGCGGGGTGCGGCGACCGAGGCGAGCCGGATGCCTGGAACCGCTTCCGGTTGCCCGGTCGACCGGGCTCGCCGCCGATCAGCGGCGGGGCGAGCTCAGCAGCACCGGGTCCCGGGGTTGCGATCGGCCGCCGCGTGCCGTTCGCGCCAGTATTCACTCTCGGTCGGAATCGGCCGGTCGGGATGCCGACGCCGCAGATGTTCCACATATCGCGGGTAGTCCTGCCCGCCGAGCACCGCGTTCATATAGCGGGCTCCCGCCCGGACCGCGTCCAGCGGAGCCCGCAGCACAGCGCCGGTCCGTCGGTGCGCCTTCGCCGCATCCGTGGCGGCAGGCGGACCCGGCACGGGTCCTGCCGCCGTGCCGAGATCCTCGAATTCGCTTGCTAAGAAGCCGGTTCCGGCGTCGCCGCGGCCGCGCCGGGGACCTTCGCCGCGCCCGAACGCTCGTATTCCGCCCATTCGCGCTGCACCTCCTTCTCGGCCTTCGTCGTCACGAAACCCGACGGCCCGAAGATCTTCGACGGTACCTCCGGAGTCTCGGTGGTGGCCCCACCGCCGCGGCGCACCGCCTGCACACAGACGATCACACCGACCGCCGCCACGATCAGCACCAGCACCGCGAAGATGATCGACAGTGAGCCCTGGATGAACGTGTTGCGCACGACCTTGTCCATATCGGCCATGCTCTTGGCCGGCGCCAGCACCTTCCCGGCGTCACGAGCGTCGCTGTAGATGCGGTGCTGGGTCCAGTAGCCGATATTCTTGTCGCCGGAGAAGATCTTCTGCCACGAGGCCGTCATGGTGACGATGAGATCCCAGATCAGCGGCAGCGCCGGAATCCAGGCCCACTTCCACAGCCGCTTCTTCATCACGATCACCAGCACCACCGTCAGCGCGACCGCGGCCAGCAGCTGATTGGCGATGCCGAACAGCGGATAGAGCGTGTAGATGCCGCCGAGCGGATCGGTCACGCCCATCAGCAGCACCGAACCCCAGGCCGCGACCACGACGAACGTGCACAGCCAGGCTCCGGGCCGCCAAGACGGATCCTTGAATTTGCGCGCCGGGCCGCCGAGGTTGCCGAGCGTGTCCGAGAGCATGAACCGCGCGACGCGGGTGCCCGCGTCGATGGTGGTCAGGATGAACAGCGCCTCGAACATGATCGCGAAGTGGTACCAGAACGACTTCATCGCGGCGCCGCCGATGAAGTTGTGCATCACCTCGGCCATACCGACGGCCAGGGTGGGCGCGCCGCCGGTGCGCGAGTAGATCGCCTGCTCACCCACGTCGTGAGCGGCCTGGTTCAACTCGTTCGCGGTGATCGGTGTGCCGCCGAGCCCGAGGGCGTTCACCTTGTCGGCGGCGGCCTGCGCGCTGGTGAGGCCGCCGGTGTTCATCGCGAAGTACAGATGCTGGTCGAGAATGCTGGCCGCGATGATCGCCATCACCGCGACGAACGACTCCATCAGCATGCCGCCGTAGCCGATCATCCGTGCCTGCGACTGCTTTTCGAGCAGTTTCGGCGTGGTGCCCGAGGAGACCAGCGCGTGGAATCCGGAGAGCGCACCGCAGGCGATGGTGATGAACAGGAAGGGGAACAGGCTGCCGGCGAAGGCCGGACCCTTGGAGTTGCCGGCGAATTGGGAGACCGCGGGGGCGTGCAGCACTGGCATGGTGATCACCACGCCCAGCGCCAGCAGCACGATCGTGCCGACCTTCATGAACGTCGACAGATAGTCGCGCGGGGCCAGCAGCAGCCACACCGGCAGCACCGAGGCGATGAAGCCGTAGATGATCAGCATCCACGCGATGGTGGTGCCCGAGAGGGTGAACAGGTCACGGCCCCAGCCGGATTCCGACACCCAGCGCCCGGAGACGATGGCCAGCAGCAACAGCACGAAGCCGACGACGGAGATCTCGCCGACCTTGCCCGGCCGCACATAGCGCAGGTACAGGCCCATCAGCAGCGCGATCGGAATCGTCATCGAAATCGAGAACACACCCCACGGGCTGCCGCCGTGCAGCTGCCCGTCGGCCCCCTTGGTCGCGGCGAGCGCGTTGACCACCACGATGCCCAGCACGGCCAGCAGAATCACCATGATCACCAGCACCGCGATCAGCGCCGCGATACCGCCCACCACACCGAGTTCGTCGCGGGCCATCTGCCCGAGGCTGCGGCCGCGGCGCTTCACCGATGCCCACAGCACCAGATAGTCCTGGACTGCACCGGCGAGCACGACGCCGATCACGATCCACAGCGTGCCCGGCAGATACCCCATCTGCGCCGCGAGGACCGGCCCGACCAGCGGCCCGGCGCCGGCGATGGCGGCGAAATGGTGACCGAACAGGACCCGGCGGTCCATCGGCATGTAGTCGGTGCCGTTTTCCAGTTCCTCTGCCGGAGTGGCGGTGTCGTCGCGCGGTGTGGTGATCTTCCACTCGATCAGCCGGGCGTAGAACTGGTAGGCGATGATGTAGGTGCACACCGCCGCGATGACGATCCATACCGCGTTGACGTTCTCGCCGCGGGCGACGGCGAGAATCGCCCAGGCGACCGCACCGAAGACGGCGATGGCCGCGAAGATCGCCTTCTTGGCGGGCGTGATCGGCCGGCGGTCGACGATCCCGACGGGAGGCAGGTCCGGCTCGGTTCGGAGGTATTCGATGGTCGCCATGCGAGCTACTCTCCCGTGCTGGTGTAGGTCCGATCGGCGACGAGTTTCCCCGCCCGGCCGGACATCAGGTGGAACTGACTCAAGGTAGCGGAATCCCGCCGAACCGGGCGAGCCCACCGTGGGATCCGCACTCCGTTCAGAAACTGTTCATCGGACCGGATCCCAGCGTCCGAGACGAAACCGCAGGTGGCCGCGTGTCGTTCGGGCCGGGCGCGGGTGCGATCCGTAGCTTCGGATCTGGTGTGCGGTTGTATAGGTGGGTGAGGACTGCGCGTTCGGTGTTGTCGGCGATCATCATGCTGATCGCAGCGGCTTCGGTGTCCGGGTGCTCGAGGCCGATGCAGGGGCCTGACCAAGCCGAGCGTGATAGCTGGTCGCGGGTGATCGAATCCGCGATACAGGCCTTGCCGGGGGTGGCCGACGCATCGCACAAGTTCCAGTACCACCGGTACGGTGACTACAGCTCCGGCCTCGATGTTCGGTTGAAGGACAACGCAACGGCCCCGCAGGCAGAGGCCGTGGTGCGCGTGATGGCCACCCAGCAGCTACCGCCGCAATACCGAGGCGACTCGACCGTGCTGAAAATGGTCCGGATGACGGACTCGTATTTCGCATCCTGGCGTTTCGGTGGCGACACCACCACGAAAGCCGAGGCAGCGAACACCTGGGCCCGAGTGTCGGCGACCCGCCCTGGAGCCGAAATACATTGGAGCGACGGCGGAACATACGCGGCCAACGTCGAAGGCCCGGCCGAGAAGGTCATCGTGGCCGCGAGTTCTGGTGCCGAACCCTCGAGCGCCACCGCGGCGATGCGAAAGATCGCCGGCGAGTTTCCCGAACTGGCGGCCCGCGACTGGACGGTGGCCTCCGGTTACCACGATCTCTCGATCGTGGGCTCGAGTCTGGGACCCGACTCGAGCCCGAGCCGCCGTACCCGCTTCCCGTCCGGCAGTGAACTCGAATTGTGGGAGTGGGTGGTCAGCGATCAGCCCTTCCCGTACTTCGCCGACATCCGTGTGTACGACCCGCCCGGTATGGGTGGCCGCACACTGGGCATCGCGATTCTTCCGCCGGCGGGCAAGGTGTTCAGTGCGGAGCAGGCTGCACAGTTGGCCGGTCAGCACCTTCCCCGCCTCGCTCGGTCCGGTGCCGTGGTCGAGTACACCCTCCGCGGGCACCAAGGCTTCGGCTTCGAGGTCCTGGTAGGCGGTTGCCCGGGTCCTGGCCGAAAAATTTCGGCCGAGGCGGAGCCCTTCATTCGTCTGTACGAACGCTGTTAGTGCCGTATCGGCACCTCACATGGCTGTCCTCGGGCCGTTCCGGGGGCCATCGAAAGCGCTATTCGGGCGGGACAGCCGATGAATAACGACGGCCCAGTGTCCGGATGTGGTCCACGAGTTCCGGCGGCTCGTCGACGCGGAAGTCCATCATCAACATGCTCAGGTAGATCGCGATGGTCTCCAAAGTGTCCGCACCGGTGTACAACACACACGACTGCGCGTCGACGGGTTCCACCACACCGACGGCCGGGTTGATGCGCGCGATCACGGTGTCGGCCGGCGCCAGGACCGTGACCCGGGCGTGGACTCGCCAACCGGCCCTGGCGATTTCCCGCAGGACGAAGGCCACCAGATCGTCGTCGGGCAGCGTGCGGGCCGCGAAGTGGTGGGAGCCGGTCGCGACGTCGTCGACGGCGGCCACGGGAAGGGCGCGCCAGCAATGGTTTTCGAGGTCGTAAGCGACGAGATACCACCGGCGTTGCCAATTGATCAGCCGATACGGCTCGAGGCGTCCGCCGTCGACGTTCAGGACCCGGGTACCGCGTATCGCCGATGCGAGGGTGGCCAGAGTCTGCGCCGGCACGGGCGCATCGGGTTCGCGTGAGCCGGTCGTCGCGGGACCGATCTCGGTGGCCGTGCGCAACGCTGTCACCTTGCGCTGCAACCGAACCGGCAGAATTCGCTCCAGCTTGGCGAGCGCCCGCGCCACGTTCTCGTCGATATCCGCGATCCCGGTGGAGCCGTCCTCGGCGAGGCCGATCGCCACCGCCACCGCGACGGCCTCGTCGTCGTCGAGCAGCAGCGGCGGCATGGTCTTGCCCTGGCCGATCCGATAGCCGCCGACCGCACCGCGCTCGGCATGGACCGGATACCCCAGTTCCCGCAGCCGTGCGATGTCCTGACGCAAAGTCCGGTCGCTGACATCGAGCCGTTGCGCCAGCTCCCGACCGGTATAGGTGCGGTCCTGCAACAGCGACAGCAGCCGCAGCACACGGGTTGTGGTGGAGGTCACACCGAGACACTTTCCGTCAGCGAATTATTAGGAAGAAAACAAGCCTAATTGGCGCATAACCTGAGTTCAACGCCGAAAACGAAGAACGAAAGGCCCTCCGATGAACAGCACCTCCGTTTCCCCCGCCGCCGCTCTCGCCCCGGTCTGGCGTGACGTCGTCGCCGACTCCTACCGTGCCCTCGCCGACGCGGTCGCGGGAATCGGCGCCGCCCAGTGGGACCTGCCGACTCCCTGCTCGCAGTGGACCGTCACCCAGGTCGTGCAGCACGCCGCCGGTGATCAGCTCGCCTTCGCCGCGGCCCTGGGGGTGGGCACCGGCCCCGCCTACGATCCCTTCGCCCCCTCCGGCTCGCTCGACGGCACCGGCACACAGCTTGTCTCCGCCGCCATCGACCAGACCGCCGCCGCCTGGGCCACCGTCACCGACGACGCCGAAACCGTTCCCACCCCGCTCCCGCACGGCGCCCTCCCGACCCCTGTCGCGGCCGTCATGGCCGCCCTGGATGCTGCCGTCCACGCCTGGGACATCGCGATCGCCACCGGCCGGCCGTCTCCGCTGACCGACACCCTGGCCACTCATCTCCTCACTGCCGCAACCGATCTGATCGAACCGCTGCGCCAATGGGGCGCGTACGCCGCCGTGCTGGATGCCGAGCCCGGCGATACCGCCGTCGACACACTGCTGCGCTACCTCGGCCGCGACCCGCGCGTCTGAGTCTGCCGGTTGTCCAGCACGCGGGTCAGCAGCTTGACCAGGTGTTCGCGCTCCGCCTTCGTCAGTTCGCCGAATATCTCGTCCTGGGCGGCGGTCAACGTGGCATCCAGTTCGTGCAGTCGGCGCTCGCCGGCCGCGGTGAGGGTGATGAGGTTGCGGCGGCGGTCGTCCGGATCCGGCTCTCGCGCAACGTATTTCTGCGCCTCGAGCTCGGCCAGCATGGCGTGCATATCGCTGCGGTCGATCCGGCACCGCTGGCCGATCGCCACTTGACTGGCGGGCCCGAACTCGTCGAGTGCGGCCAGAATCGAGAAATGGTAGCCGCGGGCGCCGACCGTCGACATGGCTTCTCCGATACGCCGCTGGGCGAGTGTGGCGGTCTTGCTGACCAGCCAGCTTGGTTTGCCGCGCAGGCGTGCGGGCGTGTCGTCCATGCGTGAAGTCTACTGGATTCGTTGGACGAGCCAACGAATGTGGGGTAGCGTCGCCTGGGTGAACCGTTGGTATGGCCAACGATTATCGGAAGTGGAGAAGATGTCGCTCACGCTGGATGAAGCGCACGCCATCAGCACTCGGATACGCTCTCGCGCTGGGGAATTGGGTGCGCGGGTGACCGTGGCCGTCGTGGACGAGGGTGGACACGTGCGAGCGCTGGACCGGATGGACGGTGCGCCACCGCTGTCGGCCCGGATCGCTCCCGCGAAGGCGGCCGGGGTCGCCCTGTTTCATCGCGACGGCGGCGAACTGCAGCAACTCCAGGCGGCGTGGCCCGCACTGTTCGATCGAATCGATCAGCTGTCGCCGACGCCGATCGTGGTGGGTGCGGGCTCTCGGCTGATCCGTCGCGACGGTGTTGTGGTGGGTGCGGTCGCGGTGAGCGGCGGTCGGCCCGAACAGGACGATGAGTGCGCCGAGTTCGGGCTGGCTTCTGGCCGACCGACGCCGGACTCGGTGTAGCAGACCGCCGGCGGGCGTGGTGCCACGCGCGGAACTGCGCCGGTCGCATGGTCGGATCCCTCTGTCCCCGGCTACCAGAGCATGTGCAAGTGTCTCGATCAGGCTGTGTGCGAACGATATTCGTGCCAGCGCTGCACGGCGACCTGCACGGCCTCTTCGTCCTGTGTCGCATGAGCACCCGAAGCCCCGGCGGCCCCGAGAATCACCCCGTTCTCGGTGACGAGCACCCCGCCCGCGAACGGAATGTAATCACCGTCGTAGAGATGCTGAATGCTGTCGACGATCTCACCCGGCAGGGGGAGTTGTCCCGACGGATGCAGTGTCAGTAGTGCGGTGCGCGCCTTGGCCACCGCGAGGCGACTCGTCATCGGCATCCCGCCGTCCGCCCGGCGCAGCGCGATCACCGCACCGCTCACATCGGTAACCGCCACCGCCAGCGGCGGAAATCGATGTTCGGAGGCCACCGCCAGTGCGGCGGTCACCAGCCAATCGGCATCGGCCAAGCCCAATCCGGGAAGTCGAGGGATCTGCGCCATGAAACGACCTTAGCCCGGTGTGGCCGCAGTGTGCGGGCTGCGGTGTGGACCGTCGAATCCGTTGCGGCAGTGTATGTTTGTTCAGCTGCGCAGCGGAGCGAACGCGCGTTCCGGTGCGCCGAGGGGTGCCACTCCTATCGCAATCCGCTCGCACGCCGCCGTGGCACTCTCGCGTCTCTGGATGCGGCGATCGAGAGCGCGCTTGCGCTGCCCGCCACTTTCTGAGTAGCCGGTCGCGCGCGGGTGACAGAACACGTCCGGATACCGGACGACCACGGCGGGGTGGTCGCGCTTCGCCGTCCACGAGACGCTCGATCAGGTCGGTGCGGTCGCCGGGCCGGGGCATTCCCTCCAGTGGTCGCGACCTGGGCAGATTCGGTTGCCGAACGTGCGCCGCGTAGACTCTTGCACTCGTGAGTCTCACCCTCGGTATCGTCGGCCTGCCCAACGTCGGAAAGTCGACGCTGTTCAACGCGCTGACCCGCAACGACGTGCTCGCGGCGAACTACCCGTTCGCCACCATCGAGCCGAACGTCGGCGTGGTGCCGCTGCCCGACCCGAGGCTGGACAAGCTCGCCGAGATCTTCGGCTCCGAGCGCATCGTCCCCGCGACCGTGTCGTTCGTCGACATCGCCGGCATCGTGAAGGGCGCCTCCGAAGGCGCGGGCCTGGGCAACAAGTTCCTCGCCAACATCCGTGAGGCCGATGCCATCTGCCAGGTGGTCCGCGTCTTCGCCGACGACGACGTGGTCCACGTCGACGGCAAGGTCGACCCGCTCAGCGATATCGAGGTCATCGAAACCGAGCTCATCCTCGCCGACCTGCAGACGCTGGAGAAGGCGGTGGTCCGCCTCGACAAGGAAGCCAAGGTCAAGAAGGACCGCAAGCCGGTGGCCGACGCCGCCAAGCAGGCCCAGGAATTCCTCAACGAGGGCAAGACCCTGTACGCGGTCCGCGACAAGCTCGACGCCGACCTCCTGCGCGAACTGTCGCTGCTGACCACCAAGCCCTTCCTCTACGTCTTCAACGCCGACGAGTCGGTCCTGACGGACGAGGCACGCGTCGCCGAGCTGAAAGCCGCAGTCGCCCCGGCGGATTCGGTCTTCCTCGACGCCAAGGTCGAAGCCGAACTCCTGGAACTGGACGCCGAGTCCGCCCTCGAGCTGCTGGAATCCATCGGCCAAAGCGAACCCGGCCTGCACGCCCTGGCCCGAGCCGGCTTCCACACCCTCGGCCTCCAGACCTACCTCACCGCCGGCCCGAAAGAGGCCCGCGCCTGGACCATCCACCAGGGCGACACCGCCCCGAAGGCAGCCGGCGTCATCCACACCGACTTCGAACGCGGCTTCATCAAGGCCGAAATCGTCGCCTACGACGACCTGGTCGAAGCCGGCTCCATGTCCGCCGCCAAGGCCGCCGGCAAGGTGCGGATGGAGGGTAAGGACTACGTCATGCACGACGGCGACGTAGTCGAGTTCCGTAGCGGATTAGCGTCTGGGAAGAAGTAGCGCTGAGGCCGCATCGTGGCAGACAGAGACGCTGGTGAGCCTCAACCGGAGATCCAGGTTGGGGGCCTCACTCGTGGTACATATCGGTGCTATGGCCGTATTGAACAGCGCCGTAAGCGGCATCATTGTGCGTCGGTAGGGCTCAGGTCGCCGTGTCCCCTTGTGTGCACCCTGTCCGGATCCACTGTCGAGCCGAACTAACCGCGCATCAGGCGCCTACATGCCGAAGTGTTGCCCAGTGACGCAGAACCAGACGGCGTCGAAGATGATCAGTACGGCTGTGGCGGCCTCGAGCAGATCTCCGGGATTTCACCGGCGTGCTCCGTTCTCATGATCCGTCGTATCGACGACGGCGACGCGTTCCCGTTTTCGATTGAACGCGAATCGGCTTCGCGCCCGCAGAGCCCTTCGGCACTTGGGGCTGGGCCGAAAGCGGTATCGACCGTAGGACATCAGATGACGTTCTGCCCTTGGTTCAGCTGGGTGGGGAAGCCACGCTTGATGGCGACGGATGCCGGATCCTTCATGAGGATCAAAACATATCGAGAGGGCAAGAATATGAAACCGTTGTCGGAATCGTTGATGGATCTCGCGGCCCGGGTGAAGCAGTTCGAAGAGTCGTCCGCCGCGGCACGGGAGAAGAACCGCGCCACGCTGCAGGCTCAGCGGGAAGAGCTGGGCGCGACCCTCGAGCGCGAGGGGGACGAGTTCGAAAAGACCACGGCGGAACTGCGGGAGGCCGCGCAGAGTTGGTGGTCGGACACCCGGGAAGCCGTCGAACATCAGATCGACGTGATGCGGGCCGACTTCGAGAAGTGGCAGGCCGACATCAAGGCGCAGCGTGCGGAACGAACCGCCGAGGACGGCAAGACCGCTGAACCGATGAGCAAGGGCTGATCAAGCACCGTGACGTGGCCGCCGCGGCATCCTGGTCAGCCTCCTCGTTGAACATGCCGACCACCAGTCGCCCCGAAGGCGCGACCACGAACTCGAACAGGTGCGCCAGGAACCCCGGGCGCTCACGCTCGGGCACGTACTCCAGTCCGGTGCGCACCACGTCGAAACGCTGCGGCGGACACCAGTCGTGAGCGTTGCCGACCCAGATCCGCTCTGCCCGCTGCGGGCAGCGCTGGCGGGCCAAGTCGATCAGGGCGGAAGAGATATCCACTCCGTGCGGTTCGATTCGGATCCCGTCCTGTGCCGCCCGCTGCGCGAGTGTCTCCATCAGGTGCCCGTTGACGCGGCCGACGTCCAGGAAACTAAGCGCCCGGTCACCCCTGGACGGCAGCGTCCGCACCAGCAGATGGCGAGCCGTTTCCCATTGCGCCGCGTCCCGTTGTACCCGGACTGTGCCCGTGGATCGTCCGTCGCCAGATACACCGGCTCGATCAGCTCCAGCACGGCCTCATGCCATGCTGCCCGGTCGATTCGGCCTTCGGCGTAGGCGGCATCGATGACCGCCATCTCCCGCCACCCACGTTCCTTCGCCGCCGCGCTGCTGTGAGCAGCAGAAAACTCCCGCAACCAACCGATCGAATATCTGTACTTTCCCGTCACCGTCCTGCGCTTGGAGGGAATCAAGCCGTGCCCGGTGTGTGACGGCACCGGATTGAAAGGCGGCCTCGCAGGCGAATTCCACCCGCGCGACATCCGCCGCAGCCGCCTCGTCCTCATTCCCGCCGCCTGTACCGCCTGCCGGGGCTGCAGCCATGCCACGCACGGCGAGTGTTCGCCGTTGCACGCCGGTGACGACACGATCCGATCCGCGCCGGCACCGCGGTGACGGCGGGGAGGGGGTCCATTGACAAACTATCTACCGTGTTAGATTATACGCTAATGCTTACTAATGTACTGTCTTCTTGGCGCGGAGCTGGTTGGGGCTCCGAACCTGAGGCGCGAGCAGCGGCGGTCGCTCCCGTGACCGCTCACCCGGGCCTGTCGAAAGTAGGAATCATCAAGTGAGAGTTGCCATTTCCGCGCTCGGGATGACCATCTCAATCTTCGCGCTCAGTGCTTGTCAGGACGCTTCGGATACAGCTGCACCTGTCCCGGGCTCTGCGCAGGCCGTCACCGCGACGTCAGCGCCGACCGGTACCGCGGGCGCGCAGGCACCGTCCGCGCGGTCGGAACCCGGAACCGTGGTCCCGCCCAGCACTGGCGACCATTCGACACCGGGAACGACGGCACGCTCCACAGCGCGGCAGACCTCCACATCAGGGGATCCGACCTCGTGCACGCGAATCACCCGCGACTTCGCTCACCAGATTCTGGTGAACTCCGGAATTACACCCAAGATCGTGCTCGACGAGCCCCAATGTGTCCAATCCTGGGCCATGGTCTGGTCCCAACACACCGACGCAGCGCCCCAGCCCACCGGCTATCTCCTGCACCCGAGCGTGCAAGGCTTCTGGAACCTCGTTGCCCAGGGATCATCCATCGACTGCGGGCATTACCTCGTCCCCGCCGAGGTGGCCGCCCAACTCAAAGGTTGCCGGGGATAACCGCACTCCAGTCATGACGAAACGGCGGACCGCAGTGGTGGACCGACCGTTTCACCGCCCGCGGAGCTCCACTCGAGCAACGCCCTGACTTCCGTTCAGAGGTTGTTCGGAACGCGAACCGAGCTTCGAGTAGGCGTTCGACGTGCAGGTATTGGATGTCGATGCGGTTCTCTCCATCGTTAAGGGCGCTCGGCGCGGCATCCATTGCATCATTATGGATGGGTACCACCTGCACTCGATAGCTGATGGCAAATTTGAGCGGTGGCCGGTCAGCTCGGCACCACTACGGAATCGCAAGTGCGGGAATCGATCTGCTCTGGGTTGACGGGACCCGGCTGTGGGTCCAGAACCTGTGAGAGCGGTTCATTGGTGTGTGCAGATGGCAGCGTATCCGGCCGGGGTGCGGTAGCCCCGGGCTGAATGCCGTAGCCGCCCCGCAACTGTGGTAAATCGCCTGTCGGAAGACCGGAGCTTAAGCGTTCGGGAAACACCCCGGATACCACTCGTTTTCATGCGCCAACACCGCCCGGTCAATTCCATCCCCCTCGAACGGCACCCTCGAATTCCGGCAATCCGCGCCGGCCTCTCCGCTCGGGTTGCCCTGCACAGTCGAAGCACACCACACCCCTGTGTCGTCCTAACGCCCGCCGATTGCGGCGCATGACTGCTTCCGGCGCTCAACCTGTGCGGCAGCGGCTTGCTCCTCACTCGTCTTGGCAGCTGCCGAAGCCGTCTCCGCTGCTGACGCCGCCGCCTGTCGATCCAGGTCCGCATCACACTTTTGGATGGCCTCGTCCGCGATAGCACGGGCCGCTGGCAGGGATACGCCGACATCGTTCGCGAACTGCTGGTCATACCACGGCTCTCCGCCGTTATCGCCAGTCGCCAGATAGCGCAGGAGTCGATCGCCGAAGTCACATTGACGGTGACGCGCAACAACGAGCCCGTTTACCGATGCGGTAGTCCTCGCCGACGTTGGACCACCGTAATCGGCTCACCCGACGAACAACCAGCTACCGTCATGCAGACTATCGAGATCGCCCCAAGTGATCACGCGGCACCACGAACCTACATCTGTGGGCTCCCCACTCCTGCAATGCATCTCGTGTAAGGAATCGGCACCGAGCCTAAGCTTGCTACCCTCGGCAGGCCCACAGCAACAACAGTCGTCGTGAGGCCCGCCTGGGTTGAGGACTGCACCGGGCCGGGACGGCTGCGGATCGTCTTCTCCTGGGCATTAAGTCAATCTTTGTAGCCAAGCTGCGGTTGCAGGGTCCGAACTTCCCCGGGGAAGCGGTGGGTTTACCGGTCGGGCTTCCAGTTCTGCCAGCGCGGAACCCACCAGTAGATGCCGTGATCCAACGCGGAAGCTACGCGTTCGGCCTCGCGCCAGACTGCTTCGGCTTCTGCTGGCGTGATGCGGCCGTCGGCAACTTGTTTCGCGACGTCCTCGCGGTCCTTCCACCGCCAAGCTCCGTCCTTGATGACGATGTCCAGCCCGTGATCGTCGGTGTCGAAATAGTCCTGGCCACGGCTGTAAGGCTTTTCGAAGTTGATGTACCAGTGGTCGATCCGGTTGTGCTGGAAGAACGCCCAGACCGAATAGGCATCAGTAGGTCGATGCAGCTGCAATACGCTGCTGCCGGTCCACCGGTCCTGGCCCGACCATGGGTGCGGACCGAACGGATGAGGTGAGAAGGTGAAGGGGGTGCCGTCTTCGATCCAGACGGCGAGCACATCATCATCCGCAATGACTTGAACTGGCATCGTCATCCACACGCGGCCATGGAGTACTTCGCGCCGCTGCACCGTGGACCCGACAGTGAACCTGCGCATGGCCTGCACGATAGCCGCCGGCAGCGAGTGATGGCTTTCCAACCTTCTGGGGCCGTTCCTTCGTAAAGCCCCTGACTGCGCCTTCTGACATTACCGAGCGCGGGCGACCCGAAGGTGTGTCGCCGTTCAACCTCTGTGACAAGACGTGCGGTATCCGGACTGTCGGATTCTTTTGGGGGGATCAGTTGCGCGGCAATGACTCTGAGTAGGCATAGCTGTTCCAGTACCTTTGTGCGGTAGCTCGAGTCAGTTCCGTTGATCGATGTCGAGAGAGTCGAGTTCCGTAGCGGATCAGCGTCTGCGAAGAAGTAAGTCAGCGCGTGTATCGCCGCTGGTAGAGACTCGACTGAGCCCCATCCGGTGTCTGGGTGGGGGTTCGGTCGTTTCGCCGGCGACGCGTGCTGGCAGGTTCGGTCAGCGCATCGTCATCATATTGGACAAGAGATTCCCGCTGACCTCCGGCCGATGGTTCACGTTTTTTTCCGGACCGACAACGCCGGGCTGATTGTTGTCCGTCGGTTTCGCCATGTTTTCTCCTGTGCCTGCGTGGCTCGATGCCGACCACGGCCGGTATGGGTCTTCGGGCCCAACTCTTCAGAACCCTGGTTCGCACACCGCGAGTACTTCACTGGTGGGCGGGCCGCGGCTCGCCGCCTCCTTCGAGCGAGTCGCGCCCTGGGTGCGACTGCGGCCCCGTCTCGGCCGGTTGCGCTGTGCCGCTGAAGAAGTCGCGGTAGACGCGGAAGGCCATGGCCAGGTAGGCGAGGGTCTTGGGAATCATGAGCAGGCCTAGTTGGGGGATGCGGCGCGCCCACAGAACGACCGGGAGATAGCAGGCGAAGGATGCCGCCATGGCGTCGGAGAGGAAGCGGAAGGTGCGGTCGCCGGTGCGGGTGGCCTCCCGGCGCATGAGGTATATCTCGCTCGCACCCACGGCCAGTAGCGGGACATTGCGGTCCACGGCGAAGCCTGCCGGCGTCTCGTCCTTGTCCCAGTTGTTGAACGGGGTCGCCAGCAGGATCAACCGCACGAACGACAGCCCCAGCAGCGACCTGGTGAAGCCGTCCCACGATCGCCGGAACCGCAGACGCCAGGCATCCAGAGAGAGCACGTAGAACAGGGTGATCGTGATCGAGGTCGCCATCTCCCCGAGGCCGATCAGACTCGCCCGGCGTCCCCGCCAGGTCAGGTACCCGCGGTCCTCGCCCCGTGCCATCGATACGGCCCGCAACGCCAGATGCGCGGTGTCGCCGGTCGCCAGCAGGGTGAACGCCTCCTCGAATCGGGCTGCGGTCTGGCGCTTTTCCGGTGGAACCTGGTTGCGGTTTCGCCGCATGGCGATCACCAGTCCCCAGATGACCGCCAGATAGGACACGTTGAAAGCCAACTCGAATCGTTTGCGCATAACGACCAGTCTGTTGCGCCGACCCCCTCCGGGCGCAGGGCCCAAGGTCCCTTCGTGGCGGACGTCCGATGGAGATTCCACTACGACTTCGAACGTCAGTGCCGGCGCGCTTCGGAGTTTTCCGAGCTGCTGGACCACCCGAACCGCGTCGGTACCCAGGGCCTCCTCCGGCGACGGTGGTAATGACGCGTTCATCATCTCGATGGCGACCGATCGCACTGAAATCCATGCGGTCGGAGAGGCGGTCTCGCGGCATTGACGGCGGTGATCGGCTCGGCGAGCTGCCTGACAGGTTATTCGGCTTCGGAACGCGGGTCGTGCCCTGAGCAGGATGTTTGACGTGCAGATATTCGATGCTGAGCGGGTCGAATTCCGCTTCAACGTGTAAGCGGTCAGCGTCCGAAGAAGTAGGGCAGCGCCCGTATCGCTGCTGGTAGAAGCTCTACTGTGCCCTCGTCCGATGTCCGGGCGGGGGCTCTGTCGTTTCGCCGGCACGGCCATCTGGCCGCTCCGGTCAGCGCGGTACACGGCAGTTCCGTGCGTCCTGATCGGGATCAGTTCGAATCCGAGGGCAGCTCTGGCCGGAAACACAGCGCACATCCGGGCCGGCGGCGCGGTGAAGATTTTTTCGACCGTGGCGACGAGTTTTCCGGACCGCCCCCGTCCTCACTGGTGAACGCGCCATCAACCCGGCGCGACCGACCCAGAAGGAACAAGAAATGACCGCCATCACCGCCACCCAGACGACCGCCGCCGTCCACCCCGGCAAGATCCGCAACCGCGTCCTGTGGACCCTGCAGATCGTGCTCGGTCTGTTCTTCATCATCGCCTCCGGCGGCCCGAAGCTCGTCATCCCGCAGACCCTGATGGAAAACAACGCCACCGCCTTCTCGATCCCGTTGGCGCTGTTGGTCTTCATCGGTCTCGCCGAGGTCGCGGGCGGGATCGGACTCATGGTGCCCCGCCTGACCGCGGCCGCCGCGATCGGCCTGGCGATCGTCACCTTCCTCGCTGCTGGTTTCAACGCCTTCCTGGCCGACACCCCGGAATTGGCTCCGTTCCCGCTGGCGCTCACCGCGATCTTCGTCTGGATCGCCTACGAACGCCGGGCCTCGATCACCGCTCTGCGCGCGCTGATCAAGCGATGACCCGCGCATGACGCCCGGCTACCGGCGGCACCCAGCCGCCGGTAGCCGCGTTGTGCGTTACGGGGACGGTCCGGTCGGGTTGGTCGGGCTGTCCCATCGGGGTCGCGGGGCGGACGTCACCGGATCGGGCCGCCCACCCCGCGACCCTCCGAATCATGCGATGGCAGTTGTTGTTTCGCGGCGGGCGGTGTGGCGCCCCAGCCCCACGCACGAGCAGTTGCCGTGCGCGGGCGAGTCCTGTTATCGCTCGTCCGGCACGATCATGGGAGCTGGTAAAGGTGTTCAGCGCACCAGCGGCAGCCGACCTTCCGTGCGTGCCCACCGCGGGCGGATGTCAATGGGGTCGAGACGCTCAACGAACCGGCAGCCGGGAACGGCGTTCCTCCGAGAGCCGGGACTTGGCCGTAACGGCCGGCCGAACGCGTCCCGGAGCGCCGTCCCGCCTCAGCTGATGCCTTCCTGCACCGGATAGTCGATGACGACCGCACCGCCGGTGGCGTAGTTGACGACATCGGCGGCCGCCCGCCGGCCGTGCAGTGATGCCCGTGCCGCGGCCACGGCGTCGGCGTCGGCGAAGTCGGCTTCGAAGACCGCGAAATACGGCGATTCTCCGTTGGGGGCCGCCACGTCGAAGCTGTAGCGCCAGGCAAGCAGGCCGGGCATTTTCATGACCAGTGGAAGGTGGTTGGTCACGTAGTAGTCGCGGAAATGGTCGGGGTCGGCGGGCTCGGGATACAGGACTACCAACTTGTGCATGACTGCCTCCCGGTGTGTGTGAGTGCGGTGTCCGGTACCGCGGTCGGTTGAATCGTCATATGCGCAGGTTAGGGCTTGGTGCATGGTCGAGGGAAAGACCGAGACGGGATAGACTCAGAACGGATCGTTATCAATCGGCAGGGAGGGTATGTGGCGCCGGATACGGTGAGCCTGCGGTACTTTCTGGTGCTGGCGCAGGAGTTGAACTTCACCCGCGCGGCCGCACGGATCGGTATCGCGCAGCCCGCACTCAGTGCCCGGATGCGCCGATTGGAGGCGGAACTCGGTACGAGCCTGCTGGTTCGAAACACGCGTAGCGTCGTATTGACCACGGCCGGTGCGGCTTTGGCGGAGTCCGCGCCGCCCGCGCTGGCGGCGCTGGACCGGGCATGGGACACCGCCCGGAATGCGGGGGCCGGTGAACTGGGGACGCTGCGCATCGGATACAGCCTCAGCACGGGAGCCGAGACGGCACCGGCCCTGGTGGACAAGCTCATTCGCAGCAGTCCGGGACTCGAGGTCGGCGCGGTCCCGATGGCGACACCGGAGATCTCCCCCGCGGTCGCCGACGGCCGCATCGATGCGGGGATCACCCGCGGTGAACAGCCGGGCCGGGGCGTGCGCCGGTTCCTGCTGCGGCGCGAGCGCGTCGGGGTCCAATTGGCACAGCATCATCCGCTGGCCGAACACCCGGAGATCGAGATCGCCGACGCGGCCGCGTATCCGCTGCGACTTCCCGACCGTGCGGCCAACCCGGTGATCCACGATCAGCTCGCCGCACTGTTCCGCGACACCCGGCCGAGCCCCCGATTCCTCACGCCCGCAGTCTCTTTCGACATCTCGCAGCGCGACCTACGCGACGGCCTCACCCTCGCTCCGGCCGGTGAAGTAGCGGTCACGACACAACCGGCCGGTCTCACGTGGCGACCGCTGCTGGGCGCGCCCACCTTGACGATCCACCTGGTCCTCCCGCGCGTGCAGTCACCACTACACCGCCGCGTCCGCACCGTCGCCAAAACCCTGGCACACGAGCTGCACTGGCTGCCGGACTGACGCGCGAGACGGACATCGGCCCGCCCGGTGTCATCGATGGTGCGTGAGACGCATCTATTGCTGCTGGTATCGGCTTGCTGAGCCTGCCGAGAGGTTTGGTGCCGCCACCGCGGGCGGCCAATCCTGCGGTTCGATATTGGCGGGCTTCCGACTGTGGTCCGTGCTCCAGTCGAATGTAGGTTCCCGGTCGTCGGCGCGAGTGTTGTCCGCCGTCGCGCGGTGCTGTTTGACGACCAGTTTGCTCTGGTGGTTGGCGCCGAGCTCCGGGCTGTAGGGCAAGCGGAGGTATCCGCACAGCACGTCGATGCATTGCTGGCGGCGCGGGCCGTCGGATTCGTCGGCGACACCGGCCATCGCGTAGACCCCAGCGATTCGGACCGCGACATCCGTCGCGCCGAGTTGGGCGGCTGCGGCGCCGAAGCGTTCGACAAATCGGCTCTGTCCCAGATCGCGTTGACGCCGGTAGGCGATGACCAGGGCGACCACGCCGCCGACACCGGCGACAACGGTCAATGCGACACGAGTGATATCGATTTCGGCGGCTTGCTTGGTTTCATCGACGGGGGTGATCCAGCGTAGGAATCCGTAGGCTGCGGAGGCTACAGCCAGTCCGGCCGGCAGCGCCGCCGTGACCGCGGGGAACAGCCGTATTCGTCCCGCCCGGCGGCTGAACGCCGCGCGGGATTCCTTGGTCAACGCCGCGCAGCGCGGTCGGTCTCGAATGTGCCTGTGCGCGAAGCGCGCTCACCCTCCTGGTCACTGCACGATTCTGCTCGATACCGAAAGTAAGCGCCATCGAGCGTGGGAACGGGCGCCGCGCGAGACCTCCTCCGCCGTCGGCGTTCACGGGACCGGTCCAGAGGCTTTTCACGGCAACTGGTTGCGACTCGAGAGCAGTATCGGTACCTTGAAACCGGTTGCAAAGTGCAAGCGGAAGGGAATCGATGTCTCAATTGGTTCGTGTCCAGAACTTCAATCTCTCCAGCGACGGTTACGGTGCCGGGGAGGGTCAGAGTCTGGAGCGGCCCTTCGGGCACGCCGATCCGAGCGCGTTGTTCGCCTGGTGCGGCCCGACCGCGCACTGGCCTACTCGCACCGAGCCGGGGGGAACGTATGGCCTCGACGACTACTTCACTCGCGACTATCGCAACAACATCGGCGCGGAGATCATGGGGCGCAACAAGTTCGGTCCCCAGCGCGGGCCGTGGGAGAATCTCGACTGGCAGGGCTGGTGGGGCGACGAGCCGCCGTTCCGCACACCGGTATTCGTTCTCACCCATTACCCGCGGCCCTCTATCACGCTGGGGGAAACCACATTTCATTTTCTCGATGCGTCGCCGAAGGAGGCCCTGGAAAAGGCTTTCGAAGCCGCGAACGGCTTGGATGTGCGTATCGGCGGCGGTGTCTCCACCATCCGCGATTTCCTCGCGGCGGATCTCATCGACCAGATGCACATCGCCGTTGCGCCGGTCGAACTCGGCAGCGGCGAAAAATTGTGGACCGGTCCGGACGAACTCACAGACCGCTTTCACTTGGAGCGGGTCCCCAGCCTGAGCGGCGTGACACACCATCTGTTCTGGCGTCGCTGACGACAGAGCCCTCGGTGGCCCGGAGCGGCATGCCCCGAACTTTCCGTGCGAACCTCCGCGTTGATGCGCGAAAACCGCCGAACGCGACGTGGTTTGCACGATTTGTTCGGCACCGAGGGCCGGCGGCGCTAGAAGTCCATGCCTCCGAGCCCGCGGGGCGAGGATTCGGGTTCGCCGGGCTGTCTGCCGCCGGTGGGGTCGCTCGTGGCCGAGTGGTGTTCGGCGGCGAGATCGGTGTTCGGTTCGCGGCGGGGGTGGTGGACCATGGCCCACGCCGAATGTGCCGCTGCCGATATTCGCTGTCCCAGGTGGGCCGCAACTCCTGACATCAAATTACTCCTCCTCGGACGACTGTTCTTGCCTCGCATACCCGGTGCTGCCCGGGGCATGCCCATCTGCGCTCCCGCTGATGTCGTGAAACCGGGGACGAAAGCCATATCGAGCGGGGGACATCAGAGGACGTTCTGCCCTTGGTTCGGCCGACGGGGAAGGCGACGCTGGACAGCGACGGATACGGGATCCTGCCGGGGATCGCACCGCTTCGAGAGGGCAAGAATATGAAACCGTTGTCGGAATCACTGATGGATCTCGCGGTCAAGGTGAAGCAGTTCGAAGACTCCTCCGCCGGGGCGCGGGACAAGAGCCGTGCCGCACTGCAGGCTCGGCGCGAAAAGCTGACCGCGACTCTCGAACATGAGGGGCACGAGTTCGAGAAGACCGCGTCCGATCTCCGGGAGGCCGCGCAGAGTTGGTGGTCGGACACCCAGGACGCCATCGAACGTCAGATCGGTGCGATGCGGGCCGACTTCGAGAAGTGGCAGGCGAGCATCAAGGCGCAGCGCTCGTCACGAACCGCCGAGCTCGCGGAACCGGTAAGCAAGGACTGATCGAACCCCGCAGCGGCGGTGTGACTCACATCACTACTCGCTCCTGTCAGGAATTCGCGCTCTGTCTCGTTCAGGCAGCACGCGAACCAGACAGGAGCGAATCATGAAGCACCGCATCGTCGTTCTCGGGGCCGGATATGCCGGAACCTTCTGCGCCGGATACCTGGCCCGCCAACTGCACGCCGACGACTTCGACATCACCGTCGTCAATGCCGAACCCGATTTCGTCGAGCGGTTGCGGCTGCATCAGCTCGCCGCCGGGCAGGAACTGCGCCATCGGCCGCTGGCCGAGATATTCGCGGGTACGGGCATCCGGTTGCGCGTAGCACGGGTGACCGCCGTCGACGTCGGGGCCCGGACCGTCACCGTCGCCGATGATGCCGGCAACGACCGGCTCGAATACGACACGCTGCTCTACGCGCTCGGCAGCACCGCGGCCGACCGAGGAGTTCCCGGCGTCCACGAGCATGCCTTCCACGTGACCGCGCGCCCGGCGGCCCTGCGTCTGCGCGCCCGCCTCGACGATCTGGACGAAGGCGGAAAAGTGCTGGTCGTCGGCGGTAATCTGACCGCGATCGAGACCGCCACCGAACTGGCCGAATCCCGGCCGGGACTTCGAGTCGGCCTCGTCACCAGTGGCGAATTGGGCGGCTGGCTGGGCGCGAAGGGCCGCGGTCATCTGCTGCGCGCCTTCGACCGATTCGGCATCACGGTTCACGAGCACACCACGATCGGGCGCGTCGAGAAGGAGGCCGCGGTCGCGACCGACGGCACCGTCTTCACGTCCGACGCGACCGTGTGGGCCGCGGGTTTCGCCGTCCACCCGATCGCCGCCGCCAGCGGTCTCGAGGTGGTCGCCAACGGTCAGATCACCGTCGACCGTCAGATGCGGTCGGTCTCGCATCCGGACGTCTACGTCGCCGGGGACAGCGTCTTCGTCATCGGCGAGAACGGCCGCCCGTTGCCGATGTCCTGTGCGTCGGCCGGATTCACCGGGATGCAGGCGACCGCGGCGATCATCGGCGACCGGACCGGACGCAAGATACCGACGACCTCGCTGTCGTATGTCGGCAACCACATCAGCCTCGGTCGCAAGGACGGGATCTTCCAGCTGGTCGACGGCGACGCGCACGCGAAGTCGTGGGCCCTGTGTGGCCGGTCGGCTGCGGTCGTCAAGTCGAAAATTCTCGACACCGCCGCCTGGAGCCTGAGCCACCCGAACTTCGGGAAGCCGAGTCACAGGTACCGTTGGGCGGGCATCCGAGAGAACTCGGCGCCCGTGGTCGCCGCCTAGAGTCGTGCTCATGGATACCGCCACCGTGGCGAGTTTCGAGGCCAGTCGGAATCGGCTGGCCTCGCTGGCCTACCGTCTGCTCGGCTCGGCCGCCGACGCCGAGGACACGGTGCAGGACGCGTTCCTGCGGTGGCAGGCCGCCGACCGAGGGTACGTCGAGGTGCCCGAGGCGTGGCTGACCAAGGTCGTCACCAATCTGGCGCTCGACCGCCTCCGTTCGGCGACAACGCGTCGCGAACGCGCGGTCGGCGCCTGGATGCCCGAACCGTTGCTCGACGGCGACCCGATGCTCGGCCCGGCCGATACCGTCGAGCAGCGCGAATCGGTGACCCTGGCGGTCCTCATGCTCATGGAGCGACTGTCGCCGATCGAACGTGCCGTTTACGTACTGCGCGAAGCCTTTTCGTACAGCCACGCCGAAACGGCCGAAATCCTCGACATCACCGAATCCGCGAGTCAGCAATATCTGCACCGGGCGCGACGTCGAATCGCCGCCGCCGGCACGACCACCGAAACCGACCGGGCAACCGCGCGCCGAATCGTCGAGGCGTTCGTCGTCGCCGCCTCCTCGGGCCGGACCGAACAGTTGGTGGCACTGCTGACCGACGACGCGACCGGCATCTCCGACGGCGCCGGTCTGGGATGGGCCGCGAAATTTATCCGGTACGCGACGCCGGAGCGGATCGCCAGTGCGGTGCGGGCCGGCTTCAAACCGACTCCGGCGAAGCGCAAACTCGCCGGCGGCTCGCCCGCCATCCATGCCGCCGTGGTCAACGGCTGCCCGGCCATGCTCGCCACGCTCGACGATCGCGTCGTGGGTGTGCTGATTCTGGAGGTCCGCGACGACAAGATCGCGGGCGTGCGCGGTATCGCCGCCCGGCAGCGACTCGGCCGCCTCACCGAGGAATGGCAGCGGCAGGAACACGATCTCCCGCTGATCGAATCGTGGTGACTACGAGCGGCCTACGCCTGCTCGTCGAGCACCGCCAGGACCGCCGAGGTGTCCTGATAGTACGGCCGGAACTCGGTGATGAGGCCGTCTCGAAAGCTGATCCATTGCAGCAGTGAGGTTTCGAGTTCGCGTCCGGTGCGGCGCGCCCGCAAGCGCCCCCGGCTGTAGACGACGACCCGGTCGCCGTCGCTGAGGAACTGCTGGTCGTCGAACCATAGTCCGTCCCAGCTGTCGCCCATTGCGGCGATGAACTGCCGAAAGCCGTCGTGTCCGTGCCATTCGCCCCCGTAGGGCAGGCTCGAGGCCTGGTACATGACGACATCGGACGCCAGATGCCGAGCCATCTCACCGAACGCGGCCCCCTCCGTGAGATAGGCCGCTTCGGCCGCGTAGAACGCTCCCAAGGTGGTCATCACATCCGCCGTCATGCCCACGATCTTGGTGTTCGCCGCCTTACCGTGCTGGCGAGAATTCGACGTCGCGGTCGGCGATCAATCGTCGTAATGCCCGCCCACACCGATGATGACGATCTCGGTTTCGGTCACGTAGTAGATCAAGCGATGTTCCCGGGTTATTCGCCTCGACCAGTTTCCGGCGAGCTGGTGTTTGAGTGGCTCGGGTTTTCCGATACCTCGGAAAGGGTCGGCGAGGACTGCGGTGATCAGCTTGTTCGCCGCCCGCAAAACCGTTCGATCCCGAGTGAGCCACGACGAGTAGGTTTCCCAGCCGTAGGATGTGAAGACCAGCTTTCGGTCAGGCATCCGGGTCCAGCAACTCTCGCGCTTCGATCTCGCCTCGTTGCGCTTCGCGCGCCGACTCCAGCAAGCGAACCCCGCCGTGGGTCGCGAGTACGTAGAGCGTCTCCTGAATGGAATTCCAATCGGATTCCGCGACCAGAACCGCGTTTTCACCGCTCTTTGTCACGACGGTGACCGTGTCGTGGTCGTCGTTGACCTGCTGTACCAGCGAAAACAGCTGTTGGCGCACGGTCGAGATCGGTAATGCGGTCATGGCGGCCCCTTCGTCGAGCTTGTACAAGATATCGTACAAGACGATGCGATGTTGTGACGCAACGATCGTCGCCGAGCGGGTCCTCACGGCGTCGGGCAGGCCGCTCCAGTTGATGTGTGGTCGAGGACGCCGCTGCCCTTGTCTGCACCGTAGCTCGCTGTCACCGGTACGGATGTGAGCTATTGCGTTGTCGGGGAACGATTCCCGTGGACACGTCACGATACGCCCGCTGATCGTCCGAGCCGTTGCGACTCTCGAACGCTCATACGGCGATGACTCGGCGCCCGCGCGTGTGCCCGGCCCGGCTGTCGATGTGTGCCGCGGCGGCATCGGCGAGCGTGTACGACTGTTCCACCGGGATATGCAGCTTTCCCCGCGCGATGAGATCGGCGGCCTCGCCGAGCGCGTTCGGCATACTTCCCGCTGCGCCGGAGAATCGGACGCCGAATTCGGGTGCGCCGAGGTCGGCGATGGTGATCACCCGCCGTGGGTCCCCGGTCAGTTCGACGAGTTCGCGGAGGACGCCCGAGCCGGCCAGATCGAGGGCCGCGTCGATACGCCCGAGTCGGCGCACGCGCTCGACCCAGCCCTCGCCGTAGGTGGTGGCGGCGGCGCCGAGGCTGCGGAGGTAGTCCTGGTTGGCCGCGCCGGCCGTGCCGATGACCGTGATGCCGCGCTCGCGGGCGATCTGGAGCACGGCCGATCCGACGCCGCCGGATGCGCCGCTGACCAGCAGGGTCTGTCCGGGCCGCACGCCCACCTGGTCGATGATGCGCAGTGCCGTCTCGACCACGGAGGGGTAGCCGGCCGCTTCGTCGAACGGCAGCCCGTCGGGCATGTGGGCCCAGGCAGTCAGCACCGCGAACTCGGCGTAGGTGCTCGAACCTTCGCCGAAGACATGGTCGCCGATCGCGAAACCCGTTACGCCCTCGCCGATTTCGTCCACCACGCCGGCCGCGTCCTGTCCCACTCCGGCGGGCAACTCGAGCGGATGGGCCTGCTGGAACTGGCCTTCGCGGATCCGCCAGTCGACGGGGTTCACGCCTGCGGCGCGCACGGCGATGCGGATCTGCCCGGGACCCGCATGGGGCTCTTCGGCATCGACGAGTCGCAGGACTTCCGGACCGCCGAACTCGGCGAAGCTCACCTTCTTCATACGGCCGACGATAACACTAACGGTTAGTGTTTTGTAGTTGTTAGTTTTTCATAGTTGATAGCATCCAAAGGTGACTGCGCCGACCGGACGTCGTGAGCGGAAGAAGGCCGCGACCCGCCAGAAGATCGCCGATACCGCGTTACGGCTCTTCCTCGAGCGCGGGTACGAGGCGGTGGGCATCCGGGATGTCGCGGCGGAAGCCGACGTGGCCGTGACCACGCTCTTTTCCTACTTCCCCTCGAAGGAAGCGTTGGTATTCGAGCGCGACGACGACTTCGAACAGCGTCTTACCCGGGCGGTGGCCGAGCGGGCGGCGGATGAGCCGCTCGTGCCCGCGCTGCGTCGCGAGATTCTCGCGCTGGTGCGACATTGCACGGCAGCGGGCGCCGACCCGATCTGGCGCATGATCGACGAATCGCCGGCCCTGCGGCAGTACGAGGAATCGATGCGGCTGCGGCACGCCGAGTCGCTGGCCACGGCCATCGCCGCGGACCCCGAACTGCCCCGCACGCCGACGGCCTGCCGGACGATCGCGAGATTCGTGATCGACGCCTACTCTCTGGCCCGCGAGTCGGCCGATCCGGATGCCGCGGTGGACGAGATCTTCGCGATGATCGAGGGAGCGTGGGCGGTCGCGCCCGGGGCCGATTCCGCTGCGGGATAAGCGATTACGTGCCGCCGCGCAATCGGCCCCGGTGGGTCAGCCGGCGACCGAACGGAAGAATTCGCGAATATCGGTGACGAGCTCCGCCGGCGCCTGGAGAGAAGCGAAGTGGCCGCCCACGGGGTATTCCTTCCAGCGCACGACCGTGTTGGCCGCCTCCGCCAGGCCGCGCACGGCCCGATCGCCCCGGAAGTTCGCGACCCCGGTGGGCACGCCCGAGGGCTCGGGTTTACTGCCCCACGACGCCCCGGACTCCCGGTAGATCCGGGCCGCGGAGCCGGCGGTGCCGGTGAGCCAGTAGGTCGTGACATCGGTCAGGATCATGTCGCGGTCGATCGGCGATTGGTCGGTGGCCGTCGGATCCCAGTCGACGAACCATTCGAGATTCCAGGCGAGTTGGCCGACGGGTGAGTCGTTGAGGGCGTAGGCGATGGTCTGCGGCCGCAAGGCCATCTGGGTCGCGTAGCCGTTGTGTCCGTACCACCACATCTGGTTCGCGATCGCCTTCGCGCGATCCGCCTCCGACAGGTCGGCGAGTTCCCGGCCGGAGCCGCTCGCGGTCGCGGCGTCGGCCAGCGCGTTCACATGCACACCGATCACCTGGTCCGGTGCGACCCGCCCCAGGGCCGGGGCGATGAGACTGCCGTAGTCGCCGCCCTGGGCGCCGTAGCGTTCGTAGCCGAGTCGTTCCATCAGCGTTGCCCAGGCGCGTGCGACTCGCGGTACGTCCCAACCGGTTTCGTGGGTGGGGCCGGAGAATCCGAATCCCGGCACCGACGGCGCCACCACGTGGAACGCGTCGGACGGATCCCCGCCGTATGCGCGCGGATCGGTCAGCGGGCCGAGGATGTCGAGGAAGTCGGCGGGCGTGCTGGGCCAGCCGTGCGTGACGATCAGCGGCGTCGCGTCGGGTTCGGGGGAGCGGACATGCATGAAATGCACTGTCTGTCCGTCGATTTCGGTGACGAACTGCGGGACCTTGTTCAACCTCGCCTCGTGTTCGCGCCAGTCGTAGCCGGTGCGCCAGTACTCGGCCAGATCGATCAGGTAGTCGCGATCGACGCCGTAGGACCAGCCGACACCGGGCAGGGCATCGGTCCATCGGGTGCGGGCGAGCCGGAAATTCAGTTCGCCCAGGTCTTCCTGCGGGATATCGATGTGGAACGGGGTGATCGTCGTATCGGTCATGAGAAGAGCATCCGTCCCGTATAGGACGGAAACGGTCCTACACATGCGAGATGATCGATGCATGCCCGAGACCACGCCGGCGCGGCTGTTACGGCTGCTGTCGCTGTTGCAGACACATCGCGACTGGACCGGAACGGAGCTGGCCGAACGACTCGACGTCACCACCCGCACCATCCGGCGCGACGTGGATCGCCTGCGCGAGTTGGGATATCCGGTGCACGGCGTGATGGGACCGGTCGGCGGATACCGACTCGGCGCGGGCGCGTCACTGCCGCCGCTGCTCCTCGACGACGACGAGGCGGTCGCCGTCACGATCGGACTGCAGACCAACACCACCGGCACTGTCGCCGGCATCGAGGAGACCTCGCTGCGCGCGCTCACCAAGATGGAGCAGGTACTTCCGGCCCGGTTGCGCCACCGCGTCGACACCCTGCGTGGCGCGGTGGTCGCCATGCCGCCCCGCTACGATCCCGGTCCCGCTGTCGACGCCGATCAGCTCACCGCCATATCCGCCGCCATCCGCGCCGCCGAGACGCTGCGCTTCGACTATCGCAGCCACACCGGCGGCGACTCCCGGCGCCGCGTCGAGCCGCACCGCATCGCGCATTGGAGCCATCGGTGGTATCTCGTCGGCTGGGACTGCGACCGGGCCGACTGGCGTACCTTCCGCGTCGACCGCATGTCGCTGCGGACGCCCAACGGCCCGCGCTTCGCGCACCGCCCGTCGCCCGACGGCGATGTGGTCGCCTACCTGCGCCGCACGATGGGCTTCGCGATGTGGCCGTATCGGTCGGTCATGCGCGTCCATGTCCCGGCCGAGCAGCTCGCCGGCCGCATCGAAGGTCTCGTCACCCCCATCGACGAGCACACCTGCCGACTCGAAATGGGTTCGGACTCCTACGCTCTGGTGGCCCTGGTGGTCGGCATGCTCGATGTGGAATTCGAGGTCGAGTCGCCGGCGGAACTGACAGAACACCTACGGGCACTCGCGGGCCGATTCACCCGCGCGGCAGGTGGATAGAGGTCGCTGCACGCGACGACCCGTACCGTTTCGGCCACAGGCCGGGCCGGGCGGGGGCGAGTGGCTCCCTGCCCGGCCCGGCTCGATCAAGGGCGCTCAGGACGACCCGGTGCCGGCGCCGAGTTGGCCGCCCGCACCGAGGTTGATGCCGAGCGCGCTGAGAAAGAGGTTGAATGCGGTGGACAGGTCCATCGGACTTCTCCTGTCGTTGTCGGTACATCATTTCTTTCCGATACGATTTTCAGTTGTATGGCGTTTATCGACCCGGCTTCGCGTCCTGTTAGCAGCGTTTCGTAAAAATGGTTCGGATCACATCCGGCGGCCTTCGAGTCGGCTACTCGTATAATTTGGTCGTATGCCCAGAATTTGAATTCTTGCTCTCGGTGACGATGCGTGATGAAATCTCGGCAGCGTGTTGTCGCCTCATAATCGCAGTTGGGGAGGGGTTTGAGAAAATTTGGGGCGTGTAATTCGGTACACGGAACCCTCGCCGGGCGTGCTGGTTCCAATCTCTCGCCGCCGGGATTCTCTACCCGATCAATCGACTGCGAAACCCGGGTAGCCTAATTTTCCGGAGACTGATTCTGTTCACAGTAAAACCTAAGAAATGGGGGTTTCCCTGCCTGCCTCCACACCGGCCGTTCTTCCCGTCGCCGAACCCTCGGTGGAGCACGACGAGCACATCTTCCGGCTCTGCTACGTCCGCAGACCGGAGGGCATCATCGCCGAACTCGGCGACGGCGTGGACAACTACGCGCTCGGCGACCGGGTCGCGGTGGGCTGGTTCGGCGGGCACTGCGGCGAGTGCATTCCCTGCCGGCAGGGAGATTTCATTCATTGCGTGAATCTGCGGGTTCCCAGTTGGCACTACCCCGGCGGATACGCCGAGTCGGTGACGGTCCCGGCCAACGCGCTGGCCCGCATCCCCGACGAGCTGTCGTTCAGCGAGGCCGCGCCGATGGGGTGTGCCGGCGTCCACCACCTTCCACGCCCTGCGTGAGAGCAGGGCACGGCCCGGCGACCGGGTCGCGATCCTCGGCATCGGCGGACTCGGGCACCTGGGCGTTCAATTCGCGCGTGCGATGGGCTTCGAAACGATCGCGATAGCGCGCGGTGCGGGCAAGGCCGAGGACGCCCGCGCGCTGGGCGCCCACCACTACATCGACTCGACCGCGGTCGAGGTCGGCGAGGCATTGCGGGAACTCGGGGGCGCGGCGGTCGTCCTCGCGACGGCGGGCAATTCCGCCGCCATGGCCGATACGGTCGGCGGGCTGCAGCCGCGCGGTGAGCTGATCACCATCGGCGTCACGGCCGATCCCCTGCCTATCAGCCCGATGCAGCTGATCGTCCCCGGCCTGCGGGTCATCGGCCATCCGTCCGGCACCGCGCGCAATGTCGAGGAAACGATGGAGTTCGCGGTGCAATCGGGCGTCCGCGCGCGCATTCAGGAACTACCGCTCGAACAGGCGGCGCAGGCCTACGCCGATATGGAGCAGGGCCGCGCCCGCTACCGCATGGTCCTCACGATGTGATGCGGTGACCAGCGCAAACTCCATATCAGCGATCGTGTCAGGCCGACGTCAGGGGCATATCAGCCGGCCACCGCACAGTTGTCCCCATGAACAGCACAGCAATTGCCGCCTCCGGGTTGCGGAAGGCGTACGGGGACAAGACGATCCTCGACGGGATCGACCTGACCATCGAGGCCGGGACGATCTTCTCGCTGCTCGGCCCCAACGGGTCCGGGAAGACGACGACCGTGAACGTGTTGACCACGTTGGCGAAGGCCGACGGGGGAACGGCTCGGATCGCGGGACACGACCTGGCCACCGAGGGCAAGGCCGTCCGGGCGGCGATCGGGGTGACCGGGCAGTTCGCGGCGGTGGACGATCTGCTGACGGGAGAGGAGAACCTGCGGCTGATGGCGGGGCTGCATCGCCTGCGCGGGGATGCCGGCAAGCGGGTGGTTGCCGAACTGCTGGAGCGGTTCGATCTGGTGGAGTCCGCGGGTAAGCGGGCGGCGACCTACTCCGGCGGTATGCGCCGGAAGCTGGATCTGGCGATGACGCTGGTCACCAAACCGCAGATCGTCTTCCTCGACGAGCCGACGACCGGCCTGGATCCGCGCAGCCGGCGCACCATGTGGGACATCGTGCGAGAGTTGACATCCGAGGGTGTGACGATCTTCCTCACCACCCAGTATCTGGAGGAAGCCGATCAGCTGGCCGACCGGATCGCGGTACTCGACCAGGGCCGCCTCGTCGCCGAAGGCACCCCCGACGACCTCAAGCGCCTGGTGCCCGGCAGCCACATCCAGCTCCGGTTCGCACAACCCGAGGAACTGGACGCGGCGGCGCACAGCCTGCCCGGCGCCACCCGCGACGACAGCGCGCTGACCTTACGCGTGCCCGGCAACGGCGGCACGAAATCGCTGCGCCACCTGCTGGATCGACTCGCCGAATCCTCGGTCGAGGCCGAGGAGGTCACCGTCCACACCCCCGATCTCGACGACGTCTTCCTTTCCCTGACCGGTCACGCGACCACGGAGGTTTCACCGCGATGAGTACGATCACCCTGCCCGCGCCCCTGTCCGATGCGTCGATGATGTTGGGCCGCAACTTCACCCACATCGCCCGCACTCCCGTCACCATCTTCAACGCGGCACTGATGCCGGTCGTGATGATGCTGATCTTCGTCTACGTCTTCGGCAACGCCTTCGATGTCGGTGGCCACTACATCGATTACGCCACACCGGGTTTGATCCTGCTGGCCATCAGCTACGGCCTGTCCGGCACCGCGGTATCGGTGAGCTCCGACATGGCGAAGGGCATCATCAACCGGTTCAAGGTCATGGACGTGTCCCGCAGCGCCATCCTGATCGGTCACGTGGCGGCGACCATGCTGACCAACCTGGTGGCCATCGCGGCCGTCATCGGTGTGGCCTTCGCGCTCGGCTTCCGCCCGCCGGCCAGTGCGACGGACTGGCTGGCCGCCATCGGCATCATGGTCGCGACCTCGTTCGCGGCGTCGTGGCTCACCGTCGCGCTGGGAATGGCCGCGAAGACACCGGAATCCGCCGGTATGAGCGTGGTGCCGCTGATCATGCTGCCCTTCGTGAGCAGCGCGATCGTGCCGGCCGACAAGATGGGCCAGGGCATCCGGCAGTTCGCGCAGTACCAGCCGTTCACGCCGATCATCGAATCACTGCGCGGATTTCTCGAAGGACACCCGTCCGGCGGCTACACCGCCGCCGCGCTCGCCTGGTGCGCCGGATTCGCCGTGGTCGGATTCTTCTGGTCGCGTGCCACGTTCAACAAGCGAGCGTAGCCGCCGCCAATTCCTGCCAATTCGCTTGTGCCCCTTCCGCCGTCGCCTCGGTGAACCGCTGGTCACCGAGGCGGCGTCGTGCTGTCTGCTCTATCCGCTCCACATCCGGCTGGGATCGGTCGACCAGTCCGCGAACCGCGGCACTGGCCGCCAGCAACCGGACCGCCTGTTCGTCCTGTCCGGCCCGTGACGCCAGATCCGCGATCCCGACCAGTATCAAGGCGGTGAGCGGTGCGTAGCCGGCACCGGTCGCGGCTCGCAACGCGGCGGCGTGCAGTGGGCGTGCGGCGTCCACATCTGTTGTGAGACAACCCAGCTGATAGTTTGTCAAGGCGTCGACGTAGCTCTGGTCGGTGTCGCCGCCCTGCATGGATGTCGCGATCTCGATCTGCCGGCGGGCCTGTTCCGTATCGCCTTGCCAGCGGGCCAGTTCTGCCTTGGTGAAGGCGAATTCGGCCAGAGCGTTCGGCCAGGCGGACCGGTCCGCGTACCGCTGCGCCTCGGTCATGGCGTCGGCACTCGCCTCCGCATCGCCCAGCAGCCAATACAATTGAGCCTGGCGCGCGCGGATCAGGAAGACGTCCTCGATGGCGCCGACCTCGGTGACGACCGCGATGGCCTCGTCGAGATGTGCGCAGGCGGTGACGAATTCGCCGCGCATGGCGATCCTGTTCGCCAGCTCGGTCAGGGCGAACGACATTCCCCAGCGCTCGCCGAGCGCGCGGAATTCGGCCAGTGCCGTCTCGAGGTGCTCGTCCGCCTCCCGGCCGGGGAAGCCGAGGGCGATCCGCGCCTTACCCACCTGTAACCGGGATAACGCCCGCACCCACGGATCGTCGTGGGTGAGCAACGGTTCGAAGGCGGTCAGGAACTCGTCTCCGCCGCGCAACATGCGTTGCAGGGCGCCGATGAATGCCAGGAGCGGATAGTCGGATTCGCTGTTCCGTCCGAGGTGGTAGGCCTTGTGGACCCATTCCGCGACCTGGTGCTCGTCGTTCGGCCCGGAGCTCATGAAATGCACGATCAGGCCGTAGACCCTGGCCCGGAATTCGTCGTCGCCGGTCTCCGCCGCGGCGCCTTCGTGTCCGCCGATTCGTGCCGCGGCGGTAATCAGTTCCATCCCTTCGGCTTTGTGCCCGCCCAGCCACCAGTACCAGCCGGCGGCCGCCGCGAGCCGCAGCGCGCCCGCCGCGTCGTCGTCGGCGAGCGCGCCGCGCAGGGCGGCCGCGATATTGTCGTGTTCGGCCTCGAGCCTGGCGAGCCACTCCAGCTGCTCGGCGCGGCGCAGATGCGGCTCCGCGGTGTCGGCGAGGGTCGTGAAGTACGAAAGATGTTGCCGGCGTACGCGTTCCGATTCACCGGCCGCGACCAGGCGGTCGTATGCGTACTGTCTGATCGTTTCGAGCATCCGGTAGCGGGGTTCGCTGTCGGCCGTGTTGAGCAGCAGCGACTTCTCGGTCAGTGCCGTCAGCAAGTCGAGCACCTCCCACGGCTCGACTTCCCCCGGCTCGTCGGAGATGTCCGCGCAGATCTGCTCGGCCGCTTCGAGACTCGCGCCGCCCGCGAAGACCGCCAGCCTGCGCAGCACCGTCCGCTCCGCGTCGGTGAGCAGTTCCCAGCTCCAATCGACCACCGCGCGCAACGTCCGGTGCTGCGGGATGGCGGTGCGGCTGCCGCCGGTGAGCAGGCGGAACCGATCGTCGAGGCGGTCGGCGAGCTGGTCCAGGGACATGGTGCGCAGCCGGGCCGCGGCGAGCTCGATAGCCAGCGGTATGCCGTCGAGGGCACGGCAGACGCGCGCGATGGTCGACAGGGTGGCGGGGTTGGTCATCTCCAGATCGGCCCGGACCGCGCCGGCCCGATCACGCAGCAACTGCACGGCGGGAGAGGATTCGATCTCGGCCGGCTCCGCGTCTTCGGCCGGCAGCGCCAGCGGCGCCACCTGCCACAGCGCCTCGCCCGTGATGCCGAGCGGTTCCCGGCTCGTGGCGAGAATCCGCAGGCCCCGGCATTCTCCGAGCACCCGGTGAGCGAAGGCCGCCGCGGCGTCGATCACGTGCTCACAGTTGTCCAGGATCAGCAGCGTCTCGCGGTCGCGGATCGCCGCGACGAGCCGGTCGACCGGTTCCGCATCCGGTGTGCCGCCGAGCAGTGCGTCGCGTAGCCCGAATGCGGCCAGCGCCGATTGCGCCACGTCACCGCCGGCGCCCACGGACGCCAGTTCCACCAGCCAGGCCCCGTCGGGCAGATCGTCGAGCAGGGTGCGTGCGGTTTCCAGCGCCAGCCGGGTCTTCCCCGAGCCGCCCGGACCGGTCAAGGTGGTGAGCCGGTGGTTCGCGATGAGTTCGCGCACGGCGGCGACGTCGGTGTATGTGCCGACGTAGCTGGTCAATTCGGCCCGCAGGTTGGTCTTGCGTTCGCTGTCTCGCGGTCCCGCTTCGCCGCGCAGCAGGGCCACGTGCAGATCGGACAGTTCCGGTGCGGGATCCACACCCAGTGTGTCGGCGAGTGCTTCGCGGGCCCGCTGGTAGACGAGCAGGGCCTCGGCGCCGCGGCCCGCCGCGGCCAGGGCCCGCATCAACGCTGCGACCAGTCGTTCCCGGACCGGATGCCGGGCCACCAACTCCGTGAGTTCGGCGACCAGCTCCGGTCCGCGCCCGAGGCGAATCTCCGCTTCGTACAGGTCTTCCAGCGCGGCCAGCTGCAACCCCTCGAAGCGGGTGACCACCGCCTCGACCGCCGCACTGTCGCGCACATCGATGTCCTGCATCGGCGCCCCGCGCCACAGCGCGAGGGCCTCGCGCAGCAGGTGCGTCTGGCGGACGACGTCGCCGCCACGAGCCTGATCGAGGAGCCGTTCGAACCGCAACGCGTCCACCGCGTTCGGATCCACCGCCAGCCGGTAGCCGCCCGCCTGCCCGTCGAGCGAACCGTCCGGCAGCACCCGCCGGAGCCGGGAAACCAACGCCTGCAACGCATTCGCCGCGTCGGCGGGCGGTTGCTCACCCCAGATCCAGTCGACCAGCGTCGCTTTGGGGACCGCGCGGCCGGGTTCGAGTGCGAGGGCGATCAACAGCGCCCGCAACCGGGCGCCCGGTACCTCGATCACTTCACCGTCATCTGCCCGGATGTCGAGCGTTCCAAGCATCCCGATTCGCACCCGGATCATTCTGCCGTGGTCGGCCGACCCGTGTGAGATCGCCCGGTCCACGGCTGACAAGAACACCGGCGAAATTGAACACAACCCGTGTGACCAGCGGAAACAGTATGTCAGCGGGCATGTCAGCCCGGCATCAGTGCGATATCAGCCGGGTTGGCGACAGTAGTTCTCGTGAACAGCACAGCGATCCGCGCCGCGGACCGGTTCACCGGCCGGATCCCCCGATCCCGCCGCCCGATTCCCAGCAGAGCACAGGAGAACACCATGCCTACCTTCCAGACCCCGGAACCGATCGCCGTCGCCGTCGAGGTGCTGTCCGGCGCCGTCACTGTCATCGCCTCCGACCGCACCGACACCGTCGTCGCGGTCCGTCCCGCCGACGCGGCCAAGAAGGCCGACGTGCGCGCCGCCGAGCAGACGCGGATCGATTTCGCCGACGGCGCCCTGACCGTGACGACGCCGAAGGACTGGCGAACCTACACCCCCTTCGGCGGAAACCCGTCGATCGAGGTGACCGTCGAGGTGCCGACCGGTTCCGCGTTCCGGGGCACCGCCGGTGTGGGCCGGATCCTCGGCGCCGGCGAACTCGGCGACTGCGTGCTGGAGGTGTCGGCCGGGGACATCGTCGTCGAGCGTCCGCTCGGTTCGGTGACCGCGAAGACCGCCCAGGGCAATATCCGGATCGGCGAGGCCACCCGCGGTGTGCTGCGGCTGGAGACCTCGGTGGGCGATCTGGAGGTCGGTATCGGTCCGGGTAGCGCGGCGCGGCTGGAGACCACGGTCGCGAGCGGCGCCGTGCACAACCAGCTCGGGCCGGTCGACGGTGCGCAGGACGACGAGCACACCGTGCGGGTGTATGCGCGCAGCGCCCTCGGCAACGTCGTCATCCAGCACGCGTCCGCCGCCTAGTTCCCCTCGATATCCGCCGATCCATCTCCCGAGAGGAAAACGCCATGACCCGAACGGTTCCCGTCCCGCACGGCCTGCCCATGGAACGGAATGCGGGCCCCTTCGATCCGCCCCGCGAGATCACCCGGTTGCGTGATGCTCATCCCGTCGGTCCGATGATCTTCCCCGACGGACACGAGGGCTGGCTGGTCACCGGATACGACGAGGTGCGCAGCCTGCTGGCCGACCCGCGCTTCAGCTCGCGCCAGGACATCGGCGTTCTGCATGTGCCGTACGAGATTCCGGGCATGCCGGTCGCCACCGAGCCGTCGCCGCAGATCCCCGGCGTCTTCATCGCGATGGACGCGCCCGACCATACCCGGTTGCGGCGCAAGCTCGTCGGCGCCTTCACCGTCAAACGGATGAAGCAGCTCGAAGACCACATCGTGGACGTCGTCGAGCGGCAACTGGAGGCGATGGCCCGGCTGACCCCGCCGGTCGACCTGGTGGCGGAGTTCGCGCTGCCGGTGCCCTCGCTGGTGATCTGCGAACTGCTCGGCGTTCCCTACGAGGATCGAGACACCTTCCAGGTCAACTCGGCCAAGTTCCTCGTCAAGGACCAGGCGCTCGAGGAGAAGATGGCGGCCTACGGCGCGCTGACGTCCTATCTGGCCGAACTGGTCGTCCGCAAGCGCGCCGAACCGGGTGAGGACATTCTGTCCGACCTGGCCCGCGACGACGATCTCACCGTCGAGGAGCTGACCGGCATCGCCTTCCTGCTCCTGCTGGCGGGGCACGAGACCACCGCGAATATGTTGGGGCTCGGCACATTCGCGCTGCTCGAGCATCCGGAGCAGGCGGCCGAACTGCGTGCGGATCCGGCTCTGGTTCCCGATGCGGTCGAGGAACTGATGCGCTATCTCTCCGTCGCCGACATCTTCTACCGCTACGCCACCGACGACATCGAACTGGGCGGTGAAACCATCGGCAAGGGCTCGACCGTCGTCGTCTCGCTGCTGGCCGCCAACCGCGACCCGCGCCGCTTCGACGACCCCGACACTCTCGACGTGCACCGCACGGCCCGCGGCCACCTGTCCTTCGGCCACGGCATGCACCTGTGCCTCGGTCAGCAGCTGTCACGGATCGAAATGCGCGCCGGATTCGCCGGCCTGCTGCGCCGCTTCCCGACCATGGCCCTCGCCGTCCCGGCCGATGCGGTGAGGTTGCGGACCGATATGAATATCTATGGGGTGCACGAACTTCCGGTCACATGGACGGATGTCGCGGAGTAGCCGGAGCGGTCGGGTGCGGCGGTTCAGGCGGCCGGGGTGATGTGCTCGGCCGCTCCGCCGATCACAGCCGCATCGGGTCCGGCGAGGGTGCGGATGAAGGCCAGTTGCGCGGCCCGGCCTTCGGCGACGACGCGCTCGAACTGGCCCGGGATCAGCCGGGCCCGCGCCGACCGCGCGAGGTTGACGGGTATGCGCAGCACGGGATACCAGGGAAGGGTGCGACTGGGCAGGCCGAGTCGTTTCATGGCGGCTGGGCCCAGATACATCATCGCGATCGACAGGTGCTGGGACCGGGCGATCCGCCGCCGCAGTCCCGGCAGTCGGTCGTAGTGCCAGCCGAGCGGTTCGTCACGCATCGGGATCGCGAGTTGGCGGGAGGTGTCGTCCGGGTTCGTGATCGCGGTCATCGTGTGGTAGAGAATGCGGACGCTGTCGCGAAAGTCGTTGGGCAGGAAGCGTTCCTCGACACCCATCACCCAGCCGACGTAGCGGGCCAGGTGGGCCATGGCCTCCGCGTCGCGGGGCGTGATGACGACTCCCATGCCGATGGCGCCGATCATCGGGGCGATCAGCGCGCCGACCAGTGTGGCGGCCATATCGGTCTGATTGATCGGCAGTCCCCACTCCTCGGCCCGCCAGTCCGGTAGTGCGGCCACATGCCGGCGGACCAGCGAGTGGATCAGCCGGACGTGCACGGTCGAGCGAAAACCGGTGCCGCCCGGCGCCATTCCGCCGGCCGCGGTGACATCCATCGCCCACTGCGTGGTCTCGGCGAATCGCTTGGCCGGGCCCTTCTCCAGGGCGCCGGTGCGCAGCAGCGTCTTGTTGAAACCGGAGGCCAGGTAGCCGCCCAGGAACGACATGTCGCGGGCGACGTAGATCCCGTCGCGGCCGCCCAGGCAGGAGACGCGCTCGGCGTGGCGGATCTTTCGCCGATCCACCCACTCGGGCACCGCTTCGACGTATTCGAAGAATTCGCGCAGGGGCACCGGGGCATTCGGTACTGCGGCGATGCCCTCCCGCAGGGCGCGGTCGAACAGCGGCCGGGTCGTGGCCATGCCCTCGCGATACATCCAGTCCACGAGCTCGTCCATCGGTCGGTCGCCGACGGTCAGTGCCTCGCCCAGCTCGCGAAATTCGGCCGGGCCCGGCGCGCCGAGCCCGAGCATCCGGGCGAGCGTGCCGAGACCGGGCCCGGGGACGGGCCGGGGTGAGCTCGGGTGCCGGAGCGGAACGGTCGGCGTCACGATGTCCTCCTCGTCGAAGATCTGGCAAGATCCTCTACCAGAAACCGGCTTTTGGCAAGACCTCCTACCAAAAGCGGCGGCCTTGCGGTCCTGCCGTGCCCTTCGGTCGATGTTCCTTTTGTACGCCGTCCGATTCCGGCGGATGATGCTGCTTACCATTCGTCATCATCGGAGGTCATGGTGGAGATCGCGTACTGGATCGTCGGCGCGCTGCTGGCGGTGTTCTACCTCTACTCGGGCGGGATCAAGATGCTGCGGTCGAAGGACCGGCTGCGCCCGATGATGGGGTGGATCGACACCGTGCCGCTGGGCCTGGTGCGAGGCATCGGCGCGAGCGAGGTCCTCGGCGCGGCCGGGCTGATCCTGCCGCCGCTGACCGGGATCGCCGTGGTTCTCGCGCTCGTCGCCGCCATCGGATTGGCGCTGGTGCAGGTCGGTGCGATCGTGGTGCATCTGCGCCGCGGCGAGGTGAAGCTGATCGGCCTGAATGTGGTCCTGCTGGTGCTGGCCGTCGTCGCCGCGTGGTTGTCCACCGTGTGGTTGTGAGCAGGGTTCGAAACTCCGGTCGGGGAATCCTCGGCAATTCGGTATGGTGCCTCGAAATTACCTATAGCCCCAAGTAGATTGCAGAAATCGGTCGCGGCTCGGAACTCGTGACCGAATGACAGCGAGCCTGTGGCAAATAATCGCTCGTGCGGCCGAAAGGAACGGCGGATGGGCACCGTGATCGGGAGGACCCTGCCCTTGGCCGCCGCGATCGCGGTGAGTCCACTGCCGCTCATCGTGGCGGTGCTGATGCTGGTGTCGGGGCAGGCGCGGACGAAGAGCAGCGGATACCTGCTCGGCCGGATCTGCGGGTTCGCGGTGCTCGTCACCGCGGTGGCCTGGCTGATCGGCGCGTCCGCGGGCCGGCATCTGCCTCCCCATCACGCCTCGACCGCGACCTCGCTCATACGTCTCTGCGGCGGGATCGGGTTGCTCGGTGTCGCGGCGTGGTTCGGGTTTCAGCGCGGGCGCGGCGAGGCGAAGCCGCGGAAACTGTGGGACCGAGTCGACCGCGTGACTCCGGCGGGCGCCTTCGGGCTCGGTGTGGCGCTCGTCGTCGTCGACGTCAGCACCCTCGTCCCCGCCGTCATGGGCGGGCTCGACATCGCCGAGGCGCGGCTGCCGGCGCCGAGAGCGGTGGGCGCCGGTGCGATCTTCCTCGTGATCGCGCTGGCTTCGTGCATCGCGCCGGTCGTCGCCTACCTGGTCGCGGGTGAGCGGCTCGATCAACCCCTGGCCGCCACCAAAACCTGGCTGGTCGCCAACGACCGAACCGTGATGATGGTGCTGCTGCTGCTCGTGGGAACGATGCTGATCGGCCGAGCCATCGAAGCCCTGACCTCCGGATAGTCGCGGCGGTTCAGCGGTGGCGCCCCGGTGATGTAGATCACTGTCGCGGGTTGTTATGCGACGGGCTCGACGGGCGTCTTGTGTGCGTCCACGCAACGAAGAGGGCTCGGCGACGGCGGCGGATTTCGTCTCGCCCGCCGCCGTCCGCCTCCTCTGTCCGAAGGAAAAGCCATGCGTATCACCATCTTCGGGGCCAACGGTCCCACCGGCCGCCAGCTCACCGCGCAGTCGCTGGCCGCCGGACATCAGGTCGCGGCGGTGACGCGGCAGCCGGGCGAATTCCCGCTGCGCCATGAGCGGCTCGAGGTGATCGGCGCCGATGTGCTCGACCCGGCCGCGGTCGACACCGCGGTGAAGGGGGGCGACGCGGTGCTGTCCGCGCTCGGGGTGCCGCCGAGCAAGGAACCGATCACCACTTATTCCGAGGGCGTGTCGAACATCGTGACGGCGATGCGGCGGCACGGGGTGAGCCGGATCGTGGTGGTGAGCTCGGCCGGCGTCGATCCGCGCCCCTACAGCGAGGGCGGCTTCCTCTTCAATCGGCTGCTGGTGCCGTATGTGACGCGGGTGGCGGGCAAGACGCTCTACGACGATATGCGGCGGATGGAAGCACTGCTGCGCGACAGCGATCGGGAGTGGACCGTGGTGCGTCCGAGCGGACTCTACGACCGCCCCGACGTCACCGATTACACGATGGTCGAGGACTACGCCGACGGGATCTTCACCGCCCGAAGCGATCTGGCCGCGAGCATGCTCGCCGCCGTGGCCGAGGGCCGTTTCGTCCGCGCCGCGGCCGGTGTGATCACCACCGATTCCGGTAACCCCACCCTGCTGCGATGGATCCGGCAGCAGGCGAGCGGCGGCCACTGAACCACACCGGGCGCAAGGTATGGAAATTTCATTCTCGATGCTGGAGAATCCGATTAGCAAGTGAGCGATCGCTCGGCGCGGGTGGTCGGGAATCCGGCATCGGGCATCGGTGTGCCCGAGTGGCAATGAACGAGGTGCGTTATGGCTGGGCGGGTAGAGGGCAAGGTCGCCTTCATCACTGGAGCGGCACGCGGCCAGGGGCGAAGTCATGCGGTGCGGCTCGCGGAGGAGGGCGCCGACATCATCGCCGTCGACGTCTGTAAACCGGTGAGCGGTACCGATCTGATCCCGGCTTCGACCCCGGCCGATCTGGCCGAGACGGTGGAGCTGGTCAAGGGTCTCGGCCGGCGCATCGTCACCGCCGAGGTCGACGTCCGCGATTTCGACGCGTTGAAGGCCGCCGTGGACAACGGGGTCGAGCAGCTGGGCCGGCTCGACATCATCGTGGCGAACGCCGGGATCGGCAACGGGGGTGCGACCCTGGCCGAAACCAGTGAACAGGACTGGAACACGATGATCGGCATCAATCTGGAAGGTGTCTGGAAGACCGTGAAAGCCGGTGTGCCGCATCTGCTTTCCGGCGGCAACGGCGGCTCGATCATCCTCACCAGTTCGGTGGGCGGACTCAAGGCCTATCCGAACACCGGGCATTACGTCGCCGCCAAGCACGGCGTGGTCGGCCTGATGCGGACCTTCGCGGTCGAGTTGGGCGCGAATTCGATCCGGGTCAATTCGGTCCATCCGACCAACGTGAACACCCCGATGTTCATGAACGAGGGAACGATGAAGATGTTCCGCCCGGATCTGGAGAATCCGGGCGTCGAGGATTTCGAACCGGTGGCGAAGTTCATGCACGTCCTGCCGGTCGGCTGGGTCGAGCCGGTGGATATCAGCAATGCGGTGCTGTTCCTCGCCTCGGACGAATCGCGCTACATCACCGGCCTGCCGGTGACCGTCGACGCGGGCAGCATGCTCAAGTAGGCGCGCCGGCGAGTACGGCCACACCCGTCCGCCCGCCGTCGACGTCCACGACGGTGCCGTGCACGAACGATGCCTCGTCGGAGGCCAGGAAGACCGCGGCCGCCGCGATGTCCTCGGCGGTTCCGGCCCTTCCGGCGGGCGTGCCGTGCATCATGGCGCCGGCGGCGGCGTCACGCTCCGGCGGCAGCACGACGCCGGGCGAAATGGCGTTGACGCGAACGCCTTTCGGGCCGAACTCCGCCGACCACGCCCGCGTGAGGGTTTCCACCGCCCCCTTGGTCGAGGCGTAGAGGGCGCCTACGGGCACGCTCAGCCGCGCCACCCACGAGCCGAGATTCACGATCACGCCGCCACCCGCCTCGACCATCGCCGGAGCCACCGCCTGGGTGAGGAAGAACGGCGCCTTGACGTTGACGGCGTAGACGCGGTCGAACATCCGCTCGTCGGCGGTCGCGGTGGTCGCCGGCGGAAAGATCCCGGCATTGTTGACCAGGATGTCGATGCGCCCACCGAGCGCTCGGGTGGCCGCATCCGCCAGCGCACGGGCGGTGGCCGCACTGCCGTCGAGGTCGGCGTGCACATAGTCGGCGCGGCCGCCGCCCGCGCGGATCTCGGCAACGACCGCCGCGCCGCGCTCGTCGTCGCGGCCGGAGACGACGACATGCGCCCCCGCCGCGGCGTAGGCCACCGCGATGGCGCGTCCGATATTGCTGGTGGAACCCGTGATGAGGGCTGTTCGGCCCGAGAGTCGTGACATGAGACCGAAGCTACGAGCGATTTTTTGGACCAGCAAGTCCAAAGTTGCCCGGGGCGAATTCGGCTAGGCCCCGCCGAAACCCCGGTACGGGCTCAAGGGAATCACGGTGAATTCGGAGACTCCGGCCGCGGCCATGGGCAGTTCCGCGACGATCGCATTCGCCTCTTCGGCATCGGCCGCCTCGATGGTGAAGCAGGCACCGGCGATATCGCCGCGCAACCAGATCTGGCGGACGACGCCGTCGAGATAGAGCTTGCGGACGTGGTCGGTCTCGGCCGGTAGTACTTTCTCGAAATCCGCGTCGGTGAACGATTCGGTGCGGCGCCGGGAAAGAACCATGAATTGCACTGTGCCTCCTGGTGTTCATCGGTTCGGACGACCATTCTCTCGCCTCGGTGCCGCGGCATCGGGCGCCGTCGCTTCCCATGAGTTGGGCGAGAGAATGTGACAACATTTCACTCACCGTTGACCGTCGATGTCCGGCTGCCTACAGTGATCGGAACCGGCTCGGTGCGGCTCGGCCTTCGGATCGAGGTCGCCGGGGGGGCGAAACCCGCTGTCGCGCATGGAGGTTCGAATGAACGACGCTCGTCGGTTCGTGGTGATCGGTGGTGGTCTGGCCGGGCTGGCGTCGGCTGTCTGGCTGGCCGAGGCCGGGAAGCGGGTGACGCTGCTGGAGCGCCGGGCCCGGCTCGGTGGCCGCACCCAGGCGATGACGGTCGCCGAGGTCGGCGATACGCCCGACAACGGTCAGCACGTGATCGCCAGCGGCTACCACCACCTCTTCCGGTATCTGGCGAGTGTCGGCACCGAGAAATATCTGGAATTTCCCACCGGGGGAACGCTGCGCTGGCCGGGCGGACGCGCAACGGCGTTGCACACCAGAGGTATCCGGGCCTTCGGCACACTGCTGGGCGCACATCCGGATGCCGGGTTGGGCGAGCGGCTGGCCGCGGCGCGGGCGACGATGCGGTTGGGTCTGCAGTGTCTGTTCCAGCCCGCGGATCTGGCCGACATCACCACCGAGCAGTGGTTCGAGCGCATCGGTATGCCCGCGAAAGCGCGTGAGGCGCTGTGGGATTGGCTGGCACTGGGCATCGCCGCCGAGCCGGTGCAGCGGGAATGCGCGAAGGTCTTCGCCGATGTGCTGGCCACCGGCATCCGGCTGGGAGTGCGGGATCGGCGCGCGGTCACCATCGGCTATCCGACCGTCGATCTCGACACGCTCTACATCACCGGTGCGGAGGAGGTGTTCCGCCGCCACGGGGTCGAGGTCCGTTATCGCGCGGTGGCGGACCGGATCCGGATCGTGGACGGCGCGGTGACCGGTGTCGAACTGGTGGACGGCACCACGGTCCCGGCCGATGCCGTGATCTGCGCCGTACCCAATTCCCGGATCCACGGCCTGCTCGACGATCTCCCCGAACACGCCGAAATCTACGCCGCGGCAGACAAATTGGGTGCCACGCCCATCGTCAGCACCAATCTGTATCTGGACCGGCCGCTCGGCACCCGCAGTGCGATGGAGGCGATCATCGGCGGGACGGGGGTGATCGACGAGGTGTTCGACCGGCAGCGCATGCACGGCCGCGAACCGAACGGCACCTGGCTGTACTGCCTGACCACCAGCGGCGCCTACGAACAGATCCACAAGAGCAGCGACGACATCATCGACGAGCAGATGGACCTGCTGCGCCGCTACTACCCCGAGGCGGCCGAGGCGCGGGTGGTGCACGGCCACGTGGTCAAGATGCCGAAGGCGACCTTCTCCCAGGCCCTCGGCACCGACGGCCTGCGACCCGATCAGCGCACCTCGGTGCCCACCCTCATGCTGGCCGGGGACTGGACCAGCACCGACTGGTCGGCCACCATGGAAAGCGCTGTTCAGAGCGCCTCCAAGGCGGTGGCGGCGCTGTTGCGTCTGCCGCCGCTCTAGCGAGTTCGCGGCCCGCGAAGCGGCTCCAGGAACGCCCGGGCGAGCTCGAGGTGGTCGGGCGTCAAACCGGTGTGGCGGTCGACCGGGACGAGCAGGGTCGGGGCGACGGTGGCGGTGCGGCGCTCGGCCCAGCCCTGGTCGGCGGGCTGGAATTCGTCGTCGAACCAGCACAGCGGCCGGCGTCCGGCCCAGCGGTCGATGGTCGGAAGCTTGCCGTGGTGGCCCTCGCGATGCCGAATTCCGGTGTCCTCGAAGATGATCACCTCCAGCGGCGGCAGGCCGAGGACGGGACCGAGGACCGTATTCGCCGCATATTCCCACGCGGTCGCCCACACCAGTTCGGCATCGGTGATGTCGGCCAGTTCCAGTAGCCGCGAGCCGACGGCCGCGTCGAGCAGCACCTGCTGATCGATGGGCGGAATCGCGGGAATGATGCTGTGCTGCAACACATAAGGCCGGTAGCCGTGCGGGGGTGGGTGCGTGGGCCGGGGGTAGGGATTGAGGGGGCCGTCGACATCGAGCAGGATCGCGGCCCGTGATGTTTCGGTCATGACGCCCCCCGTTCGCTCATCCCAGGCTACGACGGCACCTGCGGATGAGTCCGCCACTCGCGGCAACGGTTTCGTGTCGACCCGATAACCGGGGCGAACGCACCGAAAATCGCCTCGGGAATCGCCCCGGCGGGCCGGCTGCGACGCGCCGAGCGACACGCGAGCAATCCCGTTAAATTTACGCCAGACCTGCATTCTCGACGGCACACGTTCGGTTATCGTTCATCTCACTGTCCGATGCTGCTGCCGGCGCGCCAGGACTGGTCGTCGATCCGGAGCGTTGTGGGCCGGTGTGACGATCGTTGGGCGTTACCGGAGTCCGTCCCGAAAGATCGAGGGAACGTGCCTGCACCCGTCATCCTGACCGGCCGCCTCGTGCGGCTGGAACCTTTGGCACCGCACCATGTTCCGGGGCTCGCCGAGGCGGGCGCCGAGGATCGCGACGCGTTCGCGTTCACCCCCGTACCGCACGGCCGGGCCGAGGCCGCGGACTACGTCGCACAGGCCGCGGCGGCGCACGCCGTCGGTTCGGCGCTGGCCTTCGCGGTCGTCGCGACGGCCGACAACCGGGTACTGGGCTCGACGCGCTTCAACCGCTTCGACTACTGGCAGGGGCCGCTGGTGTGGCCCATCGTGCACGGTATGCCGACCGGAGATCCGCTGCTCGCGGTGCCCGACGCCGCCGAGATCGGCAATACCTGGCTCTGCTCGCAGGCGCGCGGCGCCGGTATCAATCTGGAATCGAAATTGTTGCTGCTCGAGCACGCCTTCGACGTGTGGCGGGTCCGCCGGATCGCGCTGCGCGCCGATGTGCGAAATGTGCGCTCGCGCATGGCGATCGAGCGGTTGGGGGCGACCAGCGACGGCGTCCGGCGGGCGCATTCGCGCGGTCTGGACGGAACCGTGCGCAGTACCGCGTTCTATTCCATCCTGGACGAGGAATGGCCGGCGGTGCGCCGGCGCATCGACTCGGAGCTGGCCGGTCTGCCCCGGTTGCTGAACGCCTGATCGCACCCCGGAAGCAACCGGATAGCGAATTCCGGATGTCGCGTCGTGTCCCCGGCTCCTATAATTCATGGCACAACGGTCGGACGTCGAGGAGATCGGTCCGAGTCGGGTAACTCGGCGGCCGGCGCATGCTTCGGACCTCGTACCAGCGCGTTCGCGGGAGGGTCGATCGCCCTCCCCTCCAGGAGACCGCATGTCCGACCGGATCCCCACGCCCCCGTCCACACCCGCCGCGCCGCGAGCGCGCGATCGATCCCATACGCGGATATGCCTGACCGATGCCGCCCATACCGGCCCGATGGTGAGTCTGTTCCTGGTGCCCGAGCCGCGGGTGCGGGGCGCCTCCATGCTGCATCTGCTCGAACAGGTTCCGGTGCGTGATGTGCCGGCGCCGGATCCCGAGCTGACCGCCGCCCTGGAAGCGCCCAGCCTGCCCGGTGCGGCAATCCGGTTGCTGCCCTGCGCTTCTCGACGCTCCGATACCTCGGCGATGCGCCATATCTTCCATGATCACTACATCGCCGACGGGCCGATGGGCCTCGACGTGTGCGATTCGGAGGAGATGGCGCGACTGGCCGCACTGCCCGAACATGCGATCGGCCCGCGCCGCATCGACGATTTCGCCGACTACTCCGTGCGGCAGGCGATGCTGGCCGTCTTCCGCTATTTCGGTGTGGACCAACGGATTCCGCTGATGTACCACGGCTACGCCGACCCGGGCGGCCGCTGGCTGGCGGTGCGCACGGCGCTCGCCTGATCTCAGCCCGCGGTGACGAACCCCTGCCGGATCAGCCAATCGCGCGCGACGGTGGCCGGTTCGGCGCCGTCGACGTCGACCTTGCGGTTCAACTCGGTGATCGTCTCGTTGGTGAGCAGCGCGGAGATCGGCGCCATCACCTGCGCCACCTGGGGATGCGCGTCGGCGAACGATTTCCGCATCACCAGTGCCGCATTGTATTTGGGGAAGAAGTTCAGATCGTCGGCGAGCTGTACCAGATTCAGTGCTTTGGTGCGGCCGTCGGTCGCGGTGACGTCGCCGAATTGACAGGTGCCGTTCGCCGTGGCCGAGTACACGAGCGAATCCTGCATGATCTGCTTGTGCACCTTACCGAGGTCGATACCGTATTTGCGGGCCAGACCCGGAAATCCGTCCTGCCGGACGCTGAATTCGGTGCCGAGGCAGGTCGATCCGGTGCTCGGATCGGTATTCACCAGACGGGCATAGTCGGAAATCGTCTTCGCGCCGGTGCGGGCGGCACTGCCCGCATTGGTGACCATGGTGTAGGTGTTGTTCATCGGGGCCGGATCGGCCCACACCATGCCGTGTTGTGCGAGATCCGTATCGCGCACCGCCTCGAATTGCCGGGTGGAGTCCGGAATCGGCGTCTCGTTACCCAGGTAATTGATCCATCCGGTCCCGGTGTAGTCGTAGGCGACATCGACCTGTCCGTGCAATTGCGCATCGCGCAGGCTGTTGGATCCGGTGATATTGGTGAGGTCACGGACCTGAGCGCCAGCCGCTGTGAGCGCGAATTCGATGAGGTAGCCGAGGATGTTCTGTTCGGTGAAATCCTTGGAGCCCACGGTGATCCGCACACCGTCGAGGGCGGGAATCGGCTCGATACTGCCCGGCCCGACCGGCAGCGGCACGGCGCCACCGGCCTCGAGACCGCAGGCGGCGACCACGGCGACCAGCAGTGTCGCCGCCGCGGTGGCCGCGCTGCGTCCGAGGTGCCGTGCTCGCCGCTTCATCGCAGCCCCCGCGGTCCGAGGAACTGTTCGGCCAGCGCCCCCAGCCAGTCGACGAGCAGTGCGAGGGCCACCGCGAGGATCGCTCCCACCCACAGCGTCACGTTGTCGCGCAGCTTGTAGCCGGTGTCGATCAGAATGCCCAGACCGCCGGCGCTGACCAGGAAAGAGAGCGTGGCCGTGCCGACGGCCAGCACCAGCGAGGTGCGCAGCCCGGCCAGGATGTAGGGCACCGCGAGCGGGAATTCGATCCGGCGCAGCACCGTCGTCGCCGACATGCCCTGCCCTCGTCCGGCGTCGACGAGAGCGGGATCGACCTGCTGATATCCCAGAATCGTATTGCGCAGCACCGGAAGTAGCGCGTAGAAGGCGATCGGCGCGACACCCACCCAGAAGCCGGTCTTCTCGGTCCACAGATAGGTGAGCACGATCAGGCCGATCGCCGGCGCCGCCGCACCGATGTTGGCGATGCCGACGAACAGGGGAGTGAGGCGCCGGTAGCGTGGCCGAGTCAGCAAGGTGCCCAACGGAACCGACACCACGACGACGATCAGCACCACGGTCGCGGTGATCGCCACATGCTGGCGGACCACGGTGCCGATCGTGGTGGGATTGATACTGGCCTGCTGCGTCGCGGTGAGGGTGCGGTCGAAGGCCCACACCAGCACGCCGGCCGCCAGGGCCAAGGCCAGCACCGGCTGGGCGAACAACCGGATCCGGTCGGCGCGGCGCTCGTGTCGCTGAACGGGACTCATGGCCGGTCGCCCGAATTCGCCGCGGCCGCTTCGTGTTCGGCGCGGGTGCGCGACAGGTGTGCGACCAGGGTGTCGATCGCGACCAGGCCGGCGTATTCACCGCGCGGCCCGGTCACGACGGCATTGGCGGTACTTTCGGCGAGCAGCGTCTCGAGTGCCGCCTGCAGCGTCGAATCCGCCGTGACCGTGCCGGTGACCGGAACGCCGGCGTCGTGTAGCGAGCGTGCCTGCGCCAGTTGCGGTTCCGATACCCAGCGCAGCGGCCGGCGGTCGGAGTCGAGGATCAGCCCCCACTTCCACTCCTGCGCGGCCAGCGCCGCACGCAGCGTGTCGACCGGATCGTCCTGCGCGGCCGTGGCGCAGCTGCCCAGTTCCACATCGGCGACCCGGACCAGCGTGAGCTGTTTGAGTGCGGCGTCGGCGCCGACGAAACCGGCCACCGTCTCGTCGGCGGGGCCGGCGAGGATCGCGGCCGGGGTGTCGTACTGGAGGACGCGGGAATTGTTGCCGAGCACCGCTATTCGGTCCCCGAGCTTGACGGCCTCGTTGAAATCGTGGGTGACGAAGACGATCGTCTTGTGCAGTTCGGTCTGCAGCCGAAGCAACTCGTCCTGCAGCAGTCCGCGGGTGATGGGGTCGACCGCGCCGAACGGCTCGTCCATCAGCAGTACCGGCGGATCGGCCGCGAGCGCACGGGCGACACCGACTCGCTGCTGCTGGCCGCCGGACAGTTGGCGCGGATAGCGGCCGCGGAAGGTCTCGGGGTCGAGTCCCACGAGATTCAGCATCTCGTCGACGCGCGCCCGGACCCGGCCACGATCCCAGCCGAGCAGTCCTGGAACCGTGGCGATGTTGCGGGCCACCGTCATATGCGGAAACAGGCCGGCCTGCTGAATCGAATAGCCGATCCGACGCCGTAACCGGTCCGGGTTCACCGCGGTCACGTCCCGCCCGGCGATGGTGATGGTGCCGGAGGTCGGTTCGATCAGGCGGTTGATCATCCGCATCGTGGTCGTCTTACCGCAGCCCGAGGGGCCGACGAACACCACGATCTCACCCGCCGGAATCGTCAGCGAGATCCGGTCCACCGCCGGATCGCGTTGCCCCGGATAGTGTTTCGCCACCGCGTCGAGCACGATCTCCGCGGGTTCGTGGTCGGTACGGTCGGCGGTCGCGGTATCAGTCACGGATTCCCCTCGAGGTGGTGAGCCGGCCGATGCCCACGAGGACGGCATCGAGCAGCAGGGCCAGCACGATGATCAGCACCGTGCCGGACAGTGCCTGCGGGACGGCGGTCGGACTGCCCAGCCGGGCCAGGCCGGTGAAGATCAGATTGCCCAGACCCGGCCCCTTCGCATAGGCGGCCATCGCCAGAATGCCCATGCTCATCTGGGTGCTGATCCGCATTCCGGCCAGAATCGACGGCCACGCCAGCGGCATTTCGATCCAGGCGAGGATCCGGGCGCGGTTCATGCCGACCCCGCGCGCGGCGTCCGAGACCGCCGGATTCACCGATGCCAGCCCGATGATCGTGTTGCGCAGAATCGGCAGCAGCGCGTACAGCACCAGCGCGGTGACCGTCGGCCGCACGCCGAGGCCCAGCACGGGAATGAGCAGTCCCAGCAGCGCGAACGAGGGCACGGTGAGGACGATGCTCGCCGCCGCGGTGGCCGCCGCCGAACCCCACGGGCTGCGATAGACGACGACACCCAGGCACACCGCCACCGCGGTCGCGATCAGCACGGACTGCACGACGGCCGAAACATGCAGATAGGAATCGGTGAGCAGTTGTCTGCGATGGTCCACCAGAAAGGTCCACAGAGTATCCAGGGCGATGACCTCCCAGAGCTCGGCGGCGTCCGAGCAGTCTATCGATCCCGCGGCGCGGGCGCAGGAAACGAGCGAGACCGGCGTGTGTGTACCGGCGCCGGAAGCGGCGGAACCCTGACGGTCTCTCGTACGTCCTATACCTCAGGAGGCCGATTTCCGGTCGGGGACGGAGGGATTCATGAGTGCCACAGGTGCTCGAAGGCTCGGGCGTACTCGCTGGGTGTTGCCGGCGGCGCTGGTGGTGATCGGCGTGCTGGCAGTGGGAGTCGTGGTGGCTCTGCCCTGGTGGCACGATCGCACCGCCGCCATCGCCGGGCAGCGGCTCGACGATTTCCCGGATATCGATGTGAGCGCGCTGGATTCGGATCGCGGTCGCATCGTCGCGGTCCTGCGCACGGAATACGCACACCCCGGCGACGGACCCGAATACGCACAGGGCGCGGATGAGCCGTGGTGTGCAGATTTCGTCAGCTGGACCATGCGTCAGGCCGGCCGGCCGCTGTCCAATCCGAATTCCGGATCGTGGCGGATTCCCGGTGTGGCGACGCTGCAGCAGTATTTCGAAGCGAACGGCCGATTCTCGGCGCTGGGTTCCGGATATTCGCCACGCCCGGGCGATGTGGTGATCTACGCGCCCGGCAGTCCGTTCGGGCAGCACACGAATATCGTGCTGGCCGCCGGTGACCACACCCTGACCACGATCGGCGGTAACGAGCGCGGTTCGGTGCGCATTCACCGTTACGACCCGGCGGTGGTTGGCGGTATCGTCGGGTTCGGCCAGATGTGAAACGTTTTCGTCCACCGTTGGGCGATCGACGGGGATCTGCGTGCAGGTGATCGGTGGAGGAGTGGGAGCAGATGGCAGAGCCCGGCGCGCACGACGAGCCCGAATGGATGGACTACTCCGACTTCGGTGAGCGTTTCGTGGCGCACGCGGTCAACCGGGATCGGATCGAGGCCGCGGTGTCCGGGATGGCCGGACGGGGGATGAGTATCGGGCCGTTCTCGATCGGTCCGGCGGGGCTGGCCGGGCTGGTGGCGGAGGGCAAGGTCGGCAAGCCGGTGATCGCCCGCAGCGAACCGCATGTCACCTTCGAGGTCCGCGTGCCGGTGTCGATGCACCTCACGGTGACTCTCGGTGGGCAGCAGTTCCGGATCGAGGCCACCGTCGAGATCGACCTCACCCTGCACGCGCGAACCGCCGATCCGCTGCTGATCGTCATCGACATTCCGCGGGTGCGCTCGCGCGACGTGAGTTTCGCTGTCCGCGCGGAGGCGGTCGGGGCCGCCGTCGACGTACTGCTCGACCCGATCGCCACTCTGGTTCAGCGTGAGGTCGCGAGCCGGCTCAACGCCATGCTCGCCGATCCCGCGGCCCGTCGTGGCCGGGTGTTCGACATCGAGGCGATCATGAACGGCACGCGTTCGGAGCATGTGCTGCGCACGGACTTCGAATGGATCGACTACGCCGAGTTCGGCCGGCGTTTCTTCCCGCTCATCGTCACCCCGGATCGGGTCCGCGACGTGGTGGAAGGTCTGGCCGGTCGCGCGGTCGAAGTGGGGCCGCTGCGTACCGGGCCCGGTGAGGCGGCGACGGTCGAGGTGCAGGGTGCCGTGCGGATGCCGCGGCTGGCCCGGCGGGACGGCGACCATCCGGTGTCGTTCGATCTGACCATTCCGGTCGGGCTCGACATCACCGTCGACGTGCTCAAGGCGAATCGCTATCGCGCCGAGGTGGAGGTCGGGTTGCTCCTGGTGGCGCGGGCGGGTGAACCGCTGCTCATCGTGATCGATGTGACCCCGCCGCGCAGCGCCGATGTCGCCGTCGAACTGCAGGCCGAGGGATGGCGCGCGAAGGTGCTGGGGTCGGTCGGCAAGATCCGCCGCCAGATCGCCGCGCAGGTCGCCCAGGTCATCCGTGCGGAACTGGCCGATCCTCGGGGCCGCACCATCGACGTCGCCGGCCGGATCGATGCGGCCACCTCCTGACACCTGTTACTTGTGGTGTTGATGTGACCGGATTGGCCTAGCGGTTCATATGTGCATGTGGTGAAATGAGTCCACGTTCGAGGCTTCCGGCGCGTGGATGACAGCAGTGTTGTCGTCGGGGAAGGCGCGCCGGACACGCTTGCATTTCCACCGGTCCGCGGGGTGGCCGGCATCAGGTGAGATCTCTATATCGCTGCAGCGCGAAGGAGTTTTCGATGCGTTCCGTTCCGATGACCCGCCGCACCCTGTTCGGATATGCCGGTGCCGCCGCGACCGCAGCCGGTCTGGCCGCGCTCGCACCCGCCGTCCTCGCACCGACCGCCTCCGCCGGCAACGTCCTCGGCACCCTGCTCGACTATGCCGGCGGCGTGCCCGACGCGGCGGCGATCCGCGCCGCGGGACATGCCGGCGCGATTCGCTATGTCTCCGACCGGCGTCCGGGCGCGGAATGGATGGTGGGTAAGCCGTTGCGCGCGAGCGAGGTCGACGCGCTGCACGCGGCCGGGCTCACCGTGGTGTCGTGCTACCAGTTCGGCAAGGGTGCCACCGCGGATTGGAAGGGCGGGCTCGAGGCCGGCAAGCGTCACGCCGACCGGGGTCTGCAGCTGCACCGCGAGGCCGGCGGCCCGGACGGGGTGCCGATCTACGCCTCCATCGACGACAATCCGACGCCGGTCGATTTCGCCACCCTCATCGCGCCGTACCTCGAGGGCTGGAAATCGGTGCTCGGTAACGAGAATGTCGGCGTCTACGCCAATGCGCCGACCATCGAACTGGCCAAGGTCGCCGGCCTGGGTTCCTGGTACTGGCAACACAATTGGGGGACGCCGAAGGGGTTCGTGCACCCGGCGGCGAATCTGCACCAGGTCGAGATCGACGATCGCACGGTCGACGGCGTGGGAGTGGATGTGAACAACATCCTCACCGCGCAGTACGGGCAGTGGTGATCACCAGCGCGTGGTGAATCGGCAGCTACCTACGTTTGGCAGTGACAGGTGGGGTCGGCGAGCAGATCGGGTTCGTCCGGGACGACCGTCAGTGTCGGGCGCGCCTCGGGTGCGTCGCGCACGCCCATCCAGGACAGCAGCGACCATCGCGACAGGCCCGAGAACGCCGAGCCGAGGCTGAAGAACGAGCCCACCGAACCGACCGACAGCACCGATCCGACGCTGCCGATCGACAAAACGGAGTAGGCCGAGCCGATCGAGAGGATCGACCGTTCGGATCGGAACGACAGGATCGAGCGATGCGATCGGGTGGACAACACCGATCGGTAGGAGCGTCGCGACATCACCGAATGCCCGGCTTTCCCACGTCGGCCGCGGCGGACGGCGCCGGTGTCCGACGTGGCGGGTGCAGACCGTTCGAGCTGATCGGCAGTCGACATACCTAGCGGTCTACCACAGTCGGGGACATCCCACGGCGCATTGACAGCAAACGGCCCGGAGTGTCGCCTTCGCGACATCTCTCCGGGCCGTCGGGAGCTCGAGATCAGTTCTGCGGGCGTACCGCTGCGGGCTGCTGCACCGCGTGCGCGGCGGGCACCGTGCCGGCCGGGTTCACCGGAGCCGCGGCCTGGGCGGGGCCCGACGCCACCGTGAACAGACCCAGCGTGGGCAGGAACGAGCAGGTGATCGGTGCCTGATCGGCGGCCGGCTGGGTGGTCAGGGAACCCGCGATCACCGAGACGACGCGACCCGGGCCGGTGTCGACGATGGCCGACAGGGTGGCCGGACCGTCGGGGTTGATGTGCGCCTCGTCGGTCAGCGCCACGGTGCCGCCGCGGTGGTTGTCCAGGTTGTACCACTGGACGGTCATCGGCGGATTCTGCTGCGGCGTCAGACCTTTGGTGCCCAGCGCGGTGAACACGAAGCCGGCCTGACCGGCGGCCGGTCCGGGCGGGGGCAGTTCGGCCGGACCCGGAACCGCGAGCGCGGTGCCGACCGAGTCGGAGCCGGGGCTGATGCAGTCCTTGCCGATGGTCGGGTACAGGAACTGCGCGATGGCCGGACCGTTCTTCGGGATTTCGGGACCGCCGCCACCGCTGCCGTTGAGGAAGGCGACGATGGCCTGCAACGTCTGCTTGACCTGCGGCGGCAGATTGGACTGCTCGAGCAGCTGGATCGCCTGATCGAGAATGGTCTGAGCGCCCGGCGAGGCGATGTTGCCCGCCTGGGCGGCAGCGCCGACGATGGCCGGAGCCAGCGATGCGATCGCGTCGACCGGAACGCCCTCCGGGACCAGCGGAACATCAACGGCCTGGGCCTTCGGTGCCGGTTCGGCAACCGCGATCGTCGACGCGGCGAGTGTCGCGCCGGCTGTCAGGGCCAGCACGGACAATGCGAACCGCGTTCCTCTGGTGCGAAGCACTGGTGTTGCCGTCCTTAAACCTCGGGGTTACCTCGTCATGTGATGCGAGAACATCGTGCGATGCGGGCATCGCTTCGCGACACTCTAAAGACAGTGCCGCCGTGTTGTACAGCCATGGGTGTGATCTTGCCTGCACCGCTCGGCAATTCCGATCACCCCGCCCGGCGCGTTATCAGAACATAACCTGTGTTTTCGGCCTCCGCTTCGCTTCGGCGGAGTCTCGGCCCTTCGGGCCTGATTTTTTCCTCCTCCGCTCGGTCGCTGCGCTCCCTCGCTCCGTCGCTCCGGAATCGAGGCGGGCCGAGACCTACCGAGGGTGTACCTATCGGCGACGTATGCCCGGGGCTACGCACGCCGGGAAGCGAGGGCAGAATTACAGCCCGTGACCCGACACCTCCGTTTGGCCGACATCCGCGTGGCCGGGGCTGTTCTGGCCGTATCGGTCGTGGCCCGTCTGGTGCTGATGTTCGTGCTTCCACACGGGCTCGACGTGGTCGACCTGCGCGTATACGTCGAGGGCGCGGCCAATTTGGGCAGTGGGCATCTCTACGACTTCGTCTATGCCGACAAGACTCCGAATTTCCCGCTTCCGTTCACCTATCCGCCGTTCGCGGCGGTGGTGTTCTATCCGCTGCATTTCCTGCCGTTCGGGCTGGTGACGCTGCTGTGGTTCGGGTTGATCGTGGTGGCGCTGTACGCGTCGGTGCGGATCGCTTTCGCACTCTTGCCGGGTTCGGCGGCGGAGTCGAATCGGCGTGCGGCGGCGATGCTGTGGACCGCGCTGGGGCTGTGGCTGGAGCCGACGCGGACGACGCTGGACTACGGACAGGTGAATGTGTTCCTGCTGCTGGCCGGGCTGGCGGCGGCGTACTCCGCCCGCTGGTGGCTGTCGGGGCTGCTGGTAGGTGTGGCCGCGGGAGTCAAGCTGACGCCGGGGATCACCGGTTTGTATTTCCTGGCGCAGCGGCGGTGGGCGGCCGCGGTGTGGTCGGCGGTGGTGTTCGCGGCGACGATCGGAGTGAGCTATCTGCTCTCGCCCTCGGAGACCCGGACCTATTTCGGGCCGCTGATCGGTGACGCCAACCGCATCGGCCCGGTCGGTTCGGTGGTCAACCAGTCGCTGCGCGGGGCGCTGAGCCGCATTCTCGGCCACGACGCGGGAGCGCCCTGGTATGTGGCGGGGCATCGCATCCCGTTCGGGCCGTGGTGGCTGGGTGCGGTGCTGCTGACCGTGGCGCTGGCCTGGTTCGCTTGGCGCGCGGTCGATTTCGGCGATCGGCTCGGAGTGCTGCTGGTGGTGCAGCTGTTCGGCTTGATGGTGTCGCCGATCTCCTGGTCGCACCACTGGGTGTGGTTGCTGCCGCTGATGATGTGGCTGGTGCACGGTCCGCTGCGTTCGATCGCGGGGGCGCGGGTGGTGGCCGGATTCTGGCTGGTGACCACGCTGGTCGGCATCCCGTGGATCCTGACCTTCTTCCAGCCGACGATCTGGGAGATCTCCCGCCCGGCGGTTTTGGCCTGGTTGGGGGCGATCTACGTTTTCGGCGTGGTCGCGACCTATCTGTGGATCATCTGGGCGGGCGCGCAGCGCGGGCGGCCGGGCACGCCGGTGTCGGTGCCCGCGGTCGCGGCGGGTTCGGTGGCGGGTTAGGCCGGTTCAGCTCTGATCGGCGAGGCGGTCGATCTGGCCGGCCAGCGCGAGATCCTTGCGGGTGATGCCGCCCTCGGAGTGGGTGGAGAGGGTGAAGGTGACCCGCCGCCACCGGATATCGATATCGGGATGGTGGTTGACCTTCTCGGCGGATTCGGCCACTCGACGCACCAGTTCGATGCCGGCCATGAAGGACGGGGCCTCGACGGTTCGGGAGATACTGCTGCCGGTGTGGGTCCAGGCGGGTAGTTCGCGCAACCCAGTGGCGATCTCGCTGTCGGAGAGCAATGGGGTACTCATACTTTCGGTTCTACCCCAGCGGTCGCGGCTCAGGCCGCACGCGCGAGTTTGAGAGCCTTTTTGAGATCTTTGCCCTTGACCCCGGCGGCCTGGCACTTCTTCATCTTCGAGACCACGACAGGGCATTTCAGACAGCGCTTCTTCTTGCGGCAGCACTTCTTCTTCGGTGTGAGGTGTGCGACCTCCTTGGCCTTCACCTTGCCCATGCGGCCCAGGGTAACCAACCATGATGCCGGAAACGGTGGCCGACCGGGTTTCGGTACTGTGTAGCTGGCCGCATGTCCGGTGAGATCAGTCCACCTGCCTTGTTCGGACCCGCTACGGCGCGGGTCGGCCGCAACCCATTCATTCAGCAGGAGGATTCAACGTGTCGTCTGTCGAGTTCCGCAATGTCGCCATTGTGGCTCATGTCGACCACGGCAAGACGACGCTGGTCGATGCCATGTTGCGGCAGTCCGGTGCCTTCGCCGAGCGTGCCGAGCCGGTCGACCGGGTGATGGACTCCGGTGATTTGGAGCGCGAGAAGGGCATCACCATTCTCGCCAAGAACACCGCGGTGCATCGTCATCACGGCGACGGCAGCGTCACTGTGATCAACGTCATCGACACCCCCGGTCACGCCGATTTCGGCGGCGAGGTCGAGCGCGGTCTGTCCATGGTCGACGGTGTCGTGCTGCTGGTCGACGCCTCGGAGGGGCCGCTGCCGCAGACCCGGTTCGTGCTGCGCAAGGCACTGGCCGCCTCGCTGCCGGTGATCCTGGTCGTGAACAAGACCGACCGCCCCGACGCCCGGATCGAGGAGGTCGTCGAAGAGAGCCACGACCTGCTGCTGGATCTGGCCTCCGACCTCGACGACGAAGCGTCCGAGGCGGCCGAGCTGGCGCTGGATCTGCCGGTGCTCTACGCCTCCGGCCGCGAGGGCAAGGCCTCCACCCAGCGCCCCGAGAACGGCAGCGCGCCGGATGCGGAGAACCTCGACGAACTGTTCGAGGTGCTGCTGAAGTACGTGCCCGCGCCCAAGGGCGACCCGTCGGCCCCGCTGCAGGCGCACGTCACCAACCTGGACGCATCGCCGTTCCTCGGCCGGATCGGCCTGGTCCGCATCCACAACGGCACCCTGCGCAAGGGCCAGAACGTCGCGTGGATGCACGGTGACGGCGTCAAGACCGTGAAGATCACCGAGCTGCTGCAGACCATCGGCGTCGAGCGCAAGCCGGGTGAGGAGGCCGTGGCCGGCGATATCGTCGCCGTCGCCGGCATTCCGGAGATCATGATCGGTGACACTCTCGCCGATGTGGACAACCCGGTGGCGCTGCCGCGGATCACCGTCGACGAGCCGGCCATCTCGGTGACCATCGGCACCAACACCTCGCCGCTGGTCGGCCGGGTGCAGGGCCACAAGCTGACCGCCCGCATGGTGAAGTCGCGCCTGGATCAGGAGCTGGTCGGCAACGTGTCGCTGCGCGTGCTCGATATCGGCCGCCCGGATGCCTGGGAGGTGCAGGGCCGTGGTGAGCTGGCGCTGGCGATCCTGGTCGAGCAGATGCGCCGCGAGGGTTTCGAGCTGACCGTAGGCAAGCCGCAGGTGGTCACCAAGCAGGTCGACGGCAAGGTGCACGAGCCGTTCGAAGAGCTGACCATCGATTGCCCGGACGAGTACCTGGGCGCGGTCACGCAGCTGCTGGCCGCCCGCAAGGGCAAGATGGTCCAGATGAGCAACCACTCCGCCGGGTGGGTGCGCATGGAGTTCATCGTCCCCTCGCGCGGTCTGATCGGTTTCCGCACCGACTTCCTCACCGAGACGCGCGGCACCGGTATCGCCAACGCGGTCTTCGACGGCTACGCGCCGTGGGCCGGCGAGATCCGCGCCCGCCACACCGGCTCGCTGGTTTCCGACCGTGCGGGCACGGTAACCCCGTTCGCCATGATTCAGCTCGCCGACCGGGGCCAGTTCTTCGTGGAGCCGGGCGCCGACACCTACGAGGGCCACGTGGTGGGTATCAACCCGCGCGCCGAGGACCTCGACATCAACGTCACCCGCGAGAAGAAGCTGACCAATATGCGCTCGGCCACCGGTGACGTGCTCGAGACCCTGGCCAAGCCGCTGCAGCTGGACCTCGAGGGCGCCATGGAGTTCTGTGCCGCCGACGAGTGCGTCGAGGTGACCCCCGAGATCGTGCGCGTGCGCAAGGTGATCCTGGGCGCCACCGAACGCGGCCGTGAGGCGTCGCGCCGCAAGGCCCGCGACCGCGCCGCCCAGAACGCGTAGGGCACACACCGCTGAAGCACAGAGGCTCACGTCCAGAAGACGTGAGCCTCTGTGGTTGCGGGTATCAGCGCTTCCGAGATGCGTACCTCTGCGATCACCGACCAACCAACCAGGCATACCTCTACGAGCCGTTCACCATGGCGGGCCGAAACCCCGCCGAAGCGAAGCGAAGGCCAAAAACACTAGAGTACAAGCCGTGATGTCGGGAGTTCGTATGCGTGCAGGGCGGCGCGTGGTACTGGTGCTGATGCTGGCGCTCGGAGTGCTCACCGCGTGCACCGCCAATCCGCCGCCGCCGATCGAGAGCACCGACAGCCCCAAGACGACTCCGGCGACGCCGACGAAGTCCACGGTGGTGGTGGCGGTGGACGATATCGGGATCGGATTCAACCCGCATCTGCGGTCGAACCAGTCGCCGGCGACGAATGCCGTTGCGTCGATGGTGTTTCCGAGCCCGTTTCGTCCGGTGCCGTCGCCGACCGTGCCCGGGGGAACGGACTGGGTGCCGGATGCGGCGTTGATGGTGTCGGCGGATGTGACGCCGTCGGATCCGGCGCAGCCGGATCAGTTCACGCTGACCTACAAGATTCAGAATCAGGCGTCGTGGTCGGACGGGGCGCCGATCGCGGCCGAGGATTTCCGCTATCTGTGGCAGCAGATGATCAGCCAGCCCGGGGTGGTGGATCCGGCGGGCTACCGGTTGATCAACGATGTGAAGTCCTCGGAGGGCGGCAAGACGGTGACGGTGACGATGAGTCAGCCGTATCCGGCTTGGCGGCAACTGTTTTCGGATCTTCTGCCCTCGCATCTGCTCAAGGACGCACCCGGTGGTTTCCAGCGGGCGCTGGCCGTGGAGCGTGGGCTGATCGATCAGAATCCGATCTCCGGCGGGCAGTTCCGGGTGAAGCAGGCCGACGCGGGCCGCGAGGAGATTCTGCTCGAACGCAACGACCGCTATTGGGGTACTCCGGCGGTGCCGGATCAGATTCTGTTGCGGCGCGGCGGAACTCCGGCGCAGCTGGCCGAATCGCTGCGCGCGGGGGACGCTCAGATGGCGCTGGTGCACGGCGGTGTCGCGACGCAGGCGCAGCTGGCCGCGATTCCGCAGGTGCGGACCGCGATCATGCCCCAGGCGCGGGAGATGCAGATGGTGCTCAACGGGCGCTCCGGGGATCTGGCCGATCCGCGGGTGCGCCATGCGGTGCTGGGTCTGCTCGATCCGGCGTTGCTGGCCTCGGTGGGCGCCGAGACCGGCGCGTGGGTGGATCCGGTGCGGGCGCAGATTCTGGCGTCCTCGGATCCGGGATACGCGCCGACGGCCCCGCCGCGGCCGTCTCCCGACCAGGCGTTCGGGCTGCTGGCCGACGCCGGATTCGGCCGTGCGCCCGAGTCTCCCGCGTCGGGTAATCCGACCACCTCGCCGGCGCCGCAGCCGCGTCCGGTCGCCAAGAACGGCCGGACCCTGACGATTCGCATCGGCGCGGTGGACAAGGATCAGACCACGCTGGCCGTCGCGAACACCGCCGCCGACCAGCTGCGCAGCGCCGGAATCGATGCGTCGGTGCGCAGCCTGCCGGCCGACGAGCTCTACGGCAAGGATCTCGCGGACGGAACCGTGGACGCGGTGGTCGGCTGGGAGCGGGCCGGTGAGGATCCGGCGACGATCCTGTCCTCGCGGTACGGCTGTCCGCCGGTGGCCGCGCCCGGTCAGGAGGACACCTCGCAGTTCGATGCCATCCGCAAGGCGCCGAGCAATGTGTCGGGGATCTGTGATCCCTCGCTGCAACCGCAGATCGACGCGGCGCTGCGCGGGGTGGATGTGCCCAAGGCGATCGGTGATGCGGAGCCGAAGCTGTGGGATCTGGCGACCGTGCTGCCGATCGTGCAGGACACCGGTGTCGCCGCGGCGAGTTCGCGGATGGACGGGGTTTCGCTGAGCGGTTCGATCCAGGTCGGGATCTTCGGCGGCGCTAGTACCTGGCGGCGGCTGTCGTGACCGCAACCGGCGGACTGGTTCTGGTACACGCCCACCCCGACGACGAGTCGATCGCCACCGGCGGCACCATCGCGCACTACGCCGCCCGCGGCGTTCCGGTGACCGTGGTGACCTGCACGCTCGGCGAGGAGGGCGAGGTCATCGGGGAGCGTTGGCAACAGCTCACCAGCGCCCACGCCGATCAGCTGGGCGGCTTCCGCATCCACGAGCTGACCGCGGCGCTGGCCGCACTCGGTGTCGAGGCGCCGCATTTTCTCGGCGGGGCGGGGCGCTGGCGGGATTCCGGTATGACCGGTACGACCGCCGACCCCAAGCCCCTGGTGCCGACGCACCCGCGTGCCTTCGTCGATTCCGGGCCGGCCGCGGTGGCGGAGTTGAGCGAGGCGCTGCTGCGGCTGCGCCCGCGCGTGGTGGTCGGCTACGACCCGCGCGGCGGCTACGGCCATCCGGACCATATGCGTGCCCATCGGGTCACCATGGACGCGGTGGCGGTGGCGGCCGAAAAGGGTTGGGACACACCGAAGGTGTACTGGACGGTGACCGACGCCGACGTGCTGCGCCGGCATACCGAGGCCTTGGCCCGCCGCACGGTCGATCGTCTGCCCGGGGCCCTGCCGAGCGGATGGCGGTTGCCGGCGGTGGGCGAGCTGGCCTGTGTGTCGAGTGAGACCGTGACCACCACGATCGATGTCTCGGATGTGCTGGCGGCCAAGCGCGCCGCCCTGCGTGCGCACGCCACTCAGGTGACGGTCGCGCCCTCGGGCCGCGAATTCGCGCTGTCGAACAGTATCGCCCAGCCGGTGTTGCCGGAGGAGCACTACGTGCTGGTGCGTGGTCGTCTCGGGCCGGTGGGCCCGGACGGACACGAGGACGATCTGTTCGCCGGGCTGGATCGACCGTGGGAGCCGGCACCGGGACTGGCCTGATCGTGGGTGCTTCGGCTTAGACTGCTGGGCATGTACAACTGGAGCCTGCAGGACGCCATCGTCGCGTTCGTCGAGAGCCAGAAGCCGAACTGGCAGGCGCAGCACGATCTGTACCTGTCGGTGCTCTACGGATTCGTCGATATGCAGAGTCATCTGTTGACCCTGCTCGGCTTCCCGCCGGTACCGTGACGGCCGCGACGACCAGCCGGACCGCGTATGTGCCCGGCGGGTCGAAGTATGCCTGGCCGGTGCTCGGCGGCGTGCTGGCGGCGGTGCTGGTGTTCGACGGGCTGCTCTCGGTCGTGCTCGAGGTGCTCTATCTGCCGCTCTACATCGGTGCCACGCCGTTCCCGATCGCGGCCCTGGTCGCCGCGGCGGTGAACGTGCTGCTGGTGCGGGGAATGGGTGTGGTCGTGTCGCGCCCGGCCGCGATGGGGCTGCCGGTGATCGCGTGGCTGTTCGGATTCCTGATCTGCTCCACCACCGGGCCCGGCGGCGATGTGCTGCTGACCGATTCGTGGACCTCTCCGCTGCTGCTGGCGTGCGGCATCGTGCCGGTGGGCTTCTATCTGTTCCGCCGCGCGTTCCTGCGTCCGAAGGCCACGCCCGCCACGCTCTGAACGGTGCCGGTCGCGGGAAAGGCATTGCCGGAAAGAGATATCGGCGAACCGCTGTAGCGGGCCGTAGGGTCGGTTAGTCTCTCAGGCGTTATCTGTGGTTCTGCCGCCCGGCGGGCGGTGTGGTTAGGAAGTGGGGGCCGGTTGCTCAGCTGGCCGGTTGGCTCGGGTGCGCCGAGATCCGAATGCGCGCGGACATCGCCCGACAACAGGAAGATCACCCGTGGTTGAGTGGTCGAAGCTTCCTGGATTGCCTGTGAACACAAAGGATTCGCGCTGGCTCGGCCTGATGAGCCGGGGTGTGCGCGGGCGGGTCAGTGTGCGCGTGCGCCTGCTCGCGATCGTGCTGATCTCCAGCGTCACGTTGCTCGCCATCGGCGTGGGCGCGGCGTCGTATCTGGTGCGGTCGGGCCGCGATGCCCGGCAGTGGGCCGAACTCGCCAGCAGTACCGCGGCTCCCGCGGTCGCCATCATGGAGACCTTCGGCGAGGAACGCCGGCTCTCGATGCTGCAACTGGCGGGTGATCCCAGCGCCACAGCACAATTGACGGCGGCGCGGCAGCGCTCGGATGCGGCGTTGGCCGCCCTCACGGCCAAGGGCGACGAGGCGCAGAAGATGAATCCGGACAACTCCGGAGCCGATATCGCCGCCTACGGTCAGTTGCTCGCACAGTTGCCGCTGGTGCGTCGCGGCATCGATTCCGGTCAGGCGCCGGCCGAACAGGTTTTCGGTCTGTTCAGCCGTTTCACCGCGGCGATCATCGATGCCTCGATGCTGGCTGCCCGGGTCGCACCGGATGCCGGCATCGCCGTTCAACTCGGCTATGCCGTTCAGGTGATGCGGGCCGCGGAGGCGCTGTCCGAAGCCACGACACTGGGTGAATTGTTCCTGGTGACAAACACGTCGACGCCCGCGCAGTGGACCCAGTACACCAACTATCTGGGTGAATTCCGCGGCCAGATCGCCTATTCGCTCTCGGTGCTGAAGGGCCAACGCGCGGATCAGCTCGACGCGATCGTGAACAGCCCGGCGTGGGCTCAGATCAACGAGATGGCCGATGCGATCGCCGCGCGCGGTCCGACGCCGGCCACCGAGGATGCCGACTCGAGTACCCGGGCCGGCGACACCACACGTTCGCGCACGACCCGGCAGACCGCGAAACCGCTGCCGATGACCGTGCAGGCCTGGCAGGACGGTTCGGCGCAGATCGCGTCCGGACTGCTGACACTGTGGCAGGACAAGAGCCGGGACGCGCATGCCGAGGCGCGGGATCAGGGTGACCGCACCGCCATCGGATCGCTGGCCGGCGGCGGTGCGGTGTTGCTGGTGTCGGTTCTGGCCTTCCTCGCCTCGCTGGTGCTGGCGAACCGGTTCATCGGCCGGATGCGCCGATTGCGCCGCGACACACTGGAATTGGCCGATGAACGGCTGCCCGACATCATGCGCCGGGTTTCGGCGGGCGAGACGGTGGATGCCCCGCTGGAGGTGTCGCGGCTGGACTTCGGTTCCGACGAACTCGGCCAGGTCGCGCAGGCGTTCAACCGGGCGCAGGTGGCGGCGGTATCGGCCGCGGTCGCGGAATCGAATACCCGCGCCGGTATCAACACGATCTTCCTGGATATCGCCCATCGCAGCCAGGCGCTGGTGCATCGTCAGCTGGCGCTGCTGGACCAGGCCGAGCGGCGCGAGGAGAATGCCGACCAGCTCGAATTGCTGTTCCAGCTCGACCATTTGGCGACTCGCGCCCGCCGCAACGCCGAGAATCTGATCATCCTCGGTGGTAAGCAGCCCGGCCGGCGCTGGCGCAATCCGGTGCCGCTGATCGAGGTGATTCGCGGCGCGGTCGCGGAAAGCCTCGACTACACCAGAATCCGCATCGGCCGCATTCCACGCACCCGGGTGATGGGCACCGCGGTCGCCGACCTGATCCACCTGCTGGCCGAACTGATGGACAACGCCACCTCGTATTCGCCGCCGCAGGCGCGAGTGGAGGTGCATGCCGCGGTGGTGGGTCGCGGGGTAGCCGTGGAGATCGTCGACCAGGGTCTGGGCATGACCGCCGACGAACTCGACCGGCGCAACGAGATGCTGTCGCATCCGCCGGAGTTCAGCGTGGCCGCACTCTCGAGCGACACCCGGCTCGGACTGTTCGTGGTCGCGAAACTGGCCAACCGCCACGGCATTTCGGTGAAGCTGCGCGAATCGGTGTACGGCGGCGTGCGCGCGGTGGTGCTGATCGGCACGCCGGTGCTGGAAGCCGGCGACGTGAACGGTACGGAGTTCGAGGATCCGGGACCCGCCACCGGGGAGTTCGCCGTGCTCGGACCGGCGACCACCGCTTCCGCCGCCCGTGCCGAAGTGGTTGTCGCCGAGGATGTTCCGGTGACCGAAGTGTCCACGCCACCGGCGACCGATCCGGACCCGGGCACACGACGCTCGGCCTGGTTCACCTCGGCCTCGGAGCACATCGATTCCGCGCCGGCGACCGGGGTGTTCGGTGCGCCCGTGACCACTCCGGGCGTGGTTCGCGCCGGTGAGGGCCGCCCGCCGCTGCCGCGCCGGGTGCGTTCGGCCGATCGCGCCGATACGCCCGCGGCCGGCTCCAATACCGTTCGGCAACGCACCGCCGATCAAGCTCGCAACCTGATCAGCGCCGTCGAGCAGGGCACTCGGCAGGGCCGCCGACCCGCTGCCGAAACCGGCTCCACGGCATCACAATTCGACACAGACGAGGGTGAAGATGGCTAATCCCAACCGAAGTGACGTCGGCTGGCTGCTCGATGATCTGGTGAAGGGTCTCACCGGTGTGCGCTACGCGGTCCTGCTGTCCACCGACGGACTGCTGCTGGGTAATTCCTCGGAGCTCGAGAACTCCGATGCCGAGCGGTTCTGCGCGATGGCTTCCGCGCTGCACAGCCTGGCCCGCAGCGCCGGACACCATTTCGACGCCGGCGGTGTCTGCCAGACCATGGTGGAACTCGACCGGGCGGTGCTGTTCATCACCGCCGCGGGGGACAACGCCTGCCTGGGCCTGCTGGCCGCGGACAACGCCGATCTGGGCATGGTCGCGTATGCGATGAACCAGACCGTGCAGCGGGTCGGTTCACATCTCGCCGTCGACCGACGATGAGTCACCGTGAACGACGGTGACGCCTGGTTCGACGACGAGGCCGGACCGCTGGTCCGGTTGTACGCGGTCACGCAGGGGCGTGGCCGCAGCAACCGGCCGGAGCTGGATATGCTGACCCTGGTGGTCGATATCGGCCGGGGCGCGGCGCTGCGCCGCCACGAACCCGAGTACGCCGCCATCGTGGAATTGTGCCGCACGCCGCAGTCGGTCGCGGAAGTCGCTGCGCGGCTGGAACTTCCGCTGACGATGACGAAGGTGCTCATCGGCGACCTCATCGACGACGGCCGCCTCGAATACCGCCAGCCTCGTCAGGACGAGGCATCCGACGTCGGCCTGCTGCAGGCGCTGCTGGACGGTATTCGCGGGCTCTGACACGGCGGAGTGCCGCCCACGGCTCAGCGCAACCGCGCCGCGAGGCGTTTCGCGTTCATATGGGCGATCGCCTCGATCGAGACCATCGGATTCACCCCGGACGCGGTGGGGAAGCAGGACGCGTCGGCGACGACGACGTTCGGTACGTCCCAGGTGGCGCCGTCGGGGTCGGCCGCCGACATGTCCGGCGAGCCGCCCATCCGCGCCGAACCCATGATGTGCAGCGCGCCCATCGCGCACTGCCCGGGTTCGTAGCCGGCGGCGGCGCACGCGGCGGCGAATTCGGCGTGCGACCCGGTGCGTCCGGGCTCGTAGGCGGGGCCGGCCTGCTGGCCGGAATAGATGCGGCGTGCCCCGGCGGCCTCGAGAATCTGTGCGGCGCCGGTGATTCCGGTGTGCAGATGGCCGCGATCGTGGTCGGAGAGCCGATAGGAGACCACCGGTTCGCCGTTCTTGTCGACGCCGACACTGCCGTGGTCGCGGTCGCGGGTGATCACTCCGAGGGCCACCGACTTGTTCAGCTCCAGCAGATTCGTCCGGTAGGCCGCCGCGCCGCGCCAGTTCATGAAACCGACGCCCATGCCGGGATGGATGGGACCGGTCTCGTAGATGACGCCGTAGCCGTTGCCGTCCAGATCGCGGTGCTGACGGCTGATCCGGGCCTGCATACCGCCCTCCCACGGCCGGATCGGCTCGTCGAAGACGCCGAAGACCGCCGCGGCGGGATGCAGTCGCAGATAGTTACCGATGTTCTTGTTGCCCAGACCCGATCGCTTCAGCAGCGCCGGGGTCTGCACCGCACCGGCGGCCACGACCACGGCGCGGGCCCGCACCTCGATCGGGGTGCCGTTCGAACTCACGGCCGAGACTCCCTCGGCGCGACCGTTGTTCACGAGGATGCGCCGCACGTTCGCGTCGACCACGAACCGGGCGCCGTGCTCGGCGGCATCGGCGAGCCAGGTTTTGGTGACCGACTGCTTGGCGCCGACGCGGCAGCCGTAGGGGCAGCGACCGCATTCGACCCCGGCGTCGCACGCGTCGCCGACATTGCGGGGCAGGGTGTCGATATGCCAGCCCAGAGCGGTGGCGCCGCGTTCCAGCACGCTGTCGCGCGCCGAGAGCGGAGAGTGGCGGTCGTTGACGCCGAGACGGCCGGTCACCGCGTCGAGGGCGGCGGTGAATTCGTCCTGCGCGAACTGCGGCACACCGAGTCCGGCCCATTCGGCGCGCACCTCGTCGGGCGTGCGCAGCGAGGTGCTCCAGTTGACCACCGTGCCGCCGCCCAGGCAGGTGCCCGCGACCAGGGTGATCTGGCCTTCGCTGGTGGCGGGCGGGCCGGGGGCGTACAGATTGAGCAGGGCATCGAGCTCGCCGGTGCCGAAATCCCGGTCGTCGTAATAGTTTCCGCGTTCCAGCACGATGACGTCGAGACCCGCCTCGGCCAGTACGGCGGCGGCGGTGCCGCCGCCGGCCCCCGAACCGACGATGACGACATCGCAGGTCAGTGTGGTCGCTGCGGTCGGACGCAGCACGGACAGGGCGGGTGCCGGCGCCGAGACGAGCGTGCCGGGCGGGCCCGGGTAGTCGATGGCCTTCCACAGCGGGTGGCTACCCGTAGGGCCCGGCGTGACGTTGTAGGACAGCAGAGCGGCTTGCTTGAGCGCCTGAAACAGCGTGCGCTTCAGCGCAATTCGGGAATCGCCGAGACGGAGGAGGGTGCGCTCGCGTTCGTCGGGGGTCAGCGCCGAGAAGCGCCGGCCCCGGTTGCCGAGCAGTACCCCCGCCAATCGGGAATCCCACAGATCGAGCAGGGTGGCGAGCTGTTTCGCCTCGGAGGGGCGCGGGTTGCGGCTCAGGATGTCGAAAACCGTAGCCACGGAACCTAATTCGGTCGCCGACGGCAAACTCAGCCCGTCGCCCGGTGTGAACGTATCGCAGATCAGGCCCAGGGCTGCGCGCTGCTTCGCTGTCGGATCCATAAAAGCTCACCTTTCACAACACTGGGGTGAGTTGTATCACGATGAGTGAATCCGCGCTTACTTATCTGTCACATACATGCGGATATGGCACATTTTCGGGGTTCGACGCCGAGTTTTCTCGGGAGAACTGCCGGTTACATGCAGTTCGGTGATCGGCGCCGCGGCCGAGCGTCGGCGTCAGGTTGCGCGCAGTTTCGCGACGGCGTCGTCCGATGCGGAGTCCGGTGTCGGAACGGGCGTCGTCTCGTGTTCCGCACGCACGCCCAGTTGCCCGGGCGTCACCTGGTCGATCAGCGCCCACGCCCGTTCGATGGGCAGATCCACGATGCTGTACTTCTTCTTCCCGGCCGCGCTGGCCGCGATCACGGTCGCCAGTCTCGCCCGCCGCTGGAAAAAGGTCTGCCGCACGGTCCACCCGATCACACCCGGCGCCTCCAGGCAGTCACGGTCGCGATCCAGCGATCCGCGCCGGGTGATCAGCCAGACCGGACGCGCGCCGTCCGACGGGATCACCGCATGCCCCAGTCCGCGATATCGATCGTGTGCCAGCGCCGCAGCAAAGAGCGCGACGATCGCCGGAACGACCCATGCCCACGGTGGAACATGCAGTCCGGCAGAGACTATCGCGGCGAAAGTGGCGAGAAGGATCCACACCGGAATGAAGGCGCGCGTGTAGCGCCGCCGTCGCGCGCGCGGGCCGTGCTGTTCGAGTGCTACCGATGCGGGAGCAGCGGCGGTTGCCAGGTCGTCCCAGAGTTGTTGTGGCGCAGCGTGTTCGCTCGCGGCGGTTTCGCGACGAGAACGGCTGGTGAGAAGCTGGGCCAGGGTGCGGTCGACGGCGGCGCGCGGGGCCTGGGGGAGCAGCTTCTGACGCGGGCTGGTGCCGGTCATGATGGCTTCGAGTTCGGCACCGCCGGCCAAGCGGAGGAGCAGGGGTTCCTTGACGGTCGCACCGCGCAGTCGCGAGAGATCGAGCGTGGTCTGGCGGGTGGTGAACAGGCCGCCGCGGATATGCAACGCCGTGCCGTCGTCGAGCACGCGCAGACCGAAATACGTGGTGAGATATCGGATGCACGCCGCAATGGCCGCGATCACCAGCAGCACCACGACCGCACCCGTCACGGCGAGGGCGATGAAAACCGCACTGTGCTCGGTCAAGTCCTGCACGGCTTGCGAATGCACCAGCACATCGGCGACCCCGACCTTCGCGGCCAAGCCGATCACCGGCCCGACGATAGCCAGGCCGGTCAGCGACAGCGGTGCGTACCGAACCCAGCGCGGCCGCCAATGCCCGATCTCGATCGCGTCGTCCGCGAGCGCGCCGGATTCGCCGCCGTTCAAGGCTCGCTGCAGTGCGGCCCGTCCGGCACTGATCCCGTTGTGGACCTGGTCGGTTCTCCTCGAATGGTCTGGAGGTGCGGTGGCGTCCGCTGACCTACTGCCGGTCGCGTCGGAGCGAGGCGTTCGGGTGGCTTCGGTCGTCCTTTCGGCATTCCGCTCGAGATACTCGGGCTCGGTTCCCTGGTTACCGGCGAGGGCGGCCGTGCGACCGAAAGGCCCGGAATCCCCTCCGAAAGCGCCGGCTGCGCCGGCGGTATCCGGCTGCGTATTCTCCGCCGGCCGCAACAGCAATGCCCGCAGTTCGGGAACCTGCCGCGCATCCACCCCGTCGAGGTGAAACCGCTTCTCCCGATCGGCGTGCTGCCCGGTGCCGATGACGAGCACCACCAATCCGAGCAGCCGATGCATCAGGTCCGCGTGCACGTCCACCGACCGAATCCGGGTCCGCGGCACGGTCAGGGTCCGTCGCTGCAGCAAGCCCCGGCGCAGCTGCACGGTATCGGCGCCGATCCGGTAACTGGTTGTGAACCACCGCGTCAACGCGAACGCCACGATCACCACCGCGACCGCCACCGGACTCCACGCCGGCCCGCCACTCTGGGTCCCCACGATTACCGCACCCAGCAGCACGGGAATGTATTTGAACAATTCCCGCACCGGATGCACGAGCAGCATCCGCATATCCAGCCGGCGCCAGTCGGCGGTTGCCCCCACCCGCGGATCACTCACGTCGCATCCTCCCGATGAATCGACGCGATATCGGTCAGCCGGTTCACCGTGCGGTCGGCGACCTCCAGATCCAGCGCCGCGATCCGCACCGCGCCCGCCGAGGACGCCGTGGTCACCGTCACCGTCGCCAACCCGAACATCCGCTCCAACGGTCCCCGATGCGTATCCACCGTCTGCACCCGCGTAATCGGCGCAACCCGGCTCTCCTGGTTGAACCACCCCGTCCGCGTGTAGACCGCGGTGTCGGTCACCTCCCACCGATGCACCGCGTACCGCCACACCGGCACGACCCCGACGCCGAACCCCGCAGCGACCACCGTCGCCGCCACCAGAGCGAGCGCCCACCCCCGATGCGAGCCGTCCAGCACCACCCACACCAGCTCACCGACCAGCGCGAACGCCCAGAAGATCGCCGGCCCGGCCGCCCACAACAGCGGTGCCCGCCGACTGGGCCGCCACGCCGGAGCGGCCGATATCGTGCGCGCGGGCGAGACTTCCGGCGACCGGGTCATACCAGCCATCGTGACATGGAACGCGGCCCTCGGGACGGCCCCGGGAGAGGGCGAAAGTGCCGCGACGCCTCCACCAGCGCGGCGAGTGGCGGATTATTCCCGCCGCGAAACTGATCGACGGATGCAGGAATAACCCCCGCCTGCCCCCGGGTTGTCTCACGTCACAGGGCACCGAAGGGAGAACACTCGGATGGTTGGCGCATGATCGACGGCGTGAACGAACAACCGCACACTGGGCTACCGACTCCTGGTGTACCGCCCGTTCCGCCGAGTTCTTCGGCCATGCGCAGAGCCTTGCGGCGTGCGCGCGACGGGGCGACGCTCAATCTCGACGAGGCCGTGGTGCTCCTGCACGCGCGCGGTGCGGATCTCGAGGATCTGGCCGCGTCCGCGGCGCGGGTGCGGGATGCGGGGTTGCGGGAGACGTATTCCCGGGACACCCTGCCCATCACCTATTCCCGCAAGGTGTTCATTCCGCTCACCCGCCTGTGTCGCGACAAATGTCATTACTGCACGTTCGTGACGGTGCCCGGCAAGCTGCGCGCCGAGGGCCACGGCATGTACCTGGAACCCGACGAGGTGCTCGAGATCGCCCGTAAGGGCGCCGAATTGGGTTGTAAGGAAGCGCTTTTCACGCTGGGTGATCGCCCGGAGGACCGCTGGCCGGAGGCGCGGCAGTGGCTGGACGAGCGCGGCTACGATTCCACGCTCGACTACGTGCGCGCCATGTCGATCCGGGTGCTCGAGGAAACCGGCCTGCTGCCGCATCTGAATCCCGGGGTGATGAGCTGGGCGGAGATGTCACGGCTCAAGCCGGTCGCCCCGTCGATGGGCATGATGCTGGAGACCACCTCCGAGCGCCTGTTCACCGAGCGCGGTCAGGCGCATTACGGCAGCCCGGACAAGGATCCGCAGGTCCGGCTGCGTGCCCTCACCGATGCTGGACGGTTGAGCATCCCGTTCACCACCGGCATCCTCGTCGGCATCGGGGAGACCTACGCCGAGCGCGTCGACTCGATTCTGGCGATCCGCAAGTCGCACAAGGCTTTCGGGCATGTGCAGGAGGTGATCGTGCAGAACTTCCTGGCCAAGTCCGATACCGCCATGCGCGACACCCCCGATGCGGATCTCGCGGAGTTCCGCGCCACCATCGCGGTGACCCGGTTGCTGCTGGGGCCCAAGATGCGGATTCAGGCCCCGCCGAATCTGGTGTCGCTCGACGAGTGCCGGGCCCTGATCGATGCCGGTATCGACGATTGGGGTGGGGTGTCGCCACTGACCCCGGACCATGTGAATCCGGAGCGGCCGTGGCCGAACCTCGAGGTGCTCGCCGAGGTGACCGCACAGGCCGGCTATGTGCTGACCGAGCGGCTCACGGCCCATCCGAAATATGTGCTCGCCGGCAATCCCTGGATCGACCCGCGCGTGCTGGGACATGTTGGCGCACTGGCCGATTCGCGCACCGGCCTGGCCCGCGACGTGAATCCGTCCGGTCGCCCGTGGCAGGAACCCGACCAGTCCTGGGAGTCGCTGGGCCGGGTCGATCTCAACACCGCCATCGACACCGAGGGCCGCAATACCGAGTCGCGCAGCGATTCCGGGCTCGACAGCGACGGCCTCGGCGCCTTCGGCGACTGGGAAACTGTTCGGGAACAGGTACTTTCGCTCAGCGCGCCGGTGAAGCTCGACACCGACGTGCTGAGCGCCCTGCGCGCCGCGGAGCAGGATCCGGCCGGGCTCACCGACGACCAGTACCTGGCGCTGGCCACCGCCGACGGCCCGGAACTCGACGCCATCGCCGCGCTGGCCGATCAGCTGCGCCGCGACACCGTCGGCGACGATGTGACCTACGTGGTGAACCGCAATATCAACTTCACCAACATCTGCTACACCGGCTGCCGGTTCTGCGCGTTCGCGCAGCGCAAGGGCGATGCCGACGCCTTCACCCTCTCCGCCGACGAGGTCGCCGAACGCGCCTGGGAAGCGTATGTGGAAGGCGCGACCGAAGTGTGCATGCAGGGTGGCATCGACCCCGACCTGCCGGTCACCGGATACGCCGATCTGGTGCGGGCGGTCAAGAAGCGGGTGCCGTCGATGCATGTGCACGCGTTCAGCCCGATGGAGATCGTCAACGGCGCCTCGCGCGGCGGGCAGAGCGTGCACGATTGGCTCTCGGCGCTGAAAGAGGCCGGGCTGGACACGATTCCGGGCACCGCGGCGGAGATTCTCGACGACGAGGTGCGCTGGGTGCTCACCAAGGGCAAGCTGCCCACCTCGGCGTGGATCGACGTCATCACCACTGCCCACAAACTCGGCATTCCGTCGAGTTCGACGATGATGTACGGCCACGTCGACAATCCGAAGCACTGGGTCGGCCACCTGCGAGTGCTGCGCGGCATCCAGGACGAGACCGGTGGGTTCACCGAATTCGTGCTGCTGCCGTTCGTACACCAGAGCGCGCCGCTGTATCTGGCGGGCGCGTCGCGGCCGGGGCCGACGATCCGGGACAACCGCGCCGCGCACGCGCTGGCCCGCATCATGCTGCACGGGCGCATCGCCAATATCCAGACCAGCTGGGTGAAGCTGGGCATCACCGGCACCCAGGTGATGCTCAACGGCGGCGCCAACGATCTGGGCGGTACGTTGATGGAGGAGACCATTTCCCGGATGGCCGGGTCGGAGCACGGCTCGGCGAAGTCGGTGGCCGAACTGGTCGAGATCGGCGCCGGGATCGGTCGCCCGGTGCGGGAGCGCACCACCACCTACGGGATACCGAAACACCAGGTGTCGGCCCTGCCGCTGACCGTCGGCTGATTCGTCGGCGCCGCCTCCGGACCCGCGCCGCGGAACTTCGGAGGCGGGCGTCGCGCACATCGGCGGCTCCGGCGATTCGGACACCCGCCGGACCGGCGAATCGGACACCCGCCGGACCGGCGAATCGGACACCCGCCGGACCGGCGAATCGGACACCCGCCGGACCGGCGAATCGGACACTGCCGGACCGGGTCGGCGAACAGCGCCGGAGACGGTGTGTCGCATCCCGTCGGGATCGACAAGTTAGGCAAGGCTGACCAGTTGTAATGTGAGTCCCCGGGATACTGTTGCGCGGGCGGAAGTGTCCCGCAGGCAAGGACAGACTAGGAGAACGGCAGTGCCGTACATCATCGCTGAACCGTGCGTTGACGTGAAGGACAAGGCGTGCATCGAGGAATGCCCCGTGGACTGCATCTACGAGGGCAATCGCATGCTGTACATCCAACCCGACGAGTGCGTGGACTGTGGTGCATGTGAGCCGGTGTGCCCGGTGGAAGCGATCTTCTACGAGGACGACACCCCGGACCAGTGGAGCGGGTACATCAACGCGAACGTCGACTTCTTCGACGACCTCGGCTCGCCCGGCGGCGCCACCAAGGTCGGCAAGACCGACTACGACGTGCCGTTCATCGCCGCGCTGCCGCCGATGGCGAACGAGTAGGTAGCGTTTCGGTGATCCGCGATCGCGTGCGGGTCAGCAGTCTGCTGCCCGATTTTCCCTGGGACACCATCGCCGGGGCCAAGGCTCGCGCCGCGGCGCATCCCGACGGCATCGTCGACCTGTCGGTGGGCACACCGGTCGACCCGGTCGACCCGCTGATCCGCGCCGCGCTCGACTCGGCCGCCGGCGTCCCCGGTTATCCCGCCACCTACGGCACTCCCGAACTGCGGGAGGCCGCGGTGGCGGCGGTCGCGCGCCGCTTCGGCATGTCCGGCATCGGCTCCGACGCCGTGCTGCCGGTGATCGGCACCAAGGAACTGATCGCCGGATTGCCGCGACTGCTGGGCCTCGGCCCGGCCGATCTGGTGGTGATTCCGGAGGTGGCGTATCCGACCTACGAGGTGGGTGCGCTGCTGTCGGGTTCGCGAATCCTGCGGGCGGACGGCATGACTCGGCTCGGCCCCGAATCGCCGGCGCTGATCTACCTGAACTCGCCGTCCAACCCCACCGGCCGGGTGCTCGGCATCGACCATCTGCGCAAGGTGGTGTCCTTCGCCCGCGAACGCGGCGCGATCGTCGCCTCCGACGAGTGCTATCTGGGCCTGACCTGGGATTCCGAGGCGGTATCCATCCTCGACCCGCGCGTCAGCGACGGCGACCACACCGGTCTGCTCGCCATCCACTCGCTGTCGAAGACGTCGAATCTGGCCAGCTATCGGGCCGGTTTCGTCACCGGCGACGTCGAGTTGATCCGGGAGCTGCTGGAGGTGCGCAAACATTCCGGCATGATGGTCCCGTACCCGATCCAGGCCGCGATGACCGCCGCATTGGCCGACGACCGGCACGAGGCGCAGCAGCGCGAACGCTACCGCGCCCGTCGCGAGGTGCTGCGAAAGGCGTTGGAGGAGGCGGGTTTCCGCATCGACCACTCCGAGGCCGGCCTGTACCTGTGGTCCACGCGCGGCGAGAACTGCCGCACCACGCTGGACTGGCTCGCCGAGCGCGGCATCCTCGCCGCACCCGGTGACTTCTACGGCCCCACCGGCACCGAGCACGTGCGCATCGCCCTGACCGCGACCGACGAGCGCATCGCGGCCGCGGCGGTCCGGCTGTCCGCCTGAGACGGCGGCCGGGCCGCGCCTCGGTTTCCTCAGCAATCAACCGGCGACGCGACGCGCGTCGTACTCGTCGGTTTACCGCGGCATCGCCCCGATGCGGGACTAGCCTGGCGTTATGGACGCTGTCACGGTTGTCCCGACTCCGGCGAACGAGCCGGTTCACTCGTATGCGCCGGGGAGCCGGGAACGAGAACTACTGATCGGCAAACTTGCCGAAATCTCCGGGCGAACGGTCGATGTGCCGCTCGTGATCGGTGGCAAGCATCGGCCGGGGACCGGGCCCCGCTCCGAGATCGTGATGCCGCATCGGCACGAGCACGCGCTGGGCACCTACGCCGATGTGACTCAGGAGGAAGGCCGCGCCGCGATCGAGGCGGCGACGGCCGCCGCGCCGAAGTGGCGCGCGCTGCCGTTCACCGAGCGCGCCGCGGTGCTGCTGCGGGCCGCCGACCTGCTGGCGGGGCCGTGGCGGGAGACGGTGGCCGCCGCGACCATGCTGGGGCAGTCGAAATCGGCGTATCAGGCCGAGATCGACGCACCCTGCGAGCTGGTGGACTTCTGGCGGTTCAACGTCGCCTTCGCCAGCCACATCCTGGCGCAGCAGCCGGAATCGTCTGCGGGCGTGTGGAATCGGATGGATTATCGCCCGCTCGAGGGATTCGTCTACGCGATCACCCCGTTCAACTTCAGCGCGATCGCCGGGAATCTGCCGACCGCGCCCGCGCTGATGGGCAATACCGTGGTGTGGAAGCCCTCGCCCACGCAGACGCTGGCGGCGTACTACACGATGCGCGTGCTCGAGGAGGCCGGGCTGCCGCCGGGGGTGATCAATCTGGTCACCGGTGACGGCATCGAGCTGTCCGAGGCCGCGCTGACCGATCCGCGGTTGGCCGGCATCCACTTCACCGGCTCGACCCGCACCTTCCGGCACCTGTGGCAGCGGGTGAGCGCGAATATCGGCCACTACCACGGATATCCGCGGCTGGTGGGGGAGACCGGCGGGAAGGATTTCGTTCTGGCGCACCGCTCGGCCGATCCGGACGCCTTGCGTACCGCGCTGATTCGCGGCGCCTACGAATATCAGGGACAGAAATGTTCGGCCGCCTCCCGCGTCTACATTCCGCGCTCGCTGTGGCGGGAGATGGGCGACGATTTCCTCACCGAGGTCGACGAACTGAGCTACGGCGACGTGGCCGATCTGACCAATTTCGGTGGGGCCGTGATCGATCGGCGCGCCTACGACAAGAACGTCGCCGCGATCGAGCGGGCCCGCGCGGCCGGTCTGGGCATACCGGCGGGCGGCACCTACGACGACAGCGAGGGCTTCTTCGTCGAGCCCACCGTGCTCCTGGCCGATACCCCGCGCGACGAGGCGTTCACCACCGAATACTTCGGCCCGATCCTGGCGGTGTACGTGTACGACGACGATCACCCCGAAGCCTTCGATTCGATACTGGCGGAAGTGGATTCGGCGGCGCCCTATGCGCTCACCGGCGCCGTCTTCGCCCGCGATCGGTCCGCGATCGACCGGGCCGCCACCGCGCTGCGCTTCACCGCGGGCAATTTCTACATCAACGACAAGCCGACCGGCGCGGTGGTCGGCCAGCAGCCTTTCGGCGGTGCGCGCGCGTCCGGCACCGACGACAAGGCCGGGTCGTATCTGAACCTGCTGCGCTGGGTCGCGCCCCGCACACTGAAGGAAACCTTCGTGCCACCGACCGATTACCGCTATCCGCATATGGAGTCGGAATGAACGGCTTATCGGTGGCCACACCCGGCAGGCGACGATGAACCCGCTGCGCCCCGCGATCCTCGCCGCCGCCGGATCGGTGCGGATGAAGCGGGCGATCACCGGGTTTCCGGTCACGGCCGAGGTCGTACATCGGTTCGTGGCCGGGGAGACCCGCGCCGACCTGGCCCCGGTCGTCGGCGAGCTGCTGGGCAGCGGTCGGATGGTGAGCGTCGACTTTCTCGGTGAGTACACGACCGAGCGCTCGATGGCCGACGACGCCGTCGCCGAATATCTCGCGTTGATCGATGATCTGGCCCGATGGAACCGATGGCAATCGGCGCGACCCGTTGCGCCGGTGGAGGTTTCGGTGAAGCTCTCCGCGCTGGGTCAGTCGCTGGGGTTGGCGGGGCCCGAGATCGCCACCGCGAATCTGCGGGCCCTGTGCGAGCGGGCGCAACAGGCGGGGGTGTGGATCACCGTCGACGCGGAGGACCACACCACCACCGAAACCACCGAGTCGACCGTGCACATGATGCGTGCCGACTATCCCTGGCTGGCGGTCGCCACCCAGACCTATCTGCGCCGCGCGGAGGATCGCTGCCGCATCGCCGCGGCCGAGGGCGCGCGAATCCGGTTGTGTAAGGGCGCGTATCGCGAGCCGGAGTTCGTCGCCTACCAGCGCGCCGCCGATGTGGACGAGTCGTATCTGCGGTGCCTGGAACTGCTCATGGCCGGTCCGGGGTATCCGATGGTCGCCACCCACGATCCGGTCATGATCACCGCCGCCCACGACATGGCCGGCCGGAACGGGCGCGCGCCGGGCGATTTCGAATTCCAGATGCTCTACGGCATCCGCTCGCTCGAACAGCGGCGCCTCGCCGAGGACGGGCACGCGGTGCGGGTCTACATCCCCTACGGCAACCAGTGGTACGGCTACCTGATGCGAAGGTTGGCCGAACGCCCGGCCAACCTCGGCTTCTTCCTGCGCGCCCTCGCCGAGCGCTGAATCAGACCAGCGGTCGCCCGAAGCGCCGGCGCAACCGCATGTCCGCGAGGTAGAAGTTGAACGGGAAGACCCGGATCACCGTGGGCATCCGCGTCCACACCGCCGAGATCGCGCGCAGGACGAATCGGAATCGGCGTTCGTCGCGTGCGGTCCAGCGCATCCCCATCTCGTCCCGCAGATGCTGCGGCAGCAGGGCGGTGACGGTGAAGCGATGGAACCGCCCGGCCAGCAGCTGGATCAGGCGCGGCTGCATCTTCAGGTCGATCAGATCGTTGAAGTAGCGGCGCACCGGCTCGTCGATGGTCTTCTTCGCGAGGTTCTCCTCCCAGAACGCGTAGAACGCGTCCCGATCGGCCGGCCACATCTCCGGACGCATCTGCAGCCCGGTGCCGAGCCGGACGCTGTAGCGGTAGAAACGCTCGGCGAGTTCGGGATCCATCGGTCCGCGCATGCGCCGGTACAGATCGTCGACGCCCCAGTACAGGCAGGCCGCCACCCACAACTGCAACTTCGGATCGAAGGCGTTGTACTTGACCGGGCTGTTCGGTCCCGAATGCACCGGGCGGTGCGAGCCGTTGACCGCCTCCCGATAGCTCTGCACGTCCTCGTCGTTGCCCAGCCAGGCCACGGCCAGATAGGTCAGCGTGGTGCGCAGCCGCTTGAGCGGGTGCAACGTCACCTTGCCGCTGTCGACCGTGCTCTCCAGCACGCCGTAGCCCACCGGCGGATGGCTGAGCTGCATGATCACGTTCGCGGCACCGCCCAGGAAGGCGGCCACGCCGTCGATGTGTTCGCGCACCGTCTCCGGGGTCAGCTCGTCGCCAGGAATCTCGGGCAGCGGCTCGGTCGCGCGCAGGGGGGCGGTCATCGTCGACTCGTCTCCTGTTCCTCCCCGCCGGATCGGCGAGAGAATATGAGAAGCTTTCGTATAAACCTTCTCATCGGTGTGGCATCGTGTCAATCGAGGCCGCTGACCATATGGGATGATGAGAGCGTCACCGTGTCCGCGACCCGGGCGAACGAGAGGAACGACCATGACCGGCTCGACCAGACTGTCGACTCGGCTCCTGCCGCTGGTTCGCGGCGCGGGTCCGGAGGACCGCAATCAGACCACGGTACTCGACGCGGCATTGCTGGCTTTCCTCGATTTCGGCATCAAACGCACCAGCATGGTCGAGGTCGCGCGGCGCGGGCGGCTGTCGCTGGCGACGCTGTACCGGCGCTTCGCCGGTAAATCCGATCTGATTCAGGCCGTCGGGCTGTGGCAGGCACGCCAGTTCGTGGAACAGGTCGACGCCGCGGTGCAGCGCCAGATCGATCGCGACGCCAGCGCCGAGGATCAGATCGTCGAACTGTTCGTCGCCTTCTTGGACGGGTTGCGCGGCAACAAGCTGCTGGACCGGCTGTTGACCACCGAACCGGAGGTCGTGCTGCCCTACCTGACCGTGCAGGGCGCGCCGGTGATCGAGCTGGGGCGCGACTACGTCGCCGAGTTCATCACCCGCCTGCAGGCGGAAGACAAACTGCCGCAGTACGATCCGCTGCCGCTGGCCGAACTCGTCGCGCGCAACGCGCTCTCGCTCGCGCTGACTCCGCAGACGCTGATCCCGGTCGACGACGAGGCCGCCTGCCGGCAGTTCGCCCGCGACCATGTGGTCCCCGGCTTCCGAATTCCCTAGTCACGGGATCAGCCACAGCCGTTCGCACGGAAGCCGGCCGCAGCGCCCGTCGGGTGCTGCGAATACGACGGTGCCGCAGCGCCCGTATCTGCGCCAGTGATCGGCGAAGCGGCGGGCAGCCGATTCGCAGGCCACGAAGGTGAGCGGGTGTGGACTGTGTGCGGTGAGGCGGATCGACACCATGAGGTCCGGCTCGTCGGGCCGTGGTGAAAGCTGTTGTGCCAGTGTTAGACTGGGGTATCGGGTGCCGAGTATCTCGGCGCTGTAGCATTCGCTCGACGCATTGGTCTGCTGTTCCATCGCTGTCTTCGTGACCTCTCCAGATCTTCGCGGCGGTGCCACGCCGCGTACCGGTTCATAGAGCCGGGCCCGGGCCTCGGGGGCTGCCGGGTGAGCGCGCACAGAACATCACGATCGAGCTGTGGGGACCGGCGGAGATGAATTTCCCGGGGGCACTTCGGTGTATCGCCTGCACGATCCCCAAGAATCCGGGACGAGTCCGGTCCGGATCGAAGCTCCTCGAACCCGAGAAGGAGATAGTCGACATGTCAGAACCCGGCAGTACGGTACCCAGGCGGCAACTCGGCCGATACCTTCGCGACCTGCGATCACAGACCGGGATGACGCTGCACGAGGTCGCGCAGAAGGCCGAGATCAGCGCGAGCACGGTGCAGCGCTACGAGAACGGCCGCTTCCCGGCCAAACTCCGCACCGCGGACATCCGCGAACTCTGTGCGGTGCTCGGCGCGGACGACACCCTGACCGCCGCACTGGAAGGTCTTGCGCAGCAAGCGAATGTGCAGAACTGGTGGCACGAGTACGACGACGTGATCCCCCCGGACTTCGATGTGTACATGGGGCTGGAGGCGGCGGCGGAGCAGTTGGTGGTCTATTCGCCGGACGCGGTGATGGGTTTGCTCCAGACTCCGGATTACGCAGCGGTACTGACGCGAGAGGTCTTTCCCGACGCCACACCGGAAGAGATCGCGCAGCGGGTGCACATGCGTATGCGCCGGCAGTCGCTCATCACGCGGCGTCGCGGTCCGGCCGAACTTCGGATGGTGTTGGGGGAAGCGGCAATTCGTCGAACAGTCGGCGGGCGACGCGTGATGGCGGCTCAGGCGAAGCGCTTGGCGGACATCAGCACGATGCAGAATGTTTCGTTGCGAATACTGCCGTTCTCCGCAGGCATTCCGCTCGGCCAGGTATACAGCCAGTTCATCGTTCTCGAGTTCGGCAAGGACGCCAAGGGCAATCTGGTCGAGCCGCCGATCGTCTATCTCGAACATCCAACGGGCGACTTGTATCTCGAGAAGCCGGCCGACGTGCGCCACTACACTGAGGCGCATCAGGGAATCCAGCGGGCCACCCTGGATGAGCAGGCGAGCAGAGACCTGCTTCGCCGGATAGCAAGGGAGTTCGCAACGTGAGCGAAAAGTACGACGTCGACCTGTCCGATGCCCAGTGGTTCACCAGCAGTCGCACTTCGGGTGGAAAGGAGTGCGTGGAGGTGGCATTCCTGGATGGTGGCTTTGTGGGGGTTCGCGACAGCAAGGATCACACTCGCCCAGCGCTCGTCTTCACTCCCGGTGAGTGGCGAGCATTCATCGGTGGTGCGAAGGACGGCGAGTTCGACCAGGCATAGCGACTCGATGCGGCCGCCGCAGCACTGTCGGTGTGAGGGCTGCGGCGGCCGCTTCGTGCTCGAGGTCGTTCTCGGGACTGGGGCGGCTGATCGTGCCGCTCGACTTGGCTTTGCGCTGCGGGCGTGGGGGTTTCGCAGTGCTTAACGTACCCCGTGCGTTGCGTGGCAAAGGTTGCCTGACCCGGTTTGGCAGCCCGACACTGGCGCGCTCAGCGGATGGCTGGGGGTGAAGGGCTCTGATAAAGTCCCGGTCGGGGGCGTCAACCGCGTCCTGGCGGCGGCGAGCAGGAGGGGCGCACAGTGATGCGGCAGCGGCACGAACGGTTCGCCGGGGGGCGGTGGATGATCTCCGCTGCGGGTGTTGCTCTTTCGATCGGAATGCTTCTAGGGTCCGCTGGTTGTTCGGGGAAATCCGACTCGGCCTCCGGCGAGAAATCTTCGACAACAACGTTGAGTGCCTCTTCGGCTTCTCCCAAGCCAGCGTCGAACACGGCATGGAATCCATGTTCGATTCCTGATTCTGACATCGCGGCGGCCGGACTTAATCCGGCGAGGAGAGTTGGCGACACCAGCAAATATGGTACGAAGTTTCCGGGCTGGGACATTTGTGGCTGGATGAGTGACAGTTGGTACGGGTTGAACCTGTATTCGACAAATTCTCATACGTTCGATGAAGTCATACACAACACCACAAATTTCGCCGACCCACGGACTGTTTCCGTTGGCGGACGGAGCGCAGTGATGTTGGACCCCTTGTATGTCCCGCAAGGATGCACGCTCGTCTTCAATGCGTCGAGCGGACCGGTTCAATTCGAGCTCGGCCCGAAGGCCAGTGCGGACCAGGCTGGTGATGCGTGTGTCGAGGTCACAAGGATTGCGGCTGCGCTCGTGAAGGATCTCCCGGCGCAGTAGTTCAGAAGGCGGGGAAATAGAATGTCAGAGTTGGATGTATGGCAACAGCTTTCAGAAGAGGTCGCGCAGGGAAACCTCAAGCTGATGATTCACCGCGACAAATTCGATGCGGCGGTGAAGCGGTTGCAGGACTACATCGACGAGATTGACAATTTGACTTTTTTGGTCCGCGAAGTCTCGAATGTAAGCGGTCTCGGCGGTTTTCAGATGGGTGTTGACCTAGCACACAAATTCAGCCGAAAGGCAGATGGCGCTGACGGCTCCATCCAACAGCGACTCAAAGATCTCGCAGACGAGGCGAAAGCGGTACAAGACGTTCTCCGCAAAGCGGCAATCGCCTACGCCGACACGGATGCCGAGTACGGCAAAGAGTTCAAAGATCTCGAACAGGGAATCAAGCCGTGACGCCGCCACCGGATCCTTCGAGCTATCTGGACCAGAGTAGTGGTGCCAATCTTCGGGCTCAGCTGGATGCGATGAAGAACGGCACGTACGCGACCTTGGTGTCGGCGGAGCATACGCAGGCATGGGATGCGGATCAGTTGGGGCTCCAGCGTCAGATCAACGATCTGGCGGGGCAGTTGGGTGCGGATGTCGATCCGGCGATTCTCACCGGCGATGACAATTTCGAGAATTTGACGCTGGAACAGATTCGCGATCTGACCTATGAGATCAAACCCGATGTGGTGCACGCGGTTTCGGAGGCGTGGGGAAAGATCGGGTCCGGCTTGGGGGACGCCACCCGCACCTTGAGTGACGGCTTGAAGAAGGAAATCGCCGAGGGTTGGCAGGGGATGGCCGCCGGCAAGGCCGCCAAGGCGCTCGGCGACTTTCTCCAGACATCCGATTCCATCGGCAAATCGGCGACGCTCGTCGGGATGAAAGTCGCCTTCGCACAGCGCGGTAGCGACGAAACCTTCCGGATGCTGGGCCCGGTGTTGTCGGCGGTGGCGCCGGTGAGCGGCGCGTTGGTGCAGAATCAGGGATTGCCGAACTTGGCTCCCGCGGCGCCGGCCTCGGGACCGAAGCTTCCTATCCTCGCGGAGCAGCAGGGACAGGACTCGAAGGAGCACGAGGCGAAGCAGGCCTGTTTGCAGGTATTGCGGAACGTGTATGCGCCGGGCATCCGAGGCGGAGACCAAGGCGTGCCGGTGATTCCGCCGGTGCAGCCCGTCGCGAATCCGGCGGGGCCGCCGAACCTGGGCCCCGGGCCATCGGGGCCGGGCACGCCGAATCTCGGGGGCGGTAATCAACCCCCGCCCGGTGGCGACGACTCGAACAGTGGCACTCCGAACGTCGATCCGAATACCGGAAACGACGGTGGCGCGAACTCGAATCCCGGATCGACCACGTCACCCGGCACGCGGCCGAGTGCGGTCGACGGCACCGGGCTGAACCAGCAGGGCACCGGCGGGCCGGCTCTGCCCCATGCGGCTTCCACCGCGGCGGCAGGTTTCGATCCCACCGGTGGCCTGGGCGGCGGGTCCTCGGCATCCGGAATCGGTGGCGGTGCCGCCGGGCACGGATTCGGCGGCGGCTCGTCGAGTTCGGGCGGCGGCGTGCCGCGATCGGGCGGTCCGGGGATGAGTGTGCCCGGCAAGCCTTTTGCGGAACCGCTGGCGCCCTTGGGTTTACGGAGCCCCGGCCAGGCCGGTCTACCCGGCGCGCCCGGAATGGCGCCGGGGGCGGGTGGTCGCGGCGGCGGGAAGTCCGAGGAGGACAAGGAACGCGCATCGTCGGAGTTGTTGCGCGGACAGCACCTCGAGGAATGGATCGACGACGGCCGCGCGGTGATGCCCGCCTACGGCGCCATCGGGGAGAATCCGCCGCAGGAACGGCACCCCGATTCCCGGCCGCCGCGTCCACCCGCGCCGAACCCGCCGGACCAGGGGCGAGCGCCGGGAGAATATCGGTGATCCACTGGCAGCTGACGAGTGCCCAGTACGAGGCGGCGTTCTTCGCCACGCAGCGCGACCGCCTGCCCTATCCGACGTGGAATGCGTTGCGCGCCGGCGACGACATCGAACTCGGCCGGCAGCGCCGGGAGGCGATCGACACCCTGTTGCCCCGCGTGGACGACGACTTCGCCCGCCTGGTGCATACGCTGGCCGAACCGCAGGTGCGGTTGCACGTGCACGGCCGCCTCGGAACCGACCCCGGCGACCCCGAGACCCAGCTGCGCGGTTATGCGGGATTCGGGCCGGAGATCGCGGCGGTGGCGATTCAAGATACCGATCCGGAACCCGGTGTGAGCGGCGATGTTTCGGTCAGTCTGTGCACGCATGTACAGGCGTTGACACTGCTGGCCCGCATGCTTCCCGACCAACCATCCGGCCGCCACGAACTCCACGCACTGAAATCCGAACTCGACATCGAACCCGACTCGGATCGCGGCTGGAACCGCCCGCCGACACCGCGCGAACGCCTCGGCCGATTCTTCTCCCGGTCACGCACCGGATGGGGGGAGGTGCTGTGCTATCCGGGACCATTCCTGGACAACCGCACCGACGGTGTGGAGGGCTTCTTCTGGATGGACTTCGCAGGCGACGGCCGCTACTACGTCCGGGAGGACTCGGCTTCCTATACCGTCCAGCCGATGACACACGATGGGTTCGTCGGTCACGCACGGGCATTGGCCCGAAGGGTCCGGGAACTCGGGTCGCGGTCGGCGCGCGTGTAGACCAGGTCGCGCCGCACACCTCGACGTGTGGTACACGTAGTGGTACATGTGCTACCATCGGTACATGTCGCTCAAGCGGACCAACGTTTACGCAGACCCTGCCGACCTGGCTTTGATCAAGGAAGCGGCGGCCAAGCGGGGCATTGCCGAAGCAGAGATCATTCGGCGCGGTATTCATCTCGCGGCGATGAGTACTCGGGTGTGGGGCGATGATTTGGAGTTTCCGACCTTCGATGAGATCGACGGTCCGGTGGACGACGAGGTGACCCGTGCCGTCGTCGAGGGAACTCGGTACCGGTGATAGTCGTCGGCGATACCTCGGGAATTATCGAGGCATTCGCCAAGGGGGCCGAGTCGAAATCGTGCCGCGCCGTGCTGAACGACGCCAGCCTCGTGGTGGTTTCACCGTTGGTGCTCGCCGAGGTTGACCACCTTGCCAAGGCGCGGTTCGGATCCAAGGCGCGCGACAAGGTACTGACGTTCATTTTCGACCAGGTCGACCGGATGCGATTCACAGTTGCCGACGTCGCAAACCACATCAAGTCGGCCCGCCACGTCAAAGATGCCTACCGCGGTCTGGATCTCGACATGGCCGATGCGTTCACCGTGTGTTTGGCCGCCGAATATCAAACCGAGGCGATCTTGACTCTGGATCGTCGTGACTTCCGTGCTCTGCGCCCGCTGACCCAGGAACATACCCACTTCCGATTGCTGCCCGACGACATGGCGTGAGAAAGCAGCCCCGCCGCCGGTGTCGATGCGGGGGAGGAGGTTTCGTGTTGCCTCATACGAGCCGCAGCCCCAAACGCCGCCGTATCCGCATGTCGAACATGTAAGCGTTGACCGGAAACATCTTGAGCTGCTTGGGAACTCGGTCCTCCACCGCGCCGACGGCGTGCAGCAGCCGGGCCAGACGGCGGTCGTCGGATTCGGTCCACGGCATCTCCATCTGCGCGCGCAGGGCCGGCGGCAGCAGTCCGGCGACCACCCAGCGGTGAAATCGCCCGAACGCCAGGCGAATCGGCGGCGGGAACATCTTCAGGTCCACCAGATCGTCGAAGTACGCGCGGATCGTCGGATCGATCCGGACCTCGGCGATCTGCCGGTTCCAGTAGGCGTCGAAGGCGGCGCGGTCGGCCGGCCACAGCGCCTGCGGCATCTGCAGGGTGGTTCCGAACCGGGCGGCGTGGCGGTAGAAGGCCTCGGCCTCCTGTTCGGGCATCGGGCCGTGCATGCGCTCGTAGAGGTCGCGCGAACCCCAGTACAGGCAGGCCGCCACCCACAGCTGCAGCGTCGGATCGAAGGCGTTGTACTTGACCGGGCTCTGTGCGGTGGAGCGGACCTGGCGATGCTGCCAGTTCACGGCGGCGCGGTAGGCGGCGCGTTCGTCGTCGCTGCCCAGCATGGCCACGGCGAGGTAGGTCAGCGTCGTGCGGGTGCGTTTGACCGGATGCACCATCACCTTGCCGCTGTCGACGGTGCTCTCCACCACGCCGTAACCGACGGGCGGAAGCGACAGCTGCATGATGACGTTGGCCGCGGCACCGAAGAAGGCGGCCGAACCGTCCAGGTGCGCCGCGACATCGTAGTCGGCGACCGGTTGCCCGGGCGACGTGCGAATGGACGTGGTCATCATCGACCCCCATCTCCGCGTGAGAAGGCTGTACTTCGACAGTCTCACCACCTCAATGCGCTGTCAACGGCCGCGCGACGACGAGACGAATTCGCAATGGGCCGATCGGTCGGGGAGAGTGCCGGCAGTGCCGGATCGTCGAGCCGGATTGATAGGTTGGCGCGATGTCCTACGGTTCGCTGCCGCTGTTGCCCTCGCTGAATCCGGCCGCCGTGGCCGCCGGATACGACATTCCCGATGCGGTCACCATCGACGGTGAGACGCTCTCGCGCAGCGATCTGGTCGGCGCCGCGACCTCGGTGGCCGAACGCATCGCCGGCGCCGGCCGCGTCGCGATTCTCGCCCGCCCGACCGCCACCACTGTGCTGGGCATCCTCGGCTGCCTGATCGCCGGGGTCGCCGCCGTGCCGGTGCCGCCGGATGCCGGATCGGCCGAACTCGACCATATCCTCGCCGATTCCGGGGCGCGGGCCTGGCTCGGTGCGGCGCCGGACAACCCCACGCTGCCGGTGATTCCGGTGCGCAAACACGCCCGCTCCTGGCACAGCCATCCCGAACCGGCCGCGAACACAACGGCTTTCATCCTCTACACCTCGGGGACCACGGGTGCGCCCAAGGGGGTCGTGCTCAGTCGCGGCGCCATCGCCGCCGGTCTCGACGCCCTGTTCGAGGCGTGGTCGTGGACCTCGAAAGACACGCTCGTGCACGGTCTTCCGCTGTTCCACGTGCACGGTCTGATCCTCGGCGTGCTCGGGCCGCTGCGAGTCGGCAGCCCTCTCGTGCACACCGGAAAGCCCACGCCCGCCGCCTATGCGGCCGCGGCCGGCACCCTGTACTTCGGCGTGCCGACGGTGTGGTCGCGCATCGCCGAAGACCCGGATGCCGCAAAGGAATTGGCGAATGCCCGGTTGTTGATCTCCGGCAGCGCGCCGCTGCCGATTCCGGTCTTCGAACGGCTGCGTGAGCTCACCGGTCAGGCACCGGTGGAGCGCTACGGCATGAGCGAAACCATGATCACGCTCTCCACCCGGGCCGACGGCGAGCGCCGGCCGGGCTGGGTCGGCCTGCCGGTGGCGGGCGTGCAGACCCGGTTGCGCGACGAGACGGGCGCGCCGGTTCCGCACGACGGCGAAAGTATCGGCGGACTGCAGGTGCGCGGGCCCATGCTGTTCGACGGCTATCTCAACCGGCCGGAGGCCACAGCCGACAGCTGGACCGAGGACGGCTGGTTCGTCACCGGCGATGTGGCCGCGATCGACGCCGAGGGATTCCATCGCATCGTCGGGCGCGAATCGGTGGATCTGATCAAATCCGGTGGCTATCGCGTCGGGGCCGGGGAGATCGAAACCTGCCTGCTCGGTCACCCGAATGTGTCCGAGGTCGCGGTGGTCGGGATCGAGGACGCGGATCTGGGGCAGCGCATCCGGGCCTACGTCGTGCCGCGCGCCGACACCCCGATGTCGGAGCGGGAACTGATCGACTTCGTCGCCCAGCAGCTGTCGGCGCACAAACGACCGCGCGAGGTGCTGATGGTGACCGAGTTGCCACGCAACGCCATGGGCAAGGTGCAGAAGAAGCAGTTGCGCTGATCCATCGTTCCGGTGCCGGGAATGTGGCGGGTTGACCTGTACCGCACTCGAGGTTCTAAGGTCGGCGCATGATCGCAACGCTGTCTGCAGCCCAGATCGAGTATCTGGCGGGCCAACGCCTGGGTCGGCTGGCCACTATCCGCCCGGACGGATCGCCGCAGAACAATCCGGTGGGTTTTCGCTACAACGAAGCTCTCGGCACCATCGATATCGCGGGCCACAACATGGGCGCCTCGCAGAAGTTCCGCAATCTCGCCAAGGAGGAGCGGGTCGCGTTCGTCGTCGACGATATCGCCTCGGTGAATCCGTGGCAGGTGCGCTGCCTCGAAATCCGTGGCGTGGCACAGGCTTTGCGGGATGTCGACACCTATCTCGACGGCGGCTCGCGGGAACTGATCCGCATCACCCCGCAGCGCGTGCTCGGCTTCGGCATCGACTGAGCCCGGCACGAGACACGAAACGCCCCTTCCGCGCTCGGATCGATTGCCGAGTGGGAAGGGGCGTTTCGCGTGAGATCAGTTGGCGTGCAGGGCGGCGTTGAGTTCGATGCCGGTGCCCTTGCGCGCGACCACCTCGACACTGCCGGTCAGCGAGTTGCGGCGGAACAGCAGATTCGACCGGCCGGACAGTTCGGCGGCCTTGATCGTGCGGCCGTCCGGCAGCGCGACCTTGGTGCCCGCGGTGACGTAGAGGCCCGCCTCGACGACGCAATCGTCGCCCAGCGAAATGCCCAGGCCCGCGTTCGCGCCGAGCAGGCAGCGCTCGCCGATCGAGATGACCTGCTTACCGCCACCGGACAGGGTGCCCATGATGGAGGCGCCGCCGCCCACATCGGAGCCGTCGCCGACCACCACACCGGCGGAGATGCGGCCCTCGACCATGGAGGCGCCGAGCGTGCCGGCGTTGAAGTTCACGAAACCCTCGTGCATGACCGTGGTGCCCTCGGCCAGATGCGCGCCCAGCCGCACCCGGTCCGCGTCGGCGATGCGGACGCCGGCGGGCAGCACGTAGTCGACCATGCGGGGGAATTTGTCGACGCCGTAGACGGTGACCGGACCGCGGGCGCGCAACTTCGCGCGCACCAGCTCGAAGTCCTCGACCGCGCACGGGCCGTGATTGGTCCACACCACATTGGCCAGCAGGCCGAACTGCCCCTCCAGGCTGAGCCCGTGCGGGCGGACCAGCCGGTGCGAGAGCAGATGCAGGCGCAGATATTCGTCGTGGGTGTCGATCGGCGGCGCGGACAGGTCCGCGATCGTGGTGCGCACCGCGACGACCTCGACCCGGCGGGCCTCGTCGGGTCCGACCAGATCGGCGAAGCGCGCGTACTCCGGGTCGCTCGGGCTCAGCCGCGTGGTCTCGGACGTCTCGAACGTGCCCAGTTCCGGATACGGGTACCAGGTGTCGAGGACCGTCCCGTTCACGGTCACCGTCGCTAGGCCGACTGCGGATGCTCCCTGTGTGCTCACGGCCCCTCAGCCTACTGGGTGCGGATCGCGAGGTGGCGGGCTCCCTGTGCCGCCAGCGCCGGAGCCGCTCGGCCCGGTCGTGAGACGTGCGAACAATTAGGCTGGTCCGGTGACCATCGATCTGCGCGCCGACCCGATCTCGATCACCGCGACCCTCGTCGACATCCCGAGCGTCTCCCGCGACGAGGCGGCGATCACCGACACCGTCGCCTGGGCCCTGCGTGAGCAGACCGAGGGCTTCGAGGTGCTGCGGCACGGCAACACCGTGCTGGCTCGCACGAATCGCGGGCTGCCGCACCGGGTGATCATGGCCGGTCACCTGGATACCGTGCCGATCGCCGACAACGTGCCGGGCCGGTTCGAGACGATCGACGGTGAGGAAGTGCTGTTCGGCTGCGGCAGTGTCGACATGAAGTCCGGCGACGCGGTCTTCCTGCATCTGGCCGCGACCGTCGCCGACCCGGTCTGCGATCTGACCCTGATCTTCTACGACTGCGAGGAGATCGCCGCCGAATACAACGGTCTCGGCCGCATCGAACGCGAGCTGCCGGAATGGCTGGACGGCGATCTGGCCATCCTCGGCGAACCGTCGGGCGCGTGGATCGAGGCGGGCTGCCAGGGCACGTTGCGGGTCCGTCTCGGCCTGGGCGGCACCCGCGCCCATACCGCGCGAGCGTGGCTGGGCGACAACGCCATTCACAAGCTGGCGCCCGTGCTGCAGCGACTGCGCGACTACGTGCCGCGCGAGGTGGACATCGACGGGTGCGTGTACCGCGAGGGGTTGTCCGCGGTGAAGGTGGAGGGCGGTGTGGCCGGCAATGTGGTGCCCGACGATGCCGAGGTGCTGGTGAACTTCCGGTTCGCGCCCGATCGCACGCTCGACGAGGCCACCGAGCATGTGCGCGAGGTGTTCGACGGACTGGATGTGAGCTTCGAGCGGACCGACGGTGCGCCTGGCGCGCTGCCGGGTCTGTCGGCTCCGGCCGCGAAGAACCTGGTGGAACGTGTCCATTCCCACGGCGGTGGCGGGGTGCGCGCGAAATACGGCTGGACCGATGTGTCGCGATTCGCCGCTCGCGGCATTCCGGCGGTCAATTTCGGGCCCGGCGACCCCAATCTGGCGCACAAGGTGGACGAGCGCGTACCCACCCGCCAGATCACCGTCGTCACCGAGATCCTGCGCAACTACCTGACCGGTCACAAGGGCTGAACCGGTAGGTTCGGTCCCATGTCCACCGCGTCCGAGCCCGCACCGACCAGATCACCGAAGTCCACGCCGAAGTTCAGGGGCCCGATCATGTTGCGCCGGGCCCGCAAACAGGGCACCGGAACCACCGATCAGCATCTGCTCGACGGCCGCGGAGCCACCGACTGGGTGCACACCGACCCCTGGCGGGTGCTCCGGATCCAGAGCGAATTCGTGGAGGGCTTCGGTGCCCTCGCCGAAATACCCAGGGCCGTATCGGTTTTCGGTTCGGCCCGGACGCAGGTGGATACACCCGAATACGAGGCGGCGCGGGCCATCGGCGAGGCTCTGGCCGAGGCCGGTTTCGCGGTGATCACCGGCGGCGGTCCCGGAGTGATGGAGGCGGCCAATCGCGGCGCCTGCGAGGCGGGCGGATTCTCCGTGGGCCTCGGCATCGAACTGCCGATGGAGCAGGGCCTCAACGAATGGGTCGACCTCGGCATCAACTTTCGCTACTTCTTCGCCCGCAAGACGATGTTCGTCAAGTATTCCCAGGCGTTCATCTGCCTGCCCGGCGGCTTCGGCACCCTGGACGAGCTGTTCGAGGCGCTCACACTGGTGCAGACCAACAAGATCACCCGCTTCCCGGTCATCCTGTTCGGCAGTCGGTACTGGGCGGGGCTGGTCGACTGGCTGCGGGATTCGCCGGCCGGCTCGGGCAAGATCTCGCCCGGTGATCTGGGACTGCTGCACGTGACCGACAGTGTGGAGGAGCTGATCGACATCGTGTTGCAGGCCGCCGCGCGCCGCGGCGAGGAGTCCACGGGGACGGAGGACAAGTGGTGAACGGGCAGCCGTTCGCGGTGTGCGTCTACTGTTCGGCCAGCGCCACGGATCCGGACGCGTTGCGGCTGGCCGCCGAGGTGGGCAGTGAAATCGCGCGCCGCGGTTGGCAATTGGTCTCCGGCGGCGGACATGTGTCGATGATGGGTGCGGTGGCGGTGGCCGCCCGCGCCGGGGGCGCCCGCACCACGGGCGTGATCCCGAAACGCCTGGTGCATCAGGAAGTCGCCGATGTGGACAGCGACGAGCTGATCGTCACCGACACCATGCGCGAACGCAAACAGATCATGGAGGATCGCGCCGACGCCTTCCTGACCCTGCCGGGCGGAATCGGCACGCTGGAGGAATTCTTCGAGGCGTGGACCGGTGGATACCTGGGACTGCACGGCAAGCCGCTGGTGGTGCTGGATCCGAACGGCCACTACCGCGGGCTGTTCGCGTGGCTGGACGAGCTGAGTGCGGCCGGATTCATCGGGCGGCCCGCATTGGATCGGATTACCGTGACCGCGGATGTGGCATCCGCATTCCGAGCCCTGACCGCGCCGCGCATCGGCACCGCCTGAGCGATTCGACACCGCTCGACCGGAACCCGTTGGAGGAGAATGTGAGCACCGAGGCCCGCAACACGATCAGTCTCTGGGATCTGGTGCGCAGGCTGCCCGCGATGGCGGTGGAGACGCCGGGCATGCTGCGCGGCGCCACCGGCATGCTGGTGCGCGCCGACGACAAATCCTCGGTCGGGCTGTACTTCCAGAAGGCGGCACGACGGTATCCCAATCGGCCGTTCCTGCGCTTCGAGGGCCGCGAATACACCTACGGCGAGGCCAATACCGAGGTGAACTGCTTCGCGCAGGTGCTGGCGCAGCGCGGTGTGCGCCGCGGCGATGTGGTGGGCGTGCTGATGACCAACCGCCCCGAGACCCTGTTCGTGGTACTGGCGACGGTGAAGCTGGGCGCGACCGTCGGGCTGCTCAATCACAATCAGCGCGAACAGGTACTCGCCCACAGCTTCGGCCTGCTCGACAGCACCGTCAACGTGATCGGCGAGGAATGCGAGGACGCGGTGCGCTCGCTGCCCGAGCCGCCGCCGAATCTGCTGTATTCCGAGGAACTGCGGGAACTGGCCCGCGACGCCGATCCGGCCGACCCGGAGGTGTGCGCCGACATCCGTGCCCGGGAGCGCGCGTTCCTGATCTTCACCTCGGGCACGACGGGCCTGCCGAAGGCCAGCGTGATGACCCACCTGCGCTGGACGAAGAGTATGGCCGGGCTGGGCGGTCTCGGCATCCGCCTGCGTGGTGGCGACACCATGTACTGCTGCCTGCCGCTGTATCACAACAACGCGCTGACCGTCGCGCTCGGCGCGGTGCTCGGCTCGCGCGCGACGTTGGCGCTGGGACGCAAATTCTCGGTGTCGAACTTCTGGAGCGAGGTCATCGCGACCAGGTCGACGGCCTTCATCTACATCGGCGAGCTCTGCCGCTACCTGCTCAACCAGCCGGAATCGTCTCGCGAACACGAACATTCGGTGCGGCTGGCCGTCGGCAACGGCCTGCGCCCGGAGTTGTGGGACGAATTCCGGCGGCGCTTCCGCATCGGCCGGGTGGTGGAGTTCTACGGCGCGAGTGAGGGAAATATCGCCTTCATCAACGCCTTCGGCGTCGACCGCACCGCCGGATTCGGGCCGCTGCCCTACGCTGTGGTGGAATTCGACGAGGAGACCGGTAAGGCTCGGCGATACCCCGACGGGCGACTGCGCAAGGTTGCCTCCGGCGGTGTGGGCCTGCTGCTGGCGAAGGTCACCGACCGTTCCCCGTTCGACGGCTACACCGACAAGTCGGCGACCGAATCGAAGTTGGTGCGCAACGCATTCGACGAGGGCGACTGCTGGTTCGACACCGGAGATCTTGTGCGCGACCAGCATTGGCGCCACATCGCCTTCGTCGACCGCCTCGGCGACACCTTCCGCTGGAAGGGGGAGAACGTCGCGACCACCGAAGTCGAAAGCGCCTTCGACGGTGCGCCCGGTATCACCGAGGCGGTGGTGTACGGCGTGGACATGCCCGGAGCCGACGGCAAGGCGGGGATGGCCGCGGTGACCCTCGCCGCCGGCGCCGCCTTCGACGGCTCCGGCCTGGCCGCTCAGCTCTACGACCGCCTGCCCGGATATGCGGTGCCGCTGTTCGTCCGCGTGGTGCCCGAACTGGAGACCACGTCGACCTTCAAGAGCCGCAAGGTGGACCTGCGCAAGCAGGGATTCACCCCGGACGATTCGACCGAGGTCTATGCGCTGAAGGGCCGCGACCAGGGATATGTGCCGTTCTACCCGAGCTATCCCGACGAGGTGGCGGCCGGTACCGCACCCCGGGGCTAGGTCGTGTCCGAGGGCGCCGACGGCCCGGCAATTAGACTCACCTCCATGAATTCTGCGTCACCGCTGTCCACCCTGTGCGGTAAGCCGGTGGCGACGGATCGGGCGCTGGTGATGGCGATCGTCAACCGAACCCCCGATTCCTTCTACGACCGGGGCGCCACCTTCTCCGACGTCGCCGCGATGGCCGCGGTGGCGCGAGCCGTGTCCGAGGGGGCGGATCTGGTCGACATCGGCGGGGTGAAGGCCGGGCCGGGGGACGAGGTCGACGCCGCGGAGGAGGCGCGACGCGTGGTGCCGTTCGTGGCGGCCATTCGCGCCCGCTATCCGGACCTGTTGATCAGTGTGGACACCTGGCGCAGTGAGGTGGCGCGGGCGGCGGTGGCCGAGGGTGCGGATCTGATCAACGACACCTGGGCCGGGGCGGATCCGCAGCTCGCGGGCGTGGCCGCCGAACTGGGCGTGGGGATCGTGTGCAGCCACACCGGCGGCGCTCGGCCGCGTACCCGGCCGCATCGGGTCCGGTACACCGATGTGGTGTCCGAGGTCACCGACACCCTGGTCCGCGCCGCCGAGGCGGCGCGCGCGGCAGGGGTCGCGGCGGACGCGATTCTCATCGATCCGACCCACGATTTCGGGAAAAACACGTATCACGGGCTCGAACTGTTGCGGGCCGTGGACATTCTTGTAAATACCGGATGGCCGGTCTTGATGGCGCTGAGTAATAAGGATTTCATCGGAGAGACTCTTGGTGTCGGACTTTCCGAGCGATTGGAGGGGACATTGGCGGCAACCGCGTGGGCGGCCGCGGCCGGCGCCCGGGTCTTCCGAGTTCACGAGGTCGCCGCAACCCGGCGAGTAGTGGACATGATCGCGGCGATTCAGGGCATCCGGCCCCCCGCACGAACCTTGCGAGGTCTGGTATGACGTTCGATTGGACTGCCACGAATACGTGGGACCGACCACAGTGGGCGATCGACGAATTGGTCGACGCGAAGGACGGGCGCACCGTGTCGGTGGTGCTGCCCGCATTGAACGAGGAACGCACGGTCGCCGATGTGGTGGCCAGTATCCGGCCGCTGCTCGGCACGCTGGTCGACGAATTGGTGGTGCTGGATTCCGGTTCCGTGGACGCGACGGCCGAGCGGGCTCGGGCGGCCGGGGCGCAGGTGGTCACCCGCGAGCAGGCCGTGCCCGAACTGGAGCCGGTGCCCGGCAAGGGCGAGGTGCTGTGGCGCTCGCTGGCCGCGACCTCCGGCGACCTGGTGGCGTTCGTCGATTCGGATCTGATCGATCCCGATCCGATGTTCGTGCCGAAACTGCTGGGTCCGCTGCTGACCGTGGACGGTATGCATCTGGTGAAGGCCTACTACCGGCGGCCGCTGCGCCAGGGCGCGGCGGTGGAGCAGCACGGTGGTGGCCGGGTGACCGAACTGGTGGCGCGGCCGCTGCTGGCGGCGTTGCGTCCGGATCTGTCGAAGGTGTTGCAGCCCTTGGGCGGTGAGTACGCGGGGACGCGCGAACTGCTGACCGCGGTGCCGTTCGCCCCGGGCTACGGTGTGGAGATCGGTCTGCTGCTGGACACTTTCGACATGCTGGGCCTCTCGGCGATCGGCCAGGTGAATCTGGGCGTGCGCACGCATCGCAATCGTCCGCTGTCGGATCTGGGTGTCATGAGCCGGCAGATTCTCGGAACCGTGCTGGGACGCAGCGGAATTCGAGATTCGGGTGCGGCATTGACGCAATTCCCGCTGGTCGGTGAGGAATTCACGGCACTGACCACCGATGTGCACCTCGCGGATCGGCCGCCGATGAACACCCTGCGCCCCGAAGAGGTTGCCGCCTGAATCCCGCCGCGAGCCGGTGCCGCCGGAATCTTTCGGCGGCGGAGCCGACGCCGAAGATTCAGCGTTCGTGACGGTAGATCGGGGTCAACAGATCCACTTCGATCGGTTCGCCGGTGTGGCGGTCGTAGCGGACGCCGACCACCGTCGAGAACGCACGGGTGTCGGCGCGTTCGTGCAGAGTCGCCAGCCGTGTTCCGAGAAGCCGTATCGCGCCCAGCGATCCGGGCGGATGTAGTCCGTCGATGACGAGAATGGTTCCGTGGCCGTCGGGGCGGGGCAGGCGCGCCAGATAGGCGATGTCGTAGGGCTCGGTGCCGCCCGGCCGGTAGATCCGGCGGGCGGCCCGGTCCTCGATCGCGCGGCGGACCCGCCCGGCCCGGGCCAGGGTCCGGCGCAGCCGCGGGTCGGCCGATACCAGATAGCGCAGACTGGGCGACAATTCGGGACCGCCGAGCACGATCAGGCCCTCGCGGTCGAGATTCAGGGGACGTCCGGGGAGGAATCGTTCGACCGTGACGGTGAATCCCAGCTGTCGCAACAGTTCTGCCAGCCGGTGCGGGGCGGCGGCGTCCGGCGCGCCGATCAACGGCGTGGCGCGTGTGACCGCGCGCAGGTCCGGGGTGAGCACGGTGAGTGGTCCGTGCCCGAAGAACAGCCCCTCCGGCACCGGGCCCTGGGTGCTGACCTGGTGAATCCGGGCGCGTGAAAGTCCTGCTGCCGCACCGATCCTGGCGAAGGTCCAGCCCTCGGCGTGCAACTCCCTGATCACCGCTCGGCGGATGCGGGTGAGCTCGTTGATGGTCTGCTGGGCCGCCGCGACCCCTTCGGTGGCAGCCTTGAGGCGTTCGACCTTGTCTTCGATCGCGAACACCCGTGCCACCTCGTCGGCTGACATGTGCGAAGTCTAGATAGCTCGACAGCCGGATGTGTCTAGTCCGGTTGACGAATCCGCCGCGGGGGCCGAATCCATCGAGCACACCGGGCATTTGGGCCGGACCGGACGGTCCGTAATGGGTGCTATCAGTGCTTTTCGGTCAGGTGGCGTCGAAATCGATCGGCGGTTTTTCGTTGCGGTCGAGCGGTTTCGGCGGCTCGGGCACCGAATAGTTGGGTGCGCTCACAGAATTCGGCGAGCCGGTCTGTGAGGTGCCGGAATCGCCGGACGAGCCGTTGCCCGGATTCGCTGCCCCGAAGGTGCCGGTGAACAGCGAATCGTCACCGTCGAAGAGGTGCTTGGTGACCATCGACCGCGGCGTCATACCGCGCAGACCTTCGAGCGGCTTGCGCAGCTCGTTGAGCTCTTCGAGCGGTTTGCGCAGTTCGTCGAGCTCGGGTCCCAGATCGTTGCGCAGCTGGCTGGTGGCGCCGGAGGCATAGTCGCGGACCTGGCGCAGACTCTGCGCGGTCCAGCGAATCGCCTCCGGCAGCCGTTCCGGGCCGAGAATCACCAGCGCGGCGACCACCAGGATCACCATCTCGGGCCAGCCGATGTTGAACATAAGACCAGGCTACTGGGGTGCTTGCGGGGCGTTCTTATCGGATTCCAGCGTCACCGGCACATCGACCTGACGGCCGTCGCGGATCAGTTGGAAATTCACCGTCTCGCCGATCTGGTGGGACTGGACGGCGACGGTGAGTTCGGCCGGTTCGGTGACCTGCCGATCACCCACCTTGACGATTACGTCGCCCTCGGCGATACCCGCCTTGGCGGCCGGGCTGTTGCCGACCACATCGGCCACCGCGGCGCCGCTCATGACGTCGTTCTCGACCTGCTTGGTCTTCGCGCTCACGCCGAGCCACGGGTGGTACATCACACCGTCGCGGATCAGCGTCTGCGACACCCGCTGCACCAGATCCACCGGAATCGCGAAGCCGAGGCCGACCGATCCGCCGCTTTCGCTGCGGATGGCGGTGTTGATCCCGATCAGCCGGCCCTCGCCGTCGACCAGGGCGCCGCCGGAGTTGCCGTGGTTGATCGCGGCATCGGTCTGCACGGCGTCGAAGGCGCCGGCGGTGTCGTCGCCGGCCTCCGGGCTCTCCTGGATCGCGCGATGCAACGCGCTGACGATGCCGGAGGTGACGGTCTTGCTCAGGCCCAGCGGCGAGCCGATGGCCAGCACGTCGTCACCGACCTGCACATCGCTCGACTTCCCGAGCCGGGCCACGGTGAGGTTCTTGACGTCGACCTTCAGGACCGCGAGGTCGGTCTTCGGGTCGCGGCCGACCAGCTGGGCCGGAGCCCTGGTGCCGTCGGAGAAGGTGGCCTGGATCTTGGCGCGCCCGGATTTGTCCTGTGCCGCCATCGAGATGACGTGATTGTTGGTGACGATATAGCCGTTGCCGTCGATGACCACGCCCGAACCGAGGGCGCCGTTGTCGCCGACGGTCTCGCGGATCGAGACGACCGAGGGCAGTACCGCGTCGGCCACCTTGGCGACCTGACTGTGCGGTTTGTCGGTGTTGCTCTCCTGCTGCAGCGCGATCTTGCGCGAGGTCAGCGCCCCGGTGTTCTCGGCCGTGAACCGGCCCACCAGGCCGCCGAGCACGCCGATGATCAGGGCGACCACACCCAGGACGGCCAACGCCTTGGGCGCCACCCTGCCGCCGAACAGCACCTCGCGGGCGCCGAGTTTGGTACCCGGCGGCAGCGGCTGCGGGGCGGGGGTGTGGATGGCGGGATCACCGAGTCGGGCCGCGGCGGCGGGATCGCGCCAGGGGTCGACCGGTGCGCCGCTATCGGGCGTGTCGGTTGCGGCGTCCGGATCGCGCTGCAGGCGCTCGTCCGAACCCGCGGGCCGTCCGAAGGCCTCGGCCAGCACCGCGTCCGGCGGGCGATTGACCAATTCGGGACTGTCGTGGCGCGGCGCGGACGCGGCCTGGGTGTGCGGTGCGAAGGATCCGGCCTGCCCCTCGGGGCGGCGGAAAGCGCGGGCGGTGTGTTTATCGATATCCGGGCGGTACACCGGGCGCGGCCCCAGCACGGGCGCGTCCGACGGCCTCAGGTTCCCCCTGGCCGCCGAATCCGATGAAGCGGACGGCGTCGATTCGGTGGTCACGTTCGCAAACTCTACTTGCGCCACCATCCCGTCCACCGCCTGCTCTCGAATCCCATTTCTCGATTCGAGGAGGAAGCGAAACGGAACGAATCCGCCCGCAGCCCGAGGAAACTCGCGCCGCGCGATATATCTTCGGTGCTACGTCCGGTCAGGTCGGCCAGCGGAATTCTGCTCAGCGTGTCCTGCAGGTCGGTCGGCGCGGAAATCTGCATTTGTGCCGCCCGGCGCAATGCCACCCGGGCCTGCTGCTGCGCCTCGACCTCGGCGGCGCATTCGGGGCAGCGGGACAGATGTTCGGCCGCGCGCAGATAGGCGTTCATTCTCAGCTCGCCGTCGACATATGCGACGACGGCCTCATTGGCCAGGTGTTCGGTGGGGGCGAAACGACCCTCGCCGGTCATACGGATGCACACCCTTCCGACGGACTACAGCTTCGCCGGGCACGGCCGCGGCGCTGCACCGCTGTTTACCCGACTTTCTCCTCAGCGGCGAACCGCTGCTGAGAACCATTATGCGCAAGGTATTCCCGCAGTGCCTGACGGCCGCGGTGGATCCGGCTGCGCACGGTACCCAACTTCACACCGAGGGTAGCGCCGATCTCCTCGTAGGACAGACCTTCGATATCGCACAGCACGACGGCCGCGCGGAATTCCGGCGCCAGCGCGTCGAGCGCCCGCTGCAGGTCCGGATCCAGCCGGGCATCGTGATAGACCTGCTCGGGCCCGGGACCTTCGGACGGCACCCGGTCGTAGTCCTCGGGCAGTGCCTCCATCCGGATGCGGTTGCGCCGGCGGACCATGTCGAGGAACAGATTCGTGGTGATCCGGTGCAGCCAGCCCTCGAACGTGCCGGGCTGGTAGTTCTGCAGCGAGCGGAAGACCCGGATGAACGTCTCCTGGGTGAGATCCTCGGCATCCTGCGGGTCACCGGTCAGGCGGTAGGCCAGCCGGTACACCCGGTCGGCGTGCTCGCGGACCAGTTCGTCCCAGGTAGGCATCATGGTGCGGTCGCCGGTGGCGTCGAAGGCGGCGGTACCGCTGAGCGCGTCGTCGTCCGCGGCCTCGCCCGCGACGGATTCGGTATCGTCGAAGTCGGCGCCGTTCGCGACGACGGCCCGGGCGTCGAGACCGACTTCGGCTTCCGGACGAACTTCGACTTCGGTACGGATATCGTTACGAGCGGCAGCGGGCAGCTCGTAATCGGCCGAGACGCCGATCGGCAGACTCGACTCGGGCAGGGTGGCGTACTCGCGCGCCGCATCGACCTTGTGGATGGGGTGACCTCCTACTCGGGACCGTGGAAGGCGCACGACGACTGGTGGTCGTCGCGTACCGGATACAACCCCGGACCCGAGTCCGGTGTTCCCGGGCGCCTTCCGGCGGTCGGCCGGCCCTTGCTTGGTCAATACTCTGGCGGTTCCCGATGTGCCGGTGGTATGGGGAGGCTGAGGGACACCTGAGAAAAACACCGGCCGTCGTCGCGCCCCCGGACAGCCACGCCGTTAGCCTCATATTCGTGAGCCACATCCCAGCGGCATCGGCCCTGCAGCGCAACCTCGCCTACGTGGAGGAATCCGTGGTCGAGGACGAGATCCTCATCGCCGCGCGGGAGCGGGCCACCGAACTGGGCGCCGCGCCGGTGCCGCCGTCGGTGGGAGCGCTGCTCAGCATGTACGCCCAGCTGCTCGGCGCCCGAGCGGTGGTCGAGGTCGGCACCGGCGCCGGAATCAGCGGCCTGTGGCTGCTCGACGGCATGCGCGAGGACGGCACGCTGACCACGATCGACTCCGAGCCGGAACATCAGCGTGCGGCCAAGGACGCCTTCCGCGCGGCCGATATCGCGCCCGCGCGCACCCGGCTGATCAACGGCCGCGCTCTGGACGTGCTGCCCCGGCTCGCCGACGGCGCCTACGACCTGGTGTTCATCGACGCGGCCCCGCTCGAGCATCCGCAATACGTCGAGCAGGCCGTACGTTTGCTGCGCGAGGGCGGGGCGGTGCTGATGTACAACGCGCTGCTGGGCGGGCGGGTGCCCGATCCGGCGCAGCGTGACGCCGCGACCCAGGCGGTGCGGGCGGCGACCCGGGCCGTGGCCGAGGACCCTGCCCTGACCAGCGTGCTGATCCCGGTCGGAGATGGGCTGCTCTGCGCCTCGCGCGGCTAGTCGCCGCTCCCGGTTCTCCGGCGGTTCGATCGAGCCGGTTCCGGAAATAGCTCGCTGAAAGCTGTCTACCTGCGCGTTCGGCTTCCGAAATTTGTCACGGACCGAGTCTTGCGTGCGGATTGAACGAGTGTTTAGTATATTGAACATGTGTTTAAGGGAGCAGCCGTACCGGAAGGATCCGCCTCGGATCTGAGCACGCCCGCCCGGATCCGGGACGCGGCGATCGTCGTCTTCGGCGAAGAGGGATTCGGGGTCGGGGTGCGGGCCATCGCCAAGGCGGCGGGGGTTTCGCCCGGCCTCGTCAATCACCACTTCGGTTCCAAGGACGGCCTGCGCGAGGCGTGTGATGAGCACGTACGTGCCGTCATCCGGGCCGCGAAGACGGAATACGTCCAACAGCCCTCGCCGAATTCGACCCTGAAGGCCCTCGCCGAAATCGAGGAGTTCGCGCCCTACACCGCGTATCTGATGCGCAGCTTCCAGGCCGGCGGAACGCTGATGACCTCGCTGTTCGATCAGATGCGCGCGGACGTGGAGTCCTACCTCGAGGTCGGTATCGAGGCCGGCACCCTGCGCCGGCCCAGGGACGTATCGGCGACGGCGAACTATCTGGCGGTGCAGAACGGCGGCGGATTCTTCTTCTTCCTGCAGCTCTACGCCGCCCGCCACGAAGGAAAGCTCGACTTTCGAAAAGCGTTGCGCGAGTACGCCGACCAGATGATGCTGCCGGCGGTCGAGGCCAACACCCACGGCCTGTTCGCCGATTCCTCGGTGCTCGACTCGTTGCTCGCCGAAATGTGAACCCTTATCTCACAAGGAGATTAGATGTCATCGGCAATCGAGGTCCGGAAGCTGCACAAGCATTTCGGATCGGTACGCGCCCTGGACGGCCTCGACCTCGAGGTCGCCGAGGGAGAGGTGCACGGCTTCCTCGGGCCCAACGGGGCCGGCAAGTCGACCACCATCCGCATTCTGCTCGGCATTCTGGCGCGTACCTCGGGGCAGGCCCGGGTGCTCGGGCGCGATCCGTGGACCGATGCGGTCGAGTTGCATCGCGATATCGCCTACGTCCCGGGCGATGTCACGCTGTGGCCGTCGCTGTCGGGCGGGGAGACGATCGATCTGCTGGCGCGGATGCGCGGCGGCATCGATACCGCGCGCCGCGCCGAGATGATCGAGCGCTTCGAACTCGATCCGCGCAAGAAGGCGCGCGCATACTCCAAGGGCAACCGGCAGAAGGTGGCACTCGTCTCCGCGTTCTCCTCGAACGCGCGACTGCTGTTGCTCGACGAACCGACCTCGGGTCTGGATCCGTTGATGGAACAGGTCTTTCGCGAATGTGCGCGAGAGGCGGCCGAGCGCGGTGCCACCGTGCTGCTGTCGAGCCACATCCTCTCCGAGGTGGAGGCGCTGTGCGATCGGGTCACGATCATCCGCGCCGGTAAGACCGTCGAGAGCGGCACCTTGGCCGAGATGCGTCATCTCAGCCGCACGTCCATCAAGGCCGAACTCATCGGCGACCCGGGCGATATCGGCGCCATCGCGGGCGTCGAGGACGTCACGATCGAGGACCACACCCTGCACTGCCAGGTCGACAGCGAACATCTCGGCGAACTGATCCGGGTGCTCGGCGACGCCGGAGTGCGCAGCCTCGTCAGTCAGCCGCCGACGCTGGAAGAGCTGTTCCTGCGCCACTATTCGCTCGACGGCGACGCGCCGGCCGATGCCCGGCGACCCGCGCACACGTCCGGGTCGCGGGACGAGCAGGCATTGAGCGAGGCGACGAAATGACCACCGCGACCCTCGACCGCCCGCATGGCGGATTCGCCGAACGCTCCACTCGGTCCTCGGATCTCACCGGCACCGGGCAGCTACTGCGCCTGTATCTGCGGCGGGACCGCATCGTATTGCCGCTGTGGGTGCTGCTGCTCTCGGCGCCGCTGGGCAGCGTCTACGTCTCCAGCGTGAAGAATCTGTACTCGTCGCCGGCCGATCTGCAGAATTTCGCGCACACCATCCTGTCCAGCCCGGCGCAGCTGGCGTTGTACGGCCCGATCTACAACACCAGCATCGGTGCGGCCGGCGTGTGGAAGGCAGGGGCGTTCTACACCCTGATCGGCATCGCCACGATTCTCACCGTCATCCGGCACACACGCGCCGAGGAGGAGACCGGACGCGAGGAGCTGCTCGCCTCGACCCGGGTGGGCCGCTTCGCCGCCCTGACGGCGACCCTGTTGCTGACCTGCGCCGCCTGCGTGGCGGTCGGAATCGTCGCGACGCTGAGCATCGCCTCGGCGGGAGTGCCGTTCGACGGTTCGCTGGCCTTCGGCGCGGCGCTGGCGGCCTCGGGCATCGTCTTCGCGGCCGTCGCCGCGGTCGCCGCGCAACTGAGTGCGAGTGCCCGGCTGGCCCGCGGCATCGCGCTGGCGGTGCTCGCGGCGACCTTCACCCTGCGCGCCATCGGTGACGCGCGGGCCGGAGACGGTCCGACCGACATCTTGACCTGGCTGTCGCCGCAGGGCTGGTCACTGCAGGTCCGTCCCTTCGCCGGCGATCGCTGGTGGGTGCTGTTGCTGCATGTGGTGACCACCGTCGTGCTGGTCGCGGTCGCCTACACGCTGCTGCGGCGGCGCGACATGGGGGCCGGACTGATCGCCGACCGGCCCGGTCCCACCGCCGGATCGGCGCTGCTGAGCGGGCCGTTCGGGCTGGCCTGGCGGTTGCAGCGCGGCACCCTGGCGGCGTGGATCGTCGGGCTCGCGCTCTACGGCCTGATCATCGGCAGCGTGGTTCACGGCATCGGCGACGAGATCGGCTCCAGTCAGACGGTCCGCGACATCATCGCCCGGCTCGGCGGTTCGCAGGGGGTGGAACAGGCCTTCCTGAACACCGCCTTCTCGATGGTCGGCCTGGGCGCGGCGGCCTTCTCGATCTCGGCCGCGCTGCGGATGTACGCGGAGGAGAGCGACGATCGCGCCGAAACCGTCCTCACCGGCGCCGTCGGCCGAATTCGCTGGGCCGCAAGCCATCTGATCTTCGCATTCGGCGGTCCGGTGGTGGCGCTGTTCGCCTCCGGTGTGATCGGCGGCCTGTCCTACGGGATCGCCGCGTCGGATATGGGCGGCAAGTTCCCGCAGGCGCTGGAAGCGGCGATGATCCAGATTCCCGCGGTGTGGGTGTTCACCGCGATCACCGTGCTGCTGTTCGGACTGCTGCCGCGCTGGACTCCGGTGGCGTGGGGTGTGTTCACCGCGGGGGTGGCGATCTATCTGCTCGGCTCGATCTCCGGTATGCCGCAATGGGTTCTGGACCTCAACCCCTTCGGTCATCTGCCGAAACTGCCGGCGGAGGACTTCCGCGCGATGCCGGTGATCGTGCTGCTGCTGCTCGCCTTGGTGATCACCGCGATCGGACTCGCGGGCTGGCGCCGACGCGATCTGCGCTGATCCGCAAGGCATTTCGCCGCCCGGTCGCTCCCCTCCCGGAGCGCCGGGCGGCACTTTCCGTGGCCGGGACCACCGGACTGCCGATACCATTGGCACAGTGGGTAATTCGGCGGTACCGGGAGGCGGGGAGTGTACGAGCGCGGAATCCTGATCGAGGTCGCGCCTCGCGGGTGGCTGGTCCTGGCTCTCGTCAGCCTCGGCGCGGCGGTCTTCGTGGCACTGCTGGTGATGCTGCTGGTCAGTGACGACAAGTTCGACGATCCGTCGAGATATCCGAGAGTGCCGCACGGTACCTGTGCGCCGTTCTGCTACACGCCGGAAAGTCCGGGAGTCACCGAACCGGCCCCGCCGCCGCAGTATCCGATGCCGGGCCGCTGAGCGGGCTGCTCACCCCGACATCGGGGGCTCAGACCCAGACGCCCTTGCCGACGGTGACCACGCCGCCGTTGCTCACCGCGAACCGCTCGCGGTCGCGGTCCAGATCGACGCCGATGATCTCGCCCTCGCCGACCATGACGTTCTTGTCCAGGATCGCGCGCCGCACCACCGCACCGCGGCCGATCCGCACTCCGGGCATCAGCACACTGCCCTCCACGGTCGCCCCGTCCTCGATGAACACATTCGAGCTCAGCACCGAATTGCGCACCGTCGCCGCGGACAGGATGCTGCCCGCGCCCACGATGCACTCCTGGGCGAGCCCGCCCTGCGCGAATTTCGCCGGTGCCAGATTCTCGGCCGTGCCTCGAATGGGCCAGTGCTTGTTGTAGAGATTGAAGATCGGGTGCACCGAGACCAGATCCATATGGGCTGCGTAGAAGGCGTCGATCGTCCCGACGTCGCGCCAGTAGCCGCGGTCGCGGTCGGTGGAACCCGGAACGTCGTTGCGCGCGAAATCGTAGACACCGGCCTGCCCCTGGGAGACCAGCGCCGGGATGATGTCGCCACCCATGTCGTGATCGGAATCGACATCGTCGGCATCGGCACGGATCGCGTCGACGAGAACCTTCGTGGTGAAGACGTAATTGCCCATCGAGGCGAAGGTCATATTCGGATCGTCGGGTGTGCCGGGCGGATGGACCGGTTTCTCCAGAAATTGCGTGATGCGGCCCGATTCGTCGGAATCGATGCACCCGAAGGCACTGGCCTCGCTGCGCGGCACCCGGATTCCGGCCACGGTCACCCCCGCACCGGAATCGATGTGATGGGCGACCATCTGTTCGGGATCCATGCGATAGACGTGGTCGGCGCCGAACACCACGATGTAGTCGGGATCCTCGTCGTAGATCAGATTCAGCGACTGCATGATCGCGTCGGCGCTGCCGGTATACCAGCGCGGTCCCAGCCGCTGCTGGGCCGGGACCGGAGTGATGTATTCGCCGCCGAAGCCGGACAGCCGCCAGGTTTGGGAGATGTGCCGGTCCAGGGAATGCGATTTGTACTGGGTCAGCACACAGATGCGCAGATAACCGGCGTTGACGAGGTTGGAGAGGACGAAGTCGATCAGGCGGTACGCGCCCCCGAACGGGACCGCCGGCTTGGCGCGGTCCTTGGTGAGGGGAAAGAGTCGTTTGCCCTCACCACCGGCTAGCACTACTCCGAGTACGTGCGGCTGGCTCCTCACGGAATTCAACCTACCGTCCCAGGCCACGGCGTGTCCGATGCCGGTTCACTCCGGCGTGGCCGGGCAGGTGTGGTGGGGCGGGGGCGTACCGATTAGGTTGGACCGGTGAGTTTCGCGGATGGCGGCCGCGAGCCGATATCGCCTGCCGACCCCGACCGGCTCCGGGTCGCGATGTTGACCCGCGAATATCCCCCCGAGGTGTACGGCGGGGCCGGCGTACACGTGACCGAACTGGTCCCGCAGTTGCGTCGGCTGTGCGACGTGACGGTGCACTGCATGGGCGCCGAACGCGGTGATGCGGTGGTCCATCAGCCCGATCCGATGCTCTACGCCGCCAATTCCGCCCTGCAGATGATGTCGGCGCAGTTGCGCATGGCCGATGCCGTCGGCGCGGTCGACGTCGTTCACTCCCACACCTGGTACACCGGGCTCGGGGGACATCTGGCCGCGAGTCTGTACGGCATCCCGCACGTCCTCACCGCGCATTCGCTGGAACCGCGCCGGCCGTGGAAGGCCGAACAACTGGGCGGCGGTTACCGGTTGTCGTCGTGGTCGGAGCGCACCGCGATGGAGAATGCCGACGCGGTGATCGCGGTCAGCGAGGGCATGCGCCACGATGTGCTCGATGCCTACCCGACCGTGGACCCCGGGCGAGTACACGTCGTGCACAACGGAATCGACACGCGGGCCTGGTTCCCGGGCGGGCCGGTGCCCGAGGCCCGCGATGTCCTCGCCGAACTGGGGATACGCGACGATGCGCCGATCGCGGCGTTCGTCGGCCGCATCACCCGGCAGAAGGGGGTCGCCCACCTGCTCGCCGCGGCGCGCGATATCGACCCGGGGATTCAGCTGGTGCTGTGTGCCGGCGCACCGGATACGCCGCAGCTGGAGGCCGAGGCGGCCGCGGCGGTGCGCGAACTCGCGGCGACACGCGGCGGCGTGTTCTGGGTCCGCGATATGTTGCCGACCGAGCAGGTGCGCCAGATCCTCTCCGCCGCAAGCGTTTTCATCTGCCCCTCGGTGTACGAGCCGCTCGGGATCGTGAATCTGGAGGCGATGGCCTGCGGTACCGCGGTGGTCGCCTCGGACGTCGGCGGGATTCCGGAAGTGGTTCTCGACGGGCAGACCGGACGACTGGCGCATTACGACCCGCAGGCGCCGCGCGACTTCGAACGAGACCTCGCCGACCTGGTCAACGACCTCGCGGGGGACGCGGAGACCGCGGCGCGGTTCGGGGCGGCCGGCCGGGCACGCGCGACGGCCGAATTCAGCTGGGCGCAGGTCGCCGCCCGCACCACCGACCTCTACGACCGCATCCGCAAGGGCTGACGGCCGGGCAGGCAACGGTCGGCGGGCCGTAGCGCCCAGGACGTGACGGTCAGCGCGGTCATGACGCTCAAAATCCCGACTTCCGCGCGGGCGTACCCGGTGACCAGATGTGAGGCGATCGCGCCGGTGTAGACGAAAAACGTTCCGGCATAAGCCCATTCCTTGCACAGGGGGAGCCGGGGAGCGGCCAGCACGATCGCGGCCGGGATCTTCCACACGCCGAGCAACACCAGGAAATAGCGTGGATACCCGAGCTGGGTGACCACATCGGTCACGAACGGGATGCGGGCGAGATCCCAGATGCCGCCCACCCCGGCCTCGGCGACAATGGCCGCGGTGGCGACCCGATAACCGACGGTGCGGTAGCGGCCGTCGGCGATCGCGAGCACGGGTGAGCGGTCGCGGCGGGCAAGGTGTCCGATGGTGCCGGCCGACGTGGTCGTACCGGCCGGCGCGGAGCGGGAAAGACTGCGCATGGCTGCCTCCTGGCTGATGATGGTGAGTGGTCGCACTGATACGGCCACACTTGATACGGCGTAGCGCGTGGCGAGGATGTGACCGGCGTGAGCGAGCGCGACCAGGCCCTGCAACGGCTGCACGACCAGCGACCGCGATTACGGGCGCTCGCGCACCGCATGCTCGGCTCGGCGACCGATGCCGAGGATGCCGTCCAGGAGACCTGGCTGCGCGTGCATCGCAGCCCGCCCCGCGCGGTCGGCAACCTCGATGCCTGGCTCACCACGGCTGTGGCGCACACCTGCCTGGATCTGTTGCGCACCCGACGGTCTCGGCCCGAACACCCGAGCGGCACCCAGCTGCCGGATCCGCTGCTCGTCGCCGCCGACGGTCCCGCGGCGCCGGAAGAGCAAGTGCTGCTGGCGGATTCGGTCGGCCTGGCGATGCAGATGGTGCTGTCACAGCTGGATCCGGCCGAACGTATCGCCTTCGTTCTGCACGACAGCTTCGCGGTGCCGTTCGATCACATCGCCGCACTGTTGGACCGGACCCCGGCCGCCGCCCGCCAATTGGCCAGTCGCGCTCGTCGCCGGCTGCGGGCCGCGCCGACACGCGACGGGGACCTCGCCGACCAGCGCGCGGTGGTGGAGGCGTTCTTCGCCGCCGCCCGCCGTGGCGACTTCGAGGCTCTGGTGGCGCAGCTGGCCCCGGAGATCGTGCTGCGCGCCGACGCCGGTGCGGGAGTCGGTTGGGAAATTCACGGCCCGCGCGACACCGCCACCCGCGCCCTGCTGTTCGCCCGGCCGACCTCGGATGTGCGGCCGCTGCTGGTGAACGGCGCCGCCGGTGCGGTGATCATGTTCGACGGGCAGCCCGGGGTGCTGCTCGCCTTCACGGTGACGAACGGACGTATCGCGGAGATCTACGTCTATGCCGACCGGGAGCGGGTTGCGGCCTTCTTCCGGTGAGCAGGGTGGTCGCCGGTCAGCGGTGGTAGGCCGCGACGGTGACCGAGGCCGTCACCGGCATCGCTTCGGGGAGACCGGCGATCAGGTCGTCGCGGGATGCGGCGGCGTGATGAGCCGACGGACCCATGCCGACCACATTCGCGATCGCGGCGTGATCGAGGGTCATCTCGTATTCGACCGTGACGCGTCCGGCAGGCCGGAAATCCGTGGCCAGCGCGTCGGTCAGGCGTGAGTCCTTGTCCGTCTGCACGCCCACCATGTCCAGCGGGGCGATGAGTTCGGCCAAGTGGCGCGGCGTGGGTGTGACGACGACGAAGGCGCCGCCGGGGCGCAGCACCCGCGCGACCTCGGCCGGATTGCGCGGGGCGAAGACGCACAGCACCCGGTCGAGCGCACGATCCCGGATCGGCAGCCCCCGCCAGACGTCGGCGAGGATCGATGCCGCACGCGAATGGGCGCGAGCGGCCCGGCGCGCCGCCGGTTTCGAGACGTCGAGTGCGATGCCGTGCGCGGCGGGCGCCGCCTCCAGCCCGGCGGCCAGGTAGTAACCGGTGCCGGCGCCGATTTCGAGGATCGTGCCGGTCGGTGCGCCGTCCGCGACGACGTCGGCCGTCGCGCGCGCGATCGGGTCGAAATGGCCCGCGCTCTGGAATCGTGCCCGGGCGTCCAGCATGTCGGCGGTATCGCCGGTCATCTTGGTCGCGGCGCCGGTCAGCAGGCTGACATAACCCTGTTTGGCGATGTCGAAGCTGTGGCCCGACTCGCACACCAGGCGACGATCCCGGAGCTCGACGCCCGCACGACATTCCGGGCAGGCCACCGCGGATGCGATCGCGGCCAAGGGCGAGGCGTGGTCTGTGGGCGGCTCCGGCGTCGTGCCCTGTGCCGCCTGCCGTGTTCCGCGGTTCGGTCCGGTCATGCGATCCGCCGGGCATTCTCGGCCGCCCGGTCGAGGAGGCCGACGCGACGGGCGCAGATCCAGCCGGTGACCCGGCCGGATCTGCGCGCGCGGGTTCGCGCCGGCAATTTCATCACCGGTGTATTTCGTTGGGTCGAGCGGCTAGCTGGTGACCGCGGTGAGCTCTTTACCGAGAGCTGCCGCTTCCTCCGGCGTGAGCTCGACGACCAAACGCCCGCCACCCTCGAGTGGAACCCGCATGACGATTCCACGCCCTTCCTTGGTTGCCTCGAGGGGACCGTCCCCGGTGCGGGGCTTCATGGCCGCCATCCTCTGCTCCCTCCAGATCCGCGCGGTCTGCTGCGCACTTCTCGGAACTAATGTGTTGTCACCAACAGGCAGCCGCCGGACGCGACAGGCATGTCCGGTTGGGCTGCACCACGCCTATTCTTCCTTATCAGCGAACCGGCCGGGTACCTGAGTTCGAAAACCGACCGGCGTGGCGCGCGATCAACGCCGCAGATCGACCCAGCAATCGGCCAGATGGTCATCGACCATTCCGGTCGCCTGCATCAATGCGTACGCCGTGGTCGGACCTACGAACCGGAACCCGCGCTTCTTGAGTTCTCTTGCGAGAGCGACGGATTCGGGTGTGACGGCGGGCACGTCGGACAGTTCGCGCGGGCGCGGGCGAGCGGGCGGCGCGAACGACCAGAGCAGCTCGTCCAGCCCGGGGCTCAACTCCCGTGCAACCCGGGCATTGGCGACACAAGCAAGGATTTTGGCGCGATTGCGCACGATGCCTGGATCGGCCAGGAGCCGCTCCACATCGTCATCCCCGAATTCGGCCACCCGGTCGATGGCGAATCCGGCGAAGGCCACGCGGAACGCCGGCCGCTTGCGCAGGATCGTGATCCAGGACAGCCCAGACTGGAACGCCTCGAGACACATCCGCTCGAACAGCGCGTCGTCGCCGTGCAGCGGCCGGCCCCACTCGGTGTCGTGATAGTCCCGGTAGAGCCGCGAGGACTGCGACCAGCCGCAGCGCACCTTCCCGTCGTCCACCACCGCCTCGACGCTCATCGAAGCCCTCCGGCGGCCGGAGGGGGGTCTCCCGGTAACGGCGGCGGCGCCCAGCCGGTCGCGGGTGTCTCCGTCGCCGGGGCGAATCCGGTCGTCGAGTCCGGCCCGGAGGGAGCGATGTAACCGGTGGTTCCTGCCACTCCCGCTTCGCTCGTGTGCTCCGACTCGGGGCGGACGGTCGTCGACCGGTCGGTCGGCGCCACACCGTCGTGCCCGTCGGAAGCCTGCGGGGTGGTGCCCTGCTCGACGGAGCCCGATGCCGGTGCCTGCGCGGTGGCGTCGGTCGGTGAAGCGACACCGACCGTGCCCGGGGCCTGCCCGATGCTGCCCGGCCCACCGACAGCGGACCCGGTGGGCGTGGCGGTGTGGGGGCCCGCGACGGTCGGGGCGGTGCCGGTAGCCGGTGCGTATCCGTTCGCCGGGTAGCCGGTTCCGGGGAAGGCGGTGCCGGGGAGGGCGGTGCCGGGGAGGGCGGTGCCGGTGGGCATTCCCGACCCGGCGGGCAGGCTGCCGAAACCACCACCGGGGGCGAAACTCGCGCCGGGGGTGAAGCCGGTGCGGGAGCTATCGGCAGGACTCTGACCGGTCGCACCGCCGACAGCCGGGGTGCCTGGACCGGTCGAAGCCGGTCCACCTAGATCGTTGGGAGTCGCGATGCCGGGACCGGCCAAGGTGGCGCCGCCGGGACCGGCGAAGGTGGCGCCACCGAAGGAGGTTCCGGTGCTGAAGTTGGTGGTCGTACTGTTGCCGGCGGCCGGGGGCGTGTCCGTGGGAGGGAGCATGCTTCCCGTATTCGGTTGCGCCGGTCGGGTTTCCGGTTCTCCGGCGGCGGATAGGGAGGTGCTGCGGCTGCGCTCGAGTAGCATTTCCAGCTCGTCGATCCGGGCGGCCAATCGACTCAGCGCCCAGTCGACCTCGCCCGCCTTGTACCCCCGGAACACCTGCTGGAACCGCAACGCGCGCACATCCGAGCCGCGAATCCCCGCGGCGGGCAGCACCGTCACCGTCGTCCCCTCCGGCAGCGGCCCCAATTCCTCCCCGCGCCCGAACACCGCACTGGCCACCAGGAACAGCAACGCGGCCACCAAGCCGACGATGAGCACGTACAACAGCAGCGTGAGCATAGGTCGAGCTTAGGTGGCGACACCGACAGCGATCTCGGCAGCTGTGGCGGGCCGGTACCGCCCTACAGGTGACGGGTGGTGTCGATGCCCAGCGACATGCCCGCCAGCCCGCGGCGGCGCACCGCCAATTTATCGGCGATCCCGAGAAGGGCTTGTGCCGCGGGGTTTTCCGGGTCACTCAGCACGATCGGGGTGCCCTCGTCACCGGCCTCGCGCAATTCCTGGGTGATCGGGATCTGGCCGAGCAGCGGCACCTCGGCGCCGACCGCGCGGGTGAGCCGGTCGGCGACGGCCTGGCCGCCGCCCGAACCGTAGAGCTCCATGCGGGATCCGTCGGGCAGATCCAGCCACGACATGTTCTCCACCACACCGGCGATGCGCTGGCGGGTCTGCAGGGCGATGGCCCCGGCCCGTTCGGCGACCTCGGCGGCGGCCGGCTGCGGCGTGGTCACCACCAGGATCTCGGCGTTGGGAATCAGCTGAGCGATGGAGATCGCGACGTCACCGGTGCCGGGCGGCAGGTCCAGCAGCAGCACGTCCAGATCGCCCCAGAACACGTCGGCCAGGAACTGCTGCAGCGCCCGGTGCAGCATCGGGCCGCGCCACACCACGGGGGTGTTGCCCTGGGTGAACATGGCGATCGAGATGACCTTCACGTCGTGGGCGACCGGCGGCATGATCATCCGCTCGACCTGCGTGGGCCGCTGGTCCGTGCCGAGCATGCGCGGTACGGAATGGCCGTAGATATCGGCGTCCAGCACGCCGACCGACAGACCTCGCGCGGCGAGCGCGGCCGCGAGATTGACCGTGACGCTCGACTTTCCGACGCCGCCCTTACCGGAGGCGACCGCGTACACGCGGGTCAGCGATCCGGGCTGGGCGAACGGGATCACCGGGTCGGCGGAATCGCCGCGCAGCTGCTTGCGCAGTTCGGTGCGCTGCTCGTCGCTCATCACATCGAGGTCGACGGTCACGGCACCGACGCCGGCGACGTCGGCCACCGCCTTGGTGACCATCTCGGTGAGCTTGGTGCGCAGCGGGCAGGCCGCGGTCGTCAGATAGATCTCGACGTGCACACTGCTGTCGTCGCGGACCGAGACGCTCTTGACCATGCCGAGTTCGGTGATCGGCTTGCGGATCTCCGGGTCGTCCACCTTTGCGAGCGCGCCCCGCACATCCGTTTCCGTAACCACTGGCATAGCCGTGAGTCTAGCGACCGGAGCGACGAGGCCGGAGGCGGCAGCCTGCGTAACCCCGGAGGCCGCCGCGTAGGTCGCCATAGACACAGCGACCGGAGCGACGAGGCCGGAGGCGGCAGCCTGGGCCCGTCACCGTCCGGCTCAGATACGCGGCAGCTGGCTGGGCTTGGGCGCCACACCCGTGCGGTACGCGACCTCCCACGCCATCACATTGGCGACGTAGGCCATCGAGTTGTTGTAGCGCATGATCGCCTTGGACTGCTGCGACAGATCCGTCATGTCCAGCCCGCCCGAGCAGAGGTAGTTGCCCGCGGTCAGGGCGGCGTCGAACAGGTTCTGCGGATCGGCGATGCCGTCGCCGTCGCCGTCTCCGGCGAATTTGCGCCACGTCTCGGGCAGGAACTGCATCGGGCCGACCGCCCGGGTGAAGCCCTGCATGCCGCCGTCGAGGTCGTCGCCGTTCGCGTGCACGACGTTGTTGCCCGCCAGGCTGCCGTCGAGGACGGGCCCGTAGATCGGGTCGAGCGCGACACCCTTGGAATCGGCCTTGCCGTAGGCGTGATGCGATTCGACCTGTCCGATACCCGCAAGCACCGACCACGGCATGTGGCAGTCCGGTTCCTCCTGGGCCAGAATGCGTTCCGCGTTCTGGTACGCCGCGTAGGCGATGCCGGGCATACCGTTGGGCCCCGGCGGCAGATCGGCGGCGACCCGGCCTTCCGGCTGCGCAACGGTTTTCACGATCGGCGGGCCGGGATGCTTTGCGGCGCGCATCATTTCGTCCGGCGCGGCCTGCTGGTCGACGGCCTGCTGGGCGTCCGGAGTGTGTTGCGGCAGAGCCACAGCGGTGAATTCGCCGGTGTTGACCTCGGCGGCAGAGGCGCCGACGGCGACGAGTCCCGCGGGGACGAGTCCGGTCAGAGCGATAACGGATCCGCGCCGGACAGGGGTGGCCGGCTGCTTACGGTGACGTCCCACGATGTGGTGACCCTCCAATGCTCGCTGTGAGCTTTTCGTGACACAACGAGATCAGATTACCGCATCCGAGACCTTTTCGTTACTGCTTCGTGACCGCCTGTCCCGTTTACGTCGAAACCCCCGCCTCAGCGGGGGTTTCGGATCGCAGCGGGGGTATCGAGCGACTACTGCGGCGGCGCCGGCGGACCCGGCAGGACGGGCAGCGGGACGACGATTCCGAACGGCAGCGTGATTCCCGGCTGCTGGGTCGGGCTCGGCGGCGCCGCCGGTGCGGGCGCGGCAGCCTCCGGGCCGGGTTCCGGTGTCTTGGAAGGCGTTTGCGACTGCTGCTCGGGCGCGGCCGGTGCCGGTGCCCCGTCCGGCTGTGCCGGTGCCCCGGGTTGGCTGCCGGGCGCCGGCTGGCCCTGTGGCTGCGTGCACGCCGGGGCCGCCGGCTTCGGTGCGTTCGGATCGGCCGGGGCCGCATTCTGATTCGCGGGCTGATTCGCGGGCGCGTTCGGATCGACGGGCTTGCCCTCGGCGGCCTGCGGATCGAACGGGCGCACCGGGTCGCCCGCCGCCCAGCGCTGAGTCTGCGCGGGTGCGGCCGGTTGTGCGGGTTGCCCGGGTTGCGGCATCGGCGCCGGCACCACGGCCGGATCGCACGGATTCGGCTTCGGCGGCGGGCAGAAGATGCCGCACGGAATCGGCGGCAGCCCCGGAATATTGATCATCACCTGGGTCGGCTGCTGCGGCGTCGGCACGGTGGTGGTGGCCTGCGACGGCGGCGCGGTGGTGGTCGGAATGCTGCCGTTGGCGGCGAGGATGTCCGGGCCCGCGGGCGGGGCCTGCATCGTGCCCGGCGGAATCAGATCGGGCGAGATCTGCACCTGGGTCGGCGCGCCGCCGGTCTTGTAGGCATTGGCCCAGCTCAGCACGTTGGCGGCGTAGGCCATGGAGTTGTTGTAGCGCAGGACCGCGCGCAGTTCCTGCTGCGGGTCACGCAGATTCAGCCCGCCCGAGCACAGGTACTTGCCCGCGGCCAGCGACGCGTCGAAGACGTTGTTCGGATCCGCGACGCCGTCGCCGTTACCGTCGGACGCGTACAGCGACCAGGTGCCGGGCAGGAACTGCATCGGGCCGACCGCCCGCACGAAATTGCCGTCGGCGGCCTTGATGACCTCGTTACCCGGCAGCGTGCCGTCCAGCGACGGTCCGTAGATGGTGCCGATGGTCGTGCCCGCGGCGTCGGTGCGGCCGTGCCCGGCGTGATTGGACTCGATGCGCCCGATCCCGGCGAGCAGGCTCCAACTCAGACCGCAGTTCGGCTCCGAGGACTGCAGTGTCAGTTCGGCATTGCGATAGGCGGCGAGCACGATCTCCGGAATTCCGAAGGCTCCGCTACCGCCCGGCAACGCGATGTCCCGCAGCGGCACGGTACCGCCGAACAACGGCGCCCCATCCGCGGGCGCCGTCATAGCTCTGAGTTTGCGAGGAGGTTCGGGAGCGGCCGGTACCAGCCCCACCGCCTCGGGGTCGGAGTTGCCGGCGTCGGTGGGGGAGCTTGCTGCCGCCAAGCGCGCCTCGGCCGTCTTGGGCGCACTGGTTCGCGCGGTCGTGTGCGCCGCCGAACCTGTAGCCATCAAACCCGCAACCACCAGCGCCGATACGGTAATCGGTCCAGATATTCGCATCGGCACAACCAATCCCCTCGTAGTCGTTGAGCGACCTGATTCGCGCGGGGCCGCCACGGACAACGTGATCCAGGTTACCTGTCGGTCAGCACCTTGTTATCGATAATTGCGGTCAGCCGCCATCTATTTGAGGCGAAATCGGTACTCGACCCCTCTTTCGATCGGTACTTTTCTTGGTCTTCGCCGTCTCGACAGCATCTTCGTCGTCCAGGGGCGTGTGTAGTTGGAGCCGCGCCAGAGCGTCCTTGATGTCTTCGAGTTCGCGGCGCAGATAGTCGCGTGTGGCCACCTCGCCCACCGCGATCCGCAGCGCCGCCAGCTCCCGTGCCAGGAATTCGGTGTCGGCCTTGGTTTGTGCCGCGCGGCGGCGATCCTCCTCCAGAGATACCTTGTCGCGGTTGTCCTGCCGGTTCTGGGCCAGCAGGATGAGCGGTGCGGCATATGCGGCCTGGGTGGAGAAGGCCAGGTTGAGCAGGATGAACGGATACGGATCCCACTGCAGGCTGACCGCGAAGACATTGAGCCCGATCCAGACCACGACCACGACGGACTGCAACAGCAGATATCGGCCGGTTCCCAGGAACCGGGCCACCGTCTCACTGCCCCGCGCCACCGCTTCGGCGTCGATCTCGAACCGGAACCGCGATTCGACCGGGGTCTCCAGGCGCTGCCGCGCGATCGGCTTGTCCGGACGGGCAGCGCGTTCGCTGCGCTCACTCATGCTTTCGCCTTTCCGGCCGCCGCTTGCCCTGCCTCCGCCGCGCGGCCCGCCGCCGCGATCGAATGAATGGTGCTCGCCGGCTCGGAGGCGTCCTCATCCTGTTCGCGCCAGTCCTCGGGCAGCAGATGATCCAGCACGTCGTCGACGCTCACCGCGCCGAGCAGGTGATTCTCCTCGTCCACCACCGGCCCGCAGACCAGGTTGTAGGTCGCGAAATAGCGGGTGACCGCGGTGAGCGCGGCATCGGGATGCAACTGGGTCAGATCGCTGTCGACCAGGCCGCCCACCAGCGTCGCGGGCGGCTCCCGTAGCAGCGCCTGAGTGTGCACGCAGCCCAGGTAGCGCCCGGTCGGCGTGGCCGTCGGCGGGCGCACGACGAACACCATCGAGGCCAGCGCCGGTGTCAGATCGGGATCGCGGATGCGGGCCAGCGCTTCCGCGACGGTCGCCGCGGGGGTGAGGACCACTGGGCGCGGCGTCATCATGCCGCCCGCGGTATAGGGCGAATATTCGAGCAGGCGTCGCACCGGCTCCGATTCCTCCGGATCCATCAGCGCCAGCAGCGCCTCGGCCTCGCCGGTGGGCAGCTCGCCGAGCAGGTCGGCGGCGTCGTCGGGGTCCATCGCCTCGAGTAGATCGGCCGCGCGTTCGACACCCAGGTTCTGCAGCACGTCGACCTGGTCGTTCTCCGGAAGTTCCTGCACGACGTCGGCGAGTCGTTCGTCGTCGAGGGCCCGGGCCAGTTCGATCCGGCGCTTCTCGGGCAGTTCGCGCAGCAGATGCGCCACGTCGGCCGGGCGCAGGCCCTCGAACTGGCCGAGCAGCTGGGTGACGTCCTGACCGGGCAGATTCAGTTCGTGCTGGGTCAGCCCGCGCACATCCGACCACTCGACCACGTGCACCTCGCGCCGCCGGCCCAGGCGCCGATGTCCGCGCACCGCCACCCGTGAGAGCACCCAGTCGCGGGTGCGGCTCTGTTCGATGCCGAGGTCGACGACGAAGACGTCCACCCCTTCCAGGTCCGGCAGTTCGGGGTCGACGACGCGCACCTTGGAGTCGAGCACCTGCGCCAACGCCAGCATTTCGCCGGGCCGCTGTTCGAAGCGGCGCAGGCTCACGGTGCCGGTGTTGAGGTTGACCGAGTTCGGCTCGATCGCGTTGACCCGCAGCATCGGGACGAAAATACGTTTGCGCGTGGGTAATTCGACCAGCAGTCCCAGCACCCGGGGTTGCTGGCGGTCGTAGCGGATGGAGATCACCACGTCCCGCAGACGGCCGATAGACTCGCCGTCCGGACCCAGTACCACCAGGCCCGCCAGCCTGGCGGCGAAAACTTTCGTTGCTGCCATAAGTGCAAGGCTATGTGGTGCCGCCCCGCGAGACGATTCAGGAGCCGCCCATGTCAACGCGTCGATCGGTGCTAGCCGTACCCGGCAGTAATCTTCGGATGATCGACAAGGCCAAGGGTTTGCCCGCCGACGAGATCTTTCTCGACCTCGAGGATGCCGTCGCTCCGCCCGCCAAGGCCGCCGCCCGCGCCAATATCGTCGCCGCGCTGAACTCCCCCGGCTGGGGCAATCAGATCAAGGTGGTGCGGGTCAACGACTGGACGACGGAATGGACCTACGCCGACGTCATTTCGGTGGTCGAGGGCGCAGGCCGCGATCTGGACGCGATTCTGCTGCCCAAGGTGCTCGACGGCGCCCAGGTGCGCGCGCTCGATCTGCTGCTGACCCAGCTGGAGAAGGCCAACGGCCTCGAGGTGGGCCGCATCGGCATCGAGCCACAGATCGAGAACGCGCAGGGACTGCGCAACATCGACGAGATCGCCACCGCCAGTCCGCGCGTGCAGACCCTGGTCTTCGGTCCCGCCGACTTCATGGCCAGTATCAATATGCGCACCCTGGTGGTCGGTGAACAGCCCGAGGGCTACGCGCCCGGCGACGCCTACCACCACATTCTGATGACCATCCTGCTCGCCGCCCGGGCCCACGGCCTGCAGGCCATCGACGGTCCCTATCTGCAGATCCGCGATCTCGACGGCTTCCGCCGCGCCGCATCCCGCACCGCGGCCCTCGGTTTCGACGGCAAATGGGTGCTGCACCCCACACAGGTCGAGGCGTGCAACGAGATCTTCAGCCCGCGCCAGGCCGATTACGACCGCGCCGAGGAAATCCTCGACGCCTACGCGTATCACACCTCGACCGCCGGCGGCGCCCGCGGCGCGGTCATGCTCGGCGACGAGATGATCGACGAGGCCAGCGCGAAGATGGCGCAGGTCGTCGCGGAGAAGGGCCGGGCCGCGGGGATGGCCCGCACCACGAGTTTCGTCCCGCCGCAGGCATAGCGACAACTCACAATCGGCCCGCCCGCGTGTCGTGAAACCTTCTGAAAGGTAGGCGGATCCGGCGACCGGTGGCTCCGGCGTGCATACGCTCCAGCGCAGCCGAGCGTTGAGGAGTGGGGCTTGTCCGAGCTAACCGTGGATGTGGCGGCATACACGCGGTCCCTGGTGGGATATGCCTACCGTGCCGAGGACTACTACGAGGTCGGGCGGGAGAAGATTCGCGAGTACGCCCGGGCGGTGCAGGATCACGGCCCGGTGCACTGGCGAGAGGCGGCCGCGGCGGAGTACGGCTACGGCGCGGTGGTCGCGCCGCCCACGTTCCTGTCGATTCCCGCGATGCTGGCCAATCGCCGGCTGTTCGAACGCGTCATCACCGGCTACGACGTGTACGTGCAGACCGATCAGGTCTTCGAGTTCCATCGGCCGGTGGTCTCCGGTGACCGTCTGATGAGCGACGTCGAGGTCGCCGCGGTGCGCACCATCGCCGGAAAGGATCTGATCACCGTCACCAACACCTTCACCGATCAGTTCGACGAGGTCGTCCACGTGATGCACACGACCGCGGTCGGTGTCGCCGGCGACGACATCGACGCGGGTATCGGCGGTGCGATCGAACGGGTGATCATGCACGGTGTCGGGGCGCCGTCGGCGGCGCAGGGGCTTTCCGAGGCGGAAGTGCTGGAAGCCGCCGTCGCGCCCCGCCGCGACCACCGTTTCTGCGAGGTGTCGCGAAAGCGCGTACTGCACAATGCCATTCGCTTCGAAGAGGTCGCGGTGGGCGACGAGCTCCCGCCGCGCACCGCGCGGGTCACACGCGGTGATCTGGTGAACTACGCGGGTGTCTCGGGTGACGCCAATCCGATCCACTGGCACGACGGCGTCGCCGCGCTCGCGGGCCTGCCCGACGTCATCGCGCACGGCATGCTCACGATGGGGCTCGGCGCGGGCTTCGTCACCGGATGGCTCGGCGACCCCGGAGCGCTGACCCGATACGCGGTGCGGCTGTCGAACTACACGATCGTGGATGCTCGGTCCGCGGGCGTCGTCGAATTCACCGGCCGGATCAAATCCCTCGATCCGCAGACCCGCACCGCCGTCGTGGTGGTCGTCGCGAAGTCGGCGGGCCGCAAGATATTCGGTCTGGCCACCGCCGAGGTCCGCTTGGCGTGAGGCGGGCTCGTCCGGGGCGATGCATGCGGTCCACCCGGTGTGATCCTCGGCGGCGCGATGTCCGATGTGCTGCCCTTCGGCGGTAAAATCGGACACGCGGTGCGCCGCTGAGTCGTCGCATCCAGCCGCAGCGGCGATATCGACCTAGGATCGTGGAGTTATGACCAATCCGTTGGGTAGTCCGAATCGCAATCGGCCCGGCTTGCCGACGCCGCCGTCGGGGTGGCCGGTCGCCTCCTATCCGACCTACGCCGAGGCACAGCGGGCGGTCGACTATCTGGCCGACAACCAGTTCCCGGTGGAGAACATGACCATCGTGGGTGTCGATCTGATGCAGGTCGAACGAGTGCTGGGCCGGCTGACCTGGGGCAAAGTCATTGGCGGCGGGATGGTTTCGGGCGCCTGGCTGGGCCTGTTCCTGGGGTTGCTGCTGAGCCTGTTCACCACGGGCGGCGTGATCGGGCCGCTGGTGGTCGGCCTGGTCGGCGGCATCATCTTCGGGCTCATCTCGGCGGTGATCCCGTACGCCGCCACCCGCGGCACCCGCGACTTCGCCTCCACCATGCAGCTGGTCGCCGGCCGCTACGACGTGCTGTGCGACCCGAAGGTGGCCGAGCAGGCGCGGGATATGCTGGCGCGCCTGGCGCTGTAGGGCTCTGGCACGCTCTAGGGCTATGGAACTCGATCAGGTGCGGTCCGCGGTACTGACGCATTTCGGCATCCCCCGGACGGGGTCGGGATTCGACGACACCCGCTTCGACTCCGCGTCGGTGACCTTCCTCGGCCTGGAGCCGATCGACATCCTGCGCATCCCCGACGGCGAGTTCGTGCACTACGTCACCCTCGGCGGCTCCCGGCATCCGATGACCGATTCCGCGGCGGCGCTGGCCGACCCCGTGCGCGGCCCGCGCGCCGAACTGGTGCTGACGCTGCGCGGCGGAGCCGGTGCCCAGGCGGGCCTGCCGCGCGGACTCGGCGTGCTGATCGCCGCGCCCGCGGTGGAAGGCGTTGTGCTGCAACCGGATGCGCTGCTCGACCTCGGAGAACCGTTGTGGCACAACGCTCCTTTCACCGCAGTCCTGCTGGGTGAGGCCGATATCGCCGAGGTGGCACTGCCGGAACCCGCCGATCCGGTGCGATTCCTGTCGGTCGCGCCGATCACCGCCACCGAGGCGGCGTGGGTGCGGGTGCGCGGGGCCGCGGCGCTACGGGACGCATGGGCCGAAGCGGGGATCGACATCCGGGATCCGCACCGGGCCGCCGCGAATCTGTAAGACCGCGCGGGCACCCGGCGGCGAAACGTCCCGCCTCACAACCACTTGTTGCGCCGCAGCGCGACGAACAGCGCACCGCAGATGACAAGGATCACGATCCACACCATCCCGTATCCGTAGGTCCACGACAACTCCGGCATATGGGTGAAGTTCATGCCGTAGATGCCGGCGATCATGGTCGGCACCGCGGCCATCGCGGCCCAGGCCGAGATCTTGCGCATATCGGTGTTCTGCTGCACGCTGACCTTCGCCAGCGCCGCGTTGATCAGCGCGCTGAGCGCCTCGTCGAAATCGCTGATCCGCTCGGCGACCGCGGTGTGGTGGTCGGCGACGTCACGCAGATAGCGTCGGATCTCCTTCGGCATCGGCAGTTCCGAACTGCGGCTGAGCACCTGCAGCGGCAGCGCCAGCGGGTTGACCGCCCGCCGCAACTCGACCACCTCGCGCTTGAGCTGATAGATGGCCTCGATGGTGAGCCGGCTGCGCGGGGTGAAGACCTCTTCCTCCATGCCCTCGACATCGTCTTCGACCGACTGAGTCACCAGGAGATACGTATCCACCACATGGTCGGCCACGGCGTGCAGGACCGCGCCCGGTCCCAGCGCCAGGCGTTCGGGATGCTTCTCCATCTCCTCGCGCACCACCCTCAGCGCGGTGTGCTCGCCGTGGCGGACGGTAACCACGAAATCCGCGCCGATGAAGATCATGATCTCGCCGGTCTGCACGATCTCGCTGACCGAGTTGGGGTCGTGTTCGAGGTATTTCACGGTGCGCAACACCAGGAACAGGGTGTCGTCGTAGCGTTCCAGTTTGGGGCGCTGATGGGCGTGCACGGCGTCTTCGACCGCGAGTTCGTGCAGGCCGAAGATCTCGCCCACCTCGGCCATCTGGTCGGCATCGGGAGCGTGCATGCCTACCCAGACGAAGCCGTCGCCGCGCTCGCGCACCTGTGCCAGCGCGGCCGCCGGGGTCACATGTCCGGACTGGCGGCGGCCGTCGACATAGACGCCGCAGTCGACGATCGCGCGGGCGGTGGGAACCGGAATTCGGGGCAGCTGCGGCCCGCGCCGCGACCTCCCGGAGCCACGGAACGGGGGAAACGGCGGTATCGAGGGCACGCCCCGGATGCTAGTTGGGCAAGATGGAACGCGTGCGTATCGACCTCCACACCCATTCGACCGCATCCGACGGCACCGACACTCCCGGCGATCTGATGCGCGCGGCCGCGGCGGCGGGGCTGGACGTGGTGGCGATCACCGATCACGACACCACCTCCGGATGGGACGAGGCGGTCGCCGCGCTGCCGGCGGGGCTGCGTTTGGTGCGCGGGATGGAGATGTCCTGCGTCGGCATGGGTGAGGACGGCTGGCCGGTGCCGGTGCATCTGCTGGCCTACCTGTTCGATCCGGCCGATGCCGCCTTCGCCGCCGAACGCGAGCGGTTGCGCACCGAGCGCGTCTCGCGAGTGCGCGCGATGGCCGATCTCATGGTGGCCGATGGCCTGCCGATCGACCCGGACGCGGTACTCGCCGCAGCGGGTCCGGCAGCAGGACGCCCACATCTGGCGCGAGCGCTGGTCGAGGCCGGCGTGGTCCCGACCGTCGGCGCGGCCTTCGACGATCTGCTCGCGCCGCGCGGCCGCTATTACGTCGAGAAGGCCGACACGCCGTTGCGGCAGGCGGTGGAGATGGTGGCCGCGGCCGGCGGGGTGACCGTGGTCGCGCACGCGCGCGCCCGCACCCGGGGGCGGCTGCTGGCGCTCGACGACATCCGCGATCTGGCCGAGCACGGGCTGGGCGGACTCGAGATCGATCACCCCGACCACAATCCCGCCGACCGGGCGGTGCTGCGCGAGCTGGCGCGCGAGCTGGACCTCATCGGTACCGGATCCTCGGATTACCACGGCGCCGACAAACCCGTGGGCCTGGGCGAATGCCTCACGGACGCAGAGCAATTCGAGCGTCTGGCCGAGAAGGCGAGCGGCGTCGCGGTGGCCGCCTCGTGAGAGTCGTGCGGGCGCTCAGCGGAACGGTGGCCGCCGGACTGGTGGTGCTGGCGGCGGTCGTCGTCGGCGCGGCGGTCCTGGGGGTGCGGCGCGGATTTCCCGGACCGGGTGCGAGCAGTGTCGGCTGGCATATCGGAATGGCGGTGCTGGCGCTCGGCGCGCAAATTTTTTCCGACCGACGTCGGGGAATTCCGGCGTTTTTCGGATCTCTGGTCGTCTTTGTGGCGGCGGGTTACCTATTGGTTACGCAATGGTGGAATTGATCTCCGCGTAACAGTTGCGGCCGGATGAATTGTGGCCGAATATTTTCCTTTGTGAGCGTGCGTAGCCGGTCCACTATTCGCGCGGAATCCGAGTTCGCGGCGGAGGCGTCCGCCGATGTGCTGGTGGTGGGTGGCGGCCCGGCGGGCGCCTGGGCGGCGTTGACGGCGGCGACGGCCGGAGCGCGCGTGATCCTGGTCGACAAGGGGCGTTGCGGTGAATGCGGTCCGACGTCGAAAGGCGTTGTCGCACTGTGGGATATCCCGCCCGGGCCGGAGCGGGAGCGAGCGCTGGCGCACAGTCTCTCGCGCGGCGGTGACCTCGGTGACCCCGAGTGGATGGACCGGGTGCTCGGCGAGACCCATCACCGCATCGCCCACTTGCTGCGCTGGGGATACCGCCAGGCCGGAGACGGGCCGTCGACACGCGTCCACCTCGAGGGCCGGCGGTATCTGGCGGCGCTGCGGCGCACGCTGTTCCGATTGGGTGTCCAGGTCGTCGATCATCATCCGGCGCTGTATCTGCTGGTCGACGCCGACGGCGTGGTGTGCGGGGCCGGTGGGCTCGCCGGTGACGACCGATACCGCGGCTGGACGATCCGCGCGGGTGCGGTGGTGCTCGCGACGGGTGGGTGCGCGTTTCTGGCCGGTGGCGCGGGAACCGATGTCGATACCGGTGAGGGTCTGCTGATGGCGGCGGAGGCGGGCACCGAATTGTCGGGGATGGAGTTCTCCGGCGCCTACGGTCTCGCGACGATGAGCGATCTGCGTGAGCCCCGGTTCGCCTCGCTGTACGACGAATCGGGGGCTCGCATCGACGGGGACGACTTCACCGTCCGGTCCGCGGCCCTCACCGCACTGGCGGAGGGGAGGGCGGTCTACGCCGACATTCCGCCGGAGTCCGCGGTCCGGTACGGCCCCGCGTCGGCGGCGCCATCGGGAACCACGGCGGTGCCCGCGAGCACCGGCGCCGACGCGTCGCCGTCGGCCGGCCGGGTGCGTCTGCGTCCGGTCCTGCAGGGCACCGTGCGTGGTTCCGGTGGGATCAAGCTGACCGGATTCGATTGCGCCACAACGGTCCCCGGACTGTATGCCGCGGGGGACGTGGCATCGCGGGAACCGATCACCGGTGCGGTCGGCGGGTTCGACGGGCACGGCGGCGGGTGGGCGATCTCGTCCGGAATGTGGGCCGGATCGGGCGCGGCGAGGTTCGCTCGCCACCGAGGCCGCGTCGGCGACGCGCGGCCGGTTCCGGGGGCCGGGCTGAATTCCCATCCCGGCGACGATCCGCGCGCGGACATCGATCCCCGTGCGGTGATCGGGCTGGTGCAGGAACATACGTTGCCGCTGCGGCGCAGCTATTGGCGCAGTGCGGGCAGCCTGCGCGACAGCATCGCCGAACTCGACGCGATGTGGCCGGTCACCGAGTACGGGCTCGGCGGCACCGGCGCCGACCAGGTGCGGGCCCGGCAGGCCGCGGCCTTGCTCGCGGTGGCCCGCTGGACGAAGTACAGCGCCTTGGCGCGCACCGAGACCCGGGGCCTGCATCGGCGCACCGATCACCCCGGCCCGGCCCGCAACTGGCGGCGCCGCCTGCTGACCGGCGGCGTGAACGAGATCTGGGTGCGCCCGGCGTAGCGGACAGTCCCGGAGGCGGCAGCCTGCGTCACCCTGAGCTCACATCGGCGTTCCGGGTGGCGGTGGGACTGTTCACCGCTGCTTCCCAGCAGGGGCGAGTTTCCCCTTACGCGCAGGTAATTCGGGGGCCCTACCCTCGGAAGATGGCAGTAGACACCCGCCCTCGGGCCGGCCCCGCATCGCGGGGATCGTGCCCCGGTCGAGGAGCGATTTTGCAACTCCCTGTCGGTACTGGCAGAATGTTGCGGATTCCCGGCCGACGCCACCGCCCGGTCCGGGACGGTTGGTGACCTTCGGTTCGTGACGCACGGCTCCGATCCGCGGATCACCCCGCAGCCTTGCCCGGACCACCCGTCCGGTTCTCGCTCGACGGATCGTGCGCGGCCAGATCGCAAAGAAGCAAGCCCGCAAAGGCGCGAACGCGCGTATGCCGTACCAGCCGGTACCCCCACGGCATGCCGCGATGTAATCACCGAACGGTTTTGCGCGGCCACGTGAACGCGCGGTCGGCGCACATCGTTCGAATTTCGAAGACCTTTTATACGAAAACCCGGCGGTAACCGTGAGCCGGTTCAGCCCGGACCGAGCAGGAGTGAAATCGTGTCATCTGTGACTGACGCACCGAATGCCACTACAGCGAGCCGTGAAACCGATACGACCGATCTGTCCGCTATCACGCACGAGGAAATTTTCGCCGGCCATCTCGGTGGCAAGCTTTCGGTGGAATTGTCCGCACCGCTGGAGACCCAGCGTGATCTGTCCATCGCGTACACGCCGGGCGTCGCGCAGGTGAGTCGCGCCATCCACAAGGACGAGGCGCTGGCCAAGCGCTACACGTGGACCGACCGTCTGGTGGTCGTGGTCAGCGACGGCACCGCGGTCCTCGGCCTGGGTGACATCGGTCCGCGGGCGTCGCTGCCGGTCATGGAGGGCAAGGCCGCGCTGTTCAAGAAGTTCGCCGGGCTGGACTCGATTCCGATCGTGCTCGACACCAAGGATGTCGACGAGATCGTGGAAACCCTGGTGCGCCTGCGTCCGAGCTTCGGTGCGGTGAACCTGGAGGACATCTCCGCCCCGCGCTGCTTCGAGATCGAGAAGCGCGTCGTCGAGGCGCTGGACTGCCCGGTCATGCACGACGACCAGCACGGCACCGCCATCGTGGTGCTGGCGGCGCTCAACGGCGCGGCCAAGGTGCAGGGGCGCGATATCGCCGACCTGAAAGTGGTCGTCTCCGGCGCCGGTGCCGCGGGTGTGGCCTGCTCGAACATCCTGCTGGCCGCCGGCGTGTCGGATGTGGTGGTGCTCGACTCGAAGGGCATCGTCAGCCGGGACCGCGCGGACCTCAACGAGGTGAAGGCCGATCTGGCCGCCCGCACCAACCCGCGTGGCGTCACCGGCGGTGCGGCCGAGGCGCTGGCCGGTGCGGATGTGTTCCTGGGCCTGTCGGCCGGGACCATCGCCGAGGAATTGATCGCCTCGATGGCGCCGGAGTCCATCGTGTTCGCCATGTCGAACCCGGATCCGGAGATCCACCCGGAGGTCGCGCACCGCTACGCCGCCATCGTGGCGACCGGCCGCAGCGACTTCCCGAACCAGATCAACAACGTGCTCGCCTTCCCGGGCGTGTTCAAGGGTGCGCTGGATGCCGGTGCGCGCCGGATCACCGAGGGCATGAAGGTGGCCGCCGCCAACGCCATCTTCGGTGTGGTGGCCGACGAACTCTCGGTCGACAAGATCATCCCGAGCCCGCTCGATCCCCGGGTCGCTCCGGCGGTCGCCGAGGCCGTGGCCGCGGCCGCGCGCGCGGAAGGCGTTGCGTAACAACAGGTTCGATCACGGCGAGGGCGCCCCGGGAACTCCCGGGGCGCCCTCGCCGTATTCGGATGCCGACGCGCGGCTGCTACTTCTTGTGGCAGGCCTTGCGGTAGTCGATCATCGGCTGCCGCACCCCGCGGAAGTCCTTCAGCTCCTGCTGGTGGCCCTGGCGGTAGGCCTGCATCTCGGCCTTGCGCTGATCCTTCGGCATACCCTTCACCTTGGCCAGCTCGGCGGCCAGATCCGGGTGGCCCGCCAGGAATGCCGCGACCTGCGGGGCGGTCTGGGCCTGGACCTGGGCGCGTGCCTGCGGGCTGCACTGCGGGGCGTCGGCCGAGGCGACGCCGGGCACGGCGACGGCGAGGGCGGCGATTCCGGCGGTGCCGGCCAGCAGGGCGGCGACAGTGCGCTTCATACCGGTAACTCCATTCGTGACGGGAACGTGTCGGGTCCGAATCTGCGCGCCGAATCTGAAAGGACCCTGAAAACGCCGAGTGGGCCGGACGGATCTTCAGCCGAACTTCAGAAAGGCGGGCGGCCTTCGGCGCTCACCGCGCGGCCGGTGTGACCATCGGGAGAGGGCGGAGCCGGCGGAAGCGTCAGTACGAATACCGCGCCGGCGGTTCCGGGCGGCGGCTCGACGCAGCGGAGGTCACCCCCGTGGGCCCGGGCGATCCCGCGCGCGATGGCCAGGCCCATACCCGCGCCGTCGCGGCGCCGGTCGCGGGCGGCGTCGAGGCGGACCAGGCGGTCGAAGATGTGCTCGCGTTCCGAGGCGGGCACGCCCGGACCCGTATCGGCGACATGGATTTCGGCCCTGGGGGGCAGGGTGTCCGGCCGGTCGCCGGGCGTGCCGGGCTCGACGACGGTGACACTCACCGTTCCGTCCTGTCCCATGGCCTGGCAGGCGTTGGCCAGGAGGTTGACCAGGATCTGGCCGATGCGTTCGGGGTCGGCGACCGCCCGCACCGAGGGGCCGGTGAGCCGGAAAGCTATGCCGGGATGCAGGACTCGCATCCGGTCCAGCTGGGTTCGGGCCAGTTCGTGCAGGTCGACCGGCTGCGGGTGCAGGGTGAGCCCGGCGTCGATGCGCGCCATGTCCAGCAGATCCTCCACCAGGCGGCCGGCCCGCTGCGCCTCGCGCACCAGCAGCAGGTACATGCGCTCACGCTCTTCGGTGTCGATATCGGCGGGTTGATGCAGCACCGCTTCGGCCATGGCCTTGATCCCCGCGATCGGGGTGCGCAGTTCGTGCGCGGCGTCGCCGACGAAGGCGCGCATCTGCTGTTCGGAGGCCCGGGCCCGGGCCTCCGCGCCCTCCAGGGCGTCCAGCATTTCGTCGAATGCGCTCGCCGCGCGGCCCAATTCGGTATCCGTACGGGCGGGGGAGAGGCGGCGCCCACGGCGGCCGCGGGCGATGTCGCGGGCCAGCCGGGTCATCGAATCCAAGGGCGCCAGCGCTCGGCGCAGTCCCCACCACAGCGCCGCGGTGATCACGACGAGGGCGGTCGCGGTCACCCCGATCAGGACCAGGCCCAGGCGCGACCGCAGCTTGGTCAGCAGCGGGGTGTCGACCTGCAGGGTGAGCCGGGCGCGGTCCACCGTGCCGCCGCCGCCCAGGGTGATGGTTCTGGTCCGGATACCGCTGTCGCCGGCGTGCCGGGGCGAGAGACTGCCGTAGGCGGTGCCGTCGGCCAGGACCAGCCGCGCCCGGACCGAGCGATTGTCCACGCGGGCGATCAATTCCGCGGGCGGAGTGTTCTGCTGCGCGAGTTGCCGGGCCAGCTGCGCCCGATCGGTGAGCACAGTGTTCTCGCTGCGCGCCACCACGATGCCGAACAGACTGTGCACCGCCAGCGCCACCACGACCAGTGCGAGCCCGGAAACCGTTGCCGCCGTGAAGGTTACCCGGCGGCGCAGCGATATCGTCGGCAACGCGTGCGGTCCGGATTCGCCGGCGTCGCCGGAGAGATCGGACGGTGGGGGCGCGCGGTGGCCGGGATCGCCGCTCATCGCGGATTCGCCCGTAACGCGTAGCCCATACCGCGCACCGTGTGCAGCAGTCGCGGTCCGTGTTCCTCCAGTTTGCGGCGCACCGCGCTGACGTAGACCTCCACGAGGTTCGGGTCGTAGTCCTCGTAACCCCAGACCGCGGTGAGGATTTGGGTTTTGGTGACGACTCGGTCGCGGTGCGCGGCGAGGTAGGCGAGGAGTTTGAATTCGGTGGCGGTGAGGCTGATCGGTTCGCGGCCACGCAGCACCACGCCGGAGTCGGTTTCCAGCACCAGATCGTCGATGGCGATGCGACTGTGCATACGCCCCATCCGCCGCAGCAGCGCCTCGATCCGTGCCACCAGTTCGGCCAGGTCGAAGGGTTTCACCACGTAGTCGTCGGAACCGGATCGCAGTCCGCGCACCCGGTCCTCCACACCGTCGCGCGCGGTCAGCATCACCACTCCGGCACTGCTGCGGGCGCGCACCACCTCGAGCAGGCCGAAACCGTCGCGACCCGGCAGCATCACGTCGAGCACGACGACATCGGGACGGAATCGCTCCAGGTCGGGCTCGAGCCGGTCGCCGTGTTCGCGGGCCAGGACCTCGTGCCCGGCGGCGTGCACGGCCGCCGCGACCGCCGTGCGAATGGCGTCGGCGTCTTCGATCAGGAGAATGCGTCCCGGCTGCACCCGCACATTATTCGTCGCCCCGGCTGAGACCCGGCTGAATACTGCTCGAGAGTCCGGTTCGCGGTCGCCGCGGGAGCCGCTACTTGTCGGTGGGCGGGCGTAGAATGACCGGTAACAGGACAGCGTAACAGGTTGGTGCACTTGAGAATTCGTAGATTCATCGAACGGGTGACGGGGCGTCGCGCTACTGGCGACGGCACTTCGGACAAGCGGCAGCGGAGCAGGCGTGCGGCGCGCGAGATCGCCTCGCTGCGCCGCGCGAACGAACGTTCCCGGCCGCGGGAGGGCAACCCGTACGGGGAATCGGGTACAGCGGGGATCGCGGGCTGACCCGGCAGGCGCGGTCGGCTGGGCGGTGCGGGTCGCCCGCCCGGACGCGGCCCACCTACGATTCCTGTGCCGGGGCCGCCCCGGCCGCCGGATGTGGTTGTCGCTGACTATCGGGAGTGGGTGTCGCCGGATGGGATTGGCCGGATCGGTGCGAGTGACGGCCCGGGTTCTGGTCGCCGTCACCGCCGCCACGCTGGCGGTGGCATGTGCCAACGAGGACGGCGAAGCGACGATCACCGTCGGCGCCGGCGATTCGGCGCAGTCGGAGGTGCTCGCCGAAATCTACGCGCAGGCGCTCGCGCGCGCCGGCACGCCGACGACTGTGAAGAAGCATCTCGGACAACGTGCGGACTATCTGGCGGCCCTGGACGCGGGCACGATCACTCTGGTCGGCGATACCAGCGGCGATCTCCTGACCACCTTCGACTCCTCGTCCTCGGCGACCGCGCCGGACCGGGCGACGGCCGAGAGCGTCGCGGCACACCATGCCCCCGGCCCGGCGGTCGACACGACGGCGGGGTCGCCGGTCACGCTCGAGGCGCGCTATGTCGGCTCGGTCGCCGACGACTTGAGCCGGGCCGTTCCGGAGGGACTGGCGGTGTCCGATCTCGCCGACGCCACGGACCTGCGCCCGCAACTGGCGCTCGGCGCCGCCGCAGCCGCGCGCTATCCGGCGAATGCCGCCGATCTGGCACCGCATTGCGGTGAGCTGACCGTCGGCATCGCCGGCGGACGCGAACTCGACCCGCTGCGGCCGCCGCCGGACCCGCAGCGCGACGTCGTGACGCCGCTGCGCACGGTCTACGGCTGCGATATCACCCGTCACGTCGAATTTCCCGGCGATGCCGAACTACGAAAGGCATTGCGCGACGGAACCGTCGACGCGGGCGTGTTCACCTCGGCCGTCGCACTGCTGCCGGGTGGCCCCGGCGATTCGGTCGCCCGCACGGATCCGGCCGTGGTCACGGATCCGGCGTATGCCTTCCGCGCCCAGAACGTCGTCCCGCTGCTGCGTCAGGGCGCCTTGGACCAGCGGCAGATCAAGAAACTCAACTACGTCGCCGGCGAGCTCACCACGGCCGAGTTCGCGACCATGATCCGCCGCGTGCGTGACGAACACGCCTCGGTGGCCGACCTCGCCCGCACCTGGCTCGACGAACACGCCCTCTGAGCACCCCGCTCGTCCGCCGTTCCCGCTCATCGTTCATGATCAGGTTCGACACGGATTCGGGCGTACAGTGCGAATAGATCACCTGAGCGGAGTTCCGCATGGTCCTGGTCATTGCGTTGGGGGTGCTGGCCGCATTCCTGTTCGCCGCGGCCGGTTATCTGCAACAGCGCGCGGCACGCACCGTGGTCGCCGAACAACCCCGGGCGGCCCGGGTCTTCGGTATGACCACACTCATGCACCGTCTGCTGCGCAGTGGCACATGGCTGCGCGGCTGGATCACGAATCTCGCGGGTTTCCTCACTCAGGCGGCGGCGCTGCATCTGGGTTCGGTGGCGGCCGTGCAGCCGCTGATGTCGACGCAGCTGTTGTTCGCGGTTCCGCTCGAGGCATTCGGACGCCGGCGTCGCCCGCGCGGGCGCGACATCTGGTTCGCGCTGCTGGTCTGCGCCGGGCTGGGAGTGCTGTTCGGCGTCGGCGGCGTGGCGCCGCTGGAGGGCGACTCGGATCGCGGCCGCGTACTGCTGGCCACCTTCTCCGCCGCGGGGCTGGTGGCGTTGCTCGCCCTGATCAGCATCCGCTGCCCGATCTGGGTGGCGGCGAATCTGGTCGCGGTGGCCGCCGGCGTCTGTTTCGCGATGAGCGCGGTCTTCATGAAGCTGACCACCGAGGATCTGATCTATCGCGGCATTCCCGCCACCGCCGGCGACTGGCCCGGCTATCTGCTCGCCGTTTCCACCCTCAGCGGGCTGGTATTGGAGCAGACCGCCTTCGCCGCCGGGCCGCTGCCATGGGCGATCGCGGCCATGAGCGTGACGAATCCGATCGTCAGTTACGTGGTCGGCGTGCTGGCCTTCAAGGTCGCGCTACCGCACACCGCCGGGTCGCTGGCCGGGGTCGCGGTCGCCGGAGCGCTGATCGCCGCCGGTATCGGCGGACTCGCCCATTCGCCACTGGCCCGCGCCTTCTACGCCGGTAACAAGGAGATAACCGACGAATCGCCCAGCTTGATGTCGTAAAAGCTTGCGACACATGTGTTATGACGGTTGTGTGGGCAATCCGTCGCGTCCGGTGCTGTGGCGGGACTGTGTGGTCGGGCTCGCGGTATTCGGGCTGTACCTGGCGGTCGACGCGCTGCACACCCCGGCCCGCCGCGAACTGGCCGATCGCAACGCCCATCGCATCTTCGATCTCGAGCAGTGGCTCGCCATCGACTTCGAGCGTCCACTCAACCGCTGGCTGGAGTCGCGCGTGCTGCTCGCGACTCTGGCCAACTACGAGTACGCGTTCACCTACATCGTCAGCGCCTTCGCGCTGCTGTTCTGGATGTATTTTCGCCGCCGCGCCGACTACGCCCGCGCCCGCGACTCCTTCCTGCTGCTGAACATCCTGGCCATCGCGTGTTTCGCGCTCTTCCCGGTCACCCCGCCGCGGCTGCTGCCCGAGCTGGGCTTCACCGACACCGTCGTCGACGGCCATACCTGGGGATCCTGGGGTTCGTCGCTGGTGTCGGGGGCGAATCAACTCGCGGCGGTGCCCTCGCTGCACGTCGGCTGGGCACTGTGGGTGAGCGTGGTGCTGGCCCGCGTCTCCGGCGGCTGGGTGGTGCAGGTGCTCAGCGCCTTCCACGTCGGGCTGACCACCTATGTGATCGTCGCGACCGCGAACCACTTCGTCCTCGACGCGGTGATCGCGGTGGCCTTCGTCGCGGCGAGTATCCAGCTGGTCGATCGCTGGTACGCGCGACCGCCCGTGGTGCCTCCCGCCGACGCGTTCTTCCTGCACATCGAGAAGTCCGGCATTCCGCAGCAGGTGGGCGGCATGGTCGTGTTCCGGCCGCGGGCCGACGGCGGGCCCGGCCTCGACGCGGTGCGGGAACTGGTCCAGGGCGAGCTGGCCCATCTGCCGCGGTTCCAGCAGCGCCTGGACCAGCCGGCGCGGTGGCGCCGGGCACGCTGGGTGGACAGCCCGGTCGACTGGGACTGGCACGTCACCGAGCGCACGATTCCGGGCACCGATCCGGATGCCCTCGGCGAACCGGATGGTCGAGAGGCGGGGTCCGGGGCGGCCCTCAGCGCAGTGCTCACCACCGGTATCGCCGTCGGCCCGGCAGCCGGCAACGGGGAGTCCGCGGCGGTGGAATCACGTAGCGCGGCGACGGCCGAAATGACCATGACGCCGAGCGAGGTGGCGCGGCGAGTGGACGGAATCGGCCGGGTGGTGACGGATCTGGCCGCCGAGGTGCTGCCCAAGGACCGGCCGTTGTGGCGCCTCGTTCTGGTGCGCGACCCGGAGGCCGGCGCGATCGGCGTGGTCCTGCTGCTGCATCATGTGGTCGCCGACGGCATCGGCACCGTGGTGCAGGCGCTGCGCCTGCTGCGACCGACCATCGATCTGCCGGTGGCCGAGCGTAAACCGCCGAGCTGGGGCACCCTCGTCGCCGGTACCGCGGTTGGTCTGGCGCAGTTGGCCGCCGACGCGCAGCCGAAGGGAACACTGCCCGACGATTGTGTGCGACGCGTGTTCACCGTCTGCTCGCTGGACCTGGAAACCGTTCGGGCCGTGGGTCGTTCGCACGGCGCCCGGGTGACCGACGTGCTGCTGAGCGTCACCGTCACCGCGCTGCACCGTCTGCGCCCCGACCTGGACGAGCGACTGCGCGGGCAGATCCGGGTGGCGGTGCCGTTGATGGTGCGCGACCCCACGTCGGGAGCGGAGGGCAATTCGACCGCCGCCGTAATGATCGATATCCCGCTGACGGCGGCGACCCCGGCGCAGCGACTGGCCGAGATCCGCACCCGCAGCGACCGGCTGCATTCCGGAACCCGGGCGCTCGCCTCACATTTCGTGATGGATCGGGTGCTCCGGCTGTTTCCCGAACCGGCGGTGGGGGCCTTCGCGCGGTCGGTGTACGGCGGGCGGTACTTCCACGCGATCGTCTCCAATATGGCCGGCCCCGATATGGCGATGACTTTCGCGAATATGCCGATCACCCAGGTGTTTCCGATTCTGCCGTCGGCGCCGGGAGTGCCGCTGGTCGCCGGGGTGCTGAGCTGGAACGGCGAATTGGGGATCGGGCTTTCCGTGGATCCGGCGATCCTCGATGCCCGGGCGGTCGCCGCCGAGTTGCCCGACGTACTGGCCGAACTCGCCGACACCGCATTCGTGGCCGATAACCGTCCGTAGCCCCGGTCCGGCGAGTAGTCTTCGAGCGAGTTGATCACCGAGCCTACCGTCACCGAGGGAGGCCGCATTATGTTCGATCGTGGGATCGCGGCGAAAATGCTTGCGGCATGCGCACTTACCGCGCTGGTGACCGTGGCGGCCGCCTGCGGCAGCGATGATTCCGGCAGCAAATCCGCCGAATCGTCCAGTAGCGGGACCCCGACGGTGGCCCAGGCGGTCAGCCGGAACTTCGAGCGCTTCTTCGACGGATCCACCTCCGCCGACCAGAAGATCGCTCTCCTGGAGAACGGGCCCGCATTCGCCGCCGCGATCAAGGCACAGGCCGATTCGCCGATGGCCAAATCCGCCTCGGCCAAGGTCACCAATGTCGCGAGCACCAGCACCGACCACGCCGACGTCACCTTCGACGTGCTGTTCAACGGCACCCCGGCCCTGTCCGGGCAGCAGGGCGGCGCGGTGCAGATCGAGGGCACCTGGAAGGTGACGGCCGCGACCTTCTGCGCGCTGCTCACCCTGGAGGGCGCGGCCCCGCCGGTCTGCGGTACGGCCTCGGGCACCCCGAGTCCGGGTGCGACGCCGGCCCCCGGCGCGACACCTGGGAACCCCACCATCCTTCCCGCGCCGACCAGTTGAGATCGCGATGACGTCGTCGGACCCGTCGGACCGCCGCGGCGCCGGATCGGGTCGCCCGCTGCACCGCGAGGCATCGGCCGCCGCGGCTGCCGGGGCGGGCTCCGAATCCGCTGTGCCCGGTACCGGCCCCGCCGCGAGTGCGCGGGCCGAGACCGCGGCGGCGAGCGGTGCGGGTTCGGCGGGTTCCGTTGCGGCGCAACCTGTGTCGGCCGGCGCCGAGCGTCCCTATGTGGCGCTCGCGGTGGTCACCGCCGTCCTGTTCGTCACCTTCCTCGATACCACGATCGTCAGCGTCACCCTCGGCGCCGTCCAGTCCGACCTGCATGCCGGTGTGGTGTCGCTGCAGTGGGTGGTGAACGCCTACACGCTGGTGTTCGCGAGTCTGATGCTCACCGCGGGCACTCTCGGCGACCGGTGGGGCCGCAAACGCGTCATGGTCGGCGGGCTGGTGGTGTTCGCCCTCGGCTCGGTGTTGTCCGCGGTGGCCGGCAGTGTCTCGATTCTGATCGCCGGCCGCGCGGTGATGGGTGTCGGTGCGGCAGCCTCCGAACCGGGCACGCTGTCGGTGATCCGGCACATCTTCCCCGATCGCGGCGCCCGCGCGAAGGCGCTGGGCGCGTGGGCGGCGGTCTCCGGGTTGGCGCTGGCGCTGGGGCCGGTGATCGGCGGCCTGCTGGTCGGGGCGTTCGGCTGGCGCTCGATCTTCTGGTTCAACCTGATCGTCGGCGTGGTGGTGCTGGCGGCGGCGCTGAAATTCGTCCCGGAAAGCGCCGATCCGCAGCCTGGGCCGGTCGACTGGGCCGGATTCGTCCTGGGCGCGACCTTTCTCGGCTGCGTGATCTACGCGGCCATCTCCGGTGAGCAGGTGGGTTATTCGGCCGCCTCGGTGATCACGCTGTTCGTGATCGGAGCGATCGCCTTCGTCGCCTTCCTGGTGGTCGAGTCGCGCGCGGCCAATCCGATGTTCGACTTCCACTACCTGGAGCGCCCGCTGGTGCGCAGTGCGCTGGTGGTCGCCTTCGCGGTCTACTTCGGGATCTTCTCGATCTTCTTCTTCACCGCGCTGTATCTGCAAGAGGTGGTCGACTATTCGGGCTGGCGAACCGCCGCGGTCTTCGGCCCGATGGCCGTGGCCATCATCGTCGGCTCGCTGATCTCCGGATTCTGGGTGGCACTGCGCGGCTCCCGCACGCCGATGATCGCCGGCTGTGTGCTCGGCGCCGCGGGTATTCTGCTCACTCGCCAGTTCCTCGGCGTCACAGTCGAATTCACGCCCCTGGCACTGGCCCTGACACTGGCGGGCCTCGGCTTCGGGATCGCGGTGGTGCCGCTGACCTCCGCCGTTCTGTCCGGGGTTCCGGCCGAACATTCCGGCATGGCCGCCGCGGCCACCAACACCATGCGTCAGGTCGGCGCGGTGGTGGGGGTGGCCGCGCTGGGGTCGCTGGTCAACTCCTTCCTGAACTCCGACCTGCGAGATCGGTTGCAGCAGATCGGCGTTCCGGCGAATTTCCAGGCGATCGTCATCGACGCCATCGAGACCGGCAACGTTCCGGCCGGGGGTGACGCGGCGGCCTCGGCCGCCTACGGGCCGATCGTGAACCGGGTTATCCATGCCACCTACGAGGCCTTCCACCGCGGACTTGAGGTGGCGCTGCTGGTGTCGGCGATCATGATCCTGGTGGCCGCTGTGGTCACCGCGCTCTGGTTACCCCGGCGCGGCGATCGCGCCGGATACGTGCCCGAGGACTGAGATCACACGGGCGGCACGCTGCCGGGATCACGCGGGCAGGACATTGCCGTCGGCCGACCCGGCCAGCCATTCGGTGAGCACGGGATGCATGGCGAGCGCGGGCAGTGCGCCGACCAGGGTGTCGATCAACTGGGTACGGCCGATCTGCTCCTCCCGCAACCAGATCAGCGTCGTCTCCTCGACGAACGCGATCCAGCCTCGGAAGACCAGGCGCAGTCGCGGCAGTTCGGGATCGTCTGCCGTCAGCGGGGTTTCGGTGAGGATACGGTCCACCATGGCATCGCGGGTGGCGTCGGCGAGGGCCATCAGTTCGGGGCTGCCGCTGGCGGGTCCGCGCAGCAGGCCCTGATAGGAGATTCGGTTCTCGCTGACGTAATCGATGTAGCGTTCGACCGCGTCGCGCAGCATGCTGTACAGATCGAGGCTGCGGTCGGGCATGGTGCGAGCGAGTAGTTCCTCGTTGGCGCGGCGCACGATGGCGCGCTGAAAATCCTGTTTCGAGGCGAAATAGTGGAAGAGCAGGCCGCGCGAGATTCCCGCCTGCCGCGCGATCTCCCCGATGGAAATGTCCTCCAGCGTGCGGTCGCGCAGCATCTTCACGCCCAGGGACACCAGCTGTTCGCGGCGTTCGTCCGGGCTCAGCCGCACCCGTTTGGTGCCGGGACCGTTGTCACTCACGGTTGCCATCCTACTGAACGGTAGTCAATACTGTTGACTCCTGCTCAATAGGATCGTAGGGTTTGATACATGAGTCGTAGGGTTACAGACAACGGCCGTAGCGACGCGCTCGGAGGCGGTAGCTTGCGTGACCACGGAGAGCGCCGCGAAGGCCGTGATGGGCGGAGCCGCAGTGCAGCGGGGGCGCGTCATGTGCATACGTTGATCGTCGGCAGTGGATTCTCGGGCCTGGGCCTGGCCATCCGTTTGAGCCAGCAGGGTCGCGACGACTACCTGGTGCTCGAGCGCGGCAACGACGTCGGCGGTACCTGGCGCGACAACACCTACCCCGGCGCCGCCTGCGATGTGCCGTCGCAGCTGTACTCCTACTCGTTCGCGCTCAATCCGAACTGGTCGCGCTCGTTCTCCAAGCAGCCGGAGATCCAGTCCTACATCCAGGGCGTGGCCGACCGTCACGGCGTGCGGGACAAGCACGTCTTCGACTGCGAGATGACCGGCGCCCGGTGGAACGAGGAGCAAGCCCGCTGGGAGGTGCAGACCAGCAAGGGCGCGTTCACCGCCGATATCCTGGTCTCCGCCGTCGGCGCGCTGTGCGAGCCGAATCTTCCGGATATCAAGGGCATCAACGATTTCCGGGGCCGCATCTTCCACTCCGCGCGCTGGGATCACGACGCGGATCTGACCGGCAAGCGGGTCGCGGTGATCGGCACCGGCGCCTCCGCCATCCAGATCGTGCCGTCGATCGCGCCGAAGGTGGCCCATCTCGACGTCTACCAGCGCACCGCGCCGTGGCTGCTGCCGCGGATCGACCGCCCGTACACCCTGCCCGAGCGCCTGGCCTTCAAATACGTTCCGGGCGTGCAGAAGTTGTCGCGCGCGGCCATCTACGCCGCCCGCGAAACGCAGGTCGTCGGCCTGGCGAAATTCCCGCCGGCCATGCTCGCGCTGGAGGGCCTGGCCCGGCTGAAGCTGCGGCTCGAGGTGCCGGACGCGCAGCTGCGGGAGAAGGTCACGCCGAACTTCCGCATCGGCTGCAAGCGCATGCTGATCTCCAACGAGTACTACCCGGCGCTCGGCCGCGACAACGTCGACGTGGTCACCGACGGCATCCGTGAGATCCGCGCGAATTCCATCGTCACGGCCGACGGCACCGAACGCGAGATCGACGCGCTCATCGTGGCGACCGGATTCCACGTCACCGATTCGCCGGTGTACGAGACGATCTCCGGTCGCGACGGCCGCACGCTCACCGAACTGTTCGACGAGATCGGGCAGCAGGGCTACAAGGGTGCGGCGATCCACAACTTCCCGAACATGTTCTTCCTGCTCGGCCCGAACGTCGGCCTCGGCCACACCTCGATGGTGTACATGATCGAATCGCAGATCAACTACATCGCCGACGCGATCGCCACCTTCGACCAGCGCGGCCTGCGTACGGTCGAGGTGAGGAAAGACGTGCAGGACAGCTACAACCGCGATCTGCAGGATCGCATGTCCAACAGCGTCTGGCTCAACGGTGGTTGTGCCAGCTGGTATCTGGACAAGCACGGCAACAACACCACGCTGTGGCCCGATTTCACGTTCCGCTTCCGCAAGCTGACCGAGAAATTCGACGTCGCGGCATACGACACGACCCGATCGACCGACGGGGCCGCGGGTCCCGATCTGAAAGTGGTAGCAGCACAGTGAGCAATGACGCTTATTTCACGGGCAAGGTATGTGTGATCACGGGCGCCGGCTCGGGTATCGGCCGTGCGCTGGCCGAGAATCTGGCCCGCCGGGGCGCGAAACTAGCCCTCTCCGACATCGATACCGAGGGCCTGGCCGAAACCGTCCGCCGCGTCGAGGCGCTGGGTGCGCAGGTGAAGTCCGATCGGCTCAACGTGGCCGAGCGTGAAGCGGTGCTGCTCTACGCCGACGAGGTGAAAAAGCACTTCGGCGTGGTGCACCAGATCTACAACAACGCCGGTATCGCCTTCCACGGCGAGGTGATCGACTCCCAGTTCAAAGACATCGAGCGCATCATGGATGTCGATTTCTGGGGCGTCGTCAACGGCACCAAGGCGTTCCTGCCGGCCCTCATCGAATCCGGCGACGGGCACGTGATCAACGTGTCCAGTCTGTTCGGCCTGATCGCGGTGCCGGGCCAGAGTGCGTACAACGCGGCCAAATTCGCGGTGCGCGGCTTCACCGAATCGCTGCGCCAGGAGATGATGGCGCGCAAGCATCCGGTCAAGGTGACCTGCGTCCATCCCGGCGGTATCAAGACCGCCGTGGCGCGCAACGCCACCTACGCCGAGGGGATCGACGCCCAGAAGTTCTCCTCGTTCTTCGACAAGCAGCTCGCGCTGCACACCCCGGAGATGGCCGCGCAGACCATCACCGAGGCCGTGCGCAAGGGCCACGGCCGCGTGCTGATCGGCTGGGAGGCGAAGGCGCTCGATCTGTTCGTGCGCACCACCGCGTCCTACTATCAGCGCATCGCGAACGTCGTCAACAGCCGGTTCCTGCCCTGATTCGCGACGGGAATTCACTGTGATGCCTGGTTTTTCGAAATCCGTGGCCCTGCCGCTGCCCGTCGCGCGGGCCGTCGTCGGGCCGATCTTCCGGTTCGTTATGCACAGCCGGCTGCCGTGGGCGGCACAGCGCCACGTGCTCGACGCCGGTTCGGTGCTGCAGACGCTGCCCGCCGGTACCCGGGTGCATCGGATGCGGCTCGGCGGCCGTCCCGCCGAGCGGGTGACCGCCGGCGCGGCCGAGGGCCCGGGTGCGGTGCTGTACCTGCACGGTGGTGGGTACACCATCGGGTCGCCGGCGACCCATCGGTCGCTGGCGGCGCATCTGGCGCGCGAAATCGGTTGTCCGGTCTATGTTCCGGACTATCGGCTGGCGCCGGAACATCCGTATCCGGCCGCGCTCGACGATGCCGAGGCGGCCTTCCTGGAGCTGGTGTCCACCGGGCTCGCGCCGCAGCAGATCGCGGTCGCGGGCGATTCCGCCGGCGGCGGCCTGTCGCTCGCGCTGGCGTTGCGGTTGCGTGACCGGCACGGAATGCGGCCCGCCGCACTGGGTTTGATCGCCCCGTGGGCCGATCCGAACGAGCTGCCGGCGCGCGAGCGGGATCTGGTGGTCAACAGGGCGTGGTCGCGGTTGTGCGCCGCCGCCTATCTGGGCGACGGCGATCCGCTGGATCCCGGCTACGCGCCACTGCTGGGGTCCCTGGGTGGGCTGCCCGCGACCTACGTCCAGGTCGACGAGGGCGAGCTGCTACATTCGCAGTGTGTGCGCCTGGCGGCGGCGCTGCGGGCCGCGGAGGTGCCGATGCAGTTCTCGGTGACGCGCGGGCTCTGGCACGTCTCGCAGTTGCAGGCGTCGCTGGTGGCGCCGGCCGCGCTCGCCGCGCGCGAACTGGCGGGATTCCTCGGTCAATCGCTGCAACCAGCGCAAACCGGATCCATAGGATAGAAGCCGTAGGACAGGTTCCGCCCGGCCGCACCCACGTCGAAAATCCTCGACCGGGCGGCCGGGCGGAACCTGCCGTTGCGGCTGGCGTAAATTACTGGCGAGTAGACCACGTGGAAGGGCACCGATGCGAGAGTTCGAAGTCCCGGCTACCTACACCATCCCCGAAGACGCCAATATGTCCGATGGCGCCTTCCGGCACGCCGAGCGCACGCCCGGCCTGGTGGTGTTCAACAGGCCGGACGGCAAGGGCGGTTGGACAGATGTCACCGCGGCGGAGTTCGCGAAGCACGTCACCGCGGTGGCCAAGGGACTGATCGCCTCGGGCATCGAACTCGGCGACCGGGTCGCCATCCTGGCCTCCACCCGGTACGAGTGGGTCGTGCTGGACTTCGCCATCTGGGCGGCCGGCGGCTGCACCGTCGCGATCTTCGACAGCTCCTCCGCCGAACAGGCGCGCTGGATCCTCTCGGATTCGGGCACCAAGCTGATCGTGGTCGAGAACGCCCGGCACCGGGCCACCATCGCCGAGATCGAGGACGGTCTGCCCGAATTGGGCGAGCCGCTGGTGATCGACGACGGCGCGATCGACACCCTGGTCGCCCGCGGCAAGGACCTCGGCGACGAGGTCGTGCACGAGCGCCGCAAGCAGGTCGAGGCCGCCTCGCCGGCGTCGCTGATCTACACCTCGGGCACCACCGGCCGGCCCAAGGGCGTCATGCTCTCGCATGCCAACCTCTACGCCGAATCGGCTGCCGACCGCGCCGCGATGCCGCAGTTCCTCAAGCCGGGCCACCGGTCGCTGCTGTTCCTGCCGCTGGCCCACGTCTTCGCCCGCGCGGTCGCGCTGGCGGCCTTCGACGCCGGTGTCACCGTCGCGCACACGGCCGACTGGTCGACGCTTGTCGAGCAGTTCGGCGAGTACAAGCCGGACTTCATCCTCTCGGTGCCGCGGGTGTTCGAGAAGGTGTTCAACGGCGCCAAGCAGAAGGCGCACGACGGCGGCAAGGGCAAGATCTTCGATCTGGCCGCCGACACCGCCGTGGAGTACAGCCAGGCGCTGGACAACGGCGGCCCGGGGCTGGTGCTCAAGGTCAAGCACACCGTGTTCGACAAGCTGGTCTACGGCAAGCTGCGCGAGGCCATGGGCGGGCGCTGCAAGTCCGCCGTCTCCGGCGGCGGCCCCCTCGGCGCGCGGCTGGGCCACTTCTTCCGCGGCATCGGCGTCACGATCTACGAGGGCTACGGCCTGACCGAGAGCACCGCCGCTGTTTCGGTGAACACCCCCGAGCACTTGAAGGTCGGCTCGGTGGGCCGCCCGCTCGGTGGTCACGCCGCCAAGGTGGCCGACGACGGCGAGTTGCTGCTGCGCGGCCCGGTCGTCTTCGCCGGGTACTGGAACAACCCGACCGCCACCGAGGACGCCTTCGACGACGGCTGGTTCAAGACCGGCGATCTCGGTGCGATCGACGAGCAGGGCTTCATCACGATCACCGGCCGCAAGAAGGAAATCATCGTCACCGCCGGCGGTAAGAACGTCTCCCCGGCGATGCTCGAGGATTCCCTGCGCTCGCATCCGCTGATCAGCCAGGTGATGGTGGTGGGCGACGGCAAGCCGTTCGTCGGCGCGCTGATCACCCTCGACCCGGAGGCGCTGCCCGGCTGGAAGACCCGCAACAACGTGCCCGAGGACACCCCGATCGAGAAGCTGATCGAGCTGCCCGAACTGACCGCCGAGATCGACAAGGCGGTCAAGGACACCAACAAGCTGGTCTCGCACGCGGAGGCGATCAAGAAGACCCGCATCCTGCCGGTCGACTGGACCGAGGAGAGCGGTGAGCTGACGCCGAAGATGTCGCTCAAGCGCAACGTGGTGATGAAGAACTACGCGGACGAGGTCGAGGCTATCTACGGCTGAGCCCGCCCGAACGCCGAACGGCCCGCCTTCTCGAAGGCGGGCCGTTCGGCGTTTCGACGTGCGACGATGGGCGCGATAGGCCCGTATCCATTTCGGAGGAGGCAATCGTGAAGTCGGCTACCGCATATCTGTTGTTCGACGGTGATGCCGAGGAGGCATTCACCTTCTATCAGTCGGTATTGGGCGGGGAACTGCAGATGGTCCGCTATCGCGACATGGGTGACGGCGGTGGCGGGAACCTGCCCGAAGAGGTGGGCAAGCGAATCGCCAACGCCGCGTTGACCTGGCGGGAGGATCAGCTGCTGATGGGGTCGGACTGTCCGCCCGATCAGCAGATCAACCACGACAACGTGCCGTTCAGCGTCTGCCTGGATGTGGACGACGAGGCCGAGGCCGGACGGATCTTCACCGGGTTGTCCGCGGGCGGACAGGTCACCATGCCGCTGGGCAAAACCGAGTGGGCGAAGCAGTTCGGCATGGTCACCGACAAATTCTCGGTGCCGTGGATGATCAATCTGTACGGCGGCGAATAGATTTCGACCGCCCGCCGTGACCCGCCGGGCGGCGTCGGTTGTGGGGAGCTAGCTGTAGGGAATGGGCTCGTTGGCGCGCGCCCACGCCTGTTCGGCCTCGCTACCGGCGTCCGGTGGGAACAGTCCGTCGATCATCCACAGATCGCGCGGGGATTCGTAGGTGTGGAATTCCCAGTGCAATCCACGCGCGCCGGTGTAGGGCTCCATGATCGAGTTGAGCCGCTGCGTCGATCGCTTGCGCATCTGCGGGTCGTCCAGATGGCGGGCGAGATGTTCCACGACGATTCGCACCGTGTTGTTCGACGGCTTCCCGCCGACGAAGAAGGACGTCTCCTCGATTTCCTGGAACAGTACGACGACGTAGAACTCCGGCAAGCCGAAGGAGGCGTACAGCGCGGTGATGTCCCGGGCGAAATCCTGTTTGTCGGCGTCGGAATAGGTGTCGGCGGGGTGGTGGACATGCCACAGTGGCATCGGTGATTCCCTTCGAAAGATGATGTGCGGTAACGGGTTCAGCGGGAGATGGTCAGTGCGAGGCCCTCGACGGGGCCGGACAGTGCCGCCTTCACGCCGCGCGTGACGTCGTCGACCAGCACTTCGGTATCGCCGCGCAGTACGCCGTCGAAGACGGCCTCGGCCACCACGTTCGGTGCGAGCTTGTCGCCCGGGAGGCGCCGCACCATCTCGGTATCGGCGAATCCCAGATGGACGCCGACCACCTGCGTGCGCTGTGCGGCCAGCTCCAGCCGCAGCGAATTGGTCAGCGACCACAGCGCCGCCTTCGACGCACCGTAGGCCGCCGCGCCCGCGGCCCACGACAGCACCGAATGGATGTCGATGAGGACGCCGCCGCCGTTGTCCGCCAGAATCGGCGCGAATGCCTGAGCTACCCGCAGCGGGCCGAAGACGTTGGTGTCGAACGTGGTGACGATGTCGGCCATATCGGCGGTCAGCAGCGGTGCGGGGAGGAGAACGCCGGCATTGTTCACCACGATTTCGACGTCGCGGGCCCGCGATGCCGCGGCGGCGACCGAATCGGCGTCGGTGACGTCCAGGGCGAGCGGCTCGACGCGGGGGTCGTGGGCGGCCTTCGGGGCGCGGGCGGTGGTGTAGACCTTGGCGGCGCCGCGCCTGAGCAGCTCGTCGGTGAAGGCTCTGCCGAGCCCCCGCTGCCCGCCCGTCACCAGTGCGACCGCGCCTTCGATTCCGGCCATCTCTCGTCCTTTCGGATCGTTCGGGGCGACTGCCCACCCTCTGGATAACGATCTCGTTAGTTAGATGACAGCACAGCTCGCTGAGTAACGCAAGCGTTAGGTAACATGGTCTCGTGTCGATGATGTTCGAGCCGCGACTGAGCGACCGGGACGCCTGGTCGATCGGTGACCGATGTTCGGCCGGACGGGTGCTCGAGTTGCTCAGCACGCGGACGGTATTCCTCGTCGTGCGCGAATGTTTCTACGGGACAACCCGATTCGAGGACTTCACGACCCGGATCGGAACGTCGGCGCCGGCGGTGTCGCGTGCGCTCAAACAGCTCGAATCGGCGGGCGTCGTCGAACGGGTGCCGTATCGCGAACCCGGCCGGCGCGAACGCGCGGAATACCGCCTGACCGGGGCCGGTGAGGATCTGCTGCCGATATTCCTGTCGCTGATGCAGTGGGGCGACAAATATCTGCAGGACGGAAAGCCACCGCTGTCGTTCGTCGACCGGGAATCCGGGGCGGTGGTCGGGGTGCGGGTCACGCCTGAGCCCGTACCGGACACGAAGGCCGATGAGATCGAGATCCGGCTGAACTCGTCGGGTCAGCCCACGGGACCCTGGGCGAGCGACGCCTGACCGGACTCGCTCTGTCCGGAGCGGTCCACCCAGGTGAGTGTGACGGTATCGCCCGGGTGATGCTGATCCATCGTGTTCGTCATGGTGGTCGCCGAATCGATGCCGTGACCGTCCAGCCCGGTGATCACATCGCCCGGGGCCAGGCCCGCGGCCTGTGCCGGACCGCCACTCACGATATTGCGGACCAGCGCACCGGAACCGTTGGCATCGCTCATCGTGATACCGAGGAACGCGGAATCGCCGATGTGCACGCGGTCCGAACTCTTCCCCGCCCGGATCTGCGCGGCGATCGTCTTCGCCTTGTCGATGGGAATCGCGAAGCCCTGACCACCGCTCGCGCCGAGCTGGAAGCCCTGGGACGCGGCGGTATTCACGCCGACCACCTGGCCGGAGCTGTTGATGAGCGGACCGCCGGAATCACCCGGCTGAATGTTCGCGGCCACCTCGATGAGACCGGTCAGCTGCTCGGCGGCGCCGGCCGATTCGTCGCTGGCGGTGATGGAGCGATCCAGTGCGGTGACGCGTCCGCCCGCCGCGGTCGGGGAGCCGGTGCCGCCCGCGTTGCCGACACCCACAATGGCGTCGCCGACCTTCACCTGATCCGAATCGCCCAGTGGCGCCGTCTGCAGGCCGGAGGCGCCCTGCAACTTCACCACGGCCAGATCGTCCTGACGGTCGAATCCGGTGACGCTGCCGCGGTAGGTGCGGCCGTTGCCGAGATCGGTGGCCGAGATGTCGGTGGCGCCCTCCACGACGTGGTTGTTGGTGAGGATGGTGCCGTCCGATCCGAGCACGATGCCGGTTCCGGCGCCCGCGCCGTTCTGCATCCCGAGTTCGGTGTTGATCACGACGATGCCCGGCACCACCGCGTTCGCCGCCTGTTCCAGCGCCGCGGACTGCGGTTGGGAATCGACCGGCTGCACCACCGAGCCCTGGCCGTGGCCGAACGGGGCCGCCTGGCCGGGGCCGTGGGCGTCGATGCGGGAGCCGACCAGGGCGATGGTGAGCGCCACCACCGCGACCAGGGCCGCCAGCATTCCGAAGGTCAGGCCGTGCCGTGGCGCGCGTCCTCGCGGCGGATACTGCTGCGGGTAGGGATACTGCCCCGGGAAGGGTGGCTGACCCGGATACCCGTGCGGGCCGTACGCCCCCGACCGTGGTTCGTACGGTCCGGGCTGGTGCGGCCGATTGCCCTCGTTCGGATACACGCTCATCACGTCCTGTTCGGTCACATCCTGTGTGTCGGCTCGGACCCGGGCCCCGACGCATTCGGATCCTCTATCAATTAAGCGCGCGATTCCTGAGAAGGGGCTGGGTGCTTGCCGTGGAACCGCCGACATGGGCCGGATCACGTCCGGCTTCGAGTTCTGACGAATCTGTGACGCTGTGGTCGATGCGCTCGTTCGGGCGGGTTCACCGTGGGGAATCCGCAGTACGCTCGCCGTTATGGCCGGATCGGGACTGCGCGCGGCCTGCGGAATCGTGTCCGCGGGGCTGGCGCTGGGCGTCGCGGAGTTGGTGTCGGTGCCGGTGGGGGCGGGGAGCGCGCCGTTGGCGGCGATCGGGGCGACGGTGGTCGACCACACGCCCGACGGGGTGCGGGAATGGGCGATCGACTCCTTCGGCACCGACGACAAAATGATGCTGTATCTGCTGATGGGCGTGGTGGCGCTGATCGTCGCGGCGCTCGTCGGGGTGGTCGAGCGAACCGTGCGGCCGATCGGATCGGTGGTGCTCGGCGTCTTCGGCATCGGGGCGGCGTGGGCTGCGCTCGAACGCCCGGCCGCCAACTGGACCTGGGCGCTGCCGTCGGTCGTGGGGGTGGCGCTGGCAATCGTGTCGCTGCGGTGGTTGATTCGGCGATACGAGGCATTCGGTGCGCCGGCGATGGTGCGGGGTGGTGGCGGAGCCGCGGCGCCCGATTCGGCGAAAGCCTCCGCGGTGCAAGAGGACCGGGCCCACGCGGCGGAAATTCGGATCGAGCGTGGAGCAGCCGAGGCGAGCTCGGGTGGCGGTGCTGGTGCGGGCAGGGGAGTTGGGGCCGGTGCGGAAACGGGTGCGCAAGACCCGGTGGGCGGTGAGCGCAAGGCTATGTCGGCGCCCTTCGAGGGAGACGACGCCCGCCTGAGTGCGCGCGGAGCCGCCTGGCCGCGCGTGGTGAAACCCGATGCGGCGCAGGTCGATCGGCGGCAGGTGATGCGGGGGATCGTCGGGGTGGGAGTACTGGCGGTGGCGGCCGGTATCGCCGGACGCGTACTCGGGGCGAGCGCGCGCAGTGTGGCGGGGGAACGGGCGGCGGTGCGGTTGCCGCCACCGAATGTGCCTGTGCCCCCGGTGGATCCGGCCGCGGATCTGCGAGTACCGGGACTGGCGTCGTATCTCACCCCCAATTCCGACTTCTACCGAATCGACACCGCGCTGACCGTTCCGCAGGTCAGCAAGGAGACGTGGTCACTGCGGATCCACGGCATGGTGGACCGCGAAATCCGGCTCGACTACGCCGATCTGGCGCGTCGGCCGTCGGTGGAACGCTTGGTGACGCTGACCTGCGTCTCGAATCCGGTCGGCGGCGATCTGATCGGCAACGCGAGCTGGCTGGGTTATCGGCTCGACGCGTTGATCGCCGAGGCCGGGCCGCATCCGGACGCCGATATGGTGTTGTCGCGCAGTGCCGACGGCTTCACCGCCGGAAGTCCGCTCGCCGCGCTCACCGATGGTCGCGACGCCCTGCTCGCGGTCGGCATGAACGGCGAGCCGTTGCCCGTGGAACACGGATACCCGGCCCGGTTGGTCGTGCCCGGACTCTACGGTTACGTCTCGGCCACCAAATGGGTCACCGAACTCGAGATCACGAGATTCGATCGCGCCCAGGCCTATTGGACGCGGCGCGGCTGGTCCGAACGCGGGCCCATCAAGACCGGCACCCGTATCGACACCCCGCGCGGTGCCGTCCGGGCCGGGAAGGTGACCATCGCCGGTGTGGCCTGGGCGCAACATCGCGGTATCGACGCCGTCGAGGTCCAGATCGACAACGGCCCGTGGCAACCCGCCCGTCTGGCCGCCGAACCGTCGGTCGACACGTGGCGGCAATGGAGTTACGACTGGGAGGCCTCCGCGGGGACGCATACGGTCCGCGCCCGCGCCATCGACGGCACCGGAACGGTTCAGACCGCGGAGGTGGCCGACGTCATTCCGGACGGGGCGAGCGGCTACCCCTCGCGGACGATCCGAGTCGGGTAGACGCGTGACCTCCGCCGGCGCGGCCGGGCGGGGATATGCGGCCCGGCGCTGATCGGCTACGCGCACCGCAGTGAATACGGCGAGGTCCGCGTGGCAGCACTGCCACGCGGACCTCGTATCGCGCTGTCGCGCACCCTGTTCGGCGCGTCGACCGGGCTCAGCCGGGGATGCCTGCCTTCTCCGGTTCGGTACCCGCCCCGGCCTCCCCCTGCTGCTTCTTCGCCGAGTTGCCGACGAACAGGGCCGAAGCCACCACGCCGATCAGCAGGATCGCGCCGGGCAGGATCATCGCCTGGCCCAGGGCCGTGCTGAATTTGTCGAGGATCTGCTCGGGGATGTGGCCCATCCCGGTGCCGCCACCCTCGCCGAACTGGCCGCTGCCCAGCCCCTGAGCGGACATGCGGGCCGAGACCAGCGCGCTGATCGCGGCGCTACCGAGCACCGAACCGACCTGACGGGTGGTGTTGTAGACACCCGCACCGGCGCCCGCCTGATGAATCGGCAGATTGCGGGTGGCGGTGGAAGCCAGCGGAGCCCAGATGCAGGAGTTCGACAGACCGGCGACGGCCGCGACCACCAGGAATACCGCGATGGAGCTGTCCGGCTTCATCAGCGCCGCGAAGCCGAAGACGGTCAGGGCGAACACCAGGAATCCGATGGTGGGCAGGATGCGTGGCGGCATACGGTCGGAGATCTTGCCGATGAACGGCGCGGTCAGGCCGGTGACGATCGCCATCGGCGCGAAGACCAGCGCGGCCCGGGTCGGGGTGTACTCGCGCACCGCCTCCAGGTAGAAGTACGCCGGCACCATGAGCGAGGTGACCGCGGCGCCCATCGCGGCGATCGCGACGCTCGACATCGAGAAGTTGCGGTCGCGGAACAGGCTCAGCGGCACCAGTGGCTCGTCCTTGTTGCGGGCCTGGTTCACCACGAACAGACCCAGCACCACCAGGCCCGCGATGATCATCGCCCAAATCCAGGCGTCCCAATCCCGGGTATTGCCCTCCTGGATGCCGAAGACCAGCAGGAACATGCCGATACCGCTGAGCACCACGCCCACGAAATCGAACTTGTGCTGGTGGGTTTCCAGATTCGGAACCAGCCACACCGCCAGCGCGAACGCCGCCACGCCGATCGGCACGTTGATGTAGAAGATCCAGTTCCAGCCCTGCCAGTCGACCAGCACGCCGCCGAGGATCGGGCCGACCAGTGTGGCGAGGCCGGCGACGCCGCCCCACAGCCCCATAGCCGCACCGCGCTTGTCCGGCGGGAAGGTGCGGGTGATGACGGCCATGGTCTGCGGCGTCATCAACGCCGCGCCCAGGCCCTGCACCGCGCGGGCCGCGATCAGCATCTCCACATTGGCCGATACCGCGCACCACAGCGAGGCCAGCGTGAAGACCGCCAGACCGGCCAGGTAGATGTTCTTCGGTCCGAAGCGATCGCCGAGGCGGCCGGTGACCAGCAGCGGTACCGCGTAGGTGAGCAGATAGGCGCTGGTCACCCAGATGACTTTGTTGATGTCGGTATGCAGATCCTGCATGATCGCCGGATTGGCCACCGCGACGATGGTCATATCCAGCAGGATCATGAAGAACCCGACGACCAGCGCGGTCAGCGCCAGCCACGGATTTCTTTGCGATGTCATAGATTTCGTTCCTGTTCCCGGCATCGATCGACGACGACGACCGATGGGTGGTTCGTATGAAGGTCTCGGGGCGCGTCGCGTACCAGCGCCCGATCAGTGCTCGGCAGCGGTCGCACCACCTTTCCGCAGCTCGGCGAGTACGTCGTCGGTCAGGGCCGCACCCCAGTCGTGACCGAGGTCACCGGTTCTGTTGGGGCAACGGGTTCCGCCCTCGTCGAATTCCAGCCACGGCAGCGAGCCGTCACGCAACTCCTCTGTGAGACCGCGCAGCCACGTGACCTCGTGTTGTGCGACACCTCGCAGATAGTCGATCACCATCCAGTACCGCCGGGGTACCTCGCGCGAGCGCGCCCATTCGCGGATGGCGTCGAGTTCGGTGATGTCGTTGTCCAGCCAGCCGATCCGCTCGGTGATCAGGGCGATCACCTCCTCGACCGGAAGATTGTGTGCCTCCGCCAAGCCGATGGGAAAGATCGGATACTCACGAGTCGGCTGCCGGACGATATCGGCGATCCGGGTACGCAGCGCCGCGGTACCCGCTTCGGTGATGCAGTAGGTGGTGCGTTCCGGCCGGTTACCCGAACGCTCGGTACCCTCCGCCTGGACCAGTCCTTGTTCGGCCAGCCGGGTCACCGTGTGATAGAGCGAGCCGGGGCGAATCTTGAGCAGATTGTCCTTCCGGCGTTTGAGCAGCAATTGGTACATCTCGTACGGATGCATGCGGTCTTCTTCCAGCAGCGCCAGTACCGAGATCGCCAACGGCGTCAACGTGGCACCCGGCTGCTTGGACATTGGTCTCGACTCCCTTCGTCGCTGCCGCCGCACACTACGCGGGCGGACCGACATGTTCCGGCTCAAATATTCCACGCCGAATATACGATGCGGAAGTAGGTCGGCACAAGGCTGTTTCACTCATTACGACGATCGAGGACCCCCGAATGTGACGCGGCCGGGTGTGCTGCGCCGCTCGTGCCCGGATACGACGAACGCCGGGCCGGACCGCTCGGCAGAGCGATCCGACCCGGCGTCCGGGCGATACGACCTAGTCGGTGGGGGCGAACGCCTCGTCGACGATCTCCTGCTGCTCCACCGCGTGCACCTTCGACGAACCCGAGGACGGGGCCGACATGGCGCGGCGAGAGATGCGGCGCAGCTTGTTGAACCGGTCCGGCAGGATCTCCGGCAGGTTCAGCCCGAAGAACGGCCAGGCGCCCTGGTTGGCCGGCTCCTCCTGCACCCACGCCAGATCCGTGGCGTTGGGGTAGGTCGCGAGCTTCTCGTTGAGCCGGTAGGACGGGATCGGGTACAGCTGTTCGATGCGCACGATCGCGACGTCGTCACGGTTCTTCTTGGCCTTCTCGGCGACCAGTTCGTAGTAGAGCTTGCCGCTGGTCAGCAGGATCCGCTTGACCTTCGACCGGTCGCCGTCGCCGCTCTCGTAGGTCGGCTCCTCGAGCACCGAGCGGAACTTCGCGTCGGTGAAGTCCTCGACGTTGGAGACCACGGCCTTGTTGCGCAGCATCGACTTCGGGGTGAAGACGATCAGCGGGCGGCGGATGCCGTCGAGCGCGTGCCGGCGCAGCAGGTGGAAGTAGTTCGACGGAGTGGAGGGGACCGCCACCGTCATCGAACCCTCGGCGCACAGCTGCAGGAACCGCTCGATGCGGCCGGAGGTGTGGTCGGGACCCTGACCCTCGTGACCGTGCGGCAGCAGCAGCACGACCTCCGACAGCTGACCCCACTTGGCCTCACCGGAGGAGATGAACTCGTCGATGATCGACTGCGCGCCGTTGACGAAGTCGCCGAACTGCGCCTCCCACAGGACCAGCGCGTCCGGGTTGCCCAGCGAGTAGCCGTATTCGAAACCGACGGCCGCGAACTCGCTCAGCGCCGAGTCGTGCACCGCGAACCAGCCCGGATTCTCGCTGCCGATGTTGTGCAGCGGGGTGTACTCCGCACCGGACTTGCGATCGATGATCACCGAATGCCGCTGGGTGAAGGTGCCGCGCCGGGAGTCCTGACCGGTCAAGCGCACCGCGCGGCCCTCGTCGATCAGGGTGCCGAAGGCGAGCAACTCGGCGAAGGCCCAGTCGATCTTGCCCTCGTAGGCCATCTCCCGGCGGCGCTCCAGCACCGGCTTGACGCGCGGATGCACGTTGAAGCCGTCCGGCACGCCGAGGAAGGCGTCGCCGATGCGCTGCAGCACCGACTTGTCCACGGCGGTGACGACGGTGCCCGGAACGGTCTGCTCCTGCTCGACCGATTCACTCGGCTCCGGCGGGTACTTCTCCAGCTCGCGGACCTCGTTGAACACCCGCTCCAGCTGACCCTGGTAGTCCCGCAGGGCGTCCTCGGCCTCTTTCATCGAGATGTCACCGCGGCCGATCAGGGCCTCGGTGTAGGACTTGCGGACGCTGCGCTTGGTGTCGATGACGTCGTACATGTACGGCTGGGTCATCGACGGGTCGTCGCCCTCGTTGTGGCCGCGACGGCGGTAGCAGATGAGGTCGATGACCACGTCCTTGTGGAACTTCTCGCGGAAGTCGGTCGCCAGGCGCGCCACCCAGGTGCAGGCCTCGGGATCGTCGCCGTTGACGTGGAAGATCGGCGCGCCGATCGACTTGGCGATATCGGTCGAGTACTCGGTGGAGCGGCTGTTCTCCGGTGCGGTGGTGAAACCGATCTGGTTGTTCACCACGATGTGCACGGTGCCGCCGACGCGGTAGCCGCGCAGGCCCGACATGTTCAGCGTCTCGGCGACCACACCCTGGCCGGCGAAGGCCGCGTCACCGTGCAGCATCAGCGGCACGACCGAGAAGGTGCGCGCCTCCTCGCCCTTGGTGACCAGGTCTTCCTTGGTGAGCAGATCCTGCTTCGCGCGGACCAGACCCTCGAGCACCGGGTCGACGGCCTCGAGGTGCGACGGGTTGGCCGTCAGCGAGACCTCGATGTCGTTGTCGCCGAACATCTGGATGTAGGTGCCGTGCGCGCCGAGGTGGTACTTCACATCGCCCGAGCCGTGGGTGGCGGCCGGGTTCATGTTGCCCTCGAACTCGGTGAAGATCTGCGAGTACGGCTTGCCGACGATATTGGCCAGCACGTTCAGGCGACCGCGGTGCGGCATGCCGATGACGACCTCGTCGAGCCCGTGCTCGGCGCACTGGTCGATGACGGCGTCCATCATCGGGATGGTCGACTCGGCGCCCTCCAGCGAGAAGCGCTTCTGGCCGACGTACTTGGTCTGCAGGAAGGTCTCGAACGCCTCGGCCGCGTTCAGCCGCGACAGGATGTACTTCTGCTGCGCGACGGTCGGCTTCTCGTGCTTCTGCTCGACCCGCTGCTGAATCCATTGCAGCTGTTCGGTTTCCAGGATGTGGGTGTACTCCACACCGACGTGGCGGCAGTACGCGTCGCGCAGCACCGACAGTACGTCGCGCAGCTTCATCCGCTCCTGGCCGTGGAAGCCCGCGACGTTGAATTCACGGTCGAGGTCCCACAGGGTCAGGCCGTGCTGGGTGACGTCGAGGTCGGGGTGGCTGCGGAACTTGTCCTTCACCAGCCGCAGCGGATCGGTGTCGGCCATCAGGTGGCCGCGACTGCGATACGCCGCGATCAGCTCCTGGACGCGCACGCTCTTGTCGACACCGCGCTCTTTGATGTCCTTACGCCAGCGGACCGGCTCGTAGGGCACACCCATGCCGTGGAAGATCTCGTCGAAGAACTCGTCGGAGATCAGCAGGTTGTGGATGGTGCGCAGGAAATCGCCCGACTCCGCGCCCTGGATGATGCGGTGGTCGTAGGTGGAGGTCAGCGTCATCAGCTTGCCGATGCCGATCTCGGCGAGCTGCTGGTCACTCATGCCCTGGAACTCGGCCGGGTACTCCATGGCGCCCGCGCCGATGATCGCGCCCTGACCCGGCATCAGCCGCGGCACCGAGTGGTTGGTGCCGATGGTGCCCGGGTTGGTCAGCGAGATGGTGACGCCGGTGAAGTCCTCGGTGGTGAGCTTGCCGTCGCGCGCGCGGCGCACGATGTCCTCGTAGGCGCTGTGGAACTGCGCGAACGACATCGTCTCGGTGTTCTTGATCGCCGCGACGACGAGAGTGCGGCTGCCGTCCTTGCCCGGCAGGTCGATCGCCAGGCCGAGGTTGGTGTGCGCGGGGGTGACCGCGTTCGGCTTACCGTCGACCTCGGCGAAGTGGCGGTTCATGTTCGGGAACGCCTTGACCGCCTGGACGATCGCGTAGCCGAGCAGGTGGGTGAACGAGATCTTGCCGCCGCGGGTGCGGGCGAGGTGGTTGTTGATGACCAGCCGGTTGTCGATCATCAGCTTCGCCGGGATGGCGCGCACGCTGGTCGCGGTCGGGATGGTCAGCGACGACGACATGTTCTTGACGATCGCCGCGGCCGGTCCGCGCAGCACCTTCGACTCGTCGGCGGCCGGTTCGGCCGGGGCGGTCTTGGTGGCGGCGGCGTTGGAGGTCGGCGCCGGGGTGGTGCTGGCCTGTGGCTTGCTGCCG
>NZ_BDBF01000017.1 GCF_001612845.1 Nocardia elegans NBRC 108235 | reverse complement strand
CACGCACTCACCATCTCCCAGATTTTCATCTGTTCGATCGGCGAGGCAACTTTTCCAGCTTAGCTCAACCGTCGGACCCGAACCAAATCGGGGTCTCGGTCGAACCAGTGTGATCGTCAGGCGCTCCCCGTACTACCTCGTTGTCCCCTTGCCTCCCGGCCCGGGGTTGGTGTCCGTGTCGCTCTGACCTGGAATAAGTTACGTGGCGGTTGATTCTATGTCAAATCGCCTGGTCAGGAAGGTCTTTCGGATGTACGGCCGACTACGCCGGCGTGCCGACCCGTTCCACCTCGGCGCCCAGCGAGCGCAGGTTCTCCACGAAGTGGGGATAGCCGCGGTCGATATGGAACACGTCGTGGACCTCGGTGACGCCGTCGGCGACCAGACCCGCGAGCACCAGACCCGCGCCGGCGCGGATATCCGACGACCACACCGGCGCACTGGACAGCCGCGGGATGCCCCGGACCACGGCATGGTGGCCGTCGGTGCGGGCGTCGGCGCCCAGGCGGATCATCTCCTCGACGAAGCGGAAGCGCGCCTCGAAGATGTTCTCGGTGATCATCGACGTCCCGTCGGCGATGGTCGCCAGGCCGATCGCCATCGGCTGCAGGTCAGTGGGAAAGCCCGGGAACGGCAGGGTGGAGAAGTTCACCGCGCGCGGCCGCTCCGGTTGTTCCACCCGGAAACCGTTGGGTTCGAACGTGATTCGCGCACCCGCCGAACGCAGTTTGTCCAGCACCAGCGAGAGGTGCTTGGGGTTCAGGCCGGTGACGCGCACGTCGCCCCTCGTCATCGCGGCGGCGATTCCCCAGGTCGCGGCCACGATGCGGTCGCCGATCACCTGATGGGTGGTGGGCGCGAGTTTGCGCACGCCGGAGATGGTGAGCACCGAGGTGCCGGCGCCGTCGATGCGCGCGCCCATCTGGGTGAGCATGATGCACAGGTCGACGATCTCGGGTTCGCGCGCGGCGTTGTCGATCACCGTCTCCCCCTCCGCGAGCACCGCGGCCATGAGAATGTTCTCGGTCGCGCCGACCGACGGGAAATCCAGCCGGATGCGCGCACCCTGCAGCTCGTCGGCGCGCGCGACCAGGCAGCCGTGCTCGATTTCGCTGGTCGCGCCGAGCAATCTCAGACCGGCCTGATGCATGTCGAGTGGACGGGACCCGATCGCATCGCCGCCGGGCAGGGCGACGACCGCGCGCTTGCACCGCGCCATCAGGGGCCCCAGCACGCAGACCGATGCGCGGAACTGCGTCACCGCCGGGAAGTCGGCGTGATACTTCGGCTCGGCCGGAGTGGTGATGGCGACCACCGATCCGTCGACGGTGACATCGCAGCCCAAACCGCGCAGAACCTCCGCCATCAGCGGCACGTCGAGGATGTCCGGGCAGTTGGTGATCGTCGTCGTGCCTTCGGCCAACAGGGCGGCGGCCATCAGCTTGAGGACGCTGTTCTTCGCGCCACCCACCGCGACCTCGCCGACCAGCCGGCTGCCCCCGGTCACCAGAAACCGTTCACTCACGGGGGCCAGCCTAACGGGAGGGCTGGTCGGTCGCGGCCGGTCCGCCGGTCTCCGATCCCCCGGGCCGCCACAGCACGTCACCGTCCGGGTTGGCCACCCGGCCGAGGATGAACAGCAGATCGGACAGCCGATTGAGGTATTTCGCGGGCAACACGCCGATGTCGTCCGGATGCGCGTCCACCGCCGCCCACGCCGCGCGTTCCGCCCGCCGCGCCACGGTGCGGGCCGTATGCAGCAGAGCGGCCAACGGCGTGCCGCCGGGCAGGATGAACGAATTCAGCGGAGCGAGTTCGGCGTTGAACTCGTCACACCAGCGTTCCAGCCGGTCGATATAGGACTGGGTGATCCGCAGCGGCGGATATTTCGGATCCGGCACGACCGGGGTGGACAGATCGGCGCCGGCGTCGAACAGATCGTTCTGCACCTGGCGCAGCACCTCGGCGATGCGCGCTTCCGGCTGCCCCAGGGCGAGGGCCACACCGAGCGCGGCGTTGGTCTCGTCGCAGTCGGCGTAGGCCACCAGCCGCGGATCGGTCTTCGGGACCCGGGAGAAGTCGCTCAAACCGGTGGTGCCGTCGTCGCCGGTCCGGGTATAGATCTTGGTCAGATGCACACTCATTGCTGGTGACCACCTATTTCTGGGTCAACGTCCCGGTCGGCGCCGGATGCGTTCGGAGGGCCGCGATTCGACCCAGGACAGGAATGCCGTCAGCGCCGGGCGATCCAGGGCGAGTTCATAGCTGCCGTCACCGTCGGAGACCGCGATCACGACGATGTCGTCGGTCATGATGTCGTACTCGTCGCCCACCGGGGAACGCCGATCGACCACTTCGATGCCCAGCCGCCGGATGGTCGAATCCGGTCCCACCTTCAGGCTGGTGAGCTTGTAGAAGACGAGCCGGGATTCGCCGTAGCGAATCAGACCGTGCCGCCACCCTTGACCACCCTGCGCCGGAAGGACGCGCAGAATCGCCGCGGTTCCACCTCGGCGCAACATGATCAGGCGATACAGCGACACCAGCGCTACGCCGACCAGCAGCAGCACCAGAATGATCAGAAGCACCATCCCGGTCCGCAATCCAGGTCCGTCCCTTCGCTTCGCCCCTGTGCCGTCGCCAGCGCCGTGCCATCCCCGAACAAGGCCGCTCCCGCAGCGAGTCTACAAACCAGGGCGCCGCGGCACACAGCCGGTACATCCGTTCCACAAACGAGGATATCGGCCGATTCGCCGATCCGGAGGAAGGTGATGAGAGGCACACTCGCACAAGGGCATTCGAAGCCCCTCAGGGTTGGCTGTGCGCGGGTTCACGGTGGGTCTCGTGTTCGCCGCCGGCATCGGGTCGCGCTCAGGCCAGAGTGAAGGGCGCACCCCGGACAGTCACCCTGGCGCGGGTGTGGCCGATTCACCACTGTCACTCGGCGGCGGCATACCGCCGGACTTCTCCTCGTCGGATTCGAGCGAATTCCGGCAGAAGCGCCGTGTGGCGGCCCGGAGATCCGGACCGCCACACGGTTGCGCTATTCCGTTGTCGCCCTGAGGCGTTCGCGTCAGGCGCTCATCGCTTCCACCGCGCGAATTCGCGCGGTCGCCGCATTCTGTTCCTGCTCCGAGGCATTCGGATCGGCCAGGACCGCGCGGGCGGCGTCGAGATCGATATCGCCCGCGAATTCCGCCGATTCGGCGAGAATCCGGACCGCCTCACCCGTGCACGAGAAGAAACCGCCGTGTACGGCCGCGACGATCCGCTCGCCCTCGGTGCTGTCGATGGTAACGATCCCGCCCTCGACCAGCTGGCCGAGTACGGGCTCGTGACCGTGCAGAATACCGATCTGACCTTCCGTGGTCTGGGCGCTGACGAAACTCGCCGTCCCCGACCACAGCCGCCGCTCGATGGCGACCAGATCAACTGACATATCCGCCATGGTGGACTACTTCCCGGCGATCTTCTTCGCGGCCGCCTCGACGTCGTCCAGGCCACCGCAGGAGTTGAACGCCTGCTCCGGCAGGTGGTCGAATTCGCCCTTGCAGACCCGCTCGAAGTCGTCGATGGTCTGCTCCAGCGGCACGACCGAACCCGGCTGACCGGTGAACTTCTCGGCCACGATGAAGTTCTGGCCGAGGAACTTCTCCAGACGACGCGCCCGGCCGACGAGGACCTTGTCCTCTTCGGAGAGCTCGTCCATACCCAGAATCGCGATGATGTCCTGCAGTTCCTTGTACTTCTGCAGGATTCGCTTGACCTCGTTGGCCACCGCGAAGTGCCGCTCGCCGACGATCGAGGCCTCAAGGATTCGCGAGGTCGAGGTCAGCGGGTCGACGGCGGGGTAGATACCCTTCTGCGAAATCGGGCGGGAGAGCTCGGTGGTCGCGTCCAGGTGGGCGAAGGTGGTCGCCGGCGCCGGGTCGGTGTAGTCGTCGGCGGGGACGTAGATCGCCTGCATCGAGGTGATCGAACGACCACGGGTCGAGGTGATGCGCTCCTGCAGCTGACCCATCTCGTCCGCCAGGGTCGGCTGGTAACCGACGGCCGAAGGCATACGACCCAGCAGGGTCGAGACCTCGGAACCGGCCTGGGTGAAACGGAAGATGTTGTCGATGAACAGCAGCACGTCCTGACCCTGCACATCGCGGAAGTACTCCGCCATGGTCAGCGCGGACAGCGCGACGCGCATACGGGTGCCCGGCGGCTCGTCCATCTGGCCGAAGACGAGGGCGGTGTCCTGAAGGACGCCCATCTCTTCCATTTCCAGGTGGAGGTCGGTGCCCTCACGGGTGCGCTCACCGACGCCGGCGAACACCGACGTACCGGAGAACTCACGCGCGATACGGGTGATCATCTCCTGGATCAGAACGGTCTTGCCGACACCGGCACCACCGAACAGACCGATCTTGCCGCCCTTCACGTACGGGGTCAGCAGGTCGATGACCTTGATGCCCGTCTCCAGGATCTCGGTCTTACCCTCGAGCTGGTCGAAGGCCGGCGGCTGGCGGTGGATGCCCCACTGCTCGCCGTCGCGGCCCAGGCCGGGGGTGTCGAGGCAGTCGCCGAGGGCGTTGAACACGTGGCCCTTGGTGACGTCGCCGACCGGAACCGAGATCGGCTTGCCGGTGTCGGACACCGGAACGCCGCGGACCAGGCCGTCGGTCGGCTGCATCGAAATGGTGCGGACGATGTTGTCGCCCAGGTGCTGCGCGACCTCGAGGGTCAGGGTCTTGGCCACCGACGGCAGGGTGACGTCGGCGTGCAGCGCGTTGAACAGCTCAGGGATGGCGCCGCGGGGGAACTCGACGTCCACAACGGGGCCGTTGACCCGGACGACGCGGCCTGTGCCAGCGCCCGCCCGGCTTGCGTTTTCTTGGGTGACAGCTGCGGTCATTTGTCTTCTTCCGTGGGGGGCTTAGTCGCGATCCGAGGACGCAGCCAGCGCGTTCGCGCCGCCGACGATTTCACTGATTTCCTGCGTGATGTTGGCCTGCCGGATCGAGTTCGCCTCGCGGGTCAGGGTGTTGACCAGCTCGGTGGCGTTATCGGTGGCAGCCTTCATTGCGGTGCGGCGCGCGGCCGACTCCGAGGCCGCGGCCTCGAGCAACGACGAGTAGATGCGGGTGTTGATGTACTTCGGCAGCAGGGCGCCGAGCAGCTTGTCCGCATCCGGTTCGAACTCGTAGAGCGAGGTGATCTTCGCGTCCGGCGAGTCGGTGAGCATGTCCTCGCCGAGTTCGAAGTTCTCGTCGATGAAGCTCACCTGGATCGGAGCGAGCCGGCGAACCTCGGGCACCTGCGACAGCATCGAGACGAAGCGGGTGTAGACGATGTGGATCTCATCCACGCCCTCCATGGTCCCGCCGCCCGGGGCCTCCACCTCGGTCTCGGAACCCGCCATGAACACATCCACCAGGTGATGGCATGCGGCCGAGGCATCGGTGTAGTGCGGCTGCTGCGAGAACCCGGTCCACGAACCGGCCAGCGCCCGGTTGCGGAACGAGTAGTACGTCAGGCCCTTGTTGCCCATCACGTACAGCACCGGCTCCTTGCCCTCGGAGCGCAGCGTGGTGATGAGCTCCTCGGTGCGCTTGAGCACGTTGGAGTTGTAGCCACCGCACATACCGCTGTCACTGGTGATCACCAGGATGGCGGCACGGCGCGGAGTGGCCCGCTCGGTCAGCAGCGGGTGGTTGAGATTCGACGAGGCACTGGCCAATTCGCCGAGCACCTTGGTGATCTCTTCCGCATAGGGCTTCGCGGCGGCGACCCGAGCCTGGGCCTTGCTGATTCGCGAGGTGGCGATCAGCTCCTGAGCCTTGGTGATCTTCTTGATCGAGCTCACACCACGAATACGGGAGCGCAGTTCGCGCAAGCTTGCCATCAGCGGTTCACACTCCCTTCGCGTATCGCATTGGTCGGCATGGTCGGACCCGGCTTACTTCTCGACGTGCTTGCGGGTGACCGACAGCGACTCGACCTCTTCGTGGTCCAGCTCGCCGGCCTCGGCCTCGTTGACCACGCGGCTGCCGTCGGAGGCCAGGAAGCCCTGCTTGAACCGCTCGGTCTCGGTCTTGATCGCGTCGGCGGCCTCGCCCTCGAGGACCTTGCCACCGGCGATCGACTCGAAGGCCTGCGGCGCGGCACGGTGCAGCGTCTCCAGCAGCTCGGAGTTGAAGCGGCGGATGTCACCGACCGGCACCGAGTCGTAGTAGCCGGCGTCGACCAGGTAGATCGAGACGATCTGGTCCTCGACGGCGACCGGCGAGTACTGATCCTGCTTGAGCAGCTCGACCCAGCGGGCACCACGCTCGAGCTGCGCCAACGAGGCGGCGTCCAGGTCGGAGGCGAAGGCGGAGAACGCCTCCAGCTCGCGGTAGGAGGCCAGCTCCAGACGCAGCGAACCGGCGACCTTCTTCATGCCCTTGGTCTGCGCGGCGCCACCGACACGGGAGACGGAGGTACCGACGTTGATAGCCGGACGCACACCCTTGTTGAACAGGTCGGACTCGAGGAAGACCTGGCCGTCGGTGATGGAGATGACGTTGGTCGGGATGAACGCCGAGATGTCGTTGGCCTTGGTCTCGATGATCGGCAGACCCGTCATCGAACCGGCGCCCATCTCGTCGGACAGCTTCGCGCAACGCTCCAGCAGACGGGAGTGCAGGTAGAAGACGTCACCGGGGTACGCCTCACGGCCCGGCGGGCGACGCAGCAGCAGCGAGATGGCGCGGTAGGCCTCGGCCTGCTTGGACAGGTCGTCGAACACGATCAGGACGTGCTTGCCCTGGTACATCCAGTGCTGGCCGAGCGCGGAACCGGTGTAGGGCGCGAGCCACTTGAAACCGGCGGAGTCGGAGGCCGGGGCCGCGACGATGGTGGTGTACTCCATCGCACCGTGCGCCTCGAGCGCGGACTTCACGCCGGCGATGGTGGAGCCCTTCTGGCCGATCGCGACGTAGATGCAGCGCATCTGCTTGGTCGGATCGCCGGACTCCCAGTTGGCCTTCTGGTTCAGGATGGCGTCGATGCAGACCGCGGTCTTGCCGGTCTTGCGGTCGCCGATGACCAGCTGACGCTGGCCGCGGCCGATGGCGGTCAGCGCGTCGATGGCGGTGATGCCGGTGGCCATCGGCTCCTCGACCGGCTGGCGCTCCAGCACGGTCGCGGCCTGCAGCTCCAGCACGCGGCGCTCGTCGGCCTCGATCTCGCCCAGGCCGTCGATCGGCTGCCCGAGGGGGTTGATGACGCGGCCCAGGAACTTGTCGCCGACCGGCACCGAGAGCACGTCACCGGTGCGGCGGACCTGCTGGCCCTCTTCGATGCCGTCGAACTCACCGAGGATGACCGCACCGATCTCGTCGGGGTCGAGGTTCAACGCGACACCCAGCACACCGCCGGGGAATTCGAGGATCTCGTTGGTCATCGCCGACGGCAGGCCGCTGACGTGCGCGATGCCGTCACTGGTGTCGGTGACCGTGCCGATTTCCTCGATGGAGGTTTCGGGGGTGTAGCTCTGGGTGTAGCTTTCGATCGCGCTACGGATCTCATCGGGGGAGATCGTCAGCTCCGCCATGGTTCTTCCTGCTCTCGCTGTGGTCTGGAATGTCGGGGTGGGTGCCGGGCTCGGGGGCTCGGCTAGGCCAGGGCCTGGCGCAGGCGCTGCAGTCGGCCGACGGCGCTGCCGTCGATGACGTCGTCGCCGATGCGCACGACGACACCGGCCAGCAGTGCCGGATCGACCTGCACGTGGATGGTGACCGGCTTGTCGTAGATTCGCTGCAGCGATGCGGCGAGATGCTCCCGCTGCTGCTGCGTCAGGGCCGTCGCCGAACGAACGTGCGCGACGATCTGCTTGCGCAGCGACGCCGCCAGATCGGACAGCTGGTCGAAGGCGACGCCGACATCACCGCGCGACCGGCCGACCGCCTGCTCGGCCAGCTGCATGGTGACGTCTTCGACCTTCCCGGCGAGCAGCCGCGCCAGCAGGTCGCGCTTGGCGGCCGCCGGCTTACCTCGATCGGTGAGTGCCTGCTCCAGATCCGGGTTGTCCTCGACGGTGCGGCCCAGCCGGAACAACTCGTCCTCGACGGCGTCGATACGTCCGCGGTCGGCCGCGGCGCGCAACAGCGCCTCCTGCCCGAGCAGCACCAGGGTGTCGACCAGATCTCGGGTCCGAGACCAGTCCTGGGCGACGGCAGTGGTCAGCACGGCCTGGGTGGCCGCGCTGATCTTGCCGCCGAAAACGCGTTCGGCCAGTTCGGCACGCACCGAACTCGACACCGACTTATCCGCGAGCGCCACACGCAGCGAACGCTGGTCGTCGAGCACGGCGACTACGGCGAACAGTTCGGAGCCCGTCGTGGCGGCGACGGAGTCACTCCCGGTGAGTGCGGCCGAAAGAGCTTCCCTCGCACGGGAACTCGCCTCGCGGCTCGCTGCGTACATGCTTCCCACTTTCACTGTGTTGAATTCCGGGGCCCGGAGTGGTCGGGCGCCGGTGACTTGCGTCACCGACAAGACCTCTCAGGCGCAGGTTACCTTCCGACCCCGATGCCGGCCTTCTGATCCAGCTCGGTGAGGAACCGATCGATGGACGCCGCCTGCTTGGCTTCGTCCGCCACGGACTGCCCGATGATCTTCTCGGCCAGGTCGACCGCGGTGCGGCCGAGCTCGGACCGGAGCTCGGTCACGATCTGCTGACGCTGCGCGTCGAGCTGGGCGTGACCGGCGGAGACGATGCGATCGGCTTCGGCCTGAGCCTCCGAGCGCAGCTGCGCGAGGATCTGCTGGCCCTGGGTACGCGCTTCCTCACGGATGCGCGCGGCCTCGAGCCGAGCCTCGGCCAGCTGCTGCTGGTACTGCTGCAGGGTTTCCTGCGCCTCGGCCTGCGCGGCCTCGGCCTTGGCCATGCCGCCTTCGATCTTCTCCGAGCGCTCGTCGAGCACCTTCGTCAATCGAGGAACCACGTACTTGTAGAACAGGATCCCGATGACGACAACGCACACCACCGACCAGACGATGTCGTATGGCTCCGGAATCAGAGGGTTCTTGTCCTCTGCATTCTCGGCGAGCAAGTACATGCTGTTCATCGGAATCAGAAGATGAAGCCGGCGACGAGGCCGATCAGCGCGAGGGCCTCGGTGAACGCGATACCCAGGAACATGTTGGTCCGGATGGTGCCCTGCAGCTCGGGCTGACGGGCGATGCCCTCGATCGCCTTACCGACGACGATGCCGACGCCGACACCCGGGCCGATCGCGGCCAGACCGTAACCGATAGCGCCGTAGCCCTTGACCCGATCCGAGGTCTGGGCGAGTTCGGCGGCCACGTAGGAGAGGCTCATGAGATTTCTTTCCCTTTCTGTTGCCCACCCGCCCGGCGGCCGGTGGGGCAGTTCTTGTGCGGTCGTGCGGTCAGTGCGAGTCGGCGTGCTGCGCGAGGCCGATGTAGACGGCCGTCAGGAGCGCGAACACGTAGGCCTGCAGGAAGATCACCAGGAGTTCGAACAGGGTGAATCCGAATCCCGCGAGCAAGGAGAACGGCGAGAAGATCTTCATCCACGAAGCGGCGTCGAAGAGGAAGAACTGGGTGGCGCTGAAGAACAGCACCAGCATGATGTGACCGGACAGCATGTTGGCCATGAGTCGGACGGTCAGCGTGAACGGACGCAGGATGAAGGTCGAGATGAACTCGATCGGAATCAGCAGCACGTGCAGCGCGACCGGAACATTCGGCACGACGATGGACGAGCGCATGTATTTCCAGAAGCCGTACTTGCGGATACCCACGTAGTTGAAGGCGATATAGGCGATGACCGCCAGCACCAACGGCATACCGACGCGTGCGTTCGAGGAGATGTTCAAGAACGGGATGACGCTGGAGAAGTTCAGGAACAGCACCGTGAAGAAGATCGTGGCGATCAACGGGAAATACCGGCGGCCACTTTCCTTGCCGAGCACCTCTTCGCAGATCTGCTCCCGAACGAACAGCAGACCGATTTCCGCGGCGTTCTGCAGTCCGCGCGGCACCAGGCGCGGGCTCCGGAATGCGAGCAACATGACCGCGACCAGGACTGCCGCCATGATGATGCGAATGAGCATCAAACGGTCGAGCTCGAAAGGCGTCCCCTCGAACAGCACAGCCGGAGGGAAGAAGTCTTGCAGCGAAGGCGCGTGGAACTCGCCCGCCAAAGTGGTGACGCTCAGCGTTCTCTCCCGTGTTCGGGCCGCGAGACATGTTCCATCTCGCGGTTCGATCGGACATTGACGATCAGGTGGGTCGACTCAGGTCGGCTCGAAGTTCGTCAGCAGCTGCGCGGGAAGTCCCGCTGTGGCGTCTGTACGTCGGCGACATCGTCGACGGTGCAGGGCCGGATCTTCTCACCGAAGGACCGGCACGGCAGCAAGCATAACCTCTCGCACCGGCGACGATGCGGTCGGCCCCGTTGGTTCGGATGCTTACGGTAAAGAGTTTACCAAGGTATCTACGACAACGTGTAGGGGGTCTTGTTCACACGTTCGAACGATCTTGGTCGGCGGAGCCCGCGGGCGGGTCGATCACCGGAACACGTTGGCGCAGAAGCCCGTACGTCTCGGCTCCGAGAACAATCAGCAACGCGCCTACGACGGTCAGGAAGAGGGTGCCGGGGCTGTAGAAATCGAACTGGTGCAAGATCGCGACCACGATCATCACGACCAGTATTTTGCCGATCCAGCTCGCCAGCATCACCATGCCCTGAATGCCGGAATCCAATTTCGCACTGAACAGCACAAGCGCGGCCGTGGTGAGAATGAAGAAACCACCGATCGCGGATCCGATGAGCGCGCCCCAGAAACCGGCCCAGCCCGCGACGATCGAGCCGGCGACGACCGAAACCACCACCAGCACGCACAATCCGGCGATGCCGTAACGCAGCGCTGCTCGAAGTGGCGCGTCGGGGTGCAATTCGGGTGCCGTGCTCACGTCGAGCCACTTTACCCGTTCCTTACTTGCGGCGACCGCGGAGCCCGACCACTTCGCGCAGCGATGGGACGGCCGTCACAACCAGGGCGAAAACCAAACCCGCCGCGAACAGCAGAACCACCACGCGACGGTCCATCAAAGACGTTCCGACGGCCGCGAATGCGAGCACGCCGACCCACAGATAGATCAACAACACCACGCGTCGGTGCGAATGGCCGATCTGCAACAAACGGTGATGCAAATGCATTTTGTCGGGAGTGGAGAAACTCACACCCGCGCGCACGCGACGCACGATCGCCAGCACCAGATCCAATACCGGAATGAACATCACCGCTCCCACCAGCAACAGCGGTGACAGCAGACCCACGATGTCGCGCGGCCCGTATCCGGTGAGCGGAATTCGGCCGGACGCGCCGGTCGACACCGCGGCGAGCATCAAACCGATCAACATCGAGCCGGAATCGCCCATGAATATTCGCGCCGGGTGGAAATTGTGTGGCAGAAATCCCAGACATCCGCCCGCCAGCGCCGCGGCCAGCAGGGCAGGCGGATAGCCGTCGGTGGCACCGCCCTGCTGGTAGAGCAAACCCACGGTGAACACGAAGACCGCCGCCGCGGCGATCAGCCCCAGCCCGGCCGCGAGACCGTCGAGGCCGTCCACGAAGTTCATCGCGTTGATCATGGTGACGGTGATGGCCACCGTGACCACCCAGCCCTGCAGCTGGTCGAGCACGACCGTGGTGTTGCTGAACGGGTTGTAGATGGCCACCCAGCTCAGGCCCATCACGGCCATCGCCCCGGCGGCCGAGATCTGGCCCACGAACTTCGTCAGCGCGTCCAGGCCCCAGCGGTCGTCGACGATGCCGACCAGGACGATCAGCGTGCCCGCGACCAGCACGGCCGGAATGTCGCGCGGGTAGTCGAAACCGCGGCGCAGCGCCGGCAGCTGGTGGGCGAACAGCACCGCGGCCAGTACGCCCAGATAGATGCCGACCCCGCCCATGCGGGGAATCGGCTCGAGATGCACATCACGATCGCGTGGCACCGCGATGGCGCCGAAACCGATGGCCAGCACGCGAATTCCGCCGGTGGACAACATCGTCACCACCGCGGACACGAGCAGCACCAGAAGCAGCTCGCGCAGCGGGACGACCGCACCCTGACTGAAAACCATCTACCAGGCCGTCAGCGGGTGGTCTCGGGCGAGAGTTCGTCCGGCGCCATGCCCAGCACCTCGGCGACCTGCGCGACGGTCACCGCGCCGGCCCGCAGCACCCGCGGGCGGTCGCCGGTCAGGTCCACGATCGTGGAGGGCACGCCGTGTTCGGCCGGGCCGCCGTCGAGGTAGACGCCGACCTGGTTCCCGAGCTGGTGTCGCGCCTCGGTGACCGTCGTGGCGGGCGGCTGCCCGGAGACGTTCGCGCTCGATACGGCCATCGGGCCGACCTCGCGCAGCAGTTCCAGCGCGATCGGGTGCAGCGGCATGCGCAACATCACCGTGCCCCGGGCGTCGCCGAGATCCCAGGCCAGCGAGGGCGCCTGCTGCACGACCAGGCTCAGCCCGCCCGGCCAGAAGGCGCGGATCAGATCCCGTGCCTGCGGCTGCACGGAGAAGACGAGTCCGTCGATGGTGTTCCACGAGCCCACCAGCACGGGCACGGGCATGTCGCGCCCGCGCCGCTTGGCCGCCAGCAGACCGGCCACAGCCGTGGAATCGAACGCGTCCGCGGCGATTCCGTAGACCGTATCGGTAGGGATGACGGCCAGCCGTCCGGATTTCAAGGTGGTCCGCGCGGCGGTCAATCCGGCGGCACGAGAATCGGGATCGGAGCAGTCGTAGACGGTACTCACGGCGGTGAGTCTATTGAATGTGTCTCACGGCACGTTGCCCGGCTTCGCGCAAATTCTCGGCAATCCGCGCGTCAGCGAGTGCGACGGGCGGCGACGAAGCGCGGCCGGCCGGCCAGATCCGGATGTTCGACGATGTCGGAGAATCCGCCATGCCCGGCGAACAACGCCGCGACCTGGGCACCGTGCGAGTCGTCGTGTTCGACGGCGGTCACGCCCTCGGGCCGCAGCAGCCGCGCGATGGTGGCGACCATGGGGGCGATCACCTCGAGTCCGTCCGGGCCGCCGAACAGCGCGAGATGCGGATCGTGTTCGGCCACTTCGGGATCCAGCCGTGCGCCGGTGGGGATGTAGGGCGGGTTGGCGACCACGACGTCGACGCGGCCGTCCAGCTCGGCCAGCACGTGCGCGTCGGTGACATCGCCGGCATGCAGAACGATCGGCGTATCTCCCTGCGCCGCTTGCCGATCGACGTTGCGCTGCGCCCATTGCCTTGCGGTGGCGTCGATTTCGACCGCGTGCACCTCGGCGTCGGGACGGGCGTTGGCGATCGCCAGGGCCAGCGCGCCCGATCCGGTGCACAGGTCGACGACGATCGGGGGGTGCTCGTGGCCCGCCGCCTCGAGCTGGGCCAGCGCCCACGCGAAGATCAGCTCGGTCTCCGGTCGGGGGATGAAGACGCCGGGGCCCACCGCCAGATCCACCTCACCCATGGAGGCCGCGCCGGTCAAGTGCTGCAGCGGCACCCGCTCGGCCCGGCGGGCCACCAGTTTGTGGAACCGTGCGAGCTGTTCCGGGGTGACCGTCGGGATCAGCGCCAGGCGCGAACGCTCGACCTCGAGGACGAAGCCGGCCAGGAATTCCGCGTCGATCTGCGGGCTGTGCACCCCGGCCGCCGCGAGCGTGCGGGCCGCGTCGACGATCGCGGGTCGCAGCGGCAGCCGGTGCTTGCCCGACTCGCCCGGGTCCGGCATCATTCCGCCGCGAGCCGGGCGGTGCGATCGGCTTCGCCCAGAGCGTCCAGCAGCGCGTCCAGTTCGCCGTCCAGCACCGAATCCAGATTGTGGGCCTTGAAGCCGATGCGGTGGTCGGTGATGCGGTTCTCGGGGAAGTTGTAGGTGCGGATGCGCTCGGAGCGGTCGACCGTGCGGATCTGTGACGCGCGGCCCGCGGCCGCGTCGGCCTCGGCCTGTTCCTCGGCCAGGCTCTGCAACCGCGCCGAGAGCACCTGCATCGCGCGGATCTTGTTCTGCAGCTGCGAGCGTTCGTTCTGGCAGGTCACGACGATGCCCGTGGGCAGGTGCGTGATGCGGACCGCGGAGTCGGTGGTGTTGACGCCCTGGCCGCCCTTGCCGGAGGAGCGGTAGACGTCGATGCGCAGATCGGATTCGTCGATCTGGACCTGTTCGACCTCGTCGGGTTCGGGGTAGATCAGCACGCCGGCCGCCGAGGTGTGGATGCGCCCCTGCGATTCCGTGACCGGTACGCGCTGCACGCGATGGACCCCGCCCTCGAACTTCAGCCGGGACCAGACGCCGTCGCGACTGGGCTCGCGGCTCTTGATCGACAGCGTCGCCTCCTTGTATCCACCCAGGTCGGACACGTTGGCGTCGAGTACTTCGACCTTCCAGCCGTGCCGTTCGGCGTAGCGGATGTACATGCGGGCCAGATCGGAGGCGAACAGGGCCGACTCCTCGCCGCCCTCCCCCGACTTCACCTCGAGCACGACATCGTCGGCATCGTGCGGATCGCGGGGGGCGAGCAGATCGGTGAGCGTCTTCTCCAGTTCCTCGACCTGCTGTTCGAGGCCGGGCACCTCGGCTGCGAAGGACGAGTCGTCGGTTGCCAGCTCCCGGGCCGCGGCCAGATCGTCGCGTGCCGCGGTGAGCTTGGTGTAGGTCGACATGATCGGCGCCAATTCGGCGAACCGCTTACCGACGCGACGGGCCTCACCGGGATTGTTGTGCAGCGCCGGATCCGACAGCTGGGTTTCCAGGCCGGCGTGCTCGGCGAGAATGTCGTCGATGGCGGATGGGGCCGTGATCTTGTCGGCCATGGCGGTTATGCCTCCTGCTGGGAGCTTTCGGTCACCTATAAACGCACCAACGCCCGGCCTGCGAATGCAGGACGGGCGTTGGCGGGGCAGCTACTTGGCTTCCGAACCCTCGGCCTTCTTGGCGCGCTTGCCGTAGCGGGCCTCGAAGCGGGCGACGCGACCGCCGGTGTCGAGGATCTTCTGCTTGCCCGTGTAGAACGGGTGGCACTGCGAGCAGACCTCGACGGTGATGTGGCCCGACTCCTTGGTGCTGTGAGTCTGGAAGGTGTTGCCGCAACCGCAGACAACGGTGGTCGGCACGTATGCCGGGTGGATTCCTGCCTTCATGGGTGTCCTCTCGATCTGGCCCCGGGTCGCCCCGGCCCACGGCTGTATCTGCCGTGCTGCCGTGCTGGACGTGAACCGGAACCGACTAGGCGGGATGGTCTGCCGATCGCAGACGCACCGACGGTCCAGTATGCCAGAACCGCCGATACGCACTCACAACGCACCCCGCACCGGATTTGTTCCGGCATCGGCGCGCCCCGGAAGGCCGCACACCCCAAGGAAGTGACGGCACGCGTACTCGCGATTCTCGAGCCACCCTGAAAACGAGTAGTCGGCTACTCGGGAATATGAACACCTTTGTTCGTAGATTCGGTGCAGGAAGAAGACCCATGGCAATCGAACCGACGATCCGAGGACAGCAGTGAATTTCCACACCGCGCGGGGGGCGAGTAGGAGATCGCGCGCCCCGGCCGTCGGCGAGCCCCGCCCCGGAGACCGCCGCCTCGGAGACCGCACCATCCACCCGGTGCCGGGCCACGGACATGCGAAGGAAATCGGCGCGGCGACCGTATTGGCCACGCTGGGCGCACTCGTCGTCACCGGGTGGCTGACCGCCTCCGGCACCCCGCCCCGCGCGACCGTCGCGACGCCCGCCGGACCGGATCGGCCCTACGAATTCGCCGCGACCTCGGTCTCCACCGGGTCCATCACCGGCGTCACCGCCCTGATTCTGATCTGCCTGATCACCGGCGCCGCGGTGATCGGCCTGCTGTTCTATTCGCCGGCCCCGCCACGCGCCGACCGGCGACGCGATCATCGACGTGCACGGTTACCGCAGACAGCAATGCGGCCCCGCCGAAGCGGGGCCGCATTATCGCGAGCCGAGCGGCACCTGCGGGTGCGCACCGGGCACGGAGAGATGTACTGCTCTCCTATTCGTCCAAGGCGCCCGGCGCGGTCTTCGAGACCGTCATCAGGAATTCGACGTTGCTCTTCGACTTCTTCAAACGGTCGATGAGCAGGTCGATCGCCTGCTGCGAATCGAGGCCCGAGAGCACCCGGCGCAGCTTGTGGATGACCGCCATCTCGTCGGGCGACATCAGCAGCTCGTCGTGGCGGGTGCTGGACGGGTTGATGTCGACGGCCGGGAACACGCGGCGCTCGGCGATCTTGCGATCGAGCTTGAGCTCGGCGTTACCGGTGCCCTTGAACTCCTCGAAGATCACCGTGTCACCGGTGGAACCGGTCTCCACCATGGCGGTGGCGATGATGGTCAGCGAGCCGCCGTTCTCGATGTTGCGGGCCGCGCCGAGGAACCGCTTGGGCGGGTAGAGCGCGGTCGAGTCCACACCACCGGACAGGATGCGACCGGAGGCCGGCGAGGAGTTGTTGTACGCACGACCCAGCCGGGTGATCGAGTCGAGCAGCACGACGACGTCCTGACCCATCTCGACCAGGCGCTTGGCCCGCTCGATGGCGAGCTCGGCGACCGAGGTGTGGTCGCTCGGCGGACGGTCGAACGTGGAGGCGATCACCTCGCCGCGCACCGAGCGCTGCATATCGGTGACCTCTTCGGGACGCTCGTCCACCAGCACCACCATCAGGTAGCACTCGGGGTTGTTGGTGGCGATCGCGTTCGCGATGTCCTGCAGGATCGTGGTCTTACCCGCCTTGGGCGGCGACACGATCAGCGCACGCTGACCCTTACCGATCGGCATGATCAGATCGATCACGCGAGTCGTCAGCTTGTTCGGCGTGGTCTCGAGCCGCAGCCGCTGGTTGGGGTACAGCGGGGTGAGCTTGTTGAATTCCGGCCGGCGGCGGGCGGATTCGACATCCGAGCCGTTGACCGTGTCCAGCCGCACCAGCGGATCGAACTTCTGCCGCTGGTTGCCCTGTTCGCCCTCGCGCGGAGCACGCACCGCACCGGTGATCGCGTCGCCGCGGCGCAGGCCGTTCTTGCGCACCAGGTTCATCGACACGTAGACGTCGTTCGGGCCGGCCAGGTAGCCGGAGGTGCGGACGAACGCGTAGTTGTCCAGCACGTCGAGAATGCCGGCGACCGGCTGCAGGACGTCGTCCTCGCGAATCTCGACCTCGCGGCCCTCGCCGCCCTCACGGTCACGCCCGCCACGACGGCGCTCCCGGAACCGGCGGCCGCGGCGCCCGCGCCCACCTTCCTCGTCGTCGCCACCACGGTCTCCGCCACGGTCGCCACCGCGGGCGGCGCCGTTCTGGCCGGCCTGGTTCTGACCGCCGGACTGGTTGCGGTCGCGGCGACGATCGCCCGACTCCTGATCCGCCTTGGCGTCGCCGCCCTCGGCCTTCGGTTCGGTCTTGGTTTCGGCGCGAGCCTCACCACCGCGGTTGTCGCCACGGTTGTCGCCGCCCTCGCCACGCTGGTCGCGGCCACGACGCTGGCGGCCGCGGCCACGCTGGCCGCCGTCACGGCCGGACTCGTCACCCGAATCGGCCGGGCGCGCAGCCGATTCCGCGGTTTCCGCCTTGGCGGACGCGTTCTCGGTGCCGACACCGTCGAGAGTCTGCTGCTGACCGCGCGCGGCACCGTTGCGGGTGCCCTTCGGCGCATCGTTCTTGGCGCGGCCCTTGCCGGTGGACTCGGCGGCGTTCTCGGAGGTCTGGGGGGAGTCCGTCTTCGCCGCCGCGCCGGATTCGGTCGCAGCGCCGGCATTCGACGCGGACTTCGCGGCGGGCTCGGCGCCCGCGTCCGCTTCGGCGGATTTCGCATCACCCCGGCCACCACGCGCGGACTTGCCGGCGCCGGCGGAAGCCTGATTTTCCTTGATGGCGGCGATGAGATCGCCCTTACGCATTCCGGATGTGCCTCGGATACCGAGCTCTCCGGCAAGCGCACGCAACTGCGGCAACAACATTCCAGTCAGCCCCGATCGTGCGACGTCGGTGTGTTCGCTCATCTTCGAAATCTGTCCGGAGTCACTTTCGCGGCCGTCCGAGGGATTTGCAGTGTCCACCCCGGGTGTCGCGAGCAGGTCCGTATCTGTCACGGAGATCCTTTCCTTCCCTCGATTGCCGTGTGCATATTCGAGGGTTCGTCCCGAAGCCCGATCACTGTGCCGAGCTCGGATGCCGTATCGCCTGCCCCGCCGGACCGATGGAATCACCACCTGGTCACGGCCACCGGTTCATTGAGTGGGAGTGATCATTCCAGTCGCTGTCCCCGACGTCGAGGTCGAAGTCCCGAGTGATTCGAGCCCCCGAGCCACCGAGCTTGAGCAAGGAGCCTGCTGGAGCGATTGCCCTGATGAAGCACCGGCGTCTGACGCGCACGATGTACGGACGTGCTCAGGATAGCTCTGTATGACCACGTCAGCAAGGCAGCCACGCCATCAATCCACGCGTACACCCGCGGAAATGTCGGGTTCGACCACGCGCAAACCGTCGTCCTCGGCGAGTTTGCGCAGGTCGTCCGGAAATTCTCCGGTGCCCAGCGCCAGGATGGTCGGACCGGCGCCCGACACCATCGCGGCGAGTCCGGCGGTGCGCAGCCGGGTGATCCAAGCGGTCGTCAGCGGCAGTGCGGCGGCGCGATAACCCTGGTGCAGACGGTCCTGGGTCGCGGGCAGGAGCAGGTCGGGACGCTCGGTCAGGGCGACCACCGACAGCGCGGCGCGGCTGACGTTGAACGCGGCGTCGCCGTGCGGGACCATCTCCGGCAGCAGGCCGCGGGTGTGCGCGGTCGAGGACCGCTCCTGCGGGATCAGCACCGTCGCGCGCAGTCGCGGGTGCGGATCCAGCCGCACCGCACGGTAGACGCGCTGGTGGTGCTCGACCGAACTGCTCGCGTCGAGTTCGCCGGCCCGGTCGGATTCGGTCCACGACACCACGATGCCGCCGAGCACGCTGGCGGCCGCGTTGTCGGGATGTCCCTCGAATTCCGAAGCCAGCTGCACCAATTCGGCATCCGAACCCGTCAGCGCCGGGTCGAATTTCGCGGCCAGTCCGCGCGCGGCGGCGAGGCCGCCGACCGCCGCCGAGGCCGAGGATCCCAGCCCGCGCGAATGCGGAATGACGTTGCGGCACACCACGTCCAGCCCGTCGGCCCACACGCCCGCGGCTTCCAGACCGCGTTCGATCGCGCGCACCACCAGATGTGAAGGGCCCCAAGGAACGTCGTCGGCGCCCTCACCCTCCACTCGGATGGTAAGCCCGGAATCGGTGGTACGTACCACGATTTCGTCGTACAGCCCCAAAGCGATACCGAGCGAATCGAATCCGGGTCCGAGATTGGCGCTGGAGGCGGGCACCCGGGCCGTGACCGTGATTCCGGGGGGCAGGGTTCGCGTCACCGCGGCACCGTGCTGTCGCTCGGCGCCGTCCGACGAAGGCGCTGCGGGGTCGACTCGCCGCGCCCGCTCACTGAGCTGACCTTCGCGCGCACTCAACTCAGGCCAACTCGAGCTCGCGAGCCACCGCTACCGGATCGACCGCGACCGCCTCGACCGCGGGCATACCCAGCAGCGCGGTGTCAGGATCCTTGAGACCGTTGCCGGTCACGGTGCACACGACGGTGAGCCCGGAATCGAGCCAGCCCTCCTTGCGCGCGGCCAGCAGACCGGCCACGCTCGCGGCCGAGGCGGGTTCCACGAAGACGCCCTCGGTGCTCGCGACCAAGCGGTACGCGGCGAGGATCTCCTCGTCGGTGGCGGCCCGGAAGGCGCCGCCGGACTGCTCCTTGGCGGCCACCGCGCTGTTCCAGGACGCGGGCGCGCCGATCCGGATCGCGGTCGCGATGGTTTCGGGGTCCTTCACCGGCGCGCCGTTGACCAGCGGCGCGGCCCCGGCGGCCTGCACACCGAGCATGCGCGGACGGCTCGCGGTGAGGCCGTCGGCGTGATATTCGCTGTAGCCCTTCCAATACGCGGTGATGTTGCCCGCGTTGCCGACCGGCAGGGCGTGCACATCGGGGGCCTTGCCCAGCGCGTCGCAGATCTCGAAGGCCGCGGTCTTCTGCCCCTCGATGCGGGCCGGGTTGACCGAGTTCACGAGACCGACCTCGGGAAAGTCCGAGGTGACCTTGCGGGCGAGCTCGAGGCAGTCGTCGAAATTGCCCTCGACCTGAATGATCTTGGCGCCGAGCATGACCGCCTGCGCGAGCTTGCCCATCGCGATCTTGCCCTGCGGGATCAGCACCGCGCAGTGCATGCCGGCCCGGGTGGCGTAGGCCGCCGCCGACGCGGAGGTGTTACCCGTGGAGGCGCACAGCACCGCCTTCTGGCCGCGGGCCTTGGCATCGGTCATCGCCATGGTCATGCCGCGGTCCTTGAAGGAACCGGTCGGGTTGAGGCCCTCGACCTTGAGATACACCTCACAGCCCGTGAGCTCGGACAGGTGATGCGCGGGCACCAGCGGCGTGCCGCCCTCGTAGAGGGTGACCGGCTCCCAGTCGGCGCCGACCGCCAGGCGTTCCCGATAGGCGGCGATCAGCCCCGGCCACGGAGTGTGCACGGCCCCGGCCGACGGCGGCGCTCCTGTCTGACTCATTCCTCGGTGCCTTCCAATCTCAAGACGCTGGTCACGGACGTGACGGATTCCAGCTCGGCAAGTGCTGCCACCGTATCGGCCAGCGCCGACTCCGGTGCGTGGTGGGTGACCACGACCAGTCGGGCGCCCTCGTCGTGTCCCTCCTGGCGGACCGTCGAGATGCTGACACCGTGCTCGGCGAATTTGCCGGACACCGCCTGCAGAACCCCGGTGCGGTCGGCAACCTGCAGGTTCACGTGATAGCGGGTCGGGATGTCGCCGATCGGCGCGATCGGCAGCTCAGCATAAACCGATTCACCCGGTGCGCGGCCACCGTAGAACTTGTTGCGGGCCGCCATCACCAGATCGCCCATGACGGCCGAGGCGGTCGGCGCGCCGCCCGCGCCCTGGCCGTAGAACATCAGCCGGCCGGCGTTCTCGGCCTCGACCACCACCGCGTTGAAGGCGCCGTTCACCGACGACAGCGGATGCCGCCGCGGGATCAACGCCGGGTAGACGCGCACCGACACCCGGTCCTTACCGGCGGGCGTGCTGCCCGCTTCGCCCGGCGCGGCCACCGCCGAACCGTCCATCGACAGCCGCTCGCCGCCGGGCATCCGCTCGCAGATGGCCAGCAGCTTCACGGTGCAGCCGACCGCCGCCGCGGTCTCCAGATCCTCGGCGGTGATCTTCGAGATGCCCTCGCGGTAGACATCGGCCGCGGTGACGCGGGTGTGGAAGGCCAGCGAGGCCAGGATCGCGGCCTTGGCGGCGGCGTCGTACCCCTCCACATCGGCGGTGGGATCGGCCTCGGCGTAGCCGAGCCGGGTCGCCTCGGCGAGCGTATCGGTGTAGTCGGCGCCGGTCTCGTCCATCGCCGAGAGAATGAAATTTGTTGTGCCGTTGACGATTCCGACCACCCGGTTCACCCGGTCGCCGGACATCGACTGGATCAGCGGGCGCACCACCGGGATGGCGCCGGCGACCGCGGCCTCGAAGTACAGGTCGGCGCGGCTGCCCTCGGCCGCCGCGGCCAGCTCACCGGTGTAGTCGGCCAGCAGCGCCTTGTTCGCGGTCACCACCGACTTGCCGCCGTTGAGCGCGGACAGGATCAGCTTGCGAGCCGGATCGATACCGCCCATCACCTCGACCACCAGGTCGACGTCGTCGCGGGCGACCAGCGCTTCGGCGTCGGTGGTCAGCAGCTCGGCCGGAATGCCGCGGTCGACGTCGAGGCGCCGGACGGCGACGCCCCGCAGCACCACCGGGGCGCCGACCCGCGAGCGCAGGTCGTCGGCGTGGTCGCGCAGGATGCGCACCACCTCGGTGCCGACATTGCCCATGCCGAGCACCGCGACCCCGATGGGATGTTCGATTCCGAACGCACCGCCTCGGGCCTGGTTCGTCGCCTCGGTCATGAGTGCACCTCCGTCGCTTCCAGGCTCATCAGATCCGCCACCGTCTCGCGGCGCAGCAGCAGCCGCGCCTGCCCGTCGCGGACCGCGACCACGGCCGGGCGGGTGAGCATGTTGTAGCGGCTGGCCATCGAATAGCAGTACGCTCCCGTGGCCGCGACCGCAACCAGGTCTCCCGGTCCGACGTCGGCGGGCATCCAGGTGTCCCGGATGACGATATCGCCGCTCTCACAATGCTTTCCGACCACACGCGCCACCACGGGGGCGGACTCGCTGGAGCGCGATACCAGCCGGCAGTCGTAGTCGGCCTGATACAGCGCGGGACGGATGTTGTCGCTCATCCCGCCGTCGACGCTGACGTAGCGGCGCTGCGCGCCCGCGTCGAGCGAGACGTCCTTGGTGGTACCGACCTCGTAGAGGGTGACGGTGCCGGGGCCGGCGATCGCGCGGCCGGGCTCCACCGCGATGGTCGGGGTGGGCAGGCCGATCTGCGCCGCCTCCACCTCGACGATGTCGCGCACCTTCGCGGCGAAGTCGTCCAGCGGCGGCGGATCGTCGCTCGGCAGATACGAAATGCCCAGCCCGCCACCGAGATCCAGGATCGCGATCTGTTCGGTTCGCTCGACGCCGAACTTCTCGATCGCATCGCGCAGCAGTCGCAACATGCGCCGCGCCGAGATCTCGAAGCCGTCGATGTCGAAGATCTGCGATCCGATGTGGCTGTGCAGGCCGACCAGGCGCAGATTGTCCGCCTCGAAGACCCGTGCCAACGCCTCCATCGCATCGCCGCCGGCGATCGAGAAGCCGAACTTCTGATCCTCGTGCGCGGTCGAAATGTATTCGTGCGTATGCGCTTCCACGCCGACGGTCACGCGGACCAACACGTCCTGCACCACGCCCGCGCGGGCGGCGACCGCCTCCAGGCGCTCGATTTCGATCAGCGAGTCGACCACGACGTGCCCGACGCCCGCCGCGACGGCCTGCTCCAGCTCGGCGACCGATTTGTTGTTGCCGTGCAAGGCGATTCGCTCGGCGGGGAAGCCGCCGTGCAGCGCCACAGCCAGTTCACCGCCGGAACACACGTCCAGGTGCAGGCCCTCGTCACGCACCCAGCGCGCGATCTCGCCGCACAGAAATGCCTTGGACGCGTAGTGGACTCGCGCGCCGGGACCGAAGGCGCGGACCATATCGCGGCAGCGGGAACGGAAGTCGTCCTCGTCGACCACGAACAGTGGCGTGCCGAATTCGGCGGCGAGCTGCGTGACGGGCATACCGGCCAGGCGCACCACGCCGTCGGCGTCGCGAGAGGCGTTGCGGGGCCAGACCTTTTCGGGCAGGTCGATCATCGCGCGGGGGTCGGCGGGCCGCTCCGGCAGGTTGGGGGCGTGGGGGATCTCGGCGTGGCGAGGTCCCGCCGGATGCGCACTCACAATAGTTCCTTCCTCACACGATGACCTGACCGACGGCGGTTCACATGCGCTCCGGGGCGGATACGCCCAGCAGCGCCAGACCGTTGGACAGCACCTGACGGGTGGCGTCGACCAGTTGCAGGCGGGCGGCGTTGACCGGCAGGACCGGGTCGTCGTTCTGCGGCAGGATCCGCAGCGTCTTGTTGGTCTGGAAGCGGTGGTAGGCGCCGGCCAGTTCCTCCAGATAACGGGCCACGCGGTGCGGTTCGCGCAGGCTCGCCGCGCTCGCCACCACGGCCGGGAACTCGCCGAGGGTGCGGATCAGCTCACCCTCCTCGTCGGCGGACAGCAGACCGAGATCCGGTGTGACACCGGCGAATCCGAAGTCCGTGGCGTTGCGGGCGACCGCACAGGTGCGGGCGTGCGCGTACTGCACGTAGTAGACCGGATTCTCACTGCTCTGCTTGGTCCACAGATCCAGGTCGATATCGATACTCGAGTTCACCGAACTGCGCACCAGCACGTAACGGGCGGCGTCGACGCCGATCGCCTCGACCAGATCGTCGAGAGTGACGACCGTGCCGGCGCGCTTGCTCATCCGCACCGCCACACCGTCGCGCACCAGATTCACCATCTGCCCGATCAGCGCCTCGACAGTGTCCGGATCGTCGCCGAACGCGGCCGCCGCCGCCTTCAACCGGCCGATGTAGCCGTGATGGTCGGCGCCGAGCATGTAGATGCAGAGGTCGAACCCGCGCGAGCGCTTGTTCTGGAAGTAAGCGATGTCGCCGCCGATATAGGCGGATTTGCCGTCGCTCTTGATGACGACGCGGTCCTTGTCGTCACCGTATTCGGTGCTGGCGATCCACCAGGCGCCGTCCTTCTCGTACAGGTTGCCCGAGGCCTTGAGCTGGTCGAGCGCCTTCTCGACGGCACCGGAGGCGAACAGCGAGCTCTCGTTGAAGTACACGTCGAAATCGGTGCCGAAATCGTGCAGCGTCTGCTTGATGTGGGCGAACATCAGCTCGACACCTTCGCGGCGGAACAGTTCGTGCCGCTCGTCCTCCGGCAGCGTGACCGCATCCGGATGCGCGGCGGTGATCTGGCCGGCGATATCGGAGATGTAGGCGCCGGCGTAGCCGTTCTCCGGGGTGGGCGCGCCGGTGGCGGCGGCGACCAGCGATTCGGCGAAGCGGTCGATCTGCGCACCGTGGTCGTTGAAGTAGTACTCGCGGGTCACGTCGGCGCCCTGAGCGGCCAGGATGCGGCCCAGCGCATCGCCGACCGAGGCCCAGCGGGTGCCGCCCAGATGGACCGGGCCGGTCGGATTGGCGGAGACGAATTCCAGGTTGATCTTGGTGCCGGCGAGCGTCTGCGCGGTGCCGTAGGCGGCGCCCGCGGCGCGGATCTGCTCCACGATGGCGCCCTGGGCGGCCGCGGCGAGACGGATGTTGAGGAAGCCCGGACCGGCCACATCGGCCGATTCGATGCCGTCGGTGGCGGCCAGCGCGGCGGCCAGCAGAGCGGCCAGTTCGCGCGGATTCATTCCGGCCTTCTTGCCCACCTGCATGGCCACATTCGTGGCATAGTCTCCGTGTTCCGGATTACGGGGACGCTCCACCTTGACCTCGTCGGGCAGGACCGCAGGGTCGGATCCACGTTCGACGAGCACCTTCGCCGCGGTCGCACGAAGGAGTTCTGCAAGGTCAGCTGGAGTCACGAGTCTCTATCCTATGGTCCGAGCGGGTGTGCGCCGCCAGCGGGCACCTGCTCGGCGCACCCGGCATCCGGCACCGGCGGCCCCGGCCCGCCGCGCCCGTACCCCTCCGACACACCCGAAGAGAGCGCTACGCCGATGCCGAACACCAGCGCGAAATCAGCCAAGGCGATTCGTGCCGCCGCGAAATCCGCCCCCGGCGGGGCGTACAACGGCAATTCCAACCCGCCGAAGCACCGGCGTGTTCCCTGGGCGCTGGTCGGCGCGGTCGTGGTGATCGCCGCCTTGGTCGTCGCGCTGGTCGTCTATTTCGTCCCCAAATCGCGCCACCACGCCGACAAGGAGAAGGCCGTCCCACCCACCGGTCAGATGGACGAACTCCCCGCCGGCATCCCCGGCATCCCCGCCATTCCCGGCATGCCGGGTGCGCCGATGCCGACGCGTTAGTGCCGCGCCGCCGCTGAATCCCTGCTCGGACCTGTCTTTTGGCGCACGCCGTGTGATGCGATACGCTTTCCCCGCCCGATCGGACGACGTATCCACTGGTGTCGACCGGGTCCAATCCCCGCCCTCGTAGCTCAGGGGATAGAGCGTCTGCCTCCGGAGCAGAAGGCCGCAGGTTCGAATCCTGCCGAGGGCACAGAACAAAATCCCCTGATCAGTGATGCACTGGTCAGGGGATTTTTTTTCGTCCACACCTTCTGTGTGAGCAGTTGTGCTCCGGACCGCTGGAGAATTCGGTAGGTCGCGGTTACCGCGGGCGGCTCCCACACCCCATCGAGGACGGTCCGTCGGGCCGATAGGCGCGCAGGTACGTGACACGGGTACGTGACGCAGTCCCGTTCGGGTTGTCGATTCGGGGGATGCTCGCGCGTCGGAGGGGTGTACGGCCCGAACGAGGGCCACGCCGACGAACGAAGGACATGCCATGACCACGACTCGAACCGACGACTCGGCCGCCATCGCGCAGATCTTGGCCGATCAGTACAAGGCCTGGGCGGCCGGGGACGCCGACGCTTTCGTCGCGGACTACGCCGAGGACGCCACGGTGATCATGCCGGGGACCTATCGGCGCAGCCGGGCGGAGATCCGGCAGGGTATGGCGGACAGTTTCGAGACCGTTCTCGCGAACTCGACCGTCACCGACGACATCGGAGATATCCGATACCTCGGCGCGGACCATGCCGTGGTCGTCAGCAGGGCCGCGATTCTGTTCGCCGGCGAAATCGACGTCCCCGCCGACCGGTACGTCAACGCGACCTGGGTCCTGCACCGGCGCGACGGCAAGTGGACGGTTGCCGCGTACCACAACAGCCCCGCCGCGGCGCGCTAGCGGCCCGCTACGCTGCTCACCCGAATCGAACGATCGACACCACCCCCACGATCACGCAGTACGCCGCGAACGGCAACAGGGTTCGGGTCTGGAAGTAGCGTTCGAGATAGCGGACGGCGAACCAGGACGTGACACCGGACACCACCGCGCCGACGAGGATCGGCCCCCAGATCACCTCGGCGCGTGGGGATATCAGGTCCGGGAGGTCGACTATCCCGGCGCCGAAGATCGCGGGGGTGGCGAGGAGGAAGGCGAATTTGGCGGCGTGTTCGTGCTCCAGACCGCGCCAGAGACCGCCGACCATGGTGAGGCCGGCCCGGCTGAAGCCGGTGAGGAGGGCGCCGGCTTGAGCCAGGCCGATGCCGACCGCATCCCGGGAGTCGAGGGCCGCCAAGCGGCGGTCCGATTGCGGGAGGGAAAGCGTTGTCGCCGTGCGAGTTCGGCCGTTCGCCTGGTTCAGGGCGAAGCGGCGGCCGTATTCGGCGAGGGTGGGCTCGTTGCGGCGACGCAGCCCCTCCCCGACGACCAGCACCACGCCGTTGACGGTCAGAAAGGCCGCGGCGCACAACGGAGCCGCGAAGACATCGTGCAGAGGATGTTCGAGCAGCGGGCCGAGCACCGCGACCGGCGCGGTCGCGACGATGATCAACCAGGCCAGCCGCTGCGGAACGGTATCGAGGCGCCGTGTCCGCACCATCTCGACGAATCCGACGATGATCGCGCACCAGTCGCGCCGGTAGTAGATCACCAGCGCGACCGCCGTCGCCACGTGCAGGGCGACGACGAACGCCAAATAGGTTGCGGCGGATTCGGTTCCGCCCCGGTCGGCCAGCGCTCCCCAGCGTCCACCCAGCCAGGCCGCCACGAGAACCGAATGTCCGAGACTGGAGATCGGGAACAGCTCGGTGAAACCCTGCACCGCGCCGATGACCATCGCTTCGAAATAGGTGAGCATCGCGACGAGTTTCGCACGGCAATCATAAAGGTTCCTGTGAGTCGAATCTCGGATAAGTCACTGCGCGACAAAGAGTTTCGAATCGTCCGATATGCCTCGAAGTTGATCTTGGATATCGAGGACGGCGGCCCCCGGGCATCTCCGAGGGCCGCCGTCCCGGCGCTCACCGCTGCGCCCGCACGCTCCGAAATGTCGACGCCACAAGCAATGTCAGTACCGCGATCCCCGCCGCCGCGGCGAAGGCGGTCGTGATGCCGGAGACCAGCACATGCACGGCCGAGCCGGACGCGGCCCGGACAGCGGTGCCGAAAACCGTGACCAGCACCGCCAGCCCCAGCGCCGCACCGGTCTGCTGCAGCGTCTGCAGCGCACCGCCCGCCGCACCGGCCTCCTCGGGCGCCACATTCGCCATGATGATCACGTTCAGCGGCGAAAACGCGAGGCCGATACCGCATCCCATCAAGACCGTCGCCACCGCGAGCAGCGGGAAGTAACCGGTATCGGTATCGAGCAAGGTGAGCAGGACCAGTCCGGCGATCATCGCGGCCGTCCCCACCAGCGTCACCGGCTTGGGTCCGAAACGGGGCAGCAGGCGGGGAATCAGCCGGATCATGGTGAACATCGTCACCGCGGTCGGCAGGAAGGCGAAACCCGTTGCCAGCGCGCTCATCCCCCGCACTTCCTGCAGATACTGGGTGAGGAAGAAGAACATCGAGGTTCCCGCCATCGGGCCGAGGAACATATTCGCGTACGCGGCGGCGCGATTGCGGTCGGCGAACAGGTGCAGGGGCAGCAGCGGCTGGACAGCGCGGCGTTCGATGAGCAGGAACGCCACCAGTGCGACGACGCCGACCGTGAGCGACACATCGGTCGTCACATCGTCCCAGCCGTGCGCCGCCGCGCTGATGAAGCCGTAGACCAACGCGGCCACCGCACCCGTCGCGGTCACCGCGCCGGGGAGGTCGAGGTGCGCGCGACGGCGCGGCGCGTCGGGCAGATACCGCACCGCCAGCAGTGCCACCACCAGTCCGAACGGCACGTTGATGAACAGCACCGAGCGCCAGCTCAGCCATTGGGTCAGCAGCCCGCCCAGGATCAGCCCGATCGCGAATCCCGCACTCGACATTCCGGAGAACAGGGCGAGCACCCGGACCCGCATCTTCGGATCGGCGAATGTGGTGGTGAGCAGGGCGAGAGTATTCGGTCCGGCCATCGCGCCGCCCAGGCCCTGCACGATGCGCGCGACGATCAGCCAGGCGGCCGACGGCGCCAGACCACCGCCGAGGGAGGCGAGGGTGAAGAGCACGGTCCCGAGGATGAACAGGCGCCGGCGTCCGAACAGGTCGCCGGCCCGTCCGCCGAGCAGCAGCAGCCCACCGAAGACCAGCGTGTAGGCGTTCATCACCCAGGACAGGCCGGTGGCACTGAAGTGCAGATCGTGCTGAATGCGCGGCAGCGCCACATTCATGACGGTGATGTCGAGCACGATCATCAACTGGCAGGTCAGCAGCGTGACTAGCACGATTCCGGAGCGCAGGCGCCCGGGCGGCGCGCCGGCCTGCGCAGACGAGGAAAGCAGAGAGGCAGAGGGCGTGGAGGTAGACAAGGAGGCTCCATCGGATGCGGAACTAAACGGAGATTGTCTCCGTTTCCAATGGAGATAGCATATGGAGAAGTTCTCCGGTTACGCAAGACTAAGCGGAGAGTTCGTCCGTTTCCACTGGAGGAATCGTGAGCGCACCGTCGACACAGGGGTCCGGGCGCGCGGCGCCGCCGCGTCCGATGCGCGCGGATGCGCGGCGCAACTACGAGCGCATACTCGAATGCGCGCGCGAGGCGTTCGCCGAGCACGGCCCCGAGGCGCCCCTCGACGAGGTCGCGCGCCGCGCCGCGGTGGGGCCGGGCACCCTCTACCGGCACTTTCCCAACCGGGACGCACTCATCGAGGCCGTCTATCGGTCGAGCATCGAGGCGTTGGCCGAACTCGCCGCCGAGCTGACCGAAACCCTCCCCCCGCTCGACGCTCTGGAGCAGTGGTTCCGCGCCCAGGTGCGGTTCGTGATGGACAAACGCAGCCTGGCGGTGACCCTCAAGGCCGCCATCGACCGCGGATCGCAGACCTTCACGCTGTGCTCGAATCTGATCACCGACGCCGCGACCTCGATCCTGCAACCGGCCCAGGAAGCCGGGTTGATCCGCCCGGAGATCGAACCACGCGACCTGTTGCGCCTGGGCCACGGGATCGGCGTCGCGTGCGAGACATCACCCGATGCGGCCGAACGGCTGATCACGGTCACCCTGGCCGGCCTGCGGACCACCGGCTGAGCCGATATTCGATTGCCCGCCGCGATCGGTGGCCGTAGCCTCGCTCCGTTTTCCATTCATCCATTCGGAAGGGAGTGAACACGTGCAACCACTGACCGAACGCGAGATCCGCTCGTCGTTCGTGAACTGTTCCAAGGGCGATGCCAAACGCATGCCGGTCCCCCGGGATCTCGAGGCGCAACCGTGGGACGACCTGGACTTCTTCGGCTGGAACGATCGGTCGATGCCGGGCCGCGCCTATCTGGTGACCCCGCAGGACGATCGACTGGTCGGCGTGGCCCTGCGCTACGAGACGGGCGTATCCGGCCGGGCCCAGCTGTGCTCGATCTGCCTGACCACGCATACCGGTAGCGGCGTGTCGCTGCTCACCGCGCACAAGGTCGGCGACTCCGGGCGGCGCGGTAATTCGATCGGCATCTACATGTGCACCGATCTCGCCTGTTCGCTGTACGCCCGCAACAAGAAGCGTCCGACGCTGGGCAACCGCTACCGCGAGGATCTGACCGACGAGGAGAAGGCCGAGCGGGTGCGCACGAACCTGCGCGCATTCGTCGAGCGTCTCCACAGCTGACCGACCAGGACAGCGCCCACCCGATCGAACGGAGGTAGATGCCGTGCGCCGACACTCGAGGACCGCGCCGCAGCCCTGATGCCCCGAGCCCGCCGGACTCGGGGCATTTTCATGTCCGCCTCCGGACCACTCGGACCCTCACTTCGGCACCGACACCAGATACCGCTGCACCGTCGCACCGATCTCCGCGACGATCTCCTCGGCCGTCAACGCCACCACGGGCGGCAGACGCAGCACATAGCGGCACACCGCCAGCCCCAGAATCTGCGAGACCACCAATCCGGCTCGCCGCGGCGCGTCCGCGGGATCGCCGACCCGGGTCACCATCGGCATCAGCTGTTCGGCGAAGACGCGTTGAAACCGTTGCGCCACAGTCTCGTCCGACACCGACGAACGCAGCAGGGTCAGCAGGAGTTCGTTACTCGGTGGCGTCTCCCAGAGTTCCAGGAACCGTCGCGCGACCGTCTCACCCAACTCGTCCTCGGCCACCGCCGCCAGATCCGGGAGGCCGAGATCGACGTCGAGCGCCGCGTCGAACAGGCCGTCCTTGTTGCCGTAGTACCGCATCACCATCGACGGATCGATGCCGGCGTCGGCGGCGATGGCCCGAATGGTCGCCTTGGCGAATCCCTCACGGGCGAAATGCCGGCGAGCCGCCTCCAGAATCGCCGCGCGGGTGGCGTCCGAGCGGCGCGGCGCAGTTTCCTCACTCATGCCTACAACCGTAGGCCAACAACTGTTGACTTTCCAGTGGCCGCGGTCTTATTCTTGAGTCAACAGCCGTTGGCCAACACAAGTTGGCAAACTGAGGGAGTAGCCATGAACAGCACCGTTCCTGCCACCGCCGCGGTCGTCATCGTCGGCGCCGGGCCCGCCGGGCTGACCGCCGCGATCGCGCTCGCCGATGCCGGCGCCGACGTGGTTCTGCTGGATCGGCTGGCCGCCGGGGCGAACACATCCCGCGCCGCGGTGGTCCATGCCCGGACCTTGGAGGTCCTCGACGGATTCGGCATCGCCGCGGACCTGCACGATCGCGGCCTGGAGGTACCGCGCTTCGTCATGTACGAAGGCACCGATCGGCTGACCACCATCGATTTCTCCGGGCTGCCGACACCGTTCCCCTACACGCTGATGATCGGCCAGGAGACGACCGAGGCGGTCCTGCTCGACCGGCTGCAGCGGGCGGGCGGAATGGTTCTGCGGCCCGTCGAGGTTACCGCGGTCATACCGGGCGAGGAGGCGGTCACCGTCGAATTCACCGATGCCGCAGGGGAATCCGGGTCGATCCGGGCCGGCTACGTCATCGGGGCGGACGGGATGCACAGCCGGGTCCGCGAGGCGGCGGGAATCGGATTCACGGGCGCCACCTATCCGGAATCGTTCGTCCTGGCGGATGTGCGGATGGACTGGCCCGCGCCACGCGACGAAGTATCGCTGCACGTCTCACCGGAGGGCATCACCGTCGTCGCGCCGCTGCCGGACCCCGAGCACGATCGTTTCCGCATCGTCGCCACCGTCGCCGAAGCACCCGAACAGCCCACCCGCGCGCAAGTGCAAGCACTGCTCGATGCCCGCTGCCCCGGCGCCACGGTGCGAGAGGTGGTGTGGAGCTCACGTTTCCGCGTACATCACCGCGTGGCCGACCGGTACCGCGCCGGGCGGATTCTGCTGGCCGGAGACGCCGCACATGTGCACAGCCCCGCCGGTGGGCAGGGAATGAACACCGGCATTCAGGACGCCGCCCTACTGGGCACGCTGCTGGCCCGGGTCCTGCGAGGTGAACCCGACACGGTGCTCGACGAGTACGAGCGCACTCGCCGCCCGGTCGCGCTGGACGTGGTCGCCTTCACCGATCGCATGACCCGGATGGCGACCCTGCGCCCGCGACCGGCCCGCGTGCTGCGCAATACCGCGATCCGCCTCGTCACCCGCGTTCCGGCGGTGCGCACGACGCTGGCCTACCGGCTCGCCGAACTCGCCAACCGGTGACATGCGCTCAGGCGCAGGCCAATCCGAACTCCGCCGTCGCGGTCCGGCCGGCCACCACATCGACCTTCTTGGCGGTGTCGGTGGCCAACCGGCATCCCATCGGCACCGACGTCACCTGCACCTGATAGCAGTCGGCGGCGACATCCTGGTGGGCCTTACCGTCGCGTCCGGTGGTCAGGGTCGCCAGCACCGAACCGGCCTGACAGGTGGTGATGCCCGCGGCGAGGCCGGCGGCGGCGTACTTCTCGGGACCGTGGGTGGCCACCACCTCGATCGTGCCGTTGGTGCCGTGGTCGGCAGCCGCGGGCGCGGACGCGGGCGCCGATGTACCCGCCGGTGCGCGGTCGGCCTCGGCGGAGCAGGCGAGCGCGGGCAGTACAGCGGCACACAGCGTCATCGCGAACAGTATGCGGCGCACCTGGTCTCCTCTCACCGGATGGATGTCGCTCTCACTGTAGGCGACCGACTCGTCCGGACCGTCGCACATTCGCGGCGATCCGGCATCCGATTCGGTCCCGGTGAGCGGGACCGGGTTCGGCGAATCGCGAGTGTCGCGCGGTAGACGGAATTACCGTCGTCGCAGCCGAACGCAGTTCCCCGAAAGGATCCGGCATGAAATTGATGTACGCCCTCTGGGGGCCGGATCTCGCGGATATCCTCCACGCACCGGATTTCCACCGTCGGCTGGCCGCCGCGGGGGCGACCGAACTGCAGGTCAACATCGGCGATGCCGACGTCGCCGCAGCACAACTGCGGGTGAGCACCTACGACGAACCGGTCGCCGCGATCGTCGCCGTCTGGAGCGAAGGGCAGAACGGGCCGATCACCGATGTGCTCAGCGGCGTCGCCGAGCGGATCAACGGCTGGATCGTGGAGGAACGCGAACCGCTCACCACCGCGCGGCCCCCGGACGGAACCCGCTACGACGCACTGGCCAATATCGCGCTGCTGCGGATTCCGAAGGAACTGAGCCGCGCCGAATGGCTGCACAACTGGCAGGATCGGCATACGACCGTGGCGATCGAAACCCAGGCCACCTTCGGTTATGTGCAGAACGCCGTGGTCGCCGCGGTGACTCCGGGGCCGCGGGTGGACGCGCTGGTCGAGGAATTGTTCCCGATGGATGCGATGACCGACCAGCACGCGTTCTGGGGCAGCGGTGGTGACGAGGCGGAGTTGCAGCGCCGCGCCGGCCGCATGATGGCCAGCGTCGCGACCTTCGGCGCCGATCGCGACCTCGACGTCATCCCGACCAGCAGGTACCGCTACGACCTGACCGCCTCGTAGCGGATCAGAGCAGCCCCGCCTCGCGCATCAGCGCCTCGACCCTGACCGGGTCGAGGTCGCTCGGATTCACGCGCGGCGGGTCCAGTGAATCCAGCGGCGGCAGCGCCGGGTCGGCGGGTACGCCGGGGGCCACCGGATACTCCATGGCCGCACCGCCGCTGAGCAGACCCTGACCGGCCGCAGCCGTCACGAATCGCACGAACCGCTGCGCGTCGGCGGCATGCCGGCTCGACTTCAGCACGCCCGCACCGGACAGCGAGAGGTATCCACCCGGGTCGCCGCCGCGGAAATAATGCGGAACCGAGGGACCGGTGATTCGCTCGGGCGCGAGCTGCGCGCGGTACCAGTCGGTGGCGAAGACCAGCGCGCCGCCGACCCCGCCCGCGCCGACGGATTTCAGTGCGGCGAAACCGTTCGGCGCGACGGACGCGTTGTCCTTCACCCCGTGCAGCCACGCGCGCGTCGTGTTCTCGCCGTCCAGTTCCAGCAGCGCCGCGACGATCGCCTGGAAATCCGCACCGTGCGGATCCGTGGTCCAGCGACCGTGCCACTGCGGCTGTTGCAGGTCCAGCAATCCGGCGGGCAGCTGGGCGGGCGGAATCTCGGCCGGATGGACAACGAAAGTGGTTGCGCGCGCGGCGATTCCGGTCCAGTGACCGGAACTCGGGCGGAACCGTTCCGGCACCTGCGCGAGGGTGGCGGGGTCGAGGTCGGCGAACAGTCCGGCGCGTTCGATCCGGGCCATGGCCGGTGAATTCTCGGTGAGAACCACATCGGCGGGCGATCGATCCCCCTCGGCCAGCACCTGGTCGGCGACTTCGGCATCAGCGCCGTCGCGCAGCGTCACCCGGATCCCGGTCTGCTCGGTGAAAAGGTCGGCCCACTGCCGGGTCAGGCGTTGATCGTGCGCGTTGTAGACCACGATCTCCGGCGCGTTCGACGACGCCGAACAGGCGGTGACCAGCGCCGAGGCGGCCAGCGCCACCACGCCGAGCACGAGTTTCCACCGGGTGCGTTCGTGCTGCTGCGCCGTTGCCATGGACCGTCCTTCCGATCGGAAATTGCGCCGAGGCGACCGGCTAGCCAACCTACCGGGTGGGTTCGCGACACGAAACGCGGTATGGCGCCGGTCTGGGTAGGGTCGGCTTCGGATCGGAACCGACCAACTCCGAGGGAGCGACGATGACCTGCTGCGGGCCGAATCGCCGCCGGCTGCTCACGGCTCTGGCCGCGGCGGCCGCCGCACCGCTCGTCCTCCCGGGTTCGGCTCGGGCCCAGGCGAATTCACTGCGCGCGACCGATCTCGAGGTGGTCACGATCACCGACACGTCGGCGATCATCACCTGGACGACCCTCGCCGCCGATGCGTCGGGAGCACCGGTACCGGTCGATGCGGGCACCGAAATCCGGTTGGCTCCTGCGGATTCCACCGGCCCCGCCCGGACGGCTGCCGTGGCGGACACCGATCGGACGCCGTATCACTACGCGCAGATCGACGGTCTGGAACCGGGGCGGCGGTATCGATTCGAGGCATGGTCGGACGGCGTGCGTGCGGTACCGGCGCCGGAGCTGGTCACCCATCTACCGGGCGCACCCGAATGCACCGGCGAATTCACCACTCTGGTCGCTCCCCCGGGCCGGCTGCTGCGCACCCTCGCTCTCTGCAACGACGTGCACGTCGGTGAGGAGACCAGCGGCATCATCGCCGTCGGCCTGCCGCCGGGTGTGCGGCAGGAATCGGGACTGCCGCCCTATCCCGAGGTGATGCTGGGGGCGTTGCTCGACGATCTATGCCTGCCGGATCGCGGCGCCGACCATCTGATCCTGGCCGGTGATCTGACCGCGGAAGCTACTCCCGAGCAGACCCGGACGGTACGAAACCGGCTGGACGCCTGGGGAATCGAGGGGCGCGACTGGTTCGCCGCGCGCGGCAATCACGACCGGCCGCATACCGGCGCCGACTATGCCGCCTGCCCGGCGGTGACCGCCGACCACCACGACTGCTGGGGCGAATCCTTCCTTCCCCCGGAACAATTCAGCGAGCACCGGCTCGGCGGACTGCGGCTGATCGGGCTCGACACCACCGAACTCGACGGATCCGGCGGCAGTATCGGTCCCGGGCAATTCGATCGCCTGCGGGAATCGCTGAACCGCGACCCCGATCGGCCGACGGTCGTCTTCGGACATCATCCGGTCACCGCGGAATCGGGCCTGAGCAATCTCGCCGGGCCGAATTTCGTGCTGAATCGATCGGACGCGCTCACCCTGCAACAGCTGTATCGAGCGACGCCGGGGGTGTTCTTCCACCATGCGGGCCATACCCACCGCAATCGCCGCACCCGGCCCGACATCCCGCTCCGGGTGGAATTCCTTGAAGTGGGCGCGGTGAAGGAGTATCCGGGCGGCTACACCCTGCTGCGCCTCTACGAGGGCGGCTACATGGTCAATTTCTACAAAACCCGCACCCCGGACGCGCGGCGGTGGAGCACCCGCAGCCGGGCGGAATATCTCGGATTGATGCCCGAATACACGCTGGGCAGCACCGCCGATCGCAACCATGTTGTCCTCGGTGATCTTTCGGGACTGTCCTGAATCACCGATTCGGCGACTCCGGACCGCAGCGTGGGAGCGGACGGGCAAATACACTCGGCGGTATGGCCGCACCTCGCCCGCTTCCGCTGGACCCCATCGAAGAGGCCCACCGCCAGTGGACCTCGCACGGCTGGGGCGATGTCGCCGACGGGATGGCGGCGGTGACCTCCCTGGTGCGTGCCCAGCAGATCGTGATGGCCCGGGTCGACGAGGCACTGCGCCCGTCGGGACTGACTTTCTCCCGCTACGAACTGCTGACGCTGCTCAGCTTCAGCAAGACCGGGGCCCTGCCGATGGCGACGGCCAGCGCCCGGCTGCAGGTCCACCCGACGAGTGTCACCAATACCGTCGATCGGCTAGAAGCCGCCCAACTGGTCAAACGAGTACCACACCCCAGCGACCGCCGGGCAACCCTGATCGAGATCACGGCCGCCGGGCGCGATCTGGCGGCGGCGGCCACCCGGGAGTTGAACGAGACGGTCTTCGCCCGGCCGGGACTGCCTCCGGAGCGTCTCCACCTGCTGCTGCAGTTGCTGGCGGAATTCCGGCGCGAGGCGGGGGACTTCGACAGCGGCGACACACCGACTCGCTGGGCCTGACGGCCGGATTGCCGGTATTCCGGCAGCGACATCCCGGGGCGCTGCCTTCCCATCGGCGCTCGAAAGGTTCACCATGGACGCCATGGTGCTGGTCTTGGGCGTGTCGGCGGGCGCTGGTGGCGCGCGCGCCATGCTCACCCACTCCGATCAGCCCCATCTGCCGCCGATCGATCGCTGCGTGGTCGCTCGTCGCGCGGGAGCCGGGGTCGAGGAGCCGGTCTTCCAGGCCATCGACGCGATGCGGGCCTCCGCGGCCGACCGCGACGAATTCGTCACCGGCATCGCCGTCACCTCACGCTGCGCCCTGCACGCCGAGGCCATCCGGGCCGCGGCCGGACGCAGCCGGCTCACCATCATCGACGAACCACCGGCCCAGTTGCGCTATCTGCGGTTCAGCGGACAGCTGCCCCACGAGGGTGCGGTGCTGCTCTACGACCTCGGCAGCTCCGGGCTCACCCTCACCGAGGCCGATTGCCGCACCCAGGCCATTCTGGCCGGTAAGCGCAGCACCCTGCTGGGCGGCGACGGCCACGACGCCCTGCTGCGCTGGCATCTCGCGCACGGCGGTGTCGAGATCGACAATGCCACCGGGCGCGAATACAAGGAACAGCTCAGCGGCACCCGGGTGGTGACCGCCGGCGATCCCCGCTCGGGCATGCGAATCGTGGTGACCCGCAGCGACTTCCACGATCTGGTCGTGGCCGGAATCCACCATTCGGTGTCGTATGTGCGGCAGTTGATCGAGGAGACCGGGGTCCCACCGCGGGCGGTCGCGCTGCTCGGCGGCTGCACGCGCAGCCCGAGTATCCGCGAGTCGCTCGAGCAGCTGCTGGATCTGCCGGTGATCTACGATCCGGAGCCCGATTTCGTCTCCGCTCGCGGCGCGGTACTGATGGCCACCGAACAACCGTCGGCGCGCCGGGTGCGCGGTATCCGATTCACCCCGCCGCAGTGCGGATCGGCGGCCTCGACGCCGCGAGCGGCGGTATCACGGCGCAAAGTGGTCGCGGCGCTGGCGGTGACCGCGGCGCTCGGCGCGACGGTCACCGGCTTGCTGGTCACCGGGCACGATGCGGCACGGCCCGCGCACGACGGCACACCGGCGCGTCCCGTGGAGGTCGCGGGCAGCAGTGCCGAACCCCCACCCGGGAAGTGACGGCGGATCATCCGTCCAGTTTGACGGTCGCCTTCTCCGCGTCCGTCGCCGCGGCGCACGGGTCCGGGGTGGCGAGGCGGGAGCGGTTCTGCACCCAGTAGGTGACGGTCCCGGAATCGGCGGCCGAAACCCCGCAACTGCCAGGATCTCGGGGATCGTGCCAGATGAGCCCACCGAAACTGCCGATCACCAGATGCTCGGTGCGGTAGCCGAGCGCCGCGGCGACCTGGCCGTCGCGCAACAGCGAGTCCTGCGCGAACCAGGCGTAGGTGATATCGACGACGCCGCCGTCCGGGTAGTTGCCCTCCCAGGCACAGACGGTCGGCTCGCCCTCGCGGTGAACGGCGGTGGCGTGCACCAGATTCGCGATCTCGGCATCGGTTTCCGGGCCGCACCCCTGCAGGAGTTCGTCCTCGGCCTGCACCGGCCGGTGCGCGGGCGCCGGCCCCGAGGAACATCCGGCCGCGGCGGCGATCAAGGCCACCGCGACGAGGAGCCGGCGCGCTCGGCGCATCGTCGTCACCCCGCCTTCGCCAGGGTCGCCGCGGCCAGCTGCCGCACGGCCGAACAAGCTTGTGCCGCAGCCGGTTGCGGCTCGTCGGCACGCCAGTCGACGAAATCCGCGGCACCGGAATCGACGGCGGCCTCACACCACTGCGGTGTGGAGAAGATCCGGCCGGTGTGGTCGCCGATCCGCAGCGGCGCCGCCTGGGCCGCGGGGTCGGTGGCGGTATGCGCGGCGATCGGACTGGCGCGGAACCATTCGAAGGTCACCGAGGTGCCGGCGGCGGCCTCCCAGCGGCAGCGTAGCGGGTTGGCCGATACCTGCTGTAACCCGGAAATGCCTGTTGCGGCAACGACATCCGCATCGGTGGCGGACCCGCACTCGGCGACCGCCAATGCCTGCGCGGAGACCGGCGCCGGCGCCGGACTCGTCGCGGCCGGTGTGGGCCCGGACGCGCCACATCCCGCCACCACCCCAGCGGTGGCCACCGTGACCGCGGCGACTACCCATCTCACGCCGATGAGCGTACGGGAATTCCCGGGCACGCGACCGCTCGTGACGAGACTGCTCAGCGGTGTTCGAAGTTCGCCGCGCGCTTCTCCACGAAGGCGGTCATGCCCTCGGTCTGATCCTCGGTGGCGAACAGCGAGTGGAACACCCGGCGCTCGAAACGCAGGCCCTCGGTGAGCGTGGTCTCGTACGAGCGGTTCACGGCCTCCTTGGCGATCATCACCGACGGCAGCGACATGCCGGCGATGGTTTCGGCGACCTCGCGCGCGGTGGACAGCAGTTCCGACGCCGGGACGACGCGGGCCACGAGTCCGGCGCGTTCGGCCTCCTCGGCGTCCATATTGCGGCCGGTGAGAATCAGATCCATGGCCTTGGCCTTGCCGACCGCGCGGGTCAGGCGCTGGGAGCCGCCCATACCGGGAATCACACCCAGCTTGATTTCCGGCTGGCCGAACTTCGCGGTGTCGGCGGCGATCAGGATGTCGCACATCATCGCCAGCTCGCAGCCGCCACCGAGGGCGTATCCGGCCACCGCCGCGATGATCGGCTTGCGGAATGCGCCGACCCGGTCCCAGCCCTGGAAGAAATCGGCGAGGAACATGTCCATATAGGACTTGGACTGCATCTCCTTGATATCGGCGCCGGCGGCGAACGCCTTCTCCGAACCGGTCAGCACCACCGCGCCGATGCCGGCATCGGCCTCCACCTCGTCGAGTGCGGCGGTGATATCGGTGAGCACCTGCGTATTCAACGCGTTGAGTGCCTTCGGCCGATTCAGGGTGATCACCGCGACGCGTCCGGTGCGCTCCAGCAGAATGGTTTCGAAGTCGGTCACTGTTTCCCTTTCTCGGCTACTCGCCGGAATCCTGGCCCGGCTTCGCGCCGGAACGGCGGCGAATATCGGTGACGATAGCGGAGAAGTCCAGGTCCCCCGCCGACCGGTTGAACTGCTCGTAGATCTCGGCCGCCAGCAGACCGAACCGCCCCTCGACATCGTTGTCGCGCAGGGCATTCGCGGCCAGGCCCAGGTCCTTGTTCATCAACGCGGTGGCAAATCCGGGCCGGTACTCGTTGTTGGCCGGGCTGGTCGGCACCGGGCCGGGCACCGGGCAATAGGTGGTCAACGACCAGCACTGGCCCGAGGCGGTGGAGACCACGTCGTAGAACTTGTCGTGGGTGAGGCCGAGTTTCTCGCCCAGCACGATCGCCTCGGACAGCCCGATCATCGAGATGCCCAGGATCATGTTGTTGCAGATCTTGGCGGCCTGGCCCACGCCCGCGCCGCCGCAGTGCACGACCTTGCCGCCCATCACGTCCAGCACCGGCTGCGCCGCGGCGAAATCGTCGGCCTCGCCGCCGACCATGAAGGTCAAGGTGCCGGCGGTGGCACCGCCGACGCCACCCGACACCGGCGCGTCCAGGGCCCGATGTCCCGCTGCCACAGCGACTTCCGCGGCACGCTTGGCGTCGGCGACGTCGATGGTGGAACAGTCGATGAACAGGGTGCCGGGCTTGGCGGACGGCAGTACGTTGTCGTAGACGTCGAGCACGACGCGGCCGTTGGGCAGCATGGTGATCACGATCTCGGCCTCGGTCACGGCCGCCGCGGCGGTGTCGAAGACCTCCGCTCCGTCGGCGCGGGCCTGTTCCTGCGCGGCCGGCACCGGGTCGTAGGCCAGTACCCGATATCCGGCACGCACCAGATTCGCCGCCATCGGGCCGCCCATATGCCCGAGGCCCAGGAAGGCTACCTTCGTCACGTTCGTCACTCCTGTGCTCCGCTCAGTCCGAGTTCCCGGTCGCCCAGACCGGCGAAATAGCTGTCCACCAGCGCCTCCGACACCTCCGCGAGGGTGGCGGGCGACCACTGCGGGTTGCGGTCCTTGTCGACCACCTGGGCACGGATGCCCTCGACCAGATCGTGCGTGGTCAGCGCGGCCACCGAGACCCGGTACTCCTCGTCCAGCGCCTGTTCCAGGTTCGCCGCCGCGCGGGCGTTGCGCAGGGAACGCAACGTCACTTTCAGTGCCACCGGCGATTTCGACAACACGTCGCCGGCCGCCTTGGCTGCCTCGGGGGCGTCGTGGCGCTGCAGCCGCGCGACGATCTCCTCGACCGTGTCGGCGCTGTAGCAGGCGTCGATCCACGACCGCTGCGCGGCAAGGTCCGACACCGGTGCGGGCTGCGCGACGGCCGCGATCGCGGCGTCGGCATCGGTGCGGCGCAGTTCGGCCAGCAGATCCGGAATGCGTTCGGCGGGAACGAAATAGTCGGCGAACCCGGCCGCGATCGCATCTCCGGCGCCCATGCGCGCCGTGGTCAGCGCGACATGGGTACCCAGTTCACCCGGTGTGCGCGCCAGCAGATACGTACCGCCCACATCGGGGATGAAGCCGATACCGGTCTCGGGCATCCCGACCATCGACCGCTCGGTCACGATGCGGCGATTGCCGTGGGCGGACAGCCCCACGCCGCCACCCATCACGATGCCGTCCATTACGGCCACATACGGTTTCGGGTAGTTGCCGATCAAGGCGTTGAGAATGTACTCGTCGCGCCAGAACCGGCCGCTCGGCGAATCTGCGCTGTCGTGGCGCGAAATGCCGTGCGCCACCGCGTTCTTCGCGTCGGTGTGGATGGCGACGATATCGCCGCCCGCGCACAGCCCGCGTTCCCCGGCGCCGGTCAGCACCACCGTGCGGACCTCGTCGTCGACGGCCCACTCGCGCAGGGTCGACAGAATCGCCTGCGCCATAGGGTGATTGAGCGCGTTGATGGCCTTGGGCCGGTTGAGCGTGATCAGGCCCACGCCGTCGCGCTTGTCGAACAGTACTTCTGCTTCGGTCATTTTCTTCCTCATGCCGCGCCGACTACCGAGCGGGCCACCACGACCCGCATGATCTCGTTGGTTCCCTCGAGAATCTGGTGCACGCGCAGGTCGCGCACGATCTTCTCGATTCCGTACTCGGCCAGATAGCCGTAGCCACCGTGCAATTGCAGGGCCTTGTTGGCCACCTCGAATCCGGCATCGGTGGCGAAGCGCTTGGCCATCGCGCACAACTCCACCTTGTCGGCGGCGTCGGCGTCGAGGGCGGCCGCCGCCCGCCACAGCAGGGTCCGCGCCGCCTCCAGCGAGGTGCGCATATCGGCGAGGTCGAACTGCAGCGCGGCGTTGTCGAGCAACCGGGCCCCGAATGCCTTGCGCTGGGCCATATATGCCACGGTCCGGTCCAGCGCGGTCTGGCCGCCGCCGAGGGAGCAGGCCGCGATGTTGAGCCGGCCGCCGTTGAGGCCGTTCATCGCGATCCGGAAGCCGTTGCCCTCACCGCCGAGCAGATTCGCGGCCGGCACCCGGGCCTCGTCGAGGATGACCTGTCGGGTCGGCTGAGCGTTCCAGCCCATCTTCTTCTCGTTGGCGCCGAAGGAGAGTCCGGGCGTATCCGCGGGCACGATGAACGCCGAGATGCCGCGGGCACCGGCGTCGTCGGTCCGCGCCATCAGGACATACACATCGGTGCTGCCCGCACCGGAGATGAACTGCTTGACCCCGGTGAGCAGATAGTCGTCGCCGTCGCGAACGGCCCTGGTGCTCAGCGCCGCCGCGTCCGAGCCGACGCCCGGTTCGGTGAGCGCGTAGCTGGCCAGCAGATCCATCGAGGTAAGCCCCGGTAACCAGCGGTTTCGCTGGGCTTCGGTGCCGTAGCTGTCGATCATCCACGCGGCCATGTTGTGAATGGAGATGTAGGCCGCGATCGCCGGGCAGCCGGTGGCGAGCTGTTCGAAGATCCGCACCGCGTCCACGCGGCGCAATCCGGAACCGCCGACGTCCTCACCGACGTAGATGCCGCCCATGCCGAGCGAGCCGGCCTTGCGCAGCACATCGATCGGGAAGTGCTTGTGCTCGTCCCATTCCAGCGCGTTCGGGGCGAGCAGTTCGTCGGCGAAACCGCGCGCGGTGTCCACGATCGCCTGTTCGTCCTCGTCGAGTACGAACATCGCCTCAGTCCATCGTCGGGATGACGAAGTGATCGGCACCCGCCCCCGCGGCCGGTTCGGTCCGCAGGCCCTGCGGCCAGCGCTGGGTGACCGTCTTGGTCTTGGTGTAGAAGCGGATCGAGTCGGGACCGTGCTGGTTCAGATCGCCGAAGCCGGACGCCTTCCAGCCGCCGAAGGTGTGATACGCGATCGGCACCGGAATCGGGACGTTGACGCCGACCATGCCGACCTGCACGCGCGCGGCGAAGTCGCGGGCGGTGTCACCGTCGCGGGTGAAGATCGCGACGCCGTTGCCGAATTCGTGCTCGCTCGGCAGGCGCAGCGCCTCCTCGTAGTCGGCGGCGCGCACGATCGCGACCACCGGGCCGAAGATCTCCTCCTTGTAGATCCGCATCTCGGGGGTGACGCGGTCGAACAGCGTTGCGCCGACGAAGAATCCGTCCTCGGCGCCCGCGACCTTCAGTCCCCGGCCGTCGACCACCAGCTCGGCGCCCTCGTCGACACCGATCTGCACGTAGTTGTTCACGCGGTCCACACCGTCGCGGCCGACCAGCGGGCCGAAGTCCGCGCCCGGATCGTCGGAGCGGCCGACGTTCAGCTTGCCGATGCGCTCGACGAGCTTGGCGCGCAAGCGATCCGCGGTCTCCTCGCCGACCGGCACCGCCACCGAGATGGCCATGCAGCGTTCGCCCGCCGAGCCGTAACCGGCGCCGATCAGCTGGTCGGCGACATCGTCGAGGTCGGCGTCCGGCATGACGATCGCGTGGTTCTTGGCGCCGCCGAAGCACTGGGCGCGCTTACCGTTCGCGGTGGCGGTCTCGTAGATGTACTGCGCGATCGGGGTGGAGCCGACGAAGCCGACGGCCTTGATCCGCTCGTCGTTCAGCAGCGTGTCGACCGCCTGCTTGTCGCCGTTGACGACGTTGAACACACCGGCCGGCAGCCCGGCCTCGAGAAACAGTTCGGCCAGCCGCAGCGGCACCGAGGGGTCGCGCTCGGACGGCTTGAGCACGAAGGCGTTACCGCAGGCCAGCGCCGGTCCGGCCTTCCACAGCGGGATCATGGCCGGGAAGTTGAAGGGGGTGATGCCGGCGACCACACCGAGCGGCTGCCGCATCGAATAGACGTCGATCCCGGTGCCCGCGCTCTCGGTGTACTCCCCCTTGAGCAGATGCGGAATGCCGATCGCGAATTCGATCACCTCGAGCCCGCGCTGGATATCGCCCTTGGCATCGGGAATGGTCTTGCCGTGTTCGCTCGACAGCAGCGCGGCCAGCGAATCCATCTCGTCCTGGACCAGGGCGACGAACTTCATCAGCACCCGGGCCCGCTTCTGCGGGTTGAACGCGGCCCACGTGCGCTGCGCCTCGGCCGCATTCGCGATGGCCGCCTCGACCTCGGACACACTGGCCAGCGGCACCCGCGCCTGGACCTGCCCGGTGCTGGGGTCGTAGACGTCGCCGAAGTTGCCGGAGGTCCCGGCCACCCGCTGCCCGCCGATGAAATGAGTGAGTTCGCGAACCATGCCAGTCCTGTTCTCGATGCGGTCGATGCCTGCCACGCCGGAGCCGACGCAGTACGCGGCCATCCTATAGTTGGATGTCCAAGTATTGGAAGCCATGTGATTTATGACACCGATGGCGCCGTGGTCCGCATCACAGTACAGTTGATTTGACGTCCTACTATCGGGACGCCAAGCGTAGGCACCCGGCGGTCCCACGCCGGCCTCTGGTGGAGGATTACATGGCCGACCTGCACGTTCCGGTCCATCCCGTCCGTTTCGTCACGTCCGCGGCCCTGTTCGACGGCCACGATGCGGCGATCAACATCATGCGGCGCATCCTGCAGTCGCAGGGGGCCGAGGTGATCCATCTGGGCCACAATCGGGCGGTCCACGAGGTGGTCGACGCGGTGCTGACCGAGGACGTCCAGGGGGTGGCCGTCAGTTCGTATCAGGGCGGGCACGTCGAATACTTCGAATACCTGGCGACCGCGCTGCGCGAGGCCGGGGCGGGGCACGTCAAGATCTTCGGCGGGGGCGGCGGCGTGATCGTCGCGGAGGAGATCGAACGGCTGGCGGCGGCGGGGGTGCGCATCTTCTCCCCCGAGGACGGCCAGCGACTCGGTCTACCCGGCATGATCAACGAACTCGTCCGGGCCTGCGATGTGGATCTGTCGACCGAACCGGCCGCCATCGAGGCGGTGCTGGCGGGTGAGCGATATGCGCTGGCGCGCACCATGACCTGCCTGCAGGCCGATGCGCTGCCCGCGGCGGATCTGGACGAACTCCGGGCCGCGGCCGCCGGCCGGACCGTGCCGGTACTCGGCATCACCGGCACCGGCGGATCCGGAAAGTCCTCGCTCACAGACGAACTCGTGCGGCGGTTGCGCACCGATCAGCAGGACAAACTTCGGGTGGCGATCCTCGCCGTCGACCCGACCCGGCGCCGCGGCGGCGGCGCACTGCTGGGTGACCGTATCCGGATGAACTCGCTCGACAGCGAACACGTCTACTTCCGCTCGCTGGCCACACGTGGCGCACACGAATTGCCGACCAATATCGACGCGATGATCCTGGCCTGCAAGGCGGCCGGATTCGATCTGGTGATTCTCGAGACGCCGGGTATCGGCCAGGGTGATGCGGCGATCATCGACCACGTCGACATATCGATGTATGTGATGACGCCGGAGTTCGGCGCGGCCTCCCAGCTCGAGAAGATCGACATGCTCGATTTCGCCGATGTGGTGGCGATCAACAAGTTCGAGCGTCGCGGCGCCGAGGATGCGCTGCGGGACGTCTCGCGCCAGCTCGTGCGCAACCGCGAGGCGTTCGGGTCGGCGCCGGAGGATATGCCGGTATTCGGCACCAGCGCAGCGACATTCAACGACGACGGGGTGACCGCGCTCTATCAGCATCTGGCCGGGCTGCTCGGTGCGCGCGGCCTGCCGCTGGAGACCGGGGTGCTGCCGCGGGTCGACACCCGCGCCTCCACCCGATTCGCGCAGATCATTCCGCCGGGGCGGGTGCGCTACCTGGCCGAGATCGCCGAGACCGTCCGCGATTACCACGCCGAGACCCGGCGGCAGGTGGTCGCGGCCCAGCGGGTGCAGCGCTTCGAACAGGTGCTGGCGGAACTGCCGGCGGGGGCCACCGACGATCCGGCCGGCACGGAAGACGCGACGGCGGAAGATCTCTCGGCCGCGAAACGGACGATGTCCGGATTGCTCGCGCGCGCGACCGAGGATCTCACCCCGGAATCCGCCGCACTGCTGCGGGATTGGCCCGCCACCGTGGAATCGTATCGCGGCGAGGAACAGGTGGTCCGGGTCCGCGATCGCGAGATTCGCACGCCGCTGCGACGGACCACGTTGTCGGACAACTCGATTCCGCGCGTGGCGCTGCCGCGCTTCACCGATCACGGCGAGCTGCTGCGCTTCCTGCGCTCGGAGAATCTGCCGGGGCGCTTCCCGTTCACCGGCGGCGTGTTCGCGTTCAAGCGCGACAACGAGGATCCGGCCCGCATGTTCGCCGGCGAGGGCGATCCGTTCCGCACGAACCGGCGGTTCAAGGTGCTCTCGGAACACGCCGAGGCCAAACGCCTGTCGACCGCCTTCGACTCGGTGACCCTCTACGGTCACGATCCGGCCCCGCGGCCCGACATCTACGGAAAGGTCGGCACCTCGGGGGTTTCCATCGCCACCGTCGACGATATGAAGGCCCTCTACGACGGTTTCGACCTGAGCGCGCCCAGCACCTCGGTCTCGATGACCATCAACGGACCGGCGCCGACGATTCTCGCCTTCTTCCTCAACACCGCGATAGACCAAGCGCTGCAACGTTTTCGGGAAGACAACGGACGCGAGCCGAACAGCGACGAGGCCGCCGGCCTCCGAGCTCGCACCCTCGCCACGGTACGCGGCACCGTCCAGGCCGATATTCTCAAGGAGGATCAGGGCCAGAACACCTGCATCTTCTCCACTGAATTCAGCCTGCGCATGATGGCCGATATCCAGGAATGGTTCGTCCGCAACGGCGTGCGCAACTTCTACTCGGTATCGATTTCCGGGTATCACATCGCCGAGGCCGGCGCGAATCCGATCAGTCAGCTGGCGTTCACCCTGGCCAACGGATTCACCTATGTCGAGGCCTATCTGGCGCGTGGCATGGCCATCGACGATTTCGCACCGAATCTGTCGTTCTTCTTCTCCAACGGCATGGATCCGGAGTATTCGGTGATCGGGCGGGTGGCCCGGCGGATCTGGGCGATCACGATGCGCGACAAATACGGCGCCAACGACCGCTCGCAGAAGTTGAAGTACCACATTCAGACCTCCGGGCGTTCGCTGCACGCCCAGGAAATGAACTTCAACGATATCCGCACCACACTGCAGGCCTTGATCGCCATCTACGACAACTGCAACAGCCTGCACACCAATGCCTACGACGAGGCGGTGACCACACCCACCGAGGAATCGGTGCGGCGCGCCCTGGCCATCCAGTTGATCATCAACAAGGAATGGGGTCTGGCGATGAACGAGAATCCGCTGCAGGGCAGTTTCGTCATCGACGAACTGACCGATCTGGTGGAGGAGGCGGTGCTCGCCGAATTCGAGCGGATCAGCGAACGCGGCGGGGTGCTGGGCGCGATGGAGACCGGATATCAGCGCGGGCGCATCCAGGACGAATCGATGCGCTACGAACACCGCAAGCACGACGGCACGCTGCCCATCATCGGAGTGAACACGTTCCGCAATCCGAACGGGGAAACCCATCAGGTGCTGGAACTGGCCCGCGGTACCGAGGCCGAGAAACAATCGCAGCTGCGTCGCACCGAGGAATTCGTCACCGCGCATCGCGAGCCGGCGCAGGCGGCCCTGGCCCGGCTCGAGGCCGCCGCACGCGGCGACGACAATGTCTTCGACGTGCTGATGGACGCCGCGCGGGTCTGCACTTTGCAGCAGATCACCGACTGTTTCTTCACCGTCGGCGGGCAATACCGCCGCAATGTGTGACAAGGGTTCGGATGTGGCCCGCCGGTGTGTGCGGGCGTGTGACAATGCCGGAGAGCGGACAGTCGAACGCGACGGAAGGGCGCCATGGACCTCGCCGGTATCAGCGTTGTGGATGCGCACATCCATCAGTGGGATCCGCTGAACACCCCGCGGGATTTCAGCATGCTGGCGAAACTGTTCCGGTTCGTGCCCGTGCCGGTCGACAAGGCCGCTCGGCTCGCTCCCAAGCGGGACCGCGATTTCGTCGGCATTCCCGATGCGTACCTGCGGCCGTATCTGCCCGCGGATTACCGGGAGGATCTGGGCACGGTGCCGGTGGAGGCGCTGGTGCACATCGAGGTGGAGTGGGCCGGACGCGCGCCGGACGCCAAGGCCGACGAAACGCGGTGGGTGGCCAGCCTGCCGTTCGGGGTCGACACCCCGGCCCTGGGCGCGATCATCGGCAGCGGCGATCCGGCCGCGCCCGGATTCGCCGAACTCATCGACAAGCATCAGTCCGCGTCACCGCTGTTCCGCGGTATCCGCACCATGGTCGCTCACCATCCGGACCCCGGGGTGCGGTCGTTCTGCCGGGCCGAGGGCGCACTGACCGATTCGGCCTTCCTCGACGGCTTCGCGGTTCTGGCCGAACGCGGGCTGTCGTTCGAGGCCTGGGTCTACTCGCATCAGATCCCGCAGGTCACCGCCCTGGCCCGGCGCTATCCCGAGGTCACCATCGTGCTCAACCATCTCGGCACACCCGCGGGGATATTCGGCCCGGTCGGCAAGAGCACCGGCACCCAACCGGGCCGGCGCCGCGAACTGTTCGTACAGTGGCGCGACGATATCGCCACGCTCGCAACCCATCCGAATGTGATGGCGAAGGTCAGCGGGCTGGCCATGCCGATCCTCGGCCATCCGGTGCCGATGCGCGGCCTACCGACCCCGGTCTCCGAACTACTGGACCGCACCGCGCCGCTGTTGCACCACGCCTTCGACGTCTTCGGTGCGCAGCGGCTGATCTGGGGTTCGAATTACCCTGTGGACAAACCGATTACGAGTATCGCCAACGGCGCGCAGGCGGTGATCGACGTACTGGCCGACCGCGGCGGCAGCGCCGAGGAGCTCGAGCAGGTCTTCCGCACCAACGCCCAGCGAACCTACGGCATCGACGCGGAACTGCTGGCCTGAGGCCGGACCATTGACATCCCGGCCACCGCGCGGTTAATTGGTGGCAGGTGCGGCCAGTCAGGTGCCCTGGCCGAGGACGGCACGGGAGCAGTCATGGCCATCGACCACGAAGTGATCATCGTCGGCGCCGGATTTTCCGGTATCGGGGTGGCCATCGCGTTACGGAAGGCCGGCTTCCGGGACTTCCTCATCGTCGACGACGCCGACGGCGTGGGCGGCACCTGGCATTGGAACACCTACCCCGGCATCGCCGTGGACATCCCCTCGTTCAGCTATCAGTATTCGTTCGAGCAGAGCACCCGGTGGTCGCGCGTCTACGCACCCGGCCGGGAATTGAAGGACTACGCCGAACACTGCGTGGACAAGTACGGGCTGCGACCGCGCATCCGGTTCAGCACCACCATCGCCGCCGCGGAATTCGACGAGGACGCCTCGGTGTGGACGCTGCGCACCAGCGACGGTGAGAGCTTGACCGCGCGCTACGTCGTCGGTGCGACCGGAGTGCTGACCCGGCCGAAACTGCCGGATATTCCTGGCGTGGAATCGTTTTCGGGCATCACCATGCACACCTCGCGCTGGGACCACGACCGGGACCTGCGCGGAAAGCGCGTGGCGATCATCGGGACCGGAGCCTCCGCGGTGCAGGTCATTCCCTCGATCGCCCCGGAGGTCGCCGAGCTGACGGTATTCCAGCGCACGCCGATCTGGTGCCTGCCGCGGCCGGACGCCACGCTGCCCGCGCCCGCACGCTGGGCACTGCGGTATCTGCCGGGCGGACAGGCAGTTTCGCGCCTGGCGAGCCAGGCGTTCGTCGAACTGACCTTCCCGTTGTCGGCGCACTACTATTCGAAGCTGCCCCTGGCCAAACTCGGCGAGCGCTCCGGACTGGCCCATCTGCGGCGCCAGGTGCACGACCCGGCGATCCGGGACAAACTCACCCCGCGGTATGCGCTCGGATGTAAGCGGCCCGGTTTCTCCAACGATTACCTGCCGACGTTCAACCGCGACAACGTGACGCTGGAAACCGATCCGATCGCCGAGATCACCCCCACCGGGGTGCGCACGGCGAACGGAACCGAATACCCGGCCGACGTGCTGATCCTCGCGACGGGCTTCAAGGTCATGGAATCGGGCAACATGCCGACCTTCGAGATGACCGGCGTCGGCGGCCGTGATCTCGAGAAGTGGTGGGACGAGAACCGCCTGCAGGCCTACGAGGGCGTCAGCGTGCCGGGCTTTCCGAACTTCTTCTCGATCATCGGGCCCTACGGATACAACGGCGCGTCCTATTTCACGCTGATCGAGATGCAGACCCAGCACATTGTGCGGCTGTTGCGGCACGCGCGGAGCAAGCGGGCCGGCCGCGTCGAGGTCACCGCGGCGGCCAACGAGCGATACTTCCGGGAAATGCTCGAACGCCGCGACGGACAGGTGTTCTGGCAGGACAGCTGCGCGGTCTCGAACAGCTACTACTTCGACAAACACGGCGATGTGCCGCTGAAACCGATGAGCACCGTCGAAGCGGCCTGGCGCGCTACGCATTTCGATCTGCGCGACTACAGCTTCGAACGGATCCCAGCTCAGCTGCCGACCACACGGGCCAGCTGAGCGGTCAGCCGCTCGCGCGCCTCGACCAGCGACGGGCCGTACCAGGTGAGATCGCGGCCGCTCACCAGGGCGACCGGGATGCCCGGAAACGCCTCCGGGCCGTCGGTCGCGGTGAACACGTACGGCTCGTCCGGCAGCACCGCCAGCCGAACACCCTGTACCAGTTCGGATTCCGTCACCGTGGGGTAGCGCTCGGGACCCGTGGCGTGCACCAGGTTCAGCCCCAGGCGTCCGGCCAGATCCGCGGTGAACGTGTCGCGGCCGACCACCATCCACGGCTTGCGCCAGATCGGGATCACCGCATCGATCGGCGGATGCGGCGCGGGCGCGGACCAGACCGCGCGGGCCCGGGTCAGCCACGACGGCACCGCGCCGCCCAGGGCGATACCGAACAGTCGCGTCATCGAGGTGAACGCCTCGTCTACGGTGCGAATCCTGGTGACCCACACCGGAATTCCCGCCTCGCGCATCCGCTCGACATCGAGGCGGCGGTTCTCCTCCTGATTGCACACCACCAGATCCGGCGCCAGCTCGGCGATCCGGCGCAGATTCGGATTCTTCGTCCCCCGCACCCGTTCGACCGCCAGCTCCGGCGGATGGGTACACCAGTCGGTGGCGGCGAGCAGCAACTCCGGGCGGCTCGCCGCGATCGCCTCGGTCAGCGACGGAACCAGCGAGATCACCCGGCGGACCGGACGCCGCAGCGCAACCGCGGCATTCAGATCGTCGACGAGATCCTCGGGCACGAGGCCAGCATAGGGGCTAGCCGGAGCTCTCGAGGGCGCGGTACAGGGCACGGAGTTCCCGCATACCGGCCTCGGCGACCGCTTCGTCCTCACTGGTCATCCGCAACGCCTGCCGCAGGGGAATCGGATCGAGGTCCTCGATCGCCGCGCGGAACTGCGGTGCCGGCAACTCGGGCAGCGCGACGTTCTCACCGTAGAGGTCGTCGGAGATCGTCGGGCCGCTGTCCTCCTGCACCCCGCGAATCAGAGTGTCGAGATCGAGGCCACGCAGGGTCAGCATGATGGCCGGGGACTCGTCGAGGCGTTCGGCGACGATGTAGCACAGCGCGGCGACGTGTTTGCACGGCCAGCCGTCGTCCGGGCAGGTGCAGGAGAAATCGAGTTCGGCGGCGGTGCCGGGCAGCAACAGCGGACCGAGCTCCTGCGGCAGGGCGCCGGAGGCGAGCTGGGCGAGCATGCCCGGTGTGCCGCGGACCTGCTCGACCAGTTCGTCCAGCCGGTCGTCGCGCAACACCCGCAGCGTCAGCACCGAAGTGAACGGCCGCGGCTGACTGCCCTGGACCTCGGCGGCCACCGCCCCGGGCTCGATGTGGTAGCTGACCACCTGCCCCGAGCGTGCGTAGGTGCGCCCTCGGGAGAGCCGGCCCGCATCCGCGACCTCCTCCACGGCTTCCAGAAAGGCCCGGCCCCACCAGGTTCGCGCGAAAGACCCACGGCGGCTGCGTGGTTCGACGCCGCCGCGCACCGGGCGGCGCTTCCCGTAGACGCTGAAGTCGGGGACCGGGAAATCGGGTGCCGGACTCATTCGCCGACCGCCTCGGCGCCGAGCGCGAACAGATCGCGCAATTCGTCGGTACTCAGTTCGGTGATCCAGTTCTCCCCGGTGCCGACGGTGAGATTCGCCAATTCCTGTTTGCCGGTGAGCATATCGTCGATGCGCTCCTCGATGGTGTCGACACAGACCAGTTTGCGCACCTGCACATCGCGGCGCTGACCGATGCGGAAGGCGCGGTCGGTGGCCTGATTCTCCACCGCCGGATTCCACCAGCGGTCCAGGTGCACCACGTGATTGGCGGCCGTGAGATTGAGGCCCGTACCACCGGCCTTCAGGGACAGAACCATGATGGGCGGTCCGTCGGACTCGGCGAAGCGTTCCACCATCCCGTCGCGGCGCTTCTTGGTGACACCGCCGTGCAGGAACGGGATCGCGGTGCCGAACCGCTCGCTCAGATACGGCGTGATCAGATCGCCGAATTCCCGGAACTGGGTGAACAGCAGCGCCCGCTCCCCCTCGGCCAGCACCGACTCCAGCACATCCTCGACCAGGGCCAGCTTGCCGGAGCGGTGGCGCCCCCGCCGCAGCAGCGCCGACCCGTCGCCGAGGTAGTGCGCGGGATGGTTGCACACCTGTTTCAGCCTGGTGAGCGCGGCCAGGACCGCACCCCGGCGAGCCATGTTCACCGCGCTGGAGCCGGTACCCCGGGAAGCCTTCAGCTGCGCGAGCATGTCGTCGACCACCGCCTGATACAGCGCGGCCTGCTCGACCGTGAGGTTGGCGCGCACTGTCATCTCGAACTTGTCCGGCAGATCCGAGATGACCGAGGGATCGGTTTTCACCCGGCGCAGGACGAACGGTGCGGTGACGGCGCGCAGGCGGCTGACGGCGTTCTCGTCGTGTTCGCGTTCGATCGGCACCGCGAAGCGGGCGTGGAATTCCGACGGTTTGCCCAGCACGTTGGGCGCCGCGAAATCGAGAATCGACCGCAATTCCTCGAGCCGGTTCTCCACCGGAGTGCCGGTCAGCGCCAGCCGATGCCGGGCCGGAATCGCGCGGGCGGCGCGGGCCTGCCGAGTGGCAGCGTTCTTGATGTGCTGGGCCTCGTCGAGGACGACACGTTCCCACGGCTGGCGCTTCAACTCCTCCACATCGCGAGCCAGCAGCGCGTAGGTGGTCAGCACCAGGTCGGAATCGGCCACGGCCGCGTCCAGCTCCGGACCGGAGCGGCGCGACGAGCCGTGATGCACCAGCACCCGCAGCCCGGGGGCGAAGCGTTCGGTTTCGCGTTGCCAATTGCCGACCACCGACATCGGGCACACCAGCAGAGTCGGCCCCAGGACGGAATCGGTTGCGGGACTTTCGTTCTCGTGCAGAAGTAGCGCGAGCACCTGCACCGTCTTGCCGAGGCCCATATCGTCGGCGAGGATGGCGCCGCAACCGAGACGATTCATCGTCGCGAGCCAGGACAGTCCGCGCAACTGGTAGGGGCGCAGCTGCGCCTTCAAGCCGGCGGGCGGGTCGACCGGATCGCCGGAGTGGACACCGTCGAACAGTTCGCGAACCCAGCCGGTCGCCGTGACCTCCTCGATCGGTACCTGGCGCACCTGCGTGGCCGCGATCTCGCCCAGAAGCTGGGTCAGGGTCGCCGGGCGTTCGTCGACCTTGCCCTCCAGATAGGCGGCCGCGGCGGCCAGGCTGCGCTGATCGGCCTGCACCCAGTGGCCGCGCAGCCGCACCAGATCCGATTTGGCCTGGATGAGCCGGCTCATTTCCGCCGGCGTGAGGACGGTATCGCCCAGGGCCAGTTCCCAGCGGTAGGAGACCAATCCACTGAGTCCGACCGCGGTTTCGGTGGCGGCCGGGGACTGCACCCGCAACCGCATACTCGGCGAGACGATGCGCCATGCGCGCGGCAGCATCAGATGCACACCGGCCGAACGCAATTCGTGCGCACCGTGGGCGACCAGCTCCTGCACGACCGGCGTCGGGAGCAGGAAATCCATTCCGTACGGATCGCGCGGGACCTGCTGCAGCCGCGGGTAGGCCTGGATCGCGGCCGCCACCTTCTCCCCGGCGAGCCGGATCAACGCCGGGTCGCCCTGGATCGGAACCGGTTGCGGCGCTTCACCTTCCGAGCGGAGACAGACTTCGAGCCGCCACAGGGCGTCGACCGCCTGCGGGTCGTCGTCGGGATCGTCGTCCGGTTCGAGCAGGCGAAGCACCAGTTCGGGTTCGCCGACGGTGAGGCTCGCGCGCCACTCGTCGAGCACCGAGGCCACCCGATGCGACCCCGATTCCAGCGGGACCTCCGCGACCAGCGCGGCCGTCAGCGGATGCGAGGGTTCCCGGACACTCAGCTCGAGCCGGACGAGCGGGTCGGCGAGTTCGGCGACGAAATCCTCGAGGATCGAGGCCGCGGACCGGGCATCCGGCACCCGCAGCGCGGGCGGCATCGCGGCCGCGAGTTCGGCCAGCCAGGCCCGTTGCCGCCGGCCGCCGACCAGCCGCCATCGCACCCACCACTCGCCGTCGGCGCGATGCAGTTCGGGCACGATCCGCCCCGCCCGGACCCAGCGCCGCAGTCCCCGGGCCGCGTGCGCGAGAAACCGCAGATCCGCCGCCACCGCCGTGTCGGGCAGCGGCTGGGTGAGCACGCGGGCGGCCACCTCCGGCGCCAGGGCGTGCCCCCGCACCTCCACGACCTCCGGCCCGGAATCTCCCGCCACCAGGACCCGCACTCGATGCCGAAACCGCGCAGTCCGCGCGATCGTCCCCAGCGGATCGGGCAGCTCACCCCCGGCGTCCGCGTCCGGCTGCGCCGCCGACCCGGGCAGGCGCCAGAGCACCAACCCCGATCCGGGCGACCACAAACCGTGCAGCATGTCCCCATCCAATCAGCCACCACCGACACGCCCGTCCGTGGCCGGTGTGGAGGCGAGCAGTGCACAGACCGCGCATGACGGTAGTGGCCGGCTGTACCGCAGCGCGCTATCCGGACGTATCGAACGAACGCACCCTGTGCGTGACTTCCGGCGCGGAAGTTGTCGGGCGGGGTCGGTAGATCTGGGTTATGCGGTGGGGACGAGCTTTCGGATGGGCGGCGGGGATCGTCGTGCTGGTGACGGCGGCGGGGTGTGGGGTGATCGGTGGGCCCGAACCCGCGCCGGGGAGTCCGAGCCGGGCCCGGATCGAGCAGTTGCTGGGTGCGGTGGCCGTGGTGGCCCGGCGGCCGCATCCGGGCGGGTACGACCGGGACTGCGGGGCGGGGCACGGATGCGTGTTCGGGCCGGCGTGGTCGGACGACCAGGACGGGCCGGGCGGGCACGACGGGTGCGATTCGCGCAACGGAGTGCTGGCACGGCAGCTGCGCGAGGTGCGATTCCGGCCGGGTACGGACGATTGTGTGGTGCTCGCGGGCACGCTGCGGGATCCGTACACCGGCCGCGCGATCACCTTCGACAAGGCGCGGGCCCGGGAGGTGCAGATCGACCACGTCTACCCGCTGGCCGCCGCCTGGGATCTGGGGGCGGCGGCCTGGTCGTCCGAACAGCGGATACGCTTCGCCAACGACATCGAATTCAATCTGCTGGCCGTCGACGGCCCGGCCAATATGGACAAGGGCGATCGCACACCCGCCGACTGGCTTCCACCCGCCGGCGCCTATCACTGCTTCTACGCCGGCAAATACCTCACCACCGCGGCGCAATACCGCCTGCCCATCACCGCAGCCGACCACGCCGCGCTCGCCCGAATCGCCCGGCAATGCCCCTGATGCGACGATCGGCGGGGCACGGCAAACAACCACGGTTCACCGGACCGGTCCACCGCGACGGTCTGCTCGACCGAGGATGGGAAGTCGGCTCGGCCGCTACTCGCGAACCGTTTGCCGAACCGGTCGAACTTATTCGCCCGCGTCCAGTCGCCGGAGCAGCCGCTGGGCGGCGGCGCGCAGCGCGGCCGGGTCGTCAGTGACCCCGAGTACCCGCAGCGCGGCGTCGGGGATGGTGGTTTCCGCGTAGTCGGGGGTGGCGCCCTCGTCGGAGCGAATGTTGATGACCGTTTCCACCATCCGGAAGGGCAGGACATGCGCGCCGGGGACGCCGGCGGGTGCGGCCTCGATCGCCGCCGCCGCCAGTTCCTCGTAGTGGCGGCGCAACCGGGCCCGGCGGCTGCGGAAGTCGGCGAATCGGTCGCTGCGCAGTTCGGGCAGCAGATACAGCGCACCGAGATTCCATTTGGCCGCGCACAGCTGGCGCACGTCGGCCCGGGCCAGTGCGTACAGCCGCACCGCGGCCGGATCGGGTTCGGCACGCAACCGCTCGGCCAATTCCAAAGGGCCGGTGATGGTTTCCGCGAGCAACGCGTCCAGGATGTCGTCCTTGGCGGCGAAGTGGTGATAGAGCGACGCCTGCCGGATACCGACCGCGTCGGCGATGCCGCGCGTGGACGTGCTGCCGTACCCGTTGGCCGTGAACAATTCCGCTGCGGCGTCGAGGATCTCGGCGCGCGGCGTCCGCCCGCGACGGCTGCGCTGATCGACGCGAGGACGGCCCGGACCCAGGTGTGTCACCGTCTCATCCTGCCATCGCCACGGCCGCGCGGACCGGCTCTATGCCGCGCACCGCGTCCCACCTGCGGTTGTGAAATATCTGTCACTCGACAGAAATGCCGGCAACGCAGACGTTACGCGGGTTACCGCAAGCGATACACAGCCGTCACCGAAAGCGCGATCCGGGCCGCAAAACTGTCACCTGATAGATATTGGCCGCGACGCCGAAGGACAGCCCATGGCCATCACACTCGATCCCCCCTCGCAATCCCCGATCGGTGACAGCGCCGATCTCGAACGTTTCGGATATCAGCCGGTGCTGCATCGCAAACTCGGCCGTTACGCCTCGTTCGCCGCGGGATTCTCCTTCGTCTCGATCCTCACCACCATCTTCCAATTCTTCGGATTCGGTTACGGTTTCGGCGGCGGCGCGTTCTTCTGGACCTGGCCGATCGTGTTCGCCGGCCAGTTCCTCGTCGCGCTGAATTTCGCGGAACTCGCCGCTCGCTATCCCATCTCGGGCTGCATCTACCAGTGGTCGCGCCGGCTCGCCGGTGAGGTGGTCGGCTGGTTCGCGGGCTGGATGATGATCATCGCCCAGATCGTCACCGCCGCCGCGGCCGCCATCGCGCTACAGGTGGTCCTGCCCTCGATCTGGAGCGGCTTCCAGCTGGTCGGCACCGATACCGCCCTCACCTCCACCGACGGCGCGGCGAACGCGGTCCTGCTGGGCAGCGTGCTGCTCGTGATCACGACCGTGATCAACGTGATCGGCATCGATCTGATGGCCCGGATCAATTCGATCGGCGTCACCGTCGAAATCGTGGGGGTACTCGCCGTCATCGCCCTGTTCTTCACCCATACCGAACGCGGCGCCGATGTGGTCCTGCAGACCGACCAGGCGGCGCCCGGCCCGTACTGGGCGGCGTTTCTGGTCTCCGGCTTGATGGCCGCCTATGTGATGGTCGGATTCGATTCCGCCGGAGAGCTTTCCGAGGAGACCAAGAATCCGCGCCGGGTCGCACCGCGCACCATCCTGCTGGCGCTCGCCGCCTCCGCCCTCGGCGGCGGCCTGCTCCTGCTGGGCGCGTTGATGGCCGCACCGAGCGTCAGCGACGGTCACCTGGCCACCGACGGACTGGCCTACGTGATCACCGCCAAACTCGACAGCCCGGCCGGCACCGTGCTGCTGGGCTGTGTCGCGGTGGCGATCACGGTGTGCACCTTGGCCATTCAGACCGCGGGTTCACGACTGATCTTCTCGATGGCCCGCGACGGCCGCCTGCCGTTCGCGTCCCGGCTGGCCGCCGTGCACCCGCGCTTCGGCACCCCGATCCTGCCCGCGGTGATCATCGGCGTGCTCGCCGTGGCGCTGCTGGTGGTGAACCTCGGCAACGCCGCGCTGTTCGCGACGCTGGCCAGTGTCTGCATAGTCACGCTGTATGTGGCCTATCTGCTGGTCACCGTGCCACTGCTGATCCGGCGGCTGCGCGGGCTGCCCGCCGCCGAGCCCGGCCTGTTCTCGCTGGGTCGCTACGGCATCGCGGTGAACGTCGCGGCGGTGGTGTGGGGCATCGCGATGGCGGTGAATCTGGCTTGGCCGCGCGCCGAGGTGTACACGCCCGCCGGTGGCGGCTGGTGGATGCTCTGGGCCGCACCGCTGTTCCTGCTCCTGACCGTCGTGGTGGGCGCGGCCGTGCACCGCATCGTCACACCCCGCGCCGCGGCCGCCGAAGCCCGGCCCGCTCCGCAACCCGCCTGAGCGACCTTTCCATCCGACTGCGAGGAGACACCATGTCCGCAACCGCCTCCACCGTCGGCGCCCGCGACCACGCGCGAGCGCAAGCCGCGGCCGCCACCGTCGCCGGCCCCGACCTGCCGGCCGGCCTCGACCCCGCGAAAGTGAACTTCGCCCAACGGGTTCCGGGCAACGGTTACACCACCGCGGTGCTCGCCCGCGGCACCCGGCTCCGGCTGGCCGATCCGGACGGCGCGGCCGGTGCGCACCTGCTGCTCCTGCGAGCCGAGGCGCCGTGGGAACGGTTGAACGTCGCCGACACGATCAAGGTGCCGTGGCAGGCCTACCCGGGCCCGGGCCATCCGCTGCTCTCGGATCAGGGTCGCGTCCTCGCCACGATCGTCGCCGACACGTCCGGCCGGCACGACACGCTGTGCGGCCCGACCCCCGAGGTACGGCGAACGCTGCGAGTCGCGGGAGCGAAACACGGTCTCACACCGCGCGATATCGGCCCCTCCATCGCGCTGTTTCGCGGTGTGCGCGTCGGCGCGGATGGCACCCTCGCCGCCACCGGCAGCGCCGGCCCGGGCAGCTCGGTCGAATTGCTGATCCACCTGCCGCTGACCGTCCTGATCGCCAACGGCACGCATCCGCTCGACGATCGGCCCGCCACGCCGCTGGACGTCGTCGCCTGGCGCGGCGCCGGGGAACCGGACGGCACCGAGGACACCGAACCGGAATATCGCCGGGCCGTGGAGAACACCGAACAGGCCTGGCTGGCCGCACACGATCCGGAGGCGATCGCATGACCACCGTGACCGAACGCACCGTCGTCCTGGACGAGACCGTGGCCGCCTGCGCGCCGTGGTCGACCGTGGTCCGGGCGGGTCAGCAATGGCAGATCATCGACCTGTACGGCAACCAGGCGGTGGACTGCCTGCTCTACTCGGCCGCCGACCACGCCGACCGCTACAGCGCCCAGGCGACCGTCGCCGCCCAGCGCAACATCTTCCTGACCACCGGCAGCGTGCTCCGTGCCGAATCGGGGACAGCGCTGATGACCGTGGTCGCCGACGAGGTCGGCAACCACGACACCATCGCCGGCGCGTGCTCGCAGGAATCCAACACCCTGCGCTACGGCCACCACACCCGCCATCAGCACGCCTGCGTGGAGAACTTCCTCACCGAGGCGTTGCGATGGGGGCTCGGCAAACGCGATCTGGTCTCGAACATCAACTGGTTCATGAACGTTCCGGTCGAGGCCGACGGCACCCTCGGCATCGTCGACGGGCTCTCCGCACCGGGTAAGTCGGTGACGCTGCGTGCCGAGATCGACACCCTCGTCCTGATCTCCAACTGCCCGCAGATCAACAACCCCTGCAACGGATTCGATCCGACGCCGGTACGCATGGTGGTGACGCAATGACGACAGCAACCGAAATCGAGTTCGGCACAACGACTCCGGACACAGAACCCGCCGACGTCGAGGTAGTGCGGCCGGGCATGCTCACCACCGTGCAGGACTGGCCGGGCCGGGTCGGCTACTGGCACGTCGGTGTCCCGCCGTCGGGACCGATGGACGACCTGTCGTTCCGGCTCGGCAACCGCGCGCTGGGCAACGACGAGGGCGCGGCCGGACTCGAATGCACCCTCGCCGGGCCGGCGCTGCGATTCCGCACCGCGACCCGGGTGTGCGTGACCGGTGCGCCCGCGACGGTGACCGTCGACGGCGAGCGCGTACGTCAGTGGCGCACCGTCGAGGTCCCGGCGGGCGGCACGCTGGATGTCGGCGCCGCGCAGGGGCCGGGGATGCGGACCTACGTGCTGTTCGCCGGCGGTCTGGACTTGCCCGAGTATCTCGGCAGCGCGGCCACTTTCACGCTCGGCAGGTTCGGCGGCGGCACCGGCGCCGCCCTCCGGGCCGGCGACCGGTTACCCCTGGGCGAGGCGAACGGCCCCATCGGGGCCGGGGTGCCGATGGCTGAGCAGCCGGTGCTGACGCGACGATGGGAACTCGCGGTCACCGAGGGTCCGCACGGCGCACCGGAATTCTTCACCCGGGCCGATATCGACACCATCCTCGGCACCGACTACGAGGTGCATTTCAACTCCGATCGGACCGGAGTGCGGCTGATCGGGCCGAAACCGCACTGGGCGCGCAGCGACGGCGGCGAGGCCGGACTGCATCCCTCGAACATCCACGACACCGCCTATTCGGTCGGCGCCCTGGACTTCACCGGTGATACGCCGATCCTGCTGGGGCCGGACGGTCCCAGCCTCGGCGGATTCGTCTGTCCCGTCACGGTGGTCGCGGCGGAGCGCTGGAAACTCGGCCAGCTCTGTCCGGGTGACACCGTGCGCTTCGTTCCGGTGCGCGCCGACCGGGCCGCCTCGATCCGCGCTCTGGGCCCGGCCCGGCGCGCCGACTGGCCGATCGTGCTGTCCGACGGCGGTGACGGCGACGACGGCATCCTGGCCCGCGCCGACGCCGACGACACCACCGCCGTCACCTATCGCCGCGCCGGCGACGACGGCGTACTCGTCGAATACGGCGATATGACACTGGATCTCGGGCTGCGCGCCCGCGTCCACGCCCTGCACCGGCATCTGCTCGAATACGCCGAGCCGGGGATCACCGAACTGACACCCGGAATCCGTTCGCTGCAGGTGCGTTTCGATCCGGACCGGCTGGCCGCGCCGAAACTGTTGCGACTGCTGCGCGAGGCCGAATCCGCCCTGCCCTCGGCTGCGGAACTGGTGGTGCCGAGCCGCACGGTGCACCTGCCGCTCTCGTGGGACGATCCGGCCACGCGGGAGGCCATCATCCGCTATATGCACGGCGTGCGGGCCGATGCGCCGTGGTGCCCGTGGAATATCGAGTTCATTCGCCGGATGAACGGATTGAACACGGTCACAGACGTTTTCGATACCGTCTTCGCCGCCGAATACCTCGTGCTCGGGCTCGGCGACGTGTACCTCGGCGCGCCGGTGGCCACGCCGACCGATCCGCGCCATCGCCTGGTCACCACCAAATACAATCCGGCCCGCACCTGGACGCCGGAGAATGCGGTCGGGATCGGCGGCGCCTACCTGTGCATCTACGGCATGGAGGGGCCCGGCGGCTATCAATTCGTCGGCCGGACCACGCAGGTGTGGAACCACCGGTCCACCGGCGAGGCCGAAGATCCTTGGCTGCTGCGGTATTTCGATCGGATCCGCTGGTATCCGGTCTCCGCGGAGGAACTGTTGGACCTGCGGGCCGACGTCGCCCGCGGCCGTGGCGTACTGCGTGCGGAGGAGGGCGAATTCCGTCTCGCCGAATACCGCGATTTCCTGTCCGCCAACGCCGAATCCATCGCCGCCTTCCGCGCGGTTCAGTCGGAAGCGTTTGCCGCCGAGCGTGATTCGTGGCAGGCGGCGGGCGAATTGCACGAACGAGGATGAGGACACCGACGTGAGCATCTGGGTTCACCGCTGTGCCGACGATCCGGGCCCGCACGGCACCGGCACCGGCACCCTGGCAGGTCTGCGGGTGGCCGTCAAGGACAACGTCGACGTCGCCGGCCTGCCGACGACCGCCGGCTGCCCGGACTACGCCTATCTCCCCGACCGCGACGCGCCCGCGGTCGCGGCCCTGCGCGCCGCGGGGGCGGTGGTGGCCGGCAAGACCAATATGGATCAGTTCGCGACCGGTCTGGTCGGCACCCGCTCGCCCTACGGTCCGGTCTCGGACTCGCGGCGGCCCGAATTCATCTCGGGCGGTTCGAGTTCCGGGTCGGCGGTGGCCGTCGCGACCGGTGCGGCCGATATCGCCATCGGCACCGACACCGCGGGTTCCGGGCGCGTTCCGGCGGCGCTGCAGGGCATCGTCGGCATCAAACCGACCGTGGGAGTCGTCTCGACCGAGGGGGTCGTCCCTGCCTGCCGTTCCTACGATTGCGTGACGATCTTCGCCGCCGACCCGGCACGTGCCGACCAGGCGATGGGAGTGATGGCCGCCGGGGCGCCCGGACGTGCCTGGCCCGCCGATACCAGGCTGGCGGCGCCGCCGCGCCCGACCGTCGCGATCTTCGCCGACCTGCCGGAACTCGACCCCGTGTGGCGGGCGGCCTTCGAGCGGGCCGTCGCCGTGTTACGGCAGCGCGGCGCGACCATCGTGGAGATCGACCCGGAGCCGTTCCTGGCCGCTGCCCGGCTGCTCTACGACGGGGCGCTGGTCGCCGAAAGATACGCCGCGGTCGGCGAATTCGTCGAGTCGCGCCCCGACGCCGTCGACCCCACCGTCGCGAGCATCATCCGCGCCGCGGGCGCGATTCCAGCGCATCGGCTGGTCGCCGATCGCGCCGAACTCGAGCGCCTGCGCGCCCTCGCGATGGCCAGTCTGGGTGACGCCGACGCCCTGCTCGCGCCGACCGCACCGATGCACCCCACCATCGCGCAGGTCGAGGCGGATCCGATCGGAATCAACTCCCGCATGGGCACCTACACCAACTTCTGCAACCTGTTCGATCTGTGCGCGGTGGCGGTACCGGCCGGCACGGCGGGCGAATCCTGTTTCGGTGTCACGGTTTTCGCTCGGCCGTTCGAGGATGCGGTGGCCTTGGACATCGCCGTGTCGATCACCGGCGATACGGAGATCACGCGGCCGTGGCCCCTGGCCGTGGCGCCGGTGTGCGAGCTGATCGTGTTCGGGGCCCATCTGCGCGGCCAGCCGTTGGAACATCAGTTGCATGAGCTGGGTGCGCGCTGGGCCGGGCCGGTCCGCACGGCCGCGGCCTATCGCCTTGCCGCCCTGGACACCACCCCGCCGAAACCCGCGGTGACCCGCTGCGAGGGTGGTGTGTCCGTCGCGGGCGAACGCTGGTTGCTCTCCCCCGCCGCTCTCGGCCGCTTCCTCGCCGCACTACCGGCGCCGATGCAGCTGGGTGCCGTCGAACTCGACGACGGCACCTGGCACACCGCATTCGGATGTGACGGGACCGCCGCCGCGGAAGGGAAGGACATCAGCGAATACGGTGACTGGCGCGCGGCCCTCGCGGCCGGGGCCGTGGGCTGATCAATCCAGTGCCGTGGCGACCGGACGCTCCGGATCCGACGACCACTGCGACCACGAACCCGGGTACAGCGCGGCCGACACTCCGACGACCGACAACGCCGCGATCTGGTGCGCGGCGGTCACCCCGGAACCGCAGTAGACCGCCACCGGACCGGAGACGAGATCGGAGAACCGCGCCCGCAACTGGTCCGGAGTTTTGAAAGTGCCCTCGGGCGTGAGGTTTTCCGCGGTGGGCACGCTCACCGCGCCGGGAATGTGGCCGGCGCGCGGGTCGATCGGCTCGACCTGCCCGCGATAGCGTTCCCCGGCTCGCGCGTCCAGCAGCGCGCCCGGCCAGCCCGCGACCTCGTCGGCCTCCACCACCGGCATATTGCCGGGGGTGAGCACGACGTCGCCGGGCGCCGGGTCGGGTTCGGTGCCGACGGCCAGATCGCCGCCGCCGCGTTCCCACGCGGGCAGGCCGCCGTCGAGAATGCGCACGTCGCGCAGGCCCGCCCAGCGCAGCAGCCACCATGCCCGGGCGGCGGCCATGCCGCCGGTGGCGTCGTAGACGACCGTCGGCTCCCCGGTGCGCAGTCCCCAGCTGCGCGCGCATTTCTGCAGGTGAGTAAGCGTCGGCAACGGGTGGCGGCCGTGCGCCGGGGAGGGCGGGGCGGCCAGCTCGGTCTCCAGATCGACGAAGATCGCGCCGGGAATGTGGCCGGCGAGATAGTGCTGGGGACCGTCGGGATCGCCCAGCGCCCAGCGCACATCCAGCAGATGCGTCCGGCTCTCGCTGTCCGCCAGCGATTTCCGGAGTTCTTCGGGGGAGATCAGTACCGCGGTCAAGCCCGGCTCCTCAGTCAACAGATGTACCCGTGACGCGAACACGTGTCAGCCTACGACACGGGCGCGTCCCGGCGGGTCAGCATCCACCGCACGACCAGGCCCGCGACCACCGCCCAGAACGCGGCGCCGATGCCGAACACCGCGATCCCGGAGGCCGAGACCAGGAAGGTCACCGTGGCCGCGACGCGATGTTCGGCCACCCCGAGCGCCGCGGTCAGGGCGGCGGCGAAGGTTCCGAGGAGGGCAAGTCCGGCAACGGTTTCCAGCACACCGGCGGGCGCGGCGGCGGCGAGCGCGACCAGCGCAGCGGCCGCCGGGGCCAGCACGAGATAGGACGCCCCGGCGGCCATGGTGGCCGCCCAGCGCCGACGCGGATCGGGATGGGCCGAGGGCGCGGCCGCCAACGCCGCGCTGATCGCGGCCAGATTGATCGCATGTCCGCCCGCCGGGGCGCCCACGATGGTTCCCAGGCCGGTGACGGTCATCGACGCCCGCCACGGCACCCGATAGCCGAACGAGCTCATGACCGCCACGCCGGGTATGTTCTGCGCGGCCATCGTGACCACGTACAGCGGAATCGCGATGCCGACAATGGCCTGCCAACTCCATTGCGGCACAGTGATTTCCAGCTTCGGAACCAGATCGGCGACCGGAATCGAGCGATGCACGGCGATCATCGCGATCCCCGCCCCGGCCACCGCGGTGGCGAAGGCGCCGGGCACCGCCCACCGCTGCGCGTACCGCTGCAGCACCACCCACACCACCAGCACCGGCGCCACCACCGCCGCACTCGAGGTGCTCGAGGCCCGCAACGGCGCGAGGCACAGCGGCAGCAGGACACCGGCGAGCATGGCCTGCGCGATCTCGACCGGGATCGCGGTGATCAGCCGGCCCAGCCGTGACCAGCGCCCGGTGAGAACGATCAATACACCGGTGACCGCGAACGCTCCCACCGCCGCGGGCCAGCCGCCGGTCACCGCGCCGGCGCCGGCCAGCAGCGCCGCACCGGGAGTCGACCAGGCGAGGGTGATCGGCATGCGATAACGCCGGCTCAGGATCCACATGCCCAGCGCCTGGGTGACACAGACGGCCAGCAGGCCCGAGGCGGCCTGCGCCGGTGTCGCGCCGACCGCGGTCAGTCCCGCCAGCACGACGGCGAACGAACTGGTGAAACCGACCAGCGCCGCGATGATCCCGGCGCCGATCGCCTGTCCGGTACCGCCGGGCCCGTGCTCGCCCTCGACCGCCGCTCGGAGGCCCGTCTGCCCCTCGGCGACATCGGGTGGACTGGATGCGGAATCGGCGGTGGCAGTCACCGAGCTATCTTCGCGGGCGGGTGGCCCCGCCGTCAGCGGCCAGTACGCCGGAACTGGACCGAATTCTCGCCGGCATCGGATCGCCCTGCGTCGGTTCGCCCTGCGTCGTCTCGCCCGGCGTCCTGCCGCGATGCTGCCGCCTCGTCGGCTCCGGCCAGTCGCTGCAGCAGCGGCGCGGTACGCGGCCCGACCAACTGCTGCATGACCAGCGCCATATTGGTGCGCTGCACGCCCGCGATCTTCAGGATCGCGCCGGTGATTCGATACAGATCGTCGGCGTCGCGCGCGACCACGCGAACGGTCAGATCCGTCTGCCCGGTGGTGCCGCACACCTCGGTGACCTCGGGGATCTCGGCGAGTTCGGCCACCACGTCGGCGAGCCGATGCTGATCGACCACCACCGCGACGAAGGCCGCCAGCCGGTAACCGAGTGCGCGCGGGTCCACCCGCCGCTCGAATCCGGCCAGCACACCGGCGGCCTCCCATCGGGCCAGCCGGGCCTGCACCGTGTTACGGGACAGCCCCAGCCGCGTGGCCAGTTCCACCCCGGTGGCACGAGGGTTGGCAACCAGTTCCAGCAGCAGCCGGGCGTCGGTGGCGTCGATAGTCGCCGGAGCGGGTTCGGCACTGGGCATGTTACGCAGTATGACAGCTCCGACCCGGTCGCGATCGAGCATTCTGCACAGTTCGCGTGTCGTCACTTGCGCATCCCGCTCAATCGTGGATGCTGTGAAGTACAGCACACAGCTGGCGAAGAGCAGTCCGCCGGATCGCGAGGGACGGAAGACCCCGTCGTACGCGGCAACGAGGAGGTGACGGCTGTGCACAACACCACTACGCACAACACCACCGCGCACAACACCGGGACGAACCCCTATCCCGTGCAACTGGTTCAGCCCGACGGGCGCCGCGTTCTCGACCGCGAGCACGCGGCCCTGATCGCGGATATCGGTCCGGCCGAACTGCGCGAACTGTACGAGGACCTGGTCGTCACCCGCCGCATCGACGTCGAGGCCACCGCATTGCAGCGGCAGGGCCAGCTCGGCCTGTGGGCCCCGCTGCTCGGGCAGGAGGCATCGCAGATCGGCTCGGCCCGCGCGCTGCACGACGACGACTATGTCTTCTGCAGCTACCGCGAGGCGGGTGTCGCATACTGCCGCGGCGTGGATCCCACTCTCATCACCCGGCTGTGGCGGGGCGTCGCGCATTCGTGCTGGGATCCGGACGAGATCAATATGACCAATCCGGCCATCGTCGTCGGCTCTCAGGGCCTGCACGCCACCGGCTACGCCTACGCCGCACACCTGGAAGGTGCGGAGATCGCGGTGCTGACCTACTTCGGTGACGGCGCCAGCAGTCAGGGCGATATCGCCGAGGCGCTCGGCTTCGCCGCCACCTGGAGTGCGCCGGTGGTGTTCTTCTGCCAGAACAACCACTGGGCGATCAGCGAACCGGTAGAGCTGCAGAGCCAGACGCCGATTGTCCGGCGCGCCTACGGGTACGGCATACCGGGTGTCCAGGTCGACGGCAACGACGTGCTGGCCGTGCTGGCGGTGACCCGCCAGGCCGTCGCCCGCGCCCGCGCCGGCGGCGGCCCCTCGTTCATCGAGGCCATCACCTATCGGATGGGCCCGCACACCACCGCCGACGATCCCACCCGATACCGTTCGGCCGCGGAAACCGAACTGTGGAAGCGCCGCGATCCGATCGACCGCATGCGACGGCTGCTCGAGCGAGAGGGCCTGTGGGACAGCGACTTCGAGCGGAAGGTCACCGAACGCGCCGACGCGGTCGGTGCCGCGGTCCGCACCGCGACCATCGACATGACCGATCCGGATCCGATGCAACTGTTCGAGCACGTCTACACCACCCCGCATCCCCTGATCGCCGCCGAGCGCGACGAGTACGCCGGATACCTGGCGGGTTTCGAGGAAGGAGTACGGGCATGATCACCACCTTCGCGAACGCGCTGAACACGGGGATGCGCCGGGCCTTGGAGGACGATCCGACGGTCGTGCTGATGGGTGAGGACATCGGGCGGCTCGGCGGCGTCTTCCGGGTGACCGACACGCTGCAGAAGGACTTCGGCAACAATCGCGTCATCGACACGCCGCTGGCCGAATCCGGCATCATCGGAACGGCTTTCGGAATGGCGCTGCGCGGCTTGCGGCCGGTGTGCGAGATCCAGTTCGACGGATTCGTCTACCCGGCCTTCGACCAGATCGTTTCGCAGGTCGCCAAAATCCACTACCGCACGCAGGGCAAGGTCCGCGCCCCGATCACCATCCGGATTCCCTTCGGCGGCGGAATCGGTTCGGTCGAACATCATTCGGAGTCACCGGAGGCGTATTTCGCGCATACCGCCGGACTGCGCGTGGTGTCGCCGAGCACGCCCGAGGACGCGTATCGGCTGTTGCGCCAATCGATTGCGTGCGACGACCCGGTCGTCTTCTTCGAACCGAAGCGACGCTATTGGGACAAGGCCGATCTCGATTTCACCGCTCTGGACGCCGATCCGCTGCCCATGGACCGGGCACGCATCCGCCGGTCGGGCCACGACGCCACCCTCGTCGCCTACGGCGGTATGGTCGCCACCGCCCTGACGGCGGCCGAGATCGCGGCCGGAGAGGGACATTCACTCGAGGTGATCGATCTGCGCAGCCTGTCGCCGATCGACTTCGACACCATCGAGGAATCGGTGCGCCGGACCGGCCGGCTGATCGTCACACACGAGGCGCCCGTCTTCGCCGGACTCGGTGCCGAGATCGCCGCGCGCGTCGCCGAACGGTGTTTCTACTACCTCGAGGCGCCGGTCCTGCGCGTCGGTGGCTTCGACATCCCCTATCCCCCGGCTAAGCTCGAACGGCACCACATGCCAGACCCGGACCGCATTCTCGACGCGGTCGATCGAACCTTCGCCGCCTGATAACTGTTCGGACAGAGGTGCCCGTTGGAAGACCCTGCTGTGGACGACAACAATCACATACTCGAGTTCCGGCTGCCCGATCTCGGGGAGGGATTGACCGAGGCCGAACTGATCTCCTGGTCGGTGGCCGTCGGCGATGCCGTCGAGCTCAATCAGACCATCGCCGAGGTGGAGACCGCCAAGGCGCAGGTTGAACTACCGTGTCCGTTCGCCGGGCAGGTCGCCGAGTTGCTGGCCCGGCCCGGTGAAACGGTGGCGGTCGGCGCACCGCTGATCAGAGTGCGCACCGATGCCGGCGAAGCTCCCACGACGGCAGCCGAGGCTGCCGGGGCTGCAGGCGGAGCTGCCGGGGCTGCCGCCGAGGGCCGCACGTCGGTGCTCGTCGGTTACGGCCCCGGGGCCGAAGCGCCCACCCGGCGTCGCACCGCGTCGAAAAACGGTGCGGCGAAGGCGAATTCGGCCGTGCGGCCACGCGGCGAGGAGATCCCGCCGGAGTTCCCGGGCCGCCCGCCCGCCACGCCGGCCGCCCGCCAGCTGGCTCGCGAACTCGGTATCAATATCGCCTTCGTGGCCGGCTCCGGTCCGGGCGGGGCGGTGACGGTCGAGGATGTGCGCCACGCGGTGCCGGTATCGCAGCCGCCGCGCCGAGTGCGGACCGAGGAGGAGCCCGCCGACGCGCCGCGCCCGGCCGCCCCGCCGGTGCCGACCATGCGGCCCGACGGCGGCGTCATCCGGCCGACGCCGAGCGAACGCGAAACCCGCACCCCGGTCAGCGGCGTCCGCAAGCGCATCGCCGCGGCCATGACCACCAGCGCCCGCACCATCCCGCAGGCCAGCGCGTTCGTCACCACCGATTTCACCGCCTCGATGGAACTGCTCGACCACCTGCGCAGCACCGACTCCTTCACCGGGCTGTCGCTCACTCCGCTGGCGCTGGTCGCGAAGGCGACGCTGGCGGCGATCGCCGAATTCCCGGGGATCAACTCCTATTGGGACGCCGAGGCCAATCAGATCGTCACCAAGCATTACGTCAATCTCGGCATCGCCGTGGCCACCGAACGTGGCCTGCTCGTCCCCAACATCAAGGAGGCGCAGTCGCTGAGCCTGCGCGAACTGTGCCGGGAGATCGGCTGGCTCGCCGATGTGGCACGCGCCGGCTCGGCGACACCGGCCGATCTGCGCGGCGGTACCTTCACCATCAGCAATGTGGGTGTCTTCGGTGTGGATACCGGTGTGCCGCTGGTCAATCCGGGTGAAGGTGCGATTCTGTGTCTGGGTTCGATCCGGAAACGCCCCTGGGTGTACCGCGACGAACCGGCGATCCGGTGGATCACCACGCTCGGTGTGAGCTTCGATCACCGCATGATCGACGGGGAGCTCGGCGCGCGGTTCCTGTCGACGGTGGCCTCACTGCTCGAGGATCCGCTGACACTGCTGGGCCGGGTCTGAGGTTTCCCGGGGCGCCGGTGCCTAGGTCGCGTCGGTCACCAGCGCGGCGGCGGCGCGGCGGATGATCGCCGGGATCTCGACCGATTTGCGAGTCTCGTTGTCCACGTAGACGTGCACGAAGGTGCCGGTGGCGGCCAACTCCAGATCTTCACCCGTGGTGTCGGCGGCGGTGCCGGCGTCCAGGACGCGGAAGATCGCCAGATCGTAGGTGATGCTGGAGCGACCGAGGCGGCTGATTCGCAGCCCCACCCGCAGTTGGTCGGGAAAACTCAGCGAGCCCAGATACTGGCACGAGGTCTGGGCGACCACGCCGATCGCGGGCAGTTCCCGGATGTCGGTGCCGGTCGCGGCCATCAACCAGGCGTTGACCGCGGTGTCGAAGTACGAGTAGTAGGTCACGTTGTTGACGTGGCCGTAGTGGTCGTTGTCGGCCCATCGAGTCGGCACCGGCCAGAGCACCGGATAGTCCTGCTGTGTGGTCACCGCCCCGACAATAGTGACGCGACCGGAGCGACGCGGGCGGAGGCGGCAGCCCGCGTCACCACGGAGCCCGCCGCGCAGGTCGCCCTCCGACACCGAGACCGGAGCGAGGCGGGCGGAGGCGGCGGTGAACCCGGCGCGCCGCCGAAACGTGTCGGTGGTAGGTCATACACTCGAATCGAAACCGGTTACATCCGGGGCCCGTGCGGTGACGTCGACGATGCCGTGATCGTTCGGGAGACGGGGAGCCGCCGACCGCGGTCGGCGCCGCCGAATCAACGACGCTTCGACGCACTCCTCCGCTCCGGAGTCGTACCCGCGGGGCAGGCGCTTCGGATGTTGGGCCCCAAGGGGATCCGCCTGCCGGGCCGCCCGGTCCGGCACGGCCTCTCGTGCGGTGAACGATCGGTGCGCGCCCGGTACCGTCGAATCGATGCATTCATCGGTGGAGACGACACGGCGCGGGACGGTTGCTCCGGCCGCTCGCCGCGCGCGGGCAGCGGTGTTCGCGACTTTCGCGCTCAACGGGTTCCTGGCCGCGATGTGGGTGGTGCACATTCCGGTCATCACCGATCGCACCGGGGTATCGCATGGAACCCTGGGATTACTGATTCTGGTGATGGCCGGCAGCGGCATCGTCGGTATGCAGGCGGCGGGTCCGCTCGCCGACCGCTTCGGCAGCCGGGCTCTGGTCACCGCTGCCGTCAGCTGGCTGATCGTGGCGGTGAGCGGGCCGGCGTGGGCGACCGGACCGATCCAGCTCGGCCTCGCGCTCGCGATCTTCGGTTTCGGCAACGGCGCGCTCGACGTGTCGATGAACGCCCAGGCCGTGCAGGTCGAGCGGGTTTACGGCCGGCCGATCATGGCCGCGTTCCACGCACTCTTCTCCTGCGGCGGCCTGGTCGGCTCGCTAGCCGGCGCGGCGGCCATGCACGCCGGCGCCGATATCCGGGTGAGTTTCGCGGTCGCGGCGGTGCTGGGCCTGCTGGTGATGCTGGCCAGTGTGCCGAGTCTGCTCCCCCGCCCGCACACGACCTCACACGTCGAACCCAGCGCCGCGGTGGCCGAATACGCCGCGCCGGCCGCCGGCCACGCGGGCACCGCCGCCGCGGTGGCTCGCGAATCGGACGTGAAATCCGCCGTTGCATCGCAGGATTCCCGCACCCGACGCGGTGAATCCGTACGGCGGCGCATCCGGCGTCTGCTCCCGCCGAAGGTACTGGCCTTGGCCGCCATCGCTTTCGCCCTGCTGATGGCCGAGGGCGTGGCCAACGACTGGAGCGCCCTGCAGACGCACGAACACCTGGGGGTCGGCGACGCCACCGCCGCACTGTCGTTCGGCGCGTTCTCCATCGCCATGACCGTCGGCCGCTTCACCGCGGACCGGGTCAGCGAACGCTTCGGCCGCATCGCCGTCGTCCGCTGGGGTTCGGTCCTCGGTGCCGCCGGCCTCGCCGTCATCATGGTCTCGCCGTGGCTGCCGCTGAGCCTCGCGGGCTGGATCCTCGCCGGCCTCGGCCTCGCCGGCGGCGTCCCCCAAATCTTCACCGCCGCAGGCAATCTGGGCACCGCCACCGCCGCCACCGACATGTCCAAGGTCTTCGGCCTCGGCTACCTCGGCTTCCTCGCCGGCCCCTCGGTCATCGGCTGGCTCGCCCAACTCACCTCCCTCACCCTCGCCTTCACCTTCCCCCTGATAGCCGTCCTGCTCTGCGCCTGGTTCGCAGGGACCGTCGGAGACGCACACCGCGTTCGGCAGTAAGCGGGAGCTGTTCGAGCGGGTGCTGAACCGCTACGACCGGATGGGTCGGAAGTGGTCGGCGAGTTCATGGCGCGGCCGGGGACGGCGCGGGAGTGCATCGGTGCGTTCATCCGGTTTCCTCGTCGGCAACGTGGTGAGGCGGACCGACGAAGTGGTGCGGGGTGTGCGCTTCGAAAGCTGGCAGGACACCATCCGCGGCGATGTCTCAGTACATCGAGCAACGTGACGTCTCCGACCCGGACCCCAACCCGCTCAATCTCAATCCCGGCGCTCGCGACTTGGGGAACAATCGAACGGCCGACCCGAACTTCGATCCCGAACATACGAAGGTCACCACGTATGTCGACTACGAGAACGGCATCGTCGTCATGCGCCAGAACCCGTCCGCGAGAACGACGACGGCAGCCCGGGCGAAGTCAAAGTTGGTGCGCCGGACGGGAAAGTGTGGCAGAACCCCGACGGGTCGGTCCGCATCCAGTACGACGCGGATAACCCACTGCCGCCCTCTTGGATGACCAAACCTCCCGGCCTGGATGGCCACGATGTCACGGTCAACGGCGATTTGGTGTTCCAGCCCGGTCCGAACGGGGTCCAAGTGAACGGGACGCGCACCGATTACCCATCATTGGAGGTGTATCAAGACACCCCCGACGGTCGCACGCAAACGATCGCGCTGGATCCGGCTCGATCCGGGAGCTCACTCGGCCCGGCCCTGAATCTGCCGTTTCACCATGACATCGGCGTGGGAGGTGCGGCCTTCGGTCCGTTCACCGACTGGAACGACGCTGCCGTTCGTGCTTGTGCCGCAGGCCGTTGCCCAGCGCTACGGCCGCGGCCAGCCACGCCCCGACACTCAGCACCGCGAAGCTGATCACGTAGGCGTGCAGCGATGGCACCCCGGTGTGACCGATGGTGAGAGCGCTCAGAATCGAGGCCGTGATGGCGCCGGCGATACTGCCGCCCGCCGTACGCACCAGTGAGTTGATTCCGCTGGCGATTCCGCTCTCGCTCATCGGAACATGCTGGACGGCAAGGGTTCCCAGCGCCGCATAACCGATCCCGAAGCCGATGCCCTGCAGCGTATTCGAGATGACCATGTCGTAGCCGTGCGCATTCGACAACGCCAGCCATCCGGTCGCCGCGCCGGCGAAGGCCGCGCCGATGGCCAGGGTGAAGGCGGGTCCGATGCGCGCGACGATGCGCCCGGTCCGGAAGGAGAAGAAGGTCATCAACACCGAGCTGGGAATGCCGTAGAGACCCACGGCCAGCACCGAGCCGGACAGACCGTAGCCGACCTTGTCGGCGGGGGTCTGCACGAAATTCGAGATCAGGGTGAAGGAGCCGAACATCGCGAAGCCCAGCAGCGCCGACGCCATATTGGCCGACAGCGAGCGCGGACCGACCAGCAGGGGCAAGCGCACCAGCGGCTGCGCGACCTTGCGCTCCACCAGCACCCACACCACCGCCAGCACGGCGGCCGCGGCGAACAGCCCGATCACGCTGGTCTCCCCCCAGCCCCAGCGCGGCCCCTCGCTGATGGCCAGCAGCAGGCACACCAGCAGACCGGCGAGCAGGACGGCGCCGAGATAGTCCGGCTGCCCGCCGTGGCGCTGCCCTACATCCTTGGCGCTCACCCCGACCAGCACGGTCGCGATGACGGCCAGCACCGCGGTCATCCAGAACACCGGATGCGGATTGGTTGTCTTGTCCGCGATGACACCGGTCACCAGCATGCCGATGGTGCCGCCGACACCCATGGTGCCGCTGATGACGCCGATGGCGGTGGTGAGCCGCTCGCGCGGGAAGGTGTCGCGAATGATGCCGATGCCCAAGGGAATCAACGCCGACGACGTGCCCTGCAGCGCCCGGCCGACGATGTAGACCCCCAGCGAAGTCGCCACCGCGCAGACCACCGAACCGACGATCAGCAGTCCCATACAGAACATCACCATGCGCTTCTTGCCGTACATGTCGCCGAAGCGCGAAAGCAGCGGCGTGGCAACGGCTCCGGTGAGCAACGCGGCGGTGAACAACCACGTCACACCCGCTACGTCGGTGTGAAGTTGCCCGATCAGCCTGGGCAGCAACGGAATTACCACGGTCTGCTGCAGCGAGACCACGAGTCCTGCCGCGCACAGCGCCAGCAGTGTGACGACCAGGTGCGCCGGCGCACCGGTTTCGGAATCGGTTCCGGTGGATCGGCCGGTGACGGTCGACGTCATCTGAGTTCCCTATCTTTATACTTACCTAACTTAAGTAAGTTGGGTAGTAGGATAACCCTGTGCCGCGTTCCGAAGGAAGTCCCGAATCGGTGGTCGACGCCGACTACATCGTGGAACTCGAGCGCGCCCTGACCCGGATCGCGCACCTGCTCACCCGGGCCAGACGGCACGATCGCACCGTGGCCGCGGCCGGGGTGAATCTCGATCGCGCGAACGTGCCGCTGCTGCGGATGCTCGCCGACGCCGCGGAGCCCATGCGCATGGGTGAGCTCGCGGCCTGCCTGGATGTGGAGGCGCCGCATGTCACGCGTCAGATCCAGCGCCTGGAACGGGCCGGCTACGTTGATCGGGTGACCGATCCGGAGGACCGCCGGGCACAGCGGGTGCGCATCACCGACGAGGGCCGGGCCACCGTCGACGCGATCCGCGCGGTGAGCCGACGTCACATGCGCGACGCGCTGGCGGACTGGTCGACCGAGGACCTGCGTCAGCTCGCGGCGCTCAACCACCGCATGGTCGACGCGTTTCTCGACAATGCCGAGCGCACCGACGCCTGGCGGCGATGACCCTCGTCAGCGCTCCTTGCGGTCGATCCGGATCGTGACGTCCGGCCACGGCGGATTCCGCACGACCGCGATCAAGGACAGCGTCGTCGCCACCAAGCCGACGAAGATGCCCAGCAGCGCGATGGCGGTGTCGTCGGTGACTGCATGCCAGCCGGTGTTCCCGTCCTGGATCACGAAGACGCCCAGCGGTCGCGCGCGCCGGAATTTTCCGCCGGGGCGCGTCACCGGGATGACCGTGGCGCCCTCGGGGGTCTGGTACGGCGTCCCGTAGACCGCCGAATCATCGCCCACCGCAGGCAGATCGAATCGCTCCCGAACCGTCATGTCGACCCCTTCCGGCTGTTGTGCGACGCTCACGACACCACCGCCTCTGCGGGCCACTCTAGTCCGCCCCGCGCTGCCGGGAGGCACCGTGCACGCAAGGAAACGGCCCGCAGCAGATCTGCTGCGGGCCGTTTCGGGTCCGAACTGAGCCACCACCGATGCAGTGATGACGCCTCGTTCGTTAGAGCGCCTTGAGTTCTTCGGTGACGGCTCCGACGGATTTCTTGGCGTCGCCGAACAGCATGGAGGTGTGGTCGGCGTAGAACAGCGGGTTGTCGATGCCGGCGAAGCCGGAGTTCATCGACCGCTTCAGCACGATCACGCTCTTGGCCTGGTCGACGTTGAGCACCGGCATGCCGTAGATCGGGCTCGAGGAGTCCTCGCGCGCGGCGGGGTTGGTGACGTCGTTGGCGCCGATCACCAACGCCACGTCGGTGCGCGAGAATTCGCCGTTGATGTCGTCCATTTCCTTGAGCGCGTCGTAGGAGACCTCGGCCTCGGCCAGCAGCACGTTCATGTGCCCGGGCATCCGTCCCGCGACCGGATGGATGGCGTATTTGACCTCGACTCCCTTGGCCTCCAGCAGCGAGGCCATCTCCTTGACCGCGTGCTGGGCCTGGGCGACGGCCATACCGTAGCCGGGCACCACGATCACCTGGTTGGCGTAGGCCATCTGGATCGCGGCATCGGCGGCCGAGGTGGCCTTGGCCTGCTTCTGTTCACCGTCACCGGCGGCCGCGGCACCGCCGCCACCGCCGAAACCACCCGCCACGATCGCGGGGATGGACCGGTTCATGGCCTTGGCCATCAGGTTGGTCAGGATGGTGCCGGACGCGCCGACGATCATGCCGGCCACGATCATCGCGGTGTTGTTCAACGCCAGACCCGCGGCCGCCGCGGACAGACCGGTGAGTGCGTTGAGCAGCGAGATGACCACCGGCATGTCCGCGCCGCCGATCGGCAGCACGACCATCAAACCGAGCACCGCGGCCAGCACCAGCAGCAGCACCATCCACCACCACGGCGCACCGTCCTTGGTGGCGCCGATGCCGATCACCACCGCGGAGGCGATCGCGCCCAGGGCCAGCAGCAGGTTGACCGGCTGCTGCAGTTTCCCGAGCCCGATCGGGCGGCCGGGCAGGATCTCCTGCAGCTTGCCGAACGCGATCAGCGAGCCCCAGAACGAGATCGAACCGATGATCGCCGCGAACAGCGAACCGATGATGATGTGCACGGTGGGCTGCTCGTGCAGCGACGAGAAGCCGTCGCTGTTGAGGAATTCCGACCACGCGATCAACGCGACCGTGCCACCACCGACACCGTTGAACGCCGCCACCAGCTGCGGCATCGCGGTCATCTTGGTGAACCGCGCGGGCGGAACACCCAGCGCCACACCGACAACGAGGCCCGCGATGATGATGATCCAGTTCGAGGTGTCACGGATGGAGATGAACGTCGCGATCACCGCGATGCCCATACCGACCGCCGCGATCCAGTTACCACGCACCGCGGTCTTGGGCCCGGTCAGCCCCATCAGACCGTAGATGAACAGCGAGAACGCGACGATATAAAGGATGTTGACCAGATTGTCCATGAGTCAGCGGCCCGCCTTCTCGGTGTTTCCAGGGCGCTCCGCGCCCGACGCAGCGGGCTTCTTGCCCTTGAACATCCCCAGCATCCGGTCGGTCACCACGAAACCACCGACCACGTTCAGCGTTCCGAACACCACCGCGACGAACAGAATGATCTGCGTGATCACCGACGGGTGCTCGACCTTGCCGAGGGTGACCAGCGCACCCAGCACCACGATGCCGTGGATGGCGTTGGTGCCCGACATCAGCGGGGTGTGCAAGGTGTTGGGCACCTTGGAGATCACCGCGAAACCCACGAATCCGGACAGCACCAGAATCGCGATATTGGCCAAAAGCTCGGTATACATCAGCCCTGCTCCTCGGAATCGGCGGGACGGCTCGGCGCACCGGCCACACAGGAATCGGCGAGCACCTGGTCACCGAAATCGGGCTCGAGCTCGCCGTCTTTCAGCATCAGCTCCAGCAGCGCCGCAATATTCTTCGAGTACAGCTCCGAGGCGTGCTCGGGCATCGTCGCCGGCAGATTCAGCGGCGAGCAGATCGTGACACCGTGGCGGACCACCGTCTTACCGGGCTCGGTCAGCTCGCAGTTGCCGCCGGTCTCCCCCGCCAGGTCGATGATCACACTGCCGGGCTTCATCCCCTCCACCGCCGCGGCGGTCACCAGACGCGGCGCGGGGCGACCCGGGACCAGCGCGGTGGTCACCACCACGTCGAAACCCTTGATGGCATCTTCCAAAGCCTGCTGCTGCTGGGCCTTTTCGTCCTCGGTCAGCTCGCGGGCGTAGCCACCCTCGCCGGCCGCATCGATACCCAGGTCCAGCCACTGCGCACCCACCGACCGCACCTGGTCGGCCACCTCGGGCCGTACGTCGTATCCGGTGGTGCGCGCACCGAGACGCTTGGCGGTCGCCAGGGCCTGCAGACCCGCGACACCCACGCCGAGCACCAGCACCGTCGCCGGCTTCACCGTGCCCGCCGCGGTGGTCAGCATCGGGAAGAAGCGCGTCGACTCCGACGCCGCCAGCAACACCGCCTTGTATCCGGCGACGTTGGCCTGCGAGGACAGGGCGTCCATCACCTGCGCGCGCGAGATGCGCGGGATCGCCTCCACGGCGAACGCGCGCACGCCCGCGTTCTGCAGCGCCCCGATCTTGTTGTCGGCGTTGCGCGGAGCCAGGAATCCGATCAGCGTCTGGCCCTGGGACAGTTTGGCGATCTCGGCGTCGTTGGGCGGGGCCACCTTCACCACGACCTCGGCCTGCCACGGATCACCGATCGTCGCGCCCGCGGCCTCGTAGGCTTTGTCCGGAATCAATGCCCCGACACCCGCGCCGGCTTCGACGACGACCTGTACACCCTGCTTCACCAGGCTCGGGATGATCTTCGGCACCAACGCGACGCGTCGTTCGTCGGCATCGGTCTCACGAACCACACCGACACGCGTGCGGTGCGACGCGCGACTGTCGTCGCCGGGCTGCGCGCCCTCGTTCGCGCCCTGCGTTGTCTCCACTGGTCAACTTCCTTACTTGTGACGGCAAGCTGGCCCCCTGATGTCCAGGTGGGCCGCCTGTTGGGTCTGGCCGAGTGGAACTTACTTTCCAGTAAGGTCCGAAATAATTCTCGCAACTGTACCCGGCAGGCCGGTGAGATTAGTTGAGATCAACATCACACCACACCACGGCTTTTCCCTCGATTGCCGCTTCACGCAGCGCAGAAGCGGGCTATGCCGGGTGCGCCTTACGCCGTAATGTCTGCGTGGTGAGTGGCTGTATCTTCTGCCGGATCGTCGCGGGCGACGCGCCGGCGACGCGGATCTACGAGGACGAGCGCGTGTACGCCTTCCTCGACATCCGGCCGATCACCCGGGGACACACCCTGGTGATTCCGAAAAGCCATGCCGCCCACCTCGACGAACTCGACGCCGAACTGGGCGCGGACCTGTTCCGCGTGGGCCATCGCATCGCGAAGGCGTTGCGGCGCAGCGATCTCGGCGCCGACGGCGCGAATCTCGTGCTCAACGACGGTAAAGCGGCCTTCCAGACGGTGCATCACGTCCACCTGCACGTGGTGCCGCGCCGCGGTGGTGACCTGTTCACCTTCGCCCGCGGCTTCCTGCTGCGACGGCCGCACGATCCGACGGCCACCGCGGCCGCGCTTCGCACCGGGCTCGACCGGCTCGGCGCGGAGCCGGACCGATTCGACCCGACCGACAGGGAGACTCGTTCATGAGCACAGCCTCACTCGACCGCGCCGAACTGACCAGTGCGCTCTCCGGCCAGTGGGATGTGCTGGCGGAACTGACCGCCGGATTGAACGAGGACCGCTGGCGGCTGCCGTCACCGCTGCCGGGGTGGACGATCTTCGATGTGCTCGCCCACGTCGTCGGCACCGAATCGATGCTGCTCGGCGAGTCGCTGCCACAGGTGGACCGTGACGTTCACGCCTTCGATCACGTCCGCAACGACACCGGGGCGCTGAACGAGATGTGGCTGGAATCGCTGCGGCCGCTGCGCGGCGACGAACTGCTGCGGCGGTTCACCGAGGTGACCGACCGCCGCCGCGCCGTGCTGGCGGCCGTCGACGAGGCCGCCTGGACGGCCGATATCCAGTCCCCGATCGGGGTGGTGCCGTACGGCAGATTCATGCGGGTGCGGTTGTTCGACTGCTGGATGCATCAACTCGACATCACCGATGCGCTCGGCGGCGACGCGAAAGCCCTGGGTATGGACGAGGGCGGGCGGCGCGCCGAGATCGCGCTGGACGAGATCGAACCCTTCCTCGGGCGCGTGGTGGTCAAGCGGGGCGGCGCGCCCGACGGATCCCGCATCACGATCGAGACCACCGGTCCCGTCGCCCGGACCGTCCACATCCGCGTCGACGGGCGCGCGGACGTCGTCGCAGCCCTCGATCATCCGGCCGACACCGTCGTTCGGCTGAGTTCGAGCCTGTTCGCCCGCCTGTGCGGCGGACGCACCGCCGCCGCGGATCATCGCGACGAGATCGAGGTCGACGGCGACCGTGCACTGGGTGAGCGGATCACCGCGAATCTCGCCTTCACCATCTGACTCGCCGTGCGACTCTTCCTGTCCAGCTACCGATTCGGCGCCCATTACGACCGGTTCGCCGAGCTGGTCGGCGGTCCGGGGCCGATCGCGGTCGTTCCGAACGCCTGCGATGCGTGGCCGTCCGCGTGGTCCGGCGCGGTGACCAGCGATCTTGTTCCCCTGCGGCGCAGCGGTTTTCGGCCCGAGGTGGTCGATTTGCGCGATTACATCGGTCGTCGCGCCGAATTGGAGCGGGCGCTGCGCGGATATCCGGCGCTGTGGGTTCGCGGGGGCAACACCTTCGTCCTGCGGGCTCAGTTCGCCCGCAGCGCGGCCGATCTCGTTCTGCGTGACCTGTTGGCCGAGGACGCGCTGGCCTACACCGGGTACAGCGCGGGCGCCTGCCTGCTCACTCCCGACCTGCACGGCCTGGAGGACGCCGACGATCCGGCCGAGGTGCGGCTCGCCTGCGGTATCGATCCGCGCTGGGACGGACTGGGGGTGGTGGACCGGGCGATCGTGCCGCATGTGGATTCACCGGCCACCGATCCGGAAGGCCACGGCACCCGCCTGGCCGCACGTTTGCGCGCGGCGGGAACGCCGCACTGGGCGCTGACCGACGACGACGCCGTCGTGGTCGACGGTGCACGCACCGAGGTGCTGACCGCAGCCGGCTGACCCGGCACGGTCCGGCCGCGATCCTGCTCACCCGAGGGTGATACCCGTTCGCTCACACCGTTTTTCGCCCCATTCGTACAGCGCGGTCAACACCGGAACCAGGCTGCGCCCCTCGGCGGTCAGATCGTATTCCACCTGCGGCGGGACGGTGTCGAATACGGTCCGGCTGACGAGACCGTCGGCCTCGAGCTCGCGCAGTTGCTGCACCAGCATCTTCTCGCTGGTCGCGGGCATGGCCCGGCGCAGGTGACCGTAGCGCCGCACCCCCTCCTTCAAATGCGCGAGGATCACCGGTTTCCACTTCCCACCGATCAGGTCGACAGTGACCTCGACCGGGCAGTAATACCGCCGCTGCGACATCGCGCTCACCTACTTACCGAAAAGTGCGCTCTTGTAACACTGTAATCACGCGACTTGCATGGATCTCATGAAAGTTATCGCCTTCGACCGCTTCAAACCCGGGGTCACGCTCGAGACCATCACACCGTATCTGCCCGAGGAGGTGGCCAATGTGTGGCGCCTCTGGAAGGCCGGAATCGTCCGGGAGAACTACGCCCGCGCGGACGAATCGGGTGTGGTGATCGTCTTCGAGGTGAACAGTGTCGCGGAGGCCCGGCGCTATGTGGACGATTTCCCGTTGTCCAAAAAGGGCTTTCTGGAATGGACCTACGTTCCGGTGACCGCCCCACTCCCGCTCGAGGCGCTCATAGACGCGTCGGTCGACACGGCCGAACCCTACGATCGGACCAGGTGAGCATATGCGGCATGCATTCGGACTCGACATTGCCCTGACCGTGGCGGACGCGTGCGATCCGGCTCGGACCGCGGTGCTGATCTACGACATGCAGGTCGGCATCGTCGGTCAGATCGCCGCCGGGCAGCAGATCGTCGATGCCTGCGTCCGGCTCCGGGACACGGCCCGAGCCAACGGTTTTCGTGTGTTCTACACCCGGCACATGTCATTGCCGCCGGCCGCAGCGGGGGTGGCGCAGCTGCGGACGGCCATGGCTTGGCAGCGTGTGGACGACCCGAGCCGGGTGCGTTCGATGTTCCCGCAGGGCTCACCGCAGTATCACCTGGTTCCGGAGCTGACCCCCGGCCCGGACGAGGTGGTCTTCGACAAGATCACCATGTCGGCCTTCGCGGGCACACCCCTGGATATCGCCCTGCGTGACCTGCGCATCGATACGATCGTGATCGCGGGGATCGCCCTCGAGGTCGGTATCGAGCCGACGGTGCGGCATGCCATCGATCTGGGTTATCTGCCGATCACGGTGACCGACGCCTGTGGCGCCGGACATGCCGATGCGGCCGAACGGTCATATGCCGCAATGGCTTTCGCCGGAGGATCACTGACCACCGACCTGGCCACCCTCGAGACGGAGATCGCCGCGCGGCGTTAGTGGTGTTCGGCTCAGGATTCCTCGCGCGGCGCCACGATCCGGCGCGCGGCGTCACGCACCCAGTTGCGCAGCTCCGCCGGATCGTCGGGGCCGCCGACGACGAACCGCCGGGATTGCGGGAGCGCCTGCTGATAGTTGATCAGCCCGGTCAGCAGGGTGAGCAGATAGCCGGGCGGCATATCGTCGCGCAGCAGTCCCCGCCGTTGTGCGTCCTCGACCTTCTCGATCTTGTCCCGGTAGCGGCGCGCGCGGGCCTCGCCGGCGGTCACCTGGTCCGGCGCGAGTTCCAACGCCTCCCACATCTGCAACCGGAGGAATTCCGGATGTTCGCGGTGGTAGGCGATATGGGCGTCCACCCAAGCGTCGATATCGTCGATATCGGTCGAGACCGCCGCGGCCACATCGAGCATCGCCTTCTCCAGCACCTGTTCGAACAGGTGCTGTTTGTCGCCGAAGTAGGCGTAGATCAGCTGCTTGTTGGCCTTGGCGTTGCGGGCGATGCGATCCACGCGGGCACCGGCGATCCCGTGGGCGGCGAACTCCTCGGTCGCCGCCTCGAAGATGCGGGCCTTGGTGGCCTCGGGATCGCGCGGGGGCATGCCATCGATGCTAACCAACCAATTGGTTGACACGACGTCGCGGGCACTGGAATAGTTCTAACCAACCGGTTAGTTACATCCCGTGCGGAGACCGATCCGCATCCCGCGGCGCAGCGCGGCGCCGTCGATACTCTCGACCGATTCCGGGGAGTCCGATATGCCCACCCTCGAAACACCCACCGCCCCACCACTTCTGCGTACGCCGCCGGCCGAGCCCGTGCCCTACCCGGCGCGCTGGCGGGTGCTGCCGGTGGTGCTGAGCGCCATGTTCATGGCGATGTTCGACTGGTTCGTCGTCAATGTCGCCGCCTCTTCGCTGCAACACGATCTGAACGCCGGCGAAGCGGCGCTGGAACTGATCGTCGGCGGCTACGGCTTCGCCTACGCCTCGGGCCTGATCACGGGCGGCCGGCTCGGCGACCTGTTCGGCCATCGGCGCCTGTTCGTGGTCGGCATGCTGGCCTTCACGGTGGCGTCGCTGCTCTGCGGCCTCGCACCCAACGCCTGGGCGCTGGTCGGTGCACGCGTCCTGCAGGGCGGCACCGCGGCGCTGATGGTGCCGCAGATGCTGGCACTGATCAACACCCTGTTCCCGCCGCTCGAACGGCCCCGGGCGATGGCCGCGTTCGGCGCCACCATCGGCCTCGGCGCGGTCGCGGGCCAGGTGCTCGGCGGCGTCCTGCTCGACGCCGATCTGTTCGGCTGGGGCTGGCGGACCATCTTCTACATCAACGTGCCGATCGGACTGGTCGCGGCCGCGCTGGCCGCACGCTGGCTGCCCCGCACCGGCAGCACTCGCCGGGCGCGACTGGATCCCGTTGGCGCCGTGGGCATTTCCGCGGCACTGGCACTGCTGCTGATTCCGATCACACTGGGCCGGCCGGAGGGCTGGCCGCTGTGGACCTGGGTGTCGATGGCGGCCGCGGCGCCGGTGCTGCTGGCGACCCTGCGTTACGAGAACCGGCTGGCACGCCGCGGCGGGGAACCGGTCCTCGACACCGCCATGGTTCGCGAACGCGGCTTCAGTCTCGGCCTCGTGATCGCGGGCGGCTATCTGACCTTCTTCGCCGGATTCATGCTCTGCCTGACGCTGATGCTGCAGGGCGGCCTCGGATTGTCGCCGCTGCGTGCGGGTTTGGCGTTCGCGCCGCTGGGACTCTGCTTCGCGGGCAGTTCGCTGTTCCTGGCACCGCGGGTCGCCAACCGGTTCGGGAACCGGGTCATGGTGATCGGAACCTGCACCAGCCTGACCGGCCTGGGAATCACCCTGGCGGTGCTGGCCGGCATGGGCACGCAGGTGAGCGCCCTCGCGTTGATTCCGGGCATGATGGTCGTCGGCCTCGGCAACGGGATGACCATCCCGTCGGTGGTCTCGGCCGTGCTCTCCTCGGGCATCCCCGCACCGCAGGCCGGGATGGCGGCCGGCGTGCTCACCACCGCGCAGCAGTTCGGAAACGCCATCGGCGCAACCGTTCTCGGCGTCATCTTCTTCTCGGCTCTGGGCGCGGCGCACAGCACCGGCAGCTATGTGACCGCCATGGAGATGGCCGCGATTGCCGGGATCGTGGTCCTCGGTGTGGTGCTCGCCGCCGCGCTGGCGCTGCCACGGCACACCCGCTGATGCGCTCGATGCTCCCGGCTACCCGGCCGGGGGCATCGCCGTGCCGGTTACAGGTACAGGCCGGTGCCGTGTTCGGGGCGTTCGCTCGCCACCGCGTGCAGATCGCGCTCGCGCAGCACCAGGTAGGCCTGACCCTGCACCTCCACCTCGAACTGGTCCTCGGCGCTGAACAGCACACGGTCGCCGACGCCCACGCTGCGCACATGCGAACCCACCCCGCTGACCTCACCCCAGGTCAGCCGCTTGGCCACCTGCGCGGTGGCGGGAATCAGAATGCCGCCGCTGCTGCGTCGTTCGCCCTCCTCCTGGGAGACGCGAACCATGATCCGGTCGTGGAGCATCTGGATCTCTAGCTTGGCATCGGACACCGCGGCAGTGTACTGCGCACGGATCCCGCGCGAGCACGTAGGTTCGGGGTGTGGACATCGCAACACTCGCAGACCGGCTTCCCGACGGCACGGTCGTCACCGATCCCGACATCCTCGCCGGGTACCGCCACGACCGCGCGCTCGATCCACAGGCCGGAATGCCGGCGGCACTGGTCCGGCCGCTGACCACCGAACAGGTCGCGACCGTGGTCGGCTGGGCGCACGAACATCGGGTCCCGCTGGTGCCGCGCGGCGCCGGAACCGGACTGTCCGGCGGCGCGACCGCGCAGGACGGCGCCCTGCTGGTGAGTACCGAGCGCATGCGGGAGATCACGGTCGATCCGGTCACCCGCACCGCCGTCACCCAGCCCGGACTGCTGAACGCCGAGGTCAAGCGGGCGGCAGCCGAACACGGACTGTGGTACCCGCCGGATCCGTCGTCGTTCGAGATCTGCTCGATCGGCGGCAACGCGGCTACCAACGCCGGCGGGCTGTGCTGCGTGAAATACGGCGTCACCACCGACTACATCCTGGGTATGGAGGTGGTGCTCGCCGACGGCACGGTGGTGCGACTGGGCGGGCCGCGACTCAAGGATTCCGCCGGGCTGTCGCTGACCAAACTGTTCGTCGGCAGCGAGGGCACCCTCGGCATCATCACCGAGCTGACGCTGCGGTTGCTGCCCGCCCAGCCGCAACAGAGCACCGTTGTCGCCACGTTTTCCACCCTCACCGCGGCTACCGCGGCGATCGAGGCGGTCGCGGCCCGGCTGCGTCCCTCGATGCTGGAATTCATGGACTCCGTGGCGATCAACGCCGTCGAGGACGAGATGCGGATGGGACTCGATCGCGAGGCCGCCGCCATGCTGGTGGCCCGCTCGGACGCCCCCGGCGAATACCGGGCCCGGGAGGCCGCGATCATCGCCGAGGCATGCGAAAGCGCCGGAGCCGCCGAGGTTTTCCGGACCGAGGACCCCGAGGAGGGCGAAGCGTTCTGCGCCGCACGGCGATTCGCGATTCCCGCGGTGGAACGCAAGGGCCCGCTCCTGCTCGAGGACGTCGGCGTGCCGCTACCGCGCCTGGGCGAGCTGGTCACGGGTATCGCCGAGATCGCCGCGCGGCGGGAGGTGCTGATCTCGGTGATCGCGCACGCCGGTGACGGCAACACCCACCCGCTGATCGTCTACAACCCCGCCGATGCGGACGAGACCGCACGCGCGCATCAGGCCTTCGGCGAGATCATGGACCTGGCCATCGCGCTGGGCGGCACGATCACCGGCGAACACGGCGTCGGCCGGTTGAAGAAGGCGTGGCTGCCGGATCAGGTCGGTCCGGAGGTGATGGATCTGACCCGGCGCATCAAGGAAGCCCTGGATCCGCACGGCATCCTCAACCCGGGTGCGGTGCTCTGAACTCGGGCCGGGCGAAAAAATCTCGCAAACCGGACAATCGACGGCTAGGCTGCGAGATCTCGGTTCGCTCGCCTGGTGAGCGGCCCCTATCGAAAGCCTCCCGAGGACACATGTTCAAGAGCCTGCCCGCCGTGTTCGCCGCTGTGACGACCGCTTCCCTGCTGATTCTCCCCGCGGCCACCGCCCAGGCGAAGTCTCCGGCCTGCGATCGAGCCATCGCCATGGTCAACGCGGGCGTGCAGACGAGCGGCGGCACATTCGACGTCGAGACGGCCCGGGCCCTGCACGATCGGCTGTGGACCGTCGGCGATCTCGCCGTGGGTGACGAGCGGGCGGCGATCACCGGATACGCCGATGCCCTGATCGACGACAACGTCACCGACCTGCAGCCCTTCACCGACGAGCTCAATCGAGTCTGCGGGAGCTGACCCGCGCGCGGAACAAATCGTGGCGACGACGGAGTTCTACCTGATATGACGACCAGGCTCGAGCACAATACGGCCGCCGGCCGCTACGAGATCTACATCGACGACACGCTCGCCGGCTACGCGGACTACGCCGAGAACAGCGTGGGCGACAAGCCGATTCGCGATCTCAACCACACCCTCACCTTCCCGGAGTTCCGCGGGCGCGGGGTGGCGGCGCAACTGGTCGAATACGCGCTCACCGACTGCCGCGACAACGGCTTCGCCGTCGTGCCGACCTGCTGGTACGTGGAGCAGTACATCGGCGACCATCGCGAATACGCCGATCTGGTCGCCTAGCGGTCCTCCTGCGGCGCCGCGTTCGTCCGCGGCCTCCGCATCAGACGCGGCGCCGCCAGACCAGGAACTGGCGGTCGCCGACCGTCCCCATCGCCTCGATCACGGCGGCGTTGTCGAAGCCCGGTAGTTTCTGCAGGCGGGCCAGAAACTCGGTGTCGGCAGCGGAATGCGGGACCACGCAACCGTTCCCGCGCACACCGATCAGTACGAAGAACACGTCGTCGGCGAAGGGACCGTCGGCGGTGGTGATGATCCGCACCTCGGTCAACTCCAGCCAGGTGACCTCTTCGATTCGCCCGTTGTCCAGGGTGCGGCGGACGAACCTGTCGGTGATCTCCACGCCTGCCATGCATCAATAGTGCGCTGCGAAAGCCGTTGGGACAATTCCGAATTCGCCCGATTGCGATTGAACGAACATTTGAAATTGCATCTGAAAGTACTTCGCAGAGATTTTCGTGGCACTACCGTTCTACCAGCGAAAATTGCCGGTAATTCACTGAATTCGGCGCTTCGATACCGTAACGCGTCCTGACAACTCACCGTGCGCGACGCGCCACGAGGCGGTGCCGCTTCGGTTCGATGTCACAAGCGAACGCGGGCGGCGCCGAGTCGTTCCCCGGCGCCGCGCGCGTCGTCGATCGGGTCTGCGATCAGCGCAGCAGCTGGCGCGACATGACCAGACGCTGAATCTGGTTGGTGCCCTCGTAGATCTGGGTGATCTCTCAGCCCGTTTCGGCTGATCAGCAATTTCAATCGGAAAACCACTCCCGAGCTGCACGAATGCATCTCGGGAGTTCTCGCGTGTTCTGGGGTGTTTCCAGCATCGGACGGCCTGTAGACGGCCTGCGGTCCGGACCACCGATGGCCCTGGTTGTGGTCGGGATGCGTCATAGGGTGGGCTGGCTCCCCGCCTGCCCCATAGGGCCTGCCCTTCTCGCGTAGAGGCTCCGGGGTCAAGGGTGGGCGAATGCCCATCAGCGAAGCTGACGCGAATGCGCCCTTGAGGCTGGAGGGGCGCGGGATCACAATGCAGGCCGACCACAACCAGGGCCACGCCGCGGTAGCGGCGCATTGTCGGTGTCGTGCGCAACAATTGGCACATGACCAACCCCTCGGCCAGCGAGCCGATCAACGTAGAAGAGACGATCAAGTCCGGCGAAGAGTCGATCGAGTCCGCCGAAGAGACGATCAAGTCCGGTGAAGAGCTGCTGGCCACTGGGCAGACGGAATCGCTGATCGCACAGGCAGAAGAGACGATCGAACGTGCGCGTGCGCTGGGCCGACCGGACATCGTTGCGCAGGCGCAAGCAGTGATCGCGAATCTCACCGAGAAGCACAACACGCTCGTCGAAAACCGTGCCGATCTGGTGGAGAAGAATCAGGTGCTGATCGACGCAGTAGATGACCTCAAGGCCGCGAAGAAGAATTACGACGAGGTGCGGTCGAACATCGACCGCTCAGCCGCCGAGTCGTAGCTTGCCAAGGCCCGGCCACGACCGCGTCGGCGACATCCAAGAGCCGTAGTTCGGGCCCCTTCTATCTATAGATATAAGGCGAATTCGGCAGCGCGCGAACTGAAACCGTGGCGGTGACCCGGTGCGGACGGAAGGACCGTCGTCCACACCGGGTGACCGGTGGTTCCCCGGATAGCCAGGGTCCGGGGCTACCGGCCTGGAGTCGGCGTCGTTGGCGACTCACTGCCCGACATCGGTGGCGGGCGGCCGGAAGCTGGGTGGGGGCCGAAGCCCCCCGGTCGCTCAGCCCAGCGTCCGCTCGGACCAGTCGAGCGCCTCGAAGAATTCGTCGGAGCCGATCGGGTAGCGGTCGTAGCACTTCGAGCAGAGGTGGTGGTCGGGGGTGAGGTAGGTGGCCTCGTCGTAGTCGCAGATGTCGCAGACGATGGAGGTCTTTCCGCCGAACTTGGTGATCATGGTGGGTGTCCTTCCCGGTTGTGCTGTTCTGGCTGAGGACGCCTCGATCACGGGCCGGTCGTGGGTCAAGGGTGGGCGAATGCCCATCAGCGAAGCTGACGCGAATGCGCCCTTGATCCGCGGCTGGTTCGTGATAGTCCTCGGATAAGCCAGGACAGCGCGACCGGGAAGGACACTCGCGAGCAGCACGCTCGGCGGAAAGACCTCCGGAAGTGACATCCCACCCAGGGACGAGGCCACCGGAGGCACCGCCGGCCACCACCTCTGCGGGGTGACGGACGCTGCCCGATCGGCTCCGACGAATTCTGCGGGGGTGACCACAGCCGGTTGACTGGGCTGGGTGCCGGGACCTTCGGGCTCGGCTGCGGGAGGCCATGTCGGGTACGGCTGACGTCGCGCCCAGCACTGCTCCGGTAGTTCGATGCACGAGGTAAGCCAATTAGGAACTGGGCGATGCGCGCTCGGGGTGCCGCCGACGCACCGACGCGCCGCGCGGCCGGCGCTTTTTCGGCCGCGCGCTGCGTGTCGAAGTGCGGCGGCGGCGCGCCGTGCGCGCCGCCGCCCTTGATCCTGTATGGCTGAATTCGGCAACGAGTACCGAGCAATCTGGGCGGCGAAGGATAAGCCATCTCCGACACGGGGTGCGGCTGTCGAACCGAAGGAACCGTGCAACCTGTGCCGTCGTCGTACCGGTATGGACAGTGGTCAACGCCGCGCGATCGCGGAGAGATGGACACAGGCAAGGATGCGCAACTTCCTGGCAAAGGCGTATGGCCGACCACAGCTGGCCCGCCGGAATCGACTACGTCTGGAAGACGCGCTTCCGGTGACTATCGGCGGGCCAGCGCCCGAATCATGTCCGCTGCATCCTCGGCGGAAGTGATATCCGTGTCGATAGTGCAATCGGCTTCATCGAGAACGGGCGTGCTGTCCCACGCCGCAAGCCGCTCGGCGGTGTCACCGGTGCCACGGTCGATGATTCGCCGCTCTGCTGTCGACCGACTGCATTGCAACTGGACAACCGTCCATCTGGTATCTGGCATGGCGTCTCGGAGGGCATCTATAACGGCAGTTTGACCAGCATGCACGACAGGAATCAGGCCGTCATCGAGCATCGCGACGAGCCCCGGCCGATCTATGGCGTAGTCAGCCCCGTAGCGGCTGTTTTCCCAGATGACCTGATTGGCTTCGCGAAGGCGGGCCAGCTCTGCATGGCTGGAGATGCGATATCCGGACGTGCGCCCTGCGCCGACCTTGATTCGCCTGAACAGCCGAAAAGCGCTGTCCCGCTTCGCGATCTCCCTCGTCACGGTGTCCTTGCCGCTCGCCGGCGCACCGTACAGGATCACGCCGCAGCTCATCCGTTTGCCGATTGCTTGCGAATGGCCTCGATGAGCTGCTGCGCTTGCTTCCGAAGCGGTTCACTATCGGGATCGTTGTCGATCACGACATGCTCCGTCGCCGGCGTGAACGACAGATCGAGGCTGGACAGGTACTTATCCCAGTTGGACAGCTTCCAGCTGTCGCGTGCTGCTCCACGTTTCCGTAGGTAGAGATGCATCGTCTCGACACTGCACCGAACCCACACGAAGGTTGCATCTGCGTTGTAGTTGGCGGCCCGCGAAATCGTCTGCTCCACCCACGTGCGGTTATTGAGCTCGCGGATATACGGTGCAGTCGCGACTACCGAGTTGCCCACGGCGATGTTTTCCTCGATCACCGCAGCCAACGCGTCGTACTCCCGCGGGCGGATTCTCGACAGGTATAGATCCGATTCCCGGTCATCGATGGTGGAGCCGAGATCTTCCAGTGCGGGTTCGATGATGGGGCGCGCGATGGTGTCCTTGTCGAGGATGGCCCAGTTGGTTTCACGGGCCAGAGTCCGGCCGAACTCACTCTTGCCACTCCCAGGAAACCCCGCCACGTAGACGACATGGGGACGGACGGGGCGAACGGGGCCGGCGAGGGCGAGCGAGAAGGCGGTTGGAGTTGTGACGATTCGGCCGGATCGATCCCGGCTGGCCACGTACCCATCTGCGGCAAGTTGTTCCATAGCCTTCGTAATGGTCAGTTGGCTGGCCTGCCATTCCTGCGCCAGTTCTCGCGTGGACGGCAACCGCTGGCCATCGCGCAGACGGCCGGACTCGATGTCATTCCGGATGGCCTGCGCGATCCGCAAATGAGCCAGTTGGGCCGAGCGGTCCGATCGCGGCACGGTTTCTCCTTCGGTAGCAGTTGCCTTCGGCAGGGTACCAGTTGTCACTGACCTACCGACTTGCTGACCTGGGGAACCTATTCCCTTCTAGCGGCTATCAGCCATTTTTGAGAGAAGTAGTTGCTTCTCAACGAAAGCACTTGCTACTGTTGTGGCACGGCACACACCGAGGCCGCAATCACATAGCAGGAGGAAAAGGCAATGGCTTTGAAGGATGTTTGGTTCACCCCGGAGTTCCACGAGGCGTTTCCGATGGGCCTCTACCTGCTGGGCGAGATTTCCGCGGTGACGGAGTTCAGCCAGGACCGCAACGCGCCGAAGCGTCACAAGATCGACCTGGACAAGGACGGCAACGGCACCGGTAAGCGGATGTGGAAGGGCACCTTCATGGACCCCTCCGGCGGCAACGCCAGGCAGGCCGGTTTCGACATCGTGTTCGTCTCCGACGTCCAGCCCGTCCCGGCCGCCCCCGAGCTCGCTCCGGGCTTCACCCCGGTCGAGTTGGAGGGCTTGCAGATCAAGCCGAAGGTCGCCGGCACCGGTGAGTACAAGTCGCTCGGTTTCAACATCCGCGCGACCGGCATCAAGGGCGACAACTCCGGCGCCAAGCGGCCCCCGAACAACGTCGGAGCCTCGCGTCCGGCCGACGACAAGGCTGCGTGATCACCATGTCGTTCATGCAGGTCACAGCCAGCAAGTGGGATGGCATCGAGGTGAAGTACCGCGAGGCGCGTCGGACCGAGGACACCCCGGTTCCGGCCGGTGTGGATGTGCATCTGGACAACGACCAGAGTCATGCGTGGCTGCGACTGTCGATCGAGGATGCTCGCGCTCTGGCAGAGCAGCTGCCGCGGATTCTGATGCTGCACGACGCCGCTGAGCGGCTGGCAGATGAGAAAGCCGTGGCGTGATGTTCACGGCTGAGCGGGGAATGCGTGCGGCGCGGGTGTTCGCGGTCCTGGTGATCGTGGGCGTCGGTGCCGCCGCGTTCCGCCTTTCCTTCGCCACCCTGCGCGACCTCGCGCAACTGGCACATATTCCGCGCTCGGATGCGTGGCTGTTCCCGCTGATCATCGACGGCACGATCGTGCAAGCCACCGCCGGCGCGCTGGTGCTGGCGAAGTCGCCGGAACGCAAGTTCTTCAACTGGGTCCTGGCGGTGGGTGCGGTGGTGTCGGTGGCCGGCAACAGCATTCACGCTGTCGCCAACGGTCACCCGCTTCCGCCGTGGTTGTGCGCGATCGTCGCGGCTATCGCCCCGGTGTCATTGCTGGTGGACACACACGGCCTAGCGGTGCTGTTCCGCGCGGCCCGCAATCCCGAACCTGTCACGGAGCCCGAAACGGCTCCCGCGTCGGAGCCCGTCTCCGAACCTGTTGCGGCACCGGAAGTTCCGGAGCCAATCGAAACTCCCGCGCCCGAACCGACACCGGCTCCGATTCCGGTTTCGGCTCCTGCTCGTCCGGCGCGGCCTGTTCGTTCTGCGCGGCCGGTGCAAGACATGCTGCCGATCGCGGTCCCGGTGGGGAGCTGATCTGTCATGGATACCCGTATCAATGGTGCTGCCACGGTAGGCATTACCGCTCTCGGCGCGACTGCCGCGGTTCTCGGGGTCGCGGGGTTCTTGGCCTTCGGGCCGCGTCACGAGGTGGCCCCGGCCGCGGTGCAGCACACCACTACCCCGGCGGGATGCGTCATGTTCTGCGACGAACCGACTCCCCCGCCGGCGGACGGGCACGGGTGCAGCTTGTTCTGCAACGAGCCCACCTTGCCCCCGGCTACCGACAACGGTTGCCGCCTGTTCTGCGAACTCGAAACCCCGAAGGAGGAAACCCGATGACCGCCGTGGACATGGTGCCGTACGCGGCCGCTGCGGGCGGTGCGCTGGCGTTCATGGCGTGGCTGCTGCCGTGGGGCCGCCAACCTACCCCGCGCCCGCGGGGCCTGGAAGACATCGTCGATGAAGCCCCGGTGCAGCTGCGCCCGGCTGTGTTGTCGTTCGCCTCGAACGCTCACGCACAGCAGATGTTCGCAGACCTGAAACTCGGGTCGGCCGAACTCGGCTTTCCGAAGGTCGAATCGTGGGAGTACACCCGCCAGGGCATCACCGTGGACGTGCTGATGCGCGGCGGACACACCCTGTCGACCTGGTCGGACCGGGAAACCCGCGCGGCGATCGCTCACTACATCGGTGTTCCCGATGTCGCTGTGTCCTCGCCGGCACCGGGCGTTGTCCGGCTGGACGTCCGTCTGTACGACACCCTCGCCGAATCCGCGCCGGTCCCCGTGGTGATCGGTGACGGTGTGGACCTGACCGCGGTCCCGACCGGCGTGTTCGAAGACGGCACGACCTGGCGGGTACCGGTGCAGGGCCGCCACGTTCTGTTGGGCGGTGAAACCGGCTCGGGCAAGTCCGGTGTTCTGTGGTCGCTGGTCAACGGCATGGGTCCGGCCATCGCCGCCGGTCGTGTCGAGTTGCGGGTGATCGACCCGAAAGGCGGCATGGAACTGGGGTGGTTGGAGCCGCTGTGCACCCGGTTCGAGTGCACGATGCCCGAGACCATGATCGGGCTGTTGGAAGAGTCGGTGTCGGACATGCAGGAACGTGCGCAACGTTGGCGTGGCAAGGTCCGCAAGCCCGAACCGACCCGGGAAAATCCGCTGGTCGTGATCATCATCGATGAGGCCGCAACGCTGTCGGCGTTCACCGATTCGAAGTTGCGGGCTCGTTTCGAGCAGGCTCACGGGCTGTTGTTGTCGCAGGGGCGTGCGCCGCTGTTCTCGGTGATCGAGACCGTGATTGATCCGTCGAAAGAGACTGTGCCGCAACGACAGTTGTTGCCGTATCGGATCGGGTTGCGGATGGCTGAGCCGACGCAGGTGGAGATGATCCACGGCCGCGGAGCCCGTGACCGGGGCTCGTACTGCGACGAAATCGACTACGCCACACCGGGTGTGTGCTACGTGCAGGAAGACGGCATCGCGGGATTCCGGCGGGCACGCGCCTACCAGGTCACCGACGACGATATCGACTGGATCGTCAACCGGTACAAGCCTCAACAGGCCGCGATCGACTACGCACCGCAGGCCGACTACAGCGGTTTCGACCCCGACGACCTCGGCGACGAAACCCCCGGCGACGGTCTCGCCGCCGCCTGACACCGATTCCCGGGGGGGGGGGGAATTTCCGACCTCTGCCCGAATTCCGGGCTTCGTTCCGCGCGCCTTCATCCGGTCGGCGCGCACCACCTCTGAACAGGAGAAACAAGCCATGAAGCGCAACCGCCGCCCCGCCCCCGTCGTCCCCGATGCCGGCTACGAGGAAGACGTGATCGACCTGCAAGCCCACCGCCGGTGCCGGCTGGAACGCCGCGGGTTGGATCCCGTCTCGGTCGCGGTGCATCTGCTCGCCGAAACCGGGTCGGCTCCCTCGGGCTGGGACTTCGATCCCGACGGCGGAGAGGACTGGGCCGCATGAGCGCGAAACCCTCTGCCTCGCAGGTGAATCCGATTGTGCAGGCCGCGGCCGATCAGGTGAAGGCCAAGCGGCGTCGCCCGGCCAAGGCGAAGGACCTCCCGCGCTGGGAGTGCCGTAACCAACTCTCGTTGTTCGATCCCTCGGAAGGGGCCGGGAAATGACCAACCATCAGCAGTCACAGTCGCAGTCTCAGAAGTTGGATGTGTTCGACCTGTTCGCCCTCGGGGTGTTGCAGGGGATCGGGTTCGTATTCGTCGCCGCGTGGTGGGCGGTGCTGTTCCCGATGATCTCGATTCCGGTCGGGATCGCTATTGCTGCTTGGGTTTTGGTGTCGTGGGTGCTGGGTGTCGTGGTGGTCGGGGTGTTCATCGCGGGGATGGTGCTGTGGCGACTGCGGAGCCCGCAGACCTTCGAGCGCTGGATCACCTCCCGGGCACGACACCGGGCACGCGCGTGGTGGCGGTACCGCCGGCACTGGGCCAAACTCGCCATCGCTTGCGGCTTGGGTGTGAAGAACCACTACGACGGAACCGTGCGCGCTCCGCGGTTGACTGGTGTCGAAACCTCGGCGTCGGTGGATCGGCTGCGGGTGCGGATGCTGGAAGGCCAATGCCCCGAGGACTACATCAACCGGGTCTCCCGGGTCGGGCACACCTTCGGCGCTCTCGACTGCCGCGCCACCATCGTCGGCCCGGGAACGGTGGAACTGGTTATGCGGCACAAGGATTCGCTCGCCGAAACGGTCACCCTGCCCCGCATCGGCGGTACCGAACAGCGGAAGGACGCAGCCTGATGAACTCGACAGCTCCCGAACCGCGGTTGACCGCCCAGCAACGGCGTTCCATCCCGAACCTGGTCGAAATCGCCCAAGCCACCGCCGAGAAGTTCGACGTGTGCCAGCGACCGATCCCGATGCGGATCGAGGACCCGAAAACTGGCACGATCACCTACGAGGGCGCTCCGTGTAAGTCCACGATGGAATCGGTGTGCCCGGCCTGCGCGAAAGCCAACCGCGCCCTGCGGATTCAGCAGTGCCGTGAGGGCTGGCACATCGCCTCCGAACCGGTCGAATACAAACCCGAACCCACCGAAGCACAGACCGCGATCATCGCTGCTCGCTCCGATCTGGCCGAGCAATATCGCGCCGCGGTCGCTGACGGTGACGAAGACGCTGCCGCCGGCATCAAGGAAGTGGTCGCGGACCTGGATGCGGAACTTCGGGAACTGGGTGTACGTGGTCGGCTACCGAGTCTGGACGAGACCGGGAAGGATCGCCGGCGGCGTTCTACTCGTCGGCGCCAGGATGTTCCGGACCTGCCGCGCCGCAAGGTCGAAAAGCGCACGGTGGGCAAGGAAATCGGCGGCTACCTGTCCAGCATGTTCGTCACCCTCACCATGCCGTCCTACGGACGCATCAACCAGGACGGCGCGACCGACGACAAGGGCAAACTCTGCTCGGACGGCTCACCGGTCCACCCGGGCACCTACGACTACCAGCGCCAGGCCCGCGACGCCGTGTTCTTCTCCAAGCTGGTGGATCGCTGGATTCAGAACCTGCGGCGCGCGGTCGGCTGGGACGTGCAGTACTTCGCGGTGGTCGAACCCCAGAAACGCGGTGCCCCGCACCTGCACATCCTGATTCGTGGCGCGATCTCGCGCGAGCTGCTCAAGCAAGTGACCGCGGCGACCTATCACCAGGTGTGGTGGCCGCGCTTCGATCAGGAGAACCGCGTCTACGGCGGTGACTTCCAGCCTGTGTGGGATCACCGACAGGCCACTTTCGTGGACCCGACCACGCACCAGCCGCTGACCTTCTGGGACGACGCTCTCGACATCCTCGACTCGGTAGACGATCTCGAGCCCGCGCACGTGGTGCGGTTCGGAACCCAAATGGATCGCCAGCACATCAAGGGCGTCATCGCGGAGAAGGCCGGCAAGACCATCGGCTACGTCACCAAATACCTGGTGAAGTCCATCAGCGAAATCATCGAACCACGCTCGGACCGCGCGGCCGATCACTACGACCGCTTGCACGCCGAGCTGCAGAACGTGCCGTGCTCGCCTCGCTGCCCGGTCTGGCTCGAATACGGCATCGTCCCCCAGGGCGCGACCGGCAAGACGATCCCCGGCCGCTGCAAGGGCAAAGCCCACCGCCGAGACACCCTCGGCATGCCCGGCCGCCGAGTCCTGGTCTCCCGCAGGTGGACTGGTAAGACCCTGCCCGATCACAAGGCCGACCGCGCGGAATTTGTTCGGCAACTGCTCGCCGAGGTCGGTATCCAGCGCCCGGACACCTCACACCTGCGGATCACACCGGTAGAGCCGGGCGACAAACAACGGCCCTTGCGGGAGCACCTGATCATGGGCGCGATCGCCAAGCGCACGAAGTGGCGAGCGGAGTACCTGAGAGCCCAGCTCGCTCTCGGACCGGATGGGTCGCAAAAGACTTCGGCAATTCAGCCGGCAGCCTAGGAGGGGATTCTAGATGGAGTTGCCTGCAAACCGTATGTGGACGGCGGAGGAAGTCGCGTACTTCCTCGATCTGCCGGTGAAGACTCTGTATCAGTGGAAGTGGCAGGGCGAAGGTCCTCCGGTCCGCAAGATCGGGCGGCATTTGCGCTACAACCCTGCCAAGGTGCGGGAGTGGGCCGGCATGGATGAGGCGGCCTGATGGGGCACGTAGAAGACCGTTGGTGGCGTCCGCAGCGCGACGAGAACGATCGTGTGGTGGTGAACGGCCGCGGCAAGCCGGTCATGGAGAAGACCGAACTGTATGGCCGTGGCCTTCGGTATCGGGTGCGCTATATCGACCCGGACGGTTCGGAGCGGTCGAAATCGTTCGCCGACCGGGAGAAGAAGCGCGCGGATGATTTCCTGATCGAGGTCGAATCGGATAAGCGCGAGGGCAAGTACATCAACCCTCGGGCCTCCCGCAAAACCTTTCGGCAACAGGCGGAAAGCTGGTACAAGGCGCAATCGCCGGACCCGGCGACTCGGGAGGTTCTGAGGAGTCGCCTCGAACGCCAGATTTACCCGTATCTCGGTGATCAGACGTTCGACAGGATCGAACAGCCGGCCACGATTCGCGATTTCGTCGCGGGGATGGGCGAGCGTGGCTTGTCGGACAACTATCAGGCCGTGGTGTTCACCATCGTGGCGTCGGTGTGCGATTCGGCGGTTGATGACAAGGTGATCCGCCGAAATCCCTGCCACGCCAAGACTGTTCGTCGTCCGCAGGCGCGAAGCCCGAAAGTTGTTGTGTGGCCTGCTGATCGGCTGATGGCAGTGCGGGATAGCATCGTGGACCGGTTTCGGATCGGGGTCGACCTCGGTGCAGCCGCGGGCTTGCGCCAGGGGGAAATACTCGGCTTCTCTCCTGATGATGTGGACTACGGTTCTCGCGAGATTCGCATTGAACGCCAGATCAAGACTGTCGACGGCGTGATGATGTTCGCGCTTCCGAAGGGCGGCAAGACTCGCTCGGCTCCGCTGGCTGAGACGTTGCTCGCCTCGATCAAGGAGCACGAGAACCGATTTCCGCCGGTCACGGTGAGTCTGCCGTGGGGCAAACCGGACGGCGAATTGGTAACTGTGCGTCTGCTGATGACGGGTGAAAACGGGCGGCTCTACACCGGTGACCTGTTCACCAAGGTCGTGTGGCAGGCGGCGTTCCGCAACGGCGGATTGGAGTACCGCCGGCGCGCCGATGGCATGCATGCCTTGCGGCACTTCTTCGCCTCGACGCTTCTCGCCGATGGCTGCTCGATCAAGGAACTGGCGGCGTTCCTCGGCCACACCGATCCCGGATTCACGCTGCGCACCTATACCCACCTGGTGCCGTCGAGCTACGAGCGGGCTCGGATGGCGATCGACCGAGTGTTCCGGCCTGAGTTGCCCCCACGGCCTGTAGACGGCCTGGAAGAGGGGAACTAGACCATGCGGAACACCCGGTCGATATGCGATCTAGCCCTTGAGCAGCTGCCGCGACATGACCAGACGCTGAATCTGGTTGGTGCCCTCGTAGATCTGGGTGATCTTGGCATCGCGCATCATCCGCTCCACCGGGAAATCGGTGGTGTAGCCGGCGCCGCCGAACAGCTGCACGGCGTTGGTGGTGACCTCCATCGCCACATCGGAGGCGAAGCACTTGGAGGCGGCGGAGATGAAGCCCAGGTTCTTCTCACCACGCTCGGCGCGTGCGGCGGAGGTGTAGACCATCAGGCGCGCGGCCTCGACCTTCATCGCCATATCGGCGAGCATGAACTGGGTGTTCTGGAAATCGGCGATGGCCTTGCCGAACTGCTTGCGCTCCTTGGTGTAGGCGATCGCGGCGTCCAGCGCACCCTGGGCCAGGCCGACGGCCTGCGCGCCGATGGTGGGCCGGGTGTGGTCGAGGGTCTGCAGCGCGGTCTTGAAACCGGTGCCCTCGGCGCCGATGATCCGGTCACCCGGGATGCGGCAGTTCTCGAAGTACAGCTCGGCGGTCGGCGAACCCTTGATGCCCAGCTTGTGCTCGAGCGGGCCGACCACGAAGCCCTCGTCGTCCTTGTGGACCATGAACGCGGAGATGCCGTTGGCGCCCTTCTCCGGATCGGTCACCGCCATCACGGTGTACCAGGTGGACTGACCGCCGTTGGTGATCCAGCACTTGGAGCCGTTGATCACCCAGTCGTCACCGTCGCGCTTGGCGCGGGTGCGCATGGAGGCGGCGTCCGAACCGGCCTCGCGCTCGGACAAGCAGTAGGAGGCCATCTTGCCCTCGACGAGGTCGGGCAGCACCTTCTGCTTCAGCTCCTCCGAACCCTGCAGGATCAGGCCCATCGTGCCGAGCTTGTTCACGGCCGGGATCAGCGAGGACGAACCACAGACGCGGGCGACCTCCTCGATGACGATGCAGGTGGCGACCGAGTCGGCGCCCTGGCCGCCGTAGGCCTCGGGGACGTGGACCGCGTTGAAGCCCGCGGCGTTCAGCGCGTCCAGGGCCTCCTGCGGGAACCGGGCGTTGCCGTCGACATCCTTGGCGTGCGGGGCGATCTCCTTCTCGGCCAGGCCGCGAATCGCCGCGCGCAACTCGTCGTGGATGTCGTCCAACTTGAACAGTTCGAAATCGGGGTTGCCCGCCATGGGTTCACTCCTGGTCGTGGGGTTTCGATTCGCCTGGTCCGCGAATCCCGGCACTACACTGGCGCACCTCGGCACTCAGTGCCAGTCGCGTTCGAGTATACGCCGCCTGAGGGCGACGACGTGAGGGGATAGCCGGAATCCGCCGTGGCACTCAGTGCCAAATCCTGGATTCGGCGGCCCGGTTCACAGATTCGAGGCGGTCGGCCAGGAGGTCGGCGACCTGCCGGGCGGGCATCTCGCGCGGGAAGACCGCCACCACCATCTCGCCCGGTTCCGGGGCCGCACCGGGGGGCGCGATCGCCCGGACCGCCGCGCGCAGATCGGCAGCGCTCGCCTCGGATCGGCCCCGCACCATGCGGCGCAGCAGATAGTTGTGGGTGGCGGTGACGGCCGCACTGAACTGGATCAGCGCGAGATCGGGCACCTCCGGCAGCCGATCGCGCAGATAGTCGGTGAACAGCCGTTCGTACCGGAAGACGGTCACGATCTCGCGGTCGCGCAGCGCCGAGGCCTGCCGGACCACCCGGTACCGGCGCGCGGCCAATTCCCTGGTCTCGGTGAACCGCTCGAAGATCCCGACCACCGCCTCCCGCACGGCATCCCACGGATCCCCCTGCGCCGCAGCCAGATACGCCTTCGCCCGGGCGAGCTGCTCCTCGTGGTCGGCGAAGACCACATCCTCCTTCGACCGGAACTGCCGAAAGAACGTCCGCCGCGAAATCCCCGCCGCCTCCGCGATCTCGTCCACCGTCGTCGCCTCGTATCCCTGCTCGGCAAACAGCCGCAACGCGTGATCGACCACAGCCAGCCGAAACTCCGCGGCGTCGGCAGCACGAACGGGGGTCGAATTGTCGCTGGGCACCCCACAACGGTAATCGGTATGTTCGAGCGACCATGTCTGCGCCGTACGAGGAGATCCCGGGTACTCCGACGACACCGCCCGGGTATCGATAGGTGCTGCGGTGGCAGCCGTGTTGCGGCGAGCAAGAAGAAATACGTCCTGATGCCCGGCGGGTGTCGAAAATCCCACGGCGCGTTCGACGGTGACCGCCGAGCAGTTCCGGGCGATGCTCGCGGCACCGCCCGGATCGTCCTAACCCAGCAGGCGGGTGCGCAGGGCTTCGTCCTTGTCGAGGACCAGTTTTTCCAGGTCGGCCTGGAACTGTTCCATGCGGGTGCGCAGGTGGGGGTCGGTGGCGGCGAGGATGCGGACGGCGAGCAGGCCCGCGTTGCGGGCGCCGCCGATGGAGACCGTGGCGACGGGGACGCCGGCGGGCATCTGCACGATCGACAGCAGGGAGTCCATGCCGTCGAGGTATTTCAGGGGCACCGGAACGCCGATCACCGGAAGCGGGGTGGCCGAGGCGACCATGCCGGGCAGGTGGGCGGCGCCACCGGCACCGGCGATGATCACCTTCACGCCGCGACCGGCGGCCTCGCGGGCGTAGTCGAGCATGCGCTGCGGCGTGCGATGCGCCGAGACGACACCGACCTCGAAGCGAATCCCGAACTCCGCCAACGCTTCCGCGGCGGCTTCCATCGTGGGCCAGTCGGAATCGCTGCCCATGATCAGGCCGACCGCCGGAGCGGAGCCTGCGGAGCGACCATCGGACACAGCTCCGGCCTCCTCTTGTTCACTCATGGGGATCCCATCCATCGGTCCACACCGCGTGCGACATCCAGTGCGCCGCCCGTTCGGCCTTCTCCCGCACCTCGGCCACATCGTCACCGAGGATGTTCACGTGCCCGATCTTGCGCTTCGGGCGCTCGCCCTTGCCGTAGAGATGCACCCTCGCCTCCGGTATCCGCGCGAACAGGTGGTGCAGCCGCTCGTCCATCGACATCGCCGGCGCCTCGGCCGCGCCGAGGATGTTCGCCATCACCGTCACCGGCGCCAGCGGCGTCGTAGCACCGAGCGGATAGTCGAGAACCGCGCGCAGATGCTGTTCGAACTGCCCGGTGACGGCACCGTCCATCCCCCAGTGCCCGGAATTGTGCGGGCGCATGGCCAGTTCGTTGACCAGCAGTTCACCGGCGTGGGTTTCGAACAGCTCGACGGCCATCGCACCGGTGACGCCGAGCTCGGCGGCCAGCCGCAGGGCCAGCGATTCGGCCTCGGTCGCGGCCTCGTCCGACAGCTGCGGCGCGGGCGCGATCACCACGGCACACTGGCCCTCGCGCTGCACGGTCTCCACCACCGGCCAGGCCGCGGCCTGCCCGAACGGCGAGCGCGCCACCATCGCGGAGAGCTCACGCTTCAGATCCACCCGCTGCTCGGCGAGCAAGGTCACACCGTGCCCGAGCTGGTCGGTGACGATGCGCTCGGCCTCGGCGGCGTCATCGATCATCCACACGCCGCGCCCGTCGTAGCCGCCGCGCACCGCCTTCAGCACGAACGGACCGTGTTCGGCGAGGAAGCCGGTGGCATCCGCGACGTTCTCGACCGCGGTGAACGCCGGGACCGGCACGCCCATCTCGGCCAGTTTGCGCCGCATCGCGAGCTTGTCCTGGGCGTAGACCAGCGCGGCCGGCGGCGGCTGCACGTTCACGCCCTCGGCCACCAGCGCCAGCAGATGTTCGGTCGGCACATGTTCGTGATCGAAGGTCACCGCGTGCGTACCGACGGCAACCTTGCGCAGGGCCGCCAGGTCGGTATGCGATCCGAGGACCAGCTCGGGGCTCACCTGGGCCGCCGGATCGTCGGGTCGCTCGGCCAGGACCCGCAGGCACTGCCCCAGCGCCACGGCGGCCTGATGCGTCATTCGCGCCAGCTGCCCGCCGCCGATCATCGCGACGGTCGGCATTCCACCACCTTCGAAACTGCGCGAAACCGGCATCGGTTCACCCTCGGCAACCTCTTGCACCCCGGTGGAGGGGTCCATCGATGGCCCACTACGCTCGCTCACAGCCCACCATGTTGTCATGCGCCCACACGCGGGGATGAGTGCGGGTTGATTGCCCAGCGCGGGACGGACGTAGACTCACCGGGTGCCATTTGTCGACGATGTGGTCAACATCCTCCCCAAAACACTACGGGACCTCGCTATTCGTCATCACGAGCTGATCAAGTTCGCGATTGTCGGAGCGACCACTTTCGTCATCGACAGCGGTATCTTCTACATCCTCAAATTGACGGTTCTCGAGTCGAAACCGATCACGGCCAAGATCATTTCCGGAGTTATCGCGGTCATCGCGTCCTACATCCTGAACCGGGAATGGTCGTTCAAGGGGCGCGGCGGTCGTGAGAAACACCACGAAGCCCTGTTGTTCTTCGTGGTCAGCGCCATCGGTGTGCTGCTGTCGAATCTCCCGCTGTGGGTTTCGCGGTATTTCTTCCATCTGCACGTCCCCGATGTCAGCTTGACCGTGGAGAACATCGCCGACTTCGTCAGCGCCTTCATCATCGGCAACATCCTGCAGATGGTGTTCCGATTCTGGGCGATGAAGCGCTGGGTGTTCCCCGACGAAATCGACGCACTGGTCGAAGAATTCGAAGAACTGTACGAGGAAGAGAAACCGCTCGGCTTCAGCTGAACCCACCGTTCAGCGGGGCTCCCCGATGACGCCGTTACCCGACCGCCCCGCGGTCGGCTTACCGAGGAATACCGCGAACAGCGCCGGACGCCGACGCTGTAGTTCCAACCGGCCGCCATCGGCTTCGATCAGCGCGCGCGCCAGCGCCAGCCCCACCCCGGTCGATCCGGCGCCGGAGAAGCCGCGGTCGAAGATGTGCGGTGCCAGTTCGTCGCTGACCCCCTCGCCCTCGTCGGCCACCTCGACCGCCACCAGCGGTTCGCGGTCGGGCCCGCCGTAGACGGTGCGCACCGACACCGAGCAGTCTCCGCCGCCGTGCACCAGCGCGTTGTCGACCAGTACGGCCACCGCCTCGCGCAACCGCGATCCGGTCACCGGTGCGCGCAGGGCAGGATCGCCGGACAGCACGAGTTTGCGTCCGGCCTCGGCGAAGGGATGCCGCCACTCGGCGACCACCCCACGCAATTCCGCGACCACGGGAACCGGTTCGTGATCGGCGGCGTCCTGGTCGCGGGAATCGCGAACCAACTCGTCGATCGCCTCGGTGAGCCGATCGACCTGCGCCATCGCCTCCTCCGATTCCTGGACGACCGCCGGGTCCGCATGCGCCGACAATTCGTCGAGACGCAGCCGCACCGCCGTCAAGCGACTGCGCAACTGATGGGACACGTCGGCGACCAGTGCGTGCTCGCGCTGCAGCCGGCCCGCGATCTCCACCGTGGCCGAATCGAGCACATCCGAGACCCGGTCGAGTTCGGTGATGCCGTGCCGGCGCGGGTCCGGCCGGAAATCGCCCTTCGCCAGCCGCGCGGCGCGGGCGGCCACATCCCGCAGCGGATCGGCGACCCGCCGCGCGGTCACCACCGCCACGGCGGCGCCCGCGGCCAGCGAGGCCAGTGCCACCAATGCCACCGCGCCCACCGCTTGCCGCTGCATCGAATGCATGGGGGCGGCGGGCACCTCGAGTCGCAGCGAGCCCGACGTGCCCATCGACAGCGATTCCACCACCGGGTTGTCGACCTCCGGCGCCCCGGCGTCCACACGCAGCGCGGCGTCCTCCGGAGTCGGATAGATGATCGTGAGACGCCCGCCGGACGGAATCAGCGGCCGCACCGAGCGCAGGTCGAGCACGCCGTGAACCAACCCGTCCTCACGCTCCTGGCCGACGATCTCCACCGACATGCGATCCAGGCGGGCCCGCAGATCGCTGCGGGTGATATCGGCCACCCACTGCCAGGCGGTGAACGCCAGGGGGATACCCAGCACCACGGTGGTGAGGGTCAAGGCCGCCAGCATGGACAGCAGAATTCGGCGCCGCATCGGCGATCAATCGGTGTTGAAGCGGAAACCGACACCGCGCACGGTGACGATGCGCCGCTCCGCGACCGGGCCCTCGTCGCCGATCTTGCGGCGCAGCCAGGACATGTGCATGTCGAGGGTTTTGGAGCCGCGCAGATCGGCATCGCCCCACACCTCGCGCAGAATCGTCTCGCGCGGCACGACCTGCCCGGCCCGGTCGATGAGCACCTTGAGCAGTTCGTACTCCTTGTTGGCCAGATTCACCTCGTGGCCGTTGACCAGCACCCGACGTGCGGCGGGTTCGAGCCGCACTCCGCCGATCTCCACCGCCTCGTCGCCGATGCCACTGCGCCGCAACAGGGCTCGCACGCGGGCCAATAGTTCGGCGAGACGGAACGGTTTACCGACATAATCGTCGGCGCCGGCGTCCAGACCCACCACGAAATCGACCTCGTCGGTGCGGGCGGTCAGCATCAGCACCGCGAGATCGGCGCCGCGGGCACGGACCTGGCGGCACACTTCCAGGCCGTCCATACCGGGTAGCCCCAGATCGAGGATGAGCAGATCGTGTTCACCCTCCAGCGCCCGGCGCAGCACGGCGGGGCCGAAGCTCTCGACGGTTACCGAATAGCCTTCGCGCCCCAGCGCTCGCGACAGCGGAGCGGCGATGGCCTCATCGTCCTCGGCCAGCAGTACGGCGGTCACAGCACAAGATTACTGGCGAACCGGGCCGATCGGGCGTGCGCCACCGAACCGCGGCCCGCCGCTACCGACGGCCGCCGTAGCGAGGGTCCTGATACTGCTCGTGGCCCGGATCGCCGTGCGGGTTGTCGAAGACCTGGTGGTACAGCAACGAATGCACCTTCTGCACGTTCGGAATGTCGTCGTACTCCAACGGATCACCCGAGGCGGCGTCGATGATCAGGGTGCCCGTGCCGAGCAACCGGTCCGACAACCCGTGGCGGAACTGCACACTGGAGATGCGGTTCATCGGAATGTCGATGCCGCTGTGGGTGAGCACGCCCTCGCGCACCAGCACCCGCCGGTCGGTGATGATGAAATGCGTTGACTTCCAACGGATCACCTGCGACAGGCAGCGCCACACGACCAGCAGCGCCCACACCACGACGATCGCGATGAGAACGGCGTTGCGCGTGGTGCCCTCGGTGTTGCGCCAGGCCAGCCCGCTCAGGAATCCGGCCAGCGCCGTGGCGAGGATGAAGGTGAGCGCCGGCAAGAACAACATCTTCCAATGCGGATGACGGTGCAGTAGCAGCTGCTCGTCCGGCGCGAGCAGCTCCTCCGGATAACTCATATGCGAACCCTACCCCCTGATTCGGCCCGCTATGCCGGGCGAAGATGAGTGACGTCGCCCGCCGATACCGAACGATCGCCGATGATCAGGCGGCCGTAGGCGTCGATATCGGTGGCCACACCGGTGATGACCTCGCCGCCGGGCAGTTCCGCCCGCACGTCGGCGCCGAGCGTGGCGCACCGCGCACGGTAGGCGTCGGCCAGCGCCGTGACATTCCAGTTCTCCGTCCGCCATTCGGTGAAGTGGCGGGCGAAGGCGCGCAGCAGGGCGAGGACCAACTCGTTGCGATCGGCGTTCTCCGCACCGGCCAGAGTCAGCGAAACGGCGTGCGGCACAGGCAGTTCGTCCTCGGTGAGGCTCACATTGAGCCCGACGCCGACCACGACCGCCGGCGCGCCCGCGCCGGAGGCGACCTCGGCCAGGATGCCGGCCACCTTGCGGCCGCCGATCAGAACGTCGTTGGGCCACTTGAGATTTGCGTCCAGTCCGGTGGTTTCGCGGACCGCGTCGACGACGGCGACACCGGTCAGCAGCGGCAACCAGCCGAGGACGGCCGGCTCGATACCGCCGAGCCGCACCAGAATCGACATCGCGATCTGCGCGCGCGGCGGACTCACCCACGACCGTTCGTGGCGGCCGCGACCGCGGTCCTGATATTCGGCGACCAGCACCCGCCGATCGGAGGAGGGATCGCCGGCCACGCCGATCAGATCCGCATTGGTCGAACCGGTCGACTCCACCACATCGATGTGGGAGAAGAACGACAGGTCGGGCTGTTCGGCGACGGCATGTCGCAGGATATCGGCGTCCAACGGTGGCCTCTGCACGCCTCGCAGGCTACTCCTGCCTGCTCGGACGGTCGTTGTACCGCTCCGCATCGGACGCTTCGCGGGGACGGCACCAAGATGCGGGTACCGCCATGTGAGCGGCACCCGCCTCCCGGTTCTTCTCATCGGGCCAGGTCGTACTCCGGCAGATGGATCGAGCGCACCGGTCCGCCGGCGCCTGCTCCGCCATATGCCATGACGGCGTCGGAGGCCCATTCGCCGAGCTCTTCCTGCGCCTGCTCGTCCGGCCACTCGGACCGGACTTCCGGATCCACGACGGTCGGCTCCGGCTCCCCGGCCGACCGGGTCCACGCTGTCGCGGTGGCCCGTTCCGCGACCGACTTACTCCACTCCCACATCGCGCACCTCCCCAGTGCTTGATTTCGGAGTCTTCACGGTACGGGTACGGACACCCGGCAATCCACCGATTTAATCGGCGACCCCGACCGCTCGACGCGAAAAGTGCTGCGGCACAGGGCGTTCAGCGCGCCTTACAGAGGTTGCAGGCCCAGGGCTCCGGCGACGAATCGGTTCACCGCGGTCAGGCCGGACTGCAACGCGGAATCGTAGCCCTCGCGCGACCAGCCCGAAATCTCCGCGGTGCCATCGGGTTGCGGCGTCACCACGATCTCGGCGACCAGTTCCGCGGTGGTCGGCTCGCACACCGCCCACGAATACCCGGTCTGTTCCGCCCAGTCGCGGGCACGGCGTTCGACATAGCCGGGATCGGCGATGCCGCCGTCGGCCAGAGCCGGGCGGTCGTCGATGCGGTCGTCGGCACGCAGCGCACGCAGATACCAACTGCCGGCGTTGATTTCGATCGGTTCCATCAGAACCTCCGGCGACGGTCGCGGCGACGGCGACGGCGACGGTCGAGCAGGCGGTGGTCGTCGCCGTCGAGCAACCGGCGATCGTGGCCGCGCTGCTGGAGGCCGCCGGTGATGATGCCGGCCGCGGGGATCAGCAGGAACCAGAGCCAGGTATGGGTGGTGAAGAACAGCACCAGCGCGATGATCACCACCAGGCCCATCATCGAACCGGCGAACTCGCGCCGCCCACCCGGCTGCGCGGCGGCCGGTTCCGGCGGTTCCGGCGGCTCCGGCACGACGGCCGGGAGGTCGCTGAACACTGGCGCCAGATCACCTCGCGTCACCGCCGCGGCGATGAGACCGCTGCGCTCGTCGAACTCGGCGACCGACAACCGCCCGGCGGCGAAGTGCTCCGACAGGCGTTGCATCGCCTGCTCGCGCTCCGCGGTACCGATGCGGACGTCGGGAGAATCAGCCATGGCACGAGATTACCGCGCGGGGCGCGGGTGAGCGGGCCCGTCGCCGCGGCATTCCACCCGCGGTACCGCAGGCCGCACATCCGCACTATCGTCGGTCTCATGTTCCGCCAGCGCGGCATCGGCACCGCTGCCGCCCCGCTCGTCGCCGCGACGACCGGTCCAGCACCACAGCCGAGTACCGAGACGCGGCCGCAGACCAGCGACGCGAGGCTCGGGGCGCGGACGATACCGGCGAGCCGCCGTGCCCCCGGCCCCTTCATCCGCCCCGGTAGGCACCTCGGGCGGATGCGATGACGGCGCGGGAGTTCGGGCGGTACCGCCTCGATCGGCTGCTCGGCCGGGGTTCGGCCGGGGAGGTGTGGCTGGCGTACGACCCGGCGGATGCGCGGACCGTCGCGCTGAAGATCTTGTCCGGGAGCGCGGCCGAGGACGCGGATTACCGGCGGCGATTCGAGCGCGAGGCCCGGATCGGAGCGCATCTGGAGAATCCGCATATCGCACCGATCCATCGGTTCGGCGAATACGCCGGGCGGCTGTACCTGGATATGGCCTACATCCCGGGTGTGGATCTGGCGCGGCTGGTGCGGTCGAGTGCGATGGCGGTGCCGGAGTCGATCGATCTGATCTCGCAGATCGCCGAGGCGCTCGACGCCGCCCACGCGGCCGGGCTGGTGCACCGGGACGTGAAACCCGCCAACATCATCGTGCACCCCAGCGGGTTCGCGTATCTCATCGACTTCGGGATCGCTCGCGCGGCGGGGCAAACCACCATCACCGCAACGGGTTTCACGGTCGGCACGCTCGCCTATATGGCGCCGGAACGGTTCACCGGGCACGGCGACTCTCGCTCGGACGTGTACTCACTGGCCTGCGTGCTGTACGAATGCCTCACCGCGCGAAGGCCGTTCGGTGATACCGACGCGGTCCGACAGTTGCACGCCCATCTGCACGAGCCTCCGCCGCGCCCCTCCGCGGTCGCCGCTCACGTCCCCGGCGCGCTCGACGCCGTCGTCGCCCGCGGGATGGCGAAGCGGCCGGACGACCGCTACCGCACCGCGGGCGAGCTGGCGGCGGCGGCCCGGGTCGCGGCGGGAACGATCACCGTCGACCACCCACCGCCGGTCCTGCAATCCGAGCAGTCGCAGACGCCGCATCCAGGCGCGACACCGGAGGCGAGCGGGCAGCCCGGGCCCGCACCAGCGGCACGCGGACAATTCGGTCCTTCGCCCCTGGCGGCCGCGCAACCCGCGACGACCAGACGATTCGACTCCGGACCGGCGCCCGTGCCCGGATTCGCGGGTGCCGCGGCCGGGCGGCCGCGCGGTGCGGCACGCCCGACTCGCGTCCTGCCGGGCCCGGGCACACCGGCCGATGCCCTCGCACCGCCCACAGCACTCGGACCATCCAGCCGGCCGCATCCCTTGTCCTCAACGGCACAGCAGGTTTCACCCGCACCGCCACGACGCTCGGCTCTCACCGTCGCCGCCGCGCTGATCGGCGCAGCCATCGTCGCCCTCGCGGTCGTCGCCGGGTGCACGGCCCTGCTGAGCAGCGGCTCCCGCACTCCCTCCGACCAGCAGTCGACCACCCCTCCCGAGGTGACCACCGCCGCACCGACCACCGCGGCCCCGGCGACCCCGGAACCGGAATACACGACCGCGGTCATCCCACCGCGCCGGCTGCTGCCCTTCCCCACCGGCGTGCTGCCGCCACCCTTCGAAATCCCGCATGCCACAAGCTATTCCGAAACCAAGCACGACAAACCGACAGAGCCCGGTAAACAACACTCTCCGCACGCCGGTTAGGTCTCGTGCGTGTTGCCGTCGGTTCTCTACCCAGAACGTGAAGAACCCCGCTCCGTTGCGGAGCGGGGTTCTTCACGAAATCGCTTGCTGCCTACTTGATTTCGGCGAGCACGGTGCCCTGGGTGATGGCGGCGCCGGCCTCGACGGCCAGACCGGTGACCACACCGGACTTGTGCGCGTTGACGGGGTTCTCCATCTTCATGGCCTCGAGCACGGCGATCAGGTCACCGGCCTCGACCGACTGGCCCTCTTCGACGGCCACCTTCACCACGGTGCCCTGCATCGGGGCGGTCACGGCGTCACCGGAGGCGGCCGAGGCGCCCGCGCCGCCACGCTTGCGCGGCTTGGGCTTCTTGCGGATCACGCCCGCGCCGTTGCCACCGGCGGCGGCCACACCCGCGCCCACGCTGAACTGGCCCGGCAGCGACACCTCGAGGCGACGGCCGCCGACCTCGACGACCACCGTCTGGCGCGCACCCTCCTCCTCGTCCTCGATGGGCTGGCCACCGGTGTAGGGCTCGATGGTGTTTTCCCACTCGTTCTCGATCCACTTGGTGTAGACGTCGAACTTGGTGCCGTCACCGACGAACGCCGGGTTGGTCACGATGTGGCGGTCGAACGGCAGCACCGTCGCCAAGCCCTCGATCTCGTATTCGGCCAGCGCACGCGCGGCCCGCTCCAGCGCCTGGGTGCGGTTCTCGCCGGTGACGATCAGCTTGGCCAGCATCGAGTCGAACTGTCCGCCGATCACGCTGCCCGCGACCACGCCGGAATCGACGCGCACGCCGGGGCCGGACGGCTCCTTGTAGACGGTGACCGGGCCCGGTGCCGGCAGGAACCCACGGCCGGCATCCTCACCGTTGATGCGGAATTCGATCGAGTGTCCGCGCGGGGCCGGGTCCTCGGTGATGGTCAGCTCCTCGCCGTTGGCGATGCGGAACTGCCAGCGCACCAGGTCCAGACCCGAGGTCTCCTCGGTGACGGGGTGCTCGACCTGCAGGCGGGTGTTGACCTCGAGGAACGACACGGTCTCGCCCTGCACCAGGTACTCCACGGTGCCGGCGCCGTAGTAGCCGGCCTCCTTGCAGATCCGCTTGGCGGACTCGTGGATCTTGGCGCGTACCTCGTCGGACAGGAACGGCGCGGGCGCCTCCTCGACCAGCTTCTGGAACCGGCGCTGCAGCGAGCAGTCGCGGGTGCCGGCGACGATGACGTTGCCGTGCTTGTCGGCCAGCACCTGGGCCTCGACGTGGCGGGCCTTGTCCAGGTACTGCTCGACGAAGCACTCGCCACGGCCGAAGGCGGCGGTCGCCTCGCGGGTGGCCGAGTCGAACAGCTCGGGAATCTCCTCGATGGTGTGGGCGACCTTCATGCCGCGGCCACCACCACCGAAGGCGGCCTTGATGGCCACCGGGACGCCGTACTGCTTGGCGAACTCGACGACCTCGTTCGCGTCCTTCACCGGATCCTTGGTGCCCGCGGCCATCGGAGCCTGCGCGCGCTCGGCGATGTGGCGAGCGGTGACCTTGTCACCCAGATCGCGAATCGACTGCGGCGAGGGGCCGATCCAGATCAGCCCGGCGTCCAGGACGGCCTGGGCGAAATCCGCGTTCTCGGACAGGAAGCCGTAACCGGGGTGGATCGCGTCGGCGCCGGACTTGCGCGCCGCGTCGAGAATCTTGTCGAAGACCAGGTACGACTCGGCCGAGGTCTGCCCCCCGAGCGCGAATGCCTCATCGGCCAATTTGACGAATGGCGCGTCCGCGTCCGGTTCCGCGTACACGGCGACACTGGCGATACCGGCATCCTTGGCGGCCCGGATCACACGCACCGCGATCTCGCCCCGATTGGCGATCAGGACTTTCGTGATCTGCGCGCTGGCATGGCTGGGCACTGAGCCTCCTGTGCTTTGGACAACTTACGTCTCGGGTGAGTGTAGGCAGTGTGCCAACAGACTCCGAACAGGGATAGGGCTACCGAACAGTAGCCCGGACCCCCGTGACGTGAACAACACCCTAGACCGACTGTGCCGCCGCCGACACGGCGACCGGAGCCGAACCCGGTTCACTTCCCTTGACGATCGGCGTGCGCACAGCGTTGCTCCACTCGGTCCAGGAGCCGTCGTAGTTGCGCACATTCGCCACGCCCAGCAGCGAGGTCAGCACGAACCAGGTGTGTGCCGAATGTTCGCCGATGCGGCAGTAGACGATGGTGTCCTCGGCGCCCAGCAGCGGCGCGTAGATCTCCTCGAGCTCCGACCGGCTGCGGAATCGGCCGTCGCCGCCCACCGCCGCGGTCCACGGGATGTTGATCGCGGTCGGAATGTGCCCGGCGCGCAGTGACTGTTCCTCCGGGCGGTCCCGGATGCGGTCGTCGTCGCCCGTGTACTCCCCTGCCGCGCGGACGTCGACCAGCCCGGCGCCGGTTCCGCCGTCGTTCAGGCAGGCGCGCACATCGTCGAGGAAGGCCCGGGCGCTGCGATCGTCGCGCTCGACGACCGGATACTCCCCCAGCCCGACGTCGGGCACCTCGAAGGTGGTGTCGCGGGCCTCGGAGATCCACGCGTCCCGGCCGCCGTCGAGCAGCCGCACATCCGGATGCCCGAACAGGCCGAAGACCCACGCGGTGGCGGCGGCGGTGCCGTTGGCCTTGTCGCCGTAGACGACGACCGTGTCCTCGCGCGCGATGCCCTTGGCACGCATGAGTTCGGCGAAACGGGCGCCGTCGATCACGTCGCGGGTGAGCGGATCGGTAAGCTCGGCGCGCCAATCGATCTTGACCGCCCCTGGCACATGGCCGATGTCATAGAGCAGGATGTCCTCGTTGGACTCGACGATCGCGAGGCCAGGGGTACCGATGTTTGCCGACAGCCACTCAGTGGTTACCAATCGTTGTGGATATGCATGAGAGCCGAAGGATGGATGAGAGTCCGGAGCGACGGGCACGGTGGAAGATCCTTCACGCGTGGTAGACGATGGGCGGCTGGGCAGTACCGATCGTAGGTGCGAACAATGTGCGCCGTCGGTTTCACATCACGAATCGGATGAAGCGCGATTAAGTCGCAGCTTCGTCCGATAAAGTCACATGGGAGGAGGGGTGAGCTATGTCCGATTCTTGGCCACGACGGCGCCTGCTAGCGATCCTACGCGGCGCCAGCGAGCCTCTCGATGCCCAGGAACTGGCGCGCATCACCGGACAGCACGTCACCACCGTCCGCTTTCATCTGGATGTTCTCACCCGGGAATCGCTGGTCCGCCAATTCCAGCAGCCGCCTCGCGGCCGCGGCCGCCCGCGCATCGGATACACGGCGGTGCAGCGATCGGTCGGTTATCAAGATCTCGCGCAGGTGCTGGCCGATCAGCTCGGCAGTGATCCCCGCCGGCGTTCCGAATTGGCCGTGACGGCCGGGCGCGCGTGGGGCGCCAAGGTCGAACAGCTCGAACAGCCCATCGCCTCGCTCGACGATGCGCGCGATGTCGCGGTGACGGTGAGCTCCGAATTGGGTTTCGCCCCGGAGCGCGATCCCGCCTCCGAAACCGGCGACCAGCTCAACATCCGCCTGACCGCATGCCCGCTGCGCGAATTGGCGCGCACCCACTCCGAGGTGGTCTGCGGTGTGCATCAGGGCCTGATGCGCGAAGTCTTGGACCGCAACGGCGGACGCGATGCGGTCAACGTCCGGCTGCACCCGTTCGTGGGCCCGGAACTCTGCGTGATCCATCTGGAGGCGCTGGCGAGCACGCTCCCGGATCCCGCTCACATCCCCGATCAGGCCGGGACCGGACCGCGACTACCGACGCCGTCAGCCAATCGCGTCGGCCCGCAGCTGCGCACGGAGCCACAGCTGCGCAATTCCGACGCCCACGTCGCCCAGGAGGCGACGCAGCAGCGGTAGGCCGATTCCGATGACACTGGACGGGTCACCGTCGATGCGGTCGACGAACCAGCCGCCCATTCCGTCGAGGGTGAACGCACCGGCCACCCGCAGCGGCTCGCCGGTGGCGATATAGGCATCCAGCTCGGCCGGGCCGGGCGCTGCGAAATGCACGGTGGTGGTGCTGCAGTCCTGGGCGTCGGCGACGATCGCGCCGTCGCGCACGCGCAGCACACAGTGGCCGGTGAGCAGATCGGCACTGCGCCCGGCCATCTCGGCCCAACGGGCGCGGGCGACGTCCGGGGTATGGGGCTTGCCCTGCAGCACGCCGCCGACCAACAGCATCGAGTCACAGCCGACGACCACGCAGTCGTCCACCAATCGCGGGGACCGCGCGGCGACAATGCCGTAGGAATCCGGGGCGGCCGGACCGTCTACGGACGCGGCGGCGTCGGCGATCAATGCGGCGGCGACGGTGTGGGCCTTGGCTCGGGCGAGAGCGGTCACCACGCCCGCGGGTGGTGTGTCCGGCGGGAGCGCCGCGGCGACGGCGTCCTCGTCGACCTCGGATATTCGCACCACCGGATCCAGCCCGGCCGCACGCAACACCTGCAGTCGCGCCGGGGAGGCGGAGCCGAGAACGAATCCCGTCACGTCAGCCGCGGATGTGCGACAGATAGGGGAAGGCGTAGGGGGAGAACGGCGAGGTACCGCGGTGCATCATGGTGGGCCGGCCCCAGTTGTCCACCGGGCCCTGATCCTGCGGCGCCGCGTCGGCGTTCGCGCCCGCGGCGGCGAACACGGTGACCAGAGCGGCGAGTTCCTCGTCGGTAGGCGAACCCTTCAGAACACGGATGACCGGCCCGTGGCCGACCTCGGCCTCGACGACAGCGGTGTCGGATGCGAGCCTGGTGTCGCCGTCACCGAATTCGTCGACCGCCAAATCCAATTCGGCAGCGCGCAATATCTCTTCGTCAGCCACAGCCGTCACAGCGCCAACTCCTCCTGTTCTGTGCCGGACCGAGGGGGCCCGGCGTTCGCGGCGCGGGACGAACCCACGCCGCGAACGGTATTCGTGCGGCCCTCATCGAATGAGGGCCTTTTCCTACCATCTTCACCCGGATGCGGCAATCGTGCGCGGTACGAACTCGCCACTCTCCCGGAAAGTGTGCCTCCGCTACCGCACATATCGTCGGATCAGAGCGGAATGTTGCCGTGCTTCTTCGGCGGTAGAGTAACCATCTTTCGCTCGAGCAAGCGGAGCGCCGCGACGATCTGGCCGCGGGTGCGCGAGGGCGGAATCACCGCGTCGACGTAGCCGCGCTCGGCCGCCACGTACGGGTTGACCAACGTGTCCTCGTACTCGTTCTGCAGCTCGAGGCGCAGTGCGTCGACATCGGCGCCCTCCGCGGCCGCTTGCTGCAGCTTCTTGCGGTAGACGAAGCCGACCGCGCCCGAAGCGCCCATGACGGCGATCTGGGCGGTGGGCCACGCCAGGTTCACATCGGCGCCCATGTGCTTGGAGCCCATCACGTCGTACGCGCCGCCGTAGGCCTTGCGGGTGATGACCGTGATTTTGCCCACAGTGGCCTCACCGTAGGCGTAGAGCAGCTTCGCACCGCGGCGGATGATGCCGTTGTACTCCTGGCCCGTACCCGGCAGGAAGCCCGGAACATCGACCAGCGTGATGATCGGAATGTTGAACGCGTCGCAGGTGCGCACGAACCGGGCGGCCTTCTCCGAGGCGTCGATGTCGAGGCAGCCGGCGAACTGGGTGGGCTGGTTGGCCACGAAACCCACGCTGCGGCCGTCGATGCGGGCGAAGCCGACGATGACGTTCATCGCGCGCTCGGCCTGCACCTCGAAGAACTCGTCGTCGTCGACCAGTCGCCGGATGACCTCGTGCATGTCGTAGGGCTGGTTCGGCGAATCCGGGATCAGGGTGTCGAGCTCGAGGTCCTCCTCGGTCAGCGAATCCTCGATCGCGCCGGCGATCGGGTCGCTGGCCGGGAAGCGCGGGGCCTCGGCGCGGTTGTTGCTGGGCAGGTAGCTCAGCAGGTCCTTCACCCAGTCCAGCGCGTCCTGCTCGCCGGAGGCGACGTAGTGCGCGGTACCGGACTTCACCATGTGGGTGTGGGCGCCGCCCAACTCCTCCATGGTGACCTCTTCACCGGTGACGGTCTTGATGACGTCCGGGCCGGTGATGAACATCTGGCTGGACTGGTCGACCATCACGACGAAGTCGGTCAGCGCCGGGGAGTACACGTGCCCACCGGCCGCGGCGCCCATGATCAGCGAGATCTGCGGGATCACGCCGGAGGCCTGGATGTTGCGGTGGAAGATCTCGCCGTAGAGGCCGAGCGAGACCACGCCCTCCTGGATGCGAGCGCCGGCGCCGTCGTTGATGCCGATCAACGGGCGGCCGGTCTTGAGCGCGAGGTCCATGACCTTGACGATCTTCTCGCCGTAGACCTCACCGAGGCTGCCGCCGAACACCGTCGAGTCCTGGCTGAAGATGCAGACGTCGCGGCCGTCGATGGTGCCGTAGCCGGTGACCACGCCGTCGCCGAGCGGACGGTTGTTCTCCAGGCCGAAGTTGACGCTGCGGTGCCGGGCGAGCGCGTCCATCTCCACGAACGAACCCTCGTCCAGCAGGGCCAGGATGCGCTCGCGCGCGGTCAGCTTGCCCTTGGCGTGGACCTTCTCGACCGCGCCCTCACCCATCGGGTGCTTGGCCTCTTCCAGCCGATTGCGCAGATCAGCCAGCTTCCCTGCGGTGGTGTGGATATCGGGGGCGCCCGCCGAACCCGGCGAAGGCTGACTCTGGACACTCGTCATGCCCCGGAGTGTAACCAGTGGCGCAGCCCGGCGGAATTCCAGTGGGGGCTACCGACCAGTACCCTTATTGGCTACCCGCCAGCAGAAAAGCGCTGGTGAAGTGCCACAACGGCGGTCCGGACACGCTCGCGCGAGCCTGGGAATCGTCAGCGATCGGCCATGCCCGCGAGGACGCGATCCAGGGCGTCCACCGCCCGCTCGAGTTCGTCGGCGGTGACCGTCAGCGGCGGCCGGAACCGGATACCGCGGTCGCCGGTTCCGAGGAACAGTACCCGTTCGCGCTCGCGCAGTTCCGCGAGGACAGCATCGCGCAGTTCGGCGGAATCCAGTGTCACCGCGCACATCAGCCCGCGACCGCGCGGATCGGTGAGCCGCTCGTGCCGGTCGGCGAGGGCGCGCAGCCGGTCGAGCAGCAGCGCGCCCAGCTCCTTCGCGCGCGAGGCCAGGTCGTCGGATTCGATCACCTCGAGGATGCGGCGGGCCCGCACCATATCGGCGAGGTTGCCGCCCCAGGTGGAATTGAGCCGCGAGCTCACCGCGAACACGTTGTCGGGCACCTCGTCGACGCGCCCGCCGGCCATGATTCCGCAGACCTGCGTCTTCTTTCCGAAGGCGACCACATCCGGTCGCAGGCCCAACTGCTGGTAGGCCCAGGTCGACCCGGTCATCGCCACGCCGGTCTGCACCTCGTCGACGATGAACAGCGCGTCCTGCTCGTGACACAGCTGCTGCATGCGCCGCAGAAATTCCGGTCGCATGTGCCGATCGCCACCCTCGCCCTGAATCGGCTCGGCGATGAAACACGCGATGTCGTGCGGATTTTCGGCGAATGCGGCCCAGGCCTGCGCCAGCGCGCGCTGCTCGGCGGCCTCGATGTCGATGCCGGGGCGCAGATAAGGGGTCTCGATGCGCGGCCAGTCGAAGGCCGGGAATCGTTCGGTCTTGATCGGGTCGGTGTTGGTCAGCGACAGCGTGTAGCCGGAGCGGCCGTGGAAGGCGCCGGTCAGATGCAGCACCTTCGTGCCCAGTTCGGCCGGGCGGCCGTGCATCGCGTTGTGGCGGCTCTTCCAGTCGAAGGCGACCTTCAGCGCGTTCTCGACCGCCAGCGCACCGCCGTCGATGAAGAACAGATGCGGCAGCGCCGGATCGCCGAGGACCCGTGCGAAGGTGTCGACGAAGCGCGCCATCGCGACCGTATAGACATCGGAATTACTGGGCTTGTTGAGCGCCGCCCTGGTGAGTTCGGCGCGAAAGCGAGCGTTCGCCGCCAGCGCCGGATGGTTCATCCCCAAGGCGGAGGAGGCGAAGAAGCCGAACATATCCAGATAGACGGTGCCGTCCCGGGCGTCGACCAGGTCGAGTCCCCGCGATCTGCGCAGGTCCAGCACCAGATCGAAACCGTCGGCGAGCATGTGGGCGGACAGGATGTCGTGTACGCGCGAGGCAGTGACCGACGCCGGGTTCGTGACCTCCGCGTCGGCCGTTCCGGGGCGCTCCAGTTCGAGGGTCACTCCCACAGGATACGAAAATATTTACGGTTTCACTACAAACAAACGTATAAATTACGATCAGGTCTCACCTGTCGTAGAATGTCTGCAGAATGATGGTGCTTCGGGTGCGGACATTGGCGGTGGCGCGGATCTCCTGCAGCAACTGTTCGAGATGCCGGGGCGAGGCCACCCGGACGAGCAGCATGTAGCTCTCCTCCCCCGCCACCGAATGGCATTCCTCGATGCCGGGGATGTGCTGGAGCAGGGCCGGAGCGTCGTCGGGCTGTGAGGGATCGAGAGGAGTGATCGCGACGAATGCCGAGAGCAGTTGTCCCAGCGCCTCCGGGTCGACCTTGGCGGAATATCCGCGGATCACGCCGCGCGCCTCGAGCCGACGCACTCGCGACTGCACCGCGGATACCGACAGACTGGCCTTCTCGGCGAGATTGGACAGCGTGGCCCGGCCGTCGGCCATCAATTCGCGGATCAGGAGCCGATCGATGTCGTCGAGAACAGGTTTCGCAGGTGCATCCGCCATCAGCGAAGGCTAACCCAGCGGGCGGTGGCCGGGGCCGGAAACGATCTCCCACCGGTGCGAAGCCCCCCATCAACCGATTTCGGAAACGGAGCCGCAGATGACATCCGCACCCGTTCTGCCCACCACCGGCGAACTGCGCGACCGGGCCGCGCGCCTGCTGCTCGAACTCGGCGTCGACCCGGTCGATTCGGGCGACCTGCCGGCCCGCACACCGATCACCGGCGGCGAGCTGATGCGCGTCCCGGCCACCTCCGCATTCGACGTGACCGGCGCGATCGACAAGGCGCACAGCGCTTTTCAGGCGTGGCGATCCGTCCCCGCACCGCAACGTGCCGCGGTGGTGCGGCGGCTGGGACGACTACTGGCCGACAATCTCGACGCGCTGGCCGAACTCGTCACCCTGGAGGCGGGCAAGATCGGCGCCGAGGCGCGCGGCGAGGTGCAGGAGATGATCGACGTCTGCGAATTCGCCGTCGGCCTGTCCCGCCAGCTGTACGGCCGCACCATGGCTTCCGAACGACCCGGGCATCGGCTCATGGAGACGTGGCATCCCCTCGGGGTGGTCGGGGTGATCTCGGCGTTCAACTTCCCGGTCGCGGTCTGGTCGTGGAATACCGCGATCGCCCTGGTCTGCGGCGACACCGTGGTGTGGAAACCCTCGCAGACGACGCCGCTGACCGCGCTGGCCTGCGATGCGCTGCTGCGACGCGCGGCCCTCGACGTCGGCGCCGACCCGCGGATCCACCAGCTGATCCAGGGGGGTGCCGACGTCGGCACCCAGCTGGTCGACGACGAACGGGTGGCTCTGGTCAGCGCCACCGGATCGGTGCGGATGGGGCAGGCGGTGGCACCGCGAGTGGCGGCGCGTTTCGGCCGGTGCCTGCTCGAGCTCGGCGGTAACAACGCCGCGATCGTCACCCCGTCCGCGGACCTCGACCTCACAACGCGGGCCGTGGTTTTCGCCGCGGCGGGAACGGCCGGACAGCGGTGCACGACACTGCGGCGGGTCATCGCGCACGTGGATATCGCCGGGCCACTGCTGGATCGGATGAGCGCGGCGTATCGCCAACTGCCCGTGGGCAATCCGCTCGACGACTCGGTCTTGGTCGGGCCGCTGATCGACGGCCGCGCCCACACCGCGATGCGGGCGGCGATCGACCGTGCGCTCGCCGACGGGGGCGAATTGATCTGCGGCGGTGAGCGCGTCGAGGTCGGCGGCGACGGTTCCTATTATGTACGCCCCGCAATCATCCGGATGCCCGCTCAGACCGCGATCGTGCGCGAGGAGACGTTCGCGCCGATTCTCTACGTGCTCACCTATCACGATCTGGATTCCGCGATCGCCCTGCACAACGCTGTGCCACAGGGGCTTTCGTCGGCCATCTTCACCGGCGACCAGCGCGAGGCGGAACGATTCCTGGCCGCCGACGGTTCCGACTGCGGCATCGCCAATGTGAACATCGGCACCTCGGGTGCGGAGATCGGCGGTGCGTTCGGCGGCGAGAAGCAGACCGGCGGCGGACGCGAATCGGGCTCCGACTCCTGGAAGGCGTATATGCGCCGCGCCACCAATACAGTCAACTACTCCACCGAACTGCCGCTGGCACAAGGCATTCGGTTCGGCTGAGCGTTCAACGCTCCGGATCGCGCGCGATGGCGCGGACCTGGTCCTCGTAGGCCGCCCGCACCGCCGCGTCCCCCGGATGCAGCGCCCGGTCGCCGTCGAAGAGCCCGCGCACCATGCGCACGACCGATTCGGGGGCGGCCGCCAGCGCGATGTCGACGGGATCGAGATACTGCGGCACCGCCACCTCGGCCCGCCGGGTCCGGCAGGTCTTGACGATCGCGGCGGCGACGTCGACCGGGTCGACCGTGGGCAACCCGCGGCCCAGGGTCAGCCCCGAGGACAGGCGGGTGCGCACCGCGGAGGGCAGCACACAGCTCACGCTGACCCCCGATTCGGCGAATTCCAGCCGGGTCGCGGCCGAGAGTCCGACGGCGGCGAACTTGCTCGCGTTGTACACCGCCAACCCGGGCAGCGGGATTTTTCCGGCCAGCGAGGCGACGTTGACGATATGACCGCGGCCGCGGTCGATCATCGCCGGCGCGACGGCCCGCATGCCGTGGATGAGGCCCCAGACGTTCACATCGATCGTGGTGTGCCCCACGGCATCCGGTTCACCGAGGAACGGGCCCGCGGGCATCACTCCGGCGTTGTTCACCAGGACGTCGATCCGGCCCAGATCGGCGACGACCCGGTCCCACCGCTCCCGGTCGCGCACGTCGAGTTCGACCGCGCGGGCGCCGAGGTCGGCCGCCGCGGCGGTCGCGGCCGCGGCGTCCACATCGGCGAGGACGACGTCGGATCCCTTGTGCGCGAACAACTCCGCGGTGGCCCGGCCGATGCCGCGACCGGCTCCGGTGACGAGAACGCGGGCCGCGGCCAGGTCGATCGGCGGATAGCCGGTACCGAACAGGTTCATGCGAATTCACTCCGTTCCATGGCGCGGCGGGTGCTGCGCAGACTGTGCTCGAAGGTCTCGCCGCGCCGGCGGCCGTCCATGAAGTTCGGGCCCATGACCGCCAGGTCGGCCGCGGTCACCGCCAGCCGCAACACGCGGGTTCCGGCCGCGCGCACGGCGGCGATCTCCGATTCCAGTTGCGCGCTCATCGGCCCGCGGAGCTGACGCTCTAGCCAGTGTCCCGGTCCGCCGGCGGGCACCGACCGCGCCGAGGCCATCGGTGTCAGCACCACCAGTTCGTCCAGGCCCAGCGGCAGCAGCAGATCCACCGAGGCGGTGGAGGCGGCGCCGCCGTCGACGAACCGCCGTCCGGCGATCGGCACGGGTGGGAACCAGCCCGGAACCGCCCACGACGCCCGCAGCGCCTGGCCGATCGTCGCGGCCGGCGCCTCCGGTGCGCCGAAGGCGACCCGCTCGCCGGAGTCGTAGTCCATCGCGACCAGCCACGCGGATGGATGGTCGAACCAGTCCCGGTCACGGTTCAGATCGGTGGCCAGGCGCTGCAGCCAGCTCGCATCGCCGCCGCCGACCGGCAGCAGCCGGCTGCCCGCGGTCAGCAGGGCTTGTCGAGAACGGTTGCCGTGCAAGGCCATTCGCGGGGCGCCGAGGCGGGGACGGGGCAGCGGCGGGAAGCGGCCCGGTTCGTCGGCCATATGCCGGGCCAGGATCGGATCGGCGACGGTGCCGCGCTGCATCGCCATCAGATCGTCGACGGAGACTCCCGAGGCCAGCATCGTCACCATTTCCGCGCCGGCGGACGTGCCGATCAGCGCATCGGCCTCGCGCGGATCCCACTGCAGGACATCTCGCACCGCCGCGAGCGCCGCCACGATCCAGGCCGCGCCCACCGTGCCGCCGCATCCGATCGCCAGGCCACGCCGCTGTAACCCGTTACTGTTACGCATAGTCTCAAACACTAGCGGGCGAGGGGCGCGATGCGCGGCCCAGTCGGCCGATCGCCACCGTTCGGCAATGAACGGCCGCGGCTACCGCCAGGGCATGTACTGCAGACTCCAGGTATTGCCGTCGGGGTCGGCGAAATGGGCGTACAGCACACCACCACCGACATCGTCGATCTCGCCCACGCCGACGCCCCGCGCGACGAGTTCCGCGCGGGCTGCCTCGATATCGGCCACGACAAGATGCAGTCCGCGCAGGGAGCCGACCGCGCCGTCCGCGGTGGCGACGCCTTCGGACAGCAGGATCGAACAGGCGGAACCGGGTGGAGTCAGCTGCGCGATCCGCACGCCCGGCGCCGGAGCCACGTCCACATCGAGATGGAAGCCGAGCCGATCGCGATAGAACTCGATTCCCCGGTCGATATCGCGCACCGGGACCGGCACCAATTCGAGCAGCATCGCGCCGGGCGGGACCGGCGGGTTGGCGGGGTCGTTCGTCACCTGTGCGGGGTCGGCCGGAATCGCGGTCACAGTGTCGGGGCGCTCGCTCATATCGGTCCCATCGTCGGTTAGCCACCGCAGTCGCGGCCAGCCTATCGGGACGAGTCGTGGACCGGCGCCGATCCGTCCGCGTCGGCGACCCCGTCCGGCGAGCTCGAGACCGGGAAATGCGCCCGAGGGACTTCGCCGCCGGGTCTCGATGTCGGTGCCCGGGTGCACACTGAACCCATGCAGCAGTTCTCCCGGCCGACCCAGGAGTGGTTCGACGGTGCGTTCCCCGCGCCCACGACCGCCCAGCTGGGAGCCTGGGAGGCGATCTCCGCGGGAGAACACACCCTGGTGATCGCGCCGACCGGGTCCGGTAAGACTCTGTCGGCCTTCCTGTGGGCGATCGACCGGCTCGCCACCCGCGAACCCACGTCCGGCCCGCAGCGCACCGCCGTGCTCTATATCTCCCCGCTCAAGGCCCTCGCGGTCGACGTCGAGCGCAATCTGCGCGCACCCCTGGTGGGCATCACCCGCACGGCCGCGCGGCTCGGTATGCCCGCCCCCGAGATCAGCGTCGGCGTGCGGTCGGGCGATACCACCCCGGCCGACCGGCGGACCCTGCAGCGCAAGCCGCCCGACATCCTGATCACCACCCCGGAATCGCTGTACCTGATGCTCACCTCGGCGGCCCGCGAGACGTTGTCGCAGGTCGGCACCGTGATCGTGGACGAGGTCCACGCGATCGCCGGTTCCAAGCGCGGGGCGCATCTGGCCCTGTCGCTGGCCCGGCTCGACCAGCTCACCGAGCGGCCCGCCCAGCGCATCGGGTTGTCGGCGACCGTTCGTCCGCCGGAGGAGGTGGGGCGATTTCTGGTCGGCTCGGCGCCGATCACGATCGTGTCGCCGCCGGCGCCGAAGACGTTCGACCTGTCGGTGCGGGTGCCGGTGGCGGATATGACCGAGCCGGACGAATCCGATCAGCCGGGCTCGATCTGGCCGCATGTGGATGCCGCGATCGTGGATCTGGTGCTGGCGCACCGCTCGTCGATCGTGTTCGCGAATTCGCGGCGGCTGGCCGAACGCCTGACGGCGCGGCTGAACGAGGAATACGCCGAGCGGATCGCCGAACCCGACGAGGCGGAGGAGGTCGCGGGACGCCGCGAGCACGCGCCGCCCGCCCAGCTCGGGTCGCCGACCGAGGTCAATCACGGGGCGGCGCCGCTGCTGGCCCGGGCCCATCACGGCTCGGTGAGCAAGGAACAGCGCGCCATCATCGAAGACGATCTCAAAAGCGGCCGGTTGCGGTGTGTGGTGGCGACCAGCAGCCTCGAGCTCGGTATCGATATGGGTGCGGTGGATCTGGTGGTGCAGGTCGAGGCGCCGCCGTCGGTCGCGGGCGGGCTGCAGCGGGTCGGACGCGCCGGACATCAGGTCGGTGAGATCTCGCGCGGGGTGATCTTCCCCAAGCACCGCACCGATGTGATCCACTGCGCCGTGGCGTCGATGCGGATGACGGCGGGACAGATCGAGGAGTTGAAGATCCCCGCCCACCCCCTCGACATCCTCGCCCAGCAGACCGTGGCCGCCTGCGCACTGGAACCGATCGATGTCGACGAGTGGTTCGAAACGGTCAGGGGGACAGGAAGTTTCGCCGCGCTGCCGCGCTCGGCGTACGAATCGGTGCTGGACCTGCTGTCGGGTCGATATCCCTCCGACGAATTCGCCGAGCTGCGTCCGCGCCTGGTGTGGGATCGCGATGCGGGCACCCTGACCGGGCGTCCCGGCGCTCAGCGCCTCGCGGTCACCTCCGGCGGCGCGATTCCCGACCGTGGTCTGTTCCCGGTGTTCATGGTCGGCGAAAAGGCTTCGCGGGTAGGCGAACTCGACGAGGAGATGGTTTACGAATCGCGCGTGGGCGATGTGTTCGCCCTCGGCGCGACCAGCTGGCGCATCGAGGACATCACCCACGACCGGGTCCTCGTCTCCCCCGCGTTCGGCCTGCCGGGCCGACTCCCCTTCTGGCACGGCGATTCCCTCGGGCGTCCGGCCGAATTGGGCGCGGCTCTGGGCGAATTCATCCGTACGGCCGGTCAGGCGGTCGAACACGCACCGGCCGGGCGGATCGCGGAACTCGTGCGAGACGCGGGTGGGCCCGATGCGGCGCTCGACAGCGAAGCCCTCGACTCCGGGCCGGCGGGCGGTCGCGGACGACAGCAGTCCGCGCGCCGGGCCGCGGGGAACGGCGCCGATTCGTTCGGCGACGAGCAACCGCGGTCCCCGGCGGCGCGGGCGGAAAGTCCTGCGCGACAACGCCGATCGTCCTCGGACCCCAGCGGAAACGGCGCCACGCGACGCACGCCCTCCCGAGCGGGAGCCGCGGCCTCCAAGGCGGGTAAGGCCGCCGCGAAGGGCGGCGAACTGGTCGAACTCGAACAGCTCGTCCACGCCGCCGGCCTGGACGATTTCGCGACGGCGAATCTGGTCTCACTGCTGGCCGAGCAGCGGCAGGCCACCGGCCATCTGCCGACCGATCGCACGCTGCTGGTCGAACGGTTTCGCGACGAACTCGGAGATTGGCGGCTGATCCTGCACTCGCCCTACGGTCTACCGGTGCACGCGCCGTGGGCGCTCGCGGTGGGCGCGCGGTTGCGGGAGCGGTTCGGGGTCGATGCCGCGCCGACCGCCTCCGACGACGGCATCGTGGTCCGGTTGCCCGACACCACCGACGATCCACCGGGCGCGGAACTGTTCGTCTTCGAACCGGACGAGATCGACGACGTGGTGACCGAGCAGGTGGGCGGATCGGCGCTGTTCGCCTCTCGCTTCCGCGAATGCGCGGCGCGAGCGCTGCTGTTGCCGCGCCGAGATCCCGGCCGCCGCGCGCCGCTGTGGCAGCAGCGCCAGCGCGCGGCCCAATTGCTCGATGTGGCAAGGAAATTCCCCGATTTCCCGATCCTGTTGGAAACGGTGCGCGAATGCCTGCGCGACGTCTACGACCTGCCCGCCCTGCGGGATCTGCTGACGAATGTGGCGCGGCGCAAACTGCGCCTGGTCGAGGTGGAGACCGCCGCCCCGTCACCGTTCGCCAACGCGTTGCTGTTCGACTACATCGGCCAGTTCATGTACGAGGGCGACAGCCCGTTGGCCGAGCGTCGCGCGGCCGCGCTGTCGCTGGATTCGAGCCTGCTCGCCGAACTGCTGGGGCGGGTGGAACTGCGCGAACTCCTCGACGCCGCGGTCCTCGAACTGACCGAACGCGAACTGCAGCGGCTGACCCCCGAGCGCCACGCCCGCGACGCGGAAGGGCTCGCCGACCTGCTGCGCCTACTCGGCCCGCTCACCCCGGCCGAGGCGGCCGCGCGGTGCACCGCCGACCCGAACCCGTGGTTCGCCGAATTGCTACAGGCCAGGCGCGTTCTCGAGGTGTCGTTCGCGGGATCGCGGTGGTGGACGGCGATCGAGGACGCCGCCCGGTTGCGCGATGCCCTGGGCGTCCCCCTGCCGATCGGCACCCCGGCGGCCTTCATCGAACCGGTCGCCGATCCCCTGGGTGATCTGATCGGGCGCTACGCCCGCACTCACGCCCCGTTCACCCTCGACGCCGTCGCCCGGCGCTTCGGGATCGGCCCGGCCGTCGCCGCCACCGCCCTGCACCACCTCGGGGCCGAGAAGCGGGTGGTGGAAGGTGAATTCACGCCGGGTTCGGCCGGTGCGGAATGGTGTGACGCGCAGGTGTTGCGCCGGCTGCGCCGCCGTTCGCTGGCCGCGGCGCGTAAGGAGGTCGAGCCGGTATCCACGGGCGCGTTCGGCCGGTTCCTGCCGGCGTGGCAGCATATCGGCACTTCGACACTGCGCGGCGTGGACGGTGTCGCCGCGGTGGTGGAACAGCTTGCGGGCGTGCCGATTCCGGCATCGGCGTGGGAGTCGCTCATTCTGCCGTCGCGGGTGCGTGACTACACACCGGCGATGCTCGACGAACTCACCGCCTCCGGTGAGGTGCTCTGGTCCGGCCACGGGGCCATCACCGCGAAGGACGGCTGGATCGCCCTGCATCCGGCGGATCAGGCGCCGGTCACGCTGGCGCCGCCGGAGGAGATCGACTTCACCGATGTGCAGGTGCACCTGCTGACGGCGTTGGGCGCGGAGCTGACGGTGGCGACCGGCGACGCGATCGCGCTCGATGGCGATGGCGACGGCGCGGCCGCCACCGAACCGGCTGCGGTCGGCGGCAACCGTGTCGTCGCGGTGGCGGGCGGCGCCTACTTCTTCCGGCAACTGTCCGACGCCACCGGGATACTCGACGATGCGGCCGTGGCCGCGGCACTGTGGGAGCTGGTGTGGGCAGGATATCTGTCCGGCGACACCTTCGCCCCGGTCCGGGCGCGACTGTCCGGCACCACCCGCAGCACCACCGCCCACCGCACCCCGCGACGCACCCCGCGCGGCCGCATGTACCTGCCGCGACCGGCCATGCCGACCCGGACCGGCCCGCCCGCGGTGGCCGGTCGATGGTCGCTGCTGCCACAGCGCCTGCCGGACAACACCATTCGTGCCCACGCCACCGCCGATCTCCTGCTGGAGCGCTACGGGGTGCTGACCCGGGGTTCGGTGCAGAACGAGGAGATTCCGGGCGGCTTCGCGCTCATGTACCGGGTGCTCACCGAATTCGAGGATCGCGGGCGCTGCCGGCGCGGTTATTTCGTCGACACTCTCGGCGGGGCGCAGTTCTCCACCACCGACGTGGTAGACCGGCTGCGTTCCTACGATTCCGACCGGGTGGGCGGCGACACCGGCCGGGGCGGCACGGTCGCGCTCGCCGCGTGCGATCCGGCCAATCCGTACGGCGCCGCACTGCCGTGGCCGAAGAACGCGGGTGAGGGAGCCGGACATCGTCCGGGCCGTAAGGCGGGAGCCCTGGTCGTCCTGGCCGCGGGCGAACTGGCACTGTACCTGGAGCGCGGTGGTAAGACTCTGCTCACCTTCACCGAGGACCCCGAGATCCGGACCGAGGCCGCGGCCGCGTTGGCGTCTCTGGTCCACGACCGCCGGATCGACTCACTGGTCGTCGAACGCGTCGACGGGGAATCTGTGCACGGCAACACCTTCGCCGCATTCCTCACCGACGCCGGCTTCCACACCACTCCCCGGGGCTTCCGGCTCCGCAGCACAGCATGAGACCGGCGCGCATCCTCCGGCGACACAGGGGGTGAACGGCGATGCCGGAAGGAGATACCGTCTACCTCGCGGCGGCCCGGCTGCGAACCGCGCTGGCGGGAAAGACGCTGACTCGCAGTGACTTTCGCGTCCCACGCTATGCCACGCTCGATCTGCGCGGCAGCCGGGTCGACAGCGTCGGCAGCTACGGCAAACACCTGTTCGTCCGCACCGAAAAGGTCAGCATCCACACCCATCTCAAGATGGAGGGCACCTGGCGGGTCTACCGCCCCGGCCAGCGGTGGACCAAACCCGGATTCACCGCGCGCCTGATTCTCGCCACCGACGACACCGAAGCCGTCGGCTTCTCCCTCGGCCTGGTCGAGGTGCTCCCGCTCGCCGACGAGCACACCGCGATCGATCATCTCGGCCCGGATCTCCTGGGCCCGAATTGGGATGCGGCCGAGGCGGTCCGCCGGCTGCGCGCGGACCCGGAGCGGCCGATCGGGCTCGCGCTGCTGGACCAGACCGTCATGGCCGGAGTCGGCAACATCTTCCGCAGTGAGATCTGTTTCGCCGAGCGGATCCACCCGGCCACTCCCGTCGCAGCCGTACCCGATCTCCCCGGACTCGTCGACGCCGCCCACCGCATCCTCGAGCGAGCGGCCCACCATCCACCCCGGCCCGCGGTGGTCTACGGTCGGCAGCGCCAACCCTGCCGGCGCTGCGGATCGATGATCCTCGTCCGCATGTTCGGCCCGGATGCCGCCTCCGCCACCGCCACCGAACGCGGCATCTACTTCTGCCCCCGCTGTCAGCCCGCACCCGAGACGCCGGAACCGAGGGCCGCACGCCGGACTCGCCGCTGACCGCGACGAAGCGCAATATTTGCTGATCGATAGCTGCATTTCCTTCGGCCGCTAACGTTTCGGAGCGTGAGCGCGACATAAGGGCGACACAGATCGTCACCGGTCGGGAAGCAGGGCAGATGGCATATGCGAGCACCGCGATGCGTCGTAGCACACGGCTCGTCACCCAGCTGCTGATCACCGCCATCGCCATCGCGGCCACGGTGCTGTTCACCTATGCCCTGCAGCACTCGGCGAGTACGGGCCCTGTGCGTTCCGGTCACACTTCGGCGCCCACGGCGACCGCGCCCTGACCGCTATCCCTGCGGAAGCGGCACCGGTTCCAGAATCTCCGGACGAGGTTCCGGCGCGGCGGCGCGCAGGGCGTCGGCCGAGACGTCGTCGGGCTGGGTCTGCGAGCGGATCTCGGCGTCCACCCGGGCGTTGTACGTAACGACCTCACGCCGGATCTGCTCCTCGTCCCAGCCCAGCACCGGCGCCACCAGCCGCGCCACCTCGTCGGCGCATTCGGTGCCGCGGTGGGAGAACTCGATGGAGATCCGGGTGCGCCGGGCCAGGATGTCGTCCAGATGCAGCGCCCCCTCGGCGGCCGCCGCGTAGACCGCCTCCACCCGCAGGTAGCTGGGCGCGTCCGTGATCGGCTGCAGCAGTTCGGGTTTGCCCTCGGCCAGATCGAGTACGTCGGTGATCAGGGCGCCGTAGCGGTTGAGCAGATGTTCGATCCGATAGGGGTGCACACCGTAGGTCTGCGCCAGCTGCGGCGTCTGGTTGAGCAGAGCGAAGTAACCGTCGGCGCCGAGCAGCGGCACCTTGTCGGTGATCGAGGACGACACCCGCTGGGGAATGTCGTGAACGGCGATATCCACCGCGTCGTAGGCCATCACCCGGTAGGTGGTGTACTTACCGCCCGCGATGGCGACCAGACCGGGCGCGATCTGCGCCACCGCGTGCTCGCGCGACAGCTTGGACGTCTCGTCGCTCTCCCCGGCCAGCAGCGGCCGCAGCCCCGCATACACCCCCTGGATATCGTCATGGGTGAGCGGGGTGACGAGCACCTCGTTGATCCGTTCGAGCAGATAGTCGATATCGGCCTTGGTGGCGGCCGGATGGGCCAGGTCCAGATTCCAGTCGGTATCGGTGGTGCCGATGATCCAGTGATTGCTGCCCCACGGAATCACGAACAGCACCGAGGTCTTGGTGCGCAGAATCAGCGCGGCGTCGCTGGCGATCCGATCGCGCGGGACCACGATGTGCACGCCCTTGGACGCGCGCACATGGAATCGGCCGCGAACATGCGACAGCGCCTGCAATTCGTCGGTCCACACGCCCGTCGCGTTGATCACGACATGTCCGCGGACCTCGGTGGTGCGCCCGTCCTCGCTGTCGCGCACCTTCACTCCGACCACCCGGTCGGCCTCCCGCAGGAAGTCCACGACCTGGGTCGATGTGCGGATCACCGCGCCGTAGTGGGCGGCGGTCCGGGCCACCGTCATGGTGTGGCGGGCGTCGTCGACCACGGTGTCGTAGTAGGTGACCCCGCCGATCAGCGCGTCCCGGCGCACCCCCGGCGCCAGGCGCAGCGCGCCGGACCGGGTCACATGATGTTGTCCCGGAACGGATTTCGCGCCGCCCATGGTGTCGTAGAGCACGAGTCCCGAGGCGACGTAGGGCCGCTCCCAGCCGCGGTTGGTCAGCGGGTAGAGGAACCGCAGCGGTTTCACCAGATGCGGGGCCAGTGTCTTCAGGCTGAGCTCACGTTCCCGCAGCGCCTCCCGGACCAGCCCGAATTCCAGCTGCTCGAGGTAGCGCAGGCCGCCGTGGAACATCTTCGACGAACGGCTCGACGTGCCCGAGGCCAGATCGCGCGCCTCCACCAGGGCCACTTCCAGGCCCCGCGTGGCGGCATCGAGGGCGATGCCCGCGCCGACGACCCCGCCACCGACCACGATGACGTCGAAATGCTTGGCGCCCAAGCTTTCCCAGCTGGCCTCCCGCTGCTCGGGCCCCAGTTCGCCGGTGTGCTGACCGTGTGATTTCTCGTTCATCGCTCGACTTCCTCCGCACTGTTCGGTGGGATCGTCCTGCGTTACCCGTCGGTAATCGCTACTACCCTAGTCCACCGCCGGGCCCGCGGCGATGTGATGCGCGGCGCGTGCGACGTTTAGTAGCCTGCACGGATGCGACGCTTCGTGGCCGCCATCGATCAGGGGACAACCTCGAGCCGGTGCATCGTGTTCGACCGCTCCGGCCGCATCGCCGGCCTCGGGCAGCGTGAGCACGAGCAGTTGTTCCCACGGCCGGGCTGGGTCGAGCACGATGCCGAAACCATCTGGCGCAACACCGAATTCGTGATCGGCGCCGCCCTGGAGGACGCCGGGATCGGCGCCGGGGACATCGCCGCGGTCGGCGTCACCAACCAGCGCGAAACCACCCTGGTCTGGGAGCGTGCCACCGGGAAGCCGGTGGCCAACGCCATCGTCTGGCAGGACACCCGCACCGCGGCGCTGTGCGACGAGCTGGCCGGCGACGTCGGTCCCGCGCGCTACGCCGACCGGACCGGACTGCCGCTCAGCACGTATTTCGCCGGCCCCAAGCTGCGCTGGATCCTCGACAACGTCGAGGGGGTGCGCGCCCGCGCGGAGGCCGGGGATTTGTGCTTCGGCACCATGGACAGCTGGATCCTGTGGAAGCTGACCGGCCGCCACCTCACCGACGTCACCAACGCCTCCCGCACGATGCTGATGAATCTCGAGACGTTGCAATGGGATTCGCAGATCTGCGCGGAGTTCGGCATCCCCGTCTCGATGCTGCCGCAGATCCACAGCTCCTCGGAGGTGTATGCCGAGATCTCCGCCGGACCGCTCGCCGGGGTTCCGGTGGCCGGCATCCTGGGCGATCAGCAGGCCGCGACCTTCGGGCAGGCGTGCCTGTCGCCGGGCGAGGCGAAGAACACCTACGGAACCGGCAATTTCATGCTGCTCAACACCGGTACCACTCCGGTATTCAGCAAGCACGGCCTGCTGACCACGGTCTGCTACCGGCTCGGCGACCAGCCCGCGGTGTACGCGCTGGAGGGTTCCATCGCGGTGACCGGATCCCTGGTGCAGTGGTTGCGCGACAACCTCGGCATCGTCGAATCCGCGGCCGAGATCGAACCGCTGGCCCGCAGTGTCGACGACAACGGCGGCACCTACATCGTTCCCGCCTTCTCGGGTCTGTTCGCACCGCGGTGGCGGCCGGACGCGCGCGGCGTGATCAGCGGACTCACCCGTTTCGTCACGAAGGCGCATCTGGCCCGAGCGGTCTTGGAGGCCACCGCATTTCAGACCCGCGAGGTGATCGACGCGATGCGCGCCGACGCCCAGGCGGAGAATCTCGGCGTCGAACTGACCACCCTCAAGGTCGACGGCGGCATGGTGACCAACGAACTGCTCATGCAATTCCAGGCCGACATCCTGGATGTGCCGGTGGTGCGGCCGGTGATCACCGAGACAACCGCGCTCGGCGCCGCCTACGCGGCCGGCTTGGCCGTCGGTTACTGGTCCGGAACCGACGACATCCGCGCCAACTGGTCCGAGGACAAGGTATGGCAGCCGACCATGTCCGACACCGACCGCGAACGCCTCTACGCAGAGTGGAACAAGGCCGTCGAACGCACCTACGGGTGGGCTGAGTAAGCCAGCCCACCCGTAGTGTCATTGACCGTCGACGCTACCGTGACGCACTACCAGTCACCGCGGGCATCTCGTCGACACTCCAGGCTGACACTGCGGCGGCGGCGGTGTCGACGTGCAGTTTGTCGATACACCTGGCTGACAAGGACCACTTGCCGCTGCCACGCTCGGCGCGAACCCGATGAGTGATACGACAATCGCTACCCCGAAACCAACCTTTGCGGACATCACATTCTCCCTCCCTTGAGTCCACATGGATCGTAACGGCAAGATCAACTACTGCGCAATTGCGAAAACTATTGCGCTAGTGCGTAATCGAGGTAACGGATCACTCTGCGGCGGCGAAGAGCCGGTCGACCGCATGCTCCAACGTCGCCGCATCCGACGTGGTGAAACACAGGCGCATCGAGCCACGGTAGGGCTGCGAGACCGCGAAGGCGGAGCCCGGGACGTAGGCCACGCCGTGGTCGATCGCGTGTGGAAGCAGTTCGACGGTATCGGTGCCGTCGGTGAAGTCGAGCCACACGAACATGCCGCCGGCGGCGTCGGTGCTCACCACCCGGTCGCCGAAACGGGTGCGAACCGCGTTCACCAGGGCGGTGGCACGCTCGCCGTAGATGCCGCGCACCTTGTCCAGGTGTGCGCCCAGCCACGGCTCGTCGGCCAGCAGGTCCGCGGCGATCTGCTGGGTGAGCGCCGAACCGCAGAGATCGGCGCCCTGCTTCAGCAATTCCACGCCACGGCACACCGCGTTCGGGGCGATCATCCAGCCCACCCGCAGTGTCGGCGCCAGGATCTTCGAGGCGCTCGACAGCCGGATCACGTTGGGCGAGTAGGAGGCAACGGCCTGCGGCGCGGGGCGATCGAACCAGAGCTCGCCGTACGGATCGTCCTCGACCACCCAGAAGCCGTAGCGTTCGGCCAGCGCCGCCAGTTCGCGACGACGCTGCGGGCTCAGCGTCACACCCCGCGGATTGTGGAAATTGCTCACCGTATGCACCAACGCGGGGCGCTCGCCGCGCTCGAGCAGCTCGGCCAGCGCGTCGACACGCATACCGTCGGAATCCAGCGGAATCGCCACGATCCGCGCCCCCGCCGCGCGGAACACCTGCAACGCACCGACGTAGGCCGGATCCTCGACCACCACGAGAGCGCCCGGATCCAGCAGGACCTCACCCAGCAGCGAGAGAGCCTGCTGCGAACCGTGCGTGACGAAGATCTCCTCCACCGGCACTGACCGGCCGAGTCGCACCGACTCCCGCGAGGCGAGCACTTCACGCAGCGGCCCCCAACCCGCGGACTCGGTGTACTGCAACCGGGACGGGTCGGCCAGCGCCGACTCCGCGGCGCGGGCGATGGCATCGCGCGGCATCAGCTGTTCGTCGGGCAGGCCCCCGGCCAGGCTGACGATGTCCGGCCGGGAGGTCAGCTTGAGCAGATCCCGAATCGCCGAACTCTGCAGACCGTCCAGCCGACGGGACAGGGGTGGAGTATGCGGCGACATGGAGACCTCCGAGCGAAAGGGGTGGTACCTCCACTTTCGCACAGCGGCGTCCACAATATGAACTCAGATTCTCATATTGTGAGATTTAGAACGATTGGATCAGTTGGATGAGGTTCCGGCCTCCCTGATTCACGGTCGTGATGACCTCCAGATACAACGACTTCGTACCGTCGGGGTGGAACTCCGAGACCTCGACGTTGAACTGGTTGGGCGCGGTCGTCGCGATCCGCAGGCAGTACGTCGTGCCCTTCGGGATGTGCTCGTCGATGGTCTTCTGCAGGTCCGGCGGGGCCTGCACGTTCGCCCCAGGAGCGATGAAGGTGTGCGCCTTCTCGGCATTGCGATCGGTGTAATACGCGTGCTGGTAGCCGAAGATTGCGTTCGCACCGCTCGAGGTGTCGCCGGGTCCGTTGCCGTAGACCAGATTGCCCTCGGTGCGGGCCTGGCAGCCGGTGCCGTCGGCTGCATTGGTCGCACCACCGGCCTGCGCATTGTCGGACTTGTCGCCACCACCGCTCGTGGCGAAGACGACAACCACGATCAACGCCACGATCAGCACGACCGCCGCGCCGACGCCGCCGATCAGGACCGTCTTGTTGCGACCGGCCTCGGCGGGTTCCGGTCCGGGCACCGGCCGCGACGGCGCGAGCTTCTTGGCCAGCTCGTCGTCGTCCCACAACGAGCCCGAACCCGATTTCTGCTCGGCGCCACCGCGCGGCACCGTGAGCTTCTTCGCCAGTTCGTCGTCGTCCCACAGCGAGCCTGTGGTTTCGCGCGGCGGAGTGGGCGGGAAGCCGGAATCGTCTGCGCGCCACCAGGTTCCGCGGTCCGCGTCGGCACCGCCGGCGTCGGGGTAGCGCACCGTCTCCGGGGCGCGTGCCGCGTCCGTGCCGTGCGGCGGCTCGGGAACGCGGCGGGTTTCGGGCGCGGGCGTCCGCATGGTTTCCGGCGCGGGCGTCCGCACGGTTTCGGGCGCGCGTGGCGTCTCCGGTGCCGAGTGGCGAACGGTTTCGGGCGCCGCGGTCGAATCCGGCGCGCGGTACTGCGCGGGCGGCGGCGGGACGGACGGCGTCGCGGGAGCATCGGCGGGCTGCCAGCCCAGTGTGGGACGTTCCGGTTCTCCGACCGGCGCCCAGCCGACCGCACCCGTTTCACCCGTCGGCGGCCCGAAATCGTTCAGCGGTGGTCCGAATCCGGAAACCGGCGGGCCGAATTCCGACTCGCCTTCGTCCCGGCCCTGATCGTCGCCGGAGGCCATCACCCGTTCCTTCCCCGAGACACACGCGTGGGGCGGTCGCGAACGACCGCCCCACGCGCCGATTCAGTCTGTATCAGTACCGGATCAGTACTGGACCGTGCCACCCCACTGTGTGGTCGCACCAGCGACATTCACCGTTTGCGGAGCGATATCACCCTGCGGGAGTCTACCAATCTGAGCGGCCGCATCCAGTGCCGCGGCGCCACCCGGCTGCTGCTTGATCCAGCCCTCGACGGCCGCCTTGGCCGCATTGGCCTGGGTGGTGTCGACGTAGCTCTCGGACTTCATATCGTCGAAGCCGGTGGCGTGGGTGTACGAGGTGATCTTGACCTTGTTCGCCTCGACGAACTCCACCGACACACCGGCGTCGCCCACCCCGTTGGGAGTGCTGTAGCCGACCGTGCCGACATACCCGTCGAGGTTGCTGAAGTGGTGGGTGTTGGCCACGTAGCCCGGCAGCAGCCCGCCGCCGTCGACGTTGGCGCCGACCTCGGTGTGCGGGCCGTTCATCTGCACGACCGGTGCGGCCGGTGCGGACTGCAGGCTCGGAGAGGTCCACTGCGCCTGCTGCGAAGGGGCCGAGTTGCCCTGCTGGCTACGCAGCGTGTCCATGCTGCCGTCGTGCGACTGCGGCTTGTTCGGGGTGCCCACGGTCTGGTCCGGCGACTGCTGACCCGGCTTCAGCTGGTCGGCCTGACCGTTCGGGGTGGGCTGGTCCGGAACGACGGCCGGCTGCACCTGGCTGCCCTGACCCGGCACCGGCAGCGGCGCGACACGCGGGGTGGTCACACCCGGCTGCGTCGGCGAGGCCAGGTTCTGGTCCGGCTTCGGCGCGTTCTGGTTCGGGGTCGTGACGCCCGGCTGCGGGGTGGTGACGCCCGGCTGGTTCGGCGTGGTGACACCCGGCTGATTGGGGGTGGTGACGCCCGGCTGCGGATTGCCGTTGCGCTGCGGCCCATTCTGCTGGGGCCCGTTCTGCTGGTTGTTGTTCTGCTGCGGCCCGTTCTGCTGAGTGCCGTTCTGCTGCGGGGCGTTCTCCTGCGTGCCCGGCGCGTCCTGGCTCTGGCCGTTGTTGTTTTTGTCCTGCGCGGGGGCCTCGTTGGTGGCGCCCGGCTGCGCCGGAGTGGTCGGCACGCTCGGCTGATCGGCCGGCGCGGCACTCGCCGTACCCGACGCGAGGATGGTTGCCACGGCGGCCGCGGTGGCCAGTGGCAACGATGTCGTGGCCATCGCTCGCTGCGCCCGACTCGGCTTACGATGTTTCACTGTCTCGCAATCCCTTTCCCGAGCTCGGCCACTGCCACCGACCGACGAACGCCGTCCGATGGGGCCGTCTCCATTGGTCCCTCATCGATGTCCGGCCCGCACCCTGCTGCGGTCCGCGAGCCGCTCGCGGATTCCCGGCCCGGGAAAGATTGCATTCCCCCCGCACGTGAACCTGCCAACCGCCCACCACTGACATCTCTGCCGGAAGTGAACCACACGAACAAGTTTCAGGCAACTGGTGCTACCCGGCTGTGGGAAGCCGCACTCCGTCCGGCAAAACGTCAAGCGGGGCAGCGCATTTGAAACAGCAGCCGCCCACTAATCGAGGTCGTCGTGACGCATCAATTGCCGCGCCGCCTCGGTGACCGATCCGGACAGCGACGGGTACACCGAGAACGTCTGTGCCAGGTCGTTCACCGTCAGGTTGTTCTGTACCGCGATCGCGATCGGCAGGATCAGTTCGGAGGCGATGGGCGCGACCACCACGCCACCGATCACCACGCCGGTGGCCGGCCGGCAGAAGATCTTCACGAAACCGCGTCGCAGGCCCGACATCTTGGCCCGCGGATTGGTGTTGAGCGGCAGCATCACCGTGCGCGCGGGGACCTCACCGTTGTCGATTGCGGTCTGGCTGACACCGACCGTGGCGATCTCGGGCCGGGTGAACACCGCGGAGGCGACCGTCTTCAACCGGATGGGCTGCACGCCCTCGCCGAGTGCGTGATACATCGCGATCCGGCCCTGCATCGCCGCGACCGAGGCCAGCGGCAGCAACCCGGTGCAGTCGCCGGCGGCATAGATCCCGGGCACCGCCGTCCGCGAGACGCGGTCGACGCGCAGATAGCCGCCGCGGTCGAGTTCGATGCCGATGCGCTCGAGGCCCAGATCCTGGGTATTGGGCGTGGAGCCGACCGTCATCAGCGCATGGGAGCCGGTGACCGTGCGCCCGTCGGACAGTTTGACCACGATCCCGTCCGCGGTCCGCTCGACGGCGTCGGCCCGGGCCTGCTTGACGAGCTCCACGCCGCGTTCGGCCAGGGCGTCCTCGAGGACCAGCGCGGCGTCGGCGTCCTCGCCCGGCATCATCCGGTCGCGGCTGGAGACGAGCTTCACCTTCACGCCCATCTCGGTGTACGCGGAGACGAATTCGGCGCCCGTCACGCCCGAGCCGACCACGACCAGCGTTTCCGGCAGCTCCTTGAGGTCGTAGAGCTGACGCCAGGTGAGAATGCGCTCACCGTCGGGTTCGGCGCCGCGCAGCACCCGCGGGCTGGCGCCGGTGGCGATCAGGACGATCTCGGCCTCCATCACCCGTTCGGTGCCGTCGGCGAGCGTCGCGCGCACCAGATGTGTGGCCAGACCGGCGATCTGGTCGATCAGCTGACCGCGGCCGTTGAGGATGGTGACTCCGGCGGCCTGCAGTTTGGACCGGATGTCGGACGACTGCGCCTGCGCGAGCGCCTTCACCCGGGAGTTGACCTCCGACAATCGCACCTGCGCCTGCGCCATGTGCAGCGTGATGCCCAGATCACGCGCGCGGCGCAGATCGGTGCGCACCCCGGTCGAAGCGATGAAGGTCTTGGACGGGACGCAGTCCCACAGCACGCATGCGCCACCGATACCGTCGGAGTCGATCACGGTGACCGTGGCTCCGTGCTGAGCTGCCACCAACGCCGCCTCGTAGCCGGCGGGGCCGCCCCCGATGATTGCAATGCGGGCCATGTGTACCTCCGCTATCGAGCCGTCCGGCCGGGATCTCCGGCACTGCCGTCAACGTTATCGGTCCTGCTCCTCACAGTTTTGACCGCGTCATGGGTCACGTTGCGCGTGTCACCTTCCGGTAATTCTCCGGACATTCCCCCGCCTCGCCGAAGACAGGCAGGGCCCGAACCCGGCCGGATCGAAACAAGCGGTCCCTACATTCGATACTCTTGCCAGGTGCCGATATACGCCGCCTACGGATCCAATATGGACCCGGAGCAGATGCTCAAGCGCTGTCCGCACTCCCCCGTCTACGGAACGGGCTGGCTGGAAGGGTGGCGCCTGACCTTCGCCGGCGACGACATCGGCTGGGAAGGGCCGCTCGCGACGGTCGTCGAGGATCCGGGCTCCCGGGTGTTCGTCGTGCTGTACGACGTCTCCGCCGAGGACGAGCAGAGCCTCGACCGGTGGGAGGGTTCGGATTTCGGTATCCACAAGAAGATCCGGCTCCGGGTCTCGCCCAATTCGGGCACGGGTACGCAGCCGGTCCTGGCGTGGCTGTACGTGCTGGATGCCTACGAGGGCGGGCTGCCCTCGGCCCGCTACATCGGTGTGATCGCCGACGCGGCCGAAAAGGCCGGAGCCCCGGCCGATTACGTCCACGCGCTGCGCACCCGCAACAGCCGCAACGTCGGTCCGGGGACTTTCGGATCGATGTAGCCGAAAAGACCGCAGGGAGAGAGCCCGACAGCCCGCCGAGTTCGCACCCGGCGGGCCGCCCGGTCAGCGTGCCTGCAGGACCAGATTGGTCATCACGCGCACGCCGGCCGCCAGCGCGCGCTCGTCGATGTCGAAGGTCGGCTGGTGGATGTCCAGTTGCGGGCCCTCGCCCGACCACACGCCCAGCCGTGCCATCGCACCCGGAACCTCCTCGAGGTACCAGGAGAAGTCCTCGCCACCGCCCGACTGCGGAGTATCCGAGAGCGCGTCCGGGCCCAGACCGAGAATCGCGTCCTCGAACATCCGGGTGGAGAATTCGTCGTTGACCACCGGCGGCACGCCACGCTTGTAGTTCAGCTGATATCGCACGCCGGTGGGGGCGAGCAGTCCGTCGACGATCTCACGGACCATCGGCTCGAGCAGCGACCAGGTGGTGTGATCCCCGGTCCGCACGGTCCCGGTCAGCATGCCGGTCTGCGGAATCGCATTGGGCGCCTTACCCGCCGATACCGCGCCCCACACCATCACCGTGCTGGTTCGCGGATCGATGCGACGGCTGAGCAGACCCGGCAGGCCGGTGATGACGGTGCCGATGGCATAGACCAGATCGCTGGTCAGATGCGGCCGGGAGGTGTGCCCGCCCGGCGAGTCGAGCACCAGTTCCACGGTGTCGGCGGCCGAGGTGATGGCTCCGACCCGCACCCCGATCCGGCCGACTTCGAGCCGGGGATCGCAGTGCAGGGCGAACACCCGCGAGACGTCGTCCATCGCACCGGCGGCGACCATATCGATGGCACCGCCGGGCATGACCTCCTCGGCGTGCTGGAAGACCAGCCGGACGCCGACCGGCAGTTCGTCCATCTCGGCGAGGGCCAGGGCGGTGCCGAGCAGAATCGCGGTGTGCGCGTCGTGACCGCAGGCGTGGGATACGCCGGGGACGCTCGAGGCGAACGGCCGGCCCGTGTACTCCTGCAGCGGGAGCGCATCCATATCGGCGCGCAGGGCCAGGCGTGGCCCCGCCGGGCCGATATCGCAGATCAAACCGGTGCCGGTGGGCAGTTTGCGCGGTTCCAGACCGGCCTTCACCAGCCAGGACTCGACGAATTCGGTGGTGCCGTGCTCGGCGCGGGACAGTTCCGGATTGGCGTGGATGTGGCGGCGCCAGCCGATCAGATCGTCACCGTGGTCACGCAGCCACGCCTCGACCACCGCCTGTCCGGCCGTGATCTCCGCCTGCCGTCCGGTCGCGAGCCCGGTGTGCCGACACGTACCGGCCTCCGGGCCCAGCGCCTTACCCTGCAGGCCCGGTGTGGCCGCCTTGCTCTGCAGACCCGGGGCTGCTGCTGTGCGACCCGCCGCCGCGGAAGGGCGCGCACCGGTCGCGGAGTCGTCCTCCGAACCGGTGGCGGTATCGTCGCCGCGACCCGCCGCGGCATCTCCTTCGCGGCCCGCCGGTGATGACCGGCCGATCGTGCTCACCGAATTTCCTCCTGTCGCTGAATACTGCGCTCCAACAACCTGTCCCTGTGTAGTTGATCGCCCGCAACCTGGATTGCGGTACGGGCCAGTGCCCGCGCCCCGTCGGTCACCGCGAGATCGGCCGACGGCGTCACACAGGCCGCGGCGAACTCCCGCTGGTGTGTCACCGCGCCGTTCGCCTCGATGCCGACAACCGGGTGGATGCCGGGAATGACGTTGGTGACATTGCCCATATCGGTACTGCCCAGCGGCCGTGCTGCCTCGAGGTCCGGCGCGAGCGGCATGCGACCCATACCGATGATTTGCTCGCGGTAGGCACACAGTAGTGCGGAATCCGGCGTGAGCTCGGTATATGTGGGCGCCAGCGCCCGGATTTCATGGGTGCATCCGGTCGCCAGCGCTCCCGCCTCGAAGCAGGCCGAGGCGCGCTGCAGCAGATCGTCGAGGGATGCGGAATCGTCTGCCCGCAGGTAATACAACAGTTCCGCATGGCCGGGCACGATATTCGGGGCAACACCGCCCGACTCGACTATACCGTGGAGTTGCTGGCCGGGGCGCAGATGCTGACGCAGCAGACCCAGTGCGACCTGCGCGACGGTGGCGGCGTCCCCGGCGTTGCGGCCGTACTCCGGCGCGGCGCTGGCATGTGCCTCGCGGCCGTGGAAGGACACCGACAGATCGGCCAGCGCCAGCGACCGCGCACCCACGATGTCCAGCGGACCCGGGTGCACCATCAGCGCCATCGCGATCCCGTCGAAGACCCCGCGCTCGAGCATCAGCACCTTGCCGCCGCCGCTCTCCTCGGCCGGCGTGCCGAACACCTTCACGGTGAGGCCGCACCGATCGGCCACCTCGGCCAGGGCCAAGCCCGCGCCCACCGCCGCCGCGGCGATGATGTTGTGTCCGCAGGCGTGACCGATCTCGGGCAGCGCGTCGTATTCGGCGCAGATTCCGACCACCAGATCACCGCTGCCGTAGGTGGCGACGAAGGCGGTGTCCAGGTCCGCGACCGGCGTCTCGATACCGAATCCGCGCTCACGCAGCGGGACCAGCGTCTTGGCGACACTGCGGTGCTCGGCGAACGCCAGCTCGGGTTCGGCGTGGATGGAATGCGAGAGGGCGATCAGATCCGATTCGGCGGCCGCGACCGCGGCATCGGCGGCGGCGAGGAGGGCAGGATCGGCCGGGGCCACCTGCGCGTCGAAATCGTCGGCACCGGCATCGTCGGCGCGGGCGCAGCCGGGCGCAGCGGCCCGGTGCGCCGACCGGCCCGTTCGACTCCAGCTGCGTTCGTCCCCGCTGCGTGGCATGGCACACAGTCTCGCACTGTGCGCCACGCGATGATCATCGGGTTATCAGGAGCCGAAGGCGAGATTCTCCGGTGTGGTCGGGGTATTCAGGCCCGCGAGCGCCCGTCCGTGCAGCGCACGCTTGATGACCGGCAGATTCGGCTTGCGGTTGCCGGTCAGTGCCGCGGCCCGCGCCACGGCCGCGGCCAGGACGCCGTCCGCCTCGGCCGCCTCGTCGACGATGCCCGCGGAGATCGCGTCGGCGGCGCCGTAGCGCCGGCCCGTGGTCATCGCCTCGAGCGCGACCTGATTGGTCAGCCGCTCGGTGACGAGTGCGTTCATCGCGACCGTGAACGGCATCCCCAGGTGAACCTCGGGCAGGCACCAGTACCCGCGATCCGAGCGCATCACCCGGAAGTCGTGCGAGGTGGCCAGCATGGCGCCGGCGCCGAAGGCGTGGCCGTTCAGCGCGGCGACGGTCGGCATACCGAAGGCCAGCAACCGGCTGAAGACGGAATGTACCCGGTCCAGGTACCAGTGCATCTTGTCCATGTTGCCGAACAGCCAGTCGGTGTCCAGGCCGTTGCTGAAGAACTTTCCGGTGGCCACTGTGACCAGCGCCGCCGGCCCCTCGGCGGCCTCTACCTCGTCCAGTTTCGCGTGGACGGCGTCGATCCAGTCGGGGTGGAAGCGGTTCTCGCTGTCGGTCTGACCCTCGTTGCCGAGGTAGAGCACGAATACGTCCCCGTCACGGTCCAAGTACGGCATAGGCAGAGAATATGCAGCTCCGTATGAACGGCCGCATCACACCCCCGGCCAAGTTACCGACGAGTTGTCATCACCGGCCGGGTACGTGTCAGCGACGTGGCGGGATCGGCACCCGCATCAGATCCTCGGCGATCACCAGCTCCCCGTCGAAATACCGCTCCGCCTCGGCCCGGTGTCCGGACAGATCGCCGTAGCGTTGCGAGAAATGGGTGAGGACGAGGGTCCGCACGCCCGCCTCCGCGGCCACGCGTGCCGCCTGCCCCGCGGTGAGATGGCCGAAATCGTCGGCCAGCTGCGCCTCGGCCTCCAGGAAGGTCGACTCGATGACGAGCATATCGGCGCCTTCGGCCAATTCGGCTATGCCCGAACACATTCGGGTGTCCATCACGAAGGCGAAACGCTGTCCGGGCCGCGGGGCCGAGACCTCGTCGACGGTGACCGTGCGACCGTCGGGCAGTCGCACCGCGCCCTCGCGCTGCAGTGCCCCGACCACCGGACCCGCCAGCCCGAATTCGGCGAGCCGCTCCGGCAGGATCCGATGGCTGTCGGGTTCGACCAGCCGGTAGCCGAAGGTGTCGATGCGATGCGACAGCCGCACGGCCTCGAAGGTGAACGGCGCGTCGGGCAGCGGCACCGGACCGTCCGCCTCGATCGGATGTTCGCGCAGACCGGGAAACGCGGGTACCACCCCGCGCAGGTGCGTGAGCAGATCGGCGCCCGATCCCGGGAAGCAGATGTCGACCGGATGGGTCACCTGGTCCAGATTCAGCCGCGCCAGCACCCCGGGCAGGCCCAGGCAGTGATCACCGTGGAAGTGCGTCAGCCCGATCCGGGTGACGCCACTCGCCGAAACCCCCGCGAACAGCATCTGCCGCTGCGTCCCCTCGCCGGGGTCGAACAGCAGGCCGTCACCGTCCCAGCGCAACAGATATCCGTTGTGATTGCGTCGGCGGGTCGGCACCTGACTGGCCGTCCCGAGGACCACGAGTTCACGCACGGCACCATCCTGCCCCCGCCCCGGCGACCGCGCCCGGCGGTGGTGGTCGTGTCCGGCCCGCGACGCGCACAACCGGCCCGTCGGCGCACTATCGTGGGCGCATGCTTGCCGAACAGGCCGCCGAGGCGATCGCCACACGTACGGGAGTCACGCACCATCGGGTCGCGGTGGTACTCGGATCCGGCTGGCAGTCCGCCGCCACCGAGATCGGAGCGCCGCGGGCGTCGATTCCGATGACCGAGCTGCCCGGCTTCGAACCGCCGACAGCGCAGGGCCATCAGGGCATCGTGCATTCGGTGGCGGTCGGCGAGGTGCCGGTGCTGCTGATGATGGGCCGCCAGCACCTCTACGAGGGCTACGAACCGCATCGGGTGGTCCACGCGGTGCACGCGGCGGCCGCGGCGGGCGCCGAGACGGTGATCCTCACCAACGCCGCGGGCGGTATCCGCCCGGGCCTGCGCGTCGGCGAGCCTGTGCTTATCAGCGATCACCTCAATCTCACCGGGCGCACTCCGCTCACCGGTGCCGCGTTCGTGAACATGGTCGATGCCTGGGATCCCGAATTGCGCACGCTGGCAAGGGAAATCGACCCGTCACTGAGCGAGGGCGTCTACGCGGGCCTGAACGGGCCGCAATACGAGACGCCCGCCGAGATCCGCATGCTCGGCGGCATGGGCGCCGATCTGGTCGGCATGTCGACCGTGCTGGAGGCGATCGCGGCCCGCTCGCTGGGGCTGCGGCTGCTGGGCATATCGCTGGTGACCAATCTGGCCGCGGGCGTGACCGGCGCACCGCTGTCCCACCAGGAGGTACTCGCCGAAGGGCAGGCCGCCGCACCGAGATTGGGAAAATTGTTGCGCGGTGTGCTGGAACGGCTGTAGGCGGGCGCCATGTTGCGATTCGGAACGGCAGGTCTGCGCGGCCCGCTCCAGGAGGGGCCGGACGGGATGAACGCCGGCACCGTGGCACGCGCGAGCGCCGGTGTGGCGGCGTGGCTCCGAGACCGCTGCCTCGGCGGTGGTCTGGTGATCGTCGGTCGCGACGCCCGGCACGGCTCCGCGGAGTTCGCTACGGTCACCGCGGAAGTGTTTGCCGCAGCGGGCTTTTCGGTGCTGCTCCTGCCACGGCCGCTGCCGACGCCGATCGTGGCGTTCGCGGTACGGGAGCTGGGTGCGGTGGCCGGCGTGCAGATCACGGCGTCCCACAACCCCGCCACGGACAACGGGTACAAGCTCTACCTGGACGGCGGTTCGCAGCTGATCCCGCCCGCCGACGCCGAGATCGAGTGCTGCATCGATGCGGTCACCGAACCGATCGCCCGCACCGATCCGGCCGCCGGCGCCCCCTCACCGTCGATCCTGTCGCTGCCCGATGATGCCGGGCGAGCCGAACTCGGCGAGGAACTCGTTCGCCGCTACCTGGCGCGAGCCGCCGCCGTGCCCGAGGCGATCGGCGGCGCGCGAACGATCCCGGTCCATGCGGGCCACCACACCGCGAACGAGGATCGGGACGGCGAACCGCTCGCGGGAGACCGAATGACGGTGCAGCGCCCCGATATCCGGATCGCGCTGACCCCCATGCACGGCGTCGGCGGCGAGACGGCGGTGGCCGCGCTGGCCGCCGCCGGGTTCCACGACGTCCATGTGGTCGAGGAACAGTTCGCGCCCGATCCGGACTTCCCGACCGTGGCGTTCCCGAATCCGGAGGAACCGGGCGCCGCGGATCTGCTGCTGGCACTGGCGGAGAACATCGACGCCGACCTCGCCGTCGCACTCGATCCCGATGCCGATCGTTGCGCGCTCGCGGTCCCCGGCCCGAACGGGTGGCGCATGCTGCGCGGCGACGAAACCGGTGTGCTGCTGGCCGATTACGTCCTGCGCAGCGCGGCACCGGACGCGCTGGTCGCGACCACCGTCGTGTCGTCGCGACTGCTGGGGAAACTCGCGGCGGCGCGCGGGGCCCGCTACGCCGAAACGCTCACCGGATTCAAATGGCTGGCCCGCGCCGGGGCGGGCCTGGTGTACGCCTACGAGGAGGCCATCGGCCACTGCGTCGACCCGGCTGCCGTGCGCGACAAGGACGGCATCACCGCCGCCGTCGCCGCCGCCGACCTCACCGCCCGCCTGCGAGAGCGGGGGCGTTCCCTGCTCGACGTCCTCGACGACTACGCCGTGGAATTCGGCCTGCACGCCGGCGACCAGGTCTCGCTGCGATTGCCCGATCAGGCGGCCGCCGCGCAAGCCGTTGCCCGCCTGCGCGATATGCCGCCCGATGTCATCGCGGGCGTGCCCGTCACCTGCACCGACCTGTCCACGGTTCGCGGCCGGATGCGCACCGACGCCTTGATCTTCGAAGGCGAGGGGCAGCGCATCGTCATCCGCCCCTCGGGTACCGAACCGAAACTCAAATTCTATCTGGAGGTCGTCGAGCCGGTTCGCGACCGCGATTCGCTGACTTCGTCGAAAGCGGTTGCAGCACAACGACTCTCGGTACTGCGCGAGTTCTGCGAGAAGTCGTGAACAGCTGAGCCCCCCGCGCGAACCCTACCGATCCCGCGGTTCGGCAGGATGCTACCCGGCGGCGGGCGGCATCAGTCGTGGCGCGGACCGAATTGGCGGTCGCCGGCGTCACCCAGCCCCGGCACGATAAAGGCGTCGGCATTGAGTCCGGAGTCGACCGCGGCGGTCACCAGCCGCACCGGCAGACCCGATTTCTCCAGCGCGGCAATGCCTTCCGGGGCGGCGACGACGCAGATGGCGGTGATGTCGGTGGCGTTGCGGGCGGACAGCAGTTCCAGGGTGTGGCGCATCGATCCACCGGTGGCCAGCATCGGATCGAGGACGAAGACCGGCAGGCCCGACAGGTCCGCCGGCAGCGATTCCATGTACGGCACCGGCCGATGGGTCTGCTCGTCGCGCGCCACGCCGACGAAACCGACGCGGGATTCCGGAATCAGCGCACTGGCGGCGTCGACCATGCCGAGGCCGGCGCGCAACACCGGCACCAGCAGCGGTGGTCGCGCCAGCCGGGCGCCCCGGGTCGGCGCGACCGGGGTGTCGATGTCGAAGGTGTGGGTCGGGGCTTCCCGCAGCGCTTCGTAGACGAGGAATCCGGTCAGATCGGCCAGTGCCGCCCGGAATCCCGCGTTGGGTGTGCGGGCATCGCGCATGGTCGTCAGGAGGGTGGCCGTCAGCGGGTGTTCCACGATATGCGTACGCATGAGGGAACGATAAGGTCTGTCGGGGTTGGAAATCGGCAACCGAGGGCGGATTTCCGCAACCGGAGTGGGAACCGTTGCGCAGGGGCATGCGTCGAACTACTCGGATGACGTAATCTGCCACCAGACCAGCACGATGGGGGATGTTGATGCACAGGATCTCGGTCGACACCGAGGGCGTCGCCGCCTACGGTGCCACAGCTGCGGGACTGGCCGGTGAAATGGGTGTGGCCGCGGCGGGCGCCGCCGGCGCCGACCCGGTCCTGCTCGGCCCGATCTTCGGTTTGGTGGGGGGCGATTTCGTCGCCGCCTATGCCGCGGCCCACGCCGGGCATGTCGCGGGGATCGGCGAACTGTCCGCGGTGATGGGCAGTGTGGGGGCCGCCGCGACGGGCGCCGCCGCCACCTATTCCGAAACCGACGCCGCCCACGCCGCCGCACTGCGCGCCGCGGAAGGCCCGATCGGATGACGGGCGTCATCGATCTCGACGCACTCGCCCAACCACTCATCGATCTGCTCACCAGCTTCGGCTCCGGGGTGCTGCCCGCCGGCGGCCCGGCCGATGCGCTGCGCCAGGTGTCCACCCACCTCGACGGGATTCATCAGGCCGGTAGCGCGAGCATCAATCAGATGACCAACGCCTGGAACGGCGGTGGTGGCGACGCGGCGATGGACAAGGCGCTCAAGGTACAGACCTCGGCGGCCGCGATGTCGGACCGCGGCAACGATATGGCCGATGTGGTCAGCCAGGCCGCCGCCTCGGTGCAGACGGGCCAGAAGGAACTCGACGGAATCGTCCAGTCGTTCGTGCAGTCGGTCACGGCGCTCGGGCCCGCGGTGACGACTCCCCCGGGACTGATCACCGTGGTGAATTCCGCGATCGACCACTTCGGCCAGGCGCTGGGGGTGGTCGGCCGGGTGCGGTCGGAGCTCGACACGCATACCGCCTCCATGAACGACCTCACCCCGCCCCCGCCGACGCCGTCCATGTCGAGCGCTCCGGTGGCCGCGGCCGCGGTCGCTGCACCCGCGCTGAGCACCGGTGCGCAGACGGCCAGTTCACTGCTCGGCGGTCTGGTATCGAGCGGCGGTTCGATGATGAGCAGCATGACCAGCCCGGCCTCCGCGGCGACGCAGTCCCGGTCGAGCTCGGGCGGCACGAGGACTCCCGGAGCCCAGCAGTCCGGCGCCGACAAGCCCGGCCGCCACGGCGGCGTCATGATCACCCTGCCCGACGGCAGCCAGGTCGAGGCGCCCAATCAGAAGGCCGCCACCGCGGTCAAGGCCGCGATCAGCGCCTGCGGCACGCCGTACGTCTGGGGCGGCAACACCCCCGGGGCCGGCCTGGACTGCAGCGGCCTGACCAAGTGGGCCTACGGCGAGGCCGGCGTCGACCTGCCCCGACTCGCCTGCGATCAGAGTGCCGGCGCCACACCGGTGAGCCCGGGCGATGTCATGCCGGGCGATCTGGCCGTCTGGGACGGTCACGTCGCGATGGTCGTCGGTAACGGACAGATGGTCGAGGCCGGTGATCCGGTGCAGATCGACCCGATTCGAACGGAGAACATGGGAATGGCGTTCCACGGGTTCTACAGGCCGACGTCATGAGCCAGCCGCAGCACCAGCAGATCCCGAGCGTCACGGTCGCCGCCAGCACCAATCGCGCCGGCACCATCAGTGTGCGGGCCACCGATCAGGGCATTCCGGTCGAGATCAAATTCGAACGCAGCGAATACCGTTACGGCGCACAGGCTTTGGCCGCGGAGATTCTGCGGCTGACCAAGCGGTCGGCGATCGTCGCCAAGGCCCGCCGGCGCGAACTGCTCGCCGAATCCGGCATGCCGACCGAGATCCTGGACAAATTGGCCCTGCCCACCCGCCAGGAAGCCGTCGACGAACTCGACCGCATGGACGACGAGGACACCGGCCCCACCAGCTGGATGAGGCCCGTATGAACGGTCGGGCGCGCGGCATCGAGCGACGGGCGCGGAGGAGGCAGCGTGCGTAACCACGCAGCGCACCGGGAGTGCCGCCGTCCGACACAGCGGAGGCGGCGCAGCGTAACCACGCAGCGCCCCGTTCATACGGTTGTCAAGCACAGCATGAGCGTTAGCGCATCTGCCGGAAAGGACGCACTGTGAGCGCGGAAATGGATGCCCTCGTCGCCGCGGCGACGAATAAACTCGAGGCCCTCGAGGCGGCGCTCTACAACCTGAAGAACGTGCGCGGCCGGTTCACCGCCGAGGACGGTTCGGTGAGCGTCGAGGTCGACAGCGACGGCGCCCTGGTCGGCCTGGACCTGTCCGAGGCCGTCACCTCGCATTCTCCGGCCGAAGTGGGCCAGTTGATCATCTGGGCGTGCCAGCAGGCGGCGCAGAATGCGGGAGAGCAGCGCTCGGAGGTCGTCGCCACCCTCAATTCCGCCTTCACCGCGCCCGAATCGGGAAACGTTGGGGGGCGGGCCGAATAGTGCCGAAGGCGACGGCTCGATAGGCTTCCGGTCATGGCTTCTGGAGACATCGTCCCGATCGAGCTCGGTCTCACCGACGGCGATCTGGTCACCCTGTGGGCACCGCGCTGGCGAGACGGTGACGACGAGTGGGAGGCATTCCTCGGTCACGAGGACGAGCTCTACGGATTCGACTCCCCCGCGGAGCTCGCCGCGTTCATCCGGACCAACGACGACAACGATCTGGTGGACCATCCGTCCTGGAAGGTCGTCGTCGGTTTGTCCGCCGCCGAGCTCGAACCCCAGGAGGAGCACGTCTTCGATCTGGTCGGCGTCCCCGAACTCGCGGCCGGTGAACCCGACCCCGAGACCATCGCCGAACTGGAAGAGACCCTCGAGATGGTCCGCACCATCGGCGAGGTGTGCGAACTCGAGGTGGTCACCAAGTTCTTCGGCTCCCATCCCGTCCTCGGCGCTCTGCCTGCGGGTGTGACCGCATTCGTCGGCCGCGACGGCGAACAGCTGTGGGACCAGGTCGGCAACGCGATCGCCAAGGACTGGGACCGGGTCATCGATGCCATCGATTCCGTGGTGGCTTCGCCGGAGGTCGACCCGGAAGCGCTGGCCGTGGCCGAGGCGGAACTGCTGGCCGCCGAGGAGAACGTCGTCGACGCCGAGGACGTCGCCGACACCGACGACGACGATATCGAGCCGGTCGACCTCGACGAGGACGAGGAAGACGACGAGGACGAAGAGGAGACCTTCTGGCACGAGGTCGGCATCGACCCGGTCAAGATCGTCACGTCCGAAGGCGAATTCTTCACCCTGCGTTGCTATCTGGACGACGAGCCGGTGTTCCTCGGCCACGACGGCACCATCACCGTCTTCCCCTCCGAGCGCGCACTGGCTCGCTACCTGGCCGACGATCACGACCACGACCTGGCGCGGGTCAGCACCTATGGCGAGGTTCGCACGGCGGCGGTCGACGGCTCGCTGGAGGTCGAGGTCACCGAGGAGAACGTCTACGTGCTGCCGGGCCTGGCCGACGACCTGGGCCAGGGACCCAAGGCGGTCGACATCGACCAGCTCGATCTGGCGGTCGAATTGTTCACCGACGCAGCCGATTACGTCGGTGACGACTCGGTGGAGCAGGCGCTGGCGAAGTCGACGCCGCTGGGCTGGTACGTCTCCTACCTGCTGGAGCCGGACCCGACCCGGCTGGCGCCGAGTCCGCCCTTCACCGCCGAGGCCGAGAGCTGGCGAGCGCTGGAGCAGGCCTTCGAGAACCGGCTGGAGAAGGGCTAGCCGGTTCCCGAGGCGCGGTCATCGACCGAGGGACGCGGTGGTCATCCGATCAGCACTGCGTAACCGGGCTTGATCACCTCGTCGATGATGCGCAGCCGGTCGGGGAACGGGATGAACGCCGACTTCATGGCGTTGATCGTGAACCGCTCCAGATCGCTCCAGCCGTAGCCGAAGGTTTCGACCAGCTTCAGCATTTCCCGGCTCATGTCGGTATCGCTCATGAGCCGGTTGTCGGTATTGACGGTGACCCGGAACCGCAACCGCGCCAGCAGGTCGAACGGATGCTTGTCCAGAGCCGGCACGGCACCGGTCTGCACATTGGACGAGGGACACAGCTCGAGCGGAATCCGTTTGTCGCGAACGTAATTGGCCACCAGCCCGAGGGTGGGCTCGGAGCCGTCGCTGTCGAAGATGTCGTCGGTGATCCGCACCCCGTGCCCGAGCCGATCGCAGCCGCAGAACGCCAGCGCCTCGTGGATCGACGGCAGTCCGAACGCCTCCCCGGCGTGAATGGTGAACTGCGCGCAGCTGGCGCGCATGTATTCGAAGGCGTCCAGATGCCGCGAGGGCGGATAGCCCGCCTCGGCTCCGGCGATGTCGAATCCGCCGACCCCGCGGTCGCGGAAGCGCACCGTCAGCTCGGCGATCTCGCGCGAGCGGGCGGCGTGACGCATGGCGGTGAGCAGGCAGGTCACCCGGATGGGAGTGCCGGCTTCGGCGGCCAGCCGCTCGCCCTCGCGAAAGCCGGCCAGGGTGTGCTCGACGACCTCGTCGAGGGTGAGGTCGCGTTCGAGATGCTGTTCGGGCGCGAAGCGGACCTCGGCGTACACCACCCCGTCGGCGGCCAGGTCCAGTGCGCATTCGCGCGCCACCCGCCGCAGTCCCTCCGGGGTCTGCATCACCGCCACCGTGTGCGCGAAGGTCTCCAGATAGCGCTCGAGCGATCCGCTGTCGGCCGCTTCGCGGAACCAGTGCGCCAGGGCCTGCGCGTCGGTGGCGGGTAGCTGGTCGTATCCGCAGTCCTCGGCCAGTTCGAGCACGGTCGCGGGACGCAGGCCACCGTCGAGATGGTCGTGCAGCACGGCCTTGGGGGCCTGGCGGATCGAGGCGAGAGTCAAAGGCATCGGTCCAGTCATGTAACGACGCTATCCGCATTCGCGGGCCCGTGCAGGCAACTTGCCGGGTGTGCATCTGCCCGCCGGCCTGTCGTTGCCCGGCGGTCGCCCGCATGTAGCCGGACTCGGCTCAGTACCTGGCCATCAGATAGGCGCCCACGACGATCAGCGCACAGCCCGCCAGCCGCTGCGCGCTGACCGGCCGGCGTGGGAAACCCATGACACCGAAATGGTCCATGGCCGCCGCGAGCAGCATCTGACCGGCGATGATCAGGGCGTTGAAGGTGCTCACTCCGACGCTGGAGGCCACCGTGATCATCGCGAAGATGGCGGCGCCGCCGGTGAGCCCGCCGAAGGGAGCCCATCGGGGCATCGCCTTCAGATCCGATCGGGACGGCCACGGCTGATGCGGCGAAATCGCCAGTGTCACAGCGAATATCGCGCCGACACCGGCGAGTGCCACCGCGTACGAGATCACGCCGCACAGAAAGACGTTGTGCAGGGCGAGTTTCAGCGAGTTCTGGCATCCGGCCTCGACCGAGCGCAGGGCGCCGCCGACGAGCATCAGGACGAAGACGAGAATCATCGCCCCGCGGCCGAGGGCCGCCCGCCGAACGGGGGTGCGGGTGGTCATCGCGCCGCCTCCCCGGCCGGCACGAACTCGGGTGGCCGGGGCGCCGCCTCCCGGGAATCGCTCGCCATGAGATACACCGCCACGGTGATCAGCGCCGCGGCCAGCAGCCGTGGCGGCGTCGCGTGCCGCTCGGCGAAACCCATCGCGCCCAGGTCGTCCATCACCAGCGCGACCAGCATTTCGGCCACGATGACGACGGCGTTGAAGGTGGCGACACCGACATATTTGGCCACGGTGATCATGCCGATCACCGCGACACCGCCGATCAGCCCGCCGAACGGCGCCCACCAGGGCATCCGTTCCACGTCGGCCCACGTCGGCCACGGCGAGTGCGAGAGCACGGTCGAGATCACGAGGAAGACCGAGAATCCGGCCAGCGCGACGGCGTAGGACACCACCGCGCACAGCCACATGTTCTTCAGATGGAATTTCTGTGTGTTCTGGCATCCGACCTCGACGGACCGTAATCCGCCGGCGGCCAGGATGAACAAGAAGATCAGTCCGAGAGCGAGAGCACCCACGAGACACGTCCTTCGCTAGGTGACAACGAATGCCGCCGCACGCAGGCGGTGCTCACCAGCCGGATTCTGCGGTCGTGCGAGCACAGAATAGCAACCTGAATGACGTGCCGTTGGTTATTGGCACAATAGATAGGTCACCGACTGTGTTCAGAGCCCGATCCGCCCGAGGATCAGCGGATGCGCGGTCGGCGGCACCGCTCCGATATCGAATCCCGCCCGCAGTGTCGCGATCGCCGTGGGTATGGCCGCTTCGGAGTCGGTGTGCAGGGTGAACAGCGGCTTCCCGGCTGTGACCGGATCGCCCGGCTTGCAGTGCATCTCGATGCCCGCGCCGAACTGCACGGGATCGCCCTGACGAGCGCGTCCGGCACCGAGCCGCCAGGCGGCGAGCCCCACGGCCATCGCATCCAGCCGCGTGAGGACGCCCGATTCCTGCGCCACCAGGGTTTCGGTGTGCCGCGCCCGCGGCAGGGGCGCGTCGGGATCGCCGCCCTGCGCCGCGACCATCGCCCGCCAGTGATCCATCGCGCGGCCGTCGGCCAGCGCGGCGGCGGGGTCGACATCGCGAATACCGGCCTGCGCCACCATCTCTCGCGCCAGCGCCACCGTCAGTTCGACGACATCCGCCGGGCCGCCCCCGGCCAAAACCTCCACCGCTTCGGCGACCTCGAGCGCATTGCCCGCGGTACGCCCGAGCGGGGTGTCCATCGCGGTGAGCAACGCGACCGTCCGCACCCCCGCGTCGGTCCCCAATTCGACCATCGCCGTGGCCAATTCGGTGGCGTCGCGGAAATTCTTCATGAACGCGCCGCTGCCGACCTTCACATCCAGGACGAGTGCGCCGGTTCCCTCGGCGATCTTCTTGCTCATGATCGAACTGGCGATGAGCGGAACCGATTCCACGGTGCCGGTCACATCGCGCAGCGCGTACAGGCGCTTGTCGGCCGGCGCCAGATCCGCCCCGGCCGCGCAGATCACCGCGCCGATTTCCGGGTCGGCGAGGATCGACCGCATCCGCGCGGTGTCCAGATCGGCTCGCCAGCCCGGAATCGATTCCAGCTTGTCCAGGGTTCCGCCCGTGTGACCCAGGCCGCGGCCCGACAACTGCGGGACCGCCGCGCCACACGCGGCCACCAGTGGCGCCAGCGGCAGGGTGATCTTGTCGCCGACTCCTCCCGTCGAGTGTTTGTCGACGGTCGGCCGGGGCAGGTCCGTGAAGTCCATCCGCTGCCCGGAGGCGATCATCGCGGCCGTCCACCGGGCGAGTTCACGGCGGGTCATGCCGCGCAGCACGATCGCCATCGCCAGGGCCGACATCTGTTCGTCGGCGACCTCGCCGCGAGTGAACGCGTCGACCACCCAATCGATCTGTTCGTCGTCGAGTTCCGCACCGTCGCGCTTGGCCGCGATCACCGACACCGCCGTATGGGTCATGGCGAAAAGCCTTCCAGATCCCGTTCGGGGTGCGGAAATTCACATCATTTCCGGCCGGCGGCCAGATCGTCCGGCCCGAAGGCGTCCGGCAGCAACCTCGCCAGGGGTACCGGGCCGTCACGATGGTCGACGAGCAGTTCCGGCCCGCCGTGCTCGTAGAGCACCTGCCGGCACCTCCCGCAGGGCATCAGGATTTCCCCGTGCGAATCACAGACCGCGACCGCCAGCAAACGGCCGCCGCCGGACGAACAAAAGTTACCGACGAGTACAGTTTCGGCGCAGACGCCGAGCCCGTATGAGACATTTTCCACATTGCAGCCGCTCACAATGGAACCGCCGGCGGTGAGAGCAGCGGCGCCGACCGGAAAGCCGGAGTACGGTGCATACGCATTACGCATTACTCGAAATGCGTTGTGACGCAGGGAATCCCAATCAATTTCCGGCATATCGGACCTCCGCTCGAATGGCTGATATGACAGCGTAGAAATGGCATCGCGACGCTGTCGAACAGTCAGGCAAGGCAAACCTAACTCGCCGCTTGGAGGCTCAACGCACGGCACGCCGAATTAGTTCCGCGAATCGCCGGGGATTAGAGTTCTCCACAGATCGGTCCAGGTTTGGCAACGCACCGCCGGCCACCGCCTCCGGATGTCAGCGCCCGAGTTGAGCTGGTGTTTCTCCAGATTCACATGCTCGGCGTATGCCGAAGCTGCGACCGGATCCGACTGCCGGCTCGCCGGCGTGTCCATCAACGACGTTGGAGGCACCGCACGCTATGACGACCACACTGGAAGCTCCGGCTCAGCCGAAGCGGAAGACCCTGTACCGCGGCGACCCGGGTATGTGGTCCTGGGCGATGCACCGGATCACCGGTGTCACGATCTTCTTCTTCCTGTTCGTCCACGTACTCGACACCGCTCTGGTGCGGGTCAGCCCGGACACCTACGACCGGGCCATCGAGACCTACAAGAACCCGGTCGTGGCCCTCATGGAGATGGGCCTGGTCGTCTGCGTCCTGTTCCACGCGCTCAACGGCGTCCGCGTGATCCTCGTCGACTTCTGGTCCAAGGGCCCCAAGTACCAGCGCCTGATGCTGTGGATCGTGCTCACCATCTGGGTTCTGGTCTCCGCCGCCGGCGTCGGCCGCCAGTTCTTCTACCTGCTGACGGAGCACTGATATGACCGCACCTGTTCTCGGCAAGTCCTACGACCGGCCCGCCAGCCTCGACTCGCCGCGCACCCCGCGCCGCTCCTCCGGCAACAACTTCGAGAAGTACGCGTGGCTGTTCATGCGCTTCTCCGGCCTGCTGCTGATCGTGCTGGTGCTGGGCCACATGACGATCATGCTGATGCTCGACGGCGGTGTGAAGCGACTGAACTTCGGCTTCGTGGCGGGCCGCTGGGCCAGCCCGTTCTGGCAGTGCTGGGATCTGGCCATGCTGTGGCTGGCGCAACTGCACGGTGGCAACGGCCTGCGCACGGTCATCGACGACTACTCCCGCAAGGACTCCACCCGCTTCTGGCTGAAGACCCTGCTGGCCGTCGCCATGATCCTGATCATGGGCGTGGGCACCTACGTCATCTTCACCTTCGACCCCAACATCAGTTAGGAACGCCTCCGCGATGAGTGAATCCCGTCCGGTTCAGGAACACCGCTACGACGTGGTCATCGTCGGTGCCGGTGGCGCGGGGATGCGCGCGGCGATCGAGGCCGGCCCCCGGGCTCGCACCGCCGTGCTGACCAAGCTGTACCCGACCCGCAGCCACACCGGCGCGGCTCAGGGCGGTATGTGCGCCGCGCTGGCCAACGTCGAAGAAGACAACTGGGAATGGCACACCTTCGACACCGTCAAGGGTGGTGACTACCTGGTCGACCAGGACGCCGCGGAGATCATGGCCAAGGAGGCCATCGACGCGGTGCTGGACCTGGAGAAGATGGGCCTGCCGTTCAACCGGACGCCCGAGGGCAAGATCGACCAGCGTCGCTTCGGCGGTCACACCCGCGACCACGGCAAGGCGCCCGTGCGCCGCGCCTGCTACGCCGCCGACCGCACCGGCCACATGATCCTGCAGACGCTCTACCAGAACTGCGTCAAGCACGACGTGGAGTTCTACAACGAGTTCTACGTCCTCGACCTGGTGATGAGCGAGACCGACCGCGGTTCGGTCGCCACCGGCGTGGTCGCCTACGAGCTGGCCACCGGTGAGATCCACGTCTTCCACGCCAAGGCGATCATCTTCGCCACCGGCGGTTCCGGCCGGATGTACAAGACCACCTCCAACGCGCACACGCTGACCGGTGACGGTATGGCGATCGTGTTCCGCAAGGGGCTGCCGCTGGAGGACATGGAGTTCCACCAGTTCCATCCGACGGGCCTGGCCGGTCTGGGCATCCTGATCTCCGAGGCCGTCCGCGGTGAGGGCGGCATCCTGCGCAACGCCTCCGGTGAGCGCTTCATGGAGCGCTACGCCCCCACCATCAAGGACCTCGCGCCGCGCGACATCGTGGCCCGGTCGATGGTCAAGGAGGTCCTCGAGGGTCGCGGTGGCGGTCCGAACAAGGACTACGTCTTCATCGACGTGACCCACCTCGGCGAAGACGTGCTCGAGGAGAAGCTGCCCGACATCACCGAGTTCTCCCGCACCTACCTGGGTGTGGACCCGGTGAAGGAGCCGGTGCCGGTCATGCCGACCTGTCACTACGTGATGGGTGGTATCCCGACCCGCATCCGCGGCGAGGTGCTGCGCAACAACACCGACGTGGTCCCCGGCCTGTACGCCGCCGGTGAGTGCGCCTGCGTGTCGGTGCACGGCTCGAACCGCCTGGGCACCAACTCGCTGCTGGACATCAACGTGTTCGGCCGCCGCTCGGGTATCGCCGCCGCGGAGTACGCCGCCCGCACCGAATTCGTCGAGCTGCCGGAGAACCCGGCGCAGATGGTGCAGGACTGGCTGACGCTGCTGCTGAGCGACCACGGCAACGAGCGGGTCGCCGACATCCGCACCGAGCTGCAGGTCACCATGGACGCCAACGCCGCGGTGTTCCGCACCGAGGAGACCCTCAAGCAGGCGCTGACCGACATCCACGCGCTCAAGGAGCGCTACCAGCACATCACCGTGCAGGACAAGGGCAAGCGCTACAACAGCGACCTGCTCGAGGCCGTCGAGCTCGGCTTCCTGCTGGAGCTGGCCGAGGTCACCGTCGTGGGCGCGCTCAACCGCAAGGAATCGCGCGGCGGCCACGCCCGCGAGGACTACCCCGACCGCGACGACGTCAACTTCATGCGCCACACCATGGCGTACAAGCAGGTCGAGCCCGGTAAGCCGGCGGAGCTGATCGCCGACATCCAGCTCGACTTCAAGCCGGTCGTGCAGACCCGTTACGAGCCGATGGAGCGTAAGTACTGATGACTGCTGTAGCCGAAGCCCCGGCCGGGCAGAAGCCGGCCCCCGTGCCCGACGGGTCGACCATGGTGACGGTGAAGGTCGCCCGGTTCAACCCGGAGGACGACAAGGGCGCGCACTGGGATTCGTTCCAGGTGCCGGTCCTGCCGACCGACCGCTTCCTGAACGTGCTCATCTACATCAAGTCCTACCTGGACGGCACGCTCACCTTCCGCCGCTCCTGCGCGCACGGTGTCTGTGGCTCCGACGCCATGCGCATCAACGGCGTGAACCGGCTGGCGTGCAAGGTGCTGATGCGCGACATGCTGCCCAAGAACGGCAAGGAGCTCACCGTCACCGTCGAGCCGATCCGCGGCCTGCCCGTGGAGAAGGACCTCGTGGTGAACATGGAGCCGTTCTTCGACGCGTTCCGCGCGGTGAAGCCGTACCTGATCACCTCGGGTAACGCGCCGACCCGTGAGCGCATCCAGTCCCAGACCGACCGGCACCGCTTCGATGACACCACCAAGTGCATCCTGTGCGCCTGCTGCACCACCTCCTGCCCCGTGTACTGGAGCGACGGCAGCTACTTCGGCCCGGCCGCGATCGTGAACGCTCACCGCTTCATCTTCGACAGCCGCGACGAGGGCGCCCGCGAGCGTCTCGACATCCTCAACGACGTCGAAGGCGTCTGGCGCTGCCGCACCACCTTCAACTGCACCGACGCCTGCCCCCGCGGCATCGAGGTCACCAAGGCCATCCAGGAGGTCAAGCGAGCTCTCCTGTTCGCCCGCCCCTGAGGTAGCAGACTCGCAGAGTCCGAAAAACGAAGGCCGCCCGCATCTTTCGATGCGGGCGGCCTTTTCGTCGTCGGGCCGGGCCGCCGGCGCACGCGGGCACCCATCCACATGGCCGGTGGCGCCGAATAACGGTTGCATCAACCAGTATTGCTCGTCATAAGGGGGCGGACATACCGTTGTAAATATGAAGACGATGATCGACTTGGATGACGAGGCCTTGACCCTTGCCGCGAAAGAGCTGGGTACCACCACCAAGAAGGACACCGTCAACGCGGCGCTCCGGTTCGTCGCCGAACGTCGTCGGCGCGTCGAGGAGATTCTGAACGATCCCTACGGCTTCGGAGTCGGTCCCGATATCGGCGACCCCGAGGTCATGCGCGGGGCTCGGCGGTGATCGAACCGATCCCACTGCGTCTGCACCTGATCGATACATCCGCATATGCCCGTCTGAGCGACCCCGGCGTCCGGACCGTCATCGCCGGTCTGCTCGCCGATCGTGCGGCCGCAACGTGTGTCACGCTCGATCTCGAAGCAGGCTACTCGGGTCGAAATCTTTCAGACGTCCAGAACATCGCGCACAGTCGCCGGGCGCGATTCACCACACTTCCGGTCACCGAGCCGATCGCCGACCGGGCTCGTGAAGTGCAGCTATTGCTCGCCAGACAGGGAAAACATCGTGCAGCCGGCATCGTCGATCTACTCACCGCGGCAGTCGCCGAGTACCACGGAGCCACGATCCTGCACTACGACGAAGACTTCGAACACATCGCCTCGGTCACGCGTCAGCCACACGTCTGGGTCGTGCCGAGAGGAAGTATCGACTGAGGATCGATATCGGAGCCAGGAGCGCGGCGACCGTAGGACCGGCTCCAGCTAGGCAATTTGCTCAGTTTGCTGGGGGTTTGTTGTCGGATCGGGGTGCGGGTGCTTGCCTGGAGGCATGTTCACCGAAGGTCAGCTGTATTCGCCGGTTACCACGGGTAACGACGGCGATGTCACGGTGCATTTGAGTGCCGAGCATCCGGGGGTGCACGATCCGGAGTATCGGGCGCGGCGCAACGCGATCGCCGCGCTGGCGCTGGCGTATCGGGAGGGCGAGACGCTGCCGCGCATCGACTACACCGAGGAGGAGCAGCGGGTCTGGCGCATCGTGTCGGCGGAGTTGACGCGCAAACATCGGACGTACGCGTCGGCGGAGGTGCTCGAGGGCGCCCGGCGACTGGACCTGCCTGCCGATCATATTCCGCAACTGGACGAGGTGACCGCGAAACTGGTGCCGCTCACCGGTTTTCGCTACGTTCCGGCGGCCGGCCTGGTGCCGCTGCGCGAATTCTTCGGCTCGTTCGCCGATCGAATTTTCCACTCCACCCAGTACATTCGCCACCATTCCGCTCCGCTGTACACGCCGGAGCCCGATTCGATTCACGAAATCATTGGGCACGCAAATCAATTGGCGTCGCCACGGTTCGCCGCGATCTATGCCGAAGCCGGCGCCGCGGTGTCCCGGCTGGAGACCGAGGCGGCGTTGAAATTCCTGGCCGACGTGTTCTGGTTCTCCATGGAATTCGGTGTGGTGCGCGAAAAGGGCGAAGTGCGTTGCTACGGTGCGGGTTTGCTGTCCTCGTTCGGCGAGATCGAGGAGTTCCGGCACGCCCGGCTGCGTCCGCTGAACATTCACGACATGGGCACCGCGACCTACGACATCACGCATTACCAGCCGATTCTGTATTGCGCGCGGTCGATTTCCGAGATCGAGGACGTGATCGGCGGCTTCTTCGCCGGCATGACCGACGACAGCGCGGCAGCCGAGCTGACCGCGTCCTGATCGGAGGTGGCGTCAGTCGCCCGATTCCGGTTCGGGGACCGCCGGCCCCAGCGGCATGCCCGCCTCCATGAATTCCACGATCCGGTCGATCTTGTCCAGATCGAGCCCCTCCCGGCCGAACGCGGTCATCATCGCCCCGATCATCGCCCCGGAGAAGGCACGGACCTCGAAGTCGCTCGGTTCGCGGCCGACTCGGCGGGCGAGCAGCGCGGAGACCAGATCCACGTTGCGTTCGGTCTCCTGCATGATCACGCTGCGCAGCTCGGGCTCGCTGTAGATCAGCTTCATGCGGTCCTGCTCGAACTGCCAGTCCTGCGGGTCCAGATTGTCGAAGGTGTCGCGCATCGCCTGGCGGAACGCGGCCAGCGGCGTCAGCTCCGGCGGCTGGGATTCGAGCGCGTGGATCATGATCGGATCGACGTCGTCGGCCAGCACCACCTGCTCTTTGGACGGAAAATAGCGGAAAAAGGTGCTCGGCGAGATATCGGCGGCCTCGGCGATCTGCTCGATCGTGGTCGCCGAATACCCCTGTGCCTGAAACAGTTTCATCGCTTCCGCGCGGATGGTGCGGCGGGTGCGCTGCTTCTTGCGTTCGCGCAGGCCCGCCCGGGGCGGCGTGGTCGCCCCGGAGTGGGCCCGAACGGGTGCTTTCGACTCAGCCGACATGCACCGATTCTCCCGCATCGGCCGCGGAGTGCGGGTCCGGCTCCCCGCTTCGGGTCCGGATCGCGGCGAGCAGCGCCGCCACCACGCACACTCCGGCGCACAGCCACAGCATCGCGCCCATCCCGGAGACGAAGGCCGATTGCACGTGGGCGAGCATGTCGGCGTTGCCGGTGGTCCGAGCCACCGCGACACCCGCGTTCACGCCGTCCGACACCGGCTCGTGGTTGTAGGATCCCAGGTCGGAGCGATATTGCGTGGCGAGGACGGTGCCCAGCACCGCCACGCCGATGGTGCCACCGGCCTGGCGCAGCGCCTGCAGCAGCGCCGAACCGGAACCGGCGCGCTCGGCTCCCAGCTGCCCCATCGCCATTCCCATCGCGGCCGGCATGACCAGGCCCATCGCGAAGCCCAGGATCGTGGTCCAGGCCGCGGTGTAGCCGTATCCGCTGCTCACCCGGGTCATGGCGCCCATGGCGAGCCCGGCGCCGAGGATCAGGAAGCCACCGCTGAGCACGATCCGCGCCCCGAGTTTCGGCAGCAGCTTGTCGACCACGCGCGTGCCGACCACCAGCCCGCCGATCAGCGGCAGCAACCGCAGCCCGCTACCGAGCGAGTCGACACCGAGCACCGCCTGGAAGTACTGCGGCACGGTGAAGAACATGCCGAACATCGCGAAGTTCACGAAAACGGAATACGCGGTGCCCCAACGGAATCCGCGGTTGGTGAACAGTGCGATGTCGACCAGTGGGTGCGCGATCCGCCGCTGCCACCACACGAAGCCGGCCAGCAGCGCCGCACCGGCGACCACAGCCGCCCAGGCCGCGCCGTCGCCCCACCCCTGTTCGCCGAAGCGGATGAATCCGTAGGTGCATCCCAGCATGCCCGCGGCCGAGAGCAGCACGCCGGGCAGATCGATGCGGAAGGCCGAATCGCTGCGGGTTTCCGGAACCAGGAGCGCCACCGCGATCAGCCCGACCACGACCAGGGGAACGTTGATCAAGAAGACCGAACCCCACCAGAAATGGTTCAGCAGCCAGCCACCCACGATCGGCCCGAGCGGCAGCCCCAATGCGGTGGAGCTGACCCAGACCGTCAATGCGCGCTGTCGTTCGGTTCGATCCGGGAACAGGCCGGGCAGCACCGACATCGACAGCGGCATCATCGCGGCAGCCGCGATACCCAGCACCGCGCGGGCGGCGATCAACATCCCCGCCGAGGTCGCCAGCGCACACCACAGCGATGCCCCACCGAAGACGACCAGCGCCGCCAGCAGGAACTTCTTGCGGCCGTAGCGGTCGCCGAGCGCACCCGCCGGCAGCATCACGGCGGCCAGCGCGAGGGTGTAGGCGGTGGTGAACCATTGCAGCGCAGCGGTATTCGCATGCAGGTCGACGGCCATGGTGGGCAGCGCGACGACCAGCACCGTGGTGTCGAGGCCGATGGTGAGCATCGCGAGCCCGAGCGCACCGAGGGCGAGCCAGCGCGCCCGGCCGGCGCCCGGCACATCGACTCCCGGCGCATCGGCGCCAGGCGCATCGGCGCC
>NZ_BDBF01000016.1 GCF_001612845.1 Nocardia elegans NBRC 108235 | reverse complement strand
GGCGCCGCGGCCGCGCAGCCGCCCACGCCGGCCGCCGGTCCGCTGGCCGGAATCACGCTCGAATGTCTGGCCGACGGCCGTCCGGTCGATCTCGGCGCAGCGCTGGCCGGGCGCCCGGCGCTGGTGAATCTGTGGGCGTATTGGTGTGAGCCGTGCGCCCGGGAACTGCCCGCGCTGCGGCAATTCTCGGCGCGCGCGGGTAGCGCGCTGACCGTCGTGACCGTGCACAGCGATCCCGACGAGGGCAAGGCGCTGGCCCGATTGCGCGACCTCGGTGTGCGTCTGCCGGGTATGCAGGACGGTGCCGGAAAGGTGCGCACGGCGGTGCGAGCGCCGGCCGTGCTGCCGGTCTCGGTACTGGTTCGCGCCGACGGTTCGATCGCGAAGGTGGTGGTCCGGCCGTTCGACACCGCCGACGACGTCGCCGCCACCGTCGCGCAGGAATTGGGGGTGCGGGTGTGAACGGGCAGGCAGTGCGTACAACCGTGGAGGGCCTCGTCCGTGCCCGATAGATCCGAGATGAACGACAATTCGACAGCTGAGGACCGGCCGCACCGGCTCGCCACCGATATCCCGGGGTGGTTGCGCGGCGTGGCCGAACATGAACCGGCCGATCCGACGGGCGTGAATCAAGTACTCAAACGCACCGCGGGCAAGGTGGCCGCGGCCGCTCTGCGTCCCCGCGAGGCCGCCGTCCTCGTCCTGTTCGGCGGTTCGCCGGAGCCCGATGCCGGAACCCGCGGCGGTCTCCCGGCCGACGCCGACGTGTTGTTGACCCAGCGCGCCGCCACCCTGCGCCAGCACCGCGGGCAGGTCGCCTTTCCCGGCGGCGGGGTGGAACCGGGTGACGACGGTCCCGTCGGCACCGCGCTGCGCGAGGCGCGCGAGGAGACCGGTCTCGACCCCGTGGGTGTGGAACCGTTCGCCATCCTGCCCAAGATCTTCGTCCCGCCGTCGCGGTTCGACGTCACGCCGGTGGTCGCGTACTGGCGCACGCCCGGTGAGGTGCGGGTGGTCAGCGAAACCGAGGCCGCCCGCGTGGTGCGGGTGCCGCTGACGGATCTGATCGACCCGGCGAACCGGTTCGTCGTTCGCCATCCGCTGGGGTACATGGGACCGGCGTTCGCGGTCGATGGCATGCTCGTCTGGGGTTTCACCGCCGGTGTGCTCGCCGGTCTGCTTGCGGTATCGGGATGGGAGCGGGACTGGGATCACCACGATGTGCGTGATCTGCAGGCCTCGCTCGCGGCAGTGGGGATGACGTTATGAGTAGTTCCGGGTGGCTCGACCTCGCGGTCTTGATCATCGCGCTGCTGGCTGCCACCTCGGGGTGGAGACAGGGCGCGGTGGCCTCGGCGCTCGGATTTCTCGGCGTGGTGCTCGGCGCGGTCGCCGGCATCCTGATCGCGCCGCACATCCTGCAGCACATCAGCGAGGGCCGTAAGCGCGTCCTGGTCGGCGTCGTGCTGATCGTCGCGCTGGTGATCGTCGGCGAAGTGGCGGGCATGGTGCTGGGCCGCGCCGCGCGCAGCGGTATGCGGCACCCGTTCACCCGCAGTATCGACAGCGTGGTGGGTGCGGCGCTGCAGTGTGTGGCCGTAATGGTCACCGCCTGGCTGCTGGCGTTGCCGCTGGCGTCGTCGTCCCAGCCGGGTATAGCGGCCGCGGTCAACGGCTCCCGGGTGCTCGCCGACGTGAACCAGGTCGCGCCGAACTGGCTGCGCCGGGTGCCGAACGAATTCTCCAAACTGCTCAACACCTCGGGCCTGCCGGAGGTGATCGGCCCGTTCGGCCGGGCGCCGATCGCGGCGGTCGAGCCGCCGGACCCCAGCGTTCTCGACACGCCTGTCGCGCTGAATCTCCAGCACAGCGTGTTGCGGGTGAACGGTGTCGCGCCGAGTTGTCAGCGCGCGCTGGAAGGTTCCGGCTTCGTCGTGGCGCCCGAGCGCATCATGACCAACGCGCACGTGGTCGCGGGCACCTCCACCGTGCAGGTCGACACCGCGCGCGGTCGCCTGGACGCGACGGTGGTGCTGTTCGACCCGGCCAAGGATGTCGCCATCCTGGCCGTTCCCGGACTCAACGCGCCGGTGATCCCGCTCGCCCCGTCGGCCGGAAAATCCGGGCAGAGCTCGATCGTCCTCGGATACCCCGGCGGCGGCCCCTACACCGCCAGTGCGGCCCGGGTGCGCGAGACGCTCGAGCTGACCGGTCCGGACATCTACAAGAGCAACACCGTCGAACGCCAGGTCTACACCGTGCGCGGCCGGGTGCGCGCCGGCAATTCCGGTGGCCCGCTGGTCGACACCGACGGTGAGGTGCTGGGCGTGGTCTTCGGCGCGGCGGTCACCGACGACGACACCGGCTACGTGCTCACCTTGAAGGAAGTCGAATCCGATCTGCAGGCCGCGTCGAATTCGACCGCGCCCGTCGGCACCGGTGACTGTGTCCTGAGCTGACCCGCTGCCGGCCCACTTTCAGGGCGAAGTCGCGGCGCCGACGCCGGCGCTGCGGACTTGTCGAGGGCCTGCGTCCATGGGCCTGCCGTGCGCTAGCGGTACTGCGTGGACCGTGGGCTGCTGTGCGCTAGCGGTACTGCGCGGACCGGGGCCTGCCGTGCGCTAGACGTACTGCGCGGTCGCCGGATCACCCAGGAGTTTCGACAGTTCCGCGGTGACGGCGTCCGGATTCTCCTGGTGGGCGAAGTGCCCGGCCTGCGGGATCGTGACCACCCGGCGATCGGGTGAGAGTTTGCCCGCGCCGCGCACGGTCGATTCGAGCATGTAGTGGTCGGCGTCGCCGCGCAGGATCAGCGTCGGCACGCGGACGGGTTCGCGCATCGCCGACAAGAAGCGGCGGCCGTCGGGACGCCACTGACTACGGAAGGCCCAGCGCTGATATTCCAGGGCGCAGTGGGCCGCACCGGGTATGCGGATCGCCGAGCGCATGCGCTGGGCGGTGTCGACGAATTCGGAGGTGCCCGCCCACTGCGGCCGCACCCGCTCGCGCACGAGACGTTCGATTTCGAATCCGTCCTGGCGGGTGAGCCGGCGCTCGCCGTACCGCGGCAGCTGATACCGCAGGAAATTCGGCAGATAGGCCGCGCGCTGGCGACGATCGCGCAGCACGGCCCGTCTCAGCGCCACAGGATGCGGTGAGGCGATCAGCGCGATCGAGCGCACCACCCGAGGGTGCAGAACCGCGGTCGCCCAGCACACGAGTCCACCCTCGGCGTGGCCGACCAGGGTCGCGTCGGTGTGCCCGAGCGCCCGCACCAGGCCGGCGATATCACCGGCCAGCGTCCAGCCGTCGTAGCCGCGCGGCGGTTTGTCGGAATCGCCGTACCCGCGCAGATCGACCGCGACCGCGCGGTAGCCGGCCTGGGTGAGCCCGGTCAACTGATGCCGCCACGACCACCAGAAATCGCCGAAGCCGTGCAGGAGGACGACCAGCGGCCGCGCGGGATCGCCCACCGCATCGTCGGGGCCGCCCTCGGCGATGTGGAATCGGATGCCGTTGGCGTGCACGTCGCGATGCCTCCACGGGCCGTCGAAGCGGACGCTGGACGGATCGGGAAGCGGATTCGACGACACGCCGAAAGCGTAATAGCCGGACTATGCCGTCGGCTTGGCGGCCGGGCCGTCGGCGTGCGATCCGAAGCCGTGCGGCAGCACCGTCCGGGTTTCCTTGAGCGATTCGATCGTCTTCTCCGGCGCCCGCAGTTTGCGGACCTTCCGGTAGCCGAGCAGCGCCAGCACCGCCACCACCACGATCATCAGCACGAAGACGATCAGGAACGCCGCCCACCGGTACAGCCACACATCCAGCAGCTCGGCGAGGAAGAAGAAAAAGAAGAACGACGAGAACAGCAGCACCGTCAGGGCGCCGATGAAGAAGACGCTGCCCTGCAGGCCCTTCTTGATCTCGCCGGTCACCTCGGCCTTGGCCAGCTCCACCTCGGCGCGGACCAGGGTCGACATCTGCTCCGCGGCGTCGCGCACCAGATCCCCGACGCTGGCATTCGCGGTGGTATCGACCTCGGACAGCGGAATCGAGGTGATGGTCCGGTTTCGGCCCGCGTCGTTACCGCCGTTTGTGAAGCTCAATTGCTCGACCCTTCTCCATGTCCCGGTGCTGTCCGGCCTTCACTCGTATTCGGTGGCCGCACTCGCGTCTCGCCGCGCCTGATGCGCCCGCCCACGCCGCAACAGTAGCGCCGAACCGAGCAGAGAGGCCGTCAAGGACGTCATCAACACGGCGGCTTTCGCCAGTTCGGTCGCGGCCCGGTCGGGCAACGCGAGTTCTGCCACCAAGAGGCTAACGGTGAAACCGATCGCGCCCAGTACCGACAGGGCCGACATATCCCGATTGCCGAGACCCGCGGGCCGAGTGGCGATTCCGAACCGGATCGCCAGCCAGCTCGAGCCGAAGATGCCCACGGTCTTGCCGACCAGCAGTCCGGCGATGATCGCCAACGACAGCCGCGAGGTGAACAGCTCGCCGAAAATGCTGGCGGACAACGGAACTCCGGAGGCGAACAGCGCGAACAGCGGTACGCACACGCCGGCGGAGATCGGCTGGAACAGATGCTCGAGCCGGGCGGCCGGCGCCTCGTCCTCCTCCGGATCCGGGCGTACCCGGGTCAGCAGCCCGCAGATCACCCCTGCCAGCGTGGGATGAATCCCGGCCTCGTGCAGGGCATACCACGACAGCAGCGCCAGCGGCACGTACACCAACGGGGTACGGATACGCAGCCGCTGCGCCAGCGCCCAGCCCGCGAAGCAGGCGGCGGCGCCGACCAGCCAGACCAGCACCACCGTGGTAGTGAACAGCACCGCGATTATCACGATCGCCATCAGATCGTCGACGACGGCCAGGCTGAGCAGAAACACCCTGGCCCCGGCCGGAATTCGCGAACCGGTCATGGCCAGCACCGCGAGCGCGAAGGCGATATCGGTCGCGACCGGAATCGCCCAGCCGCGATCCATCCCCGGCACACCCCAGCCGATGACGAAGGCGATCACCGCCGGGGTGATCACGCCGCCCATCGCGGCCACCACCGGGAGCGTGGCCCGTTTCCGGTCCGCCAGCTCACCGACGACGAGTTCGCGCTTGAGTTCGAGCCCCGCGACGAAGAAGAACACCGCGAGCAGACCGTCCTTGGTCCAGTCGCCCAGAGTGAGGTTCAGATGTAGCGGTGGGATCGCGAGAGTGGTGTCCACCATCGCGAAATAGCCGTCGCGCCAGGGCGAATTGGCCCACAGCAGCGCTACCGCCGCCGCGACGAGCAGCAATGCGCCGCCGACGGTTTCGATGCGGAGATAACGAGCGAGCTCGGAGCGCAGCGCGACGATCACGGAGTTCCTTTCGGGAGCGGACGGCGACTGCGGCGGGCACTCCCGCAACGGGCTCACCAACCACACGCCGACCAGACTTCCCGGCACTCCTTGACAAAATTTTACCGGTTCAGGCGTAGCTGTTTACGGCCGCCTCCGGGCTTCGCGGCGGCGAACGGCCGAGCCCACGCCCGGTGCGGCACCGGACGTGGGCTCGACAAGCGGGGGCGATCAGGCGTTGGAGGCGCGGATGGCTTCGAACACGTTGGGGTCGACCAGGGTGGAGGTGTCGCCGAGTTCGCGGCCCTCGGCCACATCGCGCAGCAGGCGGCGCATGATCTTGCCCGAGCGGGTCTTGGGCAGTTCGGGAACGATGTGGATTTCGCGGGGGCGGGCGATCGGGCTGATCTCGCGGGAGACCTCGGCCTTGAGCTCGTCGACGAGTTGCTGGCCGGAGTTGTTCGAGCCGCCGGTGAGGATGACGAAGGCGACGATGCCCTGTCCGGTGGTGGCGTCGCTGGCGCCGACGACCGCGGCTTCGGCGACGCTGTGATGTCCGACGAGGGCGGATTCGACTTCGGCGGTCGAGATGCGGTGGCCGGAGACGTTCATGACGTCGTCGACGCGGCCGAGGACCCACAGGGCGCCGTCGGCGTCGATCTTGGCGCCGTCGCCGGCGAAGTACCAGCCCTGGGCGGCGAAGCGTTCCCAGTAGGTGGCCTTGTAGCGTTCGTCGTCGCCCCAGATGCCGCGCAGCATCGACGGCCACGGCTGGTCGAGCACGAGATAACCGTTGGCTTCGGTGGACCCGCGTTCGACCGAATTGCCTTCCTCGTCGACGACTTTCGCGGAGATGCCGGGCAGCGGGGCCATGGCGGCGCCGGGTTTGGCGGCGGTGACGCCCGGCAGCGGCGAGATCATGATGGCGCCGGTTTCGGTCTGCCACCAGGTGTCGACGATGGGTGCGGTGCCCGCGCCGATGACTTCGCGGTACCAGCGCCAGGCCTCGGGGTTGATCGGTTCGCCGACCGAGCCGAGTACGCGGATCGAGGACAGGTCGTGGGTGTCGGGGATGTCGCGGCCCCACTTCATGAAGGTGCGGATCAGCGTGGGCGCGGTGTAATAGATTGTGACGCCGTACTTTTCGATGATCTGCCAGTGCCGGTGCTCGTCGGGGAAGTTGGGGGTGCCCTCGTAGACGACCTGGGTGGCGCGGTTGGCCAGCGGGCCGTACACGATGTAGGAGTGTCCGGTGACCCAGCCGATGTCGGCCGTGCACCAGTACACGTCCTGCCCTGGTTTGTGGTCGAAGACGTAGTGGTGGGTGTAGGCGACCTGGGTCAGGTAGCCGCCCGAGGTGTGCAGGATGCCCTTGGGCTTTCCGGTGGTGCCGGAGGTGTAGAGGATGTAGAGCGGATGCTCGGCATCGAAAGCGCTGCAGGCATGGTCCGTTGATGCCTGGGCGACGGTTTCGTGCCACCACCGGTCGCGGCCCTCGGTCCATGCGATCTCGAGATTCGTGCGCCGCACCACCAGCACGTGTTCGACGCTGTGCGGGACGTCGCCGTGGGCGTAGAGCGCCTCGTCGACGGCTTCCTTCAGCGGTGCGGCCTTGCCGCGGCGCCACTGGCCGTCGGTGGTGATCACCAGGCGGGCCTCGGCGTCGTCGACGCGCTGGCGCAGGGCGCTGGGGGAGAAGCCGGCGAAGACCACCGAGTGGGTCAGGCCCAGCCGGGCGCAGGCCAGCATCGACACGATGGCCTCGGGGACCATCGGCATGTAGATCGCGACCCGGTCGCCGGCGACCAGGCCGAGTTCGGTGAAGTAGTTGGCGGCCTGGCACACCTCGGCCTGCAGCTGGGCGTAGGTGATCGAGCGGGAATCGCCGGGCTCACCTTCCCAGTGGATGGCGACCTGGTCGCCGTAGCCGTCGGCGACGTGGCGGTCCACGCAGTTGTAGGCGATGTTGAGCTTGCCGCCGGTGAACCAGCGCGCGAACGGGGCATCGTCCCAGTCCAGCACCCGATCCCATGGTTGATGCCAGTGCAGTCGCTGCGCCTGCTCGGCCCAGAACCCCTCGCGATCCGCCGCTGCCCGCTCGTAGATGGACGCATCGGCATTGGCTGCCGCGGCGAATGCGGCGGTAGGCGGGTACACGTCTCGGTGCTCAGCGGTGGTGTCGGTCATCTCGCCTCCATCGGGCCTGTCCATCGGATACGCGTCGGCCGCAGCGTGACCGCGGCCACGATGTGACCCTAACGGACTGTGACCTGCGCCGCGTACCGGTCCCGAACGGTGGGCTCGGGAAGCGGACCCCGGTCGGCCGCGGGATGCGCTCGGCTAGCGTGTGGGTCGTGAGCGACGTGCTGCAACCCCTGGTCGACCTGCCCGGTGTCCGCGAGGCGGCCGACCGCGCCCGCGATGCGCTCGCCGAAGTCCACCGGCACAAGGCGAACCGGCGGGGCTGGCCGACCACGGCGGCCGAGGCGGCGGTCCGCGCGGCGCGCTCCTCGGCGGCGATCGACGGCGGGGCCACCGAACTGCCCGCCGACGGCCGGGTCGCCGATCCGATTCTGGCGGGAGCGTTGCGGGTCGGGCAGGCCCTCGACGGTGACGCGCTGCGGAATCTGGTCGGCGTGTGGCAGCGGGCACCGCTGCAGGCGCTGGCTCGTCTGCATCTGCTCGCCGCGGCCGATCTGGTCGACAACGAACACGAACTCGGCCGGCCGCGCCCGGAGCCGGGCGTCGCCGAACGACTCGATCTGCTGGCTCAGACCGTACTGACCTCGAGCGCGCCGGCCCCCGTGCTGGCCGCGGTGGTGCACGGTGAGTTGATGTCGTTGCGTCCCTTCGGTTCGGCCGACGGCGTGGTGGCGCGGGCGGCGTCCCGGCTGGTGGCCGTCGCGAGCGGCCTGGATCCGCACAGTCTGGGCGTACCGGAGGTTTTCTGGTTGCGACGCCGCCAGGCCTACCTCGACGCCGCGGCGGGCTTCGCCGAGGGGACGGCCGAGGGTGTGGGCGGTTGGGTGGTGTTCTGCTGCGGCGCGCTGGAAGACGGTGCCCGCGAGGCTCGATCGATCGCCGATGCGGCGGCATGAACGCGGCGCGTGAGCGCTGATCACAGCCAGCGCGAAACGGGTCCGCACATCGAAGCGGGCGGCGTAGCCGTCGTCGGCCTCACCGCCCGCTAGCACGGACTACCCGGTTACCAAGCGTGCTTGTCGGGTTGTGTTCTGCGGCCTCGGCGATCATCCGAACCCCGCCGGTTCATCCCCGCAACCTGTGCGAGGCCATTGCCGACGTGAATTCGAATTTCGCAGGCCCACAACGCTTCTGCCCTTGTCGCGGCGCGCTCCGCGTGGGTGCCTGGCGTCCGTGCTGGGAAGTGCGGATGGGAGATCGAACCTTCTCTTCCGTTTCGATCTTGGCCTTCCGCCCCTCCGTGCGTCCATTGTTACTCTGTGAGACCCCTCACATCAAGGGTCGAAAGGACATTACTCATAATCGGCGTGTGGTCCTACGAATCGTGGTTACATCGATGGGTTGCGCGTCGTTGACCAGCCGCGATGCGCTCGGAGCGCCACCCTCAGCGGCGCCGGCGCAGCAGCCGGTAACTGAGGGCGCCGGCCAGTACCGCGCTCACTCCGACCACTGCCGTGGCGGCCACCGTCGTGGTCGACGGCGCGGGAATCCGCGACCACAGTGACACCGGATTGGAGAAGGTCAGGATCGGCCAGTCCCGGGCCACCGCCTCGCGTCGCAGGTTCCGGTCGGGGTTGACCGCGGTGGGATGTCCGACCGCCGACAGCATCGGCAGATCGGTGATCGAATCGGAATAGGCGTAGCAGCGCGAGAGGTCGTAGTGCTCGGACGCGGCCAGCTTCTCGATCGCCTCGACCTTGCCCTCGCCGTAGCAGTAGAACTCGACTTCGCCTGTGTACTTACCGTTTTCGACCACCATCCGAGTGGCGGCGGTGTGCGTCGCACCCAGCGCGGCGGCGATCGGGGCGACGATCTCCTCACCCGACGCCGAGACGATCACGACGTCGTGGCCGCGGATCTTGTGGTCGGCGATCAGATCCGAGGCCTCCGCGTAGATCAGCGGATCGACCAGTTCGTGCAGTGTTTCCGCGACGATCGAGCGCACCTGCGACACGTCCCAGCCGGCGGTCATCTTCGTCAGATGTTCGCGCATCCGCTCCATCTGGTCGTGGTCGGCGCCGGAGAGCAGGAACAGGAAGTGCGCGTAACTGGATTCCAGTACGGTGCGCCGATCGATCAGGCCCTGCGCGAAGAACGGCCGGCTGAAGACGAACGCGCTCGACTTGGCGATGACCGTCTTGTCCAGATCGAAGAATGCGGCGATCCGGGGTGCGGACGAAGCGTCCGTCGTCCGGTGCGCGCGATTCGCTGCTGCATCGTTGCGGTGTCGCGGGTGCCCGGTATCCCCGGCGGCCCGATCGTTCGTAGCTGTTTGGTCGCCCTCGGCCGTCACGGCTCCAGAATAGGGAGCTTCCCCGGTGATGCGGCGTTCAGCCCGGCCGCACGCCCCATCCGATGCCCCGGGAGCCGCCCGCTCCGGGCCGAAACTTCGTCGCGCGATGGACTTGCATTGCCGCCGGTTTCTGGGTGTAGTATTGCTGGCACCTGGACATGGTCCAGGCGCGTTCAGCCCGACCCCCCGGGGCTGAACCCCGACGGCCCCAGCCTCCTCCCCCCCCGGCTGGGGCCGTCCTCTATTTCCGGACCGTTCAGCTGTTACTCGGCGTGCAGTGTTTGTCCACAGCCCGCGAGTTGTCCACATTCGGCGTTGGGGCCCTGGTTCGCCCTGCCGATCCGGGTGAGGCTGGCTGACATGAATTCCGTTGCAGCAGTTCCTCCTCCGGCACTGGTGCTGGTCGGTGACCACCGGTTACGCGACGAGGTGCGTCGCATAGCGGCCGCCGCCGACCGTGGCCTGGACGAACGGTCGATGCCCGTCGGGAGGCATGCCTGGGCCGCGGCCGCGCTGGTGATCATCGATCTCGCGGCGGCGCGTACCTGTGCGGCCGCCGGATATCCGCGGCGCTCGGGCGTCGTGCTGGTCGGCGGCGGTGAACCGGATCTCGACCATTGGCAGGCCGCGGCGGCGGTCGGAGCCGAGCAGGTCATCGCGTTGCCGAGCGCTACCGAAACACTGATCGAGGCCTTCGCCGCCTACGCCTGGCGCGATCCCGGGGACGGACTCGTCCTGGCCGTCGTCGGCGCGGGGGGCGGTGCCGGGGCCTCGGTCTTCGCCGCGACGCTGGCCCTGGCCGCCGCGGCCCGGCGGTTCCGGCCGCACGTTCTGCTCATCGACGGCGACCCGCTCGGCGGTGGCATCGATCTGCTGCTGGGTATCGAGTCGGTGCCCGGTCTGCGTTGGCCCGAACTCTCCGTCGAGGACGGCCGGGTGGCCGCGCAAGCCCTGCACGACGCATTACCCGCCGCCGCACCAGGACTCGGCGTATTGGCCTGCAGCAGACCGGCCGGCTCCGGACCGGACGATATCGGCACCGGCGCGGCCCGCGCCGTCGTCGAGGCCGGCCGCGGCGCCGGCGATCTGGTGGTGTGCGATATATCCGGCAGTCGGGGCCCGCATACCGATCATCTCCTCGGTGCCGCCGATCTCGTCGTCTTCGTGGTGCCGGCCCGGTTGCGTGCGGTGGCCGCCGCGGGGGCGGTCGTGGCGGATATCCGTCGTCGAAACCCGAACCAGGCCTTGGTCGTTCGAGGCCCCGCACCGGGCGGACTGCGCGGTCGCGATATCGCGGAGGCATTGGGGCTGCCCCTGCTGGCCGCCATGCGTGCCCAACCCGGACTCGCGGCCGAGCTGGAACGCGGTGGGCTGACGCTCGGCCGCGGGCCGCTCGCGGCGGGAGCGGAGTCGGTGCTGTCCGCATTGCCGGAGGGGGCTCGATGAGCGGGGTGGTGAGTGCCGAACTCCTGGACCGGGTTCGGGAGCGACTGGCCGCCCAGGCGGGTGAACACGATCCGGCCCGCCTGGCCGCCGCCATCCGCGCCGAAGCCGGCCGAGTCCTCGGTGATACGGACCTGCTGCGCGCTTTGCGCATGCTGCAGACGGAAATGACCGGCGCGGGCGCGCTGGAACCGTTGCTGCACGACGCCCTGGTCTCCGATGTGCTGGTGACCGCGCCCGATGCGGTGTGGATCGATCGCGGTAGCGGTCTGGAGCGCACCTCGATCCGCTTCCCGGACGAAGCGGCCGTGCGGCGCCTGGCTCAGCGTCTGGCGCTCGCCGCCGGCCGCCGGCTCGACGATGCGCAACCGTGGGTGGACGGGCGGCTGCCGGAATACGAGCGAGCGCCCGGCGAGAGCTTCGGCGTGCGGCTGCACGCGGTCCTCGCGCCCATCGCACAGGGCGGAACGTGTATCTCGCTGCGGGTACTGCGCCCGGTCGGCCACAGCCTGCGCGGACTGACCGCCTCCGGAACGCTCACACCGGAGTCGGAACTGCTGCTGGAGAGGATCATTCGCGCACGGCTCGCCTTCCTCGTGGTCGGCGGCACCGGCGCCGGGAAGACAACGTTGCTGTCGGCTCTGCTGGCGCACGTCGACCCCGCCGAACGCATCGTGTGCGTCGAGGATGCCGCCGAACTGTCGCCGCCGCATCCGCATGTCGTCCGGCTGGTCGCGCGTATCGCCAATGTGGAGGGCGCGGGTGCCATCACGGTCCGGGACCTGGTCCGTCAGGCACTGCGGATGCGGCCGGATCGGATCGTCATCGGAGAGGTGCGCGGGGCCGAGGTGGTGGACCTGCTCACCGCACTGAATACCGGACACGACGGGGGCGCCGGGACGGTGCATGCGAACTCGCCACGGGAGGTGCCCGCTCGTCTGGAAGCCCTTGCGGCACTGGGCGGAATGGGGCGGGCGGGGCTGCACAGTCAGCTCGCCGCGGCCGTCCAGGTCGTGCTCGCGATGCGGCGCCGCCCCGACGGTGGGCGAGTCCTGCAGGAAATCGGGCTGGTGACCCGCGAAGGGGAGGCGGGTGTGCGCATCGAGACGGCCTGGTCTGTGGATCCCGTTGCGGCACCGGCGAATACCGCGCTGCAGCGGTTGCTGAACGAGCGGTTGCGGCAATGACCCTGAGCTTGCTGTGCGGTGCCGCAGCGCTGCTGCTCCTGCCGACCACGCCCCGGCGGCACCGGCTGCGTGCGCTGTGCGGACGACCGGAGAAAACGCGAAACAACCCGTGCCGCTGGATTATTCGCGGCGTGGCTGCTTCGGCGGTGGGGGCGGCGGTCGTCTTCGGTCCCGGGTCCGCGGGTGCGGCCGCGGTGCTCGTCACCACGCTGACCGTGCGCTCGAAGAACCGCCGCGAGGAACGCCGCCACGACGACGAATGCCGGAAACTGCTGGAAGGGCTGGAAGTGGTGATCGGTGAACTGCGCACCGGCGCGCATCCCAGCGCTGCCGCCGCCGTCGCGGCCGCGGAGATCGGTGGAGCGGCCGGAGCGGCCTTCGCGGTGAGCGCCGCACGAGCCAGGCTCGGCGGTTCGGCCGCGGACGGATTGCGCGGGCGTCCCTGCGCCGTCACGACCGAACTGGATCGCGTCGCGGCTGCGTGGGAGCTGGCCGAGCGGCACGGCCTGGCATTGGCCGAACTGTTGAGTGCGGCCCGCGACGACCTCGCCGGGCGAATGCGGTTCAGCGAGCGCACGACCGCCGCCCTGGCGGGTGCGCGGGCCAGCGCCGCGGTGCTGGCCGGACTCCCGCTCCTCGGCATCGCGCTCGGACAGCTGATGGGTGCCCACCCCCTGCAGGTGCTGATGAGCCGAGGGGTCGGAACCATCGTCTTTCCGCTCGGCGCCGGGCTCATCGGGGTGGGATTGCTGTGGGCGGATGCCATCACGCGACGGGTTTCGGTATGAACGGTCTGTCGATGGCACTGCTCTGTTCCGGTGCCGCGCTGCTCGCCCTTCCGGGCCGAATCACATCGGTTGGCCGCCTCCGCGCGGCCCGCGGCGTTGCTGCCACGCCGCGGAAGGATCTGCGCCCGGCCACCGGCGACCCCTTGGGGGTGGCCTCGGCCCTGGATCTGCTCGCCTCGTGTCTGCGGGCGGGCTTGCCGACCGCCACGGCGGCCCGCGCGGTTGCCTCGACCGCCCCGGAGCCCTTCGCTTCGGCGCTGCGGCGGGCGGCGGAACTGCTGGCGCTCGGCGCGGACCCGGTCACCGCCTGGGAGCGCGCGGCCCGGGAAGCGCCCGTCGCGGAGATGTACGCGCTCGCCCGGCTGGTGCGCCGTTCGGCCCGCTCGGGTGCGGCTCTGACCGGCGCGGTCTCCGAACTCGCGGAAAAGTGCCGCGCGGCGGTCGAGGATGCGGCCGCCGCGCGGGCGGAACGCGCGGGCGTGCTCATCAGCGGCCCGCTCGGGCTGTGCTTCCTGCCGGCCTTCGTCTGCCTCGGCATCGTCCCGGTGATCGCCGGACTGGCCGGTCGAGTACTGGGCGGTGGGTTGTTGTGACCACACCAGAGATTCGGTGCGGATCCGCCGCGCCGACCGTAGAGAAAGGGGAGACCGATGCTGGCGGCAACGCAATCGGTTGTGCGAGAACTACGTTCGCGGCTGATCCAGGTAGTGGTGACCGACGATGGGATGAGTACCGCCGAATACGCCATCGGCACGATCGCCGCAGCGGCGTTCGGAGCGGTGCTCTACACCGTGGTCACCGGCGATTCCATCGTGAACGCGCTGACCAAGATCATCGACAGGGCGCTGAACACCACCGTATGAGGTCCGCTCGTCCCGGCGAACGGGGTGCGGTCACGGTCGAGGCGGCGATCGCGCTGGCGGCAGTGATAGTGGTCGTCGTGCTCTGTCTGGGGGCGTTGCTGGCGGCGTCGATGCAGATCCGCTGTATCGACGCCGCTCGCGAAGCGGCACGTCTCGCCGCGCGAGGTGCGGGGGCGGAAGCTCTGCCGGCAGCGCAGCGGGTGGCGCCGCCCGGCGCCGATATCGAGTTGCGCGCGGAGGGCGATCGGATCGTGGCCACGGTTCGGGCGCGGGCGCCGCTGCTGCCGATGCTGCGGTTACGGGCCGAAGCGGTAGCGGTACGCGAGCCGGGCGAGCCGCAATGACACCGGCCACAGTGCCCGCCGCGTGCCGCGGCCGCGGATGCGACGGCGGTGCCACTGTCACGGCATGTCTGGCACTCACCGCGCTGCTGCTGGTGACGGTCGTGATGGTGCAGTTCGCGGCGGTGGTCTGTGCACGACATCGAGCGCAGAGCGCGGCCGATTCGGCGGCATTGGCCGCAGCGGGCGCACTGGATTCCGGCGCTGACGCGGCCTGCGAGCGAGCGGATTCGGTGGTGCGGCAAATGCGGATGCGGGTACGGGCGTGTTCGGTCCGGGATTGGGATGTGACGGTAACGGTCGATGGTTCGGTAACACTCGCCCTTTTGGGCAAGCGATCAGTTGTGGCGGTCGCGCGGGCCGGTCCGGTGAGTGCGGGAAAACGATCATGAATACCGGACGGTTGGTGTGAGAAAGAATGGGTGACCGGAGCCACACCGCAGTGCGGTAAGTGCGGTGGATTTCCCATTCGGTCGGCATTCAATTCCAGCGGCGCAATTGTGCAAGCATTCGACGCTGCGGGATTCCGATAAATGCACACATGTGAATGCCCACATGGCCGTTATTCGCTAGGGCAATGTGCCGGTTAACATGATCGACTTCCTTTTTATTCCCGGCAGCGCCGTCGGCCTCGACGGCGGCAGGCGGTCCGTGGGTTCGGGAAGCGGCGACGTCTACCGACGGTGTCCGCATCGTCACGAAACGGATTCGGGCAGGTCATGGCCCGAAATGTTGTCCGTGCGGGTCAGCTGGGCGCATCGACGGGCAGATCGGCGAGGACGGCCGTCAGCAGGGCGGCCGCGCCCTCCTTGTCCAGCGGGGAATTCCCGTTGCCGCATTTGGGGGATTGCACGCACGAGGGGCAGCCCTGCGGGCACGAACAGGAGGTGATGGCCGCCCGCGTCGCCGCCAACCAGGTCCGCAAGCGGGTGAACCCGCGCTCGGCGAAGCCGGCCCCACCCCGATGGCCGTCGTAGACGAAGACGGTGGGTAGCCCGGTATCGGGGTGCTCGGCGATGGAAACGCCGCCCACATCCCAGCGGTCGCAACTCGCGACCAGGGGCAACATCCCGATCGCCGCATGTTCGGCGGCGTGCAGGGCGCCGGGTACGCGGCGCGGCTCGATCCCCGCCACGGCCAGCAGGCGCGGTGTGACGGTGTAGAGCACGGCCTGGGTCGGCAGTGTCTGCTCCGGCATATCGAGTTCGACGAGGTCGAGAACCTCTCCACTGGGAAGCGTGCGCAGATAACCGACCACCTGGCGGGTCACCCGGACCCGAGCCAGGGCGGCGGTGACGCGCCCGTACACCCGCTCGTGCGTGCGCTCGTCGATCGCCACCGAGGTGACCATGCGGGCGCTGGTGGTCCATCCGGGCTGCTCGGCGTGGACGAAGGCGACGCCGGCCTCGAGATCCAGTTCGTCGACCACGTAGGTCTCGCCCTGATGCAGGTGGACCGCCCCGGCGTGCAGCGTCGCTGGCGCCCGGCCGGAATCCGCGCTGCCCAGCAGCCGGCCGCTGGTCGCGTCCACGATCGCGATCTGGGAGCCGATTCCGCCGCGCACATCCACGTCGTCGTGTGGGTAGGCGCTCGAGGTCGGATACCAGCGAGCCGGACCCCCGCCGTTCTCCCGGCGCTTGATCAGGCCCTGCGCGGCAAGATCGGCGGCCACGTCCCGGACGCCGAGGTCGTCGATCTCGGCGTCGGTCAGGGGGTGTTCGCAGGCCGCGCACAGCAGGTGCGGGCCGGCGACGTAGGGGTTGTGCGGATCGGTGATGGTCGCCTCGACCGGCTTGTCCAGCAGGGCGTGCGGGTGGTGGACGAGGTAAGTGTCGAGCGGATCGTCGCGAGCCACCAACAACACCAGCGAGCCCTGGGTGCGACGGCCAGCGCGGCCCGCCTGCTGCCAGAACGAGGCGACGGTTCCCGGGAAACCGGCCATCACCACGGCATCCAGCCCGGCGATGTCGACACCGAGTTCGAGTGCGGTCGTGGTGGCCGCGCCCAGCAGCGACCCGTCCGCCAGGCCGTTCTCCAGTTCCCGCCGGTCCTCGGCCAGGTATCCGGCCCGATAGGCCGCCACTCGCCCGGCCAGCGCGGGATCCACCTCCGCCAGCATGCGCTGCACGTCGATGGCGACGACTTCGGCGGCCCGGCGGGAGCGAACGAAGGTCAATGTCCGGGCACCCTCGACGACCAGGTCGGTCATGATCCGGGCGGCCTCGGTGGTAGCCGCCCGTCGGACCGGGGCCCCGTTTTCGCCACTGAGGTCGCCGAGCAGCGGTGGCTCCCACAGGGCGACCGTTCGCGCACCCTGCGGGGAGCCGTCCTCGGTCACCGCGGTCACCGGCGCGCCGATCAGCCGTGCGGCCGCCGCGGCCGGATCGGCGCTGGTGGCCGAGCACAGGACGAAGGTCGGATTCGCGCCGTAATGCGCGGCCAGCCGCCGCAACCGGCGCAACACCATCGCGACCTGGGACCCGAATACACCGCGATACGCGTGGCATTCGTCGACCACCACGTAGCGCAGCCGCCGCAGCATCCGCGCCCAGCGCTGATGCGCCCGCAGTATGCCGATGTGCAGCATGTCGGGATTGGTGAACAACCACCGCGCATTCGCCCGCACCCACTGCCTGACCTCGGGCGGAGTATCGCCGTCGTAGGTGGCCGGATGGATATCGCGCAGGCCGCCGGCATGGGTCAGCTGCGCGGCCGCGCGGAATTGATCGGCTCCGAGCGCTTTGGTCGGCGATATATACAGAGCGGTCGCTCGCGAATCCCGCCGCAGGTCGGTCAATACCGGAAGTTGATAACCCAGGGATTTGCCCGACGCGGTCCCGGTGCAGACCACGACGTGTGTTCCCGAGGCGGCCAGCTCCGCGGTTCGAATCTGATGCGTCCACGGTGCCTCGACACCGGATTCCCGCAGGGCGTCGACCACTTCCGGAGCAGCCCAGGAAGGCCAGTCGGTGATGCGCGCCGGCCGGGCCGGGAGTTCGGTCACATGGGTGATACGACTCTCCGCATCGGGCACTCCGAAAAGGACACGATTCAGCAACGATGTCCCGTAGCCGATCGCTTCTGCGGGCGCGGGGGCCGATCGCGGGCCTTTCGGATTCATCGGACCGAGACCGTGCGACGCGAAGAAAGTGTGAACCGTGTGTGCCGCCCTCGCCCGAGCTGCCAATTCACTACCGAGTAGCGACCTGCGTCACAGTCTGTTTGCCTGACGCTCGCTCGGTTATCGCTAAGCAAACCTACTTCAAGTTTGGATTTGGGCATTGTGCCCCTCACCTGCACATTCGCAAGATCATCTTTTTTGCAAATTGTCGGTAACTCGGCTGTCGAATTGCGCGCGGACATGGTTCACTAGTTCTCGGTCGCAAGCTTCTGTGTTCGAGGGAACGGATCAAAGGTCCAAACCATCAGCAGGATCGATGTTGCGAACGGTGTGCTTGAAGCTTCCTGCAGGGGGAACAGAGTACAGCGGTCGGAACGGACCCGGTGGACCAACCTAACTTGTCCGCCGTTCCGGTATGGAAAGAGAAGGAACAGAATGGCACAGGGAACTGTGAAGTGGTTCAACGCGGAGAAGGGGTTCGGCTTCATCGCGCCCGAGGACGGCTCCGCTGACGTCTTCGTCCACTACTCCGAGATTCAGGGGTCGGGCTTCCGCACCCTCGAGGAGAACCAGAAGGTCGAATTCGAGGTCGGCCAGGGCACCAAGGGCCCGCAGGCCACCGGAGTTCGCGCGCTCAGCTGAGCGAGTAACCCAACAAGGTCCGATCTCTCGTCCCTCACCGCGAGCACGCGGTGAGGGACGAGTCATATGCGGGGGAAGTAGACTCGATCGAAAACCGGGGCTTTTCGATGTGATCGAGTTGCCCACAAGGGGGTTTTTCTGCAGTTCGCAGCCATTTCGGTTCGGACGGTACCGACGGGGAAGTACCGCGCAGAACAGCCGAGACTCCAGGGTCGCGGGCCCGCAGTGCGGACTCCACGACAGCGAAACACGGTATAAACGTCTCTGGCGGGAGACATTTGTCTCTCCCTCTTGCCCCAGCCGCGCGCCGCGCGCCTGCGCCGCGCGGGTCGACAGGAAAGGTGTGTTCGCCGGTGGCAACACGAGACCGCGGTGCATCGCCGACTCCCGATGCGGCCTCCGCCGGGCCCGACGCGGCCGCATCCGGCCGGGGGCGTCCCCTGCGTCGTCTCGTCATCGTCGAGTCGCCGACCAAGGCACGCAAGATCGCGCCCTATCTGGGCCGCGGTTATACGGTCGAGGCATCCGTCGGCCATATCCGGGATCTGCCACGCGGTGCCGCGGATGTGCCAGCCAAATACAAAGGCCAGTCCTGGGCCCGGCTGGGTGTCGATGTCGACCACGATTTCGAGCCGATCTATGTCGTCAGTCCGGACAAGAAGGCCAAGGTCTCGGAACTGAAGACGCTGCTGCGCGATGCCGACGAACTGTATCTGGCCACCGACCCCGACCGCGAGGGCGAGGCCATCGCCTGGCACCTGCTCGAGACGCTGAAGCCGAAGATTCCGGTCCGGCGAATGGTGTTCCACGAAATCACCGAGCCGGCCATTCGCGCCGCGGCGGCCGATACTCGCGAGCTCGACAACGACCTGGTCGACGCCCAGGAAACCCGGCGCATTCTCGACCGCCTCTACGGCTACGAGGTCAGCCCCGTGCTGTGGAAGAAGGTCATGCCGCGGCTGTCGGCGGGCCGTGTGCAGTCGGTCGCGACCCGCATCGTCGTGCAGCGCGAGCGCGAGCGCATCGCGTTCCGTTCCGCGGAGTACTGGGATATCGCGGCGAAATTCGACGCCGGCGGCGGGCAGAGCGACGAGGCCAACCCGCGCATCTTCGGCGCGCGGCTGGTCACGGTCGACGGTGCACGCGTCGCGGGGGGCCGGGATTTCGGATCCGACGGTCAGCTCAAGACCCGCAACGGTGTCACCGTGCTCGACGAGGCCGCGGCACGGCGGCTGGCCGCGGCGCTGGACAAGGCGGATTTCCAGGTCACCTCGGTCGAATCCAAGCCGTACACGCGGCGGCCCTATGCGCCCTTCATGACCTCGACGCTGCAGCAGGAGGCCGCCCGCAAGCTCCGCTTCGGGTCCGAGCGCACGATGCGGGTGGCGCAGCGGCTGTACGAGAACGGCTACATCACTTATATGCGTACCGACTCCACGACACTGTCGGAGTCGGCGATCAGCGCGGCGCGGGCGCAGGCGACCCAGTTGTACGGGCCCGAGTTCGTGCATCCGACGCCGCGGCAGTACACCCGCAAGGTCAAGAACGCGCAGGAGGCGCACGAGGCGATCCGGCCCGCCGGTGACACCTTCGCCACCCCGGGCCAACTGCACGCCCGGCTGGACCAGGACGAGTTCCGGCTCTACGAACTGATCTGGCAGCGCACGGTCGCCTCGCAGATGGCGGACGCGCGCGGCACCACGCTGACGGTCCGGATCACCGGCCGCGCCGGTACGGGCGAGGAATGCGTGTTCTCCGCATCCGGGCGCACCATCACGTTCGCGGGCTTCCTCAAGGCCTATGTGGAAAGTGTCGACGAGGATGCGGGCGGTCAGTCCGACGACGCGGAATCGCGGCTGCCCGCGCTGACCGAGGGCCAGGGCGTCAACGCCACCGAGCTGACGCCCGATGGGCACACCACCAATCCACCCCCGCGCTACAACGAGGCCTCGCTGATCAAGGCGCTCGAGGAACTGGGCATCGGACGCCCGTCGACCTACGCCTCGATCATCAAGACCATTCTGGACCGCGGTTACGTCTACAAGCGCGGTAGTGCGCTGGTGCCGTCCTGGGTGGCGTTCGCGGTGGTGGGCCTGCTGGAGGAGTATTTCGGCCGCCTGGTCGATTTCGATTTCACCGCGGCCATGGAAGACGATCTCGACGCCATCGCCGGCGGTCGCGAGCAGCGCGGAAATTGGTTGACCAGCTTCTATTTCGGTGGTGAACACGGCGCCGAGGGTTCGGTGGCGCGTTCCGGCGGACTGAAGCGGATGGTCGGGGAGCGGCTCGACGATATCGATGCCCGCGAGGTCAACTCGATCAAGATGTTCACCGACGATCAGGACCGCGACATCGTGGTCCGGGTCGGGCGCTTCGGTCCGTATCTCGAGCGCATGGTGCAGAACCCGGACGATCCGGATGGCGATCCGATCTCCCAGCGCGCCAATCTGCCCGACGATCTGCCGCCGGACGAATTGACGCCCGAGGTCGCGGAAAAGCTGTTCGCGACCCCGCAGGAGGGGCGCTCGCTCGGTGTGGATCCCGAAACCGGACATCGGATCGTGGCCAAGGAAGGTCGCTTCGGGCCGTATGTCACCGAGATCCTGCCCGAGCCGGAGGCCGATCTCGACGCCAAGAAGGGCGCCAAGAAGGCCGCCGCACCCAAACCGCGAACCGGGTCGCTGCTCAAGTCGATGGATCTGTCGACCATCACCCTCGAGGATGCGCTGAAGCTGTTGTCGCTGCCGCGGGTGGTCGGCAAGGATCCCGAATCCGGTGACGAGATCACCGCGCAGAACGGCCGCTACGGCCCGTATCTGAAGAAGGGCACGGACTCTCGCTCACTCGCCACCGAGGACCAGATCTTCACCGTGACCTTGGAAGAGGCGTTGAAGATCTACGCCGAACCCAAGCGGCGCGGACGGCAGGCGGCGAGTGCGGCGCCACTGCGGGAGTTGGGCAACGACTCCGCCACCGGCAAGCCGATGGTGATCAAGGACGGGCGGTTCGGCCCGTATGTCACCGACGGCGAAACCAACGCCAGCCTGCGCAAGGGTGACGAGGTGGAGTCGATCACCGACGAGCGGGCCTCCGAGCTGCTCGCCGATCGCCGCGCCAAGGGACCGGTGAAGAAGGCGGCCAAGAAGGCCGCGAAGAAGGCACCGGCGAAGAAGACCGCGGCGAAGTCGACGGCGAAGAAGACCACCGCGACCGCCAAGAAGACCACCGCGAAGAAGACCGCAGCCAAGAAGGCGCCCGCGAAGAAGGCGGTGGCGAAGTCTCCGGCCGAGTCGTAGCGGGAAGCCAGTCGTAGCGGGCAGCGTCTCGGTGCCCGCTCGGCTTGTCGGTGCGGCCGATTAGGGTGTAGCGCGTGGCAGGTGTCTTCGATCGGCTCGTGGGCCAGGACTCGGTCGAGTCCGAGTTGACCGCTGCCGCCGTGGCGGCGCGCGCCGGAATCGCGTCCTCGGCGATGACGCACTCCTGGCTGTTCACCGGGCCGCCCGGATCCGGCAGATCCGTTGCGGCACTGTGCTTTGCGGCCGCGCTGCAATGTACGGCGGAGGGCATGCCCGGTTGTGGCCACTGCCATGCCTGCACCACCACCCTGGCCGGCACCCACGGCGATGTCCGGCGGGTGATTCCGGAGGGCCTGAGCATCGGCACCAAGGAAATGCGTGAGATCGTGCAGGTCGCGGCCCGGCGTCCCAGCACCGGGCGGTGGCAGGTGGTGGTGATCGAGGATGCCGATCGATTGACCGAGGCCGCGGGCAACGTGCTGCTGAAAGTGGTCGAGGAACCTCCCGAGCGGACCGTGTTCCTGCTGTGCGCGCCGTCGGTGGACCCGGAGGACATCTCGATCACTCTGCGATCCCGATGCCGGCATGTTCATCTGGTGACACCGTCGGTGGACGCCATCGCCCAGGTGCTGCGCGAGCGTGACGGGCTGGCCCCGGAACAGGCGGCGTGGGCGGCTTCGGTGAGCGGCGGACATGTCGGTCGCGCCCGCCGCCTCGCGACCGACGAGCAGGCCCGCGCCCGCCGTACCCGGGCATTGTCGCTGGTCTCGGCCGTCGCGCGTCCGGCCGCCGCCTATGCGGCCGGTGACGAGCTGGTCAAATCCGCCGAGGAGGAGGCCAAACAGGTCAGCGCCGAACGGGACGAGCGCGAGCGCGACGAGCTGGCGACCGCGTTGGGAGCCGGCGGCACCGGGAAAGGCGCCGCCTCGGCGACCCGCGGTTCCGCCGGGGTGTTGAAGGACCTCGAGCGCCGCCAGAAATCCCGCGCCACCCGCACCAGCCGCGATGCCCTCGACCGGGCGCTGATCGACGTCGCGGGCCTGTACCGCGACGCGCTGGCCCTGCGTTTCGGGACGTCCGCCGCGAATCCGTCCCCGGCGATCACTCTCACCCACCCGGACCTGTCCGATCAGATCCGCGATCTGGCCGACGAGGTGCGGCCCGAGGGACTGCTGCGTTCCATCGAAGCCGTCCTCGCCTGCCGCGAGGCCCTCGACCTGAACGTCAAACCCCGCTTCGCCATCGCCTCGATGGTCGCCGGGCTCATCGCGGCCCGCTCCGCTTGAATCACCGCGCAACCGACCTTCGGCGATGTCACCGAGAAAAGTGCTCAAAAGGCGAGCACTTCAACGGGCAGCATGGTGTTCGACGAAAGGACCAACCGTGGTGCGAAAACTTCCTGCTGTCAACCGCTTTCCCGATGCCGCCGCCTGGGCCGACTGGCTGGACGGTCACCACGCCGACGACGGCGGCGCCTGGCTGCTGATCGCACGCAAGGGATCGTCCGCGCCCCTGATCACCATCGACGATGCGGCCGAGGTGGCCATGTGTTACGGCTGGATCGACGGTCACCGGCGCGCCTACGACGACCGCTCGTTCCTCCAGCGCTATTCGCGCCGGCGACCTGGCAGCACCTGGTCCCAGGTGAACGTCGTGCGAGCCGAGGTCCTGATCGCTACGGGCCGGATGCGCCCACCCGGCCTCCGTGCGGTCGAGGCCGCCCGCGCCGACGGTCGCTGGGATGCCGCCTACGCGCCACAGCGCTCGGCACCCGTCCCGGCCGAGCTGTCTGCGGCTCTGGCCGAAGACGCCGGTGCGGCGAACCGCTTCGCCGCCCTGGACCGAACCGCCCGCTACCTGCTGGTCCTTCCGCTGCTCAAGGCCCGAACCCCAGCCGCCAAGGCTCGCAGGCAGGCCGAAATCATGGCCACACTGCGCCGATGACCTGCCGTTTTCGTGTTCGGTCGCCGAAGACGATAGACTCGCACCGCCGAAAGGCACGCCGCCTTAGCTCAGTCGGTAGAGCGCTTCACTCGTAATGAAAAGGTCGGGGGTTCGATTCCCCCAGGCGGCTCCATACTCCCTGTAGGGCCGAGCGGATCGCTTTTGCCGCCGAAGCCCGCATGAGTCTCGTGGTACGCGACGGTGTTACGGCCCGCGCTCGAATGCACTGAACCTTGTCGACGTGTTCGTCGGGGGCATCGACGGATCCGCGCAGCCTCCAGCCGCCCGCGCGGCTGGGTTGCGAGATGTACTGTCCCGCAACCTGTCCGCCGGACTAACGGTTTCCCGCGGCCGGCTGAGGTACATGGTTGAGGTCTCATGTCCCTTCGCCCAACCACGACGGCGAAGACGCTGCGCTGAGCTTCCGGGTGAAGGCGCCCAACCATCCCGAGGCGCGAGTTCGCCGAGATGTACTCCCCGCTCGTGATACGCACCGCGCAAGCCCTTTCTGCAGAGACCGAGCAGCGTGTCGGGTGCGGTGCGGTTGCCGCGCTGGAGCGGCGGCCTGCACGGTTCTACTGCCTTGTGGTCGACGTGGAAGACGCGTGGCGCGGTCACGGCTGTGGGAAAAATATGGGATGTGTCGGAATTCCGGCGCGATGAATCAATGGGAATATTCAGCTTCGACATTCTGTTCGGGTTCGATCGAATTGGTATTACCGATCCCGTCACGGTGATTTCCGCGGCTGGTTCGGTCGGGTGTCGGTGCAGCGGCTGCACTGCCTCATCAGCGGCTGCCGGGTGGTGGCGGCTCTCCACTCGCAGGTCGTTCTCGCTGGTCAGCGCGGGTTAGGACGGTGCGAAAATGGAGCAGAGCGGACACTGCCAAGGAATTCCCGGTGGCCGGCTTTGCGGCGGCAGGGCGTTTCAAGTCGTATACTTCCGTTATGGCGGATGATCAGTCCTCCACAGAATTTCCCGAGGCGCCCGTTCTTGTGGTGCAGACGCGAGAGCGCGTCTATCGGCTGCACGCGGGAAGTTCATACAATGTCGGCCGCGATCTGGCGGCCGACATCGTCGTCACCGATCCGCGGGTATCTTCCGTGCACGCCGTCTTGGAGCGCGGGTCGGACGGTTGGGAAATCGAGGACGCGCACAGCCTCAACGGCACCTTTTTCGACGGTCAGCGCGTCGATCGGATGCTGATCGATCATGACGAGACGTTCCAGCTCGGTCACGCCGTGAACGGCGAGCAGTTGGCCTGTTCGGTGGAGGGGCAAAAAGGACAGCACGGCCGCGAGTCGTCCGGCGATACCGGCGGCGACACGATGCTCGTCCCCGATCCCGGCTACCAGCTCGATGATGAAGCCACGATGACGACGGTCCATCCGGGGGGCCGCCCCCGGCGGGTTGCGCGGTCGTCGCCTCCGGCGGCTCGCCCCAGCGCGGTCGTCCCGATCGTCTCGGACACACTCCGGATCGGGCGGGCCTCCGACAACGACATCGTCGTGCCCGACCTCATGGTCTCCCGTCATCACGCCGAACTGCGAGTGACCGGCGCAGGCCGGTATCGGGTCGTCGACCTCGACAGTCACAACGGCACCTACGTCAACGGCGCCCGGGTCGATTCGGCGGACCTGTCCGAATCCGACTTGATCGGCATGGGGCATACCACCTACCGGCTGGTCGGCGACGAACTGCGGGAGTACGTCGACACCGGTGACGTGTCGGTCTCGGTGCAGAACCTCATCGTGCGGACACCGGAAGGCAAGGTTCTCCTCGACGAGGTGAGCTTCCCGATTCCGCAGCGCTCGCTCGTCGGGGTCATCGGACCCAGTGGAGCGGGCAAATCGACATTGCTCGGCGCGGTGACCGGGTTGCGTCCGGCGACAGAGGGGACGGTTCGTTACGACGGACGCGACCTCTACACCGACTACGACGAACTCCGCCACCGCATCGGACTGGTTCCGCAAGAAGACATCCTGCACAGCCAACTTCCGACGCGGCGCGCGCTACTGTACGCGGCCGAACTCCGCTTCCCCGGTGACACGCGCCCCGAGGAGCGCGGGCAGCGGGTCGATGAGGTCCTCGCCGAGCTCGGCTTGGCCCGGCATGCCGACACCCGCATCGATAGGCTCTCCGGTGGCCAGCGCAAACGGGTGAGCGTCGCACTGGAGTTGCTGACCAAACCGTCTCTGCTGTTCCTCGACGAGCCGACCTCCGGCCTCGACCCGGGCCTGGACAAGACGGTCATGGATATGCTGTCCGATCTGGCCCACGACGGGCGCACCGTGATCGTCGTCACCCATAGTGTCGCAAACCTCGATTCCTGCGACCGCCTCCTCGTGCTGGTACCCGGCGGTCGACTGGCCTATTACGGACCGCCCGCGGAGGGGTTGCAGCAGTTCGGGCAGCGCAGTTGGGCCGAGGTGTTTCAGTCCTTCGACCGCGAGGAGGACCGCGACTGGGCTGCTGAATTCCGGGAATCGCCACGCTTCGAGCAGTACGTGGAGGTCGGGCCGACCGACGATGTCGGCCCGGCGGACGTACACGCACCGGCACCCCCGCCCGCGTCGCAGTCCAAGCTCAGCCAGCTCAGTACGGTGTGCCGGCGATACCTGGCGGTCATCGCCTCGGACCGAAGTTACCTGGCGCTGCTCGGCGTGATGCCGCTGATTCTCGGTGGCTTGATCGCCGCGGTGCCCTCGGGCGAGGGTTTCGCCGGGGCGCCCGGAACCAACACCGATGCCCCCACCAAGCTCATGATCTTGGTATTCGGTGCCTGTTTCATCGGCACCGGCAACTCGATTCGCGAGATCGTCAAGGAGCAGACGATCTACCGCAGAGAACGCGCGGCCGGACTGTCCGCAGGGGTCTACCTGATGTCGAAGCTCCTGGTCTTGGGCGTGATCACCATCCTGCAGGCGGCGGTGCTGTTCTTGATCGGCACCATCGGGGTGAGCATGCCGGCGAAAGGCGTATTCACCTCGGTCCCGCTGGAGTTGATCCTGGCGATGGCGATGCTCGGCATCGCCTCGCTGGCGTTGGGCTTGCTGGTCTCGGTGTCGGTCAACACCTCGGAGAAGACGCTGCCACTGCTGATTGTGCTGTCCATGGCGCAACTGGTGTTCACAGGCGGTTTGGTACGGCTGCCCGGCACCCCTGTTCTGGCCCAGCTGTCCTACCTGTCGCCGTCCCGCTGGGGCTACGCTGCGACAGCTGCCACCCTCGACCTGGACACCCTGTCGCCGCACAATGGCGCACCCGACCCGCTGTGGCGACACACCCTGGGCACGTGGCTGCTCGACATGGGGGTCGTCGCCGGCCTGGGGGCCGTCTTCCTCGCGCTGGCCGGATACCGGCTGTATCAGCTGCGTCCACGGCGGCGCGGCGCCCGCGCCGCGCGGATTTGACGCCGGATGCAGCCGTGCGATTTCTCCTCGATCGGACCGCCTCTCGGGGATGATGGTGTTGGGTGTGGCGGATTGCATCCATCGCTTCACCGACCGGCCAGTCTACGGTTCGGATTCGACAGGAGCGGATATGACCGACGGCTCCGGCTCAGACAGCGGCTTCGGACGATCAACGGCCGGACTCGAATCCGGCGCGGTGGCCGCCTTCGCAGCCGCGTGGGAATCGGCTGACCCGGCCCCGGCCATCAGCGATTACCTGCCCGACGCAGAGACCTTGCGCTTGGACGCGTTGATCGAATTGATCCGCGTCGACCTGCGCCAGCGCTGGCTGCGCCGGCCCGCGCTCACGCCGTCCGGCGGACCCGAGCCGCCCCGCAAGCGGCTGCGGGACTACTGCGCGGAATTCGCCGAGCTGTCGCCGGACCGCGTTCCGGCCAGCCTGGTCTATGAGGAGTTCGTGATCCGCCGGCACAGCGGCGAGCGGGTCGATCCGCGCGAATATCTGCGCGAATATCCCGCGCAAGCGCCCGAGCTGAGCGAGTTGCTCAATGCCGACGACGAGGATCGGAGCACTCAACGCGCCGGTGCGGACCCGACTGCCATCGCCTCGACCATGGTCTCCCCCGAAGGCACCCGCACCACGGGCGACCTGTTCGCCGAACAGGAGACGACGGGATCGCAGGTCGCTCGGCTGGACAGCATCCGGGTAGGCGATTGCATCGATGATTTCGATCTGCTCACCGGGCTGGGTAGCGGAGCCTTCGCGCGGGTGTTCCTGGCCCGGCAGCGCTCGTTGCAGCGGCTGGTGGCGGTGAAGATCTCCGCCGACCGCGGCACCGAACCGCAGACCCTGGCCCAGCTCGACCACGACTACATCGTCCGGATCTTCGACCAGCGGCTGCTGGGCGAACCGGACCCGCGCGGCGATTCCCGCAGCCGCCGACTTCGGCTGCTGTACATGCAGTTTCTGCCTGGTGGCACCCTGCTGGGTGTGTTGCGCCGGGTCCGGTCCACCCCTGCCGACCAGCGCAGCGGTCGGTTGCTGCTGGCCGCGGTCGACGCCGCGATGGAGGAGAAGGGTGAGATCCGCCCGACCGATTCCAGCGTGCGCGCCGAGATCGCGGCGCTGTCGTGGCCGGAAACCGTGGCCTGGCTGGGCCGCCGGCTCGCCGAGGCGCTGGCCTACGCCGACGAACACGGCGTGCTGCATCGCGACGTCAAACCGGCGAACGTTCTGCTCACCGCGGAGGCGGTGCCGAAACTCGCCGATTTCAATATCAGTTTCAGCCGCGAGGTGGCCGGCGCCAATCCGGTGGCGTACTTCGGTGGGTCGCTGTCGTACATGTCGCCGGAGCAGTTGGAGGCCTGCCATCCCGGCTACCGCCGTTCCGCCGACGATCTGGATACCCGTTCCGACATCTACTCGCTGGGTGTGGTGCTGTGGGAGCTGCTGACCGGTGCCAAGCCGTTCGACGACAGCACCGCGGGTGAGCGCAGCGACTCCACCGCGCTGGGGGCGATGCTCGCACGTCGTCGTGCTGGTTTGGATTCGGCTGCGCTGCAACGGGTTCCGCCCGATTGTCCGGCGACATTGTGCAGGGTGTTGCTGACCTGTCTGGCGCCCACGCGTGACAAGCGGTGGTCCAACGGCAACGAACTGGCCCAGCAGTTCGAACTGTGCCTGGACGCGCGGGCCCGCGAACTGGTGGATCCGGCACCCGCCAGCTGGCGTTTCCGGGCGCGGAGGTGGCTGGTGCCGCTGGTGGTGCTGGCCTTCGGCGCCCCGAATGTGATTGCGGCCGTGTACAACACGGTGCACAATCGAAACCTGATCATCGACCGGATGAGTGTGCCCGCCCAACAGACGTGGTGGATTTTCACCATCACGGTGAACGCGGTCTTCTTCCCGGTGGGCGTCGTGACCGTGCTGTACTTGTCGCGCTATCTACTCGCCGTTCGGCGCGGTATGCGGCGCGGACGCGACTATGACTCCCGGATACTCGCCCGAGCCAGATCCGATGCCCTGATGTTCGGTGATCGGTGTGTGGTGGTGGCGTTCTCGCTCTGGAGCCTGGCGGCGATTCTGTTCCCGCTCGTGCTGCACTTCGCGACCCACGAGCTCACCGGAGAGGCGATCGTGCACTTCTTGGGTGGGCTGCTGGTGTGCGGCGCGATGGCGGTGGCGTATCCGTTCTTCCTGGTGACGTTCTACATGGTCCGCTGCGTCTACCCGCAGTTTCTCCGGCACGGCGACGTCAGCCCCGAGGATGCGGTGCACCTGCGCCGGCTCGATCGCCGCTGCAACGGATATCTCGCGGTGGCGGCGTCGGTGCCACTGCTGGCGGTGGCCGGGGTGACATTCCTGCCGGTGAACGATACTCCGAAGGTCATCGACGCGGTGCGGGTGTTGTGCGTGGGGTCCATCGTCGCCTTCGTGGTCGCCTATGTGCTGTTCCGGGCGCTCGAGGCCGATCTGCGCGCACTGGAGCGAGTGGTGGATCCTGACCATCAGAAGGCTGCGGGTCGGCTTTGAGTTTCACGGATATCGGATCGGACCGGGGTGATCCCGAGGTGGGCCGATGGAGCGCTCTATCAGTTGTCGCCCGTTCTGTCTCTTCACATTTCGAAGCAAGTGCCCCTGCGCCCCGTACAGCAGCTCACCAATCTGGTGAAGAGAGTTCGTTTCACTCCCAGATATCCGGGTATCGGATGTTTCGAGCCACCGCTGATCGCAGCCGGTCGCCGGATCGGTGCGAGGTGAGCGAAAGTGAGGAGATTGCTGTGATCACTCTCGGGGTTGTCCTTCTGGTTCTCGGTTTCCTGCTCGGGATTCCGATCCTGTGGACGTTGGGCATCATCGCACTGGTCGTGGGGGCCGTGCTGGCTCTGATGGGAGCGCTGGGGCGCCCGGTGGCCGGCCGCGCGCACTACTTCTAGTGCGCTCGGCCGCCGCGGACTACGCGCGGTAGCGGTGTGAACACGCGGCCGCCCCGGAAACTCCTTCCGGGGCGGTTTCGCATGTACCGCGCGGACTCACCGAAGCAGCAGAGTTCGGTGGCGGGTCCGTCATGCCAGCAGGATGTGCTGGCGGACGTCGATGTAGCCGTCGCGGAACAGGTCTGCGCAGCCGGTGAGGTAGCGGACGTAGCGGTCGTAGACGGTGGGGGAGGTCAGGGCGATGGCTTCGGAGCGGTGGTCGCGGAGGGCCTGGGCCCAGAGGTCGAGGGTGTGGGCGTAGTGCGGTTGCAGGGATTGGACGTCGTGGAGGGTGAAGCCGGCCCGTTCGGCGTATTCGCCGATCCACTGCGGCTGCGGGAGTTGGCCGCCGGGGAAGATCTCGTCGATGACGAACTTGCTGAATGCCAGATATTCGTGGGTGACGGGGATGCCCATCTCACGCAGTTGGTGGCGGTGGAAGCCGATGATGGTGTGCAGCATCATGCGGCCGTCCGGGGGCAGTAGGTCGTGGCAGCGGTCGAAGAACGCGTCGTAGCGTTCGCGCCGGAAGTGTTCGAAGGCTCCGATCGAGACGATCCGGTCGACCGGCTGGTCGAATTCCTCCCAGCCGCGCAGGTGCACCTCACCGGTGCCGGGCGGCAGGCCGTCCAGCAGGTCGCGCACGTGCTCGTACTGGTTGCGGCTCAGCGTCAGGCCGATCACGCGCACGCCGTATTTCTCGACGGCGCGCATCATGGTGGAGCCCCAGCCGCAGCCGATGTCGAGCAGTGTCATGCCTGGATGCAGATCGCATTTGCCGAGCGACAGGTCGATCTTGGCGAGCTGTGCCTGTTCCAGGGTGAGGTCCGGTTCGCGGAAATACGCGCAACTGTAGGTGCGCGTGGGATCCAGGAAGAGAGCGAAGAAATCGTCGGACAGGTCGTAGTGGGCCTGCACGTCGGCGTAGAACGGTGACAGATCGGTCATGGTGACCTCTGGTGGTCGGTTCGGGAACGTTCTGCCTCTGAAAACGAGATACCCCGGCGGTGGGTTCGCCCCGCCCGCCGCACCATGCGCGCTCGACCAGTATGCGCCTCTCGCTGCGGTGGGGTGGCGCGATCGGCGGATCGGCCGAGCCCGGCGAAGCCGTCAATCGGCCCGGCGTGCCGTCCCGCTCTCCCAGGCGCGGCCGCGCAGCAGGCGCAGACCGTTGAGCCCGACGATGACGGTGGAACCCTCGTGACCGGCGACGCCCAGCGGTAGCGGAAGGTGGCCGACGAGATCCCAGGTGATCAGGACGGCGATGAAGGTCGCGGCGATGATCAGGTTGGCGATCACGACGCGGCGCGCGCGACGGGACAGGGCGATGACCGCGGGGACGGTGGTCAGGTCGTCGCGGATGACGACCGCGTCCGCGGTGTGCAGGGTGAGGTCGGATCCGTTGCCGCCCATGGCGATTCCAGCGTGGGCGGCGGCGAGCGCGGGCGCGTCGTTGATACCGTCGCCCACGGCGGTGACGCGGTCGCCCGCGGCTTCCAGTTCCGCGATCGCGGCGACCTTACCTTCCGGCAGCAGGTCGGCCCGGATGTCGGTGAGTCCGAGGCGGGTGCCGAGCTGCCGGGCGGCGGCGAGATTGTCGCCGGTGAGCAGAACCGGTGTGGCTCCGGTGATTTCGGTGAGAGCGTCGACGGAATCGGCTGCTTCGGGGCGCGTCTGATCGGTGATGCCCAGTATCGCGATGGTTCGGCGCTCCCGCCGCACGATTACGGCGGTGTGCCCCGCGTTCTGTATCTCGGCGGCGACTGCCGCGGCAGCGGCTTCAGCCGAATCCAGAAGCGCAGCAGGCGATCCCACCTCGATGCGGTGACCGTCCACCGTGGCGGTGACCCCGCGTCCGGGCTGCGCGCTGAAGTCCTCGACGGGCGGCAGCGTGAGTCCGCGCTCGCGACCGGCCCGGACGACCGCGGTGGCCAGCGGATGCTCGCTGGAATATTCCGCACCAGCGGCCCAGCGCAGGACCTCCTCCGCCGTGCCCGGGCAATCGGGCAGCACACGGATGTCGGTGAGTTCGGGCACGCCGCGGGTGAGTGTGCCGGTCTTGTCGAAGGCTACGCGGGTGGTGCTGCCCAGCCGTTCCATCACGACCGCCGATTTCACGAGGACGCCGTGCCGGCCGGCATTGGCGATCGCGGCGAGCAGGGGCGGCATGGTGGACAGCACCACCGCGCACGGCGAGGCGACGATCATGAACGTCATGGCGCGAAGCAGCGAATCCCGCAGCACCGCACCGAAGAACAGTGGCACAGCGAAGACCGCGAGCGTCACCGCGACCATGCCCACCGAATAACGCTGCTCGATCTTCTCGATGAACAGCTGCGCCCGCGCCTTGGTCCGGCCGGCTTGTTCGACCAGGGCGGCGATGCGGGCCACGACGGAGTCCTCGGCGCGGCGACCGACCCGCACCCGCAGGACGCCGGTGCCGTTCGAGGTTCCGGCGAACACGTCGTCACCGGGCGATTTGTCGACCGGCATGGGCTCACCGGTGATGGTGGCCTGATCGACTTCGCTCGCGCCCGCGACGACCGTGCCGTCGGCCGCGATCCGATCGCCCGGGCGGACCAGGATCACGTCGCCCACCGCGAGATCGGCTGCCCTGACGATCGTTTCGACACCGTCGTCGATTCGGGTGGCGGTGTCGGGTGCCAGATCGAGTAGTCCGCGCACCGAATCCTCGGTGCGCGCGGTCGCGAACGCCTCCAGCGCGCCCGAGGTGGCGAAGATGACGATCAGCAGCGCGCCGTCGGTGACCTGCCCGATCGCGGCGGCGCCGATCGCGGCCACCACCATCAGCAGATCGACGTCCAGCGTCCTTTCGCGCAGGGCGCGCACTCCGGCCAGGGCGGGTTCCCAGCCGCCGGTGAGGTAGCAGGCCAGATAGAGCGACCACCACACCTCGGGGGGTGTGTGCAGGATCCGGGCCACCGAGCCGATCGCGAAGAGCAGGAGAGCCGCTGCGGCCCAACGGATCTCGGGAAGTGCGAACAGCCGGGTCCGCCGCGCGGGTATCGCCGTGAGCGCGGCGGGACGCGTGGCGGCCGGTGCTGACACGAAAAACCTCCGAGGATCGGGAGCGGGCAACCTGAGAATAACAGAACACGTGAAGAGGTCTTCATGTATACCTGGTCGGCTAAACTTCACCGTTATGGGACATGGCGTCGAGGGCCGCGATCGGCCGATCGCCCGGCTGGACAGTGAGTCCGCCGCGCATGTGGCGACTACCCTGCAAGCCCTGGCGACGCCGAGCCGGCTGCTGATCCTCAGTGAATTGCGCCAGGGGCCGCGGCCCGTCTCCGAGCTCGCCGAGGCGGTGGGGATGGAGCAGTCCGCCGTCTCTCATCAGCTTCGTCTGCTGCGCAACCTCGGGCTCGTCACCGGAACCCGCGCCGGGCGCAGCATCGTCTACAGCCTGTACGACACGCACGTCGCCCAGCTGCTCGACGAGGCGGTGTATCACAGCGAGCATCTGCGTCTCGGCCTGTCCGATCGACCGCGAACGGCCGGCTGAGAACGTCTTCTCGGCAGAGTGATCCGGTGGATTCGCCGGCTTTCCTTGTCTGCGCCGGCGCTTCGACGGTCGCGCTCGCGCGGATTGGGTCGATCCTGCGATCTCCCCGGCGGGCCTCCTCTCCCAACGCCGTCACGCGCCGCAATCTCCAGCGGTTGACAACGCTTCCGCTCCAGCGCACACTGCTCTTATTAGAGAGCGCTGCTCTCAAGTTAGCGAGAGGGCAGTCATGCAGGAACTGTGGAAGTGGGCCAATCTGACCGTCGCGTTCGCCGCGGAGGTGGGCGCGCTGGTGGTGCTGGGACTGTGGGGCTGGCGCGTCGGCGACAACACCATGGTGAAAGTCGTGCTGGCGCTGGGCATCCCGTTGGCCGCCGCGGTGGTGTGGGGAATGTTCGCGGCGCCGAAGGCGAGTTTCGATATTCCGCTGCTCGCGGTGATCACCAAGATCGTGGTGTTCGGAGGCGCCGCGGCCGCGCTGTGGGGGCTGGGGCACCGGGTGGCCGCGGTCGTTTTCGCGGGCATCGTGATCGCGAATCTGCTGGCGATCAAACTGGGCCACCTGAATTCGTAGCGCGCCGACCCGGAATCCGGGCCGGCGCGTACGGTCACGGCACGACTTCGAAGACGTCGCCCGGATTGACGTAGTCGTAGAAGGCTTTGGCGCCTTCGGGCGTCATCCGGATGCAGCCGTGGGACTGCTCCTCGATCGGTCCGATGTGGGTGGCGATATCGCCGTTGAAGAAGACGGCCCAACGCATTTCGGCGTTGTGCATGGTGCTCCAGTGATACGGCTCCTTGAACGCGACGTGGAAGGTGCCGGGCGGTGTCTCATACCCGGGCCGCCCGTGCGAGATGGGGGTCGGGCCGTAGACCACGCGGCCGTTGTCCATCAGCCAGCCCTCGTTGGTCGACAGCCGCAGGCACGCGCGCGCCGCGGCCGAACAGGGAGCCGAGATCTGGCCCGGCGGGGAGGGGACGAGTTGCGGAATGCCGGGGATGTCGGGGCCGCCGGGCCACACCGGGTCGGCGCCCGCGGGCACCGTGACAGCGAATCCGGCGGCCGCGATCGCCGTCGCGGCCGCCGCTCGGATCGTCCATCGGGTGATGCTCGTGCAGTTCATATGCGTCCGACCTCTCTACCCGGCCCGCTGTCCGGCCGGGCCGGGCGGCGGGCACATTCGTCGACAAGCTGGGACGGCACCGTATGCGACCGATGTGTGCTCGATCACAGTGCATAGTTGATCATTGTGACCTGCCGAGCACGCAGATGGTACGGAAGAATCCGCGTTGTTATCACAAATCGGGCAGGCCGAGTTCCAGGTTGGGTGCGGCGATACCGCCGTCGATCTCCAGAATCTTGCCGGTGAGATAGCTGCCCGCGGGCGAGCAGAGGTAGACGATGCCGGCCGCGATATCGGTCGGATCACCCAGCCGATGCAGCGGCGTGTCCGCCTCCATCTTCGCCTTGACCTCGGGATTCTGTGCCACGACCTCGAGTGCGGAGGTCAGCACCGAACCAACCGCGATGGCGTTGACCCGGATCCGCGGTGACAGATCCGCGGCGGCCAGCCGGGTCCAGTGCGCGAGCGCCGCCTTTGCCGTGCCGTAGGCGAGGAAGCCGCGCCCGGGCGCCCGGCCCATCATCGAGGAGATGTTGACCACCGAGCCGCCCTCGCCGGCGAGCATGTGCGGAACCGCCGCGCGGGTGAGGGCGTGCGCGGTGGACACGTTGAAGCGGAAGGCCTCTTCGAGGAATTCCGGCGAGGTGGTCAGGAAGGTGTTCGGCATGGTGCCGCCGACATTGTTGACCACGATGTCGATGCGGCCGAACTCCGTGGCGGCGGCGTCGGCCAGTGCCGTGACGGCGTCGAGGTCCGACAGATCGCAGGCCACGGCGAGCGCGCGCCGGCCCGTCGCGCGGATCTGCTCGGCGACCGCGTCCAGTTGTGACTGCGTGCGCGCGGCGATCGCCACATCGGCGCCCGCCTCGGCCAGGGCGAGGGCGGAGGCGGCGCCGATACCGCGGCCGGCGCCGGTGACGACGGCGACCCGGCCGTCGAGTCGGAATTTGTCCAGGATCATCGCTAGTCCTCTCGTTGGGTGTCCTCGCAGTGTTAAGAATTAGCTCTTAACTGTCAAGGACTGATGCTCAATTCGCTGGTAGGACGTATCGTGCTCAGGGTGGAAGCAGTAAGTGCCCGGGAGCGGTTGATGATGGCGGGGGAACGGTTGATCGCCGAGCGGGGATATCTGGTCCCGCTGCGCGATATCGCCGCCGCGGCCGGGCAGCGCAACAACTCGGCGATCCCCTATCACTTCGGCTCGCGCGACGGACTCGTCGAGGCCGTGGTGCAGCAGCGGCTGGCGACCCTGGAGGTGCGCCGGCTGGAGTTGCTGGCGCAGCGGCCGGCCGCGACCGGCGACGATGTGCACACGCTGCTCGACGCGCTGGTCATCCCCATGTTCGAACTGGGAGCGCGGAACGAGAGTTATTATTACGCAAGGTTTCTCGAACAGATCCGCACCCATCCGGCGGTGTCGGACGCGGCCAATCTGGACAGCGCCGAACGGACCTCGGTGCGGGTGATCGTGGGTGGGCTGGACCGCGCGCTCTCGGACCTGCCGCCACGCCTGCGGCATCGCCGGCTGCGCAGTCTGACCACGGTGCTGTTCGCGCTGCTGGCCGACCACGAACGGGCCGTCGAGGCGGGCCGGATCGCCGCCGACGACCGCGAGGCCTGGGACCAGGTCATCGACATGCTCGCCGGCACCCTCACCGCGCCGGTCACGACGCGGGCCCGGTGAATATGTGACGATCGGGCCATGCACAGCGACGCGATCGGATTCGCCGCTCCGATACCGGTATTGCGGATCTACGACGTCGGCCTGGCCTACGAGTTCTACCGGGACTTCCTCGGTTTCACCGTGGACTGGGAGCATCGGTTCGGCGCGGATTTCCCGCTGTACGCGCAGGTTTCGCGCGCGGCGGCCCGGCTGCATCTCAGTGAGCATCACGGCGACGGCACCCCGGGATCGGTGGTGTGGATCGCTGTGGACGATATCGACGCCTGGCAATCCGAGTTGGCCGCGGCGGAATACCGGTTCGCCAAACCCGGGCGCCCGGACGACGGCCCCGGCGGCCGGGGTTTCGCCGTGACCGACCCGTTCGGCAACATCCTGCGATTCGCGCAACCAGCCTGAACCGACATCCGGCGGCGGGGCGACGGCTGGCGGCTCACCCGTGCCGCCGATTACCGTGAACACTGTGGATATCGCGCGCGAGCTGCCCGGCGAACGGTCGGTGCCGCGCACCGGATGGCGTACTCAGGGCGGGCCGCTGCTGGCGGCCGGTGCGGTGGTCGCCGCGGTTACGGTGCTGCACTTCCGCGATCCGCACAGCGAGGGGGCGTACGGGATCTGTCCGTTCTATGCGCTGACCGGATGGTGGTGCCCGGGATGCGGTGGATTGCGTGCTGTGCACAATCTCACCGAAGGCCGGGTGCTCGACGCGCTGCACAGCAATGTCTTCGTGCTTCCGCTGCTGCTCGTCCTCGCGTTGTGGTGGGGACGGTGGGCCCTGGGCCGCTGGCACGGCAGAGCCGACACCGCCTTTCCGTTCACCCTTCGTGGCCAGGCGCAATGGTGGTTGATCGGGCTGCTCGTGGTGTTCACCGTCGCCCGCAACACCCCCTGGGGTACATGGTTGGCCCCGGTCTAGTCAGGCATGCTGGAAGTATGACCCAGGAAATCGCTGATTCACTGAAGGCTCGGGTGCGCGAGAAGATGCTGCGCCAATTGAACGAGGACGGCGCGCCGGACCCCGAGCAGGACGACCCGCGCCAGATTGCGATCGAGAAGGACCTCGAGGCCATCGAGTCCGTTCCCGACGGCGATCCGCTGATCGAGGAATTGGCCGCCCGCTACCTGGTGCCGTGAATCGGATCGCGTTGGATCAGAGGGTGCACGGCGCCGCGCCGTGCGCCGCCTCGGTCAAACCCGGCCGGGTCTCCGGCAGGGGCGACCACTGTCCGCCCACATACGTGTAGTTCCACGCAGCGCCGTCTCGAACCAATCGACGCAGCGCCTCGAGCAGGCGATCCACATCCGCGACCGACGTGCCCAGGCCGACGCTCGCGCGCACCGCGCCGTCGACGCCCAGCCGGTGCAACAGTGGATGAGCGCAGAATCGCCCGTCGCGGACGCCGATGCCGAATTCGGCCGACAGATACGCCGCGACGCGTCCGGGCTCGAACCCGTCGACGGTGAACGCCACGATGCCCACACTGTCGGCGCTGTCGGAGAAGATTCGCAATTGCCGCACTCCCGCAACGGTTTCCAGTCCGTCGCGCAGGTAGCGAATCAGGTGGTGTTCGTGCTCGACCACGGCTTGTTCGTCGAGGGCGCTCAACGTTTCACAGGCCGCCGCGACGGCCGCCGCGCCCAAGACGTTCGGTGATCCTGCCTCGTGCCGCTGCGGTGCGGGCGCCCAGTGCGCCTGTTCGGTGGTGACGGCGGTGACCGCTCCGCCGCCCGCCAGATACGGCGGGGCCGCGTCCAGCCAGTCCCGCCGACCCACCAGCACACCGGCGCCGAAGGGCGCGTACAGCTTGTGCCCGGAGAAGGCCAGATAGTCGATGCCGGTTCCGCCGGATTCCGCGAACGCCTGCAGGTCGATTCGTCGGTGCGGGGCCAGCTGCGCGGCATCGACCAGGATGCGGGCGCCGTGGCGATGGGCGAGCGCGGTCAGTTCCGCCAGCGGCAGCACCTCACCGGTCACATTGGACGCCCCCGTAATCGCAAGCAGCGCAGCCTGTTCGGCGCACAGCTCGGCCTCGATCCGGTGCAGCGTCTCCGCGATCGTCTCGGCGGCGGGGACCACCCGGCGGCCGCGGCGCGTCCAGGGCAGGAAGTTCGCGTGATGCTCGATATCGAGCACCACGGTGTCGCCGGGAACGCAGCAGGCCAGCAGATTCAGCGAGTCGGTGGTGTTGCGGGTGAACACCACGACCTGGTCGTCGGTGCAGTTCACCGCCCGGGCCACCGAAACCCGTGCCGCCTCGTAGCAGTCGGTGCTGATGCGGGAGGCGTAGCCGGCGCCGCGGTGCACGCTGGCGTAATAGGGGAGCAGCTCGTTCACACGGTCGGTGACCTGGGCCAGGGCGGGGGCGCTGGCGGCGTAGTCGAAGTTGGCGTAGGTACGGAAACCGCCCTGTACCAACGGAACTCGTAGATCGCACCCGGAGACACGCGCGATCGGTTCACCGGTGCGGCAGGAACGGGTGGCATTGCCGGCGCAGCCCGACGCCGAGCAGGTGCAGGCGGCGCCGGAGCGGGAGGCGCGGCCTCGGTGAGAGCAAATCTGTTCCGGGACAACGGTTTCGGCGCTGACGGCGGCAATTGTCGAGACAGCAGTACGCATCGGGGCGATCCCTTTGTTCAGGGACTCCGGATGTGGAGGGTGATCGGAGTCCGCGCTTGCCGTGCTCGGTCGAGCAGCGGCCAGGTCGTCACCCGGAGCACCCCACCGCGGAGGAGGGTTGCCGACCAGCTAGCCGGGGCTTGACGCTGGTACTCGTGACCTGAGCCGAGATTGGCAGAATTCGCCGGGCATTGTCAAGCGCCGGCATCCGGCGAGAAGGTGCGCCGCGCCGTCCCGCAATCGCGAAATGCGTGAAACAGCTTGTGGCTCAGTCTAATCCGGCCGGGCGATGATAGGTGCCGTTGTAGTACAGCAGCGGGTTGCGCATCGGTTCGCCACCGGTGTCGTCGTGTACGCGGGTGACCAGTCCGACGACCAGGGTGTGGTCGCCGATGGGGATCAACCGGTGCACCGTGGCGCGCACCCAGATCGGGGTGCCGTGCAGCACCGGCTCGCCCGTGTCGAGCGTCGACCACAACTCCGGGTCGGCGAAACGCTGTTCGGCGGCACGCGAAAACCGCTGTGCCAGATGCTGTTGATGTTCGCCGAGGAAGTGTACGACGACCGAATCTGCCTCGGTCATCGCGTCGATGGACGAGGAGGTGTGCGCGATGTTGAACGAGATCAACGGCGGATCCAGCGACAGCGAGGCGAAGGAGGTGGCGGTGAATCCCACCGGGCGTTCCGGCCGGCTCAGGGTGACGATCGTCACTCCCGCGGGGTAGTGGCGCATGGCGGCTCGGTACTGCGCTGCGGTGATGCCATCGTGCTGAGGTCGGAGATGCTCGGGTTCGAGATCGGCCAGCTCGGCGTCGGGTCGCTGGGAACTGCTCACGCTTCCAACCTACGTCCTGCCCGCTCTCCCGCAATCCCGACCGCTGTCCCGGTGCCGCCGAACTGCCCCGATACGCTGTACGAATGAGTGATTGGAAGGCTTTCGACGTCGAGCGCACCGGTCACGTCGCGCGAGTGACGCTGACCGGACCCGGCAAGGGCAATGCCATGGGCCCGGATTTCTGGAGTGAGTTGCCGCTGATCTTCGGCGAGATGGACGCCGACCCGGAGATCCGCGCGATCGTGCTCACCGGTTCCGGTAAGCACTTCTCCTACGGTCTCGATCTGCCCGCGATGAGCCCGACCTTCGGTCCGCTGCTGGCCGAGAAGGCCCTGGCCGCACCGCGCACCGATTTCCTCTACGAGATCCGGCGCATGCAGGCCTCGGTGACCGCGGTCGCCGACTGCCGCAAACCCGTGATCGCCGCGATCTCCGGCTGGTGCGTGGGCGGCGGACTCGATCTGATCGCCGCCGCGGATATCCGCCTGGCCAGCGCGGAGGCCAGCTTCAGCCTGCGCGAGGCCAAGGTCGCCATCGTCGCCGACATCGGGTCGCTGCACCGGTTGCCGGGCATCATCGGCGAGGGCCATGTGCGCGAGCTCGCCTACACCGGCAAGGACATCGACGCCGCGCGCGCGGAGAAGATCGGCCTGATCAACGACGTCTACCCGGACCAGGAGGCGGTACTGGCCGCCGCTCACACGCTGGCGGAGGAGATCGCCGCGAACCCGCCGCTGGTCGTGCAGGGCATCAAGGACGTGCTCGATCAGCCCAAGGCCGGCAAGGTGGCCGACGGGCTGCGGTACGTGTCGGCGTGGAACGCGGCCTTCCTGCCCTCGGAGGATCTGACCGAGGCGATCCAGGCCGTCTTCGAGAAGCGCAAGCCGAACTTCCAGGGCAAGTAGCGCTCGGGCCGGCGGCCTGCCGACACGGCTGCCGAATCGGCGAGAGCGCCCGCGGGACGCATACGCCCGCGGGCGCTCTCGCTCGGTAGGGATGCCCGGCGGCCCGGCGGCGCGGGTCGCCAGCGGCACTCAGTGCCCGCCCTGCTCCTGCAGCCGCTTGAACGCCTCATCGGCGAGAGTCTCGGCCTTGGCCCGGCCATCCCAGCCGTCGACCTTGACCCACTTGCCGGGCTCGAGGTCCTTGTAGTGCTCGAAGAAGTGCTCGATGGCCTTGCGCTCGAACTCCGGGATGTCGTTGACGTCCTGGATGTGATCCCAGCGCTTGTCACCGGCCGGAACCGCGACGACCTTCTCGTCGCCGCCGGCCTCGTCGCTCATCAGCAGCACCCCCACCGGACGGGCCTCGACGATCACGCCGGGGAACACCGACTCGGGCAGCAGCACCAGGCAGTCCAGCGGGTCGCCGTCGGAGCCCAGGGTGTTCTCGATGTAGCCGTAGTCGGCCGGGTAGACCATCGGGGTGTAGAGGTAGCGGTCCAGCCGCACCCGACCCGTCTCGTGGTCGACCTCGTACTTGTTGCGCTGCCCCTTGGGGATCTCGATGGTGACGTCGAACTCCACGTCATCTCCTTCGTCCGATGCGTATGCGTTGATGCGGTACGGCTGCTCGCCGGCGTGTGCCGCGGCCGACTCGCCGACCGATTCGGTGGGCTGCCGACTCGCCAGCTCGTTCGGTGGAACGCCGGCGAGGTGAGGATAGTGTGGTCGATGCGCGCATGGGTGCGGCAGGGAGCGTCCGCCTCACACGGGTGAATAGGGAGACAGCTGTCACGTGGTAGGTCGAGGTAGGAAGAACATCGGTGGGCTGGCCGCTCGCCGACGCCGCAATATGTGGGTCGCGGTGCTGGTCGCAACCGTTGTCGCCGTCGTCGTGGCCACGGTCGCCCTGGTGACGGTGCGCCCGTGGACCGAGGAATTCCGGCACGGGGGTTTGACGATAGCCGCACCCCCGGCCCCCGTGAAGCCCTTTCCGCAGCTGAATCCCGCCTCGGCGAGCGCGCCCGAACCCAGCCGCCAGGGCCTGGCCGATGCCTTGGCCCATGTGGCGACCAGTCCGGACCTGGGCAATTTCGCCGGATCGATCTCCGACCCCGACACCCGCGCCACGCTGTGGAGCGCCGATCCGGACAAGCCGATGATCCCGGCGTCCACCCTCAAGGTCATGACCACGGCGGCGGCCCTGCTGGTCCTGCCGCCGGACCATCGGCTCACCACCCGGGTGGTGGCCGGTTCGGCGCCCGGTGAGGTGGTGCTGGTCGGCGCCGGCGATCCCACCCTGACCGCGCAGGCCGACGGCAAGGGGTACTACCCGGAAGGGCCGAAGTTGTCGGATCTGGTGGCCCAGATTCGTGCCGCCGGCCATCCGGTCGACACGGTCGTGGTCGACACCTCGCTGTATTCGGGCCCGACCTCACCGGCCGGCTGGGATCCGGCCGATATCGCGGGCGGTTCATGGGCGCCGATCGAACCGGTGATGATCGATGGCGGTCGCCTCGACCCGCTCGTCGAATATTCGCCGCGTTCGGCCACTCCCGCCTTGGACGCGGGTCGCCGGCTGGCGCTGGAGCTGGGCGCCGACCCCGCGAAGGTACGGCTGGGCAAGGCCGCGCCCGGCGCCGCCGAACTGGCCCACGTGGAATCCGCGCAGCTGCGAGACCGGTTGCGGGACATGATGATTCACTCCGATGATGTGCTCGCCGAGACGATCGGCCGGGAGATCGCCGCGGCGACCGGTGGCGAGCAGTCGTTCGCCGGTGCCGCCTCCGCCACCTTGACGGCGTTGAAGGCGGCGGGATTCGACACCGCGGGCGTCACCCAGATCGACAACAGCGGACTGTCCACCGACGACCGGGTTCCGGCGCGATTGCTCGACCGGATCATCGCCGAGTCGGCCGCGTCCGCGCAGCCGGGCGGTGCGGATTCGGGCGGGACCGCCGCGCCCTCGGTCATCGACACCGGTGACAGCGCCGCGGTCGCCTCTCCGCTGGCGCCACTGCTGGACTATCTGCCGGTCGCCGGCGGTACCGGATCGCTGGCCGTGCGGTTCGTCGACGGCGGCCCCGAACGCTCCGGAGCGGGCTGGGTGCGCGCCAAGACCGGAACTCTGTCCGTGTCGAGCGCGTTGGCTGGATATGTGTTGGATCGCGACGGCCGGGTCATGACCTTCGCGCTGATGTCGAACGACCGGCCCCCAGAGGCCAGCCGCCCGGCATTGGACGCCGTCGCCACCACGCTTCGCAACTGTGGATGCTCCTGACGGGTGGAAATGCGATGACCGGATCCGGTGACCCCGCCGATGGCCGTACCGCCGACGATGCCGCGGTCGCCGGTCGCGAACCCGTGGAGGTGGCGACGAACTCGGCCGCGAAGCGCTCGGTGCTGGCCGGCTCGGTCGATTGGCAGCTGGCCGCACGCGCCGGTAGCGCCGTCGTGCCGTCCGGTCCCCGCACCACGCGGTATTCGGCCGAACAGGTCGTCCAGGAACTGTCCGAGGCGTCCGTGCGGGCCGAGGGCCCGGTGCGCGAGGTGAGTCTGCTCCTCGACGACCAGCCCGTCCCGCAGGCCACGATCGTCGATCGCCGCGGCTGGATCCGCGCGGCCGCCGAATCCATGTCCGAACTCACCGGGTCCGCCGAGGACGAGCGCGGCCGTTTCGCCGGGAAACCGGCCGGTGTCCAGGCCGGGGCGATGCTGGCCTTCCTGTCCACCGCGATCCTCGGGCAATACGACCCGTTCAGCGGACCGGACGGCACCCTGTTGCTGGTCGCCCCGAACATCATGGCCGTGGAACGCGCACTCGGCGTCTCGCCCAGCGACTTCCGGCTGTGGGTGTGCCTGCACGAGGTGACGCATCGGGTGCAGTTCTCCTCGGCGCCGTGGCTGGGCGACTACATGAAGCGCAACGTCGACACTCTCGGCGCCGTCGGCGACGAATCGGTGAACGAGGTGCTGACCCGGCTGATGGAGGAGTTGCGCCGCCGGCGCGACAACGGTGTCAGCGACGATCCGGCCGATCGCGGGATCCTCGGCCTGCTGCGCGCCACCCAGCCGCCGCCGCAGCGCGAGGCGCTGGACCGGCTGCTGATGCTCGGCACGTTGCTGGAGGGCCATGCCGACCACGTGATGGATGCCGTCGGCCCGGCCGTGATCCCCACCGTCGCGCAGATCCGGGAGGCCTTCGATCAGCGCCGGCGGCGCCCGGCCAATCCGGTCCAGCGCCTGTTGCGTGCCCTGCTCGGCGTCGACGCGAAGGTCGCGCAGTACGTGCGCGGCAAGGCGTTCGTCGACGACGTCGTCGGCAAGGTCGGCATGCAGCGGTTCAACACCGTCTGGACCGACGCCGACACCCTGCCCCGGCCCGACGAGATCAGCACCCCGCAACGATGGATCGACCGAGTCCTGGGATGAACCCGGCGGATCTGCCCGCGGAGGCGCCGGGAACGGATCCGGTGTCGGCGGCGGAGGTCCGATCGCCCGACGATGCGCAATCGCCGTCGGCGTCCGGGCCGGTCCGGCTGGGCGCAGAGCAGGCGGGGGCAGCGGACCCGGCGCGGTTGCCCGAGACCCGAGCCGTCTTGGTCATGCGGCACGCGGTGCGGGATTGGCTTGTGCGCTACGCGCCGGACGGGGTGGTTGCCGTCGCGCTCTCCGGCGGGGCGGATTCGCTCGCACTGACGGCTGCGGCGGTGGCCGAGGCCACGGCGGTCGACGCGCTCATCGTGGACCACGGGCTGCAGGACGGGTCCGCCGAGGTCGCCGCCGAGGCCGCCGCCGTCGCCCGGCGACTGGGATGCCGATCCGCGCGGGTGTGCCGGGTGCGGGTGAGCGGCGCGGGTGGCCCGGAAGCCGCCGCCCGGGAGGCGCGCTACCGGGCACTGGACGCGGCGCGCGCCGGGCTCCCGGTGTTGTTCGGGCACACCCTCGACGACCAGGCGGAAACCGTGCTGCTCGGATTGGCGCGCGGATCGGGTCCGCGTTCGATTCGGGGGATGACGGAATTCGACGAGCCCTGGGGCCGGCCGCTGCTGGGTGTGCGGCGCGCGGTCACTCGGGAGATGTGCCGGGATCTGGGCCTGGTGCCGCACGAGGATCCGCACAACGCCGCCCCCGAATTCACCCGTGTCCGGCTGCGGACCGAGGTGCTCCCGCTGCTGGAGGAGGTCCTGGGTGGGGGTGTGGCGCCGGCGCTGGCTCGCACGGCCGCGCACCTGCGCGAGGACGGCGAGGCGCTCGATGCGATTGCCGATCGATTGCTGATCGACGCGCGTGATGGTTCGTCGCTGTCGGTCGAGACACTCGCCACGGTGCCGTCCGCGATTCGTCGGCGTGTCATCCGGGCCTGGCTGCTCGACGGCGGTGCAAAAGCCTTGACGGACAAGCATTTACGCGCGGTCGAGTCCTTGATTACCGAGTGGCACGGCCAGGGCGGCGTCGCGGTCGGCGGAGGAATGCCGGGGATCAGGTTGGTTGCCAGGCGCGAACGTGGCAGGCTGACGTTGGCGTTTGCACGATAACGACCCGAAGGGAAGCCAGCACACGTGTACGGGGACGACATAGCGTCGGTGCTGATCACCGAGGAGCAGATCCGAGCCAAGGTCGACGAGCTGGCCGAACTGATCGCGAAGCGATATCCCCCCGACGCGCCCGAGGGTGATCTGCTGCTGGTCGGCGTGCTCAAGGGTGCGATCTTCTTCATGACCGAGCTGGCGCAGGCGCTGCCGATCCCGACTCAGATGGAGTTCATGGCCGTCTCGTCGTACGGGTCGTCCACCTCGTCCTCGGGTGTGGTCCGGATTCTGAAGGATCTGGACAAGGACATCGCCGGGCGCAACGTGCTGATCGTCGAGGACATCATCGACTCCGGTCTCACGCTGTCGTGGCTCATGCGAAACCTCTCCAGCCGCAACCCCGCCTCGCTGGAGGTGGTGACGTTGCTGCGCAAGCCCGATGCCCTGCGCACCCACATCGAGGTCGCGCACGTCGGCTTCGACATCCCGAACGAATTCGTCGTCGGGTACGGACTCGACTACGCCGAGCGTTACCGCGATCTGCCCTACATCGGCACCTTGAACCCGCGGGTCTACAGCGCCTGAACTGGGCACATGACCGAATTGGTGACCGAATTCCGCCGGACTGTGGCGAAAATCACCGTTTGAAGATGTTCCCTGCGCAATCGCTATCGAGGGAAGTTGCTGGTCGGCCCGGATAGTGGGCCGTCTCGGCGGCGGAGATCTACGCGCTGCGCCGAAAGTGACATCGCCGCTGGTCGTCGCGCGCGGCGAAGCGGTTTCATCGGCTCTCGGCGACGACAGTCGCGTTCGCTGGAAATTTTCCGAGGCGATTGTGCTGGAGTTATGGCGGAGCCCTATGCTGTCGGTAACAAACCGTTTGGCTGTTTCTGACCCTCTATTCGGACTCGAAGGTCTAAAGCGGCTGGATTTCCAAGACCGATTCTGATAGCAAGGTGCTATGGACCCGCATTTGCGCGACCTGCGGTACTTCGTCGCCGTCGCTGAGGAACTGCACTTCACCAATGCCGCCCAGCGGCTGCACATCGCTCAACCCACCCTGTCGCGGCAGATCCGCCAGCTCGAGCGTCAGCTCGACGTGGTCCTGTTCGATCGCAATCAGCGCAGCGTGGCGCTGACCGTCGCCGGTAAAGAGCTGCTCGAGGGCGCCCGCCGCATTCTGGAGCTCTGGGAGGTCACCAACGTGGCTCTCCAGGAAGCCGGCGAGGTGTTGCGGGTCGGTATCCAGAGTTCGATCGGACGCGGTCTGATCGCCGAACTGGAAAGCGCCAGCGGACATCGGCTGGCGCTGCATTCGGCGTCGTGGACCGATCCCTCCAGCGGCCTCGCGGGCCGGCAGGCCGATCTGGCGTTGATGTGGCTGCCGGTGCCCGATTCCGGGCGCTACCGCTGGCAGGTGCTGCGCACCGAGGCGAGGTGGGTGCTCCTCCCGGAGAATCACCGGCTGGCCGATCAGGAGACGATCGAATTCGCCGATCTGATCGACGAACCGTTCATCGCGATGCCCGCCGAAGCCGGTGCGGCACGCGACTTCTGGCTCGGCGGCGACGCCCGCGGCGGCCGCCAGGCCAAGATCGGCGGCGAGGCCGCCACGGCCGAGGAGCGGCTCGAGGCCGTCAGCCTCGGACTCGGGGTCTGCCTGCTGGCCGAGAACAACGTGCCGATGTATCGATGGCCCGGGCTCACCGCCCGCCCGGTCGCCGGCCTCGCACCGTGTGAACTCGCGATGGTGTGGCGCGCGGACGACGACCGGCCGACCATTCTCGATTTCGCCAATCGCGTTGTCGCCGGGGGCTTCTCCGTCGTCGAAGACGACCGATAACGCGACCGACCGATAGGCGCTGTCAGGCGGTGCGTTGCCAGGGCTGGGCCGCCTCCAGCTGGGCGGCCAGCCGGAGCAGCGTCGATTCACTGCCGGGTGGTCCGGCCAGCTGCGCCGCCACCGGCGTCCCGGTGCGCGGATGCAGTCCCATCGGGACGCTCGCCGCGGGCCAGCCGACCAGATTCCACAGCGGCGTGAACGGCGAGAAGCGAACGTTGGCAACGACATTGGCCAGCCAGCCGCGGGCGTGCCAGTTGCGTGCCGCCGGAGCGGGGGCGGCCAGGGTCGGGGTGATCACCACATCGTGCTGCTCGAAGAAGTCGAGCAACCGCGCCTCGATCCGATCGACCTGATCCGGCCGGACCAGACCGGCCTTCAGCACCGCCCGGCCCAGTGCGATATGCACGCGGCAACGGCGTTGCAGCAGTTCCGGATTCGCCACCGCACCTGCCTCGCGCGCCGCATTGGCCAGCCAGCGCCACGCCAGCGCGGTGGTGGCGCCCTGGTAGGGCAGTGCGGCGGGAGCAACGCCGTGACCGGCCTCCCCGGCGAGCCGGGCGGCGGTCTGCGCGGCCGCCGCCCAATGCTTGTCCACCCGTACCAGCGGGGACGGCGATCCCGCCGCGATCGCGAGGCGCAGCGGCGTCGGCGGTTCCAGATCGGCCAGGGCGGGCCGGTCGGCCAATACCGAAAGCATGAGTGCCGCATCGGCGACCGTGGTCGCGAGCACTCCGTTCTCGGTCATGCCGCTCCAGGAGTCGACACCGACCTGGGCCGGGACCACGCCGCGCCCCGGCTTGATGCCGAATACGCCGCAGCACGCGGCGGGTATGCGCACCGACCCGAGTCCGTCGTTGCCGTGGGCCACCGGCACGAGTCCGGCGCCGACCGCGGCGCCCGACCCACCCGAGGAGCCGCCGGCGCTGTAGCGAATATTCCACGGAGAACGCACAATTCGCTCGGGCGTGTCGGACGTGCCCCAGAGCCCGCCCTCCGGCATCTCGGTCAGGCCGACCACGACCGCGCCCGCGGCGCGCAACCGTCGCACCACCGGATGATCCGAGCCGGCGGGGACGCCCGACCCGGCGCGCGACCCCGCGGCCGTGATCTCACCGGCCACATCGATGTTGTTCTTCACCGCGACGGGAACGCCGGCCAGCGGGAGGATGTCGAGATCCGCGCGGTCGGCCAGGGCCCGGCTCTCGGCCCGTGCCCGCTCGGCGCGGACGGTGTGGAAGGCGCCTACTCGCGTATCACCCCCCGCGATGCGATCCAGCGTGGCGTCGACGACCTGCCCGGCCGTGACCAGACCGTCGCGCACCGCGGCGGCGATCGCCGTGGCGGTGGTCAACGTCGCCGGGTTCGGAACGGTCTCGGCGGCGTCCGCGGCACGGCCCATGGGAAGCGGCTCATCGTCCGCCGGCCGCGGGCGGGCCGTGGCCGGCGCGGGCGCGTCGGGGCGCTGGTCCGGGTCCGCCGACTGCCCTGTGTCGCCGGGTTGCTCGGGGGGTGCGGCCTGTGCTTGCACGGCGGCCGCGTCCTCCGCCGGTACTGCGGCGGTGGGCGATCGCGACGGGTCGGCCGGGGCGGTCGCCTCGGCGTCGGCAAGGGAATCCTGCTGGAGCTCAACTGTTTCGGATTCGGAACCGGAGGCCGGATCCGCTGGTTCCGTACCGGTGGTTTCGTCTGCGTCCACTGCTACCTCCCGGGTGGCGCGCGAGACGGCGTTCGATATCGCGTCGGCTAGTGCGGTGCCCTCGTTGTGCATATGTCAAAGCCCCCGTCGCGTTGTGGTCGATATGGGCTGTTTCGATGTTGTCGCGCAAGTTATCACTTTCGGCGATGCACACCGTCGATCATCACAGGGCGTGGCGGATGGCGCCGCGAAACCACGACCGCGTCGACGTCGAATGCACGGTGGCCGCGGCGCCCACTGGACACCGCGGCCGGACAGCTCGTTTCGCTCCGCGCTATTCGGTTCCGCTGCGGACCCGTTCCTCGTACGCCTTGCGGGCCGCCGAATCGACGTCGCCGAGGAAGGTCTGCTGCGCGCCCAGGGCACGCCCGATCGCATCGCCCACCGATTCCGGCAGCAACCCGACCACCTGCGAGATGGCGCCGGCCACCTTGGTCACGCGCACCTTCGACTTCGGCGCCACCAGGAGTTTCGCGATGGCCTCGGCGATCTCCTCCGGCTCGGCCGGGCGCATCAGCTTCGGCGCCGAAACACCCGATCCCAGTTCGGTGTTCGTCAGCGTCGGCAGCACCGAGGAGAACGACACGCCGGTATCGCGGTACTCCTCCCGCAGCGTGTCGGTGAAGCCCAGGACCGCGTGTTTGGTGGCGTTGTAGGTCGCCAGGCCGGGGATGTGGGTTTCCCCGGCGAGGGAGGCGATGTTGATGATGTGGCCGCCGCGCCGCGGCAGCATCCGGGCCAGCGCCAGCTTCGAGCCGAGGATGACGCCGTAGACATTGATGTCGATGATGCGGCGGGTCAGCGCATCCGGTTCGTCGACCACCTTGCCGGTGGGCATGATGCCGGCATTGTTGATCAGCACATCGATCGGGCCGAGCGCCCGTTCCACCTCGTCGAGGAAACTGCTGAACGACTGCTGGTCGGTCACGTCCACTCGGCCGTAGTGGTCGAAATCGTGGTCGGTGCCGGACTGTTTGACGGCCGTCTCGTCCACGTCGCCGATGGCGATCTTCGCTCCGAGTTGCTGCAGCCGCGTCGCGGTCGCCAGGCCGATACCGCGGGCACCGCCCGTGATGACGACGACCTTGCCGTTGATCTTGCCGAAGTCGGTCACTTCTTCCCTCCGACCGTGTCGAGCATGTCCTTGATACCCAGCCGGCGCATCCCACGCGCACCCGCGGCGCGCATCGCGGCCAGCGCGAATCCGAGTTTGGTGGTGTTGTACGGGAACCACATGAGTTCTTTTTCCTGCGTGGGCAGGATCGGCACGGTGATGGCCTGTTTGCGGCAGTATTTGCGCACGCCGTCGGCGCCGCCCCAGCGCGCGCCCACACCGGACTGCTGCCACCCGCCCATGGGCAGCGCGAAGCTGAACATGTTGGCGAAGACGTCGTTGATATTCACCGCGCCCGCATTCAGTTGACGCGCAATGCGTTCCCCGCGCGCCTTGTCGCCGGTCCATACCGACGCGGACAGGCCGTAGATCGAATCGTTGGCCAGCCGAACGGCTTCGGCCTCGTCGGCGACCTTCATCACCGGGATGGTCGGGCCGAAGGTCTCCTCGGTCATGCAGCTCATCGAGTGGTCGACGTCGGCCAGCACGGTCGGCTGGTAGAAGGTGCCCACACCGGTGGCCTTGCCGCCGGTCACGGCCCGCGCACCCTTGGCGATCGCATCCTCGACGTGGTCGGTGACGATGGATTTCTGCGCGTCGTTGGCCAGCGCGCCCACATCGTACTTCGGCTCCCGGCCGTCGGCGCCCTGCCGCAGTTCGCGCACGTGCGCGGCCAGTTTCTCGACGAAGGTGTCGTAGATCGGCGCCTCGACGTAGACCCGCTCGACCGAGATGCACACCTGCCCGGCGTTGAACAGGCCGCCGAACGCGACGCCGTAGGCGGCGCGGTCGATATCGGCATCGGCCAGCACGATCGCCGGATCCTTGCCGCCGAGTTCCAGGCTGTAGGGGATGAGCCGCTCCACGCAGGCGGCGGCGATCCGCTTACCCGTCTTCGTCGACCCCGTGAACTGCACGTAGTCGACGTTGTCGACGACCGCCGCACCCGTCTCGCCGGCGCCGGTCACCACAGCCAGCACCGGCGGCGCACCGATTTCGGACCAGCCGCGCGCCAGTTCCAGTGCGGACAGCGGAGTCACCTCGGAAGGCTTGAGGACGACCGCCGCACCCGCGGCCAGCGCCGGGATCACGTCGATCACCGGCATCGCCAGCGGGAAGTTCCACGGCGTGATCACGCCGACCACGGGATAGGGCCGGTAGGCGGTGGTCAGCTTCTTGACCCGGGCCAGCGGGCTGTGCGGGGAGGGATGTTCGTCGGAGAGGAATTTGCCTGCGCGCCGGGCGTAATAGCCGGTGAGATCGACCGAGAAGCTCGGATCGATCAGCGCGTCGACGCGGGCCTTGCCGGTCTCCGACTGCAGCACATCGGCGAGATGATCGGTGTGATCGATGATCCAGTCCTGCAGCTTCAGCAGCCATTCCTTGCGGCCCTCCGGCCCGATGGCCTCCCATTCGGGCTGGTAGAGCCGCAATTCGCGCACCTTGGCGGCCACCGCGTCGGCCGATTCGGCGGGGACGGTGCCCACCAGCTCGCCGGTCGCGGGGTTGCGTACCTCGATCTCGGTGGCCACCGCGGTCGCGACCGCCGTCGCCTGCTGCCCGGATGAGGAGGCCTGCTCGGCGGCGGCCGGTGCCGATTTCTCGGCGGCCGCGGTGCGCGACTTCGCAGGGGTGCTCGACTTCGCGGCCGAGGCGGACTTGGCCGCCGACTTCGCGGGCGTCTTCTTGGCCGCGGTGCGGCCTGCGGTCTTGCGGGCGGCCGGCTTGTCGGCGCCGGTCGGCTTCCCGGCCGTGGATTCGCCGGGTGACGGTTCGGTATTCGGCACGATGCTGTCTCTCCCCACGTGCGCTGCGCTGCGAACGGTTGACATTGTGAATCACTTCACTGATCTATGATCGTGTCACAATGAATCGCGCGCTGCTTGGTCTTTGCGGTCAAGGACTCGCACGGAATTTGGCATCAAAGCACAATTTTTCGCCGCCGGTGGCAGGTGGTCGGCGGCCGCGTAACGAGATCGTGTGACGGAGGGGGATCGGTGATGGCGACAGCTCCGTCCGATGTGGCGGTGCGGCAGTGGATGGCCGATTTCGTCGCCGAGACACTGCGCGGGGAGACCCTCGAACAGATGGTGGCCCGGCTCGACGCGCAGATCATCGGCCGCGTGCCGGAGCTGACCGATCGTGATCTGCGCCGCGACCTGGAATCCAGCACCCGGGCGCATGCCCTGGCGGTGCTCAGCGGTCTCACCCAGGACGCGATGGACTACGCGGTTCCCGAGCAGGCACACGCGTTCGCGCGCACCCTGGCCCGCCGCGGCTACGACCTGCGGCTGCTGCTGCGGGTCTACCACGCCGGCCAGGAGGCCGCGAACGATTACATGACCGAAGTGATCGACGAGCGCCGGCTGCCCGAGCAGTTCGAACGCTCGGCGCTGATCCGGCTGTTCGAGCGCTCCACCCGCTGGGTCAACACCTCCGTCGAGGCGCTGACCGACACCTATATGCAGGAGCGGGAGCGCGGTCTGCGCGCGGCGCTCAACCAGCGCACCGAAATCGTGCGCACCTTGTTGTCGGGCGAGGATGTCGATGCCGACTACGCCTCGGCGCGGCTGGGTTTCCGCCTCGCGCAACGCCAGGTCGCGATCGTGCTGTGGACCGATCCCGCCGCGCGCGGGGCCGCTGCGTTGCTCTCTGCCGCGGCGGACGGGTTCGCCGGCTGGATCGACGCCCCCGGCGCGGGCGACGGCGAGGATGCCCCGACCGGGCTGCCCGGTAATGCAGTCGCAGGAAACGATGGCCGCGCGGGGGAGCGTGCGCCGGGTGACGACCGGCTGGCGGGCGGCAGCGACGAACTCGGGCGGCTGGAACGTACGGCCACGCGGCTGGCCAACGCGCTCGGCGGGGTCGGAGTCCTCACCGTCCCGGCCGGATCGGCGGCGCTGTGGGCATGGATCGCGGCCGATGCCGAGGCGGTCGCGGCGGTCGCCGCGGATATCGTCGCCGCCCCGATGCGCCTCACACTGGGTTCGTCCGGGACGGGCGTGGCGGGGTTCCGGCAGAGCCACCGCGAGGCGATCGCGGCACGGCAGGTGGCCGAGCGCGCGGTCGTCGAACTCGGCCGGGTGCTGCCGTACGCGCAGGTCGAACCGGCATATCTGGCCGGCGCGGACGTCGCGGCGATGCGTGCGCTGATCCGGCGGGAGCTCGGACCGCTGGCCGCGCCGGATGCGAGTTCGGCGCGGCTGCGCGAGACGCTGCTCGCCTATCTGCGCTGCCACCGCAGCCCGGAGGGCGCGGCGGCGCGCCTGGGCGTGCACAAGAACACGGTCCGCTACCGCGTTCAGCGCATCGAGGAAACGCTCGGGCGCCGCATCGAGGAATGCGGGCTGCGACTCGAGCTCGCGCTGGAATGCGTCGCGGTCTACGGGGTGTGAGCGCTCAGACCCGATCCCCGGTCGTGCGCAACGGCGGTTCCGCCGCCGGGGTCACCGGATGGTCGGGCAGTTCCGCCAGCAACGTCGTCGTTGCCGCCGCCACCGCGGCCACCGCCTTGTCGAAGGCCGGCTTCGTGACATACGACAGACCGGTCAGGCCACCCACCTTCCGCACGTATTCCTGTGCGGCAGCAAAGATTTCCTGCTCGGTGGCACGGGGTTCGAGCCCGCGCAGCACGGTGATGTTGCTCATGGCGCCGAGAGTAGCCCTAGGTAGGGGCTTGCGGCGCCCGATGAAACGGCAAATGTGAAAAATGTGTGTATCGGACTGTGGCAAAGCGTCCAGAAGCGTCGAAATCCGCCTCTCGCGCGCCCCGATCGGTGAACGCGGCGAATCGTGCGGGTCACAGTCGACACGGCATCGGGAGATAATCGAACTCCCGCATCGCCGATACGACACAATCGGAACCATGGCTGCCCGCGACATGCCGACCCTGACCACATTCCCCTACCCGGAACTGGACGAGCGCGAGGACGACCACTGGTCCGGCGCTCAGGTTTCCGACGACGAATTGCGCGCGCTGTCCCTGGGGGCGTTCTATTCCGCCCGCTGGGACGCGTTTCACGACGCGCTGTTGCTCGGGCCCGAGCGGGAACATCCGCTCGGCGACCGCCGCGAACTGGCCATCGACACCCTGACCGGAGCCTGGGGAATCACCGACGGGACCGAGGCGATGGCGTCGATGGAACAGCTGCTCGACGGGATGCACGCGCCGCTGTACGCATTGGTCCATCCGCTGGTCAACGCGGCCCTCAACTCGCCCGAACGCGACCGCTTCGGTGAACGCGCCGATCGGCATCGCGCGTTCCTGCGGCAGGTCGGGGCGTTCCGGGGAATGGACAATCCGGAGGCGCTGGTTCGCGACTACGACATCTGGTCCCAGGCGATCAAACTCGATCTGACCGGCCATCTGGTGCAACCGCTGCCGGCCGATATCCAGGCCTGGGACCTCGCCCGGGTGGTGGCGGTGGCACGGATGGCCTTCACCGCCGGCTACCTCGAGGCCGATACCGCCTGGGATTATGTGATGCGCGCGCTGCCGCCGGCGCAGAAGCGCTACCGCAATTGGCGGCAGTTCGGCGACGCCTATCTCACCGGCTGGACCTACTGGCAGGCCTGTGAGGATCTGGCCGAACTCAAGTCCGGCGGCACCGATCGGCGGCTCGAACTGGTCCGACTATGGATGCGGCCGACCAGTCCGTGGCGGCGCATCGCACTCCAGGGGGAGTAGCGCGTCTCAGTCGGGAAGCGAGCGCAGGATCCCGCGACCGTAGCGCTGGAACTGCGCATCGTCGACCATCGCCAGTGAATGACGCTCGACCAGCAGTTCCCACTCCGAATACAGCTGTGCCACACCGGGGTCCGGCGGCGCTACGGCGCCGTCGGCGGACTCGCGCTGAATCGCGAAATTCACCGCGCCGACGATCCGATCGGTATCGGCCCGGTCGGTCCCCAGAAAACTCAGCGTCCGGTTGCCGTCGGTGAGGTCGATGCCGTAATCACCACCCGGCTCGTCGCCCGAACCCTTGCCGACCTCGGCCGAGATCAGCGCGGAAACCGGCATCTCGTGCGCGTAGCGGGGAGTCGATCCGATCGAGAGCAGCAGCACCCGCTCGGTGGTGACGGCCATCAGCCCGCGCCCCCGTCCGGCCGGCGGGACCGCGGTGACCATCGCCGTCTCCAACATGAATTCCTCGGGTGTGACCATCGTGTGCAGCGCTCCGGCGGCCGCGCGGGTCTCGCGCCGCGGCGCCATCCGCCGGAGCGCGCGGTCCACGTCGGCCCGGGTCGGCCCGGTCTTACCCCAGACCGGCGCGGGAGGCACCAGATCGGGTGCCGACATATCGATGCGCTGGGTGGACAGGATCTGGGAGTTGATCCGCTCCACGATCACGGTCGCGGCCGGTACGTCGTGTTCGGCGATCAGCACCGGGAGCGGGGTGCGGTCGGCCGGGACGCCGGTGAGGACCGGACTCGGATAACGCAGATAGATCTCGATCACGACGGCGTCGTCGGCGCGCCGGTTCAGCCGGACCTTGAGCAGGTCCGACACCGGTACGTCGAGCACCCGCTCGCCATCGGTGCCCGGCCGCAGAACCTGGAGTCGCCCGCCGCCGTGGCGCAGTATCGCTGTGGGTGTCCGTAGCTCGACTATGTCCATACCCCCTGCGTTCGTCCTGTGTTGTCGCTCACAATAGGTCGTGCATGCCATGATTGGGACCACTTGGACGGACACCGTGAGGTGATCGCCCGATAGGTCGGGAACCACCAGCGTTCTCCGACCGTTTACCTGTTGAACTGCATCAGCTGCCGAACTGCGCGATGTATCGAGTAGACCGTACGCGGTAACGTGGCTTGTCCGCATCCGTTCTGCCCGACCCGGTCGGTGCCGGTATGGATACGGCCCCGCCCGACGCATAGTAGGCATACACCGGAAACACCGGAAAGGACTGGCCCGCCGGCCGACGCTCTATGAACCGCAAGACAGTGTTTCGCAACCTGGCCATAGTCGCGGGCATCCTGCTCGTGATCTATCTGGTCAGCTACTTCAGCAACGACACGCGCGGCTGGAAGAACGTCGATACCTCGGTGGCGCTCACCCAGCTTGCCGACAAGCAGAACGTCAAGCAGGTCCAGATCGATGACAAAGAACAGCAGCTGCGCATCACCCTGAAACAGGGCAACGACGCCACCGGCGGCCAGAACCAGATCATGGCCAAGTATCCCGGCGGCAGCGAGGTCTCCGCGCAGATCCTGCGCGACGTGCAGCAGTCCGGAGCGCCGTTCAACACCGCGGTCAAACAGGACAGCTGGTTCACCCAGGTGTTGCTGTTCGTGCTGCCGATGGTGATTCTGCTGGGCCTGTTCGTCTTCGTGATGGCCCGGATGCAGGGCGGTGGTCGCGGCGGCATGATGGGCTTCGGTAAATCCAAGGCCAAACAGCTGTCGAAGGATATGCCCAAGACCACATTCGCCGATGTGGCCGGTGCCGACGAGGCCGTCGAAGAGCTGTACGAGATCAAGGACTTCCTGCAGAATCCGGCTCGCTACCAGGCGCTGGGCGCCAAGATCCCCAAGGGCGTGCTGCTCTACGGCCCGCCCGGAACCGGTAAGACGCTGCTGGCCCGCGCGGTCGCGGGTGAGGCCGGGGTGCCGTTCTTCACCATCTCCGGTTCCGACTTCGTCGAGATGTTCGTCGGTGTCGGCGCCTCCCGCGTGCGTGACCTGTTCGACCAGGCCAAGCAGAACAGCCCCTGCATCATCTTCGTCGACGAGATCGACGCGGTCGGCCGCCAGCGCGGCGCCGGCCTCGGCGGTGGGCACGACGAGCGCGAGCAGACGCTGAACCAGTTGCTGGTCGAGATGGACGGTTTCGGCGACCGCACCGGTGTGATCATCATCGCGGCCACCAACCGCCCGGACATCCTGGACCCGGCGCTGCTGCGCCCGGGCCGCTTCGACCGTCAGATCCCGGTCGGCAATCCGGACCTCGCCGGTCGGCGCGCGATCCTGCGGGTGCATTCGCAGGGCAAGCCGATCGCCCCCGATGCCGATCTGGACGGCCTCGCCAAGCGCACCGTCGGCATGTCGGGTGCGGATCTGGCCAATGTGATCAACGAGGCGGCGCTGCTCACCGCGCGTGAGCACGGCAACGTCATCACCGGACCGGCGCTGGAGGAATCGGTCGACCGCGTGATCGGCGGCCCGCGCCGCAAGAGCCGAATCATCAGCGAGCACGAGAAGAAGATCACCGCCTACCACGAGGGTGGTCACACTCTGGCCGCGTGGGCGATGCCGGATATCGAGCCCGTCTACAAGGTCACCATCCTGGCCCGCGGTCGCACCGGCGGCCACGCCATGACCGTGCCCGAGGACGACAAGGGCCTGATGACCCGTTCGGAGATGATCGCCCGCCTGGTGATGGCGATGGGTGGCCGCGCCGCCGAGGAGTTGGTCTTCCACGAGCCGACCACCGGCGCTTCGTCCGATATCGACCAGGCGACCAAGATCGCGCGTGCGATGGTCACCGAATACGGCATGAGTGCCCGGCTGGGCGCGGTGCGCTACGGGCAGGAACAGGGCGACCCGTTCCTGGGCCGCACGATGGGCACCGGCTCGGACTACTCGCACGAGGTGGCCCGCGAGATCGACGAGGAGGTGCGCAACCTCATCGAGGCCGCGCACACCGAGGCATGGGCGATCCTCAACGAATACCGCGACGAACTCGACGCGCTGGCCATTGCGCTGCTGGAGCGCGAGACCCTGCACCGCAAGGACCTCGAGCAGGTGCTCGCCACCGTCGACAAGCGCCCGCGCATCACCGCCTTCAACGATTTCGGTGAACGCGTGCCCTCGGATCGGCCGCCGGTGAAGACCCCGCGCGAGCTCGCCGCCGAACGCGGTGAACCGTGGCCGGAGGAAGCCGAAACCCGCACGCCGAGCCAGCAGCCCGCGCCGCAGCCGGTACCGGCCAACGGTTATCCGCAGGAGGGGCATCGCAACCCGGCCCCGGCTCCGACCGGCTACAGCTATCCGGCCCCGCAGCCCGGGAACTACCCGCGGCCCGCGGGTGGCCCGGGATATCCGCGGCAGAGTACGCACGGCTCCCGGCCGGATTACGGCGCTCCCGCAGGCTGGTCGGCTCCGGGCTGGCCGCCGCAGGAGGATCCGTCCGCGGGCGGATCGCCGCAGCAGCCGGAGTACGGCGGCGCCCCTCAGGGCGGCGGTTCCCAGGGATACGGCGAGCCCCAGCGCTATGGCGAGCCGCAGCGTTACGGCGGCGGTCATCGCCGGCCCGAATGGCCCGGAGATCAGGACGGATCGACGCAGAACGGCACCCAGGATCACGGCGATTGGGACGGACCGAACAGCCACCGCTGACCGGCTGCGATTAGGCTCGACGGTCGAACCGCGCTGTCGGCGCGTTGATTTACGTGATTGTGGAGGTGTCCTCGTATGTCGGCCAACAACAGCGCTCCCGCCGGGTCCGATTCGGCGTCGGGCGCGGGTGCCGCCGTGGTTGCGAAGGAACCGGCTCCGATCGCGCTGGGTACCGGTCGGCCCTTCGATCAGAAGCGGGCCGAGTCCGCGGTACGTGAACTACTGGTCGCGGTCGGAGAGGACCCCGACCGCCCCGGGCTGATCGATACCCCCGCCCGGGTCGCGCGCGCCTATCGCGAGATGTTCGCGGGCCTGTACGTTGAACCTGATTCGGTGCTGAACACCACCTTCGACGAAGGGCATCAGGAATTGGTGCTGGTGCGCGACATCCCGATGTACTCGACCTGCGAACATCACCTGGTCTCCTTCCACGGGGTCGCCCACGTCGGATATATCCCGGGCCCGCACGGCCGGGTCACCGGTCTGTCCAAACTGGCTCGCCTGGTCGACCTGTACGCCAAGCGGCCGCAGGTCCAGGAGCGGCTGACCAGCCAGATCGCCGATGCGGTCATGCGGAAGCTGGATCCGCGGGGCGCCATCGTGGTGGTGGAGGCCGAGCATCTGTGCATGGCGATGCGCGGCATCCGCAAGCCGGGCGCGAGCACCACCACGTCCGCGGTCCGCGGCCTGCTGCAGACCAACGCGTCCTCGCGCGCCGAGGCCCTCGACCTGATCCTGCGCAAATGAGCGATCGCCCATGAGCGCATTGATCACTCCCCGGGACGGGCGCTCGTGCGTGGTGATGGGCGTGGTGAACGTCACCAGCGACTCCTTCTCCGACGGTGGCCGCTACCTCGATCCGGCGGTCGCGGTCGCCCACGGCGTGCGGCTGTACGAGGCGGGCGCCGACATCATCGATGTGGGCGGTGAGTCCACCCGCCCGGGCGCCGTTCGGATCGATCCGGAGACCGAGGCCCAGCGGGTGGTCCCGGTGATTCGCGGGCTGGTGGAAGCCGGCGTGCCGACCAGTGTGGACACCATGCGGGCGAGTGTCGCGGCCGCCGCGATCGACGCCGGAGTGAGCGTGGTGAACGACGTATCCGGTGGTCGCGCGGATGCCGAGATGGTGAAAGTCGTTGCGGCCGCGGAGATCCCGTGGATTCTGATGCACTGGCGGGCGAATGCCGACCATCGCCACATCGGCCCCGCCGATCACTACGACGACGTCGTGCGCGAGGTGCTGGCCGAACTCTCGTCCCAGGTGGATCTGGCCATGGCGGCCGGCGTGCATCCGAGCCGGCTGGTCCTGGACCCCGGCCTCGGCTTCGCCAAGAACGCCGAGCACAACTGGGCCCTGCTGGGTGCACTGCCGGAACTGACGGCCCAGGGGTTGCCGATTCTGGTCGGCGCCTCCCGCAAGCGTTTCCTGGGTTCGCTGCTGGGCGACGAGTCCGGACCGCGCCCGCCCGACGGGCGTGAGGTCGCCACCGCCACCATCTCCGCCCTGGCCGCTCAGCACGGCGCATGGGGCGTGCGAGTGCACGATGTGCGGTCGTCGCTCGACGCCATCGCCGTCGCGGATGCCTGGCGGCGGGCCGCCGAATCCGCAGAGCGGCGGGCCGCCGAATCCGCAGAGCGGTGGGCCGCCGAATCCGTGGAGCGGCGAGCCGCCGAAGCCGGTTCACACAATCAGGGGAGCGAGTGAGTACCGATCGCATCGAGCTGCGCGGTCTGCGCGCCTACGGTCACCACGGCTGCTTCGACTTCGAGCGCCGCGACGGCCAGGAATTCCTGGTCGACATCACCCTGTGGCTGGATTTCGCGAAGGCGGCCGCGACCGATGAGCTGTCGGCCACCGTCGACTACGGCGAGCTGGCGCAACGCGCGGTCGCGATCGTCTCCGGTCCGCCGCGCAATCTCATCGAGACCGTCGCCGCCGAGATCGCCGACGATGTGATGCGCGACGAGCGCGTCACCGCAGCGGAGGTGGTCGTGCACAAGCCCTCGGCGCCGATTCCGCACACCTTCGCCGATGTCCGCGTGGTGGCCACCAGGCGGCGAGGATTACCGCCGACCCCGGAGGTGGCCGGATGAGCCGTGCGGTGCTGTCGATCGGGTCGAATCTGGGAGATCGGCTCGCCCATCTCCGCGGTGTGGTGGAGGCGCTGACGCCGCAGCTGGTCGCCGTCTCGTCGGTGTACTCGACCGCTCCGTGGGGTGGAGTGCCGCAGGAGGACTACCTCAATGCCGTTGTGGTGGTCGAGGATTCGGAACTGGGCCCGCGCGATTGGCTCGAACGCGGACAGCGGTTGGAACAGCGGTCCGGGCGTGTCCGCGAGATCCGCTGGGGCGCACGGACTCTGGATGTCGACGTGGTCTGGTGCGCGGAGCGTGGCCCCGCGGGGCTGCATCCGGTGACCAGTGCGGACCCGGAACTGACACTGCCGCATCCGCAGGCGCACAATCGCGCGTTCGTCCTGGTGCCGTGGGCCGAAGTCGAACCCGACGCGACGCTAGAGGTGCTCGGCCGGACCCGGCCGGTTCGGGAACTGCTCGCCGAACTCGACCCGGACGAGATCGACGGCGTCCGGCTCACCGACCTGTCGCTGTCCGCGGCGCAACGATGAACGGCGGCTGGTCATGAACGTCATGAGGCCGACCAAGATTCTGGATCTGCTCGCCAATGTCGTGATCGCCGCCGCGGTGGCATGGGTGGCGACTCGGTGGGCCTATTCGAGCTTTCCGCCGATCACCGTGATCGCGGCCGCCTCGCTGTATCCGGTGGCCGCCGTGGAAGCGGTGCTGGCGTTCGTGATTCGCGCCCGCGTCGGCGATCACCGCATCGGTGACGGGCCGAAACAGTTGCATCCGATCACCGCGGCCCGCGCGGTGGCGCTGGCGAAGGCTTCGGCGCAGGTGGGTTCCCTGGCGGCCGGCGTGTGGCTGGGCTTCCTGATCTGGGTGCTGCCGCAGCGGTCGGATATCCGCGCGGCCGCCTCGGACACCCCCGGCGCCATCGTGGGTTTGATCGCCGGTGTGGTGTTGGTCGCCGCCGCGCTGTGGCTGGAGTATTGCTGCCGCGCGCCACATGAGCCACCAGACGAACCGGCTACCTCATAGCTAACGCGATCCGGTGGAGTTCCGGACCGGCTGCGCGCCGGAGTCCGCTATTCGAGCTACCCTTGCGGACATGGTTTCACCCTCCCGTAGCAGTGCTTCCCCGCGACAGCGGGACAACGCGGGAAAAATCGTCGTCGGCGTATTAATTCTGCTCGGTCTGATTGCCAGTGTGTTTCTGATTTTCAGCAACAATGTGCAGTTGGTCCGGGTCGGTTTGGTCGCGGCTCTGTGGGCCGCCGCGGTGGCCGCGCTGGCGGCGACCCGCTATCGCCGGGATGCGGCGATCGATCAGGCCAAGGCTCGTGACCTGCAGAAGGTCTACGAGTTGCAGCTCGAACGCGAGATAACCGCCCGCCGCGAATACGAACTCGGTGTCGAATCGCGGGTGCGCCGGGAGGTCGGTGCGGACGCCGCGGAACTGGCCGCGCTGCGCAGTGAACTGACCGTGTTGCGCGAAAGCCTGCAGCGGCTGTTCGACGGCGACCTACTGGTCGACCGACCGGCGCTGCGCGCCGAGGCCGTGCGGGTGCAGGAGCTCACCCACGCGACCGTGGCGAACGGTAGCTCGCAGGAAACCGACACCTGGGACGCGTGGAGCGCACCTGCCGTGCCGCTGCACGTGGTCTCGCCGGTCTTCGATCCCGATCATCCCGAACCCCCGGCCTTCGCCAGTCCGTACGACGATCCGGTGACGGCCGAGACCGCCGTGGTGTCGGCGGAGGCGCCGGATGAGGAGGGCGTTTCGTCCGGACCGTCGGTGAACGGCGACGGAAACGGCGGTCGCCAGGGCGGGGACGCGCAGTCCGGACCGCCGGAGTCCCAGCCATCGGAGTCCCTGTCGCCGGAGTCCGGATCGGCCCCATCCGGCGGCCGGCAGAGCGACGGTCCCTCGGCGAGCTCGGCGAAATCCGCCACCGCGTCGGCGAACGGGACCTCCGAGCCGGCGGCCACGGAGTCCGGCGACTCGCGCCCGAGTTCCTCGGTGCCGCGGCTGGCTCCCGTCCAGCCCACGACGACCATGGGCACCGCCGGTTCCCGCCGTCGTCGCCACGCCGATTCCGACGAGGATCAGCCGGGGCGCAAACTCACCGTCGCGGAGATCATGGCGAATCTGCGATCGGAGCAGAACAGCTCGTAATGCCCGCGATCACGCCTGTGAAACAGGTTGCATGTGACGCTCGGTAACTTTCGCAGGAGGAGTACTGCGAAGGAGACACCGAAGATGCTGTCCACTGCCGTAAAGAACACATCGGCCGATCCCGAGTATCACGAGATCCTGCGCGGTCTGTCCGAGGGTTCGGTGCACAAGAACTTCGACCCCTACGTCGACATCGATTGGGATTCACCGGAATTCGCGGTCGATCCCACCGATACCCGCTGGATCATGCCGGACGAGGATCCGCTGGGACGTCATCCCTGGTACAAGGCGCAGCCGGTGGAACGCAAAATCGCGATGGGTATGTGGCGGCAGGCCGGTATCGCCAAGGTCGGCCTGGACTTCGAGCAGCTGCTGATCCGCGGTCTGATGCAGTACCTGGTGTACCGCAGCGAACCCGCCCGTAAGGCCGCATAGGGCCGACGGCCGAGACCCCTGCCGACGCGAAGCGGAGGCCAAAGGTCCGAAGCGAAGCGCAGACCAAAGGTACTGAGGGAAATATCACGCGCGGGTCCTCTGGCAGCGCCCCCGGTCACTACCTATTCTCGACTCGTAACGTCCGGTACCCGCCATGCGGGACTGGAACGCCTTCCGAGAGGACAACGGTGACCTCCGATTTTTCGCGGCCCGACGAGGCCGATTCGTCGCGCCCCGCCGCGCCTGCGGTCTCGGGCTCGTCCGCTGTACCCGGCAGCGATCCGGCGCCGGCCCGGCTGACCGTCGGCATCGTGTCGGCGGGCCGGGTGGGTTCGGCGCTGGGTGTCGCGCTGGAGCGGGCCGGGCATGTGGTGTTCGGGGTGTCGGCGATTTCCGATGCGTCGCGGCATCGGGCGCACACGCGGTTGCCGGAGTCGCAGATCTTGCCGGCCGAGGAGATCGCGGCGCGCAGCGAACTGTTGATTCTGGCCGTACCGGACAGTGAACTGCCCGGCCTGGTGGCCGGTTTGGCGGCGGCGCGCGTGGTCCGTCCGGGGACGATCGTCGCGCATACCTCGGGGGCCAACGGCGTGGCCGTCCTGTCCCCGCTGACCGATGTCCGCCCGCTGGCGATCCATCCGGCGATGACCTTCACCGGCCACGACGAGGACACCGCCCGCCTGGCGAATGCCTGTTTCGGCATCACCGCGGCCGACGAGATCGGCTATGCCATCGCGCAGTCGCTGGTGATCGAGATGGGCGGCGAGCCGGTGCGGGTCCCGGAGGAGAATCGCGCGTTGTATCACGCGGCTCTCGCGCACGGCAGTAATCATCTGGTCACCCTGATCGTCGACGCGGTCGCGGCGTTGCGGGCGGCGCTGGAGGGTCCGGGCCTGCTGGGACAGCAGGTGGTCGACGACCAGCCCAACGGATTGGCGGAGCGGATGTTGGCACCGCTGGTCTCGGCGGCGCTGGACAATGCGCTGCGGCGCGGCCTGCCGGCGCTGACCGGCCCCGTGGCGCGGGGTGACGCCCTCGCGGTCTCGACGCACCTGGACGCACTGGCCGCGGCAGATCCGGAGCTGGCCGCCGGCTATCGCGCGATGTCGCTGCGGACAGCGCAGCTGGCCCGCACGAATCCGGATCTGATCGGCCTGCTGGAGGGACACTGATGTCGAATTCGGGAGCGAAGAAGCTGACCCCGGAGCAACTGCGCAAGCTGTATCGCCCGGGCGAGCTCACGGTCGTACACGAGCCGGCCGGTGTTTCGGCGGTGACCTCCGCACTGCGCGGGGTCGGTCGCACGGTCGCGCTGGTGCCGACGATGGGTGCTCTGCACGAGGGCCATCTGGAGTTGGTGCGCCGCGCCAAGCGCACGAATCAGGTTGTGGTGGTGTCGATCTTCGTCAACCCGCTGCAATTCGGTGAGAACGAGGACTTCGACAAGTACCCGCGCACGCTCGACAGCGATGTGGCGCTGCTGCGTGAGGAGGGCGTGGCGCTCGTGTTCGCGCCGAGCGTCGCCCAGATGTACCCGGACGGCCCGCGCACCTCGGTCCATCCGGGACCGCTCGGCGCCGAATTGGAGGGCGCCAGCCGCCCGACCCATTTCGCCGGGATGTTGACGGTGGTGGCGAAACTGCTGCAGATCGTCCGTCCGCACGAGGCGTTCTTCGGCGAGAAGGACTATCAGCAGCTGACATTGATCCGGCAGATGGTCCGGGATCTGAACTTCGACGTCGATATCGTCGCGGTGCCCACGGTGCGCGAGTCCGACGGCCTGGCCCTGTCCTCACGCAACCGCTACCTGGACGAACAGCAGCGCGAGTTGGCGATCACACTGTCCGCCGCGCTGGCCGCGGGCCGGCATTCGGCGGGGCGGGGGCCCGAGGCGGTGGTAACGGCGGCCCGCTCCGTGCTCGACGGTGCGACCGGTGTCGATGTCGACTACCTGGAGTTGCGTGGTTCGGATCTGGGCCCCATTCCGAGCAGCGGCAACGCTCGTCTGCTGGTGGCCGCCCGCATCGGCGCCACCCGCCTGATCGACAACGTGCCCGTCACCGTCCCCTCTGTGGGCGGCCACAACGCTGTCCCCGATTTCCAGCCTGCCCAGGCCGACGCATAGGAAAGGCGACCACGATGTTGCGCACCATGATGAAGTCGAAGATCCACCGTGCCACGGTGACTCACGCCGATCTGCACTATGTGGGTTCGGTGACCGTGGACCCGGATCTGATGGACGCCGCCGATCTGCTCGAGGGTGAGCAGGTCTGCATCGTCGATATCGACAACGGCGCCCGGCTGGAAACCTATGTGATCGCCGGTGAGCGCGGATCTGGCGTGATCGGAATCAACGGCGCCGCAGCGCATCTGGTGAATCCGGGTGATCTCGTCATCCTGATCGCCTACGGCATGATGGACGAGGCCGAGCTGCGCGAGTACCAGCCCCGGGTGGTGTTCGTCGACGACCGCAACCGTCCGGTGGAGCTGGGTTCGGACCCGGCGCACGCCCCGGAGGGTTCGGGGTTGACCTCGCCGCGCTCGCTGACCTTCGCCTGAGCCGCGGGCAGCGGGGCGAGGATGCTGCTGACGATCGACGTCCGCAACACCAGTATCGAGATCGGCCTGTTCTCGGGCAGTGGTGCGCATGCGGAGCTGGTGCACACCTGGCGCGTGCACACCAATCCGCTGCTGACCGCCGACGAATTCGCCATGCAGGTACGGGGTTTGGTGGGCGAGCGGCTGGACCAGGTGGTCGGGGTGTCGGCCTTGTCGACGGTGCCGCCGGTGCTGCGGGAGTTGCGCACCATGTTGGGCCGCTACTGGTCGCACGTGCCGCACGTGCTGGTGGAACCCGGTGTGCGCACCGGAATTCCGCTGCTGGTCGACAATCCGAAAGAGGTCGGCGCGGACCGGATCGTGAATTGCCTTGCGGCATATCATCGTTTCGATTCGCCGGCGATCGTGGTCGATTTCGGCACCGCCATCTGTGTCGACCTGGTGTCGGCGAAGGGAGAGTTCCTCGGCGGGACGATCGCCCCCGGCGTGGAGATCTCCACCGAGGCGCTGGTGGCCCGGAGTGCGCTGCGACGCGCGGAACTGACCCGCCCGCGTTCGGTGGTGGGTAAGAACAGCATGGAGTGCATGCAGTCCGGCGCGGTGTTCGGCTTCGCGGGCCTGGTGGACGGTTTGATCGACCGGATTCGCGACGAACTCGACGCCTTCGCCGGTGACGATGTGTCGGTGGTGGCTACGGGGCCGACCGCACCGCTGATCGTCCCCGAATCCGAGACCATCGACCACCACGAGCCGCATCTGACCCTGGACGGCCTGCGTCTGGTCTACGAGCGCAACCAGCAGCGCCGCCGCCCGTGACCCGCGCGCTGTGGGGTGAAACACACCGCCTTGCACGCGCTGGTCACCCTGCTAGACTTCGGCTCGTGACTTTCCGCGTGAGCACCCAGGAGTGTTGTCGAGGCTGATTCGCCTCGGCTGATTGTCGAGGCTGCGTATCCGCCCTCGGCCATCCACTACTCCTGGAGCTTCGCTCATGCGTTCCTCTGCCCTCGCCTCTGCTGTTACCTCCGCCGCGAGCGGTGACGCCGCGCGTCGCCGGACGGGGCAGTTGCCGCCCGCTCGTCCGGCCAACCGGCTCACCGCCGAGATCACCGATCGCTCGGTGTCGCCCGCATTGCCGACCCGGTTGCGCCCGGCGGATCTGCTGCGGCTGACCGACGAGGGCGCCGAGGACGTCATGGCCGGCCGCTTCGACCACCTGCTGCCGTCCGGTGGCGTATGGCCCACCGAAAACCGTTGGGCCGTCCGGCTTCTCGCCGACGACGAGGTCGATGTCTGGCTGATCAGCTGGGTGCCGGACCGGTCGACGGAATTGCACGACCACGCCGGCTCGCTCGGCGCGCTCACCGTGCTGAGCGGCGCGCTCTCGGAATTCCGCTGGAACGGCAAGGAATTGCGGCAGCGCACTCTCACGGCCGGTGATCAGGCCTCGTTCCCGCTCGGCTGGGTGCACGACGTGGTGCGTGCCCCGGATCAGCTCGCGGGTGTGCCCGAGCCGTCGAATCCGACGCTCTCGGTGCACGCGTATTCACCACCTCTGTCCGCCATGTCGTATTACGAGGTGACCGGCCACGGGACGCTGCGACGTACCCGGACCGTGCTCACCGACCAGCCCGAAGGCGATGTGAAATGACGTACCCGCATCTCACCATCAACGACATGCTGGAGGCGGCGCGTGCGCGATTGACGCGCATGTACGCGTTCGAATTGCCGGAGGCGATCGCCCGCGGCGCCCTGCTGGTCGACATCCGCCCGCAAGCCCAGCGGGTCAAGGAGGGCACCCTGCCGGGCGCCCTGGTGATCGAGCGCAATGTGCTGGAGTGGCGGCTGGACCCCACCAGCCCCGCGCGGCTCGCCCTGGCCACCGATCACGATCGCGAATGGGTGATCGTCTGCTCGGAGGGTTACACCTCCAGTCTGGCGGCCGCCACACTGCAGCAACTGGGTCTGCACCGGGCCACCGATCTGGTCGGTGGCTATCAGGCGGTAAAGGCCGCGGGGCTGTTGTCGGTGGCCGCCGGCGCACCGCATCTGGCCGGTGAGATCACCGCACTCGTCTCGCTGTAATAGCCCGGGTGAGCGGGGGTCGGGCGCGCGCAAAACGATTTCCGGCGCACGATAGGGTGGTTCGCTGTGAGCACCCCGAAAAGCCCTTCGTCCGGTGGCTCCGCGGGCCGGGTTCCTGCGGGGCAATCGCATCCTGCCGCAGCGGAAGTCGACGTTCCCGAGCAGATGCGGATCCGCCGGGAGAAGCGTGAGCGGCTGCTCGACGCGGGCGTCGAGCCGTATCCGGTGGTGGTGCCGCGGACCCACACCCTCGCCGAGATCCGCGCCGCCTATCCCGACCTCGAGCCCGACACCAGCACCGGCGTGCAGGCCGGTGTGGCCGGCCGGGTCATCTTCATGCGCAATACCGGCAAGCTCTGCTTCGCCACGCTGCAGGAGGGGGACGGCACCAAGCTACAGGCGATGATCAGCCTGAACGGTGTCGGAGCCGATGCGCTGGCGGCGTGGAAGGCCGATGTCGATCTGGGCGATTTCGTCTTCGTGCACGGCGAAGTGATTTCCTCCCGCACCGGCGAATTGAGCGTGATGGCCGATTCGTGGTCGATGGCGGCCAAATCGCTGCGTCCGCTGCCGGTGGCGCACAAGGAGATGAGCGAGGAGTCGCGGGTCCGCCAGCGCTATGTCGACCTCATCGTGCGCCCGGAGGCGCGGGAGATGGCCCGCACCCGGGTGGCGGCCGTGCGCGCACTGCGAAATGCGTTGGAGCGCAGGGGTTTCCTCGAGGTCGAGACGCCGATGCTGCAGACTTTGCACGGAGGTGCGGCAGCGCGTCCGTTCGTCACCCACTCCAATGCGCTGGATATGGATCTGTATCTGCGCATCGCGCCGGAGTTGTTCCTGAAGCGCTGCGTGGTGGGCGGGATCGAGAAGGTCTTCGAGGTCAATCGCAACTTCCGTAACGAGGGCGCCGACTCGACGCATTCGCCCGAGTTCGCGATGTTGGAAACTTATGAGGCCTACGGCACCTACGACGATTCCGCGCGGATGATGCGGGAATTGATCCAGGAAGTCGCTCAAGAGGTCTTCGGCACTCAGGTTGTCACACTCGCCGACGGTACGGAATACGACCTGAGTGGTGAGTGGAACACCATCGAGATGTATCCCTCGCTATCCGATTCGCTGGGGGTCGAGGTAACGCCGGAAACTACTGTTCCGGAATTGCTCGCGCTAGCCGATCGGGTCGGTCTGGAAATTCCCCCGGACAAGGGTTACGGCCACGGCAAACTTGTCGAGGAACTGTGGGAACACAGCTATGGCGACAAGCTCTATGCGCCCACTTTCGTGCGGGACTTCCCGGTGGAGACCTCACCCTTGACGCGCCAGCATCGCAGTAAGCCGGGCGTCACGGAGAAGTGGGATCTGTATGTCCGCGGATTCGAGTTGGCCACGGGCTATTCGGAACTCGTGGATCCGGTCGTGCAGCGGGAACGATTTGTCGACCAGGCCAGACTCGCCGCCGCCGGTGACGACGAGGCCATGCGGCTGGACGAGGACTTCCTCGCCGCCATGGAACACGGTATGCCGCCGACAACGGGTACCGGTATGGGAATCGATCGGTTGCTGATGGCACTGACCGGACTCGGAATCCGGGAAACCATACTGTTCCCAATTGTGCGTCCGTCCGGTCGCTGAGTACCGGGTTTGAATGCCGATTCCCCGTCTTGGAAATTTCGTATCTAGAGGTATTCTCGACTCGGGCATCGGCCTGGTATCCGGGTCGCACGATTTCGAGAGGACGTTCATCTCATGGCAAAGAAGGTCACCGTTAGCCTGATCGACGATGTCGATGGTGAGTCCATTGCGGACGAGACCATCGAGTTCGCGATCGACGGTGTTTCGTACGAGATCGACCTGTCGGCGGCGAATGCGGCGAAGCTGCGGGACGGGCTGGATGTGTGGGTTGCCAATGCCCGCCGGGTGAGCGGTCGCCGGCGCAGCAAGCCGGTCGGTGCGACCACCGGTGCGCCGAAGGGCCGAGTTTCCATGGATCGCGAACAGAGTGCGGCAATTCGGGAGTGGGCGCGGCGTAAGGGCCACAAGGTTTCCGCGCGCGGTCGCATCTCCGCCGATGTCGTGGAGAGCTACCACAAGGAAGTCGGCCGCAACAACTAGTGCGGTCGAAAGGACCCGGCTGCGTCTGTGCCGCTGCCGCCCGGAGGAATCGTGCGACGTCCGGGCGGCAGCGGCATTTCGATGCCTCAGCGGTATTTCGGTGCGGTCGCGGTATTTCGGTGCGGCCGTACCCGGACGGCCCCGGCGTGGTGATCTTGCTCGTCGCCGCGTCGGCGCGGCAACATGGGGCCTATGCAGACCACGTCACTGGCGGTACGAGGGTGGGGGTAGCAACGCGGTGACGGATATTCACGAATCGTTTCTTCGATTCATCGACGACACCGGCCGCCGGCACGAACTGACGCTGACCCCGGATCATCAGCGCATCACCATCGGGCGTTCGCCGCAGGCCGATCTGTCCCTGGGCTGGGACGCCGAGGTGTCGCGACTGCATGCGGCAGTGGAATACCTCGGGGCGCACTGGACGATCGTCGACGACGGACTCTCGCGCAACGGCACCTTCGTCAACGGCGAGCGGCTGGCCGGTCGCCGCAGGCTGGAGGCCGGCGACCGCATCCGGGTCGGGACCTCGATGCTGTCGTTTCACGATTACACCGGCACGGTCGACGACGCGACCCGGACTTCCGTCGGCTCGGTGCCGAGCCCCCGTTCGCTCACCGATACGCAGCGCGCGGTTCTGATCGCGCTGTGCCGCCCGTACCGCGGCAATACCGAATTCGCCACGCCCGCCTCCAATCAGCAGATCGCCGACGAGTTGTATCTGAGCGTGGATGCGATCAAAACCCATCTGCGCGCGCTGTTTTCGAAGTTCGGCGTCGAGGATCTGCCGCAGAATCAGAAGCGGGTGCGGCTGGCGGCGCTGGCCATCCAGAACGGCATCATCTCGCACCGCGATCTCTGAAATCCGTCCGCCGGATGTGACGCGCGATTCCGGTTACCCGCCGGTATCGATCCGCACGGTTCCCTGCTCCCGCTAGCGTGTTGAAACGCGTTCTAGTTTTTGGAGCTCTCGATGTTGTCTCGTCCCGTGCGTGCGCCGCGTCTGCTGCGCCGGTTACCCGGATCCGTTCTCGTCCTGGCGGTGTTGAGCACCCTGTGGGTGACCGCCCCAGCGGCGGCCCACGCCGAATATCCGGTGGACTACAACTTCTTCTCCGGCATTCCGTACGAGCTGCGAAATCCGGGTGGTTCCCTGCCCGGCGCCGACGACTGGTCGTGCCGGCCCAGCGCCGCGCATCCCGAACCCGTGGTGCTGGTGCACGGCACCGGCGGCGGGGCGCAGACGAACTGGGGCGTGTACGCGCCGCTGCTGGCCAACGAGGGATATTGCGTCTACTCGCTGACCTACGGCGCCTACGACCTGCCGTGGCCGCTCTCGGCGATCGGCGGCATGCGGCCGATCGAGGACAGTTCGGCGCAGCTCGCGGAGTTCGTGGACCGGGTGCTGGCGGCGACCGGCGCCGCGAAGGTCGATCTGATCGCGCATTCGCAGGGCAATCTGGTGGGCAACTACTTCGTCAAGCGGCTGGGCGGTTCGGACAAGGTCGACAAGTTCGTGGCGATCGCCGCGCCGTGGCTGGGCACCTTCGGCCCGGTGATCGATCCGGCACGCGATTTCGCGCGGCGTCTGGGCGCGGAGCCGGCCTTCGACGGCGTCCTGGGCGTGAGCCCCTGTGCCGCGTGCGCGCAGATGACGGGCAGTACCGATTTCATCCGCTCCCTGAACGCCGACGGCGTCTACGACCCGGACGTCACGTACACCAATATCGAGACCCGCTACGACGAACTGGTGGTGCCGTACACCGTCGCCCTGGTGCCCGGACCGACGACGACGAACATCGTGGTCCAGGACGGCTGCGCGTCGGACTATTCGGAGCACGCGGGCATCGCGGGCAGCGACCGGGCGGCCGCGTTCGCGCTCAACGCCCTGGATCCGGACGATCCGCACCCCGTGCCCTGCCATTTCATCCCACCGCTCACCGGATAGTTCCGTCGGCGAGGAAGTCGCGCGGAGATTCGCGGTCGAGCTTCGGGGCCGCGAACCCCGACGTCGGGGGAAAGGGGGCCCGAAAATTCAGCTGTGGGCGTATTTACTGGGGAAACGTTCCGGGTTGGAGCCGCGTTAGAACGGTATGACTCGCGTTGTCGCCCGTTCGCAATAGGGTGGACGGACGACGGCCGTGACCCCCGCCAACTACAGTAGAGGCGGGGCATGCAACCCCAGGGCTTCATGGCAGGCTGGCGCCACAGGTGTGAAGCACGAAGCAAGCAGCGCCGGATGCCGTGGATAGCGGAGCAGGAAGTGAGGGAGCGATGTTCGAGAGGTTCACCGACCGCGCGCGGCGGGTCGTTGTCCTGGCCCAAGAAGAGGCTCGGATGCTCAACCACAACTACATCGGCACCGAGCACATCCTGCTGGGCCTGATCCACGAGGGTGAGGGTGTCGCGGCGAAGTCCCTGGAGTCGCTGGGAATTTCGCTCGAGGGTGTGCGCAGCCAGGTGGAGGAGATCATCGGGCAGGGCCAGCAGGCGCCGTCCGGTCACATCCCCTTCACCCCCCGGGCCAAGAAGGTGCTGGAGCTGAGCCTGCGCGAGGCGCTGCAGCTCGGCCACAACTACATCGGCACCGAGCACATTCTGCTCGGCCTGATTCGTGAGGGCGAAGGCGTCGCGGCCCAGGTGCTGGTGAAGCTGGGCGCCGACCTCAACCGGGTGCGGCAGCAGGTCATCCAGCTGCTGTCCGGCTACCAGGGCGGTAAGGAGGCGGTGGAGTCCGGTGCTCGTGGCGAGTCCGGGACCCCGTCCACCTCGCTGGTCCTCGACCAGTTCGGCCGCAACCTGACCCAGGCCGCACTCGAGGGCAAACTCGACCCGGTCATCGGCCGCTCGAAGGAGATCGAGCGCGTCATGCAGGTGCTGAGCCGCCGCACCAAGAACAATCCGGTCCTGATCGGTGAGCCCGGCGTCGGTAAGACCGCCGTCGTCGAGGGTCTCGCCCAGGCCATCGTCAACGGCGAGGTGCCGGAGACGCTGAAGGACAAGCAGCTCTACACCCTCGACCTGGGTTCCCTGGTCGCGGGCAGCCGCTACCGCGGTGATTTCGAGGAGCGCCTGAAGAAGGTGCTCAAGGAGATTAACACCCGCGGCGACATCATCCTGTTCATCGACGAGCTGCACACGCTCGTGGGTGCGGGTGCCGCCGAGGGCGCGATCGACGCGGCCTCGATCCTGAAGCCGAAGCTGGCACGCGGTGAGCTGCAGACCATCGGTGCCACCACCCTCGACGAGTACCGCAAATACATCGAGAAGGACGCCGCCCTGGAGCGCCGGTTCCAGCCGGTCCAGGTGGGCGAGCCGACGGTCGAGCACACCATCAACATCCTGAAGGGCCTGCGCGACCGCTACGAGGCGCACCACCGGGTGTCCATCACCGACGGTGCGCTGGTGGCCGCGGCCACGCTGGCCGACCGGTACATCAACGACCGGTTCCTGCCGGACAAGGCGATCGACCTGATCGACGAGGCGGGCGCGCGGATGCGCATCCGCCGGATGACCGCTCCGCCGGACCTGCGCGAATTCGACGACAAGATCGCCGATGCCCGCCGGGAGAAGGAAAGCGCCATCGACGCGCAGGACTTCGAGAAGGCCGCGCGGCTGCGCGACAAGGAGAAGCAGCTCGTCGCCAAGCGCGCGGAGCGGGAGAAGCAGTGGCGTTCCGGTGATCTGGACGTCGTGGCCGAGGTCGACGACGAGCAGATCGCGGAGGTGCTGGCCAACTGGACCGGTATTCCGGTGTTCAAGCTCACCGAGGAGGAGACCACCCGTCTGCTCCGCATGGAGGACGAGCTGCACAAGCGGATCATCGGCCAGGAGGACGCGGTCAAGGCCGTGTCGAAGGCCATCCGCCGTACTCGCGCCGGCCTGAAGGATCCGAAGCGTCCGTCCGGTTCGTTCATCTTCGCCGGTCCGTCCGGTGTCGGTAAGACCGAGCTGTCCAAGGCGCTGGCGAACTTCCTGTTCGGCGACGACGACGCGCTCATCCAGATCGACATGGGCGAGTTCCACGACCGCTTCACCGCCTCGCGGCTGTTCGGTGCCCCTCCGGGCTACGTCGGCTACGAGGAGGGCGGCCAGCTCACCGAGAAGGTGCGCCGCAAGCCGTTCTCGGTCGTGCTGTTCGACGAGATCGAGAAGGCCCACCAGGAGATCTACAACACCCTATTGCAGGTGCTGGAGGACGGCCGCCTCACCGACGGCCAGGGCCGGACCGTGGACTTCAAGAACACGGTGCTGATCTTCACCTCGAACCTCGGCACCTCGGATATCTCGAAGGCCGTGGGCCTGGGCTTCTCGCAGTCCAACGCCGAGGGCTCGAACTACGAGCGGATGAAGCTCAAGGTCAACGACGAGCTGAAGAAGCACTTCCGTCCGGAGTTCCTCAACCGTATCGACGACGTCATCGTCTTCCACCAGCTCACCAACGAGCAGATCGTGGAGATGGTGGATCTGATGATCAACCGCGTCGCGACGCAGCTGCGGAACAAGGATATGGAGATCGAGCTCACCGAGAAGGCCAAGAGCCTGCTCGCCAAGCGCGGTTTCGATCCGGTGCTGGGCGCTCGCCCGCTGCGCCGGACCATCCAGCGCGAGATCGAGGATCAGCTCTCGGAGAAGATCCTGTTCGGCGAGATCGGCCCCGGCCAGATCGTCGAGGTCGACGTCGAGAACTGGGACGGCGAGGGCGCCGGCGAGGATGCCAAGTTCACCTTCGCCGGTAAGGCCAAGCCCGCCAAGGCGGAAGCCGAACCGGTCGCGGCGCTGGCCGGCGCCGGTGAGACCGCTCCGGAGGCCTCGGGCGAGTAAGTAGTCCGCACGAACCGACCGATGCCGGTCACCCCGACGGGGTGACCGGCATCGTCGTATCCGGGCCTCCTGCCCTGAAAATGAGTGGCGGCCGCGCGGGAACCTGTTCCATGCTGGCGATGTTCGCGAGCGGAATGAGGGCTGTGTGCTGACCGATGCCGAGGTGGAAGACTTCATCTCCGACGGTTTCGTCCGAGTGGAGGGTGCGTTTTCCGAGTCCACCGCGGCCGAGGCGCGGAAAATACTCTGGCGCGCGACCGGATGCGATCCGGCGGATTCCGGAACGTGGACGCGGCCGGTGGTCCGGCTGCCCGGTTTCGCGGACCCGCCGTTCGCCCGGGCCGCGCGCAGCCCACTGCTGGCCCAGGCGTGCGATCGGCTGGTCGGTGCGGGCCGGTGGGTCGCCGCTCAGGGACTGGGCACCTTCCCGATTCGCTTCCCCAGCGAGCAGCCGCCGGGTGACGACGGATGGCATATCGATGCGAGTTTCCCGGGCGAGGATCCCCAAGACTATCTGCGGTGGCGCATCAACGTGCGGTCGCAGGGGCGGGGGCTGCTGATGCTGTTCCTGTTCTCCGACGTCGGCCCCGACGATGCGCCGACACGGATCCGAGTGGGCTCGCATCTGCGCATGGCGAAGGTGCTGGAACCGTACGGCGCGGCCGGAGTCGCGATGTCGGACCTGGTCGAGGACTTCGCGGCCACCGCGGACCTTCCGGAAGTGGCGGCGACCGGACGGGCCGGAGATGTGTATCTGTGCCATCCGTTCCTGGTGCATGCCGCCCAGGCGCATCGAGGCCGGAACCCGAAATTCATGGCGCAGCCGCCGCTGCTGCTGCACGAACCGTGCGCGCTGGACCGGCCCGACGGTGCGTATTCGCCGGTGGAGCAGGCGATCCGACGGGGGCTCGAGCTCGGCGCCACCCGCTGACTACGCGCGCGGACGTACCCGGGATGTGTTCTCCGGACGGATGATTCGCGCTGCCGCGAGGCAGAGGGTGAGAGTCATGGATATCGGATTGCATCTGACGAACTTCGCGCTCGACACTCCCTCCGAACGCATCGGATCGCGCCTGGCCGAGGTCGTCCGCACGGCCGAGGACAGTGGGTTCTCGGTCGTCGCGGTGGGGGATCATCTCTGGCAGAGCCCATGGCTGGGACGGGTGGAACAGAATGTGCTGGAGGCGTATTCGACGCTGTCGTTCATCGCGGCGCACACCTCGCGGGTGGAGCTGACCGCGGTGGTGTCGGGGGTGCACTATCGGCATCCGGCCATGCTCGGAAAGCTGGTCACCACCCTGGATGTGCTGTCCGGCGGCCGGGCCTGGCTGGGGATCGGGACGGGCACCTCCACCGGCGATGTGGAAGGGTACGGCCTGCCGTTTCCGCCGCTGCGCGACCGCTACGAGATGCTGGAGGAGGCGCTGCGGATCTGCCGGGCCATGTGGACGGGTGCGCGGGGCGGTCCGGAAGCCGTATCCGGCAAGCACTTTCACGTCGAGCGCCCGCTGAACGCTCCGCAGGTGGTGCGGAATCCGCCGGCGGGCGGGCATCGCCCGCATCCACCCGTGCTCATCGGCGGCGACGGTGAGCGGCGCACATTGCCACTGGTGGCGCGCTACGCGGATGTGGCGAGTCTGCGCCCGGGGCCGGAGCTGGCGAGCAAGATCGAACTGCTGGACCGGCTGTGCGCGGAGATCGGCCGCAATCCGCGCGAGATCCGCAAGAGCTGCGTCTTCGCCTTCGATCTCGGGCCGAGCGGGGGCGGCGTGGGCCAGGTGCTGGGGCAGCTGGAGCGGATGGCGGAGATGGGAATCGATCTGGTGATCGGACGGGTGGCCGGCGTCGACGAGCTGACGCCCTTGGAGGTGCTCGGGTGCGAGGTGATCCCGGTGGCCGCGGAATTCGGTCGCTGACCCGAGCCGCGACCGACCCCGGATTACTGCCAGCCGGGGCGGACCAACCCCGACTCGTAGGCAAGGACCACGAGTTGCGTCCGATCACGGGCGTTGAGTTTCACCAGGATTCGGCTCACGTGAGTGCGAGCGGTGGCGGGGCTCATGAAGAGGCGCCGGCCGATTTCGGCATTGGTGAGCCCCTCCGCGACCAGCGCCATCACCTCGCGCTCGCGGTCGGTGAGCTCCGACAGCGCCGCGGCGGGCGCGGGTTTGGCGTGGGTGGCGAATTCGGCGACCAGGCGGCGGGTGACGCTGGGCGAGAGCAGCGCGTCCCCGGCGGCCACCACGCGCACCGCCTTCACCAGATCCGCGGGTTCGGTGTGTTTGACCAGGAACCCGGTGGCGCCCGCGCGCACGGCTTCGAAGACGTATTCGTCGAGTTCGAAGGTGGTGAGTACCACGACCTTCACCTCGGACAGACCGGGGTCGGCGGCGATCTCGCGGGTGGCCGACAGGCCGTCGAGGACCGGCATGCGGATATCCATCAGCACCACATCGGGATGCAGCTCCCGGGTCATCCGCAGCGCCTGGTCGCCGTCGCCGGCCTCCCCGACGACCTCGATGCCGTCCTGGGCGTCCAGCAGCGCGGCGAATCCCGCGCGAACCAGAGCCTGGTCGTCGGCGACCAGGACGCGGATCTCGTTCACGACACCTCCTGTAGGCCGGCGTCCGGCCGATCCGGAATCGGCAGCCGGGCCCGCACGGCGAACCCGCCGTCCGGCCGTGGTCCTGCCGAGAGCTCGCCACCCAGTGCGCGGGCGCGTTCGATCATGCCCGGAATTCCGTTCCCGCCACCGGTTGTGGACGACTGTGGAGTATTCGGGGAGCGCTCGTTGTCCACAGTGATGCACAGCTCGCTCGGCGAATAGTCCACAGCCACGGTCGCTTCCGCGCCGGGCGCATGCCGCAGCACATTGGTCAGCGATTCCTGCACGATGCGGGCGGCGGCGACGTCGACCACCACCGGCACCCGGCGCGGTGTGCCGGAAATCCGGGTGTGGACCGGGGTGCCGGCGGCGCGCATCGGAGCCAGCAATGATTCCAGGTCGCCGATGCCGACCGCCGGGCTGGTCGGCGCCGCAACGGTTTCCGCGCCGGCGCGGATCGAGCGCAGCAGACTGTGCACCTCGCCGAGCGCATCGCGGCTGACCTCTTTGATCGCCGAAAGGGCGGTCGCGGCCTGCTCGGGTTTGCGGTCGAGCAGTTCCAGCGCCACCGACGACTGCACATTGATCAGCGACAGGCTGTGGGCGAGCACATCGTGCAGTTCGCGCGCGATGGACAGCCGTTCCTGGGCCGCGCGCTGTTCGCGCTCGGCCAGTTCACGGGCACGCTCGGCTTCCCGGTTGCGCCGCGCCGCCTCGACGCGCTGCCGCCGCGCGATCAGCGCTGAACGCCGCTGCCGGATGCCCTCGGCGATCGCGATCAGCACCACCAGCCACGCCAGGATGCCGACGACCGGCCAGCCCCCGGGCCCGTGGCCGCGCAGCGCGGGCACCGGCCACACCATCAGCAGGAATCCCAGTGGCACCAGCGGATAGGTGTACCAGCGGGAGCCGCGCGAGGCCGCGGTCAGGAAGGCGATGACCAGCGACACGAAGACCGGCCCGTAACCGTAGCCGACCAGCAGATAGGCGACGGTGACCGCGAGCACGCCCACGAAGACCGCCCGGGGATACCACGCGCGCAGCGTCAACAGCAGCGGGCCGGCCACCAGCAGCACATAACCCAGCGCATCCAGCGGACGCACGCCGGACTGATGCGCATTCGCCGCATGCCCGCCGCCCAGCTGGACGGCGGCCACGACCACGCACAGCATCACATCCCGGGCGCCGGGCCGTTTACTCGACTGCACAGTTCGAACGGTAACCCCGCCGCGCCGCGGCACGAGCCTGCGCGCCGCGAATTACGTCCAGATACGTACGCCGAGCCGGGCGCCTCGGCGGATGTGTCGGCGCAGGTCGAAGCGGATGGTCGAGATATGAACAGATCGAATGCCGATCCGGCCGGCGAGTTCCCGGGCACGGTCACGCGGACCCGGACCAGCGCCACCGAGGTCGTGGTTACCGAGTCTCTCACCAAGAAGTACGGCGACCACACGGCTGTCGACGCCGTCTCCATGACCGTGCGACGCGGCGAGATCTACGGATTTCTCGGCCCCAACGGCGCCGGTAAGACGACGACGCTGCGAATGCTCGTCGGGCTGATCGCGCCGACCTCCGGTACCGCGACGGTGCTGGGCCTGAATCCGGGCGAACAGGAGTCGTTGCGGCGCATCGGTGTTCTGATCGAAGGGCCCGGCTTCTATCCGTACCTGTCCGGCCGCGACAACCTGCGCGTGCTGGCCCGTTACCACCGGACCGAGCGCACCGCCGGTTCCCGGCCTCGCGACCGATTCGCCGAGGTCGACGAGATCCTGGCGCGAGTCGGACTCGCCGACCGGTCAGGCGATCGGTTCCGCACCTACTCGCTCGGCATGAAGCAGCGCCTCGGCGTCGGCGCGGCCCTGCTCGGCAACCCGGATCTGCTCATTCTCGACGAGCCGACCAACGGTCTGGACCCGGCCGGAATGGCCGAAATGCGAGAACTGGTGACCGGTTTGGCCGCCGACGGGCACAGCGTCGTGCTCTCCTCGCATCTGCTCAGCGAGGTGCAGGAAATCTGCGATCGGGTCGGCGTCATCTCCGGCGGGAAATTGCTCACCGAATCGACCGTGAGTCAATTGCGCGGCGCGGCAACACTTCTGGTTCGGGCCGAGCCGATGGAGACGGCCTATCCGGCGGTGTGCCGGGTGGTGGGTGAACACCGTGCGTTACCGACCGCCGCCGGCATCAGAGTCGATGCCGGTAGGGCAATGGCGCCCGAGGTGGCGCGCGCGGTGATCGCATCCGGCGCGGATCTGCTGGAACTGCGCACCGACGAAAAGTCGCTGGAGGAAGTGTTTTTCGAGATGACGAAACAGGAGCACCGATGAACGACGTAGTGGCCTGCACCAGAGCCGAATTCGCACGGCTGCGGAAGTGGCCCGCGTTCTGGATCGTGCTCGGCACCTGGATCGCGCTGAATCTCGTCTTCGCGTATCTGTTCAACTATCTGGCCTACACGTCGGGCAGTAGTTCCCGGATGTCGAACGGGCAACCGCGCGAGGTGCTGTTGCAGTTGATGCTGCCCGCGGCCGTGCCGGAGGTGTTCACCCAGGGCATGGCGATGTTCGGCGGTGCGCTCGTGCTCGTCCTGGGCGCGCTGGTGGTGGGAAGCGGATACGGCTGGGGCAGTTGGAAAACCGTTTTCACCCAGGGACCCTCGCGCCGTGCGGTGGTCGGCGGAACCGTGGTTTCCCTGATGAGCGTGGTGGTTGGCCTGGTCGGTGCGGCGTTCGTGGTGGATACCGGGGTGGCCGCGATGATCGGGGCCGCCGAGCATCGGACGCCGACGCTGCCGACGGCCGCGCACACCCTGCTCGGTCTCGCGACCGGCGTGGTGATCCTCGGTATGTGGACGCTGGCCGGCGCGCTGTTCGCGGCGATCGCCCGTGGTCCGGCACTGGCAGTGGGCCTGGGCCTGGTGTGGGTGCTCGTCGTGGAGAATCTGCTGCGCGGCGTCGCGTCGATCTTCTCGCCTGTCCGGGCGCTCACCGACCATCTGCCGGGGACCGCGGCGGGTTCGGCGGCAGGGGCCATGCGCACCGTGGGCGGCACGGCGACGCCGGGCGTCCTGGACATCCTGTCCCGACCGGCGTCGTTCGTCGTGCTGGCGGTGTACATCGCGGTATTCGCCTGCGGCACAGTGGCACTGATGGTGCGCCGCGATATGGCGTGAACGGCGTCGCGGCGTCGCGCCGGAATCGCGCCGGGCCGGACAGCGGTGAGTCGAGCGCGCGCGGCGAGTAGGTTCGATCGCGACGGCTCATTCTCACTCGACGAAAGGACAGCGATGCCTACACGCAGCGCGCGTACCGCATGGACCGGTGGCTTGCAGGACGGTTCCGGACAGGTCGACCTGGCCAGTTCCGGTGTCGGCAAATTCGACGTCTCGTTCCCGAAGCGCACCGCCGATACCGCCGAGGGCACCACCAGCCCCGAGGAACTGATCGCGGCCGCGCATTCGTCCTGCTACGCGATGGCGCTGTCCGGTCAGATCGGCGCCGCCGGCGGCACCATCGAAAGCCTGGACGTGAATGCCGACGTGACGCTCGGCCCGGATCCCGCGGGCGGCTTCCGCATCTCGGCGATCAAGCTGACCGTGCGCGGCCGGGTCTCGGGTATCGACGCCGGCGGCTTCGAGCAGGCCGCCCAGACCGCCAAGGCCGGTTGCCCGGTCAGCAAGGCTCTGGCCGGCGTCGAGACGATCGAACTCGACGCCGCCCTCGAAAGCTGAGCCGGGGTAGACCGGCGCACCTCACCCGGTGGTCGGACCGACCACCGGGTGCGGAAAAACTACTGAGCGGGCTTCGCCGCGACGTCGAGGACGACCTCGAATTCCAGCAGCGAGGCGCCCGTGGCGACCGGCTGGCGGGCCTGGCCGGCATGCGCCTCCTTGGCCGGTCCGTCTCGCCACGCGGCGAACGACTCCTCCGAATCCCACTGCGTCACAACGAAATACCGGTTGTCACCGGCGACCGGGCGCAGCAACTGGAAGCCCAGGAAGCCGGGGGAATTCTCCACCGCGTGCGCCCGATGGGCGAAGCGCTTCTCGAGTTCGGGTCCGGCTCCCTCGGGAACCTCGATCGCATTGATCTTCACAACAGCCATGAGCCCAGGCTAATGGGACAGAGCCCGGAGGAGGCAGCGGGCGTAACCACGGAGGGCTCCCATTGGCCTGCATCCGGCACTGCCTGATCCCACCGCGCGGCACGTATCGTCGGTGCCGATGTTGTACGACGAGGGTGGCACCGGGGTGCCGATTCTGCTGCTGCACGGATTGATGGGCAGCGCGCGGACCTGGGCGGGTCAGGTGCCGTGGCTGCGCGAATTCGGCCATGTCCACTCCTTCGACGCCGCCGGGCATGGCCGACCGGCCCCGCCGGAGCTCACCACCGAGGCATTCGTCGCCGACCTGGCCACCGCGACCGCCGCGATATCGGAACCGATGGTGGTGATCGGCCATTCGATGGGCGGACTGCACGGGTGGATGTTCGCGGCCGCGCACCCGGAGCGGGTCCGGGCGCTCGTGGTCGAGGATATGGCGCCCGATTTCCGCGGGCGCACCGCGCGGCACTGGGCGGAGATGATCGAGGCCTGGCCGCAACCGTTCCCCGACGCCGACGCGGTACTGGACTATTTCGGCCCGGTCGCCGGGCGCTACTTCCTCAACTCGTTCACGCGCGGCGGGGACGGCTACCGGTTGCACGGTTCGGTCGCGACCTTCCGCGACATCTCCGAGGAGTGGGGCACCCGCGATTTCTGGGCCGAATGGGCCGCGGTGAGCGTGCCGACCCTGCTGATCGAGGGCGAATACACGATCACGCCGCCGGGTCAGATGCGGGAGATGGCGGCCGCTCGGGCGGGTGTGCGTCATGTGGTCGTCGAGGCCGCCGGACATCTCGTCCACGACGACCAGCCCGCTGTCTATCGCGCCGAAGTCGAACGGTTTCTGCACGAAAACATGGGTTGATCGGATCGTCAGCGGACGGGTCCGGGCGTAGGGCGACCTGAGGTCCGGCAGTTGCGGGCAATCGCCTTCAGTCTCGGGCGGGAGGCGACGTATGCTCCACTGAGGCCCCGACCATAAGGTGAATCATGATTAACTTCTCGATACCCGCCGACCTCGCCGCCGAACGTGACCGCATCCGCCGGTTCGTCATCGACAAGATCGTTCCGTTCGAGCGCGACCCCCGCCTGACCGCGCACGGGCCCAACGACGATCTGCGTCAGGAATTGGTCGAATTGGCGCGGGCCGAGAAGCTGCTCACCATTCAGGCGCCCGAGGCACTGGGCGGCCGCGGGCTCACCCACGTCGAACAGGCCGTGCTGTACGAGGCGGCCGGGTGGTCCACGCTGGGGCCGGTCGCGATGAACTGCGCCGCGCCCGACGAGGGCAACATGTTCCTGCTGTCCAAGGTCGCCAACACCGAGCAGGTCGACCGCTTCCTGATGCCGGTGATCGACGGCCGTCAGCGCTCGGTCTTCGCGATGACCGAACCCGGCGGCGCCGGATCCGATCCCGGCCAGCTCGCCACCACCGCCACCTTCGACGGCGAGAACTTCACCGTCAACGGCCGCAAATGGCTGATCACCGGCGCCGACGGGGCCAAGACGTGGATCATCATGGCCAAACTCGAGGACAACCACCACCTCCCCGCGGGCCCGACCCTGTTCCTCACCGAGGGGGACGCGCCCGGAATCGTCATCGAGCGAACCATGAACACGATGGACCGCAACTACGTCGGCGGCCACGGCGTCGTGCGCTTCGAGAATCTGATCCTGCCCAAGGAGTCGCTGCTGGGAGAGAGCGGCCAGGCGCTGCGCTACGCCCAGCTGCGACTGGCCCCCGCCCGCCTCACCCACTGCATGCGCTGGCTCGGCGCCGCCGAACGCGCCCAGAGCATCGCCGTCGAACACGCCAAGACCCGCACGGCCTTCGGCAAGCCGATCGGCGAGCACGAGGGCGTGTCCTTCATGCTCGCCGACAACGAGATCGCCCTGCATCAGTGCCGCCTGACCATCTGGCACGCCTGCTGGCTCATGGACCAGGGCCACAAGGCTCGCCACGAGAGTTCGATGGCCAAATCGTATGTGTCCGAGGAACTGTTCAAGGTCGCCGACCGCTGCGTCCAGGTCCTCGGCGGCATCGGCATCAGCGACGAAACCGTGGTCGAGATGATCTTCCGCGATATGCGCGCCTTCCGCCTCTACGACGGCCCCACCGAGGTCCACAAGTACGCGATCGGCCGCCAGCTATTGCGCGGATAGCGGTCCCGACGCCTGCGCTCCTCACCGCACCATCCACCAGTAAGGTGGTCCGGAAAGATCACCCAAACCTAGGATCGTCGCATGAGTTCGGAACTGCAGGTCGATGTGTCCGCCGGTGTCGCCGTACTCACGCTCAACCGTCCCGCGCAGCAGAACGCCATGACGCCCACGATGGCGGCGGAGCTGGGGACCGCGCTGCGGCGCTGCGATACCGAGGACGCGATTCGGGCGGTGGTGATCACCGGGACGCCGCCCGCGTTCTGCGCGGGCGCCGATCTGTCCGCCCGCGTCGGTGACGTGCGCGGCACGATCGATCCGCCGCCGTGGCAGATCCGCAAGCCGGTGATCGCGGCCGTGAACGGGCATGCCGTGGGGATCGGGCTGTCGCTGGCCCTGCAGTGCGATCTGCGATACATGGCGACCGATGCCGTATACGGGCTGAATCAGGTGCGTCGCGGCGCGATGGCCGACGGCTACGCGCACTGGACACTGCCGCGGCTGGCGGGAATGGCCAACGCGGCCGACATCATGCTCACCGGCCGCACCTTCGACGGTGAGGAAGCGCGCCAGATGGGCGTGGCCAACAGCAGTCTGCCGGCGGGTGAGGTACTGCCGACCGCCTTGGCCGTGGCGCACGACCTGGCGGCCGGTTCCGCGCCGCTGCCGACCGCTCTGACCAAGCGGCTGCTCTGGGAGGGCCTCGGAATGAGCCCCGAGGCGGTCGGCCGGCTGGAATCCGAGCTGCACGGCTTCGTCGGCAAGAGCGTGGACGCGGCCGAGGGCATGGCGGCGTTTCGCGACCGCCGCCAGCCGCAGTGGAAGGGCAGTATCAGCGCCGAATGGCCCGCGGGCGAGTTGTCGTCGCCGAGCGAGCGTCGCGGTCTCGACGGCACCGCCGAGGAACCGGCCTAGTCCTGCGAAGCCGGGCGCTTCGACATCGGACCGGTTCCGGAGCCACCGCCGGCGAGTTCCCCCGGACCGGCCCGGTCAGCGCCCGCCGATGAGCATCAACAGAAAGACGCACGCGTACAACACCATCAGTACGGTGCCGACGATGCCGACCACATAGCCGACCACCACCTGCGATCGGCCGCCGATGGTGCCGCCGGACATCTCGATCTGGTCGAGCGCCCGCTTGCCCATCACCCACGCCACCGGACCCAATGCGCCACAACACAATAGGCTCAGCACACCCAGGATCAGCACCGTCGTCGCATGGGGGTGTTCGACCGGGTTACCGGTCGGCGGCTCAGGCAGCGATCCCCAGTAGTCGGGTTGATTCATGGCCACCGTGCGAGTTTAAGGCGTGCCCACCCTAAAAGCTTGGCAGACGGGCATCTTGGGAGTTTCCGTCCCCGCTCAGCGGCGTTGGCGGGCGATGTCGGCCAGCACGACTCCCGCTGCCACCGAGGCGTTGAGCGATTCCACCGGCCCGGCCATCGGGATGCTGATGATGGTGTCGCAGGTTTCGCGGACCAGGCGCGACAGGCCCTTACCCTCCGAGCCGACGACCACGACGGTCGGTGTGGTGCCGTCGAAGTCGTCGAGGACGGTGTCGCCGCCGGCATCGAGGCCGACCACCTGCAGACCTGCCTTGGCCCAATCCTTCAGTGTGCGAGTCAGATTGGTCGCACGCGCCACGGGCAGCCGGGCCGCGGCGCCGGCGCTGGTGCGCCAGGCGACGGCGGTGACGCTGGCGCTGCGGCGCTGCGGAATCACCACGCCGTGGCCGCCGAACGCGGCGACCGAACGGATCACGGCGCCCAGGTTGCGGGGATCGGAGATGTTGTCCAGCGCCACCAGCAGCGGGGCGGTCCCGGAAGCGCGGGCGCTGTCCAGCAGATCCTCCGGATGGACGTAGCGGTACGGTGGCACCTGCAGGGCCATGCCCTGATGTAAACCGTTGGTGCTCATCCGATCCAGGTCGATGCGCGACACCTCCAGGATGGAGATTCCGGCATCGGCGGCGCGCTGCACGGACTCGGTGAGACGGTCGTCGTTCTCGGTGCCCAGCGCGACGTACAGCGCGGTGGCCGGAACCTCCGCGCGCAGACACTCCACCACCGGGTTGCGGCCGAGCACCAATTCCGGCCCGTCGTCGCCCTTGCGGGTACCCGGCCGGGCGCGGTTCTGCCCCTGCGTCGCCTTGGCCGCTTTCGCCGCCGCCGCAGCGCGTTTCGCGGCAGGGTGGTTCTTGCGCATGGTGGCGGGCGGGGTGGCGCCGCGGCCCTCGAGTCCGCGACGGCGCTTACCACCGCTGCCGACGACGGCGCCCTTCTTGGTGCCGCCCTTACGGATCGCACCTCGTCGCTGCGAATTTCCTGCCATCAGTATGCCTTTCGTGTCGGTCGCGACACCCGCACCCGATCAGCAGGCTTCGCTGAGAGAATCATTTGGCCAGCGACCAATCCGAGCCACCGGGAGTGTCGACGACGTCGATTCCGGCCGCGCCGAGCCGGTCGCGCACGGCGTCGGCGGTGGCCCAATCCTTTTCGCGGCGGGCCTGCTGGCGGCGTTCGAGTTCGGCCCGCACCAGGACGTCGAGCGCGGATTCGGCCGCCGAGGTGTCCTTCGGGCCGGCCCAGTGCGCATCCAGCGGATCGACGCCCAGGATTCCGAGCATCGCCCGGACCTGTCCGGCGGCCTCGCGCGCCGATTCGCACGCGCCCGCTTCCAACGCCCGATTGCCCTCGTGCACCACGCGATGAATCTCGGCCAGGGCCTTCGGGATCGCGAGATTGTCGTCCAGCGCCTCGGCGAAGGTGTCGGTCCATTTCCCGACCGCGACCTCACCCACCCGCTCGACGGTGCGCTGCACGAATGCCTCGAGTCGCTGATAGGTCTGCGCGGCATCCCGCAGCGCCTGCTCGGAATATTCGAGCATCGACGCGTAATGCGCACTGCCCAAATAGAACCGCAATTCCACGGCCCGCACCTGGGCGAGAATATTCGGCACCGAGAGCGTGTTGCCGAGCGATTTCGACATCTTCTCGCCGCCGAGCGTCACCCACCCGTTGTGCAGCCAGTACTGCGCGAATCCGTCTCCGGCGGCGCGGGATTGGGCGATTTCGTTCTCGTGGTGCGGGAAAACGAGATCCATACCACCGCAGTGGATATCGAATTCGGGCCCGAGGTAGAACTCGGCCATCGCCGAGCATTCCAGATGCCAGCCCGGACGCCCGGGTCCCCACGGCGACGGCCAGGTCGGCTCGCCCGGTTTCGCGGCCTTCCACAGCGTGAAATCGCGCGGATCGCGTTTACCCTCGCCGGCGCTCTCGCCCTGCTGCACATCCTCGAGTTTGTGCCCGGACAGCGCACCGTATTCCGGATAACTGCGCACATCGAAATACACGTTGCCGCTCGACGCGTAGGCGTGGCCGCGGTCGATGAGCCGCTGCATCATCTCGACCATCTGGGTGATGTGCCCGGTGGCCCGTGGTTCCACCGACGGCGGCAGCACCCCGAGCGCCTCGTAGGCGCGGTCGAAGGCGCGTTCGTGCGTCGCGGCCCATTCCCACCACGGGCGGCCCGCCGCGGCGGCCTTGGCGAGGATCTTGTCGTCGATATCGGTGACATTTCGCACGAAGGCCACGTCGTAGCCGTTCGCGGTGAGCCAGCGGCGCAGCACGTCGAAGGCGACGCCGCTGCGGACGTGCCCGATATGGGGTTCGCCCTGCACGGTGGCGCCACACAGGTACACCGACGCACGTCCAGGGACCAGCGGGGTGAAATCCCGCAGGGTCCGCGTCGCGGTGTCGAACAGGCGCAGAGTCACGACCAGCCATCCTAAGGCTTGTTGAACAACGGTATGGGTGGGCCCCTCCTATGGTCCACGGTCCATCGAATGCGATGACACCGCGGGTCCGGAACGGATTCGGCGGGGCATGTTTCCGGAGCGAGTGTGGGGCCGACGGTGCGGCCGCCCGGCGCGGATGCGAATACGGCGGCCGGCGCCGAGTTCGCCGCGGTCGATCGGCGCGAACGATAAATACGCACCGAATCGCCGACTGCGGTTACGCGGTACTACATCGCCCGTCGTGCACGAGTAGTGCGGTCGCGACCGCGGCGATTCCCTCCCCACGGCCGGTGAGCCCCAGACCGTCGGACGTCGTACCGGATACCGAAACCGGGGCGTCGAGTAATTCGCCGAGTATTTTTTGCGCTTCGGCGCGTCGCGGCCCGATTTTGGGGCGATTACCGATGATCTGCACCGCCGCGTTGACGATCCGATATCCGGATTCGGCGAGCAGGCGCCGTACCTCGGTCAACATCGCGGCGCCGGAGACGCCCTCCCACTCGGGACGTCCGGTGCCGAAGACCGCGCCGACATCGCCCAGGCAGGCGGCCGACAGCAGCGCATCGCACAGGGCGTGGGCGGCCACATCGCCGTCGGAATGTCCGGAGCAGCCGTCGTCGCCCTCGAACAGCAGTCCGGCCATCCAGCAGGGCCGGCCGGGCTCGATGGGATGCACATCGCTGCCGATGCCGGTGCGCAGCGCGGTGAGATCGGTCATCCGGTCACCGCCGCCCGGGTCGCCGCGGTGATCGCGGTCTCGGCGCTCGCCGCGCCGGAAGCCCCGCCCGCGGCGGCCGAGTCGTCCGCTACCAGCGCGTTCGCGAGTCGCAGATCCAGTGGGCCGGTGATCTTGAAGGCCAGGGGATCGCCCGGAACCACCGAGACGGTCGCGCCCATCGCCTCCACGAGGCCGGCATCGTCGGTGGCGGGCAGGTCGACCGCATAGGCCTCGCGCAGCAGCGCGGCGTCGAAGCCCTGGGGAGTCTGGATCGCCCGCAGTCCGGAGCGGTCCGGTGTCCCGGTCACATCACCGGCCGCGTCGACTGCCTTGATGGTGTCGGCCACCGGGATACCGGGGACGACCGCGCGATGACCGGCGTCCAGCGCGCCCACGACCCGCGCGATCAGCGACGGCGGCGTCAGGGCGCGGGCCGCGTCGTGCACGAGGATATGGGTGGCTTCCGGGGCGGCGGCCAGGCCGGCACGGACCGAGTCGGTGCGTTCTACGCCGCCGGCCACCACATCGACCGGTATCGAGCTGGCCGCGTGGGCACGGGCGGCGAGCAGTTCCCGGGCCGCATCGATCATCTCGATGGGCGCCATGATCACGATGCGGTCGACGACCCCGGACGTGATCAGACCGTCTACTGCGTGTACGAGCATGGGACTGCCGCCGACCGGGACGAATGCCTTGGGTGTCGATTCACCCAGGCGAACGCCCCGACCGGCGGCAGGAACCAATGCCACAACGCGGCGGGAGTTGAGCGTCAAGGCGATGCGGTCAGGAGGCCGCGGCGAGAACCTCGTCGAGCAGGGTCTCGGCCTTGACGTCATCGGTGCCCTCGGCGAGCGCGAGCTCACCGACCAGGATCTGCCGGGCCTTGGCCAGCATCCGCTTCTCGCCGGCGGACAGGCCGCGGTCCTGCTCCCGACGCCACAGGTCGCGGACGACCTCGGCCACCTTGTTCACATCGCCGGAGGCGAGCTTCTCGAGGTTGGCCTTGTACCGCCGAGACCAGTTCGTCGGCTCCTCCGTGTGCGGAGCGCGTAGCACCTGGAAGACTCGGTCGAGACCTTCCTGGCCGACGACGTCGCGGACGCCGACGTACTCCGCGTTCTCTGCGGGAACCCGAACGGTGAGATCGCCTTGAGCGACCTTCAGGACCAGATACTCTTTCTGAACACCCTTGATGGTGCGAGTCTCGATTGCTTCGATCAGCGCCGCTCCGTGGTGGGGGTAAACGACGGTGTCTCCGACCTTAAAAATCATGTGTCCCGTGCCCCTTTCGATGTTCACAGTTTAACATGCGACTCGATAACGCCGCGATCAACGGCGCAGGTCAGGGGCCACAACAGGCCGACCTTGGGGCTTGACAGATCGCGATGCGTGTGCATCCCGTTGCGGCAGAACGGGATACGCGGCTCGCGGGTCGCCGCGGAACATTACACCGGACCGGTCCACACCGACCACCCTGCGAACTACTACGCTGCCTACTACTACTCTCCATCGTGGAGTGAGCCGGTCGACATGGAGGACAACCCGTGACTGCCCTGAAAGCCACCACAGCGTCGAATGTGACCAAGGTGTCGCGGCGCGCAATCGCTGTTGCCGCGCTGGCCACCGGTGCGGCGCTGGCGTTGTCCGGATGCGGTGCCGGCCAGATCTCGCAGACCGCGGGTCAGGTGCCCGCCGTCAACGGCAGCGCGGCCACCATCGGCAACGTGGCGCTGCGTGACGTGCGCATCCTGCTGCCGCAGTCCGAGGAGTACACCAACGCCAAGGGCGGCAAGTCCGTCGTCGCGTTCAGCGCGATCAACGAGGGCTCGTCCAAGACCGACCAGCTGGTCAGCATCACCACCGACCTCGGCCAGGTGAAGATCACCCCGGCCACGCCGGAACTGGTCCCGGGCCAGACGGTCGTCGCCGCGAGCCCGGAGGCCGCCAAGGCCGCCCAGGCGGGCGCCGAGAACGCCTCGCCGACCACCGGCGCCGCGCAACCCACCAGCTCGCCCGCCACGCCCACACCGGAGCGCAGCGCCTCGCCGCGCCAGGAGGGCGCCGGTTCGCCCGATCAGCCGGCCGACCCGAACGCGCATCCGATCCTGGTCGAGATCACCGGACTGACCAAGGACATCGTGCCGGGGCTGACCTACGGCGTCACCTTCAACTTCAAGAACGCCGGCACCGTGCAGGTGCAGGTGCCCGTCGACGCCGGCCCGAACACCCCGCGGCACGAGGGCGCGACGGTCGCCGAGCACGGCGGCCACTGAGGCTCGCCCCTGCGCACCGGCCCATGTCGGCCCCCCTATTTAGGCTGCGCACGTGGCCAAGGTGAAATCGCTGTACCGCTGCTCGGCATGCGGGAACGAGGTTGCCAAATGGGTGGGGCGCTGCCCGGGGTGCAACGAATGGGGAACCGTCGACGAGGTGGTGTCGGCCGGCGCCGGGGCGGGAGCGCATGCCGCCGGGCGCCGGGCGCTGCTGCCCTCGACGGCCGCGGCGCCCATCTCGACCATCGACTCGAAGGTCACCCGCGCCCGGCCCACCGGTGTCGCGGAACTGGATCGCGTCCTCGGCGGCGGGGTGGTGCCCGGATCGGTGGTGCTGCTCTCGGGTGAGCCGGGCGTGGGCAAGTCGACGCTGCTGCTCGAGGTCGCCCACCGCTGGGCCCGGGAGCGCGAGGAGCGCGCGCTCTACGTCACCGCCGAGGAGTCCGCCGGGCAGGTGCGGCTGCGCGCCGACCGGACCGGGGCGGTGCACGAAAGGGTTTATCTCGCAGCCGAATCCGATCTCGCCACGATTCTCGGCCATGTCGATCAGGTCCGGCCGACGCTGCTCGTGGTCGATTCGGTGCAGACCATGCTGGCCGCCGACGCGGACGGGGTGATCGGCGGTGTGACCCAGGTGCGCGCGGTGACCGCGGCCCTGACCTCCCTGGCCAAGGCGAGCGGTATCGCGGTGCTACTGGTCGGCCACGTCACCAAGGACGGCAATGTCGCCGGGCCGCGCACCCTCGAACACCTGGTGGATGTGGTGTTGCAGTTCGAGGGCGACAAACACTCCACCCTGCGCATGGTGCGCGGCATCAAGAACCGCTTCGGCAGCGCCGACGAGGTGGGCTGTTTCGAACTGCACGACGACGGCATCGCCGGGGTGAGCGATCCGTCCGGGCTGTTCCTGCATCACCGTGCGGATCAGGTTCCCGGGACCGCGATCACGGTCGCGATGGACGGTAAGCGGCCGCTGCTCGGCGAGGTGCAGGGGCTGACCGTATCCACCCAGGTACCCGCCCCGCGACGCGCGGTGAGCGGTCTGGACTACAACCGCGTCTCGATGGTGCTCGCGGTGCTGCAGAGCCGTTGCGGTGTGTATCTGGGCAAGCACGACGTCTACGCCGCCACGGTCGGCGGAATGCGGTTGACCGAGCCCGCCGCCGATCTGGCCGTCGCGGTAGCGATCACCGGCGCCGAACGCGATATTCCGCTGCGCGCGGGCATGGTGGTGCTGGGCGAGGTCGGCCTCGCCGGTGAGGTCCGGCGTGTCACGGGGGTCGGGCGCAGGTTGCGCGAGGCCGAGCGGCTAGGTTTCACGGAGGCGTTGGTACCGCCCGGAACCGACCTGTCCGGCATCGGAATGAAGGTGCACGAGGTCGCGAGTGTTCGTGCGGCTCTCGCCTCGAGTGGTTTGTCGAAGCGACGACGCGAGCGTGTGGAGGCTGTGGAATGATCCCGGGCCGTTGGGTGACACACCTGCTCGGCCGTCCCGCGCCGCGCCGCAGGTTCGTGACTCCAGCGGACGTGCCGGCCACCGTGGATGGGGTAACTCCGGCAGATGGGGTGGCTGCGACGGATGGGGCGCCCGTGGCCGAGGCGGTCGAGGCCGCTGGTGACCCCGGTCTGAGTTCCACCATCGCCCGGCTGGTGCCGGGCACCGAATTGCGCGACGGTATCGACCGGATCCTGCGTGCCCGCACCGGCGGGCTGATCGTGCTCGGCTACGACGAGGAACTGGAGCGCATCTGCGACGGCGGATTCGAACTCGACGTCGAATTCTCGCCGACCCGGCTGCGTGAGCTGTCGAAAATGGATGGCGCCGTGGTGCTTTCGACCGACGGCGCACGTATCCGCCGCGCCAATGTCCATCTGGTTCCCGACCCCGGCCTGCCGACCACCGAATCCGGCACGAGGCACAAGGCGGCCGAGCGCACCGCCGCGCAGACCGGCTATCCGGTGGTGTCGGTGAGCCGCTCGACGGGCATCGTCACCGTCTATCTCAACGGGCACCGGCATCCGATCCAGACCTCGGAGACCATCTTGTCGCGCGCCAATCAGGCGATGGCGACGCTGGAGCGCTACCGTTCGCGCCTGGACGAGACCACCCGGCAACTGTCGCTGGTGGAGTTGAACGACTGCGCCACGGTGCGCGATGTGCTGGCGGTGGTGCACTGCCTGGAGCTGGTCCGCCGCGTCGCGCGCGAAATCAGTTCCGACGTGGCCGAACTCGGCGTCGACGGCCGACAGCTGGCGCTGCAACTGGCCGAACTCGTCGGCAACACCGAGGCCCTGCGCCGCCTGCTGGTCCGTGACTACATCCGCACCGAACCGGTCGACGACGCGATGGTCGACCGCACGCTGGCAGCGCTCGACGGGCTGCTCGAGGTGGATCTGCTCGAACTCACCAATCTCGCTCCGCCACTGGGCTTTCCGGCGACATACGAGGCCCTCGACACCGCCGTGGGCCCGCGCGGATATCGGGTGCTGGCCGAGATTCCGCGGGTGCCGCTGCGCCGCGCCGAACCCGTGATCGCCGCATTCGGCTCGCTGTCGGGCCTCGTGTCGGCGAGCGCCTCGGATATCGAGGGCGTCGACGGTATCGATGCGCATCTGGCCCGGCAGATCCGCGAGGGACTGTCCCGGCTGTCGGAATCCGGCGCGGTGCGATCGGCGGAATCCGGCACGGTCTGAACCGGCTTCGGGCGCTACCGGTTTCGAGCCGGTGAGTCAGGCGATGTTGAAGGTCTCCGGCGCGCTGCGCACCGAACCGAACTGCGCCACCACCGCGTATCCGCCGGCCGGCACCGGAACGCGATCGCCCGCACAACCCGGCTGGGACGTGGTGCCCGACCAGGTGAGAGTGAACGCCGCCTGCTGGCCGCCGTTGAGCGTGCGGAGATCGGCCGGACCGCCCTGATCGCAATCGGTGTTCGACCACAGCTTGCGCTGGCCGTCCAGCGACTGCACCCACACCTGCTGCAGGCCCGAACCCATATCCCGAGTACAGCCCGCGGTGGAGATGTTGGTGAGCACGATGGTGAACACCGGCTGATCACCGGCCTTGTAGGTCGGCTGGCCGACGGTCACCTTCACCGCCAGCGACTGATCCGGGCACGGTGCGGGGATGCCGCTGGCCGTGGAATTGACGGTGCCCGAGGCCGGCGCCTTCGAACCGCTGGGATCGGCGGTGGTGGATCCGCCCGCCTTCGCGGAGGTGGTGGAGGTCGCCCCCGCGGCCTTGGGGTCCTTGTCGTCCCCGCCGCCGCGCAGCAACATCAGCGCCAGCCAGATGACCAGAGCGAGCGCGACGATCAGCGCGCCGATGGCGAGCAGGCGGCGACGCCAGTAGATCTCCGGCGGCAGCGGTCCATTCGGTTCCAGCACGGCAACAACGGTAAGGGCACGATCGTGCCGTTCCGCTCAGGTACGCGGCGTGTCGGCGCCGAAATGGCGGTGACGCCGGGTACATTTTCGCGCCGCCTTCCGCGGCGGTGCGGGCACCCGGCGATCACCGTGTGAGAACCGTTGTGGTTCAGACTGTTTCGCCGATATCGCCGATCACCTTGTGCAACTGCGCGCGGCCGTCGGCAAGCTTGTAGTTCACACAGGCGATCGCGCACTGTCCGCTGTCGACCCGATCGGAGACGATCTTCGAGCGATCGGTGAGCAGGCGCGCGGTCTCCTGCACGTGGCGGGCCTCGAGTTCGTCGACTTCGGTGAGTCCGTCGCGGCGGCCGGTGAGGATGGACGGCGATACGCGCTCGACCACGCTGCGGATGAATCCGCCGGGCACGTTGCCGTCGTCGAGGGCGTCGATGGTCGCGCGGACCGCGCCGCAACTGTCGTGTCCGAGGACCACGATCAGCGGCACGTTGAGGATGGCGACGCCGTATTCGATCGAGCCCAGCACCGACTCGTCGACGACGTGGCCGGCGGTGCGGACCACGAACATATCGCCGAGGCCCTGGTCGAAGATGATCTCGGCGGCGACGCGGGAGTCGCCGCACCCGAACAGGATGGCCCGGGGCTGCTGGCCACCGACGAGTTTGGCGCGGTCGGCGGCGCCCTGGCTGGGGTGCTGCAGTGTGCCGTTGACGAACCTGTCGTTACCCTCGCGGAGAGACTTCCAGGCACTGATCGGGTTGGTATGAGGCATGCGTCCCATTTTCCACAGCTTGCGGGCTACCGGCGAGTCCGATTGGCTACACGTGGGCAAATTTCGGATCACCGGCGGGCGGGCACGGCGGTGATGTCGTGAGCTCGAAGGCGGCGAGCGAGACCACGCGCGACCAGGTCGCGGGCGTCGACAGCGACGTTCTGATCGACTGGTACGAGCAGTCCGCCCGGGACCTGCCCTGGCGGCGGCCCGGCGTGAGCGCCTGGCAGATCCTGATGAGCGAGATCATGCTGCAGCAGACGCCCGTGGTGCGGGTGGAGCCGATCTGGCGAGAATGGGTGCGGCGCTGGCCGGTGCCCTCGGCGATGGCCGCCGCCTCGCCCGGCGAGGTGCTGCGTGCGTGGGGCAAACTCGGATATCCGCGCCGTGCCCTGCGGTTGCACGAATGCGCCCGGGTGCTCGCCGCCGAATACGGCGACGTGGTGCCCGACGATGTCGAGGTGCTGCTCACCCTGCCCGGCATCGGCGCCTACACCGCGCGGGCGGTGGCCTGTTTCGCCTACGGGCAGCGAGTTCCGGTGGTGGACACCAATGTTCGCCGAGTGGTCGCCCGTGCGGTGCACGGCCGCGCCGAGGCCGGCAATCCGCGCGCTCGCGATCTGGCCGACACCGAGGCCCTCCTGCCGGTCCGGACCGACCGGGCGGCGGTCTTCTCCGCGGCGCTGATGGAACTGGGAGCCACCGTCTGCACCGCTCGCACTCCCGACTGCGAGCGCTGCCCGCTGCCGCGCTGCACGTGGGTCACATCCGGTCGTCCGGCATCCGATGTGGTGCGCCGTACCCAGAAATACGACGGCACCGATCGACAGGCTCGCGGCCGCCTCCTGGACGTGCTGCGCGCGGCCACCGGACCGGTCGAACGCGTGGCTCTCGACCTGGCCTGGACCCGCGATCCGGGCCAGCGCGACCGGGCACTGGATTCCTTGCTCGTCGACGGTTTGATCGAGCAGACCGCCGAGGGGCTGTTCGCGCTGGCCGGCGAGAGCGGCGCGAACTGAATTCGGCGGTCTATTTCGTTGCGGCCTCGGCGGCGACGGACGGGTTCGCCGGAAGTACCGGCTGCGGCGAGCCGGGCGACTCCTCCACGCGCACGACCGCTGCCGTCCGACGGCGCGCGTTCACGACCGGGCGGCCGATGAACCGGCAGGCCAGGTAGATCACGAACGAGATGGTCGTGATGAAGGTCGAGACCGGGACGCCGGGCGCCAGGGACAGCAGAATCCCGCCCACGGCGGCGATTTCGGCGAACAGCACCGACAGCAGCGTCGCTCGCAGCGGGCTCGCGGTGAGCTGGGCGGCGGCCGCTGCGGGGGTGATCAGCAGCGACAGCACCAGCAGGGCGCCGACGATCTGCACCCCGAAGGCAGCGGTCACGCCGAGCAGCACCGCGAACACCACCGAGAGCGCGCGCACCGGAACCCCGCGCGCCACCGCGACTTCCGGGTCGGTGCTGGCGAAAAGCAACGGGCGATAGATGAACGCGAGCACCGCCAGCACGCCGACGGTGCAGAGCGCGAGCGAGGTGAGACCGGTGCCGCCGACGCTGACCACCTGCCCGGTGAGCAGGGAGAACTTCGATCCGGCGCGACTCGGCCCCAGCCAGAGGAACAGCACCGACAGGCCGAGCCCGAACGACATCACCACCGCGATCACCGAATCACGTTCGCGCGCCTTGGAACCCAGCAGACCGAACATGACCGCCGCGATCACCGATCCCGCGATCGCCCCCGCGCCCACGCCGATGCCGACCAGCAGCGCGGCCGCGGCACCGGTCAGCGAGAGTTCGCTGGTGCCGTGCACGGCGAACGACATCTGCCGGTTCACGATGAGCGGCCCGATCACCCCGGCGAGCAGTCCCAGCAGGGCCGCCGCGAGCACCGCCTGCTGCACGAAGTCGTAGGACAGCAGGTCGGCGGTGGTGTGCAGATCCAGCATCTTGGTGAGGACGTCGGAGAGTTTCTCGTTCATTCGCCGGCTCCCTCGGTGTGGTGGGTGCCCAGTGCATCGATTTCGTCGCCGGTGCCGACGACCACCAGCCGGCCGCGGACGCGCAGCACGTCGACCTCGGTGCCGTAGAGCTCCGAGAGCACCTCCGAGGACATCACCTCGTCGGGTGTGCCGATCCGGAACCTGCCCTCCACGAGATACAGCACCCGATCCACCAGCGGCAGAATCGGATTGATCTCGTGCGTCACGAACAGCACCGCGGTGTCGTGGGTGCGGCGGCGGCGATCGATGAGTTCGGACACCAGCCGCTGATTGGCCAGATCCAGGCTCAGCAGCGGTTCGTCGCACAGCAGCACGCGCGGATCACCGGCCAGTGCCTGCGCCACCCGCAAGCGTTGCTGCTCACCGCCGGACAGCGATTCCAGCGGTGCGTTCGCGAAATGCTCGGCTCCCACCTGGGCGATGGCGTCGGCGACCCGGCGCCGGCGTTCGCCCCGGCCGCGCCAGCCCAGGCCCCAGCGATGCCCGTCGACGCCCAGTCCGACCAGATCGATCCCGCGCAGTTGCACACCGGCATCGATCGTCTTCTGTTGTGGCACATAGCCGATACGCGGATTGCCCAGCCGCGCGGGCGCCCCGCTCACCTCGACCGTCCCCGCACTCGGCGCGAGCTGCCCCAGCAGCATCCGCAGCAGCGAGGTCTTACCGGATCCGTTGGGTCCCAGCACCGCGACGAATTCGCCGGGCGCGACATCGAGATCGAGGCCCTCCCAGAGCGTGCGCGGCCCGAACGCCAGGCTCGCACCACGCAGCGATACCGCGGGTGTCGCCGTGGCCGCCGCTGATGTGGTCGCGGGAATCGTCGCTGCCTCGCCGGTCTCCTCGCAGAACGCGCACTCCGCGCCGTCGAGACGGGTCGAGCTCGCAACAGAGCCGGGCCGGGCCGCCGTATCCGGGTTGTCGTCGGCGGTCGGCCGGGTCCGCTGGTCGCCGTCCGTATCGGTGCGGCCGTCGCCGGAGAGTGTGTCGGCTCCGCTGCCGGCGGATTCCGGCGCTTCGGTTCGGGTGCGTCCCGCCATCACTACCTCCCTCAGCCGAGCGCGGCGGCCAGCGCCGTCGCGTTGTCGGTCTGCCACTTCACGAAATCGGTGTTCGCCGGGAGGGTTTCGGTGACCTCGACGATCGGCACACCCGCGGATTTCGCGGTCGCGGCGACATCCTTCGTGGTCTTGTCCTCGGTCTGGATGTTGTAGACCAGCGCACGAACCTGCTTGCCGGTCAACAGGTCTCGCACCGCCGCCAGATCCGCCGGCGAGGGATCGGTGCCCTGTTCGATCGCCTCCTCGAAGGCGTGCGGGGTGCGGTCGTCGGTGTCGGCGGCCAGCAGCAGATAGTGCGCGAGCGGTTCGGTCTGTAGTACGGGCGTTTTCGGATGGGCGGCGGCGGCTTTCGCGGTGATCGCCGAGATATTCGCCAGCTGGGCGCGGAACCCGGCGGCACGGTCGGCGAAGGCCTGCTTGTGCTCGGGGGCGATGCGCCCGAGTTCGTCGGCGATCCGCCCGGTCACCGCGTCGACGGTCTTCATGTCGTACCAGACGTGCTCGTTCTCGTCGTTCGCGGCCGAGCGCAGGTCGAAGGCGGCGATGCTGGGTTCGGTGCGCCCGGCGGCCGCCTTCTCGACGAACTCGTCGTAGTGGCCGCCGTTGTAGACAACCAGGGCGGCATCGCGGATCGCGGCGGCGTCGGTCGGGCTGGTCTCGTAGGAGTGCGGGTCCACGGCCGGGCTGTCGATGATCGACTTCACCTCGACGTCGGGCCCCCCGACCGCCGCCGCGACGCTGCCCCAGACATCGGTGGAGGCGACGATTTTCGGCTTCCCCGAATCCGAGGATCCCGAGCAGGCGGCCAGCGTGACCGCGGTGGTGATCCCCAGCGTGACGACAGCGATTCGAGCGGCGAGACTTCTGATCACGCGGGGTACTCCTGCACACGAGCTCTTAACGGAAACGATTTCCATTTAAATGTAGCGTATGTGGCGGGCCCGGACCCCATCGATCGGACCGGCCGGGATGTGAACCGCACCACGAACAGGGCCCGCGACCGCTCGATCCGAGCGACCGCGGGCCCTGGAACGGGAATCCGGCGACCGGTGGCTACTGCACCATGGCCGCTACCGGCTGGCTCAGCAGCTGGGCGCAGCGCAGCAGGCCCAGATGGCTGTAGGCCTGCGGGTGGTTGCCCAGGGAGCGTTCGGCGACCGGGTCGTACTCCTCGCTGAGCAGTCCGGTCGGGCCGGCGACGTCCACCAGCTGGGCGAACAGCGCCTCGGCATCCTCGCGCTTGCCGATCAGCAAGTAGGCCTCCACCAGCCAGGCGGCACACAGGTGGAAGCCGCCCTCACCGCCGGGCAGGCCGTCGTCGTGGTGATAGCGGTATACCGTCGAGCCGCTGCGCAATTCGGCCTCGGTGGCGACGACCGTGGCCGCGAAGCGCGGATCCGACGGTTCGATCAGTCCGCTGAGGCCGATGTGCAGGGTCGCGGCGTCCAGATCGGTGCCGTCGTAGGCGGCCGTGTAGGACTGCACCTGCTCGTTCCAGCCCTTGGCCTTGACCTCGTCGGCGATGGTCTCGCGCAGTTCGACCCACACCGGGTCGATGCCGCGGTCGAACCGTTCGGCCAGCTTCAGCGCCCGGTCGACCGTCAGCCAGCCCATCACCTTCGAATACACGTGGTGACGCGGGTTGCCACGGATCTCCCAGATGCCGTGGTCCGGTTCGCGCCAGCGGCGCTGGACAGCCTGGACCATGGCCTCGACGAGTTCCCAGTCGCGGTCGGGCAGTGCCTTGGCCGGGTCGAGAATGCCCTTGCCCTCCCGAGCCTCGGCCAGAGCCGCGATCAGATCCACGATCGGGCCGAAGACATCCAGCTGGACCTGCATATTCGCCGCGTTACCCACGCGTACCGGCCGCGAACCCGCGTAACCGGGCAGCTGGTCCAGCACGGCCTCCGGGGGCAGCGTCTCGCCGTAGAGCGTGTACAGCGGGTGCAGGCGTTCCGGTCCGGCCAGCGTCTCGAGCACGCGGTGCGTCCAGGCCAGGAAATCCTCGGCCTCCGCCAGCGAGCCCAGGGTGACCAGGGCGTGCGCGGTGAGCGAGGCGTCGCGCAGCCAGCAGTAGCGGTAGTCCCAGTTGCGGACGCCGCCGATGTCCTCGGGCAGTGAGGTGGTGGCCGCGGCCAGAATCGACCCCGACGGGGCGTGCACCAGCCCGCGCAGGGTCAGCGCCGAACGCTTCATCAGATCGGGCTTCAGCGGCGGCAGGTTCAGATCGGCGGCCCAGTCGCGCCAGTACCGCTCGGCCTCGTTGCGCCGATCCGCCTCGCTGACCATCGCCGGGGCGAGATCGGAGGTGCCGCAGCGCATTTCGAGCACGATCGGCCCCTGCGAAGGGTCGACCACCGCGCGGGCGACGTGGTGGATGCCCTCTTCGGAGATCTCCCACTGCACGCCGGGGGAGCGCAGCACGATCGGATCGTTGGTGCCGTGCACGCGCAGGCCGGCCGGTTCGCGGACCAGCGTCACCGGCACCTGCCCGAACTCCGGGCGGGGTGCGAAGGTGACCACCGCGCGCGCGTCACCGGTGATCACGCGGGTCAGATCGGTGCGTTCCAGCGCGACGTCGTGCGGCAGGTAGTCGACGATTTTCAAACTGGACCAACGGGTTTCGACGGTCATGGTGCCGTCGACGTAGCGCTGGGACAGCGGCAGGCTCTGACGCTCGGGGGCGATGGTGAAATGCCCGGCTGCCGGGCCGCCCAGCAGATGGGCGAAGACCGCCGCCGAATCCGGCTCGGGATGGCAGAACCAGCTGACGGTCCCGTCGGGGGTGAGCAGCGCCTTGGAGCGCGGCGAGGCCAGCATGGTCAGCCGCTCGATGCGCGGCGCCGAGGCGCCCGCCAGCCAGGTGCGGCGCTCCTCGAGCAGGAACGCCAAGGCCTTGGCGACCTCCTCGGTGCTGGGCACCCGGTACTCGGCGAGGCTCTCGCCGTCGCCCACCTTGATGCCGATGTCCGGACCCGACAGCCGCGCGAAGGCCTTCTCGTCGGTGACGTCGTCACCGAAGAAGACGGCGGCCGAGGCCCCCTCCTGATGGCGGATGATGTCGAGAGCCGCGCCCTTGTCGGTCTGGATGACGGCCAGTTCGATGACCGCCTTGCCCTCGGTGACCTGGATGCCGACCCAGCTCGCCGGGCCCTGCCGGGCCTGCTGCAGCGCACGCCGGCCCACCTCGGGAGTGGCGTTGCGCACATGCAGCGCGATGCTGGCCGGCTTGGCCTCGACGGTGACGCCGGGATTGTCGTCGGCGATGGCGGCCAGGGCGTGGCGCACCTCGGTCAGCAACTGCTTGGCGTCGTTGTCGATGGCGTGCACGAAGCCGACATCGAATTCCGAGCCGTGGCTTCCGATCAACTGCACCTCGACGGGAAGCCGGGAAAGCGCCGCGAGATCTCGCAGCGCGCGGCCGGAGATGACGGCCGCGGTAGTGGTCGTCAGGCCGGCGAGCGCACGCAATGCGCTGACCGATTCCCGATGGGGATAGGCCTTTGCCGGATCGGAGACTATGGGCGCGATTGTCCCGTCGTAGTCCGAAGCGACCAATAGCCGCGGCACGCGGGCTACGGCCGACAAGGCACGGCGAAGTTCGTGTGGCAGATCCTGTGCGCTCACGCATCCAACCTAGTGATCGGAGGAGATTTTTCAGGGCGCGAGAAACTTTACTGGGTCAGGTTTGCCCGCGTGTTGGCGCAGTGATACGTGCTGTTTACACGAGCTCGCCAGGCAGGTTTCGAACGCCGGACCTACATTGTCCGGCAATCCGCTCCCTGCCGCGCGCTCAGGACTTTTCGCCCAGCAAGAGGTCGACGGTCAGGTCGAGGCGCTCGGCCACATCGGTCGCCGAGGCACGCCGGGTGAGCCACGCCACCAGATTCGACAACCACACGTCGCTGATGACGCGGGCGATGGCCAGATCGCGCTCGGTGGGCTCGCCCTCGTTCACGGCACGAGCGAAGAAGCGGTCCATCACCTTGCCGACCCGGTCGACCTCCGCGGCCGCGGAGGCGTCGGCGAACATGAACGCTCGCGTCATGGCCTCGGTGAGCAGCGGATCGCGCTGCATGGCGCGGGTGACCTGGGTCAGCATCACGTGCATGCGTTCCTGCGGGGTCTGCCCGGCCAGCGGCTTGCGTTTGCTGTCGAACTGCTCGAATTCCCGGGCCAGTGCCGAGACCAGCAGATGCACCTTCGAGGGGAAGTACCGATACAGCGTGCCGACCGCGACGTCGGCGCGTTCGGCGACCGCGCGCATCTGCACCGCGTCGTAACCGCCCTTGGAGGCGAGCGCGAGGGTGGCGTCGAGGATCCGCTTGCGCCGTTCGCGCTGGGCCGCCGAGCTCAGCTCGTCCTCGCTGAGGGTGCTGACCGTCGCGCGATTGCGGGCTCCGTTCTGCGCACCCGAGTCGGCTGCCTGCTCTCGGGAGGGACTGGCCATTCGTGAAAGTCCTTTCCTGCACGCACGTCGGTTCCGGTGGCCGACGAGCGTAGTTCAGCGGCGGCGACGGACGCCCCTTGACTTACGCCCGACCGTCACATTAGAACATGTTCTAGGTGTGGGAGTCACGCCGGAAAGGCGGTATGGAGTGTGACCATCGCCACCACTGACGAGCATAAAGCCGTCCAGGAGTCGATGCGCGGATGGGCCGCAGCGGTGCACCCGATTGCAACAATGCGCAGTGGCGCGCCCGGGTACTGGCGTGAATTCTGGCCGGGCCTGGTGGGCCTCGGCATCTTCCGCGTCGCGGTTCCCGAGGAGGCCGGCGGCGCGGGCGGCTGCGTGAGCGATCTGGCCGTGCTGATCGAGCAGGCGGCGCATGATCTCGTGGGCGGACCGGTGACGGCTACCGCGCTGGCCGGCCTCGTCGCCGGCGACACCCTCGACGAGGATACGCCCTGCGGTATCGCCCTGGGCGAGCCTGTTGTGCTGTCGCACAACACAACCGACGCGCTGGAAGTGACCGGCACCTGGGAGACCGTGCTCGGCGCCGACGAGCAGACCGCGCTGTTGCTGCCGGTACGCTCCGGCGACCGCGAGCTGTGGTGCCTGCTGCCGGCGGGCACGCCGGGCGTGACGGTCGAGGCGCTCGAGCCCCTGGACCCCAGCACTCCGCTGGCTCGTGTGTCCTGCGCGAGCGTCGCGGTGCCCGCCGGGCACATCTTCGAACCGCCCTACGCGGTGGGCGATCTCGTGGCCGCGCTGATCGCGGCCGAGGCCGCGGGGATCGCGGGCTGGTGCCTGGAGACGGCGGTCGGCTACGCCAAGGTCCGGGAGCAGTTCGGCCGCAAGATCGGCGAATTCCAGGCGATCAAGCACATCTGCGCCTGGATGCTGTGCCGCACCGAACAGACCCGCGCCGTGGCGGCGGACGCGGCGGCAGCGGCCGATCCGGCGACCGCCGCGGGATCTACCGATGCGGGTGGTGGCGAACTGCGACTGGCCGCCGCCGTCGCGATGGCGATCGCGCTGGACGCCGCTGTGGAGAACGCCAAGGACTGCATCCAGGTGCTGGGCGGTATCGGCTTCACCTGGGAGCACGACGCGCACCTGTACCTGCGGCGCGCGACCGCGCTGCGGGCGTTGCTGGGCGGTTCGGCGCACTGGCGGGCCGAAGTGGCGAAGCTGACGCATGCCGGAGTGCGGCGCAACGTGTCGGTCGACCTCGGTGACGCCGAAGGCGGATCGGCATGGGAGGCAGCGGGTCTGGACACGGCCGAGGGGACCGTGCTGGCCGCCGACCTGGCCCGTATCGCCGCGCTGCCCGCCGGAGAGCAGCGCGGCGCACTGGCCGAGGCGGGACTGCTGGCCTGCCACTGGCCGGCACCCTACGGTCGCGACGCCGACCCGATTCAGCGCAGTCTCATCGAGGACCAGATCCGTAAGGCCGGAATCGAATTGCCGGATCTGGCGATCGCCAACTGGGCGATTCCGACCCTGCTGCAGTGGGGTACGCCCGAGCAGATCGAGCGCTACGCGCTGCCCACGCTGACCGGTGAGGTCATCTGGTGCCAGCTGTTCTCGGAGCCGGGCGCCGGCTCCGATCTCGCGGCGCTGCGCACCGTCGCCGAGCGGGTCGAGGGCGGCTGGAAGCTGCGCGGCCAGAAGGTGTGGACCTCGCTCGCCGACCGTGCCACGTGGGGAATCTGCTTGGCGCGCACTGATTCCACCGCACCGAAGCACAAGGGCATCAGCTACTTTCTGGTCGACATGAAGAGTGCGGGGCTAGAGATCCGGCCGCTGGTCGAGATCACCGGCGAGGCGCGCTTCAACGAGGTCTTCCTCGACGACGTGTTCGTCCCCGACGACTGCCTGGTGGGAGAGCTCGGCGACGGCTGGCGGATCGCCCGTTCCACGCTCTCGGCGGAGCGTGTGGCCATGGGCGGCAAGGGAATCGGCGATGAGCTCGAGGCCCTGATCGCGGCAGCTCCCACCGCAGGCCCGGGTGCCGAGGTGGTCGCCGATCGCCTCGGCGCGCTGGTCGCCGATTCGGTGGCCGGCACGTTGCTGGAGGCGCGTGCGGCCGCAAAATTGCTGTCCGGCGGTGACCCCGCGGCGGAGAGCAGCGTCCGCAAACTGGTCGGCGTCCGGCACCGGCAGGCAGTGGCCGAATTCGCGGTCGAACTGTCCGGCACGGCCGGTGCGCTGGATACCGATGTGGTGAAGGAATTCCTGCTCACTCGTTGTCTGTCGATCGCCGGCGGCACCGAACAGATCCTGTTGACCGTCGCCGGTGAGCGGATCCTCGGGCTGCCACGCGAATCGAAGGGCTGATACCGCAGGGCCGGGGCCACCAGAGCAGCCCACATCCGACAGGGAGCAAAAGAATTGGACTTCACCAGAGACGAGAGTCAGGACGCGGTCGCCGAAGTCGTCGTGAGCCTGCTCGAACACGACAGCGCGCGTGATCTCGCGTTGTGGCCCGCGCTGGTCGACAGCGGGCTGCTGGCGCTGCCGCTGCCGGACCAGCACGGCGGCGACGGGATGGGACTGCTCGAGGTCTCGACCCTGCTGACCGAACTCGCGACCGACGCGGTGGCGGTGCCGGCGCTGTCGACCCTCGGTTTCGGCGTACTGCCGCTGGTCGGCCACGTCGGAGACGACTTGGCGGCCAGAATCTTTCCCGCCGTCGCCGAGGGCGCGATCCTGACCGCGGCACTGCACGAGCCGGGCGCCCCGTTCGTCGCCGAACCGCAGACGAAGGCGGTGGCCGACGGCGATTCGGTGCGGATCACCGGCCGCAAGATCGCGGTGCCGTACGCGGAACAGGCACAGTGGATTCTGGTGCCGACCGATCGCGGTATCGCGGTCGTCGACGGTGACGCGAAGGGCATCACCCGCACCGAGAGCCCGAGTTCCACGGGCGCGCCGGAATTCTCGGTGGCCTTCGACGACACGGTGGTTCCGGCGGCGCAACTGCTGGATATTCCGCTGGAGGACCTGCACCGCATCGCCCTGGCCACCCTCGGGGCGGTCGCCGACGGTTTGCTCAAGGGCGTGCTGGCGCTGACCTCGGAACACCTGCGGACCCGGCAGCAGTTCGGCCGCCCGCTGGCCGAATTCCAGGCTGTCGCACAGGAAATCGCCGACGTCTACGTGGTCTCGCGCGCCCTGCAGGTGGCAGCGACATCCGCGAACTGGTCGCTGGCGCAAACCTTCGGCGGCGAGAACTACAGTGGTGACAAGCACCTGGAACGTGTCGATGACGACCTCGATGTGCTGGCGTTCTGCGTGGCCTCCGAGCTGCCGGCGGCCATGCAGCGGTGCCATCACCTGCACGGCGGCATCGGCGTCGATGTGACTCACCCGCTGCACCGCTACTACTCACAAGCCAAGGACATCGCCCGCTGGCTCGGCGGTGCGTCGTTCCGGCTGGACCGGTTGGGAGCCAGATGTACATCGATCTGACCGCTGAACAGCACAAGCTGCGCGACGAATTACGCGCCTACTTCGCCGATCTCGTCACTCCCGAGGAGGAGGCCGAGATGGCGGTGAACCGCCACGGGGACGCCTACCGCGCGGTGGTCAAGCGAATGGGCCGCGATGGGTGGCTGGGCGTGGGCTGGCCGAAGGAGTACGGCGGCCAGGGCTTCGGCCCGCTGGAACAGCAGATCTTCTACAACGAGGCGGTCCGCGCCGATGTGCCGGTGCCGCTGGTGACGCTGCTGACCGTCGGCCCGGCGCTGCAGTCGTTCGGTACCGACGAGCAGAAGCGCAAGTTCCTGCCCGGAATCCTCACCGGCGAGATCCATTTCGCCATCGGATATTCCGAGCCGGACGCCGGCACCGACCTGGCCGCGCTGCGGACCTCGGCGGTGCGCGACGCCAACGGCGACTGGATCGTCAACGGGCAGAAGGTGTTCACCACCGGAGCGCACGAGGCGGATTTCATCTGGCTCGCGGTGCGCACGGGTTCGGTCGAGTCCCGGCACAAGGGCATCTCGATCCTGATCATGGACACCACCGATCCCGGCTACTCGTGGACGCCGATCATCACCGCCGACGGCGCCCATCACACCAACGCCACCTACTTCGACAACGTCCGCGTGCCGGCGGAAATGCTGGTCGGGGAGGAGAACGGCGGCTGGAAGCTCATCACCACCCAGCTCAATCACGAGCGGGTCAGCCTGGGACCGTCCGGCAAGATCGAGCAGCTCTACGAGCGGGTGCGTGACTGGTCGCGGCGCCAGGGCGTCCTGGAGGAGCCCGAGGTGCGGCGCGCGCTGGGCCGCCTGCACGCCATGGTGCGGGTCAACGAACTGCTGAACTGGCAGGTCGCCTCGAATATGGAGCGCCCCGATTCCGATCAGCGGGATGTGATCGCCGACGCCTCGGCGACCAAGGTGTACTCCACGGAGGCGCTGCAGGAGGCGGGCCGGCTGGCGGAGGAGATCGTGGGGCGCTTCGGCGATCCGGCCGATCCGGTCACCGCGGAACTGCTGACCTGGCTGGACAAACGCACCAAGCAGAACCTGGTCGTGACCTTCGGTGGCGGCGTCAACGAGGTCATGCGCGAATTGATCGCGCAGATGGGCCTGCGCCTGCCCCGCGTACCGAGATAGGAGTTTTCGCGTGTCGGAAACCATGACGGCGGAAGAGATCCGCGCCGCCGGCGAGAAGATCCAGCAGCTGGGCGAGTCCGCTCCGCGCCTCGGCCGCGACCCGGTGAACCAGCCGATGATCAACAACTGGGTCGAGGCGCTGGGCGACGCCAACCCGATCTACGTCGACGACGAGGCCGCCCGCGCCGCCGGACATCCCGGCATCGTCGCACCGCCGGCCATGGCCCAGGTGTGGACCATGCCCGGTCTGCGCGGATCGCGGCCCGCCGACGATCCGATGAACGCGGTCAACGATCTGCTCGACGCCGCCGGTTACACCTCGGTGGTGGCGACCAACTGTGAGCAGACCTACCACCGCTACCTGCGCCCCGGCGAGCGTCCCGTGGCGCGGACCAGGCTGCGAGAACTGGTGGGGCCCAAGCGGACCGGCCTCGGCGAGGGCTGGTTCGCGACCTATCTGCTGACCTGGTACGTCGACGACGAACCCGTCACCGAGATGCTGTTCCGGATGTTGAAGTTCGCACCCGGCACGGCCAAGTCCGCCGCCACCGAACCCGGCGAGGTGTCGGCGGAGGATCTGGCGAAGCGGGTCCGGCCCACCGTCTCCAAGGACACCGAATTCTTCTGGGCCGGAACGAAACTGGGTGAGCTGCGGATCCAGCAGCGCCCGGACGGATCGTTGCAGCATCCGCCGGTTCCGGCGCTGTGGAAGGACCACACCGAACAGTCCGACTACGTGGTGGCCTCCGGTCGCGGCAGCGTCTTCAGTTTCGTGGTGCACCACGCGCCGAAGGTGCCCGGCCGTCAGGTGCCGTACGTCGTCGCTCTGGTCGAACTCGAGGAGGGCGTGCGCATGCTCGGTGAGCTGCGCGGCATCGACCCCGCCGAGGTCGAGGTGGGCCTGCCCGTCGAAGTGGGCTTCCAGCAGCTCGACGCCGACAACACCGTGCCCTACTGGAAGGCCGTGCGATGACATCCACGATTCAGCCGACCGCCGTGCAGGTCGGAACCACTCTGCCCGAGTTGGTGATTCACGCCGACCCGACGTTCGTGGTCTCCACCGCCCTGGCCACCCGCGACTTCCAGGACGTGCACCACGACCGCGACAAGGCCGTGGAGCGCGGGTCCAAGGACATTTTCGTCAACATCCTCACCGACACCGGTCTGGTCCAGCGTTTCGTCACCGATTGGGCGGGGCCGGGGGCGGTGGTGAAATCCATCGCCCTGCGCCTGGGGGTGCCGCTGTACGCGGGCGACACCCTGACGCTCAGCGGAACCGTGGCGGCCGTGGACGGCGCGGACATCACCATCGACGTGGTCGGCAAGGACAGCCTCGGCGACCACATCACGGCGAAAGCCGTTATCTCCCTGCAGGAGGCACGCCAGTGACGGGTCTGAGCCGCCGCGCCGCCATCGTCGGCATCGGCGCCACCGATTTCTCCAAGGACTCCGGCCGCAGCGAGCTGCGCCTGGCGGCCGAGGCCGTCACTGCCGCGCTCGCCGACGCCGGCCTGACGCCCGCCGATGTGGACGGCCTGACGACCTTCACCATGGATACCAACACCCAGGCCGCGGTCGCGCGGGCCACCGGTATCCCGAGCCTGAAGTTCTTCAGCAACATCCCCTTCGGCGGCGGCGCGGCGGCAGCGACCGTGCAGCAGGCCGCCATGGCGGTCGCCACCGGAGTCGCGGATGTCGTGGTGGCCTACCGCGCGTTCAACGAGCGGTCCGGAAATCGCTTCGGGCAGTTCGCCACTCATCTGGCGACCGGCAATCCCAGCTCGTCGGGTGTGGACAACGCATTCTCCTACACCCACGGCCTGGGCACTCCGGCCGCGCAGGTCGCCATGGTGGCCCGGCGCTATATGCACGTATACGGCGCGAGCAGTGCGGATTTCGGCCGGGTGGCGGTCGCCGACCGCAAACACGCGGCGGTGAATCCGGCGGCCCATTTCTACGGCAAGCCGATCACGCTCGACGACCACCAGGCCTCGCGCTGGATCGCCGAACCGTTGCATCTGCTGGATTGCTGCCAGGAGACCGACGGCGGGGTCGCCATCGTGGTCACCAGTGCCGAGCGTGCCCGGGACCTGCCGAACAAGCCCGCGCTGATCGCCGGTGCGGCCCAGGGATCGGGTGCGGACCAGTACGTGATGACCAGCTACTACCGCGACGCCCTGACCGGCCTGCCGGAAATGGGCCTCGTAGGCGACCAGCTGTGGGCGCAGAGCGAACTGCGGCCGGAGGATATGCAGGCGGCCATTCTCTACGACCACTTCACTCCGTTCGTGCTGATGCAGCTCGAGGAGCTGGGCTTCTGCGGTCGCGGCGAGGCCAAGGATTTCGTGGCCGACGGGGCGATCGAAATCGGCGGCCGGCTGCCGCTCAACACCCACGGCGGCCAGCTGGGCGAGGCCTATATCCACGGGATGAACGGCATCGCCGAGGGAGTGCGCCAGATCCGCGGCAGCTCGGTGAACCAGGTCGAGGGCCTGGAGAACATCGTGGTCACCGCCGGCACCGGTGTGCCGACCTCCGGACTGGTACTGACCGCGGCCTGATCCGGGCGCCCGTGGGGCATGAACTACCCCGCGCGCAAGTGGGCCCGAAGCGGGCGCGCCAGCTGTTCGACACTCCGCTCTGTTCCGGCGGCCAAACCCGTTCGCGCACCGGCGAATCGGTCGAAAACCAGCCCTTCGATGACGGCGATGTAATCGGACGCGGCCGTGTCGGGGTCTGTGGCGCCCAGCGCGCGGAACAGCTCACGGGCGTGCCGATGGGAGAACAGGCTCGCGACCAGGCGGGGATGCAGGTCGGGGTCGCCGAGCAGGTCGGTGATCAGCATGTGGCGGGCGATCAGATGGTTACGGCGTTGCGCCAGGAGGTTGTCCAGCCACGCGGCGACGGCGGCGGCGATGTCGTCCGGGTCGGAGGCCGGTAGGTCGGCGGCGCGGAAATCGGTGCGCGAGCGCTCGGTGATCGCGTCGACGATCGCCTCGATCAGTGCGCGCTTGGTGCGGAAGTAGTACGAGGTAGACCCGGGTGGCAAGCCGGCCTCGGTATCGAGCGCCCGATGAGTCAGCGCCCGCAGCCCTTGGCGGGCGATGAGGTCGATCGCCGTGCCGACGATGAGTCCGCGCCGGTCCGTCGCACCCACCTCACCCGCTGGACGTGTGGACATCGTCACCTTCTCTCGTCTCCCACGGGATCATCCTCTACAAGTGTAGAGGTGCTCTACGGATGTAGAGCCTCAGGAGGGTGGAGACCGTGGACGGACTGGTTCTCGATGACGATCAGCGCACAGCCGCGGTGGCACTGGCCACGGTGGCCCGGCGATGGGAACGGCGAAGGTGGTCATTCCCGCGGCCTGTCCCGCGCGGGGTCTATCTGCACGGTCGTCCCGGCCGCGGCAAGACGATGCTCATGGACGAGTTCTTCGATCGGGTGGATTCGACACGTAAGTGCCGCTTCCACTTTCACCAGTTCTTCGCCCGGCTTCATACGGCGATCGCCGAATCCGGCGCGCTGCCGGCCGCGTTGGACGCCGTACTCGGCGACACCGAACTGATCTGTTTCGACGAATTCCACGTGCACGACGTCGGCGACGCCATGCTGATCACCCGCCTGCTCGAGGCCCTGTTCGCGCGCCGCATCGTGCTGGTGGCGACCTCGAACTATCCGCCCGAGGAACTGCTGCCCAATCCGCTGACGCACGCGAAATTCGAACCTGCCATCGCCCTGCTGCGTGCCCATCTGGCCGTGCTCGCGGTCGACGGGCCGCAGGACTACCGTGCCCGCGGGCACCATCCCCGGACCGGATTCGCGAGCGGGCGCTATGTGCGCGGGCGCCGGCCCGGCGCCGACCGGCCGGCCGAGGTGCCGATCGCCCACCTCCTGCTCCGAGCACGAACCGTGGAGGCGGACCTGCTGGTGGTCGACTTCGACGGGATCTGCGCGAAGCTCTTGTCGGCCATCGACTTCCTGACCCTCACCCACACCTACCGGCGCTGGGTCCTGTGCGCGGTGCCGCCGCTGCGGCGGGTTCCGGTCGACGCGGTGACGCGGTTCGTCAACCTCGTCGACGTGCTCTACGACGCCGATCTGGCACTCACCCTCTACGCCGAGGTTCCGCTGCCGGAGTTGGTCCGCGACGTCGCCGCCGCCCCGGATCTGAACCGCACCGCGAGCCGGCTGGGCCGGTTGCCCGGCGCTCGCCCGGCGAGCGTCGTCGAGTCGGCCGAGTCGCGGACCGCGGTGACCGAGCACCCGTCGGCGTCCACCGAAGTGAAGTGCATTCGTTTGGACGGACGTGCCGTCGACGAGCCCGAATGCTGTGCGCGGTCACAGTTTCTTCGGCTGTCAACTGGCGGCTAGGGGCATAGACCGGATCGGTGACCGTCCGGTGTCACGATTTCCCTCCTCACGGACCGTTCGGCATGTAACGATGTGCCTGTTTGTGCAGTTCGGATGTTTTCTGGGAGAGGCCCGTGGCCGGGGTGAGAACGGCGATACCACGCGCGATCGGGCTGATCGCACTGATGGCGTGCGTCGTCTTCGCGCTGCGCGGATACCTGCCGGGTACCGGCGGTCCGCATGCACCGTCCCCGCCCTCGGCGGTGACGGTGGCACTCATGCCGGTGCTGTCGCTGGTGTCGGTGGTGATCCTGCTGGCCGGGGTACTGACCAGCCAGCACCACCTGCCGCTGGCGATGGCCGAGGTCGACCGTGACCGTAAGCGGCAGCCGTTCCGGTTGAGCCGGTTCGGGATCGTGGTCCTCATCGGCACCGCGGTCGCGGCCGTGCTGACCGCGATCGTCTGGGCGGTGTATCTGCTCGCCGGTGGGCGCGAGGAAGCCGCCGCGCCGCGATCGAATCCGCCCGCCACCGCCCAGCAGCCCGAAACCACCGCGCCGCCGACCACCCAGCCGTTCTCCGGCAGCCCGGAGCTGAGCGGCCACGCCCTGCTGTTCGTCGGCGCGTGCGCCGCGGTGCTGGTGGCGGTCGCGATCCTCGGTCTCGGCGTGGTGGCCTTCGGCGCCCGGGATCGCCGGGGCGCGCCGGCGCTGCTGCCCCCACCCGTGGCCGCCGATGCGCCGGTCTCCCTGGCGCAGGTCGCCGAGATGGGCCTGGCCGCGATGATGGCCTCGGGCAAGGACGCGCGCGCCGCGATCATCGCCTGTTACGTCGCGATGGAAAGCGGTCTGGCGCAGGCTCGCGAGGTGGCGCCACTGATCTCCGATACCCCCTCGGAGGTGCTGGCCCGGGCCTTCGATCGCGGTGTCCTGCACGACGCCTCGGCCCGCGAACTCGTGACGCTGTTCGAGGAGGCCCGGTTCAGCCCGCATTCGATCCTGGAATGGCAGCGCATGCGCGCCGAACAGCTGCTGCGTATCGTGCTGGCGGATCTGCAGGGGGCGCGGCTGTGACCCGGATGACGATCGTGGTCGGCGCGGCGCTGATGATCGCGCTGATCGAGCTGGTCGGCCTGAGCAACCAGCGTGAGATGCTGCCGATTCTGGTCGGGGTGCCGGTACTCGGCGCCCTGGCACTACTGCTGTGGTCGCTGGTCGAGCGTTCTCGGGCCCAGGCCCGCGCCGACCTCGACGACCACGACTTCGAGAACGGCCCGGCCGAAATGCTGAGCCGCTGGCACGCGCGGGCACAGATGCTCGCGACCCGCGCCGACGGCACTCGGGCCGATTGGGATCGCCATCTACGCCCGCTGCTGGCCAAGGAGTTCGAACTGTCCAGCGGGCATCGGATCGCGAAGAACCGCAAGGCCACCGAGGCCGCCGGACGGCTGCAGTTCGGTCCGGAACTGTGGCGCTGGGTGGATCCGGCCAATTCGTCGCCGCGTGATCAGACCTCGCGCGCGCCGGGCCGGGCCGCACTGGACGAGATTCTACGTCGCTTGCAGAGCATGTGAGCCGCTTGCAGAACATGTGAAATGGGTTGGAACTAGTGCGAGATCGGATATGACGACACCTTTGGATGTGACCATCAAACGCACCGATGCGGTGCTGCGGGAGATCGCCCGCGTCGTGGTCGGCAAGCGCGACGAGCTGCAGCTGATCATGGTCGCGGTGCTGTCGGGCGGCCACGTCCTGATCGAGGACCTACCGGGCTTGGGTAAGACGCTCATCGCCCGATCCTTCGCCACCGCATTGGGGTTGGACTTCACGCGCGTGCAGTTCACCCCGGATCTACTGCCCGCGGACCTGATCGGTTCGACCATCTACGACATGGCCTCGGGGCGGTTCAATTTCCGCCGCGGGCCCGTGTTCACCAACATGCTGCTCGCCGACGAGATCAACCGCACACCGCCCAAGACGCAGGCCGCACTGCTGGAGGCGATGGCCGAGGGGCAGGTGAGTATCGACGGCGAAACCTTCCCGCTGCCACAGCCTTTCATCGTGCTGGCCACCGACAACCCGATCGAGTACGAGGGCACCTATCCGCTGCCCGAGGCCCAGTTGGACCGATTCGCCATGCAATTACGGCTGGGATATCTGTCGGAGAAGGACGAGACCCAGATGATCCGCCGCCGGCTCGAACGCGGCGCGGTCACCCCGCAGGTGGGTCAGGTGGTGGACGCGCAAGGTCTGGTGGAGATGCGCCAGGCGGTCGAATTCGTCACCGTCCACCCGGATGTGGTGACGTACGTGGTCGCCCTGGCCGCCGCCACCCGCGGTCATCCGCAGGTCGAGGTCGGTGCGAGCCCCCGCGCCGAACTGGATCTGGTGCAGATGGCGCGGGCCCGGGCGCTGCTGCTGGGGCGCGACTACGTGATCCCCGAGGATGTGAAGGCGCTGGCGGTTCCGGCCATGGCGCACCGGATCACGCTGCGCCCGGAGATGTGGGTGCGCCGGATCCGCGGCGAGGACGTCATCTCCGAATTGCTCCGCCGTCTGCCCGTACCGCGCGCGACGGTGACATGAGACATCGCGATACCACCTCGGCGAGCGAGGTCGATCTGCGCTGGCGGCCCGCGCCACTGGTGTACATGCTGGCGGTCGCCGCCGCGGTCGCGCTGGTGCCGGCGATCATGCTGGAGCGCTGGCAGCTGGCGGTCTTCGCGGCGCCGATGCTGGGTGTGCTGGCCACCGCGCCGATTCAGTTGTCGCGCACCAGGATTCAGGTCGACGGCGGGGGAGTGCTGCGCTGTTTCGAATCCGAGGAGGTCGAACTCGCGGTCGCCGCCTTCGTCGAGCAGGGACACGCGCTGCTGCGCTGTCGCCCCGAGGAGGCGAACGGACTCGAGGTGCGCGTGGAGGAGTCGTCCGATTCCGGACCGGCTCCGGCGGGCCTGCGGTTGGCGCTGTCCACGCAGCGCTGGGGCCGCTATCCGGTGACCGTGCGGCTGACGGCATTGAGTCCGGCCGGTCTGGCCCAGGCCGCGGCGAGTGTCGCGGCCGGCGAGGTCTACGTATATCCGATCGCGGACCCACAGCGAATGCGCCTGCCGCGCACCGAACTTCCGGAACGGATCGGTACCCATCTGACCCGCCGGCACGGTCCGGGCGTGGAATACGCCGATATTCGCGCCTACGCTCCCGGTGACGAATTGCGCATCGTCAACTGGCCGGTGAGTGCGCGTCGCGGCCGGTTGTACGTCACCCAACGGCTCACCAATCGGGCCGCGGATGTCGTTGTGCTGGTGGATACCTCGCTGCAGGCGCCGGGTCCGGCCTCGGATTCGATGGAGCTGACGGTGCGCGGCGCCGCACAGGTCGCGCAGACCGCGCTGCAGGCGGGCGACCGTACCGCCGTGGTGTGCCTGGGCCGCGCGCCGCGCTGGCTGCGGCCCGATATCGGACGCCGCCAGTTCTATCGCATCATCGACACGGTGCTCGGCGTGGGCGACGAGCACATTCCCAATGTCGGCACCCTGGCCCCGCATTCGGCGGTACCGATCGGCGCGGTCGTGGTCGCGTTCTCGACCCTGCTCGACACCGAATTCGCGCTCGCGCTGATCGACCTGCGCAAACGCGGACATGCCGTGGTGGTGGTCGACGTGCTGCGTGGCACGCCGTTCAAGGACGGGCTGGATCCGACGCTGGCCCGGATGTGGCAGTTGGAACGCACCGCGATGTACCGCGACATGGGCACGGTCGGTGTGGATATCGTGCCCTGGCCCGAGGGGGCTCGCCTCGACCAGGCGATGCGCCTGCTGCCCGAACATCGGCGAATGGTGCGGGTGAAGCGATGACGAGATTTCTGGCCGTGTTGTCCGGGCTGCTGCTGACCACCGCGGTGGGCATCGTGCTGCCATGGGCCGCGATTCCGGTGTTCGTGACGGTGGTCGCGGGCTGGTGGTTCCGGTCGGTCGCGGTGGTGGCGGTGCTGATCGCGCTCGGCGCGCTGGCGTGGGCCGATACCGGGGCACTGGCCGCCGCCGGGACGGGTCTGGTCGCCACCACCTATCTGCTCAACACCGCCACGCTGCACGCCCCGGCGGGTGTGGTTCCCACCACACTGCCCTCGGTGATCGGCGCGCTCGGATTCGCCGCCGCGGCGGTGCTCGCAACGCTGATTCCGGGACGGCTGGCCTGGCTGCCGCTGGCCGCGCCCGTGCTGGTCATCGTCCTGTACGCCGCGATCGTGCAGGGCCTGACAGTGCGCGAGGACGCCCCGGATTCGGCGGAATCGACGTAGTCGAACGAGCGTGATATACCCCACAACCAGGGTGTTTGCCCTACTACGCGATGTCGTGGTTTCCTACTACACCTTGTAGTCTGATGGCATGTGGATTATCCCGATCATCGCTGTCATCTGTTCCGTCGCGATCGCCGGCCTGTTCGCCACCGGCTTCCCGGACTGACGCCGGCAGGCACCACCCGGAACATCAGCGAACCGGGATAAGACGAAACCGCCCGACCGGCACTGCCGGTCGGGCGGTTCCTCGTTCGGCGGCGGGTAGCCGGGATCAGGCCGAGAAACTCAACCGCACATCGCTCAGCACCGGGGCGTCCTCGCGTTCGACCACGGTGGCGCCGATGACGAGTTCGTCACCCTCGCGCCAGATCCGCGACCGGATCGTCTCGCCCGGATACAGCACTCCGGCGAACCGCGCCCGGAAGCCGGTCACCCGGCTCGCGTCCGAGTCCAGCACGGTGTCGGTCGCGGTCTTGCACACCAGACCGTAGGTGCACAGGCCGTGCAGGATCGGATTGGGAAAGCCTGCGGCGCGGGCGAATTCGGGATCCGAATGCAGTGGGTTGCGGTCACCGCACATGCGGTACAGCAGCGCCTGCTGCGGCAGTGTCGGGGTGAGGACCTCGAAATCCGGGGTCCGATCGGGCAGTTCGGCCTTGGTGCTCGGGCCGCGCTCACCACCGAAACCGCCCTCGCCCTTGGCGAAGATCGAGGAACGCGCCGTCCACAGCGGCTGCCCGTCGGATCCGGTGATCACCGTCTCGTGTGCGATCACCGCCGCCGACCCCTTGTCCCACACCTCGGTGATCCGCCCGGTGCTGCTCGCCTTGCCCTCGGCCGGAATCGGCCGGTGCACAACGATTTCCTGGCTGCCGTGCACGACCTTGGCCAGGTCGATCTCCACGCCGGGATAGCTCACCTTCGGCGGTTCGGTGACCCGCATCGTCGGTGCGACGGTCGCGAAGGTCGGCAGCACCTGCGGCTCCCGATCGTCGAGATATCGCAGTTCACCGGGATCGGTCCAGCGGGTACCGGCGCTCAGGCCCAGGTGGTACAGCTGCACATCCGACGGCGTCCAGGAGAACTCCTGGGCCGGAAGTTCCGCTCCCAGAGCGGTTTTCAAGTCAATCGGCATGATGTTTCCTTACTCCGCCACGTCGCGATCGCACCCGCGGCGACCGAGGGCGTCCCCGGTGCGCCCGGCTCCATTCGTCTCGGTCGGACCGGGCGCATGGTAGGGGATGTCCCACTGAACGGTTCTACTTGCTCGCCGCGCCGGTGGGGGCCTTCTCCTCGCGCGCCTTCTCGACGATATCCATCACCGCCAGATAACCGAAGGTCAGCGCGGGTCCGATGGTCGCGCCGGGTCCGGCGTAGGTGTGACCCATGACCGGGGTCGAGGAGTTGCCGGCGGCGTAGAGGCCCTCGATCACGCTGCCGTCCGCCCGCAGCACGCGCGCCGCGGTGTCGGTGACCAGGCCGCCCTTGGTGCCCAGGTCGCCGGGCACGATCTTGGCGGCGTAGAACGGGCCCTGCACGAGGGCCGCCAGGCACGGGTTCGGCTTCACCGTCGGATCGCCGTAGTAGCGGTCGTAGTGGCTCTTGCCGCGGCCGAAGTCCTCGTCCACGCCCTTTTCCGCGAAGGCGTTGAAGCGGGCGACGGTGGCGGCGAGATTGTCCGCCGGCACGCCGAGACGCTGGGCCAACTCCTCGAGGGTGTCGGCCTTGACGATGTTGTCGTTTTCCATCCAGCGGGACGGAAAGCGCTGGCCCGGCTGCAGCCCGGCGAAGATGTAGCGGTTGCGGTAGCGCTGGTCGAACACCAGCCAGGCCGGGATGTTCTCGCCCGGACCGTCACCCTGACCCCATTTGCCGCCGTACATGGTGTGCACGGCCTCGACGTAAGGAGCGGACTCATTACCGAATCGCTTACCGTCGGCGTTCACCATGATCGCGCCGGGCAGATTGCGCTCGGCCAGCGCGAACCACGGCTTGCCGCCCTTGAAGATGGTCGGCCCCCACCAGGCGTCCTCCATGAACCCGATGTCGCCGCCGACCTCCATACCGGCCCGGATGCCGTCACCGGTGTTGGCCGCGGCGCCCGTGGTCCACTCGGTGGTGATGGGCTTGCGCTGGTACTGCTCGCGCATCTCGGCGTTGTGCTCGAAACCGCCGGTGCCCAGCACCACGCCGTAGCGGGCCTTGAAGATCGTCGGCTCGCCGTCGACGGTCGCCTCGACGCCGACGACCCGGTCGCCGTCGGTGATCAGCTTGGTCAGCGGAGTGTCGAGCAGCACCGGGACATTCGCGTCCATCAGGCCCTTGCGCATCGCGGCGATGATCGCCTGGCCCATGCCGACGATGTGCTTGCCGGTGAACTTCGCCAGGTAGGTGCGGGCGCCGACGCGCATGGCCCGCATCATGCCCTTCGGGTGGCGGCGGATCAGGTTCAGCCGGACGAAGTCGGTCTGCATGACCACGACGTTCAGCGGGGCCTTCGCATACGGCGGTTCCAGCTTGGCCGCCTCGGCGCCGAGCACCTTCAGGTCGAACGGCTTCGGCTCGCAGGAGCGGCCGGAGCCCAGGCCACCCGGGGCCTCGGGGTGGTAGTCGGAGTAGCCGGGGACCCAGGTCATCCGGAGCGGGCTGTGATCGAGAACGAAGTCGAAGGCCTCCGCGCCGCGATCGATGTAGGTGTCGATCTTCTCCTTCGGCACCACGTCACCGATGATGCTGTGCAGGTAGCGGCGGGCCTCCTCCCGGTCATCGGGCCGGCCGGACGCCTGGAGCGCCTTGTTGCCGGGGATCCACACACCGCCACCACTACGCGCGGTCGAACCGCCGTAGTGTGCGGCCTTCTCGATGAGCACCGCACGCAGGCCGTGGTGCGCGGCGGCGAGGGCGGCGGTCATCCCGGCGGCGCCGCTGCCGACCACCACCACGTCGTATTCCCGATCAGTCATGTAGAACACGTTATAGAATCGGATCAGGTTCGGTCTATATTGGTCTGGCAGATGGGACTGCTGACACGAGAAAATGCAGGAAAACTCGTTTCAGTTTGTATCCCGGTCACCGGCTGGTCACCAGACCGAGCGCCCCAATGGAAGGAACAAGCGTGCTGTCCGACGCGGTACGGAATGAACTGGCCGCGGAGCTCGCGGTCGCCGAACGAGACCGGGTGCCGATCGATCCGCTGGTCACGCGGTATGCGGCGATCGATGTGGTCGACGCCTACGAGATTCAGCTCATCAACATCCGGCAGCGGCTGGCCGACGGCGCGAGGGTGGTCGGCCACAAGGTCGGGCTCTCCTCGAAGGCCATGCAGGAGATGATGGGCGTCGACGAACCGGACTACGGCCATCTGCTCGCCGATATGCAGGTGTTCGAAGACGTTCCGGTCGACACGTCGAAGTACCTGTTCCCGCGCGTGGAGGTCGAGGTCGGCTTCGTGCTGGGCGCGGATCTGCCCGGCGAGGAGTGCACCGAGGCCGACGTGCTGGCCGCGACGGTGGCCTACGCCCCCGCCATCGAGCTCATCGACACCCGCATCAAGAACTGGAATATCGCGTTGTGCGACACCATCGCCGACAACGCGTCCTCGGCCGGCTGGGTGCTCGGGCCGGAGCGGGTGGCCCCGGCTGCCTTGGACATCAAGGCGATCGACGCGACTCTGACCCGCAACGGCGAGGTCGTCGCGCAGGGCCGCAGCGACGCGGTGCTCGACGATCCGACCATCGCGGTGGCCTGGCTGGCCCGCAAGGTCGCCTCGTTCGGGGTGCGGTTGAAGGCCGGCGACATCGTGCTGCCGGGTTCGTGCACCCGTGCGATCGACGCCCGCCCGGGTGACGACTTCCATGCCGAGTTCGCTGGACTCGGTTCCGTCCGTTTGACATTCAGCTGAGGAGATCAAGTGCCTAATTACGGCAAGGTCGCAGGTGAAAAAGTTACAGCCGCGATCGTCGGCTCCGGCAACATCAGCACCGATCTGCTGTACAAGCTGCTGCGTTCGGAGCGGATCGAGCCGCGCTGGATGATCGGTATCGATCCGGACAGTGAGGGGCTCAAGCGCGCTCGCGGGCTGGGTCTGGAGACCTCACACGAGGGCGCCGACTGGCTGCTCGCGCTGCCGGAGAAGCCGGACATGCTCTTCGAGGCCACCTCGGCGTACGTGCACCGCGAGTACGCGCCGAAGTACGAGGCGGCCGGTATCCGCGCGGTGGATCTGACTCCCGCCGCGGTCGGCCCGGCGGTCGTGCCGCCGGTGAACCTGGGCGCGAATATCGACACTCCGAACGTCAACATGATCACCTGCGGCGGGCAGGCGACGATTCCGATCGTCGCGGCCGTCTCGCGCGTGGTCGAGGTGCCCTACGCCGAGATCGTCGCCTCGGTGTCCTCGGTCTCGGCGGGTCCGGGTACTCGCGCCAACATCGACGAGTTCACCAAGACCACCAGCAAGGGTGTGGAGACCATCGGTGGTGCGAAGCGCGGTAAGGCGATCATCATCCTCAACCCGGCCGAGCCGCCGATGATCATGCGCGACACCATCTTCGCCGCCATTCCCGAGGATGCCGACACCGATGCGATCAGCGAATCCATCCACAAGATGGTCGCCGACATCCAGGAGTACGTGCCCGGCTACCGCCTGCTCAACGAACCGCAGTTCGACGAGCCGAGCGTGATTTCCGGTGGGATGGCCAAGGTTTCGGTCTTCGTGGAGGTCGAGGGCGCGGGCGACTTCCTGCCGCCCTACGCCGGCAACCTCGACATCATGACCGCCGCCGCCACCCGGGTGGGCGAGGTCATGGCCGAACAGATCCTCACGGCTCGGGTCTAGGAGGGACCAGATCATGAACTACGTATTGCAGCCGTTCTCCCAGGAACTCGACGTCCGCGTCACCGACACCTCGCTGCGCGACGGTTCCCATCATAAGCGTCACCAGTTCACCGCCACCGAGGTGCGCGATATCGTCGCGGCCGTCGACGCCGCCGGCGTGCCGGTGATCGAGGTGACCCACGGTGACGGCCTGGGTGGTTCCTCGTTCAACTACGGGTTCTCCAAAACCCCTGAGCAGGAACTGATCACGATCGCGGCGCAGACCGCGAAGCAGGCCAAGATCGCGGTCCTCATGCTGCCCGGCGTGGGCGTCAAGGAGGACATCAAGATCTCCCAGGACAACGGCGCGTCCATCGTCCGCATCGCCACCCACTGCACCGAGGCCGACGTCTCGATCCAGCACTTCGGCTACGCCCGCGACCTCGGCATGGAAACCGTCGGCTTCCTGATGATGTCGCATTCGCAGCCGCCGGAGGTGCTCGCGAAGCAGGCCCGCATCATGGCCGACGCGGGATGCCAGTGCGTCTACGTCGTGGACTCCGCCGGTGCGCTGGTGCTGGACCAGGTGTCCGACCGCATCGCCGCGGTCGCCGCCGAACTCGGTGACGACGCCCAGGTCGGCTTCCACGGCCACGAGAACCTCGACCTCGCCGTCGCCAACTCGATCTACGCGGTGAAGGCCGGCGCCAAGCAGATCGATGGCAGCGCGCGGCGTTTCGGCGCCGGTGCGGGCAACACCCCGGTCGAGGCGTTCGTCGGAGTCGCCGACAAGATCGGCATCAAGACCGGTATCGACTTCTTCGCGATCGCCGACGCCGCCGAGGATGTCGTGCGCCCGGCCATGCCGCAGGAATGCCTGCTGGACCGCCAGGCCCTGATGATGGGCTACGCCGGGGTGTACTCGAGCTTCCTCAAGCACGCCGAGCGCCAAGCCGAGCGTTACGGCGTCTCGGCGGCCGAGATGCTGGTGCGCGCCGGTAAGCGCAAGCTGGTCGGCGGCCAGGAGGACCAGCTGATCGACATCGCGCTGGAACTGCAGCGGGAGAAGCAGGGCGCTTCCGCCTGAATATGTCGGAAATGACGGGCCGCGAACGGTATTCGTTCGCGGCCCGTTTCAGCGTTCGAGCGATCGTCCCACGGAGGCGAATTCACCGGGGCGTGCGACCGGATGGTGAACGGCAATTTCGAGGTGACCACGTGTGTTAACGCGTGGGTTCTTCCACGCGATCCGAATACGGGTCCGGGAGGCGCTGTACTCTTGCGCGGCAAGCAATTCTGCTCTCGGGTTATCCGCGCGGACGAAACATAGGAGTTGCTGTGAACATACGAGCGTTGATCGGCGGGTCTGTTGCCGCTGTTGCGATTTCGATGGCCGGTGGGGCGGTGGCGGGTGCGCAGCCGTTCGTCGCCGCGAACGGGCCTACCGTGCAGAATCCGGCGGATTACTTGGTGGGCGACACGGTGTATTTCAGCGCTGGATACGCCAATTGCTCGATGCACCCGAACGGTGATGTGGGCTGTGATATCAGCCCCGGAATCGCCTACCTGTTCGGAATTCCCATCAACAATGTCGCCATCGATCTGCCGTTCCTCCCGGCGCATCCGACCTTCGGTCTGACCGGCCCGCTCGGACGCGCCGGCAGCCGTTCCATCGACTCGGGGCCCGCGTCCGACGGCTACGACTACGGCGGCGTCATCAACTACGGCGGCGCCACCTGCAGTGCCGGTGGACGCGGTGCGGTGCAGTGCAGCTCGAAGGGGCACACCTTCAACTTCGGCTGGTCGGGCACCAACCTCAGCTGACGGCAGCACGGATTCGGCCCAGCGGGCCGCGAACGCTCCGACGTTCGCGGCCCGCGGTCGTTCGTGCGGCCGGGTGGATCGACCGGGTCGTTTCGATCGGCAACCGGGAACAGGCAGGTTGATACACTCGTGTATCCACGTGTCCATGGAGAGGAAGCGTTCGTGACGTCGGCCGGTGCGCGGAATTCGTCCGAGGCCGGGCGCGGCCGGACATCGGAACGCCGCCGCGACGCATCGGGCGAAACGGGGACGCCGGGAGGGGCCGCTTCCGTGGGTGATGTCGCCGGTCCGAGGGGCGTAGCGACGCGCGAACCGCGAATGACCAAGCGGCGGGCCGAAACTCGGCAGCGGTTGCTCGACGCCGCCTTCGACGCTTTCGCCGAAGAGGGGTTCGGTCGCTGCACGGTCGAGCAGATCTGTGAGCGCGCCGGGTTCACCCGGGGTGCGTTCTACTCCAACTTCAGCTCGCTGGAAGAGCTGTTCCTGGCGATGTGGGAGTTGCGCTCGGCCGAGATGCTGCGCGAACTGACGGGGGTGCTCGAGTCGGAGACCGGCGCCGACGTCCAGGACCTGCGCGCCGGTGTGGAGCAGGTGCTGCGGGCGGTTCCCCTGGACGACAAGTGGTTTCGCATCACCGCCGAATTCACCGCCCACGCCCTGCGCAACCCGCCGCTGCGGCGGGTGATGGTCGCGCGGGAGAACGCGATCGTCGCGGCCCTGCTGCCGGTCCTGGAGGCGCTGCTGAACCGCGCCGGACGCACCGTCACCGACCGCGAGGGTCTCGGCCGCGCGGTGGTCGCGGTGCACGACGGAACCTCGCAGCAGTGCCTGCTCGAACCGGACGACAGCACCGCCCGGGAACAACGCACAACGCTGTTCACCCATATCGCGATGGCCTACAGCGTCGCGCGGGATGCGCGATGATTCGTTCGACCATTCCGCGAGTCCGGAATGTCGCGAGACCGATCGACGCGTTTCCGAGCACGGATACCTCAGCCGCCGATCGGTGCTGGCGGGCCGGCGCCACGCCGCCGAGTTCGCGGCGTCGGCCGTAGTCGCGCAGAATCCGGGGACGACAACCGTGCAGGAGGCGACGATGTCCGAACGACCCGCGCTGGCCGAGGCGCTGGATCTGCAACCGCATCCCGAAGGCGGCTGGTTCCGCGAAACCTACCGCAGCCCGGTCGAATTCGAGCCCGAGGGCTACGACGGGCCGCGCGCATCCGCCACCGCCATCCACTTTCTGCTGTTGCCGCACGAACGTTCCGCGCCGCATACGGTGCGCTCGGACGAGATCTGGCTGTGGCAGCGCGGTGGTCCGCTGCTGCTGAACATCGGCGGCGACGAAGTGATTCTCGGCCCGGACGTCGAGCGAGGCCAGCTCCTGCAGGCCGTGGTCCCCGCCGGCGTCAGCCAGGCCGCACGTCCGGCCGGTGATGAGTACGTGCTGGTGAGCTGCGTGGTCGCGCCCGGGTTCGATTTCGCGGACTTCCGGCTGGACTGATCACCCGAATAGTTCGGGCCCGCCCACCGAATCCCGGTCGGATACGGTGGGCGGGCCCGAGCACCGCGGCTGCCTACTCGTCGATCGCCAGAATGCCCTCATCGATCGCATACTGGATCGACTTCTCCAGGTCCGGGCACGGATCCGGCCGCCCCGGCCCGGCCAGCTTCGCGAAGACCGGGCAGTGTTCGGCCGGGCTGACCGTCCACTGCACCGAGCGCTGGTGCGAGGAGGACTTGCGGACCAGCACTTCCACTCCGCATGCCCGGCAGGCCACCGGCGTCAGGCCGTCTTCGAGATAGCGCTGCTTGTCGACGACGGTCTGGGCACGCACCTGTTCCCGGCGTTCCGGGCGGTCCGCGAAATCGGGTGCTTTGGCCCAGGAGACCATCAGGCACCCGCCTCCTGCTTGACGGCAGGGTCCGTCTTGCCGGCCGCCTCTTCTTCCTTCTTGCGCCGCAGATTCTCGGCGACCTCGGCCTCCCAGTGCTCGTTGGCCTTGGTGGTGTCGACCTCGAATTCGAAGCGCTGCACCATCTTCGGGTCGATATCGGCGACGTCGACGTAGAACTGGTCGTACCAGCGGCGCAGCTGGTAGACCGGGCCGTCCTCCTCGCAGAGCAGCGGGTTGTCGATCTTGGACTTGTGCTTCCAGATCTCCACGTCCTGCAGGAAGCCGTCGCCGAAGAAGTCGGTCATGGACTTGGCCAGCTTCTCCGCCGTCTCGTCGTCGATGCCCTTGGGCTTCTCGACCGACAGGCCGTACTGCAGCACGAACGAGTCCTGCGTGACCGGGTAGTGGCAGTTGATCAGCTGGACCTTGATCTGGTAGCCGCCGTAGATATTGGTCAGCGGATTGATCATGTAGGACGGGCCGAAGTAGGACGCCTCCGACTTCAGCAGCGTCTCCCCGCCGTACTTGGCGGCCATGCCGATGTCCGGACGGCCCTTCGTCTCGAGGAACTGCGTGGCCACGTGGCCTTCGAAGACGTTCTTGAAGTACGTCGGGAAGGCGAAGTGGATGTAGAAGAAGTGGGCCATGTCCACCACGTTGTCCACGATCTCGCGGCAGTTGGCGCCCTCGATCAGCATGGTGTTCCAGGTGAACGGGGTCCAATCGCTGTTGCGCTCCTCCACCGGGTTGCCGTCGGCATCGGTGTAGGGCCCCTCGATGTAGGGGATCGTGACGTCGTCCGGCGGTGGGTTGCCCTCGTGGTCGTGCCAGACGTACAGCTGGCCGTTGCGCTCGAGGGTGGTCCAGGCGCGGGTACGGGCCAGCGGCGGCACGCGGCGCGCATAGGGGATCGAGGTGCAGCGGCCGTTGCCGCCCCAGCGCCAGTCGTGGAACGGGCACGCGATGGAGTCGCCCTTGATCTCGCCCATGCTGAGATCGCCGCCCAGGTGGCGGCAGTAGGCGTCGAGCACCTTCAGCTCGTCGTTGCTGTCGGCCCACACCACGAGTTTGGTGCCGAAAGCCTGCACGGCATGCGGCTTACCGTCGCGAAACGTCTCGGCCAGGCCCAGGCAATGCCAGCCCCGCGCGTACCGCGTCGGTGTCGAGCCGACGTCGATCTCGCGGACCTTCCCGCTCCGCTGTGCGGTTTCTGCCATCGTCATCCCTCCTCTGGAAGTACTAGAACACGTTACAAAATTGAGCGGCCCAGCGCCAGCTATTCCGTTGACTACCAGGCAAAGGTGTTCGTTGTGGGACAATGAACACCCGTTCTCGACATAAATAAGAACGTGTTCTAGTCTCAAGACAAGTATCGGTTCCGCAGAACGGAATGCGCCCGATACACCGTTCCGATTTCGATCAGGCAGGAGCAGCCCCCGAGATGACGCAAGAAGTGACCGAGCGGGTCGAAGCGCTGTTGCCGAAGCTGCGCGAACAGGCGCAGGAGGCAGAAGATCTGCGCCGGATTCCCGACGAGACCATGAAGGCGCTGCAGGAGACCGGTTTCTTCAAGCTGCTGCAGCCGCGCCAGTGGGGCGGATACGCCGCCGATCCGGTCGTGTTCTACGACACCGTGCGCAAGATCGCCAGCGCCTGCGGTTCCACCGGCTGGGTGGCCGGCATCATCGGCGTGCACAACTGGCATCTGGCGCTGTTCGACCAGCAGGCACAGGAAGAGGTCTGGGGCGAGGATACCCAGGTCCGCATCTCCTCCTCCTACGCCCCGATGGGCGCCGGCGTGGTGACCGAGAGCGGCGACGGCTACATCGTCAACGGCTCCTGGGCCTGGTCGTCGGGTAGCGACCACGCCACCTGGACCTTCGTCGGCGGTCCGGTGATCAAGGACGGCAAGCCGGTCGACTTCGGCAGCTTCCTGGTTCCGCGCACCGACTACCGCATCGACGACGTGTGGAACGTGGTCGGCCTCAAGGGCACCGGTTCCAACACGCTGGTGCTGGAGAACGTCTTCGTGCCGCGGCACCGGTTCCTCAGCTACAAGAGCATGAACGACCTGACCGCGCCGGGCCTGCAGCAGAACACCGATCCGGTCTACAAGATGCCGTGGGGAACCATCCATCCCACCACCATCTCCACGCCGATCGTCGGCATGGCCTACGGCGCGCTGGACGCGCACGTGGAGCACCAGGGCAAGCGCCTGCGCGCGGCCTACGCCGGTGAGAAGGCCAAGGACGACCCGTTCGCCAAGGTGCGCATCGCCGAGGCCGCCAGCGATATCGACGCTGCGTGGCGCCAGCTGTCGGGCAATGTCGCCGACGAGTACAAGCTCCTGGTCGCCGGCGAGGAGATTCCGTTCGACCTGCGCGTGGCTGCGCGCCGCGATCAGGTCCGCGCGACCGGCCGGGCCATCGCCTCGATCGACAAGCTGTTCGAGAGCTCGGGTGCGACCGCGCTCGCGAACGGCACTCCGCTGCAGCGGTTCTGGCGTGACGCGCACGCCGGTCGCGTGCACGCCGCCAACGATCCCGAGCGCGCCTACATGATGTACGGCACCCACGCGTTCGGCCTGCCGGTCACCGACGGGATGGTGTGATGACCGCCGTTTCGGAGCTGACCTACGAGTCCACCTCGAAGTTCGCCCAGGTCCGCCCGGATCTGAAGCTGCACTATCACGAGGCCGGTGAGGGTAACGGCCCCACCATCGTGCTGTTGCACGGCGGCGGTCCGGGCGCCTCGTCGTGGTCGAACTTCGCGCGCAACATTCCGGTGCTGGCGCAGCACTTCCACGTGCTGGCCGTGGACCAGCCGGGCTTCGGGCAGTCGGACAAGCCGACCGATCACCCGCAGTACTTCGTGCACAGCGCCTCGGCGCTGAAGGATCTGCTCGACACCCTGGGCATCACCGACCGCGTTCACCTGCTGGGCAATTCGCTGGGCGGCGGCGCGGCGGTGCGCTTCGCCCTCGACTATCCGGACCGGGCCGGCAAGCTGGTGCTGATGGGTCCGGGCGGACTGAGCACCAACCTGTTCGCCCCGGACCCCACCGAGGGCGTCAAGGCGCTGGGCAAGTTCAACGTCGAGCCCACCCGCGACAATCTGGAGAAGTTCCTGCGGATCATGGTCTTCGACCAGTCGCTGATCACGCCGGAACTGCTCGACGAGCGCTTCGCCTCGGCCAATACGCCCGAAGCGCTGGCCGCGACTCGCGCGATGGGAAAGTCGTTCGCCAGTGCGGATTTCGAGAAGGGCATGCTGTGGCGGGAGGCGTACAAGCTGCGCCAGCCGGTGCTGCTCATCTGGGGCCGTGAGGATCGGGTGAATCCGCTCGACGGCGCGCTGGTGGCGCTGAAGACTATCCCGCGCGCGCAGCTGCACGTGTTCGGCGGGTGCGGGCACTGGGCGCAGCTGGAGAAGTTCGACGAATTCAACCGGCTGGCAACCGATTTCCTCTTCGGTGTGAAGGAGGCACGATGACCTACCATTGCGCAGCCGGTCATCGGCCCGACCGGGTGCGGGTGTCCCGCAAAGCGAAGGAGGCACGATGAGTATTCGTGCGCTGGGTTATATGCGCATCGAGGCGACCGACGTGGCCGCCTGGCGCGAGTACGGGCTCAAGGTGCTCGGCATGATGGAGGCCGACGGGCCCAACCCCGACGCCCTCTACCTGCGGATGGACGATTTCCCCGCCCGCCTGGTGATCGTGCCGGGCGAGAAGGACCGCCTGCAGGTCTCCGGCTGGGAGGTCACCGACGCCCCTGGGCTGCAACGACTTCGGGAGACGCTGACCAAGGCCGACGTCGCCTTCGAAGAGGGCACCAAGGACGAGCTCGCGGAGCGGCGCGTCGAGGGCATGATCCGCTTCCAGGATCCCTCCGGCAATACGCTCGAGGCGTTCTACGGCGCGCAGTACCTGGCCCGGCGCTTCGTCAGCCCTTACGGCCACAAGTTCGTCACCGCCGAACAGGGTCTGGGCCATGTGGTGCTGACCTGCAACGACGATGCCGAAGCGCAGGCGTTCTATCAGGATGTGCTCGGTTTCCGGCTGCGCGATTCGATGCGGCTACCACCGCAGGTCGTCGGCCGGCCCGCCGACGGCGACCCGGCGTGGCTGCGCTTCTACGGCTGCAATCCCCGCCATCACGCGCTGGCGTTCCTGCCGCTGCCGAATCCGACCGGCATCGTGCACCTCATGGTCGAGGTGGAGAATTCCGACGACGTCGGGCTCTGCCTGGATCGCGCGCTGCGCAAGAAGGTCAAGATGTCGGCCACCCTCGGCCGGCACATCAACGACAAGATGTTGTCGTTCTACATGAAGACCCCCGGCGGATTCGACATCGAATTCGGCTGTGAGGGTTTGGAAGTCGACGACCACTCCTGGATCGCGCGGGAATCCACCGCGGTGAGCCTGTGGGGTCACGACTTCACGGTGGGATTCAAGTAGCGAGCGCGGAGAGGGCGACAACCATGACCGCCACGGGCGAATACCCGGAGATCGACGGCCGGCAGTTCCGGAATGTGCTGGGGCAGTTCTGCACCGGTATCACGGTGATCACCACCTTCACCGAGGCCGAGGACGCCGAGCGGGCGCCGATCGGTTTCGCCTGTCAGTCCTTCGCCGCCCTCTCCCTCGACCCGCCGCTGGTGCTGTTCTGCCCCACCAAGGGGTCGCGGTCCTGGGCCGCGATCGAGCAGTCGGGACGGTTCTGCGTGAACGTCCTGGCCGAGGAACAACAACAGGTGTGTGCCCGCTTCGGTTCCCGCGAACCCGACAAGTTCGCCGGAATCGGCTGGAGCACTTCGGAGCTGGGACTTCCGGTCCTGGACGACGCGCTGGCCACGATCCAGTGCACGGTGGACAGCGTCGTCGACGGCGGCGATCACTTCATCGTGATCGGCCGGGTACAGGCCCTGTCGGAGTCCACGGACTCCGGCAGGCCGCTGCTCTTCTACCGCGGCCAGTACACCGCCATCGAACCCGAGAAGACCACCCCGGCGCCCTGGCGAGCCGATCTCGAACACTTCCTCACCACCACCACCCTGGACACCTGGTTGTAGGTCCGGGCAATCGTCGAGGGCGGGCACCTTTATCGGTGGCCGCCCTCCGCTGTTTCATGGTGGCCTCCGGTCGGTACGGACGGTCTCGGATCGGTCCGGCGCTGGGCGCTGCCGTGCCGGTGCGTTGACCGAGACCGGATCGGTCAGCATGCTGGTGATCGTCGCGGTGGGAGTTCTGTCGATCGGGGCAGTGTGTGGAATCTTGAGTGAGACGGTGGCGGCGGTGCGGACCGGGACGCCCGCCTCGGGGCTGTTCGTGCGGCATGCACCGTGGGGGAGGCGGTATCCGCTGGTCCCGGGCGCCGGATTCCACATCGTGCTGCAGGGCGAATGCTGTTTGCTGGCACCGGATTCGGAGCCGGTGACGATGGGGCCGGGCGATGTGCTGTTCATGCCGCGCGGGGCCGCGCATGTGATAGCGGACAGTCCGCACAGCGCGATCACCGAGGTGGCGACCCCGGGTGAGCTGCGTGAGATCCCTGGGCCGGGATCGCGGACAACCCTGCTGTGCGGTGCGTACGAGGTCAGCCGGAGTCGCCGTCACCCGCTGCTGGATCAACTGCCCGACTTCCTGCACCTGCCCGCAGATCCGGACCGCTCCCCGGCACTGCGTGCCGCGGTGGATCTGCTCGTCGGCGAGCTCACCGAACCGCGGCCGGGCACCGATGCCGCGGTACCCGCGCTGCTGGATACGCTGCTGCTGTTCGTCCTGCGCTCCTGGTACGAGCGGGCCGAAACCTCCGGCTGGGCAGGCGCTGTCGCCGATCCGGCGGTGTCGGCCGCGCTGCGCGCCATCCACGCCGACCCCGCGCGGGCCTGGACCGTTCCCGAACTGAGCGCGGTGGCGGGAGTATCCCGCGCCACCCTGACCCGCCGGTTCGCCGCGACCGTCGGCGAGGCGCCGCTGTCGTATCTGACCCGCTGGCGCATGCTCACCGCCGCACGCCTGCTGCGCGAGACCGACCTGCCCATCGCGGCGCTCGCGCACCGCGTCGGCTACGGTTCCGAATTCGCGTTCGCCAAGGCGTTCAAGCGCGAGTACGCCATGGCCCCCGGGCGCTATCGCCGCGCGGAGGAGTTGCCGCCCGTCCTCGCGGTGTGAGGATGCGCCGATTCAGCTGAACGGAGTGGAGTGCTCCTGCCGGACCCCGTCGACGTACAGTTCGACCTTCTCGTTGTAGAAGCAGACCAGCCCCGCGACCTTCTGGCTCTCCGGCAGGGGAGTGCGGTAATACCAGACCAGATCGGGATATTCGGTCTCGCCGATGCGGACGTTGTAGTACTCGGCAGTGCCCTTGTAGGGGCAACTCGTCGTGGTGGCCGAGGGCGTGAGCAGATCCATCCGCACATCGGTCAGCGGCAGGTAGTAGCGGGGGACGAGCCCGGTCTCGTAGAGGATGTGCGGCGAATCCGATTCCGCCACCACCTCGCCGCCGAGTTCCACCCGCACGGTGCGTGAACTGGCGAGGATGTCGACGCGCGTATAGGGATTGCGCGGATGGACGTAGATCGGCTCGTCCTCCTCGAACCACCGATCCATCTGTTCCCACTCCAAGCGGATGTGCTCGCGCAGCTCCGGGATCGGCGACTCCGGATAGCGAAGGGCCGCAGCGGGTCTGGTGGTATCGCCGATCACCACGTCGTAGATGTCGCCCTCGCCGCGACTGGTGGAATGCTTGGTTGATCCGGTCGCGACCAGTTCGGCGCGAACGTCCTCGACCGGCACGTAGTAGGTGGGGTAGTAGGGGCTCTCCCAGACCAGCAGCGGACGGATGGTATCCGCGACGACCTGCCCGTCCACATAGGCCCGGATCCGCCGGTGACCCGCCTCGGTCCGTACCCGCCCCCGATTCGTCTCGGTCATTGCACCACGGTACGCGCGGTAGGTGACAACCCCGGGCACGCGGGTATCGATTCGTGGGGACTCGCGAGTTCCGCCAGTTCCCTGGTTTACGGCCGAGCCGGCCCAGGCGGTGTTTCGGCCGTCCGAGACTCGATCGCGCGGCGGATGATCTCCCGGGCTTTGTTTCCTGTCAAGGATTGTTCGGCGAGTTCAGCGAACAATCGACCGTAGACAGCGATCTCTCGCGGCTGAGTAATCGTCAACTCGGCTGTGACAGCTTCCACGAGTGTCAATCGTTCGTCGAAGATGACGAAATTGGTCGTTTGCATCGGTACTTCGGCTTGTGCCGGAACGATGCCGAGAAGGACGCGGGGGAGCCCGATGACGGCTAGAAGCCGGTCGAGTTGTCCGAGCACTACGGCGTCTGTGCCGACAGTGGTGTGTAGGGCTTGCTCGGCCACCAGGATGTGAAACCGGTGATTGCCCCGGTACAGCATTTGCTGGCGCTCGAGCCGTTTCGTCACGCCCTCGTCCAGGTCATCAGGCACCTGGTAGAAGTCGATGTAACGGCGCAAGACGGCCGCCGCATATTCGGCAGTTTGCAGGATGCCGGGGATGATGTTCGGCTGAAAGATCCGCATCAGTTTCGACTCTTCGGCGAGCCTGACCGCTTCCTGCTGGCGACGTTTCGTACCGGTGCCGAGAACCTTCCGCCATTCGAGATATGCGGCTTGGACGTTTCGCAGCGTGGCTATGAGGTCCGGCAGTTGGTCCTCGTTACCGGTATGGGCACAGTAGGCGTGTAAATGTGCTTCTGTCGGGCTTCTATCGCCGGTCTCGATCTTCGACACCACCGATTCGTGCCAGCCGGCCAGGGCAGCCAGCTGGCGGCCGGACATGCCGGCGTCGCGACGAAGCCCTCGGAGGATCGCCCCGAGGGCTCGCCGCTGTTCATGGATTGCGTTCGTCACTGCTGGGCGTACTCCGCATATGGGGTTGCCAGCTTCCACAGACGCTCGCGTACTCGAAGGCAGTACTCGACGATTTCGGGATCGGTGGTGACCGCTAGGCCGCCGGCAGGCGCTCCGGCCGAATCAGTCAGGTTGTAGACCACGCGCTGTGCATCCATCAACCACCAGTCGTCCGGCGGTACTTGTCCAGCGATGTGGCGGGGTACGTATCGGATGTCTTCGCCGGCATCGATGTTGGACCCGGTAACCGACAGCAACCACCGCTGGTAGTCCGAATGCGGCTCGGTAACCACGCGTACCCGGGTCACCGTCACGCCTCGAGCGGTTGTTTCTCGCATGAGGTCTTGCCAGGGCGTGTGGCTGTACGGTGCCGGCTCGTCGGCGAGGAATGCCCGTACCCGGGATTCTTCGTCGGGTACGTGGTATTCGTCCCGAACTTCGAGATGGAAAGCGCTCCGCGTGAGCTCACGAAACAGGTTCGGCCACAGGTCCGGCTCAGTGTTGGGGCGCAGCAGCATTGCCGTAGTACCTCCGTACTTGTTTCGGAACCTCGATCGCCGTCTCATTCTCTGCCAACGTGAGCATGCTGAACACGTCCGGTTCGGTGATCGGCCGACCGGATACCGCGAACGTACCGCGGCCGGTGTCGGTCATCGTTGAGCCGATGAAAGTATCCGGCTCCGCAAATGCCGGCAGTAGATGCGGGATCTCAACGGTTCCAACAGTTGTCGTCTCCCATCCCTGCACGATGTAGGTGCCTTGATCGGTTGCGTAGAGGCTCGGGCAGCCGCCTGAGTCGGACCCGCCTTTGCCCAGGAACTTCAGGTTCAACGTCGTATCTCCCGTCCAGAGGTGTGGCACTTCTTGGCTCTCACTCGCAGTATGTTCTCGCAAATCAACGGCTTTCGCCGCAGGTAAGACACTTTTGCCAAGTAATGCCAAGTTGGTAGACCGACTGTTGTGCCCTTTCCTACCGTTCTGACCGGGCCCCGGCACCGGGCCGAAACGACTTCCTCGGTGCCGGGTGCCATACCACGGCGCACGAGGGGACGGAGACGACATGGACGCAAGGCCCAGGCGCACAAGGCTTTACGTGTTTCCCGGTGGGGTGCTGGAGATGGCCGATCATGGGGACGGCGACTCGGGCGGGGTTTATCTGGAGTTCAGGAGTCCGCCTCTGCCACAGCGTGTTTCGTCCGCATCCGATGTACCCCCGCCTCTCCGCCCGATCGAATCGGCCGATGCGGAGACGTGTGGACGAGTTCTCCGGTCGCTGCGTGGGCGGGAGGCATAGCCGCGTGCTCACCGTCGCGTGGATTGTCGTTATCGGATTGCCTCTGGGGGTCGTTGTCTGGGCGGCCCGGCCGTACCGCGACGAGGGTCGGGTCCGGAAAGGTCGACGCGGCACCGGCCCGCGGTGAGTGTTTACCGGTGGTGCAGCGGCCCACGCCCGAACTCCCCGTGCAAACCTCCGTATAAATGCGGGAAAACCGCCGAGAACGGCGAGGTTTGCACGATCTGTTCGGCGTCACCGGCCGGACGAGCACATCCGGGCCCGCCATCGGCAAACCGGGCCTTGGACGCGGAAAGGCCGGAATCCCCTGCGGGTTTCGCGAGGGGAGTCCGGCCTCCGCCGTTGCGGTCAGAGAAGGGGTACCGCAACGGTGGATCATCCGGGTGGGATGACGGCTCAGTCGTCGCCGACGGTGATGGCTTCGGCTTCGGCCGGGCTGTGCTCGGCCGGTTCGTGGTCGTCCACGTGGGCCAGGACCGAGCGGCCTGCCAGCAGTACCAGGACGCCGACCGCGGTACACGCGGCCCCGACCCAGAACGGCAGGGCCATTTGATGTTCGCCGAGCTTGCCGGCCAGATACGGGGCGGCGGCGCCACCGACGAACCGGACGAAGCTGTAGGCGGCCGAGGCGGTGGAGCGTTCCACCGGGGCGGAGATCATCACGGCCTCGGTGATCAGGGTGTTGTTCACGCCGAGGAACAGGCCCGCCAGTACGGTGCCCACGATCAGCACCGGCTTGTGATCGGCCCAGATCGCCATCGCGGCCAGATCGGCGGCGAACAGCGCCAGCGCGGTCGCGATCATCGGCACGGTGCCGAACATGCGCTGTAGTCGCGGCGCGAACACCACCGACGCCAGCGCCAGCAGCAGACCCCAGCCGAAGAAGATGAACCCGATCGAATAGGTGCCCATGTTCAGCGGGAACGGGGTGTAGGCGAGCAGGGTGAAGAACCCGTAGTTGTAGAGCAGTGCGGTGATGCTGACCAGCAGCAGTCCGCGGTGCCGTAAGGCCTTGAAGGGGGCCGTGATCGAGGTGTGGTGGGCCGGTTTGGGCATCTCCGGCAGCAGCACGACGATCGCGACGAACGCCACCGCCATCAGGACGGCGACACCGAAGAACGGTGCGCGCCAGCTGAATCCGCCCAGGAATCCGCCGACCAGCGGTCCGGCGGCGATACCGATGCCCAGTGCCGCCTCGTACAGGATGATGGCGCGGGAGACTCCGCCGCTGGCCGCGCCCACGATGGTGGCCAATGCGGTCGCGATGAACAGCGCGTTACCCAGACCCCATCCGGCGCGGAAGCCGACGATCTGCCCGACCGTTCCCGACGACCCGGCCAGCGCGGCGAAGACGACGATGATGGCCAGGCCGGCGAGCAGCGTCTTCTTGGCGCCGAAGCGGCTCGACACCACGCCGGTGATCAGCATCGCGACACCGGTGACCAGCATGTAGCTGGTGAACAGCAGGGTGACCTGCGACGGCGATGCGTGCAGCTGTTCGCCGATCGGTTTCAGAATCGGATCCACCAGGCCGATACCCATGAAGGCGATGACCGAGGCGAAAGCTACTGCCCATACCGATTTGGGCTGCTTGGTCTTCGGAGTGGTCGTCGCCTCGGCCGCGGTCGGCGATGAGAGAGTGGTGCTCATCAACGCTCCTACTTCGAGACTGTATGCGGTGCAGCCGATTTCAGGGCTTCGAGGAGATCGGTCAGTTCACTTTCGAGGTGGCTGAGCCGGTCGATGCCGAAGTCGGGCAACCGGGCCGCGAGGGCGGTGCCGAACGCGCGACGGGACACGGACAACTGTTCGTGCCCCGCCGGCGTCAGCTCGACGACCACGGCTCTGGAGTCGTCGGGGTCTTTGGTGCGTGCGGCGAGTCCGGCGGCTGTCAGCCGGCCGATCAGCGCCGTTGCCGAGGGCTGGGAGCAACCGTCGATCTCCGCGAATTCGCTGATTCGCAGCGGACCGTGCTCGTCGAGCGTGGACAGCGCCCGCACCATCGCACGCGGGAGCGCTCGGGTTCCCAGCGTGCCGGCCAGTCGAGTGAGCCGCGCGGCGGTGACGGCGATGTCGACCATGAGCACCTCGGCCGGATCCGGGGCGGAGGCCGAGCTCCGGGCCGAATCGGAGAGAGTGGGCGACTCGTTCGACTGCACGCAAATTATGTTACATAAGCTAACTATGTATGTACATAGCCTAACTATCTATTTTCCCGTGACCTCGCGCACAGCTGATTTCTGCAGGTCAGCGACGCTCTTGCAGCACAAGCAGCAGTCGCCGCCGGGGCCCGGCCGCAGCCGTAGCGGTAGCCGAAGTAGCTGCCGCAGCCGCTGCCGGCCCTGCTGCCGCCGCGTCCGCGTTGCCGGTAGTGGTGGCAGAGCTGGACAGCCGGGCCGCGAACACGACTCGACCCCGCGACCGTGGGCGCGGGGTCGGAGTACGCGAGCGCGGCCGCGTGGATTGTCGGGCGGATCAGGCGGGTCGGGCCAGCGGGCGTCCTGGCATTCCGAACAGTTCGGCATCGCCGTGCGCCCGCTTGAAATACAGATGCGCATCGTGCTCCCAGGTGATGGCGATACCGCCGTGCATCTGGACGGTCTCCGACACCACGGAACGGAACGCGTGCGAGCAGTGGATGCGCGCCGACTCGAGGTCGAGCGTCGTCTCCGCGGTCACCGGTCGATCCAGATCCGCGATCGCGGCGTAGGCGGCCGAGCGGGCCGATTCCACCAGCACGTACATATCGGCCATGCGGTGCTTGAGCGCCTGGAAACTGCCGATCGGGCGGCCGAACTGCACGCGCGACTTGCTGTACTCCACGGTCGTGTCGAGGCACTGATCGGCCGCGCCGACCTGTTCGGCGGCCAGGGCGGTCCAGGCCACCGCCCGCAGGCGAGCCGTGATCGCGTCCGCATCCCCGCCCAGCCGGGTGGCCGCGGCGCCGTCGAAGGCGACGGTGCTCAGGCGCCGCGTCGGATCCATGGTCCGGACGACGGTGCGGGTGACTCCCGGTGCGGTGGCGTCGATTTCGTAGAGTCCGTCGGCTGTCACCACCAGCAGGGTGTCGGCGTTGGCGCCGTCGAGGACGTAGTGCGCGGTCCCGGTCAGTGTGCCGCCGTCGGCCCGCACCGCGTATCCCGCGGGTCCGCGAGCCGCACTGGTGCTTGCGACTGCGCTTGTCGCCCAGCCTTTTTCGTCCGCCCAGCACACCGCGAGCGTCCGGCTGCCCTCGGCGACCCCGGGCAGCAATCGCCGCGCCGCGGCGGCATCGCCCGTCGCGAGCACGGCCTGGACGCCGAGGACCGCCGATCCGAGCATCGGCGGGTTGTGCAGCGTGCGCCCCAGTTCCTCGATCACCACCAGTGCCGCATCGATCTCGGCGCCGACGCCGCCGTACTCCTCCGGAATCGCCAGCGCGGCCACACCCACCTGCTCGCACAGCAGTTGCCACAGCCGCTCGTCGTAGCCGAGTTCGCTGTCGATCGCCTGTCGCAGGGCGGCCCGGTCGCCGTGCCGGGTGAGGACGGCGCGTACGGTCGCGGCCAATTCCTGCAGTTCCGCGGTATCGGTCATCGCCGTACTCCCGTCTCGGTGGTTCACGCGCCGGCCGCCACCGGCGTACGCAGCGCCGCGGCGATCCGGGCGCGATGGAAATCGGCGGTGCCCCACGCGGATCGCAGAGCGGTCACCTTGGTCAGCCACAGCGACAGATCGCATTCGGCCGTGTAACCGATGGCGCCGTGCACCTGCAGGGCGATCCGCGCCGTCCGGTACGCGGCCTCCGCGCAGGCGAACTTGGCCGCCGAGACATCGCGGGCGCGGTCGGCGGTGCCGAAGCTCAGCGCCGCGCGGTACAGCAGCGGTTCGGCCATGTCGAGGCCGATCTTCGCATCGGCCAGATGATGTTTGATGGCCTGGTAGCGCCCGATCGGCTGCCCGAACTGATGCCGCTGGATCACATAGGCGACGCTGGTGGCCAGCATCGCGTTACCCGCGCCCAGCAGCTGGGCCGCCGCCGCCAGCGCACCGGCGTCGAACGCCGTCTCCGCCGCGGCGAGCACCGAATCGCCCTGTGCCACCACCTCGTCCGGGCTCACCGTATACAGCCGCCGCGCCGCGTCCACCGATTCGATACGGTCGCCTCGGCGAGCCGTGCACAGCTTGTCACCGTCCACGACCAGCACCACATCGGCGGAATCGGCGTCGAGGGCCGGTGTCTGCGGCGAGAGCGCGATGGTGCCGAGCGACTCACCCTCGGCGAAGCTCGGCAGCCATCGCCGCGCCGGACCCGAATCGTCGAGCGCCTGCAACAGCGCCGGAATCACCGCGGCGGTCTCGATCACCGGGCCCGGCACCGCGGCCCGGCCGAATTCCCGGCACGCCACCACCAGGTCGATGGTCTCGGCGCCCATCCCGTCGTATTCCTCGGCCACGGCCAGGCCCAGAGCGCCGGCGCCGGCCAGTTGCCGGATCAGTGCCCGGCCGCCGCGGGCGCCGCCGCCGTTCCAGTTGCGGATGACGGCGGGCGTACCCGCGGCATCACACATCTTGCGCAGGCTGTCGGCGAAGTCGCGTTGTTCGGGGGACAGTGCAAATCTCATCGATGGGTCCATTCGGGGGTGCGGCGCGGGGAGGCGGGGTGGCACATGGCGGATCTCAACGCGGTAGCCCGAGCAGGCGCTCGGCGACGATATTGCGCTGAATTTCGTTGGTACCGGCATAGATCGGGCCCGCCAGCGAGAACAGGTAGCCGTCGGTCCAGGCGCTGCTCTGCTCGGCCGAGGCGCCGAGCAGATCCAGGGCGGTCTCGTGCATCGCGATATCGAGCTCGGACCAGAAGACCTTGTTGATCGACGATTCCGCGCCGAGTTTGCCGCCCTCCGACAGCCGGGTCACGGTGCCGAGGGTGTTGAGCCGGTAGGCCTCCGCGCCGATCCACGCGTCGACCACGCGGTTGCGGGCCGCGGTGTCGGCCGGATCGGCGGTCTCGCGCCACAGCTCGATCAAGCGCGCGGCCGTGGCGTTGAACCGGCCGGGGCTGCGCAGCGACAGGCCACGCTCGTTGCTGGAGGTGCTCATCGCCACCCGCCAGCCCGCGCCCGGTTCGCCGATCACATCGCGATCGGGGACGAAGACGTTGTCCAGGAAGATCTCCGCGAAACCGGGCTCGCCGTCGAGCTGCGGGATGGGCCGAACGGTCACACCGTCGGCCGACAGCGGGAACATCACATAGGTGAGGCCCTTGTGCCGCTCCGCCTCCGGATCGCTGCGGAACAGGCCGAAAGCCCAGTCCGCGAACGAGGCTCGCGAACTCCAGGTCTTCTGCCCGTTGAGCACCCAGCCGCCCTCGGCCCGCTTCGCGCTGGAGCGAATGCCCGCGAGGTCGCTACCGGCCTCCGGCTCCGACCACGCCTGCGCCCAGATGTCGTCGGCGCGAGCCATTCTCGGCAGGATGCGCTCGAGCTGTTCCGGCGTGCCGTGTTCGAACAGGGTGGGAGCCAGCAGGAAGATGCCGTTCTGGCTCACCCGCCCGGGCGCGCCCGCGGCGTAGTACTCCTCCTCGAACAGCACCCACTCGAGCAGCGAGGCATCGCGCCCGCCGTATTCGCGCTGCCACGACACCACCGAGAGCCGGGCATCGGCGAGGGTGTGCTCCCATGCTCGATGCGCCTCGAAACCCTCCCGGGTGTCCATCGACGGCAGCGGTTCGGCGGGGACGTTCGCGCGCAGGAACTCGCGCACTTCGAGCTGGAATTGCGCTGCGGCCGAATCGAGTTCGAGATCCATCTACTTGCCGCTCCGTTCTGCGGTCGTGGCGGTGGTTGCGGTCGCCTTCATCGACTTGGCGGTCATACCGGCCAGCGAGTCGGTGCCGACCTCGGCGTTGTGGGCGTGGGCGAAGTGGTGCAGGCCGAAGACCGAATCCATGCCGGCGCGCAACCCCATCAGGTCCTCGCACTGGTTGACGGCCTTCTTGGTCAGCGCCAAGCCGAATTGCGGCATGGTCGCGATCTTCTCGGCCAGTTCGAGGGTGTGCGATTCCAATTCGGCGCGAGGCACGACCCGGTTGACCATGCCCCATTCGTAGGCCTGTTCGGCGCTGAACCGATCACCGGTGAACAGCACCTCCTTGGCCCGCCGCGGACCCAGCACCCAGGGGTGCGCGAAGTATTCGACGCCCGGAATGCCCATCCGGACAACGGGATCGGAGAAGAACGCGTCGTCGGCGGCGACGATCATGTCGCACACCCAGGCCAGCATCATCGCGCCCGCGATGCAGGCGCCCTGCACCATCGCGATGGTGGGTTTGGGAATCTCCCGCCAGCGCCGGCACATACCGAGGTAGACCTCGAGCTCCCGGGCGAAGCGCTGATCGCCGCCGGGCCGGTCGACGTGGTCCCACCACAGCGCGGCCTTGTTGTCGTATTCGATGTGATGGTCGCGTCCGGGCGTGCCGATGTCGTGCCCGGCGCTGAAGTGTTTTCCGCTACCCGCCAGGATGATCACCTTGACCTCGGCGTCCTCGACCGCTCGCGTGAAGGCGGCGTCGAGCGCATAGGTCATCACCGAGTTCTGAGCGTTGCGGTAGTCGGGCCGGTTCATCGTGACCAGGGCGATCGGACCACGGCGCTCGTAGGTGACGACCTCGCCCTCGTCCGGAATCGGCGCGGGGGTTGCGTCTGTGGTCACGAGATCTCCTCACGTAGTTGCCGCTTGAGCACCTTGCCGGCGGCGCTGTAGGGCAGCCGGTCCCGGAACTCCACGAATCGCGGCACCTTGAAATTGGCCAGGGTCTTCTTCGCGTAGGCGACGACGTCGTCTTCGGACAGTTCGGCGCCCGCCCGGCGCACGATGTAGGCCTTGCCGACCTCGCCCATCCGCTCGTCCGGCACCCCGATCACGGCGGATTCGGCGACCCCGTCGAGCCGGGCCAGAGTCTGTTCGATCTCGGCCGGGTAGACGTTGAAGCCGCCGGAGATGTACATGTCCTTGAGCCGGTCGGTGATCTTGAGATAGCCGCGCTCGTCGAGGATTCCGACGTCGCCGGTGTGCAACCAGCCGTCGGCGTCGATGGTCTTGGCCGTGGCCTCGGGATCGTCGAGATAGCCGACCATCACGTTCGGCCCGCGCAGCAACACCTCGCCGTGATCGCCGATGCGCACCTCGAATCCGGCCATGGCCGCACCGGAGGTGTTGGCGATGGTCTCCGGATCGTCGTCGGGCAGGCACATGGTGCCGAAGCCGGAGGATTCGGAGAGGCCGTAGGCGGTGACGACCACCTCGAATTCCAGTTCACTGCGCATTCTCTCGACCAGCACCACGGGTACGGTCGCCGCGCCGGTGACCGCCACCCGCAGGCTGCTCAGATCGAAATCGGCGCGGGCGGGATGTTCCAGGATGGTCTGGTAGATCGTCGGCGGACCGGTCAATACGGTGATGGCCTGCTCCTGCACCATCCGCATCGTCTGCGGTACGTCGAAGGTCGCCTGCGGGACGATCGTGGCGCCGGTGACCAGGCAGGCGAGGATGGCCGCCTTGTAGCCGAAGTTGTGGAAGAACGGCGGGATCACCAGATAGCGATCGGAGCTGTTCAGCGTCGACCGCTCCACCCAGGCCCGCACCACATCGAGCGCCTGGCGCTGGGCGACGAGCGTGCCCTTGCTGCGGCCGGTGGTGCCCGAGGTGAACAGGATGTCGGAGATGTCTCCGGGCTCGACCGATTCCGCGCGCGCGATCACCTTCTCCACCGGCGTCTGCGCGGCGAGTTCGGCCAGTTGCGACCAGGCGACGGCATCGTCGTAGGCCGATTCGCCCTCCGCCGGAATGACGATGACCGTGCCGACCGCCAATTCCGGTGCTGCCGCGCGCAATTCCGCGAGGCGCTGCCGGCCCAGGAACGGATCGGCGATGAACAGCGCCTTCGCATCGACCCGGGCGATCACATCGGCGGCCTCGTCGGCGACGTAGCGGGTGTTGAGGGGAACCAGTGCGGCGCCGGTGTAGTGCGTGGCCAGTGCGGCCACCACCCAGTGCCAGGTGTTGGGCGCCCAGATCGCGATCCGATCTCCGCGCTGGATTCCGCGCGCGATCAGCGCCCCCGCCGTCTGCCGCACGGCATCGAGTAGTTGCACCCAGCTCAGGTGCACCTCGCCGTCGCTGACCGCCGCCGCATCGCCGTGGATGCGCGCGGCTTCGTGCAGGGCGAGAGGGGTGGTCTGCACAGGGGGTGTCACGTCGTCCTCGTCTTCTACACGCTGGTCGACGGGCCGAGCAGCCGGCTTGTCCGGCGTGGTGACGGCTCGGTCCGTCGGTCGATTCGCGCTGCAGAGCTCACCGCCCTACAAAGCAAGTGCTTGGTAGGTTACTCTACCGGAGTGAGTGCGATCCAGACCCCCGATTCCGCCGCCGGTGCGGATGCCTCCGGCACGGCGGCCCCCGGTACGGAAAACGCAGCCGACCAGGAATTCCGCGCCGAAGTGCGGGAATGGCTGGCCGAAAACCTGAACGGGCAGTTCCGCGAGCTGCGCGGGCTCGGCGGGCCCGGAAGTGAGCACGAAGCCTTCGACGAGCGGCTGGAGTGGGATCGCCACCTCGCCGCGGCGGGGTTGACCTGCCTGGGCTGGCCGGTCGAGTACGGCGGCCGGGCGGCGACGCTGCGCCAGCAGGTGATCTTCCACGAGGAGTACGCGAGCGCGAATGCCCCGGCGCGCGTCTCGCACCTGGGGGAGGAGCTGCTCGGCCCGACCCTGCTCGCCTTCGGCACCGAGGAGCAGAAACAGCGCTTCCTGCCCGGCATCCGCTCGGTCACCGAACTATGGTGTCAGGGATATTCCGAGCCCGGGGCCGGTTCGGACCTGGCGAACGTGTCGACCAGCGCCCGGCTCGACGGTGACGAATGGTCGATCAACGGCCAGAAGATCTGGACCTCGCTGGCGCATCTGTCGGACTGGTGTTTCGTCATCGCCCGCACCGAACCCGGCTCGACCCGCCACCACGGCCTGTCCTATCTGCTGGTGCCGATGAAGCAGCCCGGTATCGAGGTGCGCCCGATCATCCAGCTCACCGGGACCGCCGAATTCAACGAGGTGTTCTTCGACAACGCCCGCACCGCCGCCGATCTGGTGGTGGGCAAGCCCGGTGAGGGCTGGCGAGTAGCCATGGGCACGTTGACCTTCGAGCGCGGCATCTCCACCGTCGGTCAGCAGATCCGGTTCGCGCGCGAACTGTCGAATCTGGAGGCGGTGGCGAAAGCCAATGGCGCGCTGGCGGATCCGGCCCTGGCCGAACGCATCGACCAGGCGTGGGTGGGGTTGCGCGTGCTGCGCGCACACGCGCTGCGGACCCTGGAATCGGCGCATCAGAACGTCGACGCCCGCACCGCCGCGGGCCAGGCCTCGGTCTCGAAGCTGTTGTGGGCCAATTGGCATCGCGGCCTCGGCGAACTGGCCATGGACGTGCTCGGCGCAGAAGGCCTGATCGCCCGGCCTCCGGTCGGCGGCACCGGCTCCGCCCTCGATCCGCACCCCGCGGACGACCTGAGCCAATGGCAGCGCCTCTATCTGTTCACCCGCGCCGACACGATCTACGGCGGCTCGAACGAAGTGCAGCGCAACATCATCTCCGAACGCGTGCTCGGCCTGCCCCGCGAAGCCCGCTGACCACCCCGCCCGGCCGAACCTTCGGCCGGAAACCATCGGCCGAAGCCGTTGTTCGGCCGTAAGGAAGGACCTACAGTGCCTGATCTCTCGGTTCCGCCCCAGCCGATCTCCGGTCACGGACTGCTCGCCGGCCGGGTCGCGGTGATCACCGCCGCCGCCGGCACGGGCATCGGATCGGCCACCGCGCGCCGCATGCTCGACGAGGGCGCCGACGTCGTGGTCTCCGATTGGCACGAACGCCGGCTGAAGCAGACCGAGGAGGAGCTGGCCGCGGAATTCCCGCAGCGCAAGGTCGCCTCGGTGGTCTGCGACGTGACCAGTACCGAACAGGTCGACGAACTGATCCGCGCCGCGGCGCAGCGCCTGGGCCGCATCGACATCATGGTCAACAACGCCGGCCTGGGCGGTGAGACACCGGTCGTCGACATGACCGACGAACAGTGGGATCGCGTCCTGGACATCACGCTGAACGGCACCTTCCGCTGCACCCGCGCCGCGCTGAACTACTTCCGCACCGCGGGCCACGGCGGCGTGATCGTCAACAACGCCAGCGTGCTCGGCTGGCGGGCTCAGCACGGCCAGGCCCACTACGCCGCCGCCAAGGCCGGTGTCATGGCATTGACCCGCTGCAGCGCCGTGGAGGCCGCGGAACTGGGCGTGCGGATCAACGCGGTCGCGCCGAGCATCGCCCGCCACCCCTTCCTGGACAAGGTGAGCTCCACCGAACTGCTCGATCGGCTGGCCGCGGGCGAGGCCTTCGGCCGGGCCGCCGAGCCGTGGGAGGTCGCCGCCACCATCGCGATGCTCGCCAGCGACTACACCTCCTACATGACAGGCGAAGTCGTCTCCGTAAGCAGCCAGCGCGCTTGAGTTTTTGGCCTCCGCTTCGCTCCGGCGGTCCCCAGGTAACGCACGAGGGTGCACATCTGCGAGAGGTACACCCTGGTGGTTCTCGGCCCAGGGGGCCGAGAACCCCGCCGCAGCGAAGCGGAGGCAAAAAACACTGGCGCCGACCTCCCCTGGCTGTGGGATCCTGAGAACGTCCGGTTCCGACAGTTCGAAGGGACCACGACCCATGGGTCTGGACGGTCGACAGGAAGACAACGACGTACTGGAACTCGAGTTGATTCGCGAGGTGGTGCTCGCGCGGCGGCGGCAGGACAGCGTCGTGCTCGCCGCTCTCACCCTCGGTGCGGAATTGCTCGATCACCCCGATGCGCACGCGACGGCGACGCGCGCTGCGCAGATTCTGCACGAGCACGAGGTCGACGAGGCCGAGGTGGCGCGCGATCCGCGTGCCGCTCTGCGTGCGGATATGGCCCGCGATCGGCGGCGAGTGCGGCGCATCGGCGCCGGCTGCGGCCCGGGGGAGGCCGATCCCGGCGGGGAACGCCGCCGGCAGCAGACCGCGTTGCTGTGCGAGGTGCGCGCCGATCTGCTGGAGGTGGTCCGGCGCTGCCGGCGGTTCCGGTTCGATCGCCTCGCCTTCGCCGACGGCATCGATCGAGGGCTGGCCGCGGCCACCGGCAAATTGGAGGGCGCCGCCGATCGCGACACCTATCTGGCGTGGCGGCGCGGCATCGTGCTCAAACTCAGCGAGATCCCGGATCCGGCCGGCCCGCCGCGGGCGATGGCGACCGTGGACGCGGGGCCCGGCCGGGGGCCGCTGACGGTGGAATGGGACAGCTGTGAGCGTCGGCTCGCGCTGGTGGCACGGATGAAACGGGCCGGTATCCCGCCGCTGGAGATCTGCGATCGGCTCCTCGTCGATCTGTCGATGTCCTCGCCGCTGCGCTATTCCATTCGGTGAGCCACCACCGTAGACCAAGCAAATGCTTGGTTGTATTATGGCCGAGTGACCGCATCCGAGGCCTCCAAATCCGCACGCCGCAACGAGTTGCTCGGCCTGGCCGCCGGCCTGTTCGCCGAGCGCGGCCTGCGTGCGACCACGGTCCGCGATATCGCCGATGCGGCGGGGATTCTATCCGGCAGTCTCTACCACCACTTCGACTCGAAAGAGGCGATGGTGGACGAGATCCTGCGCGGCTTCCTCGACGATCTGTTCGGCCGCTACCGTGAGATCGTCGCCTCCAACCTGTCGCCGCGCGCCACGCTCGAGGCGCTGGTCATCGCCTCCTGTGAATCGTTCGACCGCTGGCATTCGGCCGTCGCGATCTATCAGGCCGAGGCCAAAAGGCTCAGTGACACACCGCGTTTCGAGTACATCGCGGAATACAACCGGGAATTCCGGGAGCTGTGGCGCAATGTGCTCACCGAGGGCGTGCGCGACGGCAGCTTCCGCCCCGAACTCGATGTCGAGCTCGCCTTCCGCTTCCTGCGCGACACCGTCTGGGTGGCGGTGCGCTGGTATCAGCCCGGCGGCCGCATCACCGCGGACACCCTCGCCAAGCAGTACCTGACCATCGTGCTCGATGGGCTCACCAACCCCGAGAACCGTTCCGGCGCAGTCCATTCCGGAGCATCGCAGTCCGGCGCCGAATCCGGCACATCCGAATAGGAGCGTTACATGTCCACACCGTCTGATCGCCGCCGGTACGCGCCGGTGCGCGAGGCCTACGTCATCGATGCCGTGCGGACGCCGATCGGTAAGCGCGGCGGTGCGCTGGCCGGTGTGCATCCCGCCGACCTCGGTGCGGCGGCACTGCAGGGGTTGCTGGGCCGCAACGCCATCGATCCCGGCAACGTCGACGATGTGATCTTCGGCTGTGTCGACGCCATCGGCCCGCAGGCCGGCAACATCGCCCGGACGGCCTGGCTGGCGGCCGGATATCCGGAGGAGGTCCCCGGTACCACGGTGGACCGTCAGTGCGGATCCAGCCAGCAGGCGATCAATTTCGGCGCGCAGGCCATCATGAGCGGCACCGCCGAGGTGATCGTCGCCGGTGGCGTGCAGAACATGAGCGCGATCCCGATCTCGGCCGCCATGCTGGCCGGTAAGGAATACGGTTTCGACTCGCCGTTCGTCGGCGCCAAGGGCTGGGACCACCGCTACGGCACCGGTGAGGTCTCGCAGTTCAACGGCGCGCAGCTGATCGCCGAGAAGTGGGATATCAGCCGGGAAGATATGGAGCGCTGGGCACTTCGCAGCCACGAACGCGCCCGCAAGGCCATCGCCGAGGGCTCCTTCGATCGCGAGATCGTGCCGGTCGGCGATTTCTGGATCGACGAGGGCCCGCGCGAGACGAGCCTGGAGAAGATGGCCGGACTCGAGGCGCTCAGCGAGGGCAGCCGCCTGACCGCCGCGGTCGCCAGCCAGATCTCCGACGGCGCCAGCGCCACCCTGCTGGCCTCCGACTGGGCCGTCGCCGAATACGGCTTGAAGCCGCGCGCCCGCATCCACCACGTCAGCGCCCGCGGCGCCGACCCGATCTACATGCTCACCGCGCCGATCCCGGCGACCAAGTGGGCGCTGGAGCAGACCGGGCTGACCATCGACGACATCGATGTCGTCGAGATCAACGAGGCGTTCGCCTCCGTGGTGCTGGCCTGGCTGAAGGAGACCGGCGCGAACCCCGACAAGGTGAACGTGCACGGCGGCGCGATCGCGCTGGGACATCCGCTCGGCGCCACCGGCGCGAAGCTGTTCGCCACCCTGCTCAACGAGCTCGAGCGGGTGAACGGCCGCTACGGCCTGCTCACCATCTGCGAGGGCGGCGGCACGGCCAACGTCACCATCATCGAGCGAATCTCCTGAGCCGCTTCGCCTTTCGTCCGGCGAATCCGGTCCGGTGAACACGGAAGAGGCCCCGCATACCGCGGGGCCTCTTCTCATCGAGTCCGGTGGGCTCAGATCACCGGGTCCAGCGAATTGCCCGGCGCGATGGCGCCGCAGTTCGCCGGCGCCGGCCGGCCCGCGAACCGGTCGTCGAGCCAGAGCAGGGCCTCCGGCAGCCACGCGATGGTCGACGGGGTGTGGCTGAGCAGGTCGTACTGCCGATACAGAATCGCGGAGTTCCCGGTGTCGCAGTACTGCCGGGCCAGGCTGCGCACGTCGCCCGCGACCATCACGCCGTCACCGGGGCCGGACACCGGCTTACCGTTGTCGGTCCCTTCCAGCACGCCGTTGGCGCCCTGCCCGATGAGCATCGGAATCGTCGGCGTCGGCGCCAGTCCGAGGTCGACCTTGCGCACCGCCGCGACGAACGGCGCCACGCTATTGGGATCGGCGTACTCCGGCTTCACCATCTGGGCCCAGGTCAGGCCCGGGTATTGGAACAGCACATTGGCGATGGACGCGTACTGCATCTTGTTCAGGATCTCGGCGCCGTACGGACTCATATAGGGCGAGAAGTCGATGTCGTAGGAGCGGCCGATGCCGATCACCGCCATCGCCGCCACCCCGGCCCAGCCGAAACTGCCGTCGATATAGCGCAGGTTGCGCGCCGGATTGACCAGGACGCCACCTTCGGCCGCCCCGACCAGCTGCCGGTCGACATCCGGGGCGTAGACCGGTGCCAGGGCCGCGGCCCAGTTGGTGGCGATCGCGCCGCCGGAATATCCGAACAGCGCGACGCGGGTCTGCTCGTTCAGGCCGACCTGCGCCGAGTGGGTGGCCGCCCGGATCGAGTCCAGGGTGTTCATCCCGTACTCGGGGCCCGCGGCGAAATCGGCCGCCTGGCCCTCGGTGTCGGCGACGATGATCGTGTAGCCCTGCGCCAGCAGCGGCGCGACCAGCTCACCCTCCACATTGTTCACCGCGCCGCCGAAGGACACAGTGCCCGCGACCGATCGCGACGGCCCGTCCTCGGGATTGAGCGAGTCGTAGAAAGACTGGTAGGCAACGGCTTTCGTCGGATCGACGCCGGTCGGCGGCAGGAGTACGGAGGTGACGTTCACGGCCGGACGCTGCCGGGCATCGGTCGTGCGGTACTGCAGCTGCACCGCCGTGACGGGCGTCGGGATGCCCGCGAAGTGGTACGGCATCGTGCGCGTCTGCAATACGGTTCCCGGTGCGATCGAGGACAGCGGCGCCGCGCCCGTGTACTCGTAGAACGAATCGGATGCCGCGTGCGCACTCGGTGCGAGACCGGTCGCTGAGCCGACGAGCAATGACATGGCCGCGACGGCGGTCGCGATCTGAAGGACTGCGCGTCCTCGTTTCACCAGAGTCCCCTTCTACCCGAACCGGACACCTTCGTCCGGTTACTCGTTGGTAGTGTGAACCCAATCACCCTCGCACGTCAATATGACGGAAATCAACTGCTCGGTTTCGGAAATCGGCCGCTGTCAATGGGTCTGCGCGTGCCGCTGCATCTACGGCTCAGCTATAGATGAGCGCCTTCCGGACGAAAATCGCTGCACGGCAACGAATTATGTTCGACATGGCCGATTCTCCCGCGCCGCTGCGAGGGTGTCGTACGAACGGAATGAAGTGAAACCGCACAGTATCGGATAGTCGTCGCCAGGTGAGCGGAAGAAGTGTGTGAATAGCCTTGCGCTATCGCATCTCAGCCGAGTTCGTACGCCCCGCGTCGTACGTGTCGTTCCATCTCGCCTGGTCTGGAACCTGCCTCCCCGTCGCGAGCGGGCCGAAGCTGACATCCGGCTATTGACACCGAAAGTGCTGTCGGACACACTTGCGGCACGAAGTTGACATGACTGTCACGTCACAAACTGTTCAGGAGGCAACGGTGCCCGAAGTTCCCGATATGCGCGCTCTGGGCCGGAAGGTCAGCAATTGGGGTCGGTGGGGGACCGACGACGAGCGCGGAACCACGAATCTGATCACGCCGGAGCGGGTGGTGGCCGCGGCGGCGCTGATTCGCACCGGTGAGACCTTCAAACTCGGCATTCCGCTCGACGGTGACGGCCCGCAGCCCGGCGGCGCGCGCATCAATCCGATCCGGTTGATGTCGGAGAACGGCCAGGAACAGGTGCTTCCCGGCGGTTTCAAATGGGCCGACGACTTCGTCTTCATGCCGTTGCAGGCCGGTTCCCAATACGACTCGCTGGCGCATGTGCACTACGACGACGAGCTGTACAACGGACACCCCGGCTCCGGAGTGACGGTCAAGGGCGCCGACAAATGCGGTATCCACACCCAGTCCGGTGGCATCGCCGGGCGCGGCGTGCTGCTGGACGTGGCTCGCCATCGGGGCGTGGACTGGCTCGAAGCCGGAACCGCGATCGGTCCCGACGAACTCGACGCCGTCGCGGCCGCCCAGGGCGTGGAGGTGGGCGCCGGCGACATCCTGTTGATCCGCACGGGCTGGCGCAGGAAATTTCTCACCGACGGTGATCCGCAGGGCTTCATGGCCGGTGAGCCGGGCCTGAGCCTGGCGTGTGCGACCTGGCTGCGCGACAAGGACGTCGCCGTCGTCGGCTCCGACAACTGGGCGGTCGAGGTGATGCCCGGCGAACATCCGGGGACCGCGTTCGAACTGCATATGGTGCTCATCCGCGATATGGGCCTGACCCTCGCGGAAATGCTCGACTTCGAGGATCTGGCGCAGGCCTGCGCGGGCGACGGACGCTGGGACTTCTTCTACGCCGGCCCACCCCTGCAATTCACTCGCGGGGTCGGCTCGCCGATCAACCCGCTCGCGATCCGGTGAGAAGGGTGCAGCTGCCATGTTTGTGGAATCGGCGAGGAGTTCGGACAGATGCTGATCGGTGACATCGTCGAATACGGGGCGCGCAAACACCCCGACCGGATCGCGGTGCGCTTCGAGCAGGAGGCGATCGATTACCGGCGGTTGCGCGACGGTTGCCGCCGCCTCGCGAACGCCCTGCTCGGCGTCGCGGAGCCGGGTGACCGGGTGGCGATTCTGTCGGCGAACTGCCCGCAGTATCTGGAGTGCTACTACGGCGTTCCGATGGCGGGAATGGCATTGACGATCCTCAACTTCCGGTTGCACGAGGACCAGATCGCCGGCCTGATCGAGCATTCCGGCGCCCGGGTGCTGATCGTCGCGGAGGAGTTCGCCGATCTCGTGGACCGCATCCGCGACCGGATCCCGTCGGTCACCACTGTGGTGTCGATCGGCGCCGCACCGGGAACCATCGGATGGGACGAGTTCGCCGGTACGGCCTCGGCCGCCGCGCCCGCCTACCGTCCCGATCCCGACGATGTGGCGTGGCTGGTCTACACCAGCGGGACGACCGGGGCGCCGAAGGGCGTCATGGTCTCGCATCGCAATCTCCTTGCGGGCGTGACCTCTTCGGCGCTGCAATGGACCGTCACGGAGGAGACGGTTTTCCTGTTCTGCTTCCCGCTGTGCCATGTCGGCGGCTATGTGGTGCTGGTCAATCATTTGATCGGCGCCACCGTGGGCATCCTGCGCGCCTACGACAACGCGACCTTCCTGCGGCTGGTCGACGAATGGCAGGTGACCCAGACCGGGCTGGCGCCGACGATGATCAATTTCCTGCTGCAGGATCCCGCGTTGGAGCGGCATTCGCCGAAGACGCTGCAGGCGATCGGATACGGGTCCTCCGCCATCCCGTCCGCGGTGCTGCGCGCGGGACTGGAGCGATTCGGATGCGATTTCTATCAGGGCATGGGGATGACCGAACTCGCCGGAAACGTCCTGCATCTGGACGAGGAGGCGCACCGGCGGGCGGCGCGCGGGGAAACCCACCTGCTCGCCTCGGCGGGTAAACCCATGCGGTTGGCGGATATTCGCATCATCGACGAGGATTTCGCCGATGTCGCGCGGGGCGAGATCGGCGAGATGGTGGTGCGCGCGGACCAGGTGACCATCGGCTACTGGAACGATCCGCGGGCGACCGCGGAGTCGTTCACCGACGGCTGGTTCCGCACCGGCGATATGGTCCGCCAGGACGAGGAGGGCTTCGTCTACATCGTCGACCGGAAGAAGGATCTGATCATCAGCGGCGGTGAGAACGTCGCCTCGCTGACGGTCGAACAGGCGCTGTACCGGAATCCACAGGTCGCCGAGGCCGCCGCCATCGGCGTCCGCGACGACACCTGGGGCGAGGTGGTGTGCGCGGTGGTCGTGCTGCGCGACAACGCGACCGCCACGGCCGAGGACATCATCGCCGGCTGCCGCGAACACCTGGGCGGATTCCAGGTTCCGCGGCGGGTGGAGTTCGTGGACGCACTTCCGAAGAACGTCACCGGCAAGATCCTCAAACGCGATCTGCGCGAACAGTTCTCCTGAACCACTCCGTGACCCGGCGGTCCGGTGGTGACGATGATCGTCGCCACCGGACCGTCGTTTCGTTCCCCGACGGCGCTGGACGCACCCGGTCGCCACCCGCGAGGATGACGCGATGGCCCCCCGACGGATAGACGACATCCGGCGCCCGGAAGACGAGAACCGGCCGGGAGCTACCGAACAGCGGTAACTCCCGGCCGATGCCGTCGTTGTGCGATTACCCGAGGTGGCGTGGATTCGCGACCCGCAGTCGCGCGAGAACCGCGGCCGAGATCGCCGCGCGCACGGCATCGTCGGTGTACGACATCGCGCCGGAGCGCAGCCGCGCGGCCAGCTCCGCTTCGGACTCGCAGCTCAGCGCCGCCAGCCGGCTGTGCACTTCGGCGGTGGCGGCGGGGCCGGCGGCCAGCTCGCGTGCGGCGATACCGAGCAGGTTGGCACACACCCGCAGCAGATAGCGCGAGCGCGACTGCTCGGGCGGGAGCGCGGGCCCGATCTCTGCGGCCAGCGTGTCGGCGACCAGCTCGAGTATTTCGGTCGAATGCGGCCGATCGTGCACGGTTGCAGGCATGTCCGAGGGCGAGGGAACCGAAACGCCCTCGTCGAGCAGGCCCAGGACGGCGAGTAGATCGTATTCCGATTCGCAGACCCGGCGCCCGATCGCGGCGAGCTCGAGTGAGCGTTCGTCTCCGCCGAGATGCCGCTGCGCCTGAAAGCGACTGAGTACCAGCCACTTCAGAGTGCCGAAGACTTCCCACCAGTGCAGCTCCGCCGCGGTGGGCCGGTAGCCCGCGGACCGTTCGTAACCGTCCAGAAGTTGCTCTCGACTCCCCAGCCCACCTACCGGAGCCGCGGCGCCGAAGCGCCAGGCCCGCACACACAACCAGCCCAGATCCTCGATCGGATTGCCGAGATGGGCCAGCTCCCAGTCCAGTACCGCGCGCACGCCGTCCGGCTCGATCAGGAAGTTGCCCAGCCGGAAGTCGCCGTGTACCAGTGCCTTCGGGCGATCTGCGGGCCGGTGCTCACGCAGCCAGCGCAGTCCGGCCTCGACCGCCGGCCGCGGATCGTCCAGGTCGCGATAGATCTGTTCGATGCCGGCGAGCGGATCGTGATCGTCGAGGATGTCCAGGGTGTCCAGTGGGGTCCGGTGAATCAGCCCGAGGACGTAGCCGAGATCGCCGGCGAGGCGCTCCCGCACCGCGGCGAAGGCCGGATCCCGTTGCAGTTTCCGCGGAATCGACTCCCCAGCGACCCGCTCCATCAGCAGATAGGGGGCGTCGATGCCGGGCGCGGTAGCACCGTCCGCGAGGACGGCGGGCACGGGCACCCCGGCCGCACCGGCTGCTCGCAGACAGACCGCCTCCGCGTGCATGCGCGCGGGATCGCCGTGGCCGGGTGGGTCCCGCCGCAGCACGGCCCGCACCGCGGTGCCGGTCCCGTCGCGGGCCTCGATCGCATACACCTGCCGGCTCGCGCCCCCGGTGAACTGCCGCAACACGACATCGGTGAGCTCGGTTTCCAGAGTGGCGGCCAGTACCGAGCGAACGCCGTCCGCGAGCGTAACCGGCTCGGCAGCAGCCGATTCCGTGCTCACAGCCACGGCGCCGCCTCGGGGGAGCGCAGCAACCGGCGCGCGGTCGACATGCGATGCACCTCGTCGGGGCCGTCGTAGACGCGGGCGTAGCGGGCCTGCCGGTACATCCGTTCCAACGGGGTGTCGGCGGTCAGCCCGAGGGCCCCGTGTACCTGGATGGCGCGATCGATCACGTTGTGCAGCATCCGCGCACCCCAGAACTTGATCAAGCCGACCCGCACCCGGTAGTCCTCACCGGCATCCATGGCGCGGGCGGCGTCGAGCGTCATCAGCCGGGCGGCGTGGATCTCGGCGGCGGATTCGGCGATGTACCGGTGGATTTCGCCCTTCTCGGCAAGCAACGATCCGTGTACGTATCGGGTATTCGCCCGCTCACACATCAATTCGTAGGCGCGTTGCGCCTGCCCGAGCCAGCGCATGCAGTGGAAGATCCGCCCCGGTCCGAGCCGGTCCTGCGCGACGATGAAACCCTCACCTCGCTCGCCGAGCAGATTGGCCGCCGGGACCCGCGCATCGGTGAGCCGCACCTCGTAGTGATCGCTCGGATCGTGGCCCATGGTCGGGATGGAGCGGACGATCTCGAAGCCGGGGGTGTCGGTCGGCACGATGATCGCGCTGATCCGCGAGTGCCGGGGAACCGATTCGGGTTCGGTGCGGGCGAAGACCGTGCAGTACGCCGCCTGGGCGGCGCCGGTGGTGAACCACTTGTGCCCGTTGATGATCCAGGTGTCGCCGTCGAGTTCGGCCTCGGTGGCGATCAGGGTGGGATCGGATCCGGCGACCTCGGGTTCGGTCAGGCCCACCGACGGCAGGATGTCGCCGGACACCATGGGCGGAATCCAGCGCGCCCGCTGTTCCTCGGTGCCGTGCCGGTACAGCATGAGCGTGTCCTGCATGGACACCGAACCGACGGCCAGCATGCCGAATTCGGAGCGGCCGATGATTTCGTTCAAATAGACGAAGTCGAGGAACGGCACCCCGCCGCCACCGAGTTCGGCCGGATGGCCCAGCGCCCACAACCCGAGTTCCTTCGCTCGCTCCTTCAGGCGGGCGAGGGTGGCGTGTGCGGTGTCGTCCTCGCGGGCCAGCACCGGCTCCGCGGGAACGATCTCGGTATCGATGAATGTGCGCATCCGCGCGGACAATTCGGCGATCTCGCCGTCGGGGCGGTTGACCGACATCACCGGTAACCTCCGTTCGTAGCCGAGACCTCGCGCAGCGGCTGCGTCGCCGCCGAGTCGACATATTCGTCGATCCTGGTGATGCGCCCGTCCTCGACGCGGACGAACAGGCTCGCGGGGACCTCCAGATCGCCGTGGCCGGGTAGATGGCCACGCACGACATGCTGCTGCGCGAAGCCGTCGGTCAGCACATGGCGCCGAATATCCTCGTACCGCAAGTTTTCCACCGTGCGCGAGAGCCAGCGCAGCACCCGCAGATTCTCGGTGACGGTCTCCTCGGCGTTCTTGTCGTTGTGCCAGATCCGGGCGTCGGGCGCGTACAGCGCGGTCAGGGCCGCGGTATCGCCCGCGCTGACCGCGGCGAAGAAGCGGTCGGCAAGTTCATCCATGCGAAGGACCTCCGGGTCGTTCTCGTGCGGCTCACTGTGATGCCGCATTGCTGGGCCGCAGGCGGCCGCCCGCGGTGAGCAGATTGCTGTCGACGGATTTGCCGAGCAGGCGCGAGATCAGCCGGGAGGCGTCGAGCGCGCGGTCGATATCGATGCCGGTCTCGATGCCGCCGTCGTCGAACAGATAGGCCAATTCCTCGGTTGCGATATTGCCGCTCGCTCCTGGGGCGAACGGGCATCCGCCGAGACCGCCTGCGGCGGAATCGAATCGGCGGACGCCGTGCTCGTAGGCGGCCCAGGCATTGGCGAGTCCCTGCCCGCGCGTGTTGTGCAGATGTATGCCGAGTTCGGTATCGGGCGCCGCCGCACGTACTCGGTCGATCACATCCGCGGTGCGGACCGGCGAGGCGGTGCCGACGGTATCGGCGACGGCGAGCGAATCGGCGCCGGAAGCCACGGCCCGCGCGGCGATCTCGGCCACCCGCTCCGGCGGGGTGCGGCCGTCGAACGGGCAGTCGAAGGCGATCGCGACGATAACCTCGAGTTGCCCGCCGACCGCATGAACCTGTTCGGCGATGGGGTCGATGAGAGCGATCGATTCGGCACTGTCGCGTCCCACGTTCGCCCGGCTGTGCCCGTCGGACGCCGACACGACGTACTCCAGCCGATGCACACCGGCGGTGAGTGCGCGCCGCACCCCACCGAGCCCCGCGACCAGGGCGGAGAATTCCACGCCGGGCCACCGGTCCAGTTGTGCGGCAACGGCTTCGGCGTCGGCGAGGGCGGGTATCGCGCGCGGCGAGACGAACGAGGTGACCTCGATCCGGCGCACACCGGTGGCGACGAGGGCATCGATGAAGGCGAGTTTGGCCTCGGTGGGAATCGGTTCCTCGATCTGCAGACCGTCGCGCGGCCCCACCTCGCGAATGTCGACGGCGGTCATCCGATCGTGCCTTCGCCGCGCAGATTCGCCAGCCGGTCGGCGTCGTATCCGAGCAGCTCACCCAGTACTTCGTCGGTATGCGTGCCCGGCCGGCTCGGACCACCCCAGCGCACTCCACCGGCGGTGGCGCTGAGTCGCGGCACCACACCGACACCCTTGACCGGGACGGGATCGTATCCGGCGTCGTCGCTGCCGACGGACGGATCGACGTGGTCGACGAAGATGCCGCGCGCGGTGAACTGTGGATCCGCCATCACCTCGGCGACGGTGTTCACCGGGCCGGCGACCACGCCGTGGCGGTTCAGCAGATCGATCAGATCGGCGGCGGTGAAATCTCCGGCCCAGGCCGCGATCGTCTCGTCGAGCTCGTCCTGCCGCTCACCGCGCGCCGAATGGGTGGAATACCTTGGGTCGGAAGCGAGTTCGGGCCGGCCCATCGCGGTGACCAGCCGCCCGAAGACGGTGTCCTGATTGGCCGCGATGATCACCCACAGCCCGTCCTTGGCCTTGTAGAGATTCGACGGCGCCACCCGGTCCAGCCGGGTGCCCGACGGCTGGCGCACATGTCCGGTCTTGTGGAAATCCGGAACCGTGGACTCCTGGATCGCCAGCGACGCCTCGGTCAGCGCCGCGTCCACCACCTGCCCGCGCCCGGTCCGCTCCCGCACCAGCAGTGCGGCGAGGACGCCCTGGAAGGCGAACAGTCCGGCCAGACTGTCGCCCAGCGACAACGCCATCCGCGGCGGCGCCTGCCCCGGGAATCCGTTGAGGTGGCGCAGCCCGCTGATGCCTTCGGCCACCGAGGCGTACCCCGCTCGGGACGCGTACGGCCCGGTCTGCCCGTAACCGGAGACCCTTGCCAGCACCAGCCCCGGATTCAGTTCGCCGAGCACGTCGTAGCCGAGACCCCAGCGCTCCAGCGTGCCGGGCCGGAAACTCTCGACCACGACATCGGCCGTGCGCGCCAATTCCAGGAAGATGTCGCGTCCCGCCGGGACACGCAGATCGAGGCTCACGCACCGCTTGTTGCGGGCGTGCACGGTCCAGAAGTACTGGTGGCCGCCCCCGGCCGCCTGACCCCAATCGCGAAGGGGGTCGGGACGATCCGGCGCTTCGATCTTGATGACGTCGGCCCCCATATCGCCGAGCAGGCGCCCACAGTACGGCCCCGCGATCAGTGTCCCCAGCTCGAGCACGCGGAAGCCGTCGAGCGGTCCGGCCGCCGGGTGCGCAGTATCGGTCTCGCCGTCGCCCGCGTCGGGATGCGCGGTGTGCGGTGGGTCCGTTCTCATTCTGCCTCCTGTCGTGTGCGGGACACCCGCACCCGCGAAAATGCCGTTATCTGTCGTCCGGATCGAGACCCAGGGCGCTGACCGACATCTGGTCGAGGGTGTTCAGCAGCGCGTCCTCGTCGGCGTCCTCGCCCTGGATCAGCCACAGGTAGAGGGTGTGGTCGACCATCGCGGACATGGCCCGCGCGGCCAGTTCCGGATCCAGCGTCGCGCGGACCAGACCCTCGCGCTGCCAGCGGGCGATCGACTGCGCGGTGCGCTCGATGAGTTGACGCCGATGTTCGTGGCGCAGCCGCCGGAAATCCTCGTTGAAGGTCGCGACCTGTTCGACGATCGCCATCATCCGGGCATTGCGCCGGTAGGCCGCGTAATAGGACCGATTGGCGGCGATGAGCCGGGCGGCCGGCGAGAGTCCCGCGGGCATGGGTTCGCGACGGTGCATATCGTCGAACAACCGCGTGCTCAACTCGCCGAACACGTGTTCCTTGGACTCGAAATAGCGGTAGAAGGTGCCGTAGGAGACGCCTGCCTCCTCGCTGATCTGTTCCACTCGGGTATCGAGGAATCCGACGGTCTCGAATACCTTGCGCGCCGCGTCCAGCAATGCGTCGCGTGTCTTGCGGCCCCGGGGCGTCAGGTTGTCGACGGGGGCGGGCGCGCTATTGACAGATGACTTCGGCACGGATCAAACTATTCACGAACATGACATGACTGTCAAGTCAGTTCAGCCGGGAGAATCCCAGCTCACAGTAAAGGTGCGGACCCGTCACGGAGGTCGAATCGGCACCACAGTGGAAGGACTGCAATGAGCGCCGCCAACCCGAAATACGAACTACGCGGAATCAACCATCTCGCCCTGGTGTGTTCCGATATGCGTCGGACGATCGAGTTCTACTCCGGCACCCTGGGCATGCCGCTGATCAAAACCATCGAGTTGCCGCACAACCTCGGTCAGCACTTCTTCTTCGACTGCGGCGGCGGCAACACCATCGCCTTCTTCTGGCTCGCCGATGCGCCCGATGCCACCCCCGGACTGGCCGCGCCCAAAGGACTTCCGGACGAGGGGGAGTTGGTGAGCGGCGTGGGGTCGATGAACCATGTGGCGTTCGCCGTGCCGCCGGAACTGTTCGACGACTACTACCAGCGGGTGCAGGCCGAGGGCATCAAGGTCAGCCGGGTCCTCAATCACGACGACAGCCCCGCGGGAGTCTCCCGCGATGTGCACCCCGGAACCTTCGTGCGGTCGTTCTATTTCCAGGACCCGGACGGCGTACTGCTCGAATTCGCCTGCTGGACCAGAACTTTCACCGAGGCCGATGTCTCGCACGAGCCGAAGACCGCCGCCGACCGCCGCGCCGCCGCCGAACTCTGACCCCGATCCACCCTCCGCGAAACCGCACTACCGAGAGGTTCGAAACATGCCCCGCCTGCGTGAAGTCCCGCGCGCCGAAGTCACCGACGAGCGGATCCTGTTCTATTACGACCGGCTGTTCGGACCCGACCGCGATCCGGCCGTCGACCACGGCACCGTCCACGCCACCCCCGGCGACTGGTGGACCGTCTTCGCGCAGTCACCGGAGGTGTTCCGGCACGCGGTCCGGGGATTCGCCGTCTACCGCAACTCCCGCCTGGATCCGTTGCTGCGCGAACTGGGACAGTGCCGGGCCGGATACGCGCGCGGCAGTCAGTTCGTGTTCTCCCAGCACTGCAAGCAGATGCGGTCGCTGGGTGCGCCCGAGGAGAAGATCGCGGCCATCCCGTCCTGGCAGATCAGCGACTGTTTCTCCCAACTCGAGCGCGCGATTCTGGCCTACACCGACTGCCTGGTCCACGATGGCGGCCGGGTGCCGGACGAGGTGTTCGCGGTCCTGCGAGCCAACCTCGGCGATCCGGAGATTCTGGAACTGACCTACATCACCGCGCTGTACGACATGCACGCCACGATGTGCCGCGCCCTGCGGCTGGAATTCGACGATCGTCCGGAACCCGTTGCGGAGGTGCGGATTCCGGAAGGTGTCGAGGTGCGCGATTTGTCGGCCGACCTGTCGGGGGAGTAGCGCGAACCGGAAAGGCCGCCCCGCCGGCAGCTTGGATTCCAGGGGCGGGGCGGCCTTTCCTTGCGGCCGAACGTCTTCGGTTACGCCGACGGGCCGGGGGTCGCCTCGGCGCCGTCACGGAGCGCGGCGATCGTGTCGATCCGCGCGATTGCTTCCTCGATGATGCGGTCGATCAGCTCGGCCACCGTGGGCAGGTCGTCGATGATGCCGGCGACCTGGCCCGACGCCAGCACACCCGCGTGCGTATTGCCTTCCACCAGACCGGCTTTCAGCAGCATGGGAGTGTTGGCGGCCATGATCACCTGGGACCAGGTGAGGTCCTTCTGCTTGCGCATGGCAAGGCCGTCCTTGATCATGGTCGACCATTTCATGCCGGTCATACCCTTGAACTTGACGGCGTTCGAGACCGCGGCGACGAGGCCGCGATAGCTGCCCGAATGTTCCAGCTTGTCGACCAGCTCGGTGTTGAGCACGCGGTGCGGCATACCGTCGACCTTCAGCGAGACGACCGTGTCCTGCAGACCGCGCGAAAGGTACTGCTGTTTCACCGAATCCGGCACACTCGAGTCCTGGGTGAGGAGGAACCGGGTACCCATCGCGACGCCCGCCGCGCCGTAGGCCAGGGCGGCGGCCAGACCGCGGCCGTCGAAGAATCCGCCGCCGGCCACGACCGGAATATCGACCGCGTCCAGTACCGAGGGCAACAGCAGCGTGGTAGCCACCGAACCGGTGTGTCCGCCGCCCTCACCGCCCTGCACGATCACCGCGTCCGCGCCCCATGAGGCGACCTTGACCGCATGCTTGGCCGCGCCGATGGACGGCATGACCACGACACCGTTGTCCTTCAGGCGCGCGATCAGTTCCTTCTTGGGAGCCAGCGCGAACGAGGCGACCTTCACGCCCTCGCGGATCATCAACTCGATCCGGTCGGGCGCGTCGGACAGGTCGGCGCGGATGTTCACACCGAAGGGCTTGTCGGTCTTGGCCTTCGTCTTGGCGATCGCGACCTCGAGTTCCTCGAGCGTCATCGTCGCCGAGGCCAGGATGCCCAGGCCGCCGGCGTTGGCGGTCGCGGCGACCAGACCCGGTCCGGCCACCCAGCCCATCCCGGTCTGCACGATCGGATGCTCGATGCCGACCAGCTCGGTCAGCGGAGTCCTCAGCCGGCCGCTCACGAGGCCACTTCCTTTTCCCGGATTCCCTTGGGATCCAGCACCGTCCGAATGATCCGCAGTTCTTCCTCGGTGGGCGTGCGGGTCACCTCGGCGCTGTCCAGTCCGGCCACCTCGAACGCGGTGTTCTCGGCGACCTCGTCGGCGGTGACCCCCGGATGCAGCGACAGCGCCCGCAGGGTGTGGCCGGGACCGCCGAAGTCGAACACGCCCAGATTGCTGATCACCCGATGCAGGTGGTGGAACCGGTACGCCGGATTCTCGGGATCGATCTTGTCGTAACCGATTCCGCACACGATATCGACGGTCTCACAGAACACGCGCTTGCTGTGCTTGGGCACGAAGTAGCTGGTCGCGTGGTTGATGGTGTTACCCGGTGCGCCGCGCACACCGAACATCTGCCGGCTCGGCCGCTGCAGCGCGCCGAAGGCGGACAGATTCTGGTTGCCGTAGCGGTCGATCTGGTTGGCGCCCATGACGACATGGCGCCGCCCGGAAGCCACGACGTCGAACACCTTGCCGAACGGAATCCAGCCCTCGGTGGGAGCCTTGGCGCCCAGCGCGGGGGTTTCGGCGAGCAGCAGGGCTTCACCGTCGGAGATCAGCAGATCCGGTTCGAAGGTCAACCGCGCCAGCCGGGCCCCGATGGTGGGGGTCGGCGACATCGGGCTGGCCATGATCTCGCCTGCGCCGCGGAAGATCTCGGCGCAGGCGACCGCGCACACCTCGGCGCGGGTCACAGTGGTGGTGTCGCTCATCGGCGCTCCTCGGATCGGACGGGGGCCTGGTCGAAACGCACACTCATCACGCCCGGGCGGGTGAACACCACGCGCATCCGGGTGCGATTCGAGTGCTGGTCGCGGTGTGCGGAAGTGGTTGTCTGCTCGCTCATTTCGCCTGCTCCGCCGCGAATTCGGCGACCGCGCAACGGTACTCGTCCTCGGTCACGTCCAGATAGCGGGCCTTGAAGGCGGCCCAGGTCTCGGGGTCCTTGGCCGCCTCGACGTAGTGGCGCTGGAACTTCTCGTCGCGGCCGTAGCTGCCGGAGAAGGTGAAGTGCGCGCCGTCCGGCGCCTCCACGACGCCGTCGACCATCATGCGGTTGAGGATGATCGCCTGGTTCGGAACGGCTTTCACCAGTTCCTCGGTCTCGACCAGCCGATCCACCGACAGGAACCGCCGCTCGGCGGCCAAGCAGTAGAGATCGTCCATGTACGGGTCGACGCCGGTGTAGGCGGCGTTGCCGTGCTTGTCGCCGATGTCGAGGTGGACGAACGCGGCGTCCAGGGTCAGCGCCGGCATCGCGACCAGGGTTTCGGTACGGCCGTCGGCATCCGGATACGGCGACTGCACCGTCCGCAGTTCACCGTCCCAGAACGTCAGCACGTCCGATCCCAGCCCGGCGCGGGTGGGCAGGAACGGCAGCCGGGCCGCGGCCGCCTGCAGGCCGGATTTGACCATGCCCTCGTCCATTTCGCGGGAAACGAGCTCACCGCCGGTGCGCGCCTTGGCGAACCAGGGATCGTAGAACGGCGCCGAGTCCAGGGACACGAATCCGTAGTAGGCCTTGCGCACCTTGCCCGCCGAACACAGCAGACCGAGATCCGGCCCGCCGTAGGTCACCACGGTCAGGTCGGTGACGTCCGAGCGCAGCAGCGCCCGCACGAACGCCATCGGCTTACGTCGCGAACCCCAGCCGCCGAGGCCGATGGTCATCCCGCTGCGCAGCTGGGAGACCGCCTCCTCCAACGACATCCGCTTGTCGCGCATGCTCATCGCACCTCCTGTGTCTTGCGGGACACCCGCATCCGGTCGGCCCGATGCGCGGGCTGCGCATTGTGGCTCATCGTGCCTCCTTCTTGGCCGCCAGATCCTCGTCGAACCGCGCCCGGATCTCATCGGCCACACCGGCGAGATTCAGCTCGAAGGTGAAGCCCTGTTCGAAGCGGTAGCTGCGGTGCACATCCTGCAGATCGATGCCGTTGAGCGCGCGCTTGGCGGCCCGGATGACCCGGCTGTCCTTGGCGGCGATGTTCTTCGCGACTTCCAGTGCGGCGGAATCGAGTTCGGCCCGCGGCACCACCTTGTGCACCGAACCGAAGTGGTGCAGCTGCTGCGCGGTGACGGTGGAAGCGGTGTAGAACAGCGTGCGCATCATGTGCTGGGGGACCAGCCGGGCCAGGTGGGTGGCCGCACCCAGTGCGCCGCGCTCGACCTCGGGCAGCCCGAAGGTGGCGTCGTCGGAGGCGACGATGACATCGGCATTGCCCACCAGGCCGATGCCGCCGCCGAGGCAGAAGCCGTTCACCGCGGCGATCACCGGCACCGGGCACTCGTAGACCGCGCCGAAGGCTTCGTAGCAGCCGTGGTTGGCGTCGATGAGCGTCTGATGGCCCGGGTTGCGCTGGATCTCCTTGATGTCGACCCCGGCGTTGAATCCGCGGCCCTCGGCGCGGAGCACGACGACCTTGGTCTCCGGGTCGCGCCCGGCCTCGCGAATCGCATCGGCCACGCCGAACCAGCCCGCGGTGGGCAGTGCGTTGACCGGCGGATAGTCGATCGTGACGACCTCGATACCCGAGGTCTCGGTGTGACGGTTGATCCCCATCGCATGTCCATTCGTTGGCAAAACAAGCAAGTGCTTGGTAGGTTAGCACGGTGGCAATCGAAGTGGACCTGTCCGGATCGGTAGTTCTCGTGACGGGCGGGGTCAGGGGCGTAGGCGCCGGCATCAGCCGGGTATATCTGGACGCCGGCGCGACGGTCGTGGTGTGCGCCCGCCGCCCCGGTGAGGCGGCGATCGAGAGCTCCGGCCGTACCGCCGAATTCCTGCCGTGCGATGTGCGCGACGGCGAGGCGGTGACCGGGCTGATCGAGACGATCGTGCAGCGCCACGGCCGGATCGACCATGTCGTGAACAATGCCGGTGGGGCGCCGTTCGCCCCCGCCGCCACCGCCTCCCGCAATTTCCATGCCAAGATCGTGGAGCTCAATCTGCTTGCCCCCCTGCTGGTTTCGCAGGCGGCCAATGCCGTGATGCAGCAGCAGCCCCAGGGCGGCTCGATCGTGATGATCTCGAGCGTCAGCGGCCATCGTCCCTCGCCCGGGACCGCCGCCTACGGCGCGGCCAAGGCCGGTCTGGACAGTCTGGTGTCCTCGCTGGCGATCGAGTGGGCGCCGAAGGTGCGGGTCAATTCGGTGATCGTCGGGATGGTCGGCACCGAATCCAGCCATCTGCACTACGGCGACGATGCCGGGATCGCGGCCGTGGAGGCGACCGTGCCGCTGGGGCGGCTGGCGACACCCGAGGACATCGGCCGGGTCGCGGTCTTCCTGTCCTCCCCGCTGGCCGGCTACGTCAACGGCGGATCGCTCATCGTGCACGGGGGCGGGGAACGTCCCGCCTTCCTGGACGCGGCGACCGTCAATGACGCGCAACCGGCCGCGCGATAACAGCCGCCACCCTGACGACCGGGCCCCCGCTTCGCGACGAAAACCCTTACCGCACCGAGGAAATGAGAGCAGCAGATATGACCGACAACTCCGAGCGGATCTGTGCAGGACGCACCGTGATCGTCACCGGCGCCGGCCGTGGAATCGGCCGGGCCCACGCGTTGGCCTTCGCCGCGGCGGGTGCCAACGTGGTGGTCAACGACCTGGGCGCGGAACTGGACGGCGCCCCCAGCGCCGATTCGCCCGCCGCGCAGGTGGTCGAGGAGATCGTGCAGGCCGGTGGCCGGGCCGTCGTCAACGGTGACGACGTCGCGGACTGGGCCGGTGCGAAGCGGCTGATCGGCCAGGCTGTGGAGACCTTCGGTGGCCTCGATGTGGTGGTGAACAACGCCGGTATCGTGCGCGACCGGATGCTGGTCAACCTGGCCGAGGACGAGTGGGATGCCGTGATCCGCGTCCATCTCAAGGGCCACTTCGCGACCATGCGTCATGCCATCGAGTACTGGCGCGCGGAATCCAAGGCCGGTCGCGTCCGCGACGCCCGCATCGTCAACACGAGCTCGGGTGCCGGTCTGCAGGGCAGCGTCGGACAGGGCAACTACGCGGCGGCGAAGGCCGGTATCGCGGCGCTGACCATCACTGCCGCAGCGGAATTCGGGCGCTACGGGGTCACCGTCAACGCCATCGCGCCGTCCGCGCGCACCCGCATGACCGAAACCGTCTTCGCCGATATGATGGCCCGCCCGGACGACGGCTTCGACGCGATGGCGCCGGAAAACGTATCGCCCCTGGTGGTCTGGCTGGGCAGCCCGGATTCGGCCGGTGTCACCGGGCGCATGTTCGAGGTCGAGGGCGGCAAGGTGGCATTGGCCGACGGCTGGCGCCACGGTGTCGCCGAGGACCGCGGTGCACGGTGGCAGCCGTCCGAATTGGGACCGGTGGTGCGTGAGTTGATCGCCAAGGCAACCGATCCCGAGCCGGTCTACGGAGCCTGAGCACCGCAATCCTCACAGCAACGATCCGCGCCGGTCAGATCGCGTCCCGCCGCCTCCTTCCCGCGGCCGCGATCCGCCGGCGCCGGTCTGTGAATTACCTTGTGCCCGTGCCGATGACGTCGTCTTTTCGGTTCGCCGATGGTGAGTGGTCGGGGTCACCGCGGCGGCCGATTCCGCTTTCCGCGCCGCGACGGGTGATCGGCCTCACATGATCTCGCTGCACGAGCAAACTGTCGGCAGTTAAGATGGGCCCGCATTCGTTCGGTCCCGGAGGTTTGTAGCGACCGGGGAGAAATCTGCGCTGAGAAGTTGAGGGAAGGCAAGCGCATGACCATGGGTCGCATCGCGCGCGTTGTTGCGGTAGCCGGATTGATCGGCAGTTGCGGGGTCCTCGGCCCCCTGGTGGCCAACGCTCAACCAGCCACCCCTGCTACCGCCCCGCACCCCTCGCCGACAGCCCCGCACAGCTCCCCCTCCGGCAGTCCGAGCGCCGTCCAGCCCGGGATTGCCGCAGCTCGGCCGAGTGCCACAGCGTCATCGCCCGATGATCCGGCGGGCCGGGTCACCCCGGTGTCGCAGCCCGCGGCCGGGCCCGGCGTGGTGGCACAGCAGGGGCCGTCCGGTTCGGCGGGGCCCACTCCTTCCGACGACGGTCAGTACGACGGCCATCTGATCATCCCCGGACGCTCGACCACGTCGTCGACGCCGGCGCCGTCGCAGGTTTCCGCACCACCGCCGCCCATCACGCCGACTCCGGTTGCCGGTGAAGGCTTTGCGGGCCTGGCGAGCATCCTGGGCACCGGCTCGGCCGCGGTCGGATCGGCGGCCGCGGGTT
>NZ_BDBF01000015.1 GCF_001612845.1 Nocardia elegans NBRC 108235 | reverse complement strand
AGGTGCGGGTGCGGGCGCAGCCTCGGGCGCGGGCGCGGGCGCGGAATTATGCTGTGCAACAGCGGCTTCGATATCACCGCGCAGGACCCGGCCGCCCGGCCCGGAGCCGTGTACAGTCGCCGGATCCAGTCCCGCCTCCTCGGCCAGCCGGTGGATAAGAGGTGTCATCCGAGCGGGTTCCGCGACCGGCGACGGTGCCGCGACCGATTCCGCCCGGTCGCGCGATTCCGGCGGTCCGGCCGATTCCGAGGTCGCGACGGACGGCACCGGTTCGCCACGCCCCTCTCGGACCGTCTCCACCTTTCCGTTCCCACTGCTCGAGGCGCCGGCGGTGATCGTCGCCAGCACGGCGCCCACCGGAACGGTCCGTCCCTCGGGCACGCGGATCTCGTCCATGACACCGTCGTCGAAGCATTCGATCTCGATCGCGGCCTTGGTGGTGTCGACCTCCGCGACGATGTCGCCGCGTTTCACCGCGTCGCCGGGGTGCACGAACCAGTGCGTCACGGTGCCCTCGGTCATGTCGGCGCCCAGCGACGGCATCCGGAATTCCGTCATGTCATCCCACCGCCTTCCGGATCGCGGCCAGCACCCCGGACGGGTCCGGCAGTGCGGCGTCCTCCAGTTGACGTGCGTACGGAATCGGCACCTCGGCGCCGCATACCCGGCCGATCGGCGCATCGAGGTCGTAGTATGCGTATTCGGCTGCGCGAGCGGCGATCTCGGCGGCGATGCTCACACTGCGCCAGGCTTCGTCCACGATCACGAGGCGATGGGTGCGGCGTACCGAATCCAGCACCGTCGCCTCGTCCAGTGGGCGCAGCGAGCGCAGATCGACGACGTCGACCGCGATCCCCTCGGTTGCCGCGAGGTCGGCGGCGGCCAGGGCCACCGGCACCGTCGCGCCGTAGGCGACCAGAGTGACGTCGGTGCCGCTGCGCCGGATCGCCGCCGCGTCGATATCGACGGCACCGGCGTCCTCGGGCAGCTCGGATCCGCTGTTGTACAACGAGATCGGCTCGAAGATCACCACCGGGTCCGGATCCTGCAACGCGGTCCACAACATGCCTCGTGCGTCGGCGACGGTGGCGGGGCACACCACCCGCAGACCGGGAATGTGGGCGTAGAACGCCTCCAGGCTGTGCGAGTGCTGGGCGGCGAGCTGGCGGCCCGGACCGGTCGCCATCCGGATGACCAGCGGCACGCCGAGCTGTCCGCCGGACATGTGCCGCAGCGTGGCGGCGTTGTTGAGTATCTGGTCCAGCGCGAGCAGGCTGAAGTTGACGGTCATGATCTCGACGATGGGCCGCATGCCGGCCAGGGCCGCGCCGATCCCCGCGCCGACGAACGCCGATTCGCTCAGCGGCGTATCGCGAATCCGTTCGGGCCCGAATTCGTCGAGCAGTCCGCGGCTCACGCCGAAGCAGCCGCCGTAGGCGCCGACATCCTCGCCCATGAGGAATACCCGTTCGTCGCGAAGCAGCGCCTCGCGCAACGCATCCCGCATCGCCTCCCGATAGGTGGTCATGGCCGCTCCGCGTAGACGTGCCGGGTCAGTTCGGACACCGGCTCCGCCGGTGCGGCCTCGGCGGCGGCGATGGCGGCGTCGAGTTCCTCGTCGGCCTGCGCCTCGTACCGCCGCACGTCTTCGTCGGTCAGTTCGCCCGCGTCGCGCAGCCGTTCGGTCAGCAGCCGGAGGGGATCGCGTTCGCGCCACCGCGCGATTTCGGCCTTGTCGCGATATCGATCGGCGTCGTAGAGCGAATGCGCCCGGAACCGGTAGGTGCGCAGTTCCAGGAAGCAGGGGCCGCCTCCGGCCCGGATCGAGGTGACGGCGCGCCGGGTCGCGGCGGCGACGGCGGTGGCGTCCATGCCGTCGACCGGCCAGGCCGCCAGGCCGTAGCCCGTAGCGCGCAGCGCGAGGTCGGTCGCGGCGTGTTCGCGGGCCAGCGCGGTGCCCATGGCGTAGCGGTTGTTCTCGCAGGCGAAGAGCACGGGCAGCCGCCACAGCGCGGCCAGGTTCATGCATTCGTGGAATTCGCCCTCGGCCATCGCGCCGTCACCGAACAGGCACACCGTGATCCGATCGCGTCCGGTCATGGCGTCGGCCAGTGCCAGGCCCACCGCGATGGGCAGTCCGCCGCCGACGATAGCGTTCCCGCCGTAGAAGCGCCGCCGCGCGTCGAACAGATGCATCGAGCCGCCCCGGCCGTGGCTGCAGCCGGTGGTGCGGCCGAACATCTCGGCCATGAGGTCGGTCATGGGGATGCCGCGGGCCAGCGCGTGGCCGTGCTCGCGGTAGGTCGAGACCACCGCGTCGTCGGCGCCGATCTCGCTCAGCAGTCCGGCGGCCACCGCCTCCTCCCCGACGTACAGGTGCAGGAATCCGCGGATCCGCTCGGCGCTGTAGAGCTGCACACAGCGTTCCTCGAAGCGCCGGATCCGGATCATCTGCCGCAGCAGCGCCTTTCGATCCGTTCCGGCGGCGTCGCCGGGCGTCGCCACCGCCGGCGAGGGGGCGTGGCCGTCGGTCTCGATCGTGCTCATCGCACCGTCTCCAGGGTCGATACGTCACCCTCGGGCAATCCGAGTTCGTGGGCCTTCAACAGCCGGCGCATCACCTTCCCGGAGCGGGTGTGCGGCAGCGCGTCGACGAAGTCGATACGTTTGGGAGCCACCGCGCCCAGGGCGCGGCGGCCGAACGCGGTGAGTTCGTCGCGCAGGTCGTCACTCGGCTGGAAGCCCTTGCGCACCACCACGAATGCCTTGACCAGCTCCCCGGCCACCGGATCGGGGGTTCCGATGACACCGGCCTCGGCGACCGCGGGATGTGACATGAGAACGCTTTCCACCTCGAACGGCCCGACCAGATGTCCGGCGGATTTGATGACGTCGTCGGCGCGCCCGACGAACCAGAAGTAACCGTCGCTGTCGCGCCGGGCCAGATCGCCGGTGAGGTACCAGCCGCCGGCGAACGCGTCCGCGTAGCGAGCGGGGTCGTTCAGATAGCCGCGGAACATCGACGGCCAGCCCGCCCGCAGTGCCAGCTCCCCCACTTCCCCGGTATCGGCGGCGGTCACGTCGCCGTCGGTGATCGCCGCGCGCCCGCTTGCGCCGCGGCGCAGGATCGTGGCCTCCACGCCGGGCAGTGGCCGCCCCATCGAACCGGGACGAACCTGCGCCGCAGCGATATTGGCGATCATGATGGCGCCGGTTTCGGTCTGCCACCAGTTGTCGTGCACCGGGTGCCCGAGCACCCGCTGCCCCCACACCACGACTTCGGGATTGAGCGGCTCGCCGACGCTGGCCACGAAGCGCAGGCATGACAGATCCGTGCTCGGCGGCAGCTCGTCGCCACGGCGCATCAGCATCCGCAGGGCGGTGGGCGCGGTGTACCAGACGGACACCCGCTCCGCGGTAAGGATGTCGTACCAGCGTTGCGGATCGAATTCCGCCTCGTCGCTGATCACCGTGGCACCGAGGCACAGCGGCGCGATCACGCCGTAGGACATGCCGGTCACCCAGCCCGGGTCGGCGGTGCACCAGAACACGTCGCCGCCGCGCAGGTCCAGCGCGGCGCGCGCGGTGGCCCGGTGCGCCACGACGGCACCGTGCACGTGCACCGCGCCCTTGGGACGGCCGGTGGTTCCGCTCGTGAAATGCAGGAGTGCGGGGTCTTCGAATTGGGTTCGCACGATGGGAAATTCGCTGTCGGCGGCGGCCATTGCCGCGGGCAGGGACACCACGCCGGGCAGGTCGGTCTCGCCGTCGACGACGATGACGTGCCGGAGTGCGGGCAGTGTGTCGCGGATCGGGGCGACCTTGCGGCGATAGTGGGCCGCGGTGGTCACCAGGGTGCTCGCCTCGGCCAGGTCCAGCCGCTGACGCACCGGTTCGGGGCCGAACGCCGAGAACAGCGGGGAGACGACACATCCGGCCTTCCACGCGCCCAAGCACGCGAGATACAACTCCGGAGTGCGTCCCAGCAGCAGGCACACCCGCTCACCCCGATACACCCCGAGGTCGCGCAGCACGTGGGCGAACTTGTTGCTCAGCCGGACCAGGTCCGCGCAGTCGAGCTCGGTCACGCCACCGGTGACCGGCAACCAGCGCAACGACGGGGCGGGCCCGATCGGCGCCTCGAGGTGCCGGTCGACGGCTTCGACGGCGATGTTGACTCCGCCGCCCGGTAGCCCGGCGAGCTCGGAGCGGGCCGCCGACCAGGTGAAGTCGCGCCGCGCCCGGCCGTAGTCGGGAAGGGTCGCGGCCGCGATCTCGGCCGCCGACTTCTCGATCGGCGCCCATCGCGACGGCGTCGCGGTGTCCGCGTCGTACGGGCTCGCGTCGTTCCGGCTCATCGCGCCTCCGTCTCCCGTGCCGTCCGTCTGCTCGACTTCCAGTCAACGGCGCGGCGCCCGGTCACGGGGAGGGCGGAAAGACCCTAGCGGCGATGACATCCGTCGCGGCGATGCCACCGGGGCCCATGGTCAGTCGGGAACGTTGCGCGCGAGTTCGTCCAGCCACGCCGCGGCCGGAGCGTCGCTCGGCGCGCGCCAGTCCCCGCGCGGCGACAGCGATCCGCCGGACCCGACCTTGGGCGCATTCGGCAGGGTCGATCGTTTGAACTGGCTGGTCTGCACGAAGCGGCGCAGGAATTCGGCCAGCCAGTGCTTGATCGTGGCGAGGTCGTATTCGTGACGCTGATCCTCGGGGATCAGGTCCGGCCAGCCGCCCCGGGTGCGGTCACCCCAGGCGTGCTCGGCGAGATAGGCGATGCGGCTGGGCCGGAATCCGAACCGCAGCAGGTGATAGAGGTGGAAGTCCTGCAACTCGTACGGGCCCACGGTGGCCTCGGAACTCTGCAGCGCCGCGCCGGGAACCAACTCCGGTGAGATCTCGGTCTCCAGGACCGAGTGCAGCACGGCACTCGCCTCCGGGCCGAGCTCACCGCGGTCGGCGGTCCACGCGATCAGATATTTGATCAGCGTTTTGGGCACCGAGGCGTTCACGCTGTAGTGCGACATATGGTCGCCGACGCCGAAAGTGCACCAGCCCAAGGCCAATTCGCTCAGGTCCCCGGTCCCGACGACCATGCCGTGATGCATGTTCGCCAGGCGGAACAGATGCGAGGTGCGCTCCCCGGCCTGCACGTTCTCGTAGGTGATGTCGTAGACGGGCGCGCCGTCGGCCGCCGGATGACCGAGATCGCGCAGCATCTGCGTCGCCGACGGCCGGATATCGATCTCGCCGGCGCTCGCTCCGACGGCGCGCATCAGCCGGCGCGCGTTCTCCAGCGTCCGCGTGCTCGTGGCGAAGCCGGGCATGGTGTAGGCGAGCACATTCGACCGCGGCAGGCCCAGCCGGTCCATGGTCTGCGCCGCGACGATGAGCGCGAGAGTGGAATCGAGGCCGCCGGACACCCCGATCACGAGGTGCTGGGATCCGGTGGCGGCCAGCCGCGTGGCGAGCCCGGCGACCTGGATGTGGTGGACTTCGGCACAGCGCACGTTGCGGCTGCCGGGATCGGCCGGGACGTAGGGAAAGCGCGGGACCTCACGACGCAGCGGTGGTGCGCCGTCCGGGATCGGCGCCTCGAATTCGAGCCGCCGGAAGCGGGTGACCCGCTCGAGGTGATCGTGACCGTTGTCGGTGAAACTGTTGAGCCGCAGCCGATCCGCGGCCAGCCGCTGCAGGTCGATATCCGCGGTGATCAGTTGCGGTTCGGCGGCGAAGCGCTCACTTTCGGCCAGCAGGTTGCCGTTCTCGCAGATCAGCGCCTGACCGTCCCACGCCATATCCGTGGTGGACTCGCCCTGCCCGGCCGCGGTGTACAGATAGGCCGCGATATTGCGGGCCGAGGTCGACACACACAGTTCCCTGCGGTAGTCCGCCTTGCCGACGACGATATTGCTCGCCGACAGATTCGTCAGCACCGTGGCGCCGGCCAGCGCCGCGAAAATGTTGGGCGGCAACGGAACCCACGCGTCCTGGCAGATCTCGACCGCCAGCACCAATCCGGGCAGATTCACCGCCTCGAACAGCAGGTCGGCGCCGAAGGGCACCCGCTGCCCGGCGACGATGGTGTGGTCGTCGACGGCGTCGCGGGCCGCGGAGAACTGCCGCTTCTCGTAGAACTCCTGGAAATTCGGCAGGTAGCTCTTCGGCACGACCCCCAGGACGCGGCCGCGGTCGATGATCAACGCGCAGTTGAACAGTCGCTCCCGCACCCGCAGCGGAGCCCCGACGATCAGCACGCTGTCGATGTCCGCGCTCTCGGCGACCACGCGGTCCACAGCGGCTCGCACCGCGTCGTCGAGCGCCTCCTGGTGGAACAGGTCCTCGGCGGAGTAGCCGGAGAGGCCGAGTTCCGGAAACAGCGTGAGCACCACGGAATCGGCGGCGGCCCGCCGCGCCAGCAGCAGTGTCTGCTCGGCGTTGTACTCGGGATCGGCGACCCGCATCGCGGGCACGGCGACGCCCACGCGCACGAATCCGTGCCGGTACAGCGATCGGAACGGTAACTCGCGCGCCACGGCAGCCTCCTGCAATCCACGGCCGCCGGGCCGGCGTCCGGCGCCGGGGCCGGCTAGGGACCGAGCGTCCGCATTCGACGGGTGTATTCCTCGTCGTCTATCTCACCACGGGCGAAGCGCTCGGCGAGGATCTGTTGCGGGGACGGACCCCGGCCGTCCCGGTCGAGGGCGGCGGTATCGGGCCGGCCGGCGTAGCGGAGCAGGGCCACGATCGCCACGACCACCAGCACCCAGAAGATCACCATGCCCGCGAACATCAACCCGTAACCCCAACCGCCCAGGCCGGTGCCGTACCACATCATCATCGCCGTATTCCTCACTCCATCGACGGATCTGCGTTCTCCTCGGACCCGACCGGATCACATCGGCATCGGCATCGGGCAAATCCCCATCTGGGCCAGCCACATCATCACGGCGTGCATTGCTTGCATCATCGGCGATTGCATATCCATCTCGATCATCTCCTCCGGGCGCGGGTTCACTTCCGCGTCCGCGATCCAGCCTGATCGACGCGACCGGCCGGTGGCAGGGGCGAAAGACCTCATCGACCGGCCGTCGGTCCCCACGCCGGAACGTCGGCGCCGGCCCGGATGTGCTCGGCGTCCCCGAGGGACATTGGTCCCGGGAGGCCGGGAATCTCGCCCCTCCCCCAGGGCCCGGCACCGGCACAGACTGGCGGTAGGCGCGCCGATCGCCGGTTCGACGCATCGACGCGCCTCGGCGCGTGGCCCGGGCGGGCGCGCGACGACCGAAATGTTCTGCGGGCCGGTGTGATGACACCGGGAGCGAGGTGGCCGGATGTTGCACGAGACAATCCCTTTGGGCCGGGTGGCGGGTATCCGCATCGGCGCGCACTGGTCGGTGCTGGTCACCGTGGCGCTGTTCGTCTGGCTGCTCGGCGTGCAGCTGCGCGGCAGCGGCAGCCCGGCCTTCACCTGGTCGGTTGCGGCGCTCGCCGCGGTGACCCTGTTCGCCTCCCTGACCGCGCACGAACTGGCCCATTCGATCGTCGCCCGGCGCCACGGGGTACGGGTCGAGCGCATCGTGCTGTGGCTGCTGGGCGGGGCGTCCGAACTCGGCGACGAACCACCCGACGCGCGCAGCGATTTCCGGATCGCGATCGCCGGTCCGGCGACGAGTCTGGTGCTCGGCGGACTGTTCGCGGCCGTCGCCGTGGCCGTGGACAGCGGGCGGCCCGACAGCGCCGTCACCGCGGCGCTCGCCTGGTTGGCGGCCACGAATATCGTTCTGGGACTGTTCAATCTGCTGCCCGGCGCGCCGCTCGACGGCGGCCGGGTGGTGCGGGCCGTGGTCTGGTGGCGGACCGGCGACCGGCTGCGTGCCACCACCGTGGCCGCGCGCGGCGGCCGGTTGCTCGGCACCGTGCTCGTCGTGCTGGGTGCCGTCGACATCATCGTGTTCCGCCAGTTCGGCGGGCTGTGGCTGATGCTGCTGGGCTGGTTCCTGCAGACCGCCGCCAACAGCGAACTCGCGGCAGCGGGGCTGCGGCATCGGCTGGGCAACACCACGGTTCGCGAGGTCATGACCGCGAATCCGATGGCGGTGCCGGGCGATTGGACGATCACCCAGCTGCTGGCCTCCAGCGCCCCGCAGACCGGGCACAGCATATTTCCGGTCGTCGACGCCCTCGGCCATCCGATCGGTGTCGTCGCCTGGTCGGATCTCACGACGACCGCCGTACCGGCTCGCGACACGACCTTTCTGCGCTCGGTCGCACGTCCGTTACGGACAGCCGCGATCGTCGGACAGGACGATCTGCTCGCCGATGTCGCCACCCGAGTCGTGCTGCGTCCCAAACTCGATGCGATCACGGTGGTCGACCCGGCCGGCCGGCTGACCGGCGTCGTCACCGCCACCGATCTGGCGACCGCCTGCGACCGATCCGCGCTCGGCCTGCCCGCCGGCAGCGCCGCCGCGAGACCGGGAACCGCGCCCACATCCCATCCGCCGGTCACCACTACTCACTCCCGGAGGACACAGCCATGACGGCAGCACCTGTCCTGCGTGATTCCTCACAGCCGATCTTCCGCGACCGCCGCGAGGCCGGTCGTGTGCTGGCCGGACTACTCGAGCACTACCGCGACCACTCCGGTCTCGTCGTCCTCGGCCTCGCGCGCGGTGGGGTACCGGTGGCCTGGGAGGTCGCCGCCGCCCTGCACGCGCCGCTGGACACGCTCGTCGTCCGCAAACTCGGGGCGCCGGGACATCCGGAATTCGCCATCGGCGCCCTCGCACCCGACGGCCGGATCGTCGTCAACGACGATGCGATCCGCGGACTGCACGTGACCGCCGAACAGATCCGATCCGTCGCACGAGAAGAGGCGGCGGAGCTGGCGCGGCGGGAACGCGCCTATCGCGATGACCGGCCGCCGGCGCCGATCGCGGGCCGCACGGTGATCCTCGTCGACGACGGTCTGGCGACCGGAGCCACCATGTTCGCGGCGGTGGAAGCGATTCGCGCGGGTGAGCCCGACCGCATCGTGGTCGCGGTGCCGGCCGCCCCCGAATCGACCTGCCGGGAGTTCGACGCGCTGGTGGACGAGATGGTCTGTGCCACCATGCCGTCGCCGTTCCTCGCGGTCGGCGAGTCGTTCTGGGATTTCACCCAGGTCGGTGACGACGAGGTGCGGCAGTTGCTGACGACGCCGACCGTCGACGCGGCGGCCACCGGTACCGATTCCGCCACCCTCATCGATCCCGCCGCCGTGATCGATGCCGCCGCGATCGAGGCTCCCGAAGGCGTGCCGCCGCACCACGTACTGGACGAGCTCATCGGCGATGCCAGGTTCGTCCTGATCGGCGAGAGCTCGCACGGCACCCACGAGTTCTATGCCGCCCGCGCGGCCATCACGCGCTGGCTCATCTCGGAGAAGGGGTTCACCGCGGTCGCCGCCGAGGCCGACTGGCCCGATGCCTACCTCGTCGACCGCTTCGTCCGCGGCATCGACCACTCCTCCCCGACGCTCGCGCTGCGCGGGTTCGAACGCTTCCCCACCTGGATGTGGCGCAATACCGTGGTCCGCGATTTCGTGGGCTGGTTGCGGCTGCACAACGACTATCAGCGCCGGATCGGCGCGCCGCAGGCCGGGTTCTACGGGCTCGACCTGTACAGCATGCACCGTTCGATGCGGCACGTGATCGACTATCTGTGGCAGGTCGATCCCGACGCGGCGCAGCGCGCCGAGCACCGTTACGCCTGTTTCGATCGCACCAGCGACCACGACGGGCAGGCCTACGGGTTCGGCGCCGCCTTCGGTGCGGGCCACTCGTGTCAGGCCGAGGTGGTGCGCCAGCTGGTCGACCTGCAACGCAACGCCGCGGCGCATCGACAGGCCGGCGACGGCGAGGCCTCGTTCGACGCGTTGCGCAACGCGTGGACGGTCCGCAATGCCGAGGCCTACTACCGGGCGATGTTCGGCGATCGGATATCGTCGTGGAACCTGCGCGACGAACACATGGCCGACACCCTCGACGAGCTGGCCGGCCACCTCGGGCGCGACGGCACTCCCGCGCGAGTGGTGGTCTGGGCGCACAATTCCCATATCGGTGACGCCCGCGCGACGGAAATGGGCGCCGAGGGCCAACTGTCACTGGGACAGCTCGTGCGCGAACGCCACGGAAACGATTGCCGCACCATCGGTTTCACCACCAGCCACGGCACCGTGACCGCGGCGAGTGAATGGGACGGCGAGGCCGAGTGCAAGGACGTCCGCCCGGCCCTGCGCAGCAGCGTCGAAGAGCTGCTGCACGACACCGGGCGCGACAGCTTCCTGATCCGCACCGATACCGCCGACGCCGCCACCGAACTGCTGCGCGACCCGCGGCTCGAACGCGCCATCGGCGTCATCTATCAGCCGACCACCGAGCGGCACAGCCACTACTTCCACTCGCGGCCGGCCGACCGCTACGACGCGATCATCCACATCGACCGGACCACCGCCCTGCGGCCGCTGGAACCGTCACATCGATGGACCGCCGCGAGCACACCGGACACCTACCCCAGCGGTCTGTGATCCGGGGCGGTGGGCGTCCGGATCGAGGACCTTCGGCCATGTTCCCGGCCGCCGCGACGCGCGAGTCTGGGCATCGAGACACTTCCAGCAGATCGGAGCCGTGATGGGCGATTATGTGGCAAGTCTGAACGATATTCGGCTCAGCGATGACGGCCAGGTGGGCGGGAAGGGGGCCAATCTCGGTGAGATGGTCGCCGCCAAACTCCCGGTGCCGCCAGGATTCGTGATCCTGCGATCGACCTACGAGACCGCCGTCGCCGACGGGCCGCACGGGTCCGAGCTCGACTCGCTGCATGCCGAGGCGCTGCGCAGCGCCGTCGCCACCGACGACGCGGGCCGCGGCGAGCTCGACCGACTGTGTTCGCGCATGCGCGACCTGGTACACGAGACCCGGATCGACGGCGTTATCGAGGAGGCGATCGTCGACGCCTACCACCGGCTCGGCGACCGCGTACGCGTGGCGGTCCGGTCCTCGGCGGTCGGCGAGGACAGCGCCGATTCCTCCTTCGCCGGAATGAACCTCTCGCGCACCAATATTCGCGGCGACGCCGAACTGCTCGAGGCGGTCCGGCAATGCTGGGCCTCCCTGTTCACTCCGCGCGTTCTCACCTACCGCGCCCGCCGCGGCATGAACCGGCGGCCGGAGATGGCGGTGGTCGTGCAGCAGATGGTGACCGTCCGGTGCGCCGGCGTGGCGTTCACCGCCGACCCGACCACCGGCAGGCGCGACCGCGTCGTCATCGACGCCGCGCGCGGACAGGGCGAGGTGGTGGTATCCGGTGCGGTCGAGCCCGACACCTACGTGTTCGCGGCGGACGGCCCGACGCTGACGGAATCCCGCAGAGGCGCGCAAAGTTTCGCGATCTTCGCCGGCGAGGACGGTGACCGGCGAGTCGACATCCCGGACGACGAAGCGCATCGGCCGGTACTGACCACCGACGAGGCCACCGCGGTCGCGCGCCTGGCGCTCGAGGTCCAGCAGCACTACGGCAGTCCGCAGGATGTCGAGTGGGCCTTCGACGACCAGCGGCTGTGGCTGGTGCAGTCGCGGCCGATCACTACTCTGCCCGACGAATTGCCCTCGGCGACAACGGAAACAGCACCTGCCGCCGTGTTGCTGCAGGGCCTGCCGGCGGCTCCCGGACGAGCTCGCGGCGCCGTGCGCATCCTGCACTCACCCGCCGAGGGATCGGCATTGCGCGACGGCGAGGTCCTGGTCGCGCCGATGACGAATCCGGACTGGCTGCCGACCATTTCGCGGGCGGCGGCCTTGGTCACCGACAGCGGCGGCATGACCTGTCACGCCGCGATCGTGGCCCGCGAACTGGGCATCCCCTGCATCGTCGGCGCGCGGACCGCCACCACGTCCCTGCACGACGGTCAGCGCATCGTCGTGGACGCCAAGGCCGGCCGGATTCGGGCGGACAGCCCGGACGAGCAGAGCGCCGCGACAGCGGCCGTCTCCGCGGCCACCACCGCGCCGGCGGCGGTTTCGGTGACCGAAACCACCGGAACGAAGATCTATGTCAATCTCGCCCTGCCCGAAATCGCCGAGCGCGTCGCCGATTCCGATGTCGACGGCGTCGGTCTGCTGCGCGCCGAAACCCTCTTGACGCGCGCGCTGGGCGGCCGCCATCCCCGCGCGGTGATCGCCGCCGGCGACGAGAACGAGTTCGTCTCCACCCTGGCCGAATCCCTGCGGCGCATCGCCGTGGCCTTCGCCCCGCGGCCGGTCGTCTACCGCGCGACGGACCTGCGCAGCAACGAATTTCGCACGCTCACCGGCGGCGAGGGTTTCGAGCCGAACGAACGCAACCCGATGATCGGCTACCGCGGCTGCTACCGCTATGTCCACGAACCGGACGTGTTCCGGCTCGAACTGGCGGCGCTGGCACGCGTGCGCGAATACACCCCGAATCTGCATCTGATGATCCCGTTCGTGCGCACGCGCTGGGAGCTGGCCGCGTGCCTGGAACTGGTGGACGCCTCGCCGCTGGGCCACGACCGGAGCATGCACCGGTGGATCATGGCCGAGGTGCCGTCGGTCGTGCACTGGCTGCCCGAATACGTGCGGCTCGGGATCGACGGGGTGTCGATCGGGAGCAACGATCTCACCCAGCTGATCCTGGGTGTGGACCGCGATTCCGAGGAATGCGCCGAACTGTTCGACGAATCGGATCCGGCCGTCCTGCACGCCATCCGGCGCATCGTCACCTCCGCACGCGAACTGGGCATCACGTCGTCGCTGTGCGGGCAGGCCCCGTCCACCCGGCCCGAGTTCGCCGAACATCTCGTCGCGGCGGGGATCACCTCGATTTCGGTCACCCCGGACGCGGTCCGCAACGCCCGCCGCACGGTGGCCGCCGCCGAGCGCCGGCTGCTGCTCGAACGGTGCGTGCACGGTGGCGAGGGCCGGCAGCCGTGAGGCCGGTGGCGCGGACCATGGTCGCGGTACCTCGGGACCAACGGCCCCTCCGCCACGCGCGGCGCGAACCTACCGTCGACATATGAACACAGTGCCCACACGCGACGTCGTCGAGACAGCGGTCCGGATGGCCGGCCGTGCGCCGTCGCTGCACAACAGCCAGCCGTGGCGGTGGACGTTCGACGGTGCGCAGCTGCGGCTGTTCAGCGTGCACGAGCGCATGTTGCCGACCACGGACAGCACCGGCCGACAGCTCGTGATCAGCTGCGGCATCGTGCTCGACCACCTGCGCGCGGCGATGGCCGCCCAGGGGTGGCGCACGATCGTGGCGACCTTCCCGAACCCCAACGACCGCACCCACCTCGCCGATGTGCGCTTCGAGCCCTCGCCGTACATCACCGACGGTGACCGCGAACGCGTCGACGCCATGGCTCGCCGGTACACCGACCGGCTCCCGTTCGACGAACCGGAGGGCTGGGAGCCGTTCGAGACAGTCCTGCGCACGGTGTTCGACCCCGAGGACGCCATCGTCGACGTCCTGCCCGACGACAGCCGCGCGGAACTGGCCCGGGCCTCGGAGCTGACCGCCTCGGTGCGCCGCTACGACGCCGACTATCACGCCGAATTGCATTGGTGGACAGGGCATGTGGTGGCAGATACCGGCGTCCCCCGCGACGCGCTGGTGAGCGACGAGGAACGCGGACGCGTCGACGTCGGGCGGAGGTTGCCCACGGTCACCGGCGAACCGCGCCGCACCGAGGTGCGCGCCGACCGGTCGAAGATCCTCGCGCTGTCGACCTACGGCGACAGCCCCGCCGAATGGCTGGCATGCGGCCGGGTGCTGTCCACCGTCCTGCTCGAATGCACCCTCGCCGGCTACGCCACCTGTCCGCTCACCCATCTCACGGAGGTTCCGCGCAGTCGCAGCATCGTCACGCGGCTGATCGGCCGGAATGCCTTCCCACAGGTACTGATTCGCGTCGGGCGGGCTCCGGAGAATCAACCGCACCCGGAACCGACGCCGCGACTGCCGCTGCACGAGATCCTGCGCGTCACCGACGGCGCCGGCTGAGCGGCGCTACCGCACGCGAGACCGGCGCGCGAGGTAGATCGCCGCACCGATCGCCAGCACGACCGCACCCCAGATCACCGATGTGAGCGGGAGGGTGCAGGCCAGCACCGCGCAGCCGGCGGCGCCGACCGCCGGAACCACACGCGGCGGTCTGCCTTCCGCCGAGGTCAGCGTCCAGGCCGAGGCATTGGCGACGGCGTAGTAGCCGAGCACCGCGAAGGACGAGAACCCGATCGCGCCGCGGATATCGGCGGTCGCGGCGATCACGGCCACGACCGCGCCGACCGCCAGTTCGGCTCGGTGCGGGACGGCGAAACGCGGATGCACCGCGGCCAGCCGATGCGGCAGATGCCGGTCCCGGGCCATGGCGAAGGTGGTGCGCGAGACCCCGAGGATCAATGCCAGCAGTGAGCCGAGCGCGGCGACGGCCGCCCCGGCGCGCACCACGGGCACCAGCTCGGGCCGGCCCGCCGCGCGCACCGTATCGGCCAGCGGCGCTGTGGCCGAGGCCAATTCGTGCGGGCCGAGCACCAGCAGCGCCGCGACGGCGACCACCGCGTACACGACCAGGGTGATACCCAGAGCCAGCGGGATCGCACGCGGAATGACGCGGGCGGGGTCGCGGACCTCCGCACCGAGAGTGGCGATACGGGCGTAGCCGGCGAAGGCGAAAAACAACAGTCCGGCGGCCTGCAGGATCCCCCGCACCGAGGTGTCGGATCCGATTGCCAACCGGCCGGCGGAGCCGGCACCGGCCGCGACGACGACCGCGGCCAGCACGGCCAGCACCAGCGCGACGACGATCCGGGTCAGTAACGCCGACTTCTGCACGCCCCGATAGTTCACCGCGGTGAGCGCCACAACCGCCGCGACGGCCACCGCGTGCGCATGATCGGGCCAGGCGTAGGCACCGACCGTGAGTGCCATCGCCGCGCACGAGGCGGTCTTACCGACGACGAAGCCCCAGCCGGCGAGATAACCCCAGAACTCCCCCAGGCGTTCCCGGCCGTAGACGTAGGTTCCGCCGGAGGCGGGATAGCGCGCGGCCAGCCGCGCCGAGGAGGTGGCGTTGCAGTAGGCGACGACGGCCGCGATCGCCAGGCCGATCAGCAATCCCGATCCGGCCGCGGCGGCGGCCGGGCCGAGCGCGGCGAAGATACCCGCCCCGATCATCGAACCGAGCCCGATCACCACCGCGTCGCCGAGACCGAGCCGGCGGCGCAGGCCGGTCGGCGTCCGCGTCTCGAGATTCATGAGCTCGAAGATAACGGACGTCACCGCGGAAGAAGTGTCCTTGGTCCCGGGCGGCCGTCGTCGAAACGGAGCCTTGGGTCACCGAAAGGGAACCGGCGCCGGAGAACGGTCGGCACCGCGGCGCCGGGTGACTAGTCTCGGGTGCAGAGGCACGGTCGGCGCACGCCGAACCGGAAAACCTCGATTCGTCGGCACGTCGATCCGCCGGCGCGAACAGTGTGATGGGGAGCCAGGAAGTACCAGTGGACGAGCGCTCGATGGGCCGGCTGGAGGCGGCGGTGGCCGCGATCGTCCGCCCACGCTGCGCCGACGATTGGGGATATCGAGTCTGTGTGGCATGTCGTGACGTGCTGGCGGGGGTCGATTCGGTCGCGCTCGCGTTGCATTCGGCCGGTGCGATCGTCGAGGTGATCGGGTGCAGCGATTCGGGCGCCGAACAGATCGAGGACGTCCAGATGGTTCTCGGAGAAGGCCCCGGTTTCACGGCGTTCGCCACCGGTGACACCGTGCGGGCGAGCGCCGGGACGAGAGATTTCGAGCGGTGGCCGATGTATGCGAACGAGGTAGCTCGTCTGGGGTTGTGCGCGGTCGCCGCCTTACCTCTCCGGGTCGGCGGCATCCGGATCGGTGCCCTCGATCTGTATCGGTTCGAGCCCGGCGACATGCCGACGCGCGCCGAGATCGACGCGACGTTGCTCGCCGATCTGATCAGTTACACCCTGCTCGAGGGTCTCGTCACGCCGGAGCCGGAAGCTGTGCCGGTCGCAACCACACATCCGGACGTGAATGTGGCGACAGGAATGGTCGCCGCGCGAATGGGCATTCCCCTGGACGAGGCATTTCTGCGCCTGCGGGCGTTCGCCTTCGCCACGAACAGTCCTCTGCTCGACGTGGCGCGAAGTGTCCTGGAACGACGCGTCGACCTCGACGGAGCGAGCGAATGACCGGTGACCCCCAGACCCCTGGACGAGATCCTGAACCAACGGCCGCGACCGAGCAGACCGCGGTGCCGGAACCGCTGGTCCGTCCGCTGGCGCGGCTCACCGCCGACCTCGTTCGCGATGCCAGGTTCGCGGACACGCTTCCGATGGTCACCCACCTGTGTTCCGAGGTCTTGAACGCCGCCGCCATCGCTGTGATCGGGGTGGATTCACGCGGCGTCGTACGGGTCGTCACGGCACGCGGCGAGCACAGAGATCTCGTTCGGCTCCTCGAGAATCACGCCGGCCGCGGCCCCTGGAGCCGAAGCATGGCCACCATGGAGGTGGCCGAAGTCGAGAACGACAGCGACGACAACACCTGGCCTGCCCTCACGCGTGACGCGCTCGCCCTCGGATACCACGCGATATGCGCGGCCCCCATGGTGCTGGGAACCCGTGCGGTCGGCAGTCTGGCGCTGTTCTACGACGCGCCGACCGAATTCGGCGGCGACCACCGCGCCGTGGTGCAGACGGTGGCCGATCTGACGACGCTGTCGCTGTGCCAGGACAGCGACGAGGCACGGTCGGACATGCTGGCCGGCCGCGTCCTCGCCGCCTTCGACGACCGCGTCCGGCACGAACATGCCGTCGGCATGGCGGCCGGACGGCTGGATACCGATACCGACCGTGCCGACGCACTGCTCCAGGCACACGCCCGCGACAGCGGAATGGTGCCGACCACGCTGTCTCGCAGCATCACGGACGGGACCTTCGACTGGTCCGCTCTGGACCGGTCACTCTGACGTTCTCCGGATTGGACCGCGGCAGTGGGTGCCGCCGCGGCCGCGGTCACCGGGCAGACGCCGTCAGGCCCGGGTGAGAGCGTCGATGGCGCCGCGGAGTTTCGCGGCGGCCTCGGTCGCGATCGGTTCCAATTCCGAATCGCCGGTGACCTGCACCATGACCTCGGGATCCATCGCTTCCACGATGACGGCGCCCGCGTCGTCGGGGTCGCGCCGCACGATCACGTTGCAGGGCAACAACAATCCGATGCGGCGGTCGACGCCGACCGCGCGATGCGCCAGCGGCGGGTTGCACGCTCCGAGGATGCGGTAGTCCTCCATGTCTTCGCCGAGTTTGGCCTTGAGGGTCGCGGCCATATCGATCTCGGTCAGCACTCCGAAACCCTGCTCGGCCAGTGCGGCCCGCGTCCGTTCCACGGCCTCGTCGAACCGGTCGGTGTGCAGCGTGGTGGAAATCGCCAGATTCATGATCGCCCGCTTTCCTTTCGATGGGGGTGGTGAACCGGGTCAGGTCCGCGAGACGGCGCAACCGGCCGTGGCCGGCAGGCCCAGCCGCCGTAGCAGCAGGGTCGCCGGGCACCAGCCCGCAACGCCGTACAGCAGCAGATTCGCGCCGACGAACCCGGTGAGAACGAGCCACCAGCCCGACCATGCCGCGGCCGCGACCACACTGATCAGCACGATGGTGCCGGCCAGCAGCGGGACGACGCGGGCGATGGACCAGCCTTCGTGGCGAGGTAGGTTCGGCATGCGTTCACTTCCGGATAGGTTGGGCGCCTTCGCTTTTCAGGCGAGGGCGAGAAACAGTTTCTCGAGTTCGGCTTCGCTCATCGGTTCGGCGCCGTCGGCGCTCTCGCCGGTGAGGCATTCGCGCAGGCCGGTCGCGACGATCTTGAATCCGGCCCGGTCCAGGGCCCGCGACACGGCCGCGAGCTGGGTGACGACGTCCTTGCAGTCGCGTCCCTGCTCGATCATGGCGATCACACCGCCCAGTTGCCCCTGGGCGCGGCGCAACCGGTTGAGTACCTGTGCGATCGTTTCCTCGTTGCCGACCATGGCTGTCCGTCCTCTCGTCGCCTACCCCTCCAGCATACCCCTGGGGGTATGCTGGAGGGTTGTGGCGTCAGTCATGCGCGAAGCTGATCGACGGCAGCATCCGGCGCAACCACCGCGGCGATGCCCAGGCACCATGCCCGGTCAGCCGCAGCAGGACCGGCAGCAGCACCAGTCGCACCGCGACGGCGTCCAGCAACACGGCCACACCGAGGATGATGCCCATCTCCTTGGGCGGCAGCGGATCGGCGAGCGAGAAGGTGAAGAACACCGCCACCATGACCGCCGCGGCCGCGAAGATCACCCGGCCGGAGTGGGCCAGTCCGTCCACCAGAGCGTGACTCGGATCGCCGGAGCGCTCGTAATGCTCCTTCGCCGTCGCCAGCAGGAAGACCGTGTAGTCCATCGCGATGGCGAAGATCATCGCGAAGAAGAACACCGGACCCCAGCCGTCGAGGAATCCCTGCGGGGTGAAACCGAGCAGGCCGGCCCCGTGCCCGTCCTGGAAGATCAGTTTCGCCACTCCGAACGCCGCGGCCGTCGACAGCAGACTCACCACCGTGCCCAGCGCCGCGATCAGCGGAGCCTGCAACGCCACCAGCAGCAGGGCGAAGCCGAGCACCAGGATGATTCCCACGATGATCGGGAAGTAGTGGTTCAGAGCGTGTTGCAGATCCAGATTCTCCGCGGGCGCACCGCCCACCAGCGCTCCGGCCGGCAGCCGGTCTCGCAGGTGATCGAGGATCGTGGTCATCCGCGCGTCGGAGGGGTCGACGTTCGGCAGCGCCTGCATCATCGCCAGTCCGCTTCCGTCGCGGGCCAATTGCGGCGGAGTGACCATCGCGATGCCGTCGACCGCCGAGGCGGCGTTCGCCACCGCGCCGGATTCCGTTGCGGGCGCGATGATCTGCAACATTCCGGGAGCGCCTTCGCCCATCTGTGCCTGCACCAGTTCGTAACCCTGACGAACCGGCGCGTCCGAGGGCACGACCTGGATCGACGGCATCGCGACCTTCAATCCGGTCACCGGGATCGCGAGCGCGACCAGGACCAGCAGTGCGGCGATCGCGAACGGCCACGGCCGGTCGTGCAGGATCCGGCCCCAGGCCGCGAACCGCGGTGAGCGGTGATGCTGGCGGCCGATGCGAGGCAGCGACCCGGCATTGATCCGGCCACCCAGCGCGCCCAGCGCGGCCGGCAACAGGGTCAGCGTCGCCAGCAGCACGAACGCCACCGCGAACATGATCCCGACGGCCATCGTCCGCACCGCCGGAGCCGGCACGATCAGCACCGCCGACAGGCTCACCAGCACCGTCAGCCCGGACAGCACCACGGCCTTACCCGCCGTGCTCATGGTCTCGGCCACCGCCGCACGGGGATCGGAACTCGCCGCGAGCGCGCCGCGGAAGCGGGCGACGATGAACAGGGCGTAGTCGATGCCCAGCGCCAGGGCGAACATCATCGCGAAGTTCATGGCCCACACCGAAATCGGCGTCACGTGGTTGAGCAGCACCAGCCCACCGGCCGAGGCGATCAAGCCGGCCAGGGTGAGCAGCAACGGCAGCCCGGCCGCCACCAGCGAGCCGAAGGCGACCACCATGATGGCGAGGGTCACCGGCCAGGAGAACATCTCGGCCTTCAGCATCGCATCGTGATTGGCCTTGTTGAAGTCGCTCCACAGCGCCGACGCGCCGGTGGGATAGACCTCGATTCCGTTGCCCGACAACGCCGTCAGCGCGTCCTTGTGCGCATCGACCGCCTTCACCATGTCATCGGTCGAGGCCGCGGCGCCGGCGATGAGGATTCCCGTGTGCCCGTCGGGGCTGATCGACATCCCCGGCTGGGGCGCCACCACCTCGCCGAATCGGGAATCACCGGCGAAGATCGCGGTCATCCGGCCGAGCACCGATTGCACTTCAGGACTTTCGACGGTCCGGGTGTCGGAGTGCACCACGACCTGCACCGCGGCCGACGAATTGCCGCCGAAGTGCTGCTGCGCCAGCTCGCGCACCCGCACCGAATCCGACCCGTTGGCCTGCCAGCCGGCGCCCGCGAGGGAATTGAACACGCTCGGCGCCGCGGCTCCGAGCGCCACCAGCACCAGCAGCCAGACCCCGAACACGATCCGGGTGTGGCCGGCCATGGCGGCCCCCAGTCTGCCCAGCATTCCGCCGGAGCCCCGCGTGGTGGCCGCCGGCGGTGACACGACCTGCGATTCGGTCATCACGCCTCCCTTCGATACCCCAGGGGGTATATTTCGTATAGCGGCCAACATACCCCAGGGGGTATCTGGGACGCAAAGGTGCGCTCGCCCACAGGCGGGTACACCGGCAATGGATGCGAAAGGAGACGACATGACGGATATCGCGCTGTATGTGGACCCGGTCTGCCCGTTCAGCTGGGTGACCGCCCGCTGGCTGCAGACGGCGGCCGCGGACGCCGGCGCTCGCGTCACCCTGCGGCAGATGAGTCTCGCCGTACTCAACGAGGGGCACGAGGTAGACGCCGATCACCGCCCGATGATCGAGCGATCCCGGCGGATCGGGCGGGTTTTCGCCGCCGCGACGCGACTGTACGGCGTCGAGGGATTCACCCGGCTGTATCACGAGTTCGGCACCGTGGCGCATACGCGCCGGGAACCGATCACCGACGAGACGATGCGAACCTTGCTCACGAGAACCGGGATGGACCCCACCCTGGCCGAGGGCGCGGAGGATATCGGGCTGGACGAGTCCGTCGCCGACGCGCATCGACACAGCCAGCAGGCACTCGGAGACCGGAGCGGGAGCCCTATCGTCGTGATCGACGGCCGTGGCTTCTCCGGTCCGGTACTGACGGAGATTCCCGGGCCGCGGGAGGGGAAACAGCTGTTCGACGCACTCGTCACCGTGGCCTCCACGCCCGGCTTCGCCGCGATGCAGAGCCCCTATTCCGGGCCGCCGGACACCACGGAACCCGCCGTCGACGCCTGATGTACCGCAGCACAACGCCCGGGGGCCGGTGACCTTCGGCCCTGTCCGACAGCACCGAGAATGCGGTGGTATCGACGCGAAGGAGCGTGACCATGAACTTCGCGAGCACCGCGCCGGGCGCTCGGCGCGGCACCACACGCCGCGCCGAATCCGACGACCAGGGCACCGGATACGACCTGCCCACCGTCGACATCCGGCTCGGTGACCGAGTCCCCAGCATGTTCGGTGAGTACGCGCGGCGGCGCATCGGCGACGCCGCGCGCTGTGCACCGTCGCCGGTGGCGTCGATCCGGGTCCGCCTGGCCGACCATCGCGAGTCGGCGCTGGCGAATCCGTTCGTGGCACAGGCGGACATCGTCGCCGCGCGCCCGTTGCGAGTGCAGGTGACGGGAGCAACGGCGCGCGATGCGGTGGATCTGCTGCAGGCGCGGACGCGTGCCCGGCTGCGCCTGCCGATCGGCGGTGGAGCGGCGCGGCGACGGCGGTGTGAACCGCCGGCCGCCACACTGCTCTATCTCCGGCCGGTCACGCAGCGGAAGATCCTGCGCACCAAGTGTTTTCATCTGCTCGACCGCACCGCGGCGGAGGCCGCGGCCGATATGGCGCTGATGGATTACGACTTCTGGTTGTTCACCGAGTCCGGCGCGGATACCGAAAGCGTGCTCGCGCGCACCACAGGCGGGCACTATCGGTTGATTCGGCTCGATGAACGCGCGGCAACCGCCGATTCGGCGAATCTGCCGCTCACCGTCGCCGATGCCCCGGCCCCGGTTCTCGACCGTGCGGAGGCCCTGAGCCGGCTGCAGCTGAGCGGTTCACCGTTCCTCTTCTACCGCGATCGCGAACTCGACCGCGGCTGCGTGTTGTACCACCGCTACGACGGCCACTACGGATTCATCACGTCGCGGCGATGAGCCGCGAAGGCCCCGCAGTGGTGGACCTTTGCCCCTACCAGCACCGCCCGCGCGGTGGTGGCATGGACAGACCGGATGCTCAGCTCCCGAGAGGTACCGCATCGTGATTCCGCCCGACCGCACCGACGACGGCGCATCCAACTCCACCGTCGCCCTCGACCGTGCCGAGGCGATGCGGCTGCTGGCCGGAATCGCCTACGGCCGAGTCGTTTTCACCCGCGACGCGCTGCCGGCCATCCGCCCGGTCAACCATTTCGTCGAAGCCGACGGGCGCGTCGTGGTACGCACTCGGCTCACGTCCCGGCTGACGTCGGCGATCCGAGCCGATCCCGGAGTGGTCGTCGCCTACGAAGCCGACGAGATCGACCCCGGCACCCGCACCGGCTGGTCGGTCGTGGTGACCGGTCTGGCGCGGCCGGTCGCCGACCCGCACCGCGTCGCGCGATACGAGAGACTGCTGCCACCATGGATAGCCGCGACCATGGATACCGTCGTCGAAATCGAACCCACCATCGTGACCGGTATCCGTCTCGTCGGCGCACCGGATACTCCGGGACCGCCGGCGCCACCGACCCTCTCGCCGAAAGTCGACAACCATGACATACCACGATGATCCGTTCGCTCCGGCCCTGAACACCGCCCACACGTGGTTGCGAACCGTCGCCGACCGGCTGGCCACCGAGGACCGCACTTTCGCGCTGCGCGCGCTGCGCGCCTGGCTGCACACCGTGCGTGACCGCCTCGACGTCCCCGTCGCCGCGCATTTCAGCGCCCAGCTGCCCGAATTGCTCCGCGGCATCTTCTACGAGGGCTGGGTGCCCGCCCACGTTCCGGTGCACCACGACGTCGCGACATTCGTCGACGCGTTCGCCCATGAGGCGGGCGTGTCCGCGGACGAGGCGGTGGCGCTGATCGGCGCGGTCACGATCGCGCTGTCCGATGTGTTCTCCCCCGGACACCTCGACCACATCCTCGCGGTGGTGCCCGAGCCGCTGCGCGCGGTGATGCTCGGCAGCGAACTCAACGGGACGGCCGCGACAGTGCCCGGCGAGGTATAGGGGCCAGCAACCAGGAAAGGGACTTTCGTCCATGCTGAGGCACTGATCAGGCCATTATGGTGAGTACATTCATTGCTACTCCGATTGGACGCACTCGCCATGATCAAGGTGTTCCTGGTCGATGACCACGAAATCGTTCGTCGCGGGCTGAGTGACCTGCTCGACGGCGACCCGGAGTTGTCGGTCGTCGGCGAGGCGGGATCGGTGTCCCAGGCACTGGCTCGCATCCCCGCGCTGCGCCCCGATGTCGCGGTGCTCGATGTCCGCCTTCCCGACGGAAACGGCATCGAGCTGTGCCGGGAACTGCTGTCCAAGGTCGACGGCCTGCGCTGCCTGATCCTCACCTCCTTCACCGACGAGCACGCGATGCTCGATGCGATCCTGGCCGGTGCCAGCGGTTATGTGGTCAAGGACATCAAGGGCATGGAACTGGCCCGCGCGGTGAAGGACGTCGGCGCCGGTAAATCACTGCTGGACAACCGCGCCGCCGCCGCATTGATGGAGCAGCTGCGCCACGGCACCGAGCCCGACGGTCCGCTGGCGACGCTGACCGAGCAGGAACGCAAATTGCTCGATCTGCTCGGCGAGGGACTCACCAATCGCGAGATCGCCGACCGCATGTTCCTCGCCGAGAAGACCGTCAAGAACTACGTCTCGCGGCTGCTGGCCAAACTCGGTATGCAGCGGCGCACCCAGGCGGCCGTCTACGCCACCAAACTGCATTCGAGGACTCCGGCGGAGTAGCCGGTGGGGCCGGTGACCATCGGCCCCACTTGCCGGGATCAACGCCCGTATCCGGGTCGCCTCGTGGTTGTGAGACTGGACACCATGACCACGGCAAAGCCTTCGACAATCGTCGACAAGCCCGACGACCGGACGGTCGCGGCAGTGGTCGAGCTGGCGCAGCGAGCACCCTCGGTCCACAACACTCAACCCTGGCGCTGGATATTCGACCGGGATCGGATGCTCCTGTACTCCGATCCCGATCGCGTCCTGCCCGGAGCCGATCCGCACGGCCGCGAGCAGGTGATCAGCTGCGGCGTGGTACTGCACCACGCCCGGACCGCGCTCGCCGCGCGGGACTGGCACACCGATATCGTGCGGATGCCGGATCCCGCGCGACCCGACCTGCTGGCGGTCCTGGACTTCCGGCCCTGGTCCGATCCACCGAACGGAATCCCGCACCGCGCGGCGGCCATCACCCGCCGATACACCGATCGGCTGCCGATGGACGCGCCGAGACACTGGGAGCAAATGGCGCCGAGGCTGCGCGCTCTCGTCACCCCGCACGGGCTCGACTTCGACGAATTCGCCGGCGACGCCCGCACCCAAGTCGCCGCGATCTCGCGCACCGCCTCGGCGGCTCGCCGTGACGACTGGATGTATCAGGACGAATTGCATTGGTGGACAGGGAATTTCGAGGCGACCGAGGGCGTCCCCGCCAGCGGTCTGATCTCCGACGCCGAACTCGCGCGAGTCGATGTCGCCCGGACGTTCCCCGCGGGGCCGCATTCGGAACGCCGGCCCGGTCGCCTCGACCACGCCCGGCTCGTCGCGATCAGCTCGCCGGAGGATTCGCGAGCGTACTGGCTCCGCACCGGCGAGGCGCTGTCGGCGGTACTGCTCGAATGCACCGCCGCCGGATTGGGAACCTGCCCGGTCACTCACCTCACAGAGGTGCCGGCGGCCCGCCGCGCCCTCGCGGCGCTGCTCTCACATCACGGTTTCCCGCAGGTCCTCGTCCGCATCGGCAGCTCGCCAACGGACGAGCCGGGCCCGCCCTCGACCCCGCGCCGCGCCGTCGACGAGGTGCTGACCTTCACCGGCCGGTGAAGCTGCTTCAGCTCGAACCGGCGCCGGCTTCACGCTCCGATCCCGGATGCAGAAACCGATCCATCCGGACGGCGGCGTAGCCGAACACCGAGACGCCGCTCACCACCAGCAGGTCGGTGAAGCTCAGCGCCTCGGTCTCCAGCAGCCGCTGCAGCAGTGGCAGATACACCGCGGCGACCTGCAGCGCGAACGAGACCGCGATCGCCACCGGCAACAGCGGATTGGCCGTCGACCACGGACGCGTGCGCGATCCCAGCGCCACACCGAGCTGGGTGACACCCAACGTGAAGAAGGCCATCGTCTGCCAGGGCCGATCGGTGTGGTGGGCCCACACCGCCACCGCGAGCGTGATCACCGTGAGGACGAACGCGATGCGCGGAATCCGCTGCCACAGGCCCGCGCCGAGGATGCTCTGCGCGGGCGGGCGCGGCGAGCGCCGCATGATCGCCGGATCGGCCGGTTCACCACCGAGAGCGACCCCGGTGAGACCGTGGGTGAGCAGATTGACCCACAGGATCTGGGCGGCCAGCAGCGGCAGCGCGAGTCCGAACAGCGGGCCGAACAGCATGACCGCGATTTCCGTCGCCCCACCGGAGAGGCCGTAGATCAGGAAGCGCCGGATATTGGCGTAGACGCGGCGGCCCTCCTCGACGGCGACCACCAGGGTGTCGAGGTTGTCGTCGGCCAGCACGAGATCGGCGGCCTGACGCGCCACCTCGGTACCGCGCCGGCCCATCGCCACCCCGATATCGGCGCGCCGCAGCGCGGGGCCGTCGTTGACCCCGTCCCCGGTCATGGCGACGATCTGGCCGCCGGCCTGCAGGGTGTTGATGATGTCGAGTTTGCGGTCCGGTGTCGCGCGCGCGAACACCGCGGCGCTGCCCAGTTCGGCGTCGCTCGCGCCCCGCGCGTCGACGACAGCCTCACCACTGGCCAGAATGCCCAGGTCGGCGGCGACAGCCGCGGCGGTGCCGGGATGATCGCCGGTGATCAGGATGGGCCGGATCCCGGCGCGGCGACAGGCCGCCACCGTCGCGGCGGCCTCCTCCCGCGGCGGATCCAGAATCGCGACCAGGCCCAGCAGGTGCAGGCCGTCCTCCGGATGATCGCCGGGGGCCTCCGGACGATCCGCCGCGGCGACCGCCAGCACCCGGTATCCCTGGCCGGCGAAGGCGGCCGCATGTTCCAGCGCCTCGGCGCGCAGCGACGGGCCGGCATCGACCAGCCCCTCGCGCACAACGGCCTCGGGCGCGCCTTTGCACACGGTGCGGTAGGTCCCGTCCGGTAGGCGGTGCACGGTCGTCATGCGCTTGCGATCGCTGTCGAACGGCAGTTCCGAGACGCGCGGCTGCCGGCTCCGCAACTCCCGTTCATCGATGCCGGCATCGGTTGCGGCACAGAGCAATGCGGCTTCGGTCGGGTCGCCCAGCACCGTCGTCTCGTCCGTCTCGGAGGTGGGTGCGACGAACTGCGCGTCGTTGCACAACACAGCGGCCGCCAGCAGTTCGACGACCGCCGGATCGTCCTCCGACGACCGCCGCGCCACCGTCCAGATATCTCCGACGACCATCCGGCCCTCGGTGAGCGTTCCCGTCTTGTCGGTCGCCAGCACGGTGACCGAACCCAGCGTCTCGACCGCGGGCAGCGTGCGGACCAGAGCACGGTGGGCCGCCATGCGGCGGGCGCCCAGCGCCAGTCCGAGGGTGACCACCGCCGGCAGCGATTCCGGAACCGCCGCCACGGCGAGGCTGATCGCGGTCACCAACATCAGTTCCAGCGGTTGATGACGAACCATCCCCAGCGCGAACACCACCACACACAGCACGACCGTGACCGCGGCCAGCAGGCGCCCGATGTCGACCAGACGTCGTTGCAGCGGTGTCGGGCCGGTCCGGCGGTCCAGCAGCCCGGCGATGCGGCCGGTGGCACTGGCGGCGCCGATCGCGGTGACCACCGCGATCCCCCTGCCCTTGACGACGACGGTGCCCGCCGACAGGTCCGGGTCGCCGCCCACGGATTTGTCGACCGGCAACGATTCCCCGGTCAACGCCGACTCGTCGAGCATCAGCGCGGCGGCCTCGACGACCGTCGCGTCCGCGGCGACGATATCTCCTTCCCCGAGCACGACGATATCGCCCACCACCACGTCGGCCGCCGGTATCTGCCGTTGCTCGCGATCGCGGATCACCCGCGCGGTGGGTGCGGTCAGTTGCTCCAGCGCCGAGATGGCTTGCTGAGCACGGATCTCCTGGCCGACGCCGACCGCCGTGTTGACCACGATGACCAGCAGGATGACCGCCATATCGGTCCAGTCCCCGGTTGCCACCGTGAGCACCACGGCGACGAGCAGCACCAGGATCAGCGGGTCTCGCAACTGCCGCAGCACCCGTCGCCACCACGGCGCCGGCGGCCGGCGCGGCACGGTGTTGGCGCCGTCGCGGGCCAACCGCCGAGCCGCCTCGGCCGACGTCAGCCCCTCCGGCAGTGTCCGAGTGGTGCTGGAACCGGTCATCGCGCGACACCTTTCCGACGGGATGTGCCGTAGCAGCTCCTCACAGTTCGACGATCCGCCTCAGGGTCCTCCGAAGCCAGGGCCTTTCGGCGGCCCGCGAGGCGACCTTCGTCGGGGCGGCATCCGCCGTCCGGCTTGCCGATATGTGTCGCGGCACGAAGGAGCGCGGTAGGCTTTTCGCAAGCGTAAACACCGACGTTTCGCGCATTCGGACAGTGGAGAGCAGGACTGACGACATGCCCGACGAAGAGCGAACCGGTTCCTACTCGGTGCGCGACACCCTTTCGCAGCTGCGGCTGCGCGAGCTGCTCGCCGAGGTGCGCGACCGCGTCGATGAGATCATGGATTCGCGGGATCGGATGGATGGTCTGGTCGAGGCCATGTTGTCGGTCACCGCGGGACTCGACCTGGCCGAGACGCTTCGCACCATTGTGCACGCCGCGATCAGCCTGGTCGATGCGCAATACGGTGCACTCGGGGTTCGCGGCCACGACGAGCACCTGCAACAGTTCATCTACGAAGGCATCGACGAGCCGACCCGTCGGCTCATCGGCGATCTGCCGGAGGGACACGGCGTGCTGGGCATGCTGTTCACCCAGCCGAAACCGATCCGGCTCGAGGATCTCGCTCATCATCCGTCCTCGGTCGGCTTCCCGGCCCACCATCCTCCGATGCGTACCTTCCTCGGTGTTCCGGTGCACATCCGCAACGAGACCTTCGGCAACCTGTACCTCACCGAGAAGGCCGGCGGTCAGCAATTCACCGAGGACGACGAGCTGATCGTGCAGGCGCTCGCCGCCGCCGCGGGCATCGCCATCGAGAACGCGCGGCTCTACGAGGCCGCCCGCAACCGGCAGGCATGGATCGAGGCCACCCGCGATCTGACGACGGAATTTCTCGCCGCCGACGAGCCCGCCAGCGTGCTGGCACATCTGGTCGACCACGTGCGGGTACTGACCGGCTCGGAATGGGTGCTGCTCGCAACGGTCACCGACACCGACGTGCCTGCCGAGGAAGTCACCGAACTCATCGTCGACCAGTCCTCGGGCGAACAGACCGACGCCGCAGGGCGTTCACTCGATGTCACCGGCACGATCGGCGCGGCCTTCACCGAACGGAAGCCGCTGCGGTTCGATGATGTCAGCGACCTCGACTTCGCCGCACTGTTCCCCACCGGCGGACCCGTGCTGCTGGTCCCCCTGCACACGCGTGATACCCCGCAGGGGATTCTCATCGCCGTCCGCGCGAAGGACACCGCGCCTTACGACGACGAGATGCTGGAATTGGCGGCCGCCTTCGCCGACCAAGCCGCACTGGCCATGCAGCTGGCGGCCACCCAGCAGCGCGTTCGCGAACTCGACGTGCTCACCGACCGGGACCGGATCGCCCGGGATCTCCATGATCACGTCATCCAGCGATTGTTCGCCATCGGCCTTTCGCTCCAGGGCGCGGTGCCGCGCACCCGCGTTCCCGAGGTCAAGGCCCGGCTCACCGACGCGATCGACGGCTTACAGGACGTGGTACAGGAGATCCGCACCTCCATCTTCGATCTACACGGTGGGACCAGCACCCGGATGCGCCAGCGCATCGAGGAGGCGATCCGCCAGCAGTGCGGAGATGTCGACATCAGAACCTCGCTGCGGGTGGCCGGACCGCTGTCGGTGGTTGGTTCGCAGCTGGCCGACCACGCGGAAGCCGTTGTGCGCGAAGCGGTCAGCAACACCGTTCGCTACGCCGGCGCCACGACGCTGGAGGTTGTGATCGGTGTCGGGGACGACCTGACGATCACCGTCACCGACGACGGTTGCGGTATCGGCGACAACATCACCCCCAGCGGGCTGACCAATCTCGCCGAACGCGCGCGCTCGCTGGGCGGCGCCTTCCGCGCCGTTCCCCGCGGGGCGGGCTCGCGGCGGCCGGGTACGCGGCTGGAGTGGTCGGCTCCGTTGAGCTGACCACCCCGCCGACTGCTACCGAACCTGTTGTTACGCGGTCTTTCCGGCCGGTTGCCGTACCACGGTGATGGGGCATTCCACCGATTGCGCCAATGCCGCGCTGGTGGAGCCGAGCAGCATGCCGGTGAATCCGCCGCGGCCGTGGCTGCCGACGACCACCAGCTGCGCGTTCTCCGACGCATCGAGCAGGGAACGCACCGGCCGGTCGAGCACCATTTCGCGACGCACCTTCACATCCGGATACCGTTCGGAGTATCCGGCCAGCGTTTCGGCCAGTACCGCATCCTCGGATTCCCGGATCGCGTCCCAGCCGACGATCGCCGGATCGAGGCCGCTGCTGCGGTCGCTCCACGCGTGCAGCACCACCAGCCCCACAGTGCGCCGCGACGCCTCCTCGAAGGCGAGTTCGAGCGCAGGCACACTGTTCGCCGTGCCGTCGACGCCGACGAGAACCGGCTTCACCGCCGTGACGGCATCCGTCGCCGAGATCGAATGCACCACGGTCACCGGGCAATTCGCGTGCCGGATGATCGCGGAGGACACCGACCCCAGCAGGCCGCGCCGGATGGCGCCCAGGCCACGGCTGCCCACCACGATCCCCTGCGCCTGATCGGACTGTGCGATCAGGTGCCCGATGATCGCGTCGGTGGTGATCTCGGTGGTGATCACCGGCGTGCGGTCCGGTGTGGCGGCGCGGGCGATGCGGGCGGCCTCGACGAGGATGCGTTCGGCGTCCACGCGCAGCCAGCTCATATCGTCCTCGGTGAGGATCGGTGCGGGACCCAGCCCGCCCGCGACCGAGATCGACGTGACCAGATGCAGGCGGCAGTCGCGCAGTGCGGCGTCGGCGGCGGCCCAGGCGGCCGCGTGGTAGCCGACGGCCGAGCCGTCGACCGCGGCGACGATCGGCGAATCGGTGTGCCGCTGCGGTACCGCGTGGTGCTCGGTCATGATGTTCTCCTCGTGGATCGGGTGGTTGTGGATCGGGTGTTCACGGAGTTCCGATGGGGCGGCTGATATTTCGCCATTCCCGGGCCCAGCCGGCACGATGCCGGATAGCGAAGGCCCAGGCCGTCAGCCATACCAGTGCCGCTGTGGCGAAACAAATTTCGACGAATGTGGCCATTCCCAGCCCGACCCCGCGCATCGCGGCGGTGTCGGCGGGTAGCGGCGCGGCGGTCGGGCGGCCGTCGGGCGCCAGCCACATGGTCAGTTGCTGCCCGGGATGCGCGGTCGCCGCCACGGGCGTCGTGGCTTCGGCGGAATGCCCGTCGTGCGTCCACCGAACCGTGGCCTCGTATCGATCGGCGGAGACGTCCATCGACGTCGCCGTCGTGCGAACCGGATCGGCAACGATCGTGGCGGCGACCGCCGTCTTGGCCGCGTTCTCGTCGCGAATCTGCACGGCGGCATCGGTGTAGCGGGCGGTGCCCATCGCCGCGCAGACCGGCACCGCGCCGAGAACCACCACCACGGCCAGGATCCGGATGACGGCCTCGATCCGGTCCGACGGCCGCATCAGCCGGTTCGCCGCCCACGGACCCGTGCGCCACGCGCGCAGTGCCAACGGCGGATACCGCGTCATCATGTCGGTCATCTCCTCACAGCCGGGTCACGACGTCGTCGAGCGGTCGTCGTGGTGTCGGTGACAGCGGGGAACCGGTTGCGGCCCAGCCGATTCGGATGATCATCTGCGGATATCCGCTGTCGTCGAGGAGGTCGGTGCGCAGGTCCGCGCGCACCTCCGGAATTTCGAGCGGTTCGCTGAGCGGGCAGGTCGCCAGCCCGAATGTGGTCGCGGCCAGCAGAATTGTGCTGGTCGCCTCCCCGGCGCGCAGCCGGCTCACCGTGTCGTCGCCCGCGGTGTAGAGCACGAGCATGTGATCGGCGTCGGCGATATCGCGGACCACCGCCTCCGGCAGCCGGGGATCGGCGAACGGCCGGGCCGACGCGTCGGTCGCGGCGACTGCACTGCGGGCCGGAACGCCGTCGGGTGCCGCGTGATGGCCACTCCAGCGCGCCAATTCGGCGCGGTAGCCGGCGTCGGCGTTGTGCGCGGCGGCGGCACGTTCGAAGGCGTGCAGCAGCCGCACCCGCTCGCCGTCGGCGACCACATCGCGGACCAGCACGCCGTTCGCCGCCGCGGCGGCCGTCAAGGAGCCGATGTGAATGCCGGGCACCTCCCAGGAGGTGTAGTGGCGGCGGTCGCTGTGGCGCAGCGGGATCGCGCGGGAAAGGCCGACCGCTTCGGCCGTCGCCGGGGCGGGCCGGAATTCCACGGCCGCCAGGTGTTCCGGCACCGCCGGGTTCGGCAATCGATGCACCACCGTCGCCCAGCCCAGCGCCGCGGCCGCGACCCGCAGATGATGCAGTGCCGCACCGCAACTCACGATCAGATCGCGCTGGTCGGGGTCGGTCCGCCGCAGCTGCCGGCTGGTGTCGGCGTACAGCTGAACGGTGTCGTCCCCGATGCGCCACAGCCACGGCTGGCTGTTGTGCACCGACGGTGCGCGCACCGCCAGGTCCACCGCCGTCATCAGGGTGTCGTAGTCCGGATGTCTCGTCATGATCATCGGTCTCCTACCGCGGTGGGCAGATCCAGTACCTGGCCGGTCGTCGCGCCGCCGTCCACCACGAATTCCGATCCCGTGGAGAACGTCGCCTCGGTGACGATGAACCGGACCATGGCGGCGACTTCTTCGGGTTCCCCGAAACGGGCCAACGGTTGTGCGGCCGTGACGGATTCGTCCATCCCGGCGGTCATCGCGGTGCGGATCGGGCCGGGATGCACCGAACAGACCCGGATCTTCGACGGTCCCCATTCGAGCGCCGCCGCCTTGGTCAGTCCGCGCAATCCCCATTTGCTGGCGACGTAGGCGCCGATGCCCGCGTACCCCATCAGGCCGGCGGTCGAGGAAATGTTGACCACTACTCCGCCGCCGGCTGCGCGCAGGCGCGGACCGGCCAGGTGCATGCCGAGCCACGAGCCGTACAGGTTCACATCCAAAACGTGGCGGAACATCGTGGGTGGCTCGGTGTCCACGCCGCCGAAATCGACGATGCCGGCGTTGTTCACCAGGACGGCCAGCGGGCCGAACGTGGCTTCGGCGTCGGCGATCACCCGCTGCCAGGCATCTTCGTCGGCGACGTCGAGGCGGCGGAAGATCGCGCCGGCGCCCAGGGCCGTCGCTGTGGCGGTGCCGTCGCGTTCGAGGAGATCGGCGATCACCACGCCGAGCCCCTCCTTGGCGAGCTCGGCCGCCACGGCGGCACCGATGCCCCGCGCGCCCCCGGTGACGATCGCACTGCGACCACTGAACGTGCCCATTGTCTGTCGCCCCTTTCACTGGTGCGTTGTCGCACTCAGCATCGCGCCCCGGGCGGTGGGCGGGGCACGGCCGAAAGTCACCGGAACGCCGAGTCTTCGGACAGTCGTGACCGCCGGGCAGTCGTCGCGCCGATCGGATCCGGCGCCGTGAGCGGCGGGCGCTCGCCGCATCGGCCGGCTCCGGTGGACCCTCGGGGCGGCAGCGCGGGACCAAAGGCCCTGGCGGCCCTTCCCCGGCGTCGGGAAAGGTCGGGGTATGGCAGGAATCACTCGCAGCGACGGCATCGGACGCTGGCATGTGTTGCTGGCCGGGTCCGCAGGTGTGGTCGCGGCGAGTGTCTTCGCGCTCGCGGTCGCGCTGGGCATCGGCCTGCATCTGAGCGCGCCGCTGGACAGCACTCCGGCCGGGCCCGGCGTAGCCGCCGGAGCGGTGGCCTTCGCGCTCATCGTCGGGATACCGATGGCGGTCACCGCGGGCGGCGCCCTCACCGGTGATCGGCGCGTCGCCACGGCCGCGGTGATCAGCGGCTTACTGCTGATCTGCTGGTTGCTCGCCGAGATGACCGCGCTCCGCACGCTGGACTGGGCGCAGCCGCTGTATCTCGTCCTCGGCATCGTCGTCGCCGGGCTGGGACTGCATATCAAAACCGAGGAGATCGAATCATGACCGGCATATGCGCGCGGCGGATCGATCAGGGTGAAAGGAAATACCGATGAGCTCTCAGTATGCGGACGACGCGCACCACCTCGTCTCCGCGCCGATCGTGGTCGGTGTCGACGGGTCGGCCGGTGCCCGCACCGCGCTGCTGTGGGCGGCCGAGGTCGCCCGCGACCGAGGACGTGACCTGCGCATCGCCTACGGACTCGACCTGCCGAGCGCGAGCCGGGTTTTCAACAACTACGACATTTCCGAGCCGGCGGTCCTGGAACGCCTGCGCGCCCACGGCGCCGCCCTGGTCGCCCGCGAGGCGCTCGCCGTCCGCGACACCCTGCCCGAGGTCCAGGTCAGCACGGAGGTCTCCTCCGAGCATCCGGCGCGAATGCTGTTGCGGCACAGCGCCACCGGTTATCTGGTAGCCCTGGGCGCACAGGGCGCCGGCGGTTTCGGCACCCACATCGGTTCGATTCTGCTGTCGGTCACCAGCCACGCCGAGGGCCCGGTCGTGGTGGTACGCACCGAGTCCGAGCAGCAGTCACGACCGCGCGAGACCGGCCCGGTGGTGGTCGGCGTCGACGGCAGCCCGCTCAGCGAGGGCGCCGTGGCGGCCGCGTTCGAGGAAGCCGCCGAGCGCGGCGCCGAACTGGTCGCCGTGCACGCGTGGAGCGATCTGACCTTCGGCTCGTTCGTCGGCGACCCGTACACCTGGTTCCCGATGTCGGATATCGAGGTCAACGAGGAAGCGATCCTCGCCGAACGACTGGCCGGCTGGCAGGAGAAGTATCCGGATGTCTCGGTGCGCCGGCACATCAGCATGGCCGAGCCCGCTGCCCATCTGCAGCGGTGGAGCGAATCCGCGCAGCTCATCGTGGTCGGCAGCCACGGCCGCGGCAGCTTCCGCGGGCTGCTGCTGGGTTCGGTGTCGAATTCTCTTGTCCAGCATGCGAAATGCCCCGTCATGGTGGTGCGTTCGCCCGAGGAGAAGCAGGCGCATGACAAGGACTGAGCATTCGGCGGCCCGGCGCGGTGCCGCGGCCGCGGTCGGCGTCGCATCGTTTCTGGGCGGGCTGGCCACCGGCTACCGGCTCTTCGCCCGCCGGTGGTGTCTGAGCTGGGGCGCGACCGAGGAGGAGGTGCGCCGCCGCATGCCCGGCGACGATCTGCTCCTGCTTCCCGACATGCTCTCGACCCGGGCGATCACGATCGAGGCCGATCCGTCCGCGGTCTGGCCCTGGCTCGTGCAGTTCGGGCCGGGACGCGGCGGGATCTACAGCTACGACTGGATCGACCGGCTCCTGGGTGTCGACGTGCACAGCGCCCGGTCGATCCTGCCGCAGTTCCAGGACCTCGCCGTCGGTGACGTCGTCACGGTGAATTCCGACAGCACCCCGTCCCGGGTGGCGGTGCTCGAGCCCGAGCGAACGCTCGTCTTCCGCACCGACGACGGGAACTGGATCTGGGAATTCGGGCTGTATCCGTGCCCGGAGGGCACCCGCCTGGTCAGCCGCAATCGGATCGCGACGCCCGGCGCCTCGACCGCGCTGCGACTGTTCGACACCTTCTTCCTGGAACCGGGCAGTCTGGTGATGGAGCAGAAGATGTTGCGCGGCATCAAGGAACGCGCCGAAGCGCACCCCGTCGCCGAACCCGTGCGGATCGGGAGCAAGACACCGTGACCACCACCGGCACACCGACACCACTGCCGATCGCGCCGGCCTTCCTCGCGGTCGGCCGGTGCATGATCACGACCGTCGGGCTGCTGGCACGCCACCGCATCCACTGCCCGGCCCGGAACGTCGGGACGTGGCTGAGTTTCGGCGACGGAACGTCGGCCTACGTCTACCAGGAAACCGTGATCGATCGGATCCCCTCGCCCGAACCGTGTGTGCTGCTGGTGCGTTTCGAGCTGCGAGGCGTGCGCGGACGCGGGCATGCGTGGTTCCGTCGCGAGAGCATCCTCAACACCGTGCTCTTCGCCGGATTCCCGGGCATGATCAGCAAATTGTGGCTGGCGCACGATCAACGCGGCGTGTACCGGGGGCTCTACGAATGGGACGGGGCGGCGTCCGCCGACGCCTACGCCCGCGCGCTGTGGCGGGTGCTCGCCCTGGTCAGCGTCCCGGGCTCGATCGATTATCGAGTGCTGCCCGGCCTGCGCCGCCGCGACCTGCCGGTGGCGGCCACCGGTCACACCGCGGGCGGCACGGAATGGTGGCAGGTCACCGAATTCCGTTCGACCGCAGCGTAATTCGAAGCACGACGCGCCGAACCTCCGCCCGGACGGTTCGGCGCTCCCATGCTGTCGGTGTTCGCGCTGCCGGTGTTCTCGCTGCCGGTGTTCGCGCTGTCAGTGTTCGCGCTGTCAGTGTTCGCGCTGTCAGTGTTCGTCGGTCGCCGGCAGCGTGACGCTCTCCCCGGTCGCCAGCACGACGGTGCGGCCGCGGCATTCGATCGTGATCGAACGCGCTCCGTCCGTATCGGAGCTGATCTCGATCCGCCGGGCGTCGATGCGCACGGTCAGGCGATGGCCGTGGTAGATGATCGCGAAGGTCAGCGTGCCCAGTTCCGGCGGCCAGGACGGGGCGAAGATCAGGCGGTCGTCACGGGTCTCCAGTCCGGTGAAGCAGCGCTGCACCAGATCGATACTGCCCGCCATGGCGCCCAGATGAATGCCCTCGGCCGTGGTGCCGCCCTGAATATCGGCGATATCGGATTCCAGGACGCTGGCAAAGAATTCCATCGCGCGGTCCCGGTTCGCCCGGGCCAGCACCCAGGCGTGGACGACGGCACTCAGCGTCGAGCCGTGCGAGGTGCGGGCCAGGTAGTAGTCGACGGTGCGCGGGATGTCCGCACCGCCGAAGTCGTAACCGAGCCCGGCGAACAACCGCCCCAGCTCATCGGCGGAGAACAGATAGAACAGCATCAGGACATCGGCCTGTTTCGCCACCCGATACCGGTCGACGTCGTCACCTTCGGCCTCGAGGATGCGGTCGAGCCGGCTCGTGTCGCCGTAGCGGCGCCGGTAGTCGTCCCAGTCCAGTTCCGCCAGCCGGTCGTATCCGGCGAACTGGCTGATCACCCCGTCGTGGAAGGGCACGAACATCCGATCGGCGACCTCGGCCCAGCGCTCCGATTCGACGGCCGGCACCGCGAGGCGGTCCAGCAGTTCCGACCGCACGCGCGGCGGCAGCAGTTCGACCGCGTCCAGCGCCCGCCGGATGACCCACACCGCCATGACATTGGTGTAGGCGTTGTCGTCGATCCCCTGATAGGGCTTCCCGGGATAGCCGGAATGAAATTCGTCGGGTCCGATGACGCCGCGGATGTGATACCGGTCGTCGGCGGGATCGTAGGTGGCGCGGTCGGACCAGAATCGGGCGATCTCCACCAGCAGTTCGGCGCCGAACTCGACGAGGAACGCCCGGTCTCCGGTGGCCTGATAGTAGTGCCATACGTTGTAGGCCACCGCCGGACCGGCATGCTGAGCGCGAGCGCTGGCATCCGGATTCCAATGTCCCGAACGAGGATTCAGGTGCAGGCGCTGACTCTCCTCCCGGCCGTCACTGCCGGATTGCCACGGAAAGAGGGCGCCGCGACAGCCCTGGGCGCGGGCCGCGGCACGCGCCTGCGGCAGCCGGCGATAGCGGTACCGCAACAGTTCTCGCGTCAGCGCCGGGTCGCGCAGGCTCACCACCGGCAGGACGAACAGCTCGTCCCAGAACACGTGACCGCGGTAGGCCTCGCCGTGCAGGCCCCGCGCCGGCACCCCGGCATCGAGGTCGGCGGTGTGGCGCGACAGCGTCTGCGCCACCTGCAGGACATGCAGCCGCAGCGCTCGCACCGATTCCTCACTGGCATCCAGATCGATGCGCAGGCGCCGCCACACATGCTCCCAGGCATCGGTGTGCGCGGCGCAGAGCGCGTCGTAGCCCGGCGCCTCGTCGAGCAGGCGCGCGGCGGCCTCGTCGGGTGCGGAGATGGCGCGGTCGCGGCCGGTGAACACCGCTGCCGTCTTGTCGACGACGATGTCGCGACCGGATTCGGCGGGCACGACGAAATCGTGGCCGGCCGCGCCGTCGGCGAGTGCGGAGCCGGCCGTCTCCTGCGCCTCCGAGGTCACGGTGGTCCGGGTGGCCACCGCGACGGTGACCAGTGACTGCGTGGTCCGCATCAGCGCGCACACGGTGTGGGCGTCCGGGGTGTCGATGCGCAGTTCGCTCAGATGCGTTCCGGACAGGTCGCGGTACCGGTCGACTCCGGTGTTGCGAACCGAGGTGTCGATCGACGAGCGGACCGTGAGCGGCCCGCTCCAGTTCTCCGGCGTCAGGGAGGTTCGCATCGCACACGTGTGCGGGGAGTCCATCGACGCGAAACGTTGCTGAACCACCGCGGTGATCCGGCCCGCGGTGTCGCGACAGCGCAGCCGGCGGGTGAGCAGCCCCTGGCGCATATCGAATTGCTGTGTGTAGTCCAGCAATTCGACACCATCGACATCGAACCATTCCTCGTCGGCGACGCGCCAGGTCAACGGAAGCCAGTTCGGCAGATTCACCAGGCTCTCGTTCTCGACGTGCCGCCCGGCGATATCGTCGCCGAGCCGGTTGTAGATCCCCGCGACATAGGTGCCGGGATAGTGGTGGACTCCGGCACGCGTCTCCGGTGCGGCCGCGCGGGTGACGAGGTAGCCGTTGCCCACCGCGCACAGCGCTTCGCGCAGCCGCTCGGCATCGGGGTCGTAGCCGTCGTAGGTGAGCAGCCACGACCGTCCCACCGCCCAGTCGCTCTCCCCGGTGAGCAATTCGGCGATCCGCTCCAGGAATTCGCCGGCGCGCGCGGGACTGTCGAGGGCGAACCGCGCCGCGGTGCGCCGGTCGCCGGTATCGCCGTGGCGAACCACGAGCGGCATGCCGGTGACCTGGATCGCGTCGAACGCGTCCTCGTCGGTCAGATCGTCACCGAGGTACACCGGCATCACCGAGCGACCCACCAGATCCAGCACCCAGTGCAGGGCTCGGCCCTTGTCCCAGTCCACATCCGGACGCAATTCGGTGACCTTGCGACCCGCGGTCACGCGCAAACCCTGCCCGCGGGCGATGTCGTGCACGGTGGCCACCACCGTCGCCACGGCATCGGCGGCGACCTTGCGGTGATGGACGGCGACCGCGAATCGCTTCGGCTCGATCAGCACTCCGGGAATCCGGCTCAGCCGCTCGGCGAGTTCGGCCGCCGCCTGCACCAGCGCCCGCTCCGCCTTCGGGCCGCCTTCGTGTACGTGTTCGGTGCCGTCGGGCGCCATCAGTTCGAAGCCGTGGCTACCGGCGTACCAGATTCCCTCGACGCCCACGCGCGCGCGCAGATCTTCGAGTCCGCGACCGCTGATCACGGCGACGGGACACCGCGCGGCCAGCGCGGCCAAGGTGGCGCGCACCCCCTCGATCGGGATCGCCGCATCGGGATCGGGCACGATCTCCGAGATCGTGCCGTCGAAATCCAGGAGCACCGCGACGTGCTCGTCCTCGACGGCGTCGGCGATCGACGGCCACCACGCCAGCGCGTCCGCGATCTCCGACAGGCGGCGGAAACCACTGCGCACCCGGATCTCGTCGGCATCGGCGACCACGACATCGGCTCCGGTGCACAGCAGCCGGTCCGGATCTCCGCCGCGTTCGATGCCGATCACCAGTCCGAAGCCGCCGCGCCGCCCGGCGCTCACCCCGGCCTCGGCATCCTCGACGACGACCGTCCGCTCGGGTTCGGCGCCCAGCCGCTGCGTGGCCAGCACCATGGTGGCCGGGTCCGGCTTGCCCGGCAGCGCGAGTTCTTCGGCCACGACACCGTCCACCCGCACGGCGAACAGATCCCCCAGCCCCGCGGCGTCGAGCACCTGGGCCGCGTTGCGGCTGGCCGAGAACACCGCGGTCCGCACCCCGGCGGCGCGCAGGCGGCGCACCAGGGCCACCGTAGTGGCGAACACCGGTACGCCCGATTCGGCGATCCGGGCGAGGAACACCTCGTCCTTGCCGTTTCCGAGTCCGCAGATCGTGGCGTCGGCCGCCGTATCCGACGGCTCGCCGCGCGGCAGTGAGATCGCCCGGGAGGCAAGGAAATCCGCGACACCGTCGTACCGCGGCTTGCCGTCGACGTAGTCCTGGTAGTCCGAGGCGGTGAACGGGGCGCAGTTCTCGCCGGGACCGGGCTTGCGGGCGGCGAGGAATCCGTCGAACACCTGGGTCCACGCCGCGGCGTGGACGGATGCCGTGTCGGTGACCACGCCGTCCATATCGAAGATCACCGCGTCGTAGCGACGCGCGTCGATCACCGGCCCGGCCACCGGTTTGTCAGGGTGCACTCCCCCAGCCTCCGCCCGTGCGCGGGCCCCGGCAAGGTACACAAGTCCTCATCCGCACGGCCACCGGTCCCCGGCCGCCGATCGGCAGCGGCGGTGACCGCCGTGGCAATCCGGCAGAGTCTTTGGTCCCTGGCGAATCCCGGGAGCTCCGACAACCATCGAGGTATGAACCGTGCCGCCGTGCGAGCGGTCGTCTCGACGGCCACGTCCCGGACCGATGCCGCCCCGTCGATCGGCCCGCTGCCGGCCACATCGGCCGCCACCTCGACGCCGGCACAGGTGCTGGCCGCGGTGACCACCACCGACACCGGCCTGACGAGCACGGAAGCCGCGCGCCGACGTCACCTGCTCGGCCCCAACGCTGTTCGCACGCATCGTGCCCGGCTGCTCGCCGTGGTCGCGCGGCAGTTGCGCTCGCCGCTTCTGCTGCTGCTCGGGGTCGCGGCGGTGGTGTCGTTCTTCGTCGGTGAACGTTCCGACGCGATCGTCATCGGGATCATCCTGCTGGTGTCGGTCGGGCTGGGGGCGGTGAACGAGTTTCGCGCCGAACGCGCCGCCGACGCGCTGCACGAGCGGATCCGCCACGGCGCCACGGTGATTCGCGACGGCCGGCCCGCATCGGTCGACGTGGTCGATCTGGTCCCCGGCGATGTGGTGGAGATGCGGGCCGGGCAGCTGGTCCCGGCGGATGTGCGGCTGCTGTCGGCGACCGGGCTGCAGTGCGACGAATCGGTGCTGACCGGCGAATCGGACAGTGTCGAGAAATCGACCGACCCGGTGCCACCGGAGTCGGGCGTCGCCGAGCTGTCGTGCTGCGCCCTGATGGGCACGGTCGTCGCCGCGGGCCACGGGCGCGGGGTCGTCGTCGCCACCGGAGGCGCGACGGAGTTCGGCCGGATCGCCCTCGGCCTGGGAAAACGACAGCCCGACACCGAATTTCAGATCGGGCTCCGTCAGTTCTCGATGCTGCTGGTGTGGGTGGCCGCCGCCCTCACCGCCGGCATCTTCGCGGTCAACCTGGCCCTGCACCGCCCGATCCTCGATGCCCTGCTGTTCTCGCTGGCGATCGCCGTCGGCATCTCACCCCAATTGCTGCCCGCCGTGGTGTCCACCAGCCTCGCTGCCGGATCACGGCAGCTCGCGCGGTGCAAGGTACTGGTCAAGCGGATGGTCTGCATCGAGGACCTCGGCGATATCGAGGTCCTGTTCACCGACAAGACCGGCACCCTCACCGAAGGGCGCATCGAATATCTGCACGCGCTGGCGGCCGACGGCTCCCCCGGCGACGAGCCGGTGGTCTACGGTCTGGTCTGCACCGACGCGACCGTCCACGACGGACGCCAGGCCGGCGCCGACGCGCTCGATACGGCACTGTGGAGCGCGTGCGCGGCCGAACACGCTGCCGCAGCGGGTTTCGCCCGCCGCGCGGTCCTGCCCTTCGACCACAACCGCCGTATGGTGTCGGTTCTCGTCGCCGGCCCGGACCGCACCCCCACGATCATCGCCAAGGGCGCCCCAGAGGCCGTGCTCGCGCGCTGCCGCGACGTCCCGCAAGCCGCTCGCACCGCCCTCGACGCCGAGTTCGCGGCCGGTCACCGCATCGTCGCCGTCGCGACTCGGACAGCGGTCCGCGCCGATCGGCTCACCACCGACGACGAACGCGAGCTGACACTGCGCGGATTCCTCGTCTTCCTCGATCCTCCGAAAGCGAGTGCGCGCGACGCGTTGCGGCGTCTGGCCGGCCTGGGCATCACCGTGAAGGTGGTCACCGGCGATAATCCCGCGGTCGCGGTCCGGGTGTGCGCCGACCTCGGCCTGGACCCCGGCCGGCCGCTCACCGGCGCGGACCTCGATCGCCTCGACGACGACTCGTTGACCGAATTACTCCCCACCACAACGATATTCGCCCGCGTCGACCCGGAACAGAAGGCGCGGATCGTCCGCCTGCAACGGCATGCCGGACGCGATGTCGCCTTCCTCGGCGACGGAGTCAACGATGCGCTCGCCCTGCACGTCGCCGATGTCGGCGTCTCCGTCGACTCGGCGACCGATATCGCCAAGGATGCCGCGGATATCGTGCTGCTGGAAAAGGATCTGCAGGTCCTCGCCGACGGAGTCATGGCCGGGCGCCGGATCTTCGCCAACACCATGAAATACGTGCTGATGGGCACGTCCAGCAATTTCGGCAATATGTTCAGCGCGGCCGGTGCCTCGGCGTTCCTGCCGTTCCTGCCGATGCTGCCGGGACAGATCCTGCTCAACAACCTGCTGTACGACACCAGCCAGCTCGCCATCCCGACCGATACGGTCGACCCGGAACAACTCGCCCGCCCGGCACGCTGGGATATCGGCCTGATCCGGCGTTTCATGCTCGTCTTCGGCCCGATCAGCTCGGTGTTCGACTTCGCGACCTTCGCGTTGATGCTCGGTGTGTTCCATGCCGGCGCGGAGCTGTTCCACACCGGCTGGTTCGTCGAATCGCTGTGCACGCAGACGCTGGTGTTGTTCGTGATTCGCACCCGCCGCAGTCCCAGCTACCGCAGCCGGCCGAGTATTCCGCTGCTTCTCGCAGTGCTCGCCGCGGTCGGCGTGGGTGTGGTGCTGCCGTACACGCCGGTGGCGCCCGATCTCGGCCTCACCCCGCTGCCCGCCGCGTTCTTCGGCGCGTTGGCCGCGACGGTGCTGGTCTATCTGGTTCTCGCCGAAGCCGCCAAGCGGTGGTTCTTCCGCACGCCGGCACCGACGCCGGCCCACCCGCCGCGTTCCGGTCGCCGGGTACAGCGGCGAGCGTCGCGCTTCAGCGTCCGTGGGGTGCGCTCGCCGATCGACGCGACGCCGCCTCGGACGGATCGCGCGAGCCGGCGTCACCGGATCCGAATGTTGCTGTCGCACAGCTGATTCGGCGTCGGTGCAGCGCAGCGGCCGATGATCTACTCCGGCTCGACGTGCTCGGGCACCACGAGCGTCGGGCAGTGGGCGCGATGCAGGACCGCCGCGCGCGTGGACCGCATCGCGGTTCCGACCAGGCCGGTCCAGCGGTGCCGGCCCACCACCAGCAGTTGCGCGTCACGCGCTCGTTCCAGCAGGACCTGCGCGGGCCCGCCGAACATCACCTCGGATTCGAGCGGGACCTCCGGATACTTGCGGTGCCATGGATCCAATTGCCGGTTCAGCGCCCGCGTCTCGTCCGCGCGGAACTGCTGAAGTTCTCCGTCCAGGACGAATCCCCCGACTTCGTCGTCGCAGCACCGGACGGCCTGCAGACCGACCCCGCGCAGCGCCGCCTCCTCGAACGCGCAGCCGACCGCGGTGCCCTGCTCGTCGACGCCGACCACCACCGGTCGCGCGTCCTCGCCCACGGTGAACAGGCTTTCGCGGTGGACGACCGCGACCGGGCACCGAGCCTGCCGCGTCACCGCCGAACTGACCGAACCCAGCAGCGCGCGGCGGACCGCGCCGCGGCCGTGGCTGCCGACCACGATCATCGGCGTGCGCGGCGAGCGCTCCACCAGCGTGTCGATCACCGGATCCGCGGTCAGTTCGGTCGTGACCTCCACGCCGTCGGCCACATGCCGGGCCATGGCCGCGGCCTCCGACAGGACGCCTTCGCCATTCCAGTACAACCATTCGCGGCCGCCGACGATCTCCATCGCGCTGAGTCCGGTCCGCGGCGCCGAGGCCGAGGAGAGCAGGATCCGCAAGCCCCATCGGCGCACGCCCGCTTCGGCCGCCGCCCACCGCACCGCCTGCAGCGCCGTACCGGATCCGTCGACCGCCGCGACGATCGTCGGCTCGGTCCCGTTGTCACTGCTCATCGCCGCCTCCTGCTGCCGGACCTGCTCCGATCGTCCGGCCGCGCCGACCGTCGATCTAGGGCCGAAAGTCGCCACCGCAGGCCGACTTCGTCCGCGGTCGTCCACCTGGGCGAAATCGGCGCGGATGGCCCGCCAGGACAGGTCCTTGGTCCCTCGCGCATGCGCGAAGCCGCGGGCATTGTCGAGACAGACACCGAGAAAGAGGACGCCATGGACTACCGGGTGGACGTGTGCGAAGTGCCGCCACAAGCCCTGTTGCGACTACCTCGCGCTATCCGGGCCGATCGGCCCGGCGAGGACATCACCGCCGGGATGCGCGAACTGTTCGCGACCGTGACCCGATGCGGCCTCACCGCCAGCGGCCCGACCGCGATCACCTACACCGACACCGAACGATCCGCGATCGCGACGAGCGTCGACTTCCGCGTGCCCGTCGAGCCCGCCGCCGAACTCAGCCCGGCCTCGGGTGCGGAAGTCGTTGTCACCTCGGGCACGACGGTGGCCCGCGCCTGCCACCGCGGCAGCTATCACGATCTCGGCGCCGCCTATCGAAGTCTGGCGGAGTGGGTGGATCGCAACGCCTATCGGATCACCGGCCCGCCGACCGAGGTGTATCTCATCGGCCCCGACGAGGTGAGCGACCCGCGCCAACTCGTCACCGAGATCCGGCTGCCCGTGGCCCCCGCGCCGACGATCGTCACCCGGGTGCTCGCAGACTTCGACACCGCCCTGGATCGAACCCGGAACGCGTTGCGGTCCAACGGTTTCACCATCCTCGCCGAGATGGACCTGAACACGGCGCGTTACGACGGCCGCACCCGGCGCCTGGCCCACCACACCATCCTGGAGATCTGCCGCCGCAATCTGCTCGCGGCCGAACTCGCCGGCGAAGACCAAGCCGACATGATCGTGCCGCATCCGGTGGTCGTCCGGGAGCGCTGCGACACCGTCGTCGTCGAGGCCCTCGACCCGACGATCTGGGCCCGCGCACTCGGCGACGAAGAACTCCTGGCCCTCGCCGCCGACAGCCGCCGCCACCTCATCACGGCCATCGACGACCTCGCCGCGACGGCGACCGCGACCGACGGCTAGGCCCGCGCACGAGCGGTGAGTGGACGGCCCGCCTACGGCGACGATGCCACCACCGCTGCCTCGGCAGCTGATGCTCATCGCGAAAGATGTTGCCGGGCAGGTGATTCGGTCACATCGAATAGCGGAGGATGGCGGCGGCCGACGCCTCGTCCGGGATATCGGCCTTGCGCACCGCCAGCACCCGCGCGCCCGAAAGCAGTGCGCGGCGGGCGATCTCGTCGAGGATTCCCGGTATCTCGGTCTCGGAGGCGGGACCGAATTCGATCGCGCCGGTGTCCGGGGCGACCGTGCCGGGCACGGCGGTGTCGATATCGACCAGCAGCGTCTGCACCATGCCGAAGGTGGACGCACGGGCGATATCGGCGAGGTCGGCGGTGGCCCGCGCCTCGCTCCGGCGCTTGTCGAACAGCTGACGCAGATCGGCGAGTTGCGCCGCGTAGTGGCCGTCGAGGATGTGGCGGGCCTTGTCGGCCAGGTCCTGATCCGACAGGTGTTCCGGGTTGCCGGGAATTCCGTCGTCGAGCAGTTCCGCGTAGGTGGCGACCGAGCGGTAGATCGCGTCGATCGGCTCGGCCGCCGCCAGGATGAGCGGGGTGTCGCGCCCGGAGAGAATGTCACGCAGCGCCCGGTCGACGGCACGCGCGTACTGCCGGGCCAGCACCTTCTTCCTCTCGCTGTCGGTCGACCGCCGCTTGGGCGCGCGATCGTCCACGGACTCGCCCGCGAAATCGACGGCGCCGGCGGGCATTTCGGGAACCCGGACATCCTCGGCCGGTCGGTCCGGGGTCACCTCGACCAGCCGCGCGGACCCCTCGGCCAACGCCAGGACGAACGCGGCCTGCGGGAAGGTGACGGCTCGCAGCAGCGGCTTGAGCAGGAACCGGTTCGAGACGGTGACCGCCGCGCCCAGACGGTTCGGGATCCGGAAGGTCCACATGCGCTGCGGGGATACGTGCACGACCAGGGTGTGCGACTGGAAGCGCCAGAAATCTGCGTCCTCGGCCAGATCGTCGAGCTGTTCGGCGATGGCCGCGCGGCTGTCCGCATCGGTGACGAGCCCGACCGCCTCCCGGACCTGATTGCCGAACGCGATCCGGTTCGCCTCCGGATTCGCGGTGGCGGCTTCGGTCGGCAGGTAGATCGACACCGACCAGGGGCCGGTCCATTCGGCGAGGGTTTCGATCTCGCGGCGGGTCGGGATGTCGGTGTGCAGCACTTCGATCCTCCTTCGTTGCCCGAACTGTGCGACGGGTGCACGGGCCGTGCCGGATACCGGCCGTATCGTTAGCCAACTCGTAACCACATCGACGCTACTGGACATGGGCACGGGCCGGTACGCATCCGGGCATCGGATGCCGAAACGTTGCTGCGTTCGTTTCGGCGACTCACCGGCTGGGTGCGGGCGTGGCGGTCGGCGACAGCGGGGTCGGCCTGCCCGGGGTCGTGGCGGCCGTAGTGGCGGTGGCCCGGGTCGTCGTGGCGGGTGCGGTGGTGGTCGTCGCGGCGCCCGTTCCGTAGAGGTGCTCGATGATGTGCTTGGCGATCTCGGTGGCCGCCGCGCTGCCGTCGGCCGTGGGTTCCAGGTTCGCCCACACCACCACGGTCACCTTGTGGGCCGGATCGGATCCGGCGAAGGTGTTGAAGCCGGGCAGCTCGCCCGTATGTCCGTACAGCGCACCGAATTTCGCGATGGCGAGACCGTACTGCGGCGCCTCCGGCGGGTTGGCCGGATCGGTCGCCTGCAGGCTGCTCATGCGCCGGCCCTGCATGTCGGCGTCGAGGACCTTGCCGTCGGTGAGCGCCTCGGCCCAGGTCGCCAGGTCCCCGACCGTGGAGATCCCGGCACCCGCGGCCCAGCCCCAGGAGGGATTGTCCGCGGTCCGATCACCGGGCAGTAGCCGGCCCGCCTTGGTCTCGGCCTGCATCTCGGGCGGCAGCGCCGGTGGAGATCCCATGGTCAAGACGTTGGTGCCGTACATATAGCCCTGCGGATGCGGGTCGGGTATGGCCGCCGACGTGCGCGCCGGGAACGAGCTCTGGGTCAGCCCGAGCGGCCCGAACAGCCGATCCCGCATGATTTGCTCGAGCGGTTTGCCGTCCAGCTGCTCGGCGATCAGCCCCAGCAGGATCGTGTTGGTATTCGAGTAGTGATAGCCCTGTCCCGGCGGAAAATATGGCGGGTGCGCGAATGCCATGGCGAGCAGTTCGTCGGGTTGCCACACCCGGCCCGGATCGGCGTCCATGGCCTCGGCGAGTTCCCGGGTCTCGCTGTAGTTGTAGAGGCCGCTGCGCATGTCGAGCAGCTGGGCGATGGTGATGGCCGCGCCGCCGGGCACATCGGTGCGGTACTTCGATACCGGATCGTCGAGGGCCAGCTTGCGTTCCTGCACCTGTTGCAGGATTACCGTGCCGGTCCAGGTCTTGGTGAGCGATCCGATGCGGACGTGGTCGGCCGCGGTGACCGCCGGACCGCCGCCGAAAGTGCGGGTGCCGTAGGAGGTGCCGACGTCGCCGGCGGCGGTGCGGACGAACGCCACGACGCCCGGCACCGACGCCGGACGCGCCACCGACTCGACGATGCCGCGCAGCGTGGGCTCGTCGAGCGGATGGACGGCAGGAGCCGGCGAGGTGGTCGCCGCGGCGGACGAGGTGCTCGCGGGCGCGGGTTTCGACGACGATCCGCACCCGCAGGCGACGAACAGAACTGCGACGCCGGCCAACGCCCCGGCAATCAGCCGGGGCCGGAACGGCACGGAAACCACGGGCACTGCACGACCTCCCTCATCGGGAACGGTGGAGCCGGGATTGAAACTCTACTGCGCCAGCGCCTCTCGCGGACGCGGTTGGCGAATGCTCAGCGACATCACCGCCGCCACCGCGCACAGACCTCCGGCGATGAACCAGGCCGGCTGGTAGCTGCCCTGCACGTCACGGATGACGCCGGCCCCGGAAGCGGCGATCGCGGCACCGATCTGATGTGAGGCGAACACCCAGCCGAAGGCGATCGGCCCGTCGGCGCCGAAGTGTTCGCGGCACAGCGCGACCGTCGGCGGCACCGTCGCGATCCAGTCCAGACCGTAGAAGATGACGAACACCCACATGCTCGGCCGCACATCGGGAGCGAACAGCATCGGCAGAATCAGCAACGACAGGCCGCGCAGCGCGTAGTACATCGTCAGCAGGTACCGCGAGCCGATGCGATCGGTGAGCCAGCCCGAGGCGATCGTTCCCGCGACGTCGAAGATGCCGACGGTGGCCAGCAGTCCGGCCGCGGTGGTGGGCGGCATGCCGTGATCGTGTGCGGCACTGACGAAATGGGTGCCGATCAATCCGTTGGTGGAGGCGCCACAGATCGCGAAACCCCCTGCCAGCAGCCAGAATACGGGCCGGCGCACGATCGCGGCCAGGACGGTCAGCGCCCGCGCGGCCCCGCCGGCCGCCACGGTGCGCAGGCCCGCGTCGCTGCCGGGGCCGGCGCCGTAGGCGGTACGTCCGATATCGCCGGGGAAGTCGCGGATGAACAGCACCACCAGCGGCACCACGGCCAGGGCGCTCGCGGCGACGACCAGCGCCGGGGCCCGCCAGCCGTGGTCGCGGGCCAGCATCGAGACGAGCGGCAGGAACACCAGCTGTCCGGTGGCGCCGGCCGCGGTGAGCACACCGGTGACCAGGCCGCGGTGCCGGACGAACCAGCGTCCGGTGATGGTGGCCACGAACGGCATCGACATCGATCCCACGCCGACGCCGACCAGCAGCCCCCACGTCGCCATCAACTGCCACGGCTGGGTCATGAAGACCGTGAGCCCGCTGCCCGCGGCGACGAGGAGCAACGCGCACGCCACCACCAGCCGAATGCCGAACCGGTCCATCAGCGCGGCCGCGAACGGCGAAATCACCCCGTACAGCAGCATATTCACCGAGACCGCGGCGCCGATGGTGCCGTGCGACCAGCCGAATTCCTCGTGCAGCGGATCCATCAGCACGCTGGGCACCGAGCGGAACGCGGCCGCGCCCAGCAGGGCGACGAAGCCGACGGCGGCGACAATCCACGCGGGATGCGGACGACGCGCGAATCGAGGCGTGGGCTGCTCCGGTGGCGGCGAAGGGATGTGGTCGGTGAGGCGAATTTCGGTCACCGAGTGAGCGTGCCGAATCGCGCGGTCGCCGACGAGTGGCCTGAATGCCATAATGCGTAAAGATTCAGCCATACCCCCGCCACGACGAGGAGACGACCGTGCCCGATACGCATCTGGTGGCAGTCCTGGCCCTGGCCCCCATCGTCGGCTTCGATATGACGATTCCGCCGACCGTGCTGGGCGCGGCCACCGCCGACGACGGCTCCTCGCTCTACGACGTGCAAATTTGCGGGCTGGACCGGTCCCCGATCCCGTCCACCAACGGCTACGCCGTCACCCCGGAGTACGGCGCCGAGCTGCTGGCCCACGCCGACACCGTGATCGTGCCGGGTACGACCATGCCGGGCCCGCGCCGCGACGGCGTCCTGCCGCCCGCGGTGAGGGATGCGCTGGCATCGATCCGGTCCGATGCGCGCATCGTCTCGATCTGCACCGGCGCGTTCGTGCTGGGCGCGGCGGGCATCCTCGACGGCCGCCGTGCCACCACCCACTGGAAATACGCGGCGGACTTTCGCGCCCTGTTTCCCGCCGTGCGGCTCGACGAGGATCTGCTGTTCGTCGAGGACGGAAATGTCTGCACCGCAGCGGGTCTGGCGGCCGGGGTGGATCTGTGCCTGCATCTGGTGCGCTCCGACCACGGCAGCGCGGCCGCGAACCGGGCCGCCCGCCACTGCGTGGTGCCGCCGTGGCGTGAAGGCGGGCAGTCTCAGTTCATCGAACAGCAGGTCCCCGATCCGGGTGCGGAAAGCACCGCCGCCACCCGGGAATGGGCGCTCGCGCGACTGAGCGATGATCTGGATCTCACCACCCTCGCCGCACACGCCCGGATGAGCGTGCGCACGTTCACCCGCCGCTTCAAGGCCGAGACCGGCACGGCACCCGGCGCCTGGATCCTGCACCAGCGGATGCGCCACGCGCGCCATCTCCTGGAAACCACGGCACTCACCGTCGACGAGGTCGCGCGGGCCGCCGGTATGGGCACCGCCGCCTCGCTGCGCCACCACCTGCGCACTCAGCTCGGCGTCGCGCCGATCGCCTATCGAAGGACCTTCCGGCAGCCGAGGGCGCAGCGAGAGCAGCCGGTCACGCGGTGAGCACGTCCCCTGCCCGGAGCATGTCCGCGACGCACGCGCCGACCCATTGACAACCCCCGCTACCCGGGTGCTACCTTAGGCAAGGGTTACCTGTTTAGGCGAGGCTTACCTCTCGAAAAGACCCTGCAATTGTCGTCAGAGCATCCGAGGCCGACCGTGTACATCTGCATCTGCAATGCCGTCTCCGAAGCGGACGTGCACACCTGCGTCGCCGCCGGCGCCTGTTCGACCAGACAAGTCAAGAAGGCCTGTGGCTGGAAGCCGGGTTGCGGCTCGTGCACCGCCCGATTGGCCGAGGCGATAGGCCGGGCGCGCACCGACGCACCGGCCGAGTCGACCGCTGCCTGACACCGACACGCACCCCGCTCATTCCCCTGATCTGTGATCTGTGCCACGATCACACATCATGGAAGGCGACAAGGAAATCATCGCGCTGCTCAACGAGCAGTTGACGGCCGAGCTCACGGCGATCAATCAGTACTTCCTGCACGCCAAGATGCAGGAGAACTGGGGCTACCCCAAGCTGGCCAAGCACACGCGCCACGAATCGTTCGATGAGATGAAGCACGCCGAAACCCTCACCGATCGGATCCTGTTCCTCGAAGGTCTGCCGAACTACCAGAAGCTCAACCCGCTGCGGATCGGCCAGACCGTCCCGGAACAGCTGCGCGCCGACCTCGAGATCGAGATGGAGGCCGTGACCCGGCTGCGCGGCGGTATCGAGCTGATGCGCTCGCGCGGTGACGTCACCTCCGCCCGCATCTTCGAGTCGATCCTCGAGGACGAGGAAAGTCACGTCGACTACCTCGAAACCGAGCTCGAACTGCTGAGCGCGCTGGGCGAACAGCTCTATCTGCAGCGCTACACCGATACCCCCGAAGGGGACTGACGCCGTCACAGCACCCGGCCGCCGAGGCATCGCGGCCGGGTGCCGGTGCGCCGAAAGCGCCTACAACGCCAGCGATTTGGCGATGATCGTCTTCATCACCTCACTGGTTCCGGCGTAGATGCGCGCCACCCGGGCATCGGTGTAGAGCCGCGCGATCGGATATTCCATCATGTAGCCGTAGCCACCGAACAGCTGCAGGCAGCGATCGACCACCCGGGCCTGCACCTCGGTGCAGAACAGCTTCACGCGCGCGGCGTCGGCCCCGGACAGCTCCCCGTCGACCAGGTCGGCCACCGCCCGGTCCAGCATGGTCTGGGCCGCCTCGATCTCGGCGGACATGGCCGCCAGTTCGAACTTCGTATTCTGGAACGAGGCGACCGGCGTGCCGAATGCCTTGCGCTGCTTCACATAGTCGACAGTGGCGGTGAGCGCGGCGCGCGATTGCGCGACCGATCCGACCGCGACGGTCAGCCGTTCCTGAGGCAGATTGTGGCCGAGGTAGCCGAATGCCGCGCCCTCCTCGCCGAGCCGGTTAGCCACCGGCACCCGCACCTCGTCGAAGGAGAGCTCGACGGTGTCCTGCACCTTGCAGCCCATCTTCTCCAGCACCCGGCCACGCGAGAAGCCGGGCATGCCGTCCTCCACGACCAGCAGCGTCAGCCCGTGCCGGCGGTTGTCCGGATCGGTCGAGGTCCGGCACACCACGATCACCAGATCGGCCAGCAGCCCACCGGTGATGAACGTCTTGGCTCCGCTGAGAACGTAGTGATCACCGTCGCGGACGGCAGTGGTCCGCACCCCGGCCAGATCGGATCCGGTGCCGGGTTCGGTCATGGCGATGGCCGTCAGCAGCCGGCCCGACGCCAGGCCGGGAAACCAGCGCTCGCGCTGGGCCGCGTCGGCGTAGTCGAGGAAGTACGGCAGGATCACGTCCAACTGAGTGCGCACGGTCGACAGCGTGACCAGCGCCCGCGCCGCCTCCTCCTGCAGCACCACGTTGTAGCGGTAGTCGCGCAGCCCCGCTCCCCCGTACTCCTCGGGGATCGCGATGCCGAGCAGGCCCAATTCGCCCAGCCGCGTGAAGATTTCACGCGGTATCCGGCCGGCGCGTTCCCAGTCCGGGTAGTTCTCGACCACATGCTTGTCGATGAATTCGCGGGCCAGTGCCCGGAACGATTCGTGGTCGGCGGTGAACAGTTCTCGGCGCACGCCGGTCCTCCGATCAGTTCAGCAGTTCGACGACGGTGGCGTTGGCGGTGCCGCCGCCCTCGCACATGGTTTGCAGGCCGTAGCGAATGCCGTTGTCGCGCATGTGATGAATCATGCGGGTCAGCAATACCGCGCCCGAGGCGCCGAGTGGATGGCCGAGCGCGATGGCCCCGCCCAGCGGATTCATCCGGCCGAGGTCGGCGCCGGTTTCGGCCAGCCAGGCCAGCGGCACCGGCGCGAACGCCTCGTTCACTTCGAACACGCCGATCTCGGCGAGCGACAGCCCGCACCGGCGCAGCACCTTCTCCGTCGCCGGGATCGGGCCGGTGAGCATCAGCACCGGATCCGCGCCGGTCACCGCGCCACCGCGATAGCGGACCAGCGGTGTCAGCCCCAGGTCTCGTGCCTTGTCCGGGGTGGTGATCAGCACCGCGGCCGCGCCGTCGGAGATCTGCGACGAGTTGCCGGCGTGGATCACCCCGTCCGCGCGAAAGGCCGGTTTCAGCCGGGCCAGCGTATCGGCGGAGGTGCCGCGGCGAATGCCCTCGTCGGCGCCGACCGTGGCCGAACCGGCGGGCACGTCGACGATCTGGTCGTCGAAGGCCCCGCGGTCGACGGCCGCGGCCGCCAGTTCGTGCGAGCGCGCGGCGTAGTCGTCGAGACGGGTGCGGGACAAGCCCCACTTCTCGGCGATCAGTTCGGCCGAGATCCCTGGTCGAAGGAGAAATCGTGATAGCGCGCACGGGCTTTCGGCCCGTACGGCATCCCGGTGGCGCGGGCCGAGCCCAGCGGCACCCGGCTCATCACTTCCACACCGCCGGCGATCACCAGGTCCTGCTGTCCCGAGCCGACCACGGCGGCGGCGAAATCGACCGCCTGCTGGCTGGATCCGCATGCGCGGTTGATCGTGGTGCCGGGAACCGCTTCCGGCCAGCCCGCGGCCAGGACCGCATAGCGGCCGATATTCGACGACTGGTCGCCGACCTGCGAGACGCATCCCCAGATCACGTCGTCGACGAGCGCCGGATCCAGACCGGTGCGCTCGGCCAATGCGGTCAGCACCAGCGCGGACAGGTCCACGGGGTGGATATCGGCCAGGGCGCCGTTGCGTTTGCCGATCGGGGTGCGGACCGCCGCGGCGATGACTACCTCACGCATCTGTTCGACCTTCGTCGTCGGGCCGATCCGCACGGCGGATCGGCGGTCTGGTAACCGTCCAGCGGCCGGTGAACCGGGGCGGGCGTTTGTCGGCGAAGGCCGCGAACGCCTCCGGTGCGTCGGCGGTGGCGAAATTGATGCCCTGCGCCCGCGCCTCCCCGGCCAGCGCCTCCCGCAGACTGCGGTCGGCGCCCTCGTTGAGCAGGGCCTTGGTCTGAGCCAGCGCCACCGGCGGTCCCGCCGCCAGCCGCGCCGCCAGGTCGTCGACGAAGCCGTCGAGTTCGGCGTCGTCGCACAGCCACGTCACGAGGTTCAGTTCGCGCGCCTGTTCGCCGTCGATCGTCTCGCCCAGCAGCGCAAGCCTTTTCGCCTGTTGCAGTCCGGCGATCTTGGGCAGCAGCCAGGTGCCGCCCAGATCCGGGGACAGCCCGCGCCGGGCGAAGATCTGGGAGAACCGGGCCTGCGGGGTGGCGACGACGAAGTCGCAGCCGAGCGCCAGATTCCAGCCGGCACCCACCGCCACGCCGCGCACCTTCGCCACGGTCGGCATGGGTAGTTCGTGCAGGGCCAGCGCCACCTCGGTCAGCGCCCGCATCCGATAGGCCGGATGGGTGTTGTCGGGCGTGGAAATATCGGCGCCGGAACAGAATTCGCCACCCGCGCCGGTGAGAACCACCACGCGCACATCCAGATCTGTCGCAGTGGCGCGCAGCACGTCCTGCAGCGCCGCCCACAGTTCGGCGTCGATCGCGTTCTTGCGATGCGGCCGATTCAAGGTCAGCGTCCGCACACCCGCGTGATCGGCGCAGTGCAGGACCGGGTCATGCGAGACCATGACGGTGCTCCCGTTCCGGGCGGCGGCCACGCCCCCTGCCACGCACATGAGCGGCAGCCACCCCTGCGTCTCGGGGGCCGATCACGCCCGCCGCCCGCCATCGAGCGATCTCGCCTGCGCTGCAGCCGATTTCGGCCAGTACCGCATCGGTGTGCTCCCCCAGGCCCGGCACCGGGCCCATCGGCGGGTGGTAGCCCTCTATCACCGCCGGGGGCAGCAGGGACGGAATCGGCCCGTTCGGGGTGTCGATACCGCGCCAGCGGTCGCGCTCGGACAGTTGCGGGTGGGCCAGGACCTCGCTGGGCCGGTTGTAGCGCGCGTTGCCGATTCCGGCGGCGTCGGCGGACGCTTGGATGTCGGCCAGATCGTGTCGCGCACACCAGCTTCCGATCGCCTCGTCGAGCTCGGCGCGATGGGCGACCCGGCCGGGATTGGTGCGGAAGCGGTCGTCGGCGGCGAGACCCGGGCGTTCGAGGATGTCGCGGGCCAGCCGCTGCCATTCCCGGTCGTTCGTCGTGCCCAGCACCACGGTCTGCCCGTCGGCCGTCGCGTAGGCGCCGTACGGCGCCACCGCCGGTGAGCTCATGCCGAGGGGCTGCTGGTCGATTCCGCTGTGCCGTGCGTAGGTGAGGTGATAGCCCATCATCTCGGCCATGGTGTCGAACAGGCTCACCGATATCGCGGTGCCCGGGCCCGGCCCGCGCCGCAGCCGCCCGCACAGCGAGGCCACGATCGACAGGGCCGCGTACAGGCCCGTGGTCACATCCGCCACCGGCGGGCCGGGTTTGGCGGGCGCCCCGGCCGTGCCGGTCACCGCGCACACCCCGGCCTCGGCCTGGACCAGCAGGTCGTAGGCGCGTTTGTGCGACAGCGGCCCGCCCGCGCCGAATCCGTCGATGGTCAGCGAGATCAGATCCGGGTGCCGGCTCTCCACCTCCGCCGGGGACAATCCCAGCCGGCCCAGGGCTCCGGGGGCCAGATTGGCGACCAGCACGTCGGCGCGCTCCAGCAGGCGATGCAGGAGTTCCACGCCCGCGGGCGATTTCAGGTCGAGGGTCACCGATTCCTTCCCGCGGTTGACCCACACGAAATGCGCGGCCTGGCCCTCGACCACGTCGTCGTAGTAGCGGGCGAAGTCACCGCCGTCCGGGTTCTCCACCTTGATCACCCGGGCCCCGAAATCGGCGAGGGTGCGCGTGCACATCGGCGCGGACACCGCCTGTTCCAGCGCCACCACCGTGACCCCGGCGAGCGGGCCCGCCGCGTGCGGATCGATGATCATCACATCACCATGCCGCCGTCCACCGGCAGCACCTGCCCGGTGACGAAGGAGGCGGCGTCGGAGGCCAGGAAGACGAACGCTCCGGCCACCTCGTCCGGTTCGGCCCAGCGCCGCAACGGAATTCGGTTCAGCATCTGCGCGGCGAATTTCTCGTCGGTGCGGATGGTGGTCGTCATCGGTGTGGCCGCCAGCGGGGCCAGCGCGTTCACCAGGATGTTCTTGCGGGCCAGCTCGCGGGCCAGCGATTTGGTGATGCCCACGATCGCGGCCTTGGCGGCCGAATAGTTCACCTGCCCCAGGGTTCCGGTCAACCCGGCCGAGGAGGTGACATTGATGATGCGCCCGGTGCCGTCGGTGGGCAGATACGGCAGCGCCGCCTGCGCGCAGTTGAAGGTGCCCAGCGCGTGGATGTCGTAGAGGCGGCGCATCGAATCCACGGTGGTGGCGCCGAACATCGCGGGCGCCGTGACACCGGCGTTGTTGACCACGATGTGCAGTGCGCCGCCGGCCAGCGCCGCGCCCTGCTCGGCCGCGGAATCGGCGGCGCCGCGGTCGGATACGTCCAGCGCGCAACTCGCCGCCCGCCCTCCGGCGCCGACGATCTTGTCGGCGACCGCCGCCGCGGCGGCGGCGTCGATATCGGTGACCAGTACCGCGGCGCCGGCGGTGGCCAGCGCCTGCGCCACCGCCGATCCGATGCCGCCCGCGGCGCCGGTGACCATGGCCGCGCGGCCGGTCAGATCGAAAAGTCCTCGTGCCGGCATCAGTAGCTCCTCGGCAATCCCAATGTGTGCGAACCCAGGTAGTTCAAGATCATTTCCTGGCTGACGGGGGCGATGCGCATGACGCGCGCCTCGCGGAAGTAGCGGGCCACGTGGTACTCCTCGGCATATCCCATCCCGCCGTGGGTCTGCATGGCACGATCGGCGGCGGTGAAGCCGGCGTCGGCACACAGATATTTGGCCGTATTCGCCTCGCGGCCACAGGGTTTACCGTTGTCGTAGAGCCAGGTCGCCTTGCGCAGCACCAGTTCCGCGGCATCCAGATGGGCCAGCGAATCGGCGAGCGGGAACTGGATGCCCTGATTCATGCCGATCGGCCGGTCGAAGACCACGCGCTCGCCGGCGTATTTGACCGCCCGGTCCAGCGCGACGCGGCCGATGCCGAGCGCCTCGGCGGCGATGAGCATTCGCTCCGGATTCAGCCCGTCGAGCAGATACCGAAAACCCTCGCCCTCCTCGCCTACGCGGTCCTCGACCGGAATCCGCAGATCGTCGATGAACACCTCGTTGGAGGAGACGGCGTTGCGACCCATCTTGGCGATCGGGCGAATATCGATGTGGGCGCGGTCGATATCGGTGAGGAACAGGGTCATCCCGTCGGTTTTGCGCCTCACCTCGTCGTAGCCGGTGGTTCGGGTCAGCAGCAGGATCTTCTCCGATTCCAGCGCCTTGGAGATCCACACCTTGCGTCCGTTGACGATGTAATGGTCGCCGTCGCGGCGGGCGAACGTCGTGATCCGGCTGGTGTCCAGGCCCGCCCCCGGCTCGGTGACCCCGAAGCAGACGTGCAGGTCTCCGGCCGCCACCCGAGGCAGCGTCCGCCGCTTGAGCTCCTCGGAGCCGTGGCGGACCACCGGCTGCATGCCGAAGATCGAGAGATGAATCGCGGTGGCGGCGTTCATTCCGCCGCCCGAGCGGGCGACCTCCTCGGCGAGGATGGTCGCCTCGGTCAGTCCCAGGCCGTGGCCGCCGTACTCCTCGGGGATGGTGATGCCGAGCCAGCCGCCGGCGGCGATCGCCTGGTAGAACTCCGTGGGGAATTCGTGGTCCTGGTCCTTGCGCATCCAGTAGCGGTCGTCGAATTTTCGGCACAGTTCGGCTACCGCCGAGCGGATCAGCTGCTGATCCTCGGTCGGTTCGAATGTCATTCCGGCGGACATGCGCACTCCTGCTCTCCGGTCACCCCACCCCTCAGTCCGAGGCCGGCAGCGCCTTGGCCGCCTTGATCGTCATCGGAGTTCCGTCGCAGCGCAGTTCACCGGAACCCGAACTGGTACACAGCAATTCGACGGAATCGGCTGCGTCGACGTAGCGCTTGCCGATCAGTGTCACCGGTTCTCCCGCGGCGGGCGCGGCCGGTGGCGCGCTCGCGGCCGGAACCAGAGGGCTTCCGCCGCAGGTCAATACGGGACTGGCATCGGCGGGCGCGCGCACCACCACCACCTTGGTGCCGCAGACGGTGCTGGCGAGCTGTTCACCGGGACGCAGGGCTGCCATGCTCTCGACTCCTTTTCCTGGACTGTGCGACTAGAAAACTATCTTCTCATATTTGGAGAATCAACCTTCTACTTCTGCGCCGGGATCGGCTCCCGCTCGCTGCCCGCCGCTCTACCGAACAGGCGGCGCCGCCGGCAGCAGCGGCCGTCCGACGCTCCGTCCACCTCGCGCGGACCACTTCTGAGCAGGGAGTTTCCCGCACTTCGTGCCGAACGTTGACGAGTCGGCCCCTCACGTGAAAATCTATTGGTCCGTTGAGGAGAATGTCATTCTCCTGAATGAGAGGAGGAGAGGATGCGCCTGCCGCCCCTGCCGGCCGACCAATGGGACGATCGGACCCGCGGTGCCCTGGCCGCTCTGCTGCCACGTGCTCGGCGCAATCCCGACGGCGCCGGTCCCGCGATGTCGGCCCTGGCCAGACATCCGGACCTGGCCGAGGCGTATCTCGGCTTCGGCGTCTACCTGCTGTTCCGATCCACCTTGCCGCCGCGCGTGCGCGAGATCGCGATCCTGCGCATCGCGCACCGCCGTCAGTGCGCCTACGAATGGGCCCACCATGTCGCGATGGCCGATTCCACCGGCCTGTCCGACGCCGATGTCGACGGGATCCGCGACGGACGGCTCACCGGCGAGTTCGATCGGCTGTTGCTCGCGGCGGTCGACGAACTCGACGAGAAGTCGCAGCTGTCGGACACCACCTGGGCCGCGTTGAGCGACTACCTCGACGAACGCCAGCGGATGGATCTGGTCTTCACCGTCGGCGGCTACGCCATGGTCGCGATGGCCTTCAACACCTTCGGCATCCTGCCCGATCACGAGAGGTAATCCCTTGCCGCACTTCAGCAAACCAGCCGCCGGAAGCTGGACCGAGAACTATCCCGAACTGGGGACCGGCACCGTCGACTACACCGATTCGATCGACCCGCAGTTCTACGAGGACGAGCGCAACGCCATCTTCCGCAAGAGCTGGCTGTGCGTCGGCCGCGATGTGCTGCTGCCGCGCAAGGGCAGCTACTTCACCAAAGAACTGGCCTGCATCGGCACCTCGCTGATCATCGTCCGCGGCACCGACGACGTGATCCGGGCCTTCCACAACATCTGCCGCCACCGCGGCAACAAACTCGTCTGGGACGACTTCCCGAACGAGGAGACCTCCGGCACCTGCCGGCAGTTCACCTGCAAGTACCACGCCTGGCGCTACAACCTCGACGGCACGTGCACCTTCGTTCAGCAGGAGAAGGAATTCTTCGGCATGGACAAGGCGGACTACGGCCTCGCCGACGTGCGCTGCGAGGTGTGGGAGGGGTTCATCTTCGTCAATGTCGACCCCGACGCCCCGCCGCTGCAGGATTACCTCGGCCCGATGGTGAAGGGGCTGGAGGGATTTCCCTTCCACGAATTCACCGAGGTCTACAGCTACAAGGCCGAGGTGGGCAGCAACTGGAAACTGTTCATCGACGCGTTCGCCGAGTTCTATCACGCGCCGATCCTGCATATGAAGCAGGCGGTGAAGGACGAGGCCGACAAATTGGCCGACGTCGGCTTCGAGGCGCTGCACTACCAGATCGACACCCCCCATTCCATGGTGTCCTCGTGGGGCGGCATGGCCCCGCCGAAGGACCTCAACATGGTCAAGCCGATCGAGCGGGTGCTCCGCTCGGGCCTGTTCGGACCCTGGGACCGGCCCGATATCGAGGGGCTGGATCCCCTGCCCCCCGGGATCAATCCGTCCGGCCATCGCGCCTGGGGCGTGGACGAATTCGATGTGTTCCCCAATTTCGCGATCCTGGTGTGGGCGCCGGGCTGGTTCCTCACCTACAACTGGTGGCCGACCTCGGTGCGCACGCACATCTTCGAGGCCAACCTGTATTTCACACCCCCCAAGAACGCCCGCGAACGGCTGCGCCAGGAATTGACCGGCGTCACGTTCAAGGAATACGCGTTGCAGGACGCCAACACCTTGGAGGCCACCCAGACGATGCTGGAAACCAGTGTCGTCAAGGAATTCCCGCTCAACGACCAGGAAGTCCTGCTGCGGCATCTGCATCATGTCGCGCAGCGCAAAGTTCAGGAGTACCGCGATGCCAACGTCTGAGACGAAGAAACTGCCCGGGGAATTCGCCGAACTGGAGAAGTTCTCCGACTGGATCATCGACACCGAGCCCGAACGCTATCGCAAACGGCTCGCCTCCGATATGGCGCAGATGCAAGCGTTCTACGACGCCGCGTTCCCCCGGCTCGAGGAGGCGCTCGACTATCTGGACCAGTTTCCGCTCGACGAGATGCCCGACGACGCGAGGTATCTGACGCATCTGATGCAGTCGCTGATCATGGTGTCGTTCCCGGTCGAGGTGTGGAAGCAGCCGCGGGTGCCCGATTCGGGGGCGGCCTATCTGAATCTCGTGCGCGAGACGGTGGTGTAGGCCGATGCTGACGCTGAAGGCCGCCGGTGTCCTCGACATCGATTCCGGTGAGATCATGCGCCCCGGCGTGGTCCGGGTGGCAGACGACCGCATTGTCGGCGTGGGCGGCGCACCCGAGGGCGAGGTCGTCGATCTCGGCGATCTGGTGCTCCTGCCCGGTCTGATGGATATGGAAGTCAACCTGCTCATGGGCGGGCGCGGGGAATCCGGGCTGGCCTCCAGCGTCACCGACGATCCGGCCACCCGGGTGCTGCGGGCGGTGGGTAACGCCCGCCGCACCCTTCGCGCGGGGTTCACCACCGTGCGCAACCTGGGCCTGTTCGTCAAAACCGGTGGCTATCTGCTGGATGTGGCGCTGGGCAGGGCGATCGACAAGGGATGGGTGGACGGTCCGCGGATCGTGCCGGCCGGGCACGCCATCACCCCCACCGGCGGCCATCTGGATCCGACCATGTTCTCCGCCTTCATGCCCGACGTCCTGCACCTCACCATCGAGGAGGGCATCGCCAACGGCGTGGACGAGGTGCGCAGGGCCGTGCGCTACCAGATCAAGTACGGCGCACAGCTGATCAAGATCTGCGTTTCCGGTGGCGTCATGTCGCTCACCGGACCCCCTGGCGCACAACACTATTCGGACGAGGAACTGCGCGCGATCGTCGACGAGGCGCATCGGCGTGGCCTCAAGGTGGCCGCGCACACGCACGGTGCGGAGGCGGTCCGGCACGCCATCGCCGCCGGCATCGACTGCATCGAACACGGTTTCCTGATCGACGACGAAACCATCGCGCAGATGGTCGCCGCCCGCACCTGGCTGGTGCCGACCACCCGCCTGGCCGACGCCATGGACGTCTCCAAGGCCGATCCGGCGCTGCAGGCCAAGGCCGCGGAGATGTTCCCGAAGGCGCGCCTCTCGGTCAAGGCCGCCTACGACGCCGGGGTGCGCATCGCGGTCGGCACCGACGCGCCCGCCATCCCGCACGGCCGCAACGCCGACGAGCTCGTGGCACTGGTCGAACGCGGACTGGCACCGATCGACGTGTTGCGCGCCGGCACCATCAACGCCGCCGAACTCATCGACGCCGACGACCGCGGCCGGATCGCGCCCGGCCTGCTGGCCGACATCATCGGTGTGCCGGGCAATCCCGTCGACGACATCACCGTGACCCAGGACGTGCGATTCGTGATGAAAGGCGGAAAAGTGTATGTCCAGAAATGACGATCTGCTCGATATCCAGCAGCTGCTGGCGCGCTACGCGGTCACCATCACGAAGGGCGATATCGAGGGGCTGTTGAGCGTTTTCGCCCCCGACGGCACCTACAGTGCCTTCGGCGACACCTATAACCTCGACGTGTTCCCCGAGCTCGTCGCGGCCGCGCCCAAGGGCCTGTTCCTGACCGGATCACCGGTGCTCGAACTCGACGGCGACAACGCCTCCGGCACGCAGACGTTGTGCTTCGTCGAGCACTCCACCCACGACATGCGGATCGGTTACTACAGCGATACCTATGTCCGCACCGACGACGGCTGGCGGATCAAGACCCGCAGAATGACCTTCATCCGGCGCAGCGGCGACCACGATTCCGGTATCCCGCACGCATTCGACCGCCCTGCCGTGTGAGCGGCCCCGGCCCGAAAGTGACGTTCGCACACAGTGATCGAGGGAATCGCAGAGATGGGTACCACGGATATCGCGACGTTTCGGGACGGTCTGCGGCGATGGCTGGCGGACCACGACCTCACACCGGGCCCGGATCGCAGTCTCGACGGCCAGGTGGCCCAGCTGGCCCGGGTGCGGCGCGCCCTCTTCGACGCCGGCTGGATGCGCCACGGCTGGCCCGAACAGGTCGGCGGGCTCGGCGGGCCCGCGGTGCTGCGAGCGGTACTCGGTGAGGAAGTCGCCACCCGCGGCCTGGCCGAACCCGGCATCTACTCGATGGTGGAAGTGCTGGCGCCCACGATGATCTCCTACGCCCGGCCGGAACTGGCCGCCGCGATGGTGCCGGCGCTGCTGTCGGGGCGCGAACAGTGGTGCCAGGGGTTCTCCGAGCCGGGTTCCGGTAGCGATCTGGCGTCCCTGAGCACCAAAGCCGTTGCCGACGGCGACAAGTGGATCATCAGCGGACAGAAGGTCTGGACCAGCTTGGCACAGTACTCCGCCCGCTGTGTCCTGCTGACCCGCACCGCGCCGGGCCACGAGGGCATCACCGCGTTCTTCGTCGATATGGACTCCCCCGGGATCACCGTGCGCCCACTGCGGACCATGCACGGCGTCGACGAATTCGCCGAAGTGTATTTCGACGACGTCGTCGTGCCCGGCGATCGCATGCTGGGCAAGCCCGGGGACGGCTGGCGGGTGGCGATGGATCTGCTGCCGCACGAGCGGTCCACCTGCTTCTGGCACCGGATCGCCTACCTGTTCACCCGATTGGACGCCTTGATCGCGGACACGGACCTGCGCGACGACGCCGCACTGGGCGCTGCCTTTCTCGCGCTGCACACCGTGCGGTGCCGCTCGCACGCCACGCAGCGGCGGCTGGCGGACGGACAGCGGCTCGGTCCGGAGACATCGATCGACAAGGTGCTGCTGGCCACCGCCGAACAGCAGCTGTTCGACACCGCGCGCGACATGCTCCCGGGCGCAGTCGAATTCGACGACGAGGAATGGCGTACCGAATATCTGTATTCACGAGCGGCCACGATCTACGGCGGGACGGCCGAGATCCAGCGCAATATCATCGCGCGCCGCCTGCTCGATTTGGGCCGGGAATGAGGCGCGGATGACCATGGATGCCGACGAGATCGCTCTGCTGACCGACAGCCTGCGCGCCACCATGACCGGCAGCACGGGTGACGCACTGGATCACGCACTCCTCGACTTCGGATGGCTCGACCTGCTGACCGAATCCCCCGACGTAGCAATCCCTCTGGTATTCCGGCTGCTCGGTGAAACCGGCGCCCATGCTCCCGTGCTGAACGACGTCATCGCGCACGCCGCCGGCCGCGACCTGCCTGCCGGCGTCGCGCTTCCCTTTACCGGTGGCCGCTGGATCATGTGGGAGCGAACCGGCGTAGCTCCATCCGCTCCCGCTGTCCCCATCCGGACCGCTGTCGATCCCGAAGCTGATTCAATCGTCGGCACGCCGGGCGGTTCCCGGCCCGATGCGATGGACCCGACAGGTCGGTCGGCCACTGGTGCCGACCGCGACTTCGCCGCCGTGCGCGGTCGTCCCGATTCGGTTGCTGCACAACACTTTTCCGCACTCCCGGCGCTCGACCCCGAGCTACCGCTGCGCCGAGTTTCCGCGGGCGAGACGCTCCCCTTGGCCGAGGGCCGCCGCGCGCTCTCCTGGTGGCTGGCGGGAACGAGCCGCGCGATGCTGAACCTCGCCCGCCGCCACGCCCTCGACCGGGTCCAGTTCGCTCGCCCGCTGGCCGCCCACCAGGCCGTCCGGCACCGCCTGGCCGAAACGCTGGTAGCCATCGAGGGCGCCGAGGCCACCCTCGCCACCGCCGACACCGATCTCGGCGCGCTGCTGGCCAAGGCCGCCGCCGGCCATGCCGCCCGGATCGCCGCCCGCCACTGCCAGCAGGTCCTGGGCGGTATCGGGTTCACCGCCGAACACGACTTTCACCGGCACGCTCGCCGGGCTCTGGTCCTCGACGGATTGCTCGGCAGCGCAGCGGAACTGACACGCGAAGCGGGCGCCTGGGTACGCACGCGCGGCACCGCCCCGCGGCTCGCGCAGCTGTGAGATGTCTTCGGCCGGCGCTGTTCGCCCGGCGCTTGCGGTGCCCGGGGCCGAATAGATCGCGCAACCTCGACGAATAATGCGGAAAACCGCGCAATGCCCCGAGGTTTGCACGCCTGGTTCGGCATGAGCCGATCCGAGGCGGTGGCAGTGTTCATCGGCTGCGGATAGCTTGCAGTGGTGCACGACCACCTCGACGACGATCTCCGTTTCGCCCATGTCCTCGCCGATTCCGCCGACGCGGTGAATATGGACCGGTTCAAGGGCCTCGACCTCGCGGTCCGGGCAAGACCGGATATGGCCACGGTGAGCGACGCCGAGAACGCCGTGGAGAAACTCGTCCGCGGCCAGCTGCGCCGATCCCGCCCGCGCGATGCGGTCCTGGGCGCGGGTGACGGACTGGAGGGCGGCGGTCCGCGCTGCTGGGTGGTCGATGCCATCACCGGACTCGAGAACTATGTGCGCGGTGTGCCGGTGTGGGCCACGCAGATCTCCCTGCTGGAGGTCTCCGAGGGCGGATATCGCCCCATCGTCGGCGTTGTCTCCGCGCCCGCACTCGCCCGCCGCTGGTGGGCCGCGAAGGACCACGGCGCCTTCACCGGCCGCAGCCTGACCTCGGCGTCGCGCCTGCGAGTTTCCGGCGTTTCGACCCTGACCGACGCCTCGTTCGCCTACTCCACCGTCACCGCCTGGGCGGACGACGGCCGCCTGAACAGCCTTCTCACTCTGTCCCGCGACGTGTGGCGCACCCGCGCCTACGGCGAATTCTGGTCCTACATGATGCTCGCCGAGGGCGCGATCGACATCTGCGCCGATCCCCGCCTGTCGCCGGGCGATATGGCCGCCAACGCGATCATCGTCACCGAGGCCGGCGGCACCTTCACCGGCTTCGACGGCAACCCGAACCCGCTCAGCGGGAATGCGGCGGCCTCGAACGGGTTGCTGCACAGGAACTTTTTGGAGTATCTGAGCGACAACTGAATGGCATTCAGCACGCCGGACAACCTGCCGGACACTGGGGCGGACGAACGATCTTGCAGTTGGCCGACAGCGATGAACTGCTGGTGGCGTGGCAGCACACCGATGAGTTACGGACAGTGGAGAAGAAGCTCATCGCGAGTTTCGTCGACATGTACGGCGTCCGGCCCTTCGCGAACCGGACAGGGTGAGCGTTACCGACTCCGGAGACGGGCGGCCGGACCGCCTCCGCTGACGGGCACGATGTCCGGCCGCGATTCGGCGCCACCACGGTCGGCTCCGATCGCCGGTCCCGCATCTCCTCGGCCGGGACGCCGAGCCTGGCCGCCAACGCTCAGATACCGAAGTCGGCCAACGCGTTCAGGACTTCGTCCGCCAACTCGGGTCGGCAGATGAGCAGATCCGGCAGGTAGGGGTCGGGCTGGTTGTAGATCAACGGCGATCCGTCCAGGCGCGAGGTGTGCAGGCCCGCGGCGGCGGCCACCGCGACGGGGGCGCAGGAGTCCCATTCGTACTGCCCACCGGAGTGGGCGTAGATGTCGGCTTCGCCGCGCACGACCGCCATGGCTTTGGCGCCGGCCGAACCCATCGGAATGGTCTCGGCGCCGAGCGCGGCGGTGAGATGGTGCACGCAGGCGGGTGGGCGGCTGCGGGAGACGACGATGCGCGGCGGGCCGTCGTGGGCGGGCGGGAGTACCGGCGGCGCACCGGTTTCCAGCACCAGCCCGGGCACCGGAAGCGCGACGGCGCCGATCTCGGCGCGGCCGTCCACCGCCAGCGCCACGTGCACGGCCCAATCCGCTCGCGGGGGCTGCCCGTATTCGCGGGTGCCGTCGAGCGGGTCGACGATCCACACCCGGCTGCGGGACAGGCGAATCGGATCGTCGGTGCTCTCCTCCGACAGGACCGCGTCGTCGGGGCGCAGCTCCGCGAGCCGCTTCAGCAGCAGTTCGTCGGAACGCCGGTCGCCGACCGCACCGCCCTGGTCACGAATCTCGAGCAGGAGCTCGCCGGCTTCCCGGGCGAGCTCGGCGGCCACCGCGTGGTCGTCCATATTCGGTTCTCACTCTCCCGCCGGACGGCGAACCGACGCCGACCGGGCGCACCTGGCGCGCCGGCGTTCGGCCGGCGCTCGCATCGCCCCGCGGTGATCGGCGGGACCCTTGCAGTGTGCCAGCCGGTGCGGCCGCGGTGGCGTGCCCCCTGTCGCTGCGGGTCGATCAGGGGGCCGGAGCAGCCGCTCAGCAGGCGGGTGCGGTGCCGCCCTGCAACTTCAGCAGAGCGCAGAAGGTGGAGGCGGCGACCTTCCACTGCCCGTTCTCCTGCACGGCCTGCCCGGACTGATCCGGCAGCACCGGATTGCCGCCCATGAGCAGCGTGTAGGTGACATCGGCGTGGCCGGCGTCGACCGTGGCGACCTTCGAGACGGTGGCGGAGGTGCCCTGCGCCTGCGGATTGTTCGCCTGGGCGGCCAGCACCGGTGCGAACACGTCGCCCTTCTCCACCGCGGCCGCGCGTTTGTCGGCGGGCTGTTTGGCGTCGAAGAACAGCACGTAGGCGTCGGTGACGGCCTTGGTGGTCGCCGGGTCGGCCGCCGACGATCCGGCGGCGGGCGCCGCCGCCGAGGTGGTCGCCGCCGCGGCCGTCGTGGTCGAGGCGCTGCTGTCGGACTTGTCGTCACTACAGCCGGTGACGGTCGCCGCTGCGATCACCGCGATGCCGCACAGACTCGCCGCGCCGCGAATCATTCTGTTGCGCATGGATTTGCCCTTCACTCGATCTTCTGTTTCATCTCGTCCAGGTTGACCAGAATCGGATAACCGTTGACGCTCAGCGCATTACCGTGCCCGGTCTGGTGCACGTCGAACACCGACTGGATGGCCGCGTAGAAGCCCTGCACATCGAGGGTCTGGTTGACCGCGCGCTTGGCCTGGCGCAGACCGAACGGCGGCATCGCGGCGATGCGTTCGGCCAGTGCCCGGGTGCGGGCGTCGAGGTCGGCACGCGGCACGACACTGTTGACCATGCCGATCTGTTCGGCCTCCCGCGCGGTGACCGCCCGCCCGGTGAACAGGATCTCCTTGGCCTTGCGCGGACCCAGTTCCCACGTGTGCCCGTGGTATTCGACGCCGCCGATCCCCATCATCACCACCGGATCGGAGAATTGTGCGTCTTCGGCGGCGACGATCAGATCGCACGGCCAGCACAGCAACAGACCACCCGCGATGCAGCGGCCCTGCACCGCGGCGATGGACGGCTTCGGGATGTTGCGCCAGCGCAGCGAGAATTCGAGGTACTTCCTCGATTCGATGGCGTAGATGCGTTCGAGGGTGATCGTCGACGGGTCCGGCCACGACCGGTCCTTGAGATCGTGTCCGGCGGAGAAGTGTTTCCCGTTGGCGCGCAATACGATCACCGCGACATCGTCGTCGGCGCCGGCCTTCTGCCAGGCCGCATCCAGTTCTTCCAGTAGTTCGCCGTTCTGGGCATTGGCTGCCTCCGGGCGGTTGAGCGTGATGGTCGCGATCTTGTCGGCGACCTCGTATTCGATGTACGACATGGCGACTCCTCAGCCTCGGGGCAGGCCGAGCACGCGCTCGGCGATGATATTGCGCTGGATTTCGGATGTGCCGCCGGCGATCGTGCCGGCGAAACTGCGGGTATAGCGTTCGAACCAGCTGGCGCCGAAGGCATCCAGATTCAACGGGTTGAACGCCGAGGTCCGCGCCGGGTGGATCAGGCCATCGGCTCCCTGCGCGCGCAGCGCGTGTCCGGAGGCGGTCTGCACCGCCTCGGAACCGAAGACCTTCAGCACCGACAGCGCCGCCACATCCTGTTCGCCGCGCGCGGCCCGGGCCAGCGCCGCCGAACCCAGCAACCGCAGGGCGTAGCTGTCCATGATCAAACTGGCGTAGTGATCGCGATCGAGCACCGTCTGCGGAGCGAAATCGGCAGCGAGTTCCTCGAGCCGGTCCGCGTAGGACAACCACAGCAGTGTGCGTTCGTGTCCGAGTGAACCGTTGGCGACACCCCATCCGCCGTGCAGCGGGCCGACCAGATTCTCCACCGGCACCCGCACGCCTTCGAAGAACACCTCGTTGAAATCCAGATCGTGCGGACCGCAGACCGAGGCGAACGGCCGGCGCGTCACGCCGGGGGTATCGGTAGGGATCAGCAGCACGCTGATGCCCTTGTGTTTCGGCGCGTCCGGGTCGGTACGCACGAAGGTCAGCAGCACGTCGGCGTCGTGGGCGCCGGAGGTCCACACCTTCTGCCCGTCGACGACGAATTCGTCGCCGTCGCGCACCGCCCGGGTTCGCAGACCGGCCAGATCCGAACCCGCGCCCGGTTCGCTCATGCCGAGTGCGGCGGTGATCTCCGCGCGCAAAATCCTTCTCGCCCATCGGTTTTTCTGTTCCTCGGTGCCGAACGACAGCAGCGAGGCGGCGACGATTCCGACGCCCTGCGGATTGAAGCTGTGATAGATACGCCGATCCGACAGCTCCCGCAGATGCACGTACTGCTGCAGGATGGTGGCATTGCGCCCGCCGAATTCGGGCGGATTGCCGGGCAGCAGCCAGCCGTGATCGAACTGCAGCCGCTGCCAGTCCCGCGCCCATTCGGGCACGTCGGCGCTGGAATGCGACCGCCGCCGGCGCGCGGTGGCCGCATCGGGCAGATGCGCGTCGAGGAAGGCCACGAATTCGGCCCGGAACTCCTCGACGTCGTCGTCAAATCTCAGTCGCACGGCACTCCTCGGCGATCAGCGCCCGGTGTTCGGCCGCACCGCCGAGCATCAGCTCGCCGGCCTGGGCACGTTTGAGCGCGAATTGCAGGTCGTTCTCCCAGGTGAAGCCCATGGCTCCGAACAGCTGTAATCCGTTGCGGAACACCACGTTCTGACACTCCCCCGCGGCGGCCTTCGCCATCGAGGCCGCCAGCGCCCGGCGCGGATCGTCCTCGGCGATGGTCAGCGCGGCGAAATAGGCCAGCGCCCGGGCCCGCTCGATCGCCACGTGCATATCGGCGGCCTTGTGTTTGACCGCCTGCAGCGAGCCGATCGGCACGCCGAACTGGTGGCGGGTGCGCACATGGTCGAGCACCAGGTCCAGGATCCGCTGACAGGCGCCGACAACGGTCAGAGCCATTCCGGTGGCTGCGAACTGACGCGCCCGCGCCACATCCACGGTGCTGCGCCGATCGTGTCCGGCGCGCACGCCGTCGAAGCGCACCTCGGCGATATGCAGCACGGGATCGAAGACCGCACTGCGGCGCACCTGCACCTCGGCGGCCGGCACCACGAACACACCGGCCCTGGTCACCACCGCGAACTGTTCGGCGCGGTCACCGTCCAGGACGTGGTGCGCGGTGCCGCCGAGCACCCACCCGTCGGCGTCGAGGACCGCGTTCACACCGTCGTACACGGCCGTGCCCGACAGCGCGGAATCAGCGAATTCCGGTGCCAGCGGCGCGAATTGGGTCATCGTGGCCAGATACGGCGTCGGATCGGTGGCCCGGCCCAGTTCCTCGAGAACGATCGCCAGCTCGACAGCGGCCGCGTCCCCGGTCAATTCGGTCCAGCCCAGCCCGATGTAGCTGCGCCACAGAGGCATCGGGTCGCCGTCCTTGTCGGCGATCTCCCGGATCAGCGTCGCCGGGCATTGTTTGCCGACCACCTCGCGCACGGTGTCGCGCCAGAGTCTTTGTTCGGAGTCGAACTCCAAAAGCATCCCGGACCGCCTCTCTGGCCACTAGACTGCCTACCGACGCGAGAATATCATTCTCCACAACAGAAAGTAACAGTCTCTCGTGCCGTTCCCGAACACGCGCCCTCGGTGCCCGGGAACATGACATTCTCCGGTACAGTGCATTCATGTTCTGCACACATAACCAAGGACCGAGCCGACCGTGAGCAGCCCCAGCGAAGAGCCCGCCTGGAAGCAACGCGCCGTCGAGCGCTCGATCCGGACCGCGAAATTGCGTGCCGAACAGCGAGTACAGCGCTTCCTCGACGCGGCGCAGGCCATCATCACCGAGAAGGGCACCACCGACTTCACCGTGCAGGAAGTGGTGGACCGCTCCAAACAATCGCTGCGCAGCTTCTACCTGCAGTTCGACGGTAAACACGAACTGCTGCTGGCCCTGTTCGAGGATGCGCTCAGCCGCACCGCGGACCAGCTGCGCGCGGCCGCCGACGGGCAGGACGATCCGATCGACCAGCTCCGGGTGACCATCGAGCTGCTGTTCGAACTGAGCCGACCGGATCCGACCGCGCAGCGGCCGCTGTTCACCGATTTCGCGCCGCAGCTGCTGGTTTCGCATCCCGCGCAGGTGAAGGTGGCGCACGCGCCGCTGCTCAGCCTGATCACGGAGTTGATGGAGAAGGCCCAGGCACAGGGCCGGTTGCGCAAGGATCTCAACGCGCGCCGGACCGCGGCGATGGTCATGCAGACGGTGATGTTCACCGCGCAGTCCACCGGCGGCACCGACGAGGAGACCACCCACCCCATCACCGCCGAAGAGGTGTGGAACTTTTGCGCCCACGGCTTTGCGCAAGACTGAGAATTTCATTCTCGTAATCGAGAAGGTCGCTTACACTCGGATTCATGCCCGATCTGTGGAGCGACCTTCTCGCTTGTCTCGACCTGCGTTCGGTTCCGGCCGAGGACGACCGCGATACCGCGGTGTTCGCCGGCCCCAACCAGAGCCTGGGGTACTACCGGATCTTCGGCGGCCAGCTGCTGGCGCAATTCGTGCGCGCCGCTCAACTGGCCTGTCCGGACAAGTCCGTCAAATCGCTGCATGCGCTGTTTCCCCGCGAGGGTAAACCGGACGAGGCGCTGCGGTACCGGGTGCAGGTCCAGCATCAGGGGCGGACCTTCGCCTCGGCGACGATACTGGCCGAGCAGGCATCGGGAATCGTTGCCACCGCGGCCATTTCCCTGCACGCCGCCGACGACGGGCCCGAACAGCAGGCGACCGCACCGATCGGCCCGCTGCTGTCGGCCGAGCACAAAGCCGGATTCGACATCATCCCGTGGGAGACCCGCACGAACGTCGACCTCGACGACACCGGTTCGGCCGCACCGGAATTCGAGTTCTGGATGCGAACACCGGCCGCGGACGCCGCGCTCGCACCGGCCTTGACCGGCTACGCCACCGACCTCACCCTGATCAGCACCGCACTGCGCCCGATCGAGGGGGTGTGCCAGCGCGGCAACGGCACAGCGTTCCGCTCCGCGGTCACCAGCCACACCCTCTGGTTCCACCGGCCGTTCCGCACCGACGACTGGCTGTTGCTGCGCCAGGACAGCCCGGTGATGGCGCAGGGCCGCTGCTTCGGCCGCGGGGACGTCTTCACCGAGAAGGGTTCGCTGGTCGCGTCTTTCGCCCAGGAAGCCATGGTGCGGTTCCGGTAAATCGCGGAGCATCATGCCGCACAGCACATCCGGTTCGACACCGAATCGCGGCACACGGGGTGCTCACACGCCGCGCGGGGACAACTCGATCAGCGGAATCAGTCGGGCCGTGCGTTTCTGATAGTCCGCGTAACCCGGATAGGCCCCAACCACCTGCGGCCACCGCGTCTCGCGTTCGGCGGGGGTGAGTACGCGCGCGGTCATGGGGCGCGACGCCCCGTGCTGGAACGACACCTCGACCCGCGGTTCGGCGCACAGATTGTGATACCAGGCGGGCGAGATCGTGTCTCCGCCCCGGGACGCCACGATCAGGTAGCGCTCGCCGTCCACGATCGGGACGGTGAGTACCACGGTGTGTGCCCGGCCGCTGCGCCGGCCGACGGTGGTGAGGGTCAGCGTGGGCATGTTCTTGAAGCGGGTACCGAACCGGCCGCCGGTGACGTCGAGCAGTGTGCGGTGCAGGCTGGTCACGGTCTTCAGGCGCAGGTCGGTGGCGATGCGGCGAGTGTCGGGCACGGAAGCTCCTCGGTCGGAAGGACGGTCGAGTACAACGGTCCGCATCCGGCTTGTGAGCGACCAGTAACCGATCAGTGGTCCAGACGCGCGCGGGCGGCGTCGATCCATCCCCGGTTCGCGCAGCGCTCGGCGATGCGCAGGGCGGCGCGGCAGTGTTCGGCGGCGAGCTCCGGATCGCCACACAGCGCGGCCAGGTCTGCCAGTACGAGATCGACCGGGCCGACGGTGAACGATCCGGTGTCGGCGCCACCGAGACGATCGCGATAACGCAGCAGGTCCCGGTAGAGCGCGGCCGCCTCCTCCGGCGTTCCCAGTACCGCGATCACCATGCCGCGCAGGGTGAGGAACAGCGAACGGAACAGGTCTTCCGGGATCGGTCGTGCGCGGCGCCGGACCCGCGCCGCCGCATCCCGATCCCCGGCGGCGAGCAGGACGAGTGCGTGGAAGTCGACAGTGGCGTCCGCGGTATCCGCGTCGGCATCCCGGGCGAAGGCCGCGATCGTCTCGGCCAGCTCCCCGGCCCGGCCCTCGTACAGGCGGACGGTGAACAGCGCCATGAGCGGGAGCGTGCCGGCATTGAAAATGCCTGTGCGAGCGAGTAATTCAGCGGCCTCCAGATAGCGCCGCTCGGCGTCCTCGGCGTCGCCGCCCACCAGCGCCAGCAGTCCGCGCGCCATCGCGTTCGCCGCCTGCGCTTGCCGCCACTGATACCGGTCGGCCGGCACGGTGGCCGCCTCCAGGTGTGCCCGAGCCGCCTCGGGATCGCCGGCGAAGGCGGCCGCCTGCAGCGCTACGGTATGGCCGAGCAACAGATAGGCGTGGTGATCGTTGCGGCGCCCGATCTCGATCAGTTCGGCGCCGAGCGCGCTGCGATCCGGACTGTCGTAGAGCGAGGCCCGCGCCTGCAGCGCCGGTGCGAGCAACGTGTCGTCGCCCAGGTCGCGGGCGATTGCCTCGGCGTCGGCGGCAACCCGGCGCGCCCGGTCGAGTTCCGCGCCACCGATCTCGTCGACCAGGGCGACCGACAGCCGGCACCGGTCGGCAGCTGAGAGGCCGTCCCACCGCAGCGCGGTCTCGATGCGGGCGACCACAGCGTGGTCGACGACTCCGTAGCGCCGGTTCATCCAGGGTGTCGGGGCGTCCCAGGCGGTGAATGCCCGCACCAGCAGGTCGGGCCGGTCGGCGTGCTCGGCCAGCGTCGCGGCGCGGTCGCGGGCTGCGCGCGCGGCGAGGCCGGCGCCGCACACGAGGTGGCTGCGGGCGGCTCGGCACAGCAGTTCCATCCGCTCGTCGACGGTGTCGCCACCGGGATGACGTTCCAGTGCGAGGGCCGCGCGTTCGTATCCCGCGGCCGCGACGTCGTGGGCAAAGCGCCGCTCGGCCCGCTGCGCCGCGGCCACCGCGTAGTCGGCGGCCCGGCGGGCGGTCTGCGGTGTCACCGATTCCCCGTAGTGGTGGGCAATGGCGGTGACATCGTCCGGATCGATCTCCTCGATCGCGGCGCCGATGCGGCGATGCCAGCGGTCGCGGCGGATCCGCGACAGATCCCCCAGCAGCGTGTCCCGCACCAGCACGTGGGCGAAACGCGCCCGCCCGCTGGCGGGCTCGTCCAGGAGTCCGGCCACTACTCCGGCCTCGACCGCGTCCAGCACCTCGTCCTCACCCACCTCCGCCGCCCGCACCAGGACCGCGAGGTCGAACTCGCGGCCGATCACCGCTGCCAGGCGCAGGACGGACACGGCCGTCCCGGGAAGCCGGGACAGTCTGCGGCGCAGCACATCTCGCACGCCCTCGGGGACCTCGGCTGCGGCGACCAGCTCGCCTTCACTCTGCACCAGGCGCGCGATCTCGATGAGATAGAACGGATTGCCGCCGGTGCGATCGTGCAGCGTCGCCATCAGCGGGTCCGCGGGTGCACTTCCGGTGAGAGTGCCGACCAGCCGGGCGCTGTCGGCTACTCCGAGGCCGCGCAGCCGGATTCGTGCCCGGACGGTGGTCGCCGAGCTCGCCAGCGCATCGGCCAGCACGGGCGGCACCTCGTCGGGCCGATAGCCGATCACCACGAATGCGGACGCCCGGGTGGTCACGGCGGCGAGCATCGCCGCGGTCTCGGCGTCGCCGCGGTGGGCGTCGTCGAGCAGAATCGCCAGGGGTCGCGCCGTCGCGACCGCGGTGAGATAGTCACCCACCGCCCGATGCAACAGGAAACGACCGTGCTCGCCGTCGGCCCGATACGGGCCCGCGCCGTCGGTGAGCAGCGGGGCGAGTACCGGCGCCAGCTCGCCGGGATCGTGCTGGGCGGCCAAGGCACGCAGAATCTCGACCCACGGCCACGCCGACGGGGCGGCCTCGTCCTCCGGGCAGCGACCGATCACCACGCGATATCCCGCGTCACGCAAGTCGTCGCGAAGACGTTGCAGCAGAGCCGATTTCCCGCTGCCCGCCTCGCCTGTGACGGTCGCCGTGCGTGGTCCCTCGCCCCGGGCAGCCGCATGCAGCGCGGCGAGTTCGGCATCGCGCCCGAACAATACCGTCGCCGCGGACGCCGGGACCGGGTCGGGCGATGGGCGCGATTCCGCGATTACTCTCTCCTGCACCGGGATTCGCTGCGCGAGGATATCGGTTTCCAGCCGCGTCAGCGCCGGTCCCGGATCGATGCCGAGTTCGTCGGCGAGGACCTCGCGCGCCTGCCGCAGTGCGGCGAGCGCGTCGGCTTGGCGTCCGGCCCGATATCGCGCCAGCGCGGTGAGCCGCCACGCCTCCTCGCGCAACGGATGTTCCCGGGCCAGCACGTCGGCTTCGGCCGCGGCCAGCGCCGGTTCGTCCTGCTCGAGCAGCGTCGCCGCCAGCTGTTCGCGAGCACTGAGCCGCAGTTCCTCGAGCCGCGCCGCCTCCGCGGCCGCCCAGGCCTCCTGCGCATAGGCCCCGTACGCGGGACCCTGCCAGCGGGCCAGCGCCTGTTCGAGTGCGCGGCGGCGTCGCTGTGGATCGGTCTGCTGTGCCGCTGAATCCAGCTCGGCACCGAACAGCCACGCGTCGACTGCCTCGGTGTCGAGCCGCAGCGCATATCCGGGGGCGCGGCTGATCAAGACGGTCGCCGGTGCGCGCGGCGCCCGTTCCGGCTCCAGCAGCCGCCGCAGATTGGAGACGTACGCCTGCAGCGAGCCCAGCGCCCGCGGCGGCGGCTCACCCCGCCACAGATCGTCGATCAGACGGTCGACCGGCACGACCTCGCCCCGGGCGACCAGCAGCCGGGCCAGCACGCCGCGTTGCCGCGGACCGCCGAGGTCGAGTTCACCGTGCTCGCCCGACGCGGTCAACGCTCCGAGGACCCGAATCCGAACCATGATCCGCAAAGTCTAGGACGGCACCCACCAAGTGCGTCTCGAGTCGGCTGCAAGCGGCCGGCGCCACTCTCGTCGCAGTCCTCGACACCGACAGGAGAACCCATGCGCACCGCCATCGCGCCCGCCCGGCCCGACACCTTCGACATGCTCGTCGTGCACAACGCCTTTCGCACGCACTTCCGCGCACTGCCCGACCTTGTCGCCGGGGTCGATGCGGGTGACGCCGGGCGCGCCCGGCAGCTCGCGGCATTCCTCGACGAGCTGTGCACCGGACTGCACGACCAACACACCGGCGAGGACGAGCTGATGTGGCCGCTGCTGCTCGAACGGGCCCCGATACATGCCGGCTCGATACTGCGCATGGAAGAACAGCACGAGCGCATCGCCGAGCTGGTCCGGCGCGCACGCGGTGAGGCGGACGAATTCGGCACGGCTGCCGCGGCTTCGGCGCGCGACCGGCTCGCCGACACGTTACGAGCACTCACCGCCGCGCTGGACGAGCACCTGGCCGAGGAGGAGCACGAGGCCCTGCCGGTGGTCGAGGAGGTTATGACCGCCGAGGAGTGGCGGGCTCTCGGCGAACGCGGCCGCGCGCACATGCCGCGGAACCGCCAACTGGTCTTCCTCGGATTCCTGATGCAGACCGCGTCCGAACCCCAGCGCCGCAAACTTCTCGCGGAGATGCCGCCGGCGGCGCGCCTGGCCTGGCGGTTGCTCGGGCGGCGCAGCTTCGCCCGGGAGTATCGCGCGATCTACGGCAGCGATCCCGACTGGTGAGCGCCGAACTCTGCCGCCCTCACCACCGGATGGCCGGTGCCGGGACCGCGGGCGAACGTGGCACCAGCCGCTCCGCGGCGGTGTAGGCATCCAGGCTCCCGCGGGCGACTTCCTCGGCCAGCCGTGCCAGGTCGGGATGGGCTCGCACGCGGGTGTGCACCAGCGACAGGATCTGCACCCGGGCGCGGGCGGCGCGGCGTTCGGGGTTGTCGCTGCGCTGGTGCGCGTCGATGGCCTCGGCCAGTTCGGGCACCCCGGTGCCGTTCTCCGCGACAAGGGTCAGGATGGGGGCCGACGATTCGCCGCGCAGTTCCCGCACCGTCCGGTCGGCGCCGGGCCGGTCGGCCTTGTTCACCACGAGGATGTCGGCGACCTCCAGCAGCCCCGCCTTGGCGGCTTGAATCGCGTCTCCCGCACCGGGATTCAGGATGACCACGGTCGGATCGGCGACCGCCGCGACCTCGATCTCCGATTGCCCGACCCCGACCGTCTCGACCACGATCCGGTCGTAGCCGAGATCGGCGAGCAGCCGGATCGCGGCCGGCACCACCGCGGCCAGGCCGCCGATATGCCCGCGGGTGGCCACCGAGCGGATCAGCACACCGGGGTCGCCGACATGGGCCGACATGCGGATGCGGTCTCCGAGCAGGGCGCCGCCGCTGTAGGGCGAGGACGGATCGACCGCGAGGACGGCGACCCTCGCGCCCTGTGCTCGATACGTGCCGACCAGCGCCGCGACCGTGGTCGATTTTCCGGCGCCCGGCGGGCCGGTGACGCCCAGCACCCGAGGCGTGGCGACCGAGCCGAGCAGCGCGAGAACCTCGTCCCGGCTGCCGTTTTCGACCATGCTCAGCAGCCGCCCGGTGGCTCGCAGGGAACCCTCCCGGGCGGCGGCGAGCAGCCGTTTGGCCTCACGCCCGGCGGTGGTCACGGAGCGGGCACCTCGATCACGGTCGCCGATCCCATACCACCCCCGGCACACAGCGCCGCGATACCGAATCCGCCGCCGCGACGGCGCAATTCGTGGACCAGGGTGACGATCATGCGGGCGCCGGTGGCTGCCACGGGATGTCCCAGCGAGCAGCCGCTGCCGCTGTAGTTCACCCGCTCGGGATCCAGATCCAGCGCCTTGACCGCGGCCAGCGGGACCGAGGCGAACGCCTCGTTGATCTCGATCAGCTTCACCTCGGACAGTGAGATACCCGCCCGCGCAACCGCTTTGGTGATCGCCTCGATCGGCGCCAGGCCGGTGTCGGCGGGGTCCACGCCCACCGAGGCCCACGAACGGATGACACCCAGCGCGGGCAGGCCCAGCCGGTCCGAGGCGATGGCCAGCGCGGCGGCGCCGTCGTTGGATCCCGAGGCGTTACCCGCGGTGATCGAGAACCCCTCGATCTCCGGATGCAGCACCTTCAAGCCCGCGAGCCGCTCCAGGCTGGTGTCGCGGCGCGGATGTTCGTCGACGGAGAATTCGCCGTGCGGCGTCTCGATCGCGACGATCTCCTCCTTGAACCGCCCTTCGTCGATGGCGGCGATCGCGTTGCGATGCGAACGCAGGGCCCAGGCGTCCATCTCCTCGCGCGAGATTCCCGCCTTGACCGCGGTATTCCAGCCGACGGTGATAGACATGTCCAGATTGGGCGCGTCGGGGCGGTCCGGATGCGACGGCGAGACCCACGGGTCGATCCATTCGTCCGCACCGACCCGGAACCGCACCTGGGGCCCGGTGGAATCGGAATTCACGCCACCGGCGAGGACGAGTTCGTCCATCCCCGAACGGATTCCGGCCGCCGCGCTCTGCACCGCGGCCATTCCCGCCGCGCAGTGCCGGTTGGCGGCCAGTCCCGGTACCGTGGTGAGCCCGGCCGTCACCGCCGCGTGGCGGGCCAGCACCCCGCCGCCGTAGCGGCCCTCGCCGAGGATGACGTCGTCCACCCAGCTCGGGTCGATATCACGGGCGACCGCCGCGACCACATGGTGGGCGAGGTCGAAGGCGTTGGTGTCGCGCAGCGTGCCCTTGCGCGCGGTTCCGATGGGGGTCCGCACGGCGGAGACGATGACGGCTTCAGGCATGGGAGCTCTCCAATTCGGCGACGAGGTTGCGGCGCAACAGTTTTCCGGTTTCGGTCTTGGGCAGTTCGGCGCGGAACACGATCGCGTCGGGGGTTTTCGAGGACCGCATCCGCTCCCGCACCCACCGCTTGATCTCTTCGGGATCACCGGCGCCTACCACGACCGCGACCAGGCGCTGCCCCCATTCCGGATCGGGCACCCCGATCACCGCGGCCTCGCTGATCCCGGGATGGGTGAGCAGCACGTCCTCGATTTCGGCCGGTGCGATGTTCTCCCCGCCGCGGATGATGGTGTCGTCGGCGCGGCCCTCGATGAACAGATAGCCGTCCTCGTCCAGCCTGCCCAGGTCACGGGTGCCGAACCAGCCGTCGGCATCCAGCGCGGTGCGCGCACCGTACTCTCCCGAGATCTGCTCGCCCCGCACGTACACGAGTCCGGTCTGCCCGGCCGGCAGCGATTCCCCCGCGGCACTGCGGATGTCGAATTCGACGCCCGGCAGCGCCCGGCCGACGGAGCTCAGCCGCTCGCGGATCGCGGGATCGGTCGCGGCCTGTGCGGCGCGATGATCCTCCGGTCCGAGCACCGCCACCGAGGAGGCGGTTTCGGTGAGGCCGTAGGCATTGACGAACCCGGTCTCGGGGAACATCGCCAGCGCCCGTTCCAGCACCGGCCGCGGCATCCGTGAACCGCCGTAGGCCAGGCTCGCGAGCGTCGGCGTGGCCGCGTCGGCGCCGTCGACCGCCGTGACGATGCGGGCCAGCATGGTCGGCACCAGCATGGCGTGCGTGATCCGCTCGGCCCGAACGGTTTCCAGCCATCGCTGCGGTTCGAACGCCGGCAGGTACACCACACGGCGGCCGGTGTAGAGATTGGAGAGCAGATTGGTGAGTCCCGCGATGTGGTACGGCGGGACCGACACCAGCGATGCGTCGGATTCCGCGGCCGTGCCGAACTCCATCGTGTTCAACAGGTAGGCCATCAGATGCCGGTGCCGCAGCAGCGCCGCCTTGGGTTCGGAGGTGGTGCCGCTGGTGTAGATGATCGCGGCCACCGCCTCGCCGTCCCACGGGGCCGAGTGCGGTTCCGGATCGGGCTGTGCCGCATCGGTTTCCACCAGGGCATCGAGATCCCCGGGGCGCAGCACCCGCGCATCCGGATGCCGCGCCAGCAGTGCCGAGAGCTGCTGCTCGCCGAGCCGATAGTTCAGCGGCACGAACGGCACCGCGGCCAGCACGGCGCCGAACAGCGCCACCGGATAGGCCAGGTGGTTCGTGCCCAGATACAGCACGGCCGAACTGTCGGCGAACTCCGCGGCCGCGCGGCGCGCCAGTCGCAGCAATTGCGACGCCGTGAGCGAACGGCCGTCGACGGTGATCACCAGCCGGTTTCCGGCCGAGGCCGCCATCTCGAGGATCATGCTAATGTTCATGAGAACATTATTCTCTCAGTAAGAGAGTGTTGATTTCAAGAGAGGGCAGCGTCATGGAGATCAGCGGTAGCGCCGCGATCGTGGTGGGCGGCACCGGGGGGCTGGGCGAGGCGACGGTGCGGCGACTGCACGCCGCGGGAGCCAAGGTGGTGGTGGCCGATGTCGCCGACGACAAGGGCAAGGAGCTGGCCGCCGAGCTCGGCATCCACTATGTGCACACCGACGCCACCAGCGAGGAGTCGGTGCAGGCGGCGATCGCCGAGGCGCAATCGCTGGGCCCGCTGCGCATCTCGGTGGACGCGCACGGCGGGCCGGCCAGCGGTGGCCGCTTGGTCGGCAAGGACGGCAGCCCGCTCGCGCTCGACGGGTTCCGCACCACGATCGAGTTCTATCTCACCGCCGTGTTCAATGTGCTGCGACTCTCGGCCGCGGCGATCGCCCAGTCCGAACCGGGCGAGGAGGGCCGGCGCGGTGTCATCGTGAACACGGCGTCGATCGCCGCCTACGAGGGCCAGATCGGGCAGTTGCCGTACTCGGCGGCCAAGGGCGGGGTGGTCGGCATGACGCTGGTCGCCGCGCGTGACCTGTCACCGCTGGGCATCCGCGTGGTCACCATCGCACCCGGCACGTTCAACACCCCCGCCTACGGTAAGGCCGCCGATCAGCTGGAAGCCTATTGGAGCAAACAGGTTCCGCATCCCAAGCGGATGGGCCGCTCCCCGGAATACGCGCAACTGGTGCAGTCCATCGTGGAGAACGACTACCTCAACGGTGAGGTGATCCGCCTCGACGGAGCCCTGCGCTTCCCGCCCAAATGACCTCCCTGACAGGAAAAGTCGCTTTCGTAGCGGGTGCCAGCCGCGGCATCGGCGCCGCGATCGCGCACGGTCTGGCGGCGGCGGGGGCCGAGGTGGCCGTCGCCGCCCGCTCGCGGGAACCGGGGCGGTTGCCCGGAACCATCCACTCGGTGGCGCAGCGGATCATCGAATCCGGCGGCCGGGCCCTGCCGGTGGCCTGCGATGTCACCAGCGCGGAATCCGTCGAGACGTCCTTGGCGGCAACGGTTTCCGAATTCGGCGGGGTCGACATCGTGGTGGCGAATGCCGGGGTACTGGCACTGAACCCGATCGAATCGACCCCGGACGCACGCTGGCAGCGCTGTCTGGACGTCAACCTCACCGGCGTCTTCCACGTCACCCGGGCGGCGATTCCGCTGCTGCGTGCTCGCGGCGGCGGTTCGATGATCGCCAGCACGACCACCGGCGTCGGTATGCTCGACCGCGGTGCCAACGCCTATTGGATTACCAAGGCCGCCGTGGAGCGCATGTATCTGGGACTGGCGGCCGATCTGCGCGCGGACAATATCGCCGTCAACTGTCTGTGCCCGTCGCGGGTGGTTCTCACCGAGGGCTGGCGGGCCGGTGGCGGCGGACAGCGGATTCCGGCGGAGATGGTCGAACCGCCGGAAACCATGGCGGAGGCCGCGGTACTGCTCGCGCGGCAGGACGCGAGCGGCATCACGGGATCGGTCCAACAGTCGGAAGTGCTGCTGGCGCAACGATAGTCGTCGTCGGCAGAGCACAGTAGCTCGAGCGGGCGTTACGACCGGGCGCGGCGCATGCCACCGATGACCGCGTCGCCGAATTCGGCGAGAGTCTCCAGGTGCGCGAAATCGGTGAACCAGATGTAGAACCGTTCGACACCCTGCTCCGCGGCAGCGGCGAAGTGCGCGATCAGCTCCTCGGCATTTCCACACACCAAACCGCTTGCCAGATAACCGAATCGGCGCCGGCTCACCTCACGCACCCGGTCGGCATCGGCGCGGCGTCCCACGAAACCCACCAGCTGCTGGGTCGACACGCGCGCCCGCCCGGCGCTCGACCGCAACCGTCGCAGCCGGTCGAGCTGGTTGGCCGGCAGGTTCCACCAGTCCGCGTAGCGACGCACCAGCGCCATCGTCGCGGGACCGGACCCGCCGATCACGATCGGAATCCGCGACGTCGGTGCGGGCGCCAGGCCGAGGTCCCCCTCACCCGACCAATACCGCGGCAGCAGTGCCAGCGTGCGTTCCAACCGGGCCCGGCGGGCCGGGCCGTTCTCGTGGCCGATGTCGAAGTCGGCCAGTTCCTTCGGCACCGACCCCGACCCGAGCCCCAGCTCGAACCGGCCACCGCTGGCCTCCTGCAACGCCACCGCTTGTTTCGCCAGCATCGCGGGATGGCGCAGCGCGTCGCAGAGCACCAGGTGACCGATGCGCAACCGTTCGGTGCGCGCGGCCACCCAGGCGGCGACCGTCATCGCCTCCCACAGCGGCTGCTGTTCGGCGCCGGGCGCCCGCAGATGATCGATGAAGGCGATGCCGTCGAATCCGCCGGCCTCCGCCGCCCGGGCCCGCGCCACGATCTCGGCCATATCCAACCGGATCTGCGGCAGGAACAGATACCACTGCGCCCCGCCTGCCACCGCACGGCCTGCCTCCACCCCACCGATCGCTGCCACGGCTACTTCTTCGCGCCGTTCCTCGGCGCCGACAACCGGGCCAGATTGGCGCGCAGATCCTCCGATTGGAAGGTCAGATCCTCGGCGGTGAGCGCGAAGTCGAGAGTGGCCAGCACCGCGCGCTCGAGCTGCAGGTTCAGGATCCGCTTGGTGGATTCGACTGCCTGCCTGGGCAACCGGAGGATCCGCTCGGCGCAGGCGCGTGCCGCGGCGACCGGATCGGCGACCACGTGATTGACCAAACCCATCTCCCGCGCCCGCTCGGCCGGGATCCGGTCACCGGTCAGCGCGTACTCCTTGGCCAGCAGCAGGCTGGTGTGCAGCGGCCAGGTCAGCGGACCGCCGTCGGCGGCCACCAGTCCCACCTGCACGTGCGGATCGGCCAGATAGGCCTGTTCGGCGATGTAGACGATATCGCTGAGGGCGACCAGGCTGCAGCCCAAGCCGACCGCGGGCCCGTTCACGGCGGCCACGATCGGCACCCGGCACCGCGCCATGCCGAGCACGATATCGCGGCCGTGCGCAATGGTTTTCGCGCGCAACTCGGCATCGCGGCTCAATTCGCCGAGGTAGGCGAAGTCGCCGCCGGCGGAGAAGGCGCGCCCGGCGCCGGTGAGTACCGCGACGCGGGCCTCCCGGTCCTCGCCGAGTCGCGGCCACAGCCGGGCCAGCCCGGTGTGCAGCGCGTCGTCGACGGCGTTGAGCGCGTCGGGGCGGTTCAAGGTGATGATGCGAATCGGGCCCTCGGCCCGGACGTCGACTTCGGCGGGCAGGTCGTACATGTCAGGCTCCCAATCCGAGTATGCGGGCGGCGATGATGTTCTTCTGAATCTGCGAGGTGCCGCCCATGACGCTCTGCGCGCGGCTGTAGAGGTAGGTGCCGAACATATCGGCGTCGTCGGTGCCGGCGACGGTCAGCGCGGCATGGCCGACGGCCTGGTCTACCCACGTCATGAGCAGTTTGTCGAGTGAGCCGTCGGGGCCGTGCGAGACGCCGTCCAGTTGTTCGGACAACCGCCGCCGCACGTGCAGCCGCAACATCTCCGATTGCACTGCCGCCCAGGTCAATTCGTCGGGCAGCGGCCCGTCGACGCGGTCGGCCAGCGCGCGCACTGTTTTGGCGTAGCGGGCCGAGTAGCCGAGAGTCGACGGCTCCCGCTCGTGACCGACTACGGTCATCGCCAGCTTCCAGCCCTCACCGGGCGCGCCCACCATCCGATCGGCCGGCACGGTGGCACCGTCGAAACTCACCTGCCCGAATTCGGTGGTGATACCGCTGATCATGCGCAGCGGCCGCTGCTGCACACCCGGCTGCTTCATCGACACGATGAACGCCGAGATCCCCTTGTGCCGAGGCGCTTGCGGATCGGTGCGAGCCAGCAGCAGGCACCAGTCCGCGACATCGGAGTAGCTGGTCCAGATCTTGTGGCCGTGGATCACGTAGTGGTCGCCTTCGAGGGTGGCGGTGGTGGTCAGAGCGGCGAGATCCGAACCGGCTCCCGGTTCGCTGAAGCCCTGGCACCAGCGTTCGGTGCCGTCGATCATGCCGGGCAGGAATCGCTGTTGCAGTTCCCTGCTGCCGTGGCGGCCCAGGCCCTGAATCAGATAGCCCAGACTCGGCCGCGGCGGGGCGCCCGCGCGGGCCAGTTCCTCGTCGACGATCACGTCGTAGACCGGCGGCAGATCGTGTCCGCCGAACTCCTTCGGCCACGACGATCCGAAGAAACCGGCCCGGTACAGGGCGCGATGCCACTCGCCCTGACGGGCCCAGTATTCGTCACCCGAGGTCGGGAAGTCGCCGGCGACCTCGGACAGCCAGCGCCGCAACCGATCCCGGAATTCGGCCTCGGCCGGTGAGTCACGAAAGTCCACGGGCGATCTCCTCCAGACGGACGGGAAACAGTTCGGTCGAGACCAGGGCGCGGCGAAGGTAGATGTGCGCCAGGCATTCCCAGGTGTTGCCGATGCCGCCGTGCACCTGGATGGCGGTTTCGCAGACGGTGCGCGCGGCGCGGGCACAGTAGAGCTTGGCGATGCGGGCGGCGCGCACCGCCTCGTCGGGCGACAGTTCGTCCACTCCCCAGGCGGCGTAGCGCAGCACGCTGACCGATCCCTCGATCAAGGCCTGCGATTCGGCGAGCAGATGCGCCACGGCTTGGTAGGAGCCGATCGTCTTGCCGTACTGGGCACGGACTTTCGCGTAGTCGACGGCCAGCCGCTGCGCGCCCCGGGCGGCGCCCAGGAGGTCCGCGGTGGTGCCGACCAGGGCGAGGGCGAGCCATTGCGACGCCTGATCCGGCGACAGTTCCCCGATATGCTCGAGCCGCCCGTCGAGGTCGGCCGCCGCCCTGGTCGGATCCGCCGACTGCGCGGCGGGACCCAGCCTGCCGGCCAGCACCTGACCGTCGGCGAGCACCACCGCCCGATCACATCCGGCCGCGTCGACGGCCCGTCCACGCACCCCCAGCGTCCAGCGCCCCTCGTCCCCGGCGGGATGGCCGCGCAGATCGTCGGCCAGCACCGGACCCAGAAATGCCACGTCGACCAGTCCGCGCGCGAATTCCTCGGCCACCAGCGCCACTTCCACGCCCGACGCGCCGTCGGAGCGCAGGGCTCGCCATCCGGTCAGCTCGACGGTCTTGTCCAGCCGCGTGATCCGCTCCCGGTCGGCCAGTTCCGCTACCGAGGCGGGCCCCAGATCGTCGGCCAACTTGGCTGCGGCATCACGCAATTGGCGCTGTTCACTGGTCAGACGGACGTCCATAGCGCTCCTCGAGGACTCGGCGCAGCACCTTGCCGGACGGCAGGCGCGGAATGTCGGGGACGAAGACCACCCGGCGCAGCCGCTTGTATCCGGCCAGGCGATCGGCGACCAGAGCGGACAACTCCTCCGCGGTCACCGGCGCGGCGGCCGACACCGCGGCGACAATCGCCTCGCCGTCGGCGCCGTCGGTCACACCGAAGACCGCGCAATCGGCGACGGCGGGATGCCCGTGCAGGACGGACTCGATCTCGGCGGGCGCGACCTGGAAGCCGCGGACCTTGATCATCTCCTTCACCCGATCGGTGATGCGGACCCAGCCGTCGGCGTCGATCCAGCCGACATCGCCGGTGCGGTACCAGCCGTCCACGACGACCCCCGCGTCCGCGCCGTCGGGCAGATAGCCCGCCATCAGCGACGGCGACCGCGCCTGGATCTCCCCGATCTCCCCGGGCGGCAACGGTTTTCCGTCGTCGAGCGACGCCGTTCGCAGGCACACTCCGGGCGCGGCCCGTCCCACCGTGTCCAGCCGGGCGCCCTCGATCGGATTGCAGGCCAGCACCGGCAGTTCGGTGGCGCCGTAGGCGGGCAGCCAGCGCACGCCCGTACGGCGAGTCACGGTTTCGGCGACGCTCACCGTCACCGGCGTCGCGCCCCACATGATGTAGCGCAGCGAGGACAGGTCGAACGATTCCAGTTGCGGATGCGAGGCGATGGCCAGCGCGATCGGCGCCACCGCCATCTCCACGGTGATCCCGTCGCGTTCGATGCTGCGCAGCATCGACTCCAGGTCGAAGCGGCGATGCAGCCGCATCCAGGCGCCCACCCGCAGCGCGGTGACGATGTTGAGCAGGCCGAGGATATGGGACGGCGGGGTCAGGATCTGGATCCGGTCGTCGCCGCCCAGCTCCAGCACCTGCTGCCAGTCCCGCACCGCGGCCGCGAACGAGGCGTGCGTGTGGCGCACCGCCTTGGGCAGACCGGTGGTGCCGGAGCTGAACACCAGCACCGCATCCGATTCCGGGTCCGGCGGGTCGAATTCCGCGCGGCTGGGCGTGATCGGGTCGTCGAGATCGAGCATGGGCATCAGTTCCGCCAGCACCGGATGGTCGCCGACCGCGAATCCGGGTGTGGTGATCGCGAGCGCGTGCTCGGCCTCGGCTCGCCGCCACGCCGGGCTCAGCAGGACCACCGCGGCGCCGAGCTTCCACGCCGCCAGCACCGCGAGCACGAATTCCGGGCGATTCGACGACATCACGGCGATCCGGCTGCGCGCGCGAACGCCGCGCGCGTGCAGGGTCTCGGCCAGTCCGCCGGCCAGCTCGTCGAGCTGCGACAGGCTGTAGTGCCGATCGTCGAACACGATCGCCGTCGGCTCGGTCATGAGAAAATCCCATCTCGTTCAAGAGAACGCTATTCTCTTTGTATAAGAATCTTAATACCAGGAGAGGCGTTCCATGGCGAGTCCCCCGATGTTCCGGCCCGCGACCGTGACCCGGATCGTGAAGGAGTGCGCCGATGCGCGGACTTTCGTGCTGGCCCCGCACGACGGCCCGCTCACCTATCGCGCCGGACAGTTCTGCACCTTCCGGGTCCGGGTCGACGGCACCGATCTGTATCGGTCCTATTCGATGTCCAGCGCACCGGAAACCGACTCCGAACTGATGACCACGGTCAAGCGGGTGCCCGGAGGCAAGGTCTCGAACTGGTTGCTGGACAACGTGTCCGAGGGCGACGTGATCGATATGGGCCGGCCCGCCGGCCGATTCTGCCTGCGCGCCACCGAGGTTCCGCTCCTGGGCTTCAGCGGCGGCAGCGGGATCACGCCGGTGCTCTCGCTGGCAAAGAGTGCCCTGGCGACCACCGAGCGCCGCGTGCGGCTGTTGTGCGCGGACCGCGACGCGGAATCGGTGATCTTCGGTGCGGCACTGCTCGAGTTGGCGGAGCGCTTTCCGGGCCGGCTCCAGGTGATCCGGCATCTGGACAGTGCCGCCGGGCTGCTCGACCCGAGGGCGGTGCGCGACTTCGTCGGCGCGGACGGTCACGGTGACAGCTATGTGTGCGGGCCGGAGAAATTCATGGAGATGGTGGAGGCGGCCCTGCCCGGCCCGGGGGTGATCTTCAGCGAACGGTTCGGCGCACCGTTCCCCGAACTCGCCGATTCGGCGACCGAGCCGGCACCCGCAACCACCTCCGATACCCCCACGCCCGCAACCGAATCCGGCGCTGCCGGTGGCACGATCACGATCTTCCTCAACCGCAAGAAGGCCACGGTGCCGCGCCGCGCCGGCGAGACGCTGCTGGAAAGCGCCCGCCGCGCGGGCCTGACTCCGCCGTTCTCCTGCGAATCCGGCAACTGCGCCACCTGTATGGCGCGGCTCAGCGAGGGCAGCGCCACGATGCGGGTGAACGACGCCCTCGCCGACGACGAGGTCGAGGACGGCTACGTCCTCACCTGCCAAGCGGTGCCGGACACCGAGTCGGTGACCGTCCACTACGAATGAGCTGCCGGCGGCGGTCGTCCCCGGTCGGCCGCCTCCGTGCCGAGGCCGACCCGGTCGGCACCCGACTCAACTCGGCACCGGCTCCTGGCTGTCGTGTTCACCCAGCCGGGGCGGCGGGCCGTATTCCGGCGTGTAACCGTCGATTCGAATAGGCGAGGTCACCAAGCGGAACGTCCCCGCCTCGGCCACGGCTTCGGGTGTGGCGTCGAGCGCTTCGGGCAATGTGCGGACCGCGGCGGCGGGAATGCCCAGGGGGCGCAGCCGCGCCTCCCAGCCCCGGGCGTCGTCGCGGGCCAGTGCGGCGGTCACCGCGGCGAGTACCTCGGCTCGCCGGCCCACGCGTTCGGCCATGGTGTCGAAGCCCGTCACCCCGGCCTCGGCGGCGAAGGTCTTCCAGAAGCGGTCGTGCGTGACGAACAACGCCAGGTAACCGTTCGCGGTCGGAAACAGCTGCGCCGGAACGTAATACGAGTGCGCGCCGAACGGGCGCCGCTGCGGATGTTTGCCCTCGTTGAGATATGCCGCCGCGTGATAGTTCAACTGCGACAACATCACGTCGCGCAGCGAGACGTCCACCTGACCACCGCGGCCGGACACGATCTGCGCGAGCAGACCCAGCGCCGCGGTCAGGCCGGTGGAGTTGTCGGCGGAGGAATAGCCCGGCAGGGTCGGCGGTCCGGACGGATCGCCGGTGAGGGCGGCGACCCCCGTGGCGGCCTGCACGATGTAGTCGAAGGCCGGATCGTCGCCGCCGTAGAGGCCGAATCCGGTGATCGCGACGCAGACGATCGCCGGGTTGAATTCCCGCAGCGAGGCGTACGTCAGGCCGAGCCGGTGAATCGCCGAGGGTTTCAAATTCACCAGCAGCGCATGCGAATGCGCGACGAGCTCACCCAGGCGTGCCCGGCCGGCCGCACTGCCTGGGTCGAGGCGGATGCTGCGCTTGCCGCGGTTCAGGCTCGCGAAATAGCTGTCGCCGACCTGCCGGGAGATGTCGCCGCCGGCCGGTTCCAGCTTGGTGACCTCGGCCCCCAGATCCGCCAGCATCATCGTCGCGTACGGACCGGCGAGCATGGTGCCGACCTCGAGAATGCGAATCCCCGCCAGCGGACCGGCACTGGCGCGCTCCGCCAACGCTCCGGTTCGCCGGTCCGGGCCCGTGCCGGACGCCGCAGATGCATCGGTGCTCATCGCAATTCCCGCGCGACGCCGGCGATCATCTCGCGGGTGCGGCGCTTGGAGGCGATCAGTTCGTCGCGAGTGTCGCCGATCGGCAGCAGCCGGATCGAGACATCGGTCGCACCCGCCTCGGCGAAACGGCGCAACCCGGCCGCGATGGCGGACTCGCCGCCGGCCACGCAGATGTCGCCGACGTCGCGAGCATCGCCCTGTTCGAGCAGGCGCTGATAATTGGGCGAGATTTCCGCCTCGCCGAGAATGCGATTGGCTCGCGCCTTCGCCTCCTCCACCTCCGAATCCCGGCACAGGCAGACCGGAAGTCCCGCGACGATGCGCGGCGGTGTCCGGCCCGCGTCGGCGGCCGCCTTGGTGATCTTGGGCGTCACATGATCGGCGATCGCGCGCTCGTCGGCCATCCACAGAATGGTCCCGTCGGCCCGCTCCCCCGCGATGCGCAACATCACCGGTCCGAGCGCGGCCACCAGCACCGGCACCGGGGCGACCGGGCCCAGATCGAGCGGATTGTGCACGGAGAACGTGTCGTTCTCGACGTCGACGGTCCCCGGGCCGGTCAGTCCCGCCGCCAGCACGTCCAGGTAGTCACGGGTATAGGCCGCCGGGCGCTCGTACGGCAAGCCGAGCATGTCGCGCACGATCCAGTGATGCGAGGGGCCCACCCCCAGCGCCAATCGCCCACTCGCGGCGGCCTGCGCCGAGAGCGCCTGGCGTGCCAAGGCGATCGGATGCTGCGCCTGCAACGGCACCACGGCGGTCCCCAATTCGATGCGGCGAGTCCGCAATCCCATCGCCGCGACCGTGATCAGCGCGTCGAAATCGCTGGGAATCTGCGGAATCCACGCGGTGTCGAGCCCGGCCTCCTCGGCCCAGGCGATGTCGTCGAGCATCCGGCTCAGCTTGCGCGCGGAATCCCCCTTCTCCGGTCCGATCATCACTCCGACACGCACGAAGACCTCCAACCCGCCGCTACGCCGGGCGACCGCGTCACCCACTGACGAATACGGTACTTGCGAAAAAAGAGAATGCCAATACCATTAGCGCGGCCATGCGTTATCGAACCGGTGGCGCACCGTCGAGCGGCGCCTTCGCAATCGCTGCGCAAACCCTCCCGCACCCCGCGCGCTCGACCGGGGGCGGCCATCCGACTCGGCCTGCGCTGAAAGCCGTTGCCACGAACGGGGATCGAACGTCCGATTCGCGAACGGTGACCTACCTGCCGGCAACCCACCGGCCGGTGGCATCGGCGACCCCGGGACGCGACCTCGACCCGGCAGCCGATCCTGAGTGCAGACTGAGAACAAGAGACGAAATCGCGGATAACAGAAGCGTCACGCTAGCATCGGCGACCGTGGTCGACACGATGGTGAGGGCGGACGGTGCGCCTACTGCGGGCGCGACACCCAGGACCTCGGGTAGACAGCTCGGCGACTGGGCCGGACCGATCGCCTTGCTCGCCGGGCTGCTGGGCGCGCTGTGCGCCCTCGCGGTGCCGTTGCTGCCGGTGAAGGTGGACCACACCACCCTGTCGTGGCCGCAGGCCGATTCGGCCCGCAGTGTCGACGCCCCATTGGTCACCTACGCACCGCTGACCTTCGATGCCACGATCCCCGGCCGGTCGATGGCGCAACTGAGCGCACACGGCGGCGTGCTGGCGTCGACGCTGCCCGCCGGTGCGCCGCAACTGGAGAAGTACGGGTTCGTCGCGCGGGTGCGACCGGTGCAGGACGGAAAGCCCGCGCAACTCGAGGTCGTGTTGCGCAATCAATCGCTGCTGAGTGTGCCGATCGATGCGGTCGCCGACGGCACCTTGACCGTGCACGCCGATATGTCGTCGACCAAGGTCGGTATCACCGGAACCGATATCGAAGGCGCCACCTTGCCGCCGGGTGACTGGCGGCCACAGGTGGTCGGCATCTTCAGCGATCTCCCCAAGGCGGACGGCGCCAAGGTCGTCGCGCAGGTCGACAGCCGGTTCTCGGTGACGCCGACCTTCCTCAAGCGCGCGGCCGAAGTACTGGCTGTCGTCTTCACACTGGTAGCGCTGCTCGCGCTGTACCGGCTGGAGCGCACCGACAGCCGGCGTTTGCGGCGGCTGTTGCCGCAGCGGTGGTGGACGTTCACCGGCGTGGACGTCGTCGTCTTCGCCACGCTGCTGCTGTGGCATTTCATCGGGGCCACCACCTCCGACGACGGCTACCAGTTCGGGATGGCACGCACCTCGCTGGTGTCCGGTTATATGGCCAACTACTTCCGATTCTTCGGCGTCCCGGAGAACCCGGTCGGCACGCCGCCGTACGACATCATCGCGCACATGTCGGAGATCAGCGTCGCGAGCCCGTGGATGCGACTGCCGACGCTGCTGGCCGCCGTGGTCACCTGGCTGGCGCTGAGCCGGGAGGTGATCCCGCGGCTCGGTGTGGCGGTGCGCCACGACAAGGTGGCGGTGTGGACGGGCGCGCTGGCCTTCCTGGCCGTGTGGCTGCCCTACAACAACGGGCTGCGGCCCGAGCCGGTGGTCGCCGTCTGCGTGCTGCTCACCTGGTGCCTCGTGGAGCGCGCCATCGCGACCCACCGGCTGCTGCCGTATGCCCTCGCGATCCTGGTCGCCGCGTTCAGTTTCACCGCCGCGCCCTCGGGCATCATCTGCCTGGCGCCGCTGCTCGCGGGCCTGCGTTCGGCCGTGGGATTCGGTGTCCCGAGAGCACGCGAACTCGCCGGTGCGCAGGACGGAAATCCGGTGCCGACCGGCGCGTGGATCCGGGCGTACGGGGCGCTGCTGGCACCGCTGGCCGCGGCCGGAATGCTGGTGCTGGCCTTCGCCTTCGCCGTCGAACCGCTCTCGGCGATGTTCGAGATGCAGCGCGTGCACAACATCGTCGGCCCCTCGGACCCCTGGTACAACGACTACCTGAACTACCAGTGGCTGTTCATGCCGTCGGCCGACGGCTCCATCGCCCGTCGCTTCGGCATGGTCGCGATGTGGCTGAGCCTGCTGGTCTGCGTCTTCGTCCTGCTGCGCAAGGGCGGGCGCATTCCGTTCACCGCCCCGGGGCCGGCGCGGCGGCTGCTCGGCGTGACATTCGGGGCCATGGTGCTGATGGCGACCTGCCCGACGAAATTCACCCACCACAACGGTGTGTACGCCGGTCTGGCCGGAGCAGTCGCGGTACTGACCGCGGTCGCGGTGGGGCCCCGCGTGATGCGCTCGCCGCGCAATCGCGCCCTGTTCGCGGCGGTGATGGCGCTGGCGATGGCGCAGATCTTCACCAGTGTCAACCAGTGGTGGTGGGTCTCGAGTTTCGGTGTCCCCTGGTGGAACGAGCCACCTTCGGTGCTCGGCGTCGGGTTCAGCCGGATATTCCTGATCATCGCCGCGCTGTGCCTGCTGCTGGCGATCTGGTGGCATGTGCGGGCGCCGAAACCCGGCACGCCGCATCGGGTTTCCCCGCGCGCCTGGCGCCTGGCGAAGTTCCCGCCGTTGATGGCGGCCGCGGCGATCCTGGTGGTGTTCGAGGTGTTCTCGTTCACCGCGGGCGCGGTGACGCAATACCCGGGATTCTCGCTGGCTTCCTCGAATATCCATGCGGTAGTGGGCAATCCGTGCGGGCTGGCGAACAAGGTCCTGGTCGAAACCGACCCCAACGCCTCGCTGATGCAGCCGCTCGTCGGCGACCAGTTCTCCACCTTCTCCAACGGCGCTCGCGGATTCGTGCCGAACGGCGTCGGTGACGTGATGTCACCCGACGAGCAGGAGGAGACCAGCAGCATCGCCAAATCCTTCGGCGACAAACCCGGCACCGGCGAGTCGGCCACTCAGACCGGCGGTGCTCCACTGCCTTACGGTCTCGACGCGGCGACCACACCGGAACTCGGCACCTACGGCGAGGAGCAGCCCGCCGATCTCGTCACCGGCTGGTACCGCCTGCCCGCGCAGCACGATCGCAGCGATATAGTCTCGATCGCGGCGGCGGGGCGCATCCAGGCGGTGGGCCCGAACAACGGATACGTCGGCGGTGAACCGGTGGAGATCGAATACGGAACCACCGACTCCGCGACGAACGCACACGCACTCGGACGGGTGACCCCGATCGACATCGGCCCGGCGCCGTCGTGGCGGAACCTGCGCGTTCCCCTGGATCGAATTCCCGCCGCGGCCAACGTGATCCGCATCGTGGCCAAGGATCACAACCTCGATCCGCAGCGCTGGGTGGCGCTGACTCCCCCGCGCATCCCGAAGACGCACACGCTGAACGATCTGGTCGGCTCGAAGCAGCCGGTTCTGCTGGACTGGGCCGTGGGCCTGCAGTTCCCCTGCCAGCGCCCCTTCGACCACAAGGACGGCATCGCCCAGGTACCGGACTGGCGCATCCTGCCCAACCGCCTGGGCGCCGCCGACACCACGATGTGGGAAAGCCACGCCGGCGGCGGACCGCTGGGCTGGAGTCAGCAATTGCTGCGCTCGCAAACCCTGGCCACCTACCTCGCCTACGACTGGGACCAGGATTGGGGCGAACTGCAACGCCTCACGCCGATCGACCCCTCGGCCGTCCCGGCGACCCCGGCGGTCACCCAGGAGACCCACGGCGGTATGTGGTCACCCGGGCATATCTACACCTGGTGACCGCCTCCGCGGAGCCCGGCCGTGATCGGGCTTCACGCTTCTCGCACCGCCGCCGCACAGCGGGTCGTGTCCCGGAGCAGGACGACAATGGTCTCCATGACCGCGAGTGTCGAACTGCGGGTGTACGCCGAACTGAACGACTTCGTGCCCCCGGCCGCACGGTACGCCGCGCAGCGGCGGCCGATCCGTCCGCATCAGACCGTGAAAGATATCGTCGAGGCCGCCGGCATCCCGCATACCGAAGTCGACCTCATGCTGGTGAACGGCGAATCCGTCGACTTCGGTCATCACCCGCGGCCGGGCGATCGGCTCGCCGCCTACCCGGTCTTCGAGACCCTCGACATCGGGCCGGCGACACGGGTTCGTCCCCGCCCGCTGCGCGATCCGCGTTTCATCGTGGACGTCAATCTCGGTGGGCTCGCCCGGCTCATGCGGTTGATGGGCCTCGACGCCCGGAGCCCGTCGGACACCGACGATGCCGCCCTGGCAACGGCCGCCGCGGAACAACACCGAATCATCCTCACCCGCGACCGCGGACTCCTGAAGCGACGCAACGTGACCCACGGAGTATTCGTGCGTTCGAATCGGCCCGTCGATCAGCTCGTCGAGGTGATCCGCCGGCTCGATCTGACCGATCGGCTGAGGCCGTTCAGCCGCTGCCTGCCCTGCGGGGGCCTGCTGACCGACGTGGCCGAACAGGATGTCGCCGACCGGCTCGAGCCACTCACCCGCAAGTACTACGACACCTTCAGACAATGCCGGGAATGCCGCCGGATCTATTGGGAGGGTTCGCACCAGCGGCGGCTCGACGACCTCGTCACCAGAATTCGAGCCGCGGTCGGACCGGATCGATAGAGGCAACCACACCGCCCCGGCGTGCACGCGACGCAATTCCTCCACCGGGACGGAAACAGGCTTCTACAGCACCGGCGCCGCCGGTGCCGGGCACACTCTCACGCTAGATGCAGAAGCTGACGCTCGCCGATCCGACCGGAAGGTTGAGGCAAACGGAGAGCCACTGAATCTGCGTCGCCTGGGCTGTGTCGCTGGTCCCCGGCGTACCGGCCGCCGGGGCCGCGGCCGAAGCGATCGCGGGGGCGGCGACCCCCAGGGTCAACGTAGTGACAGCCGTCGCGACGGCAAGACCAATCCTTCGAGACATCGCAGTTCTTTCGCAGGAGTCGGGACTACCACCACCTATTCTCCGCCCGGCGCCGCATCGATCACAAGTGACCGTCGTTGCTCGGCATGCCGAGGAACGCTCCCTGCCGCGCCGTCATCGGGCGGGGCCGGGTTAGATTGCCGGGCGAGAGCTGTAGTGAGGTGACTCGTGGGTGATCCCCCGGATACGGATGATTCGAGCGGTGCGCAGCTGCGGCTGCGGGTACTGGGTGGGCTGGCGGCCACCGTCGGCGGCCGGCCGGTCGATCTCGGGGGCTTGCGGCAGCGGACACTGCTGGCGGCGTTGATCGCCGCGTTCCCGCACGAGGTGTCCGCCGACCGACTGCTCGAGCAGGTGTGGCACGACGCCAGGGACCCCTCGGTGAACTCGCTGCATTTCGGGATCTCGACGCTGCGTAACCGGCTCGAGCCCGACCGCCGCCGCGGCGGCGGAAGCGTGATCGCCCGCTGCGGCACCCGCTACCTGCTGGATCTGCCCGCGGACCGGATCGACGCGCATCGATTCGCACAACACGTCATCGACGCCGAATCCGCTTGTGCCACAGGTGATCTCGATGCCAGTCTCAGGTCATACGAGGCGGCGCTGGCGGATTGGCGGGGTGCGCCCTACGCGGATGTGGCCGATGCGGAATTCGTGCGCCCCGAGATCGTCAGACTGACCACGCTGGAACTGCGCGCCCGCAAGGCACTCGTGCAGTTGCGACTCGACGCCGGTCGCGCCGATGCCGCGCTGGCCGACGCCGAGGACCTGGTGTCGGCGCACCCCCTCGACGAGCGGGTATGGGAGCTGCTGGCGCTGGCCCGTTACCGGGCCGGGCGGCAGCCCGAGGCCCTTGCCGCCCTGCGGGATATCCGCCGCCTGCTCGACAGCGAGCTCGGCATCGAGCCCGGTGTCCGGCTGCGGGAACTGGAGACTGCGATCCTGCGTCACGACGAGGATCTGCTCTCCGGCTCCGCGAGGCGCACGACGGCCGCCCAAGGCTCGGTCGCGTCGGCTCCACAGATGCCGGTTCCGCGCACCCAATTGATCGGCCGCAGCGGCGCACTCGACGACATCGGACGAGCCGTGCGCACCCACCGGCTGGTGACGCTCGTCGGCACCGGCGGCGTCGGCAAGACCCGGCTGGCCCTCGAAACCTGCCGGCGACTGCCGGCGGGCGACGGGCCGTGGTGGGTCGATCTGGCACCGGTCGAATCCGACCAACTGGTCGCCGCCACCGTGGCCGCGGCCATCCAGGTTCGCGGTGCGGCAACGCTGGATCGGCTCGCGAACGTCCTCCCCGACCGGGAATGCACGCTGTTGCTGGACAATTGCGAACATCTGCTCGACGGGGTCGCCGCCGTCGCGAGCGTCCTGTTGAGCCGATGCCCGCGCATCCGAATCCTCGCCACCAGCCGGGAGGCGCTGGCCGTCGACGGCGAACGCGTCGTCGAGGTCCTGCCGCTGGACGAGGCCGACGCCGTCGAACTGTTCGCCACGCGCGCGGCGGGTGTGGTCGACGGCTGGACGCTCGACGAGCGGGTGCGCGAACCGGTGCGACAGATCTGCGCCGACCTCGACGGCATTCCGCTCGCGGTGGAACTGGCCGCCGCGCAACTGCGGATCCTGTCCGAACAGCAGATCGCCGACGGACTGGCCGACCGGTTCACCCTGCTGGCGGGCGGCGCGCGCACCGCGCCGGCCCGCCAGCGCCGGCTGGTCGACACCATCGACTGGAGCTATCGCATGCTCGGCCCGGCAGAAGCCCGGCTGCTGCGTGAGATCGCCGTCTTCGCCGGCAGTTTCGATATCGACGCCGCAGCCGCCGTGCACGGCGCGCCCTCGCCGCTGGCGGTTCTCGAAACGCTGACGGGTCTGGTCCGTCGATCGCTGCTGCGAGTGCAGCCGGCGTCCTCGCCGCGCCGGTACCGAATGTTGCAGTCCATCCGCGAATTCGCTATGGCCCGTTGCGAAGCCGACGAACTGGTTCGGGTGCGGGCGGCGCATCGACGCTGCGTCCTGGAGCGATCGCAGCTGGCGGCCACCCACCTGCGCGACGCTCGGTCGGCACAGATGCTCGATGCGCTCGGGACCGATGTCGCCGAGCACCGCAGCGCGATCGCCTCCGCATTCGCGGACGGCGACCCGGGCTACGTCTTGCGGCTGGCGGCAGCGCTCTACTGGTTCTGGTACCGGCGCGGCTTCATCGAGGAGGGCATCGAGGCGATCACGAGCGCCCTCGCCGCGTGTGAGCGTTGCGGACACGAGGTCGACGGGGCGACACTGGCGTCCGCCCTGGCAGGTCTCGGCGGCCTGTACTACCTGTCCGGCGATCCGGTCCGGGGCGCGGAATCGACCGAGCGAGCCGCCCGGGTCGCGACGGACGCGGGCGATCACGCCACCGCCGCATGGATGCGGACGTGGACCACCTACATGCACGCCGTGGTCACGGCGTCGCCCGCGACGGCGTCCGCCGCCCGTGCCGCCGTCGCCGAGGTGAGTGCGGCCGGCCATCCGTGGCAGCTGGCCGAGGCGCTCATGATCGAGGGCATGATCCTGCGATTCGTGAACCGCCTCGACGCGGCACGGGACGCGCTGCGGGAGGCGGTATCGGTCGCGGAGCGATGCGGCCACCGCTGGCCGGTCGCCTCCGCGTCGTGGACGCTGGCTCGTTGCGCGATGGACACCGGCGATCCGACCGATGCTCGCACGGCGTTGCGCACCATGCAGACCGCGCTGGAATCGGACGGCGACGTCACCTCGTGGCTGGTGATGGTGCATCTGGCCGCCGCGATCGCCGCGCGCAGCGGCCGCGCCGACGACGGTGCCCGCCTGCTCGGGGCCGTGCGCGCACTCGGCGGTCGGATCGGATTCCTTCCGGAGGCGATGGATCCGACGGATGCGCCCCGCGAGGCCGCCGCGGTCCGGACGGCGCTGTCCGAGCGGGAATTCGACGCGGGTCTGGCGGCCGGCGCGGTCATGACACGCGCCGAGGTGAACGCACTGGTGAGCGCGGTGGGCGCCGAGCCGACGAGGACGCTGAGCGGGGGCTAAGTTCGCGCTAAGCGGGGCGCGGTGTGCTGAAGACGTTCACCATCAGCGACTTCAGGAGTCACATGTCCAGCGTCTTCGATCCGCCCGCGCCGACCGGAACCGGGCGGCAACCACTGACCGGTGTCGCCCTCGCCGAGCGCCTGCGCGCGGCGGTGGCCGGTCAGGTCCACACCCCCGGCGAGGACGGATATCGCCTGTCGGCAGCAGGGTTCAACGTCGCGACCGAGCACCGGGCGGCGGCCGTCGTGGTCGCCGCCGGCGCCGCCGATGTCGCGGCCGCCGTGAGCGTCGCGAACGCTGCCGGCTACACGGTCACGGTGCAGGCCACCGGGCACGGGGCGAGCCCCACGCCGCCGCACAGCATCCTGATCGACACCGCGCTCCTGGACGCGATAGCGATCGATCCGGACGGACGCACCGCGACGGTCGGCGCGGGCGTGCGCTGGCAGGAGGTGTTGGATGCGGCCGCCCCGTTCGGACTGGCCGCGCTGGCGGGGTCCTCGACCAGTGTGGGTGTGGTCGGCTACACCCTCGGCGGCGGTCTGGGCCCGATCGCGCGCACCTACGGGTTCGCCGCCGATCATGTGACCGTCATGGAGGTGGTGACTGCCGATGCGACGCTGCGCCGGGTCACGCCCGAGACCGAGCCCGATCTGTTCCGGGCGCTGCTCGGCGGCGGCGCGGCCTTCGGAATCGTCACGCAGATGACCTTCCGGCTGTTTCCGATTCGCAGCCTGTACGCCGGCGGTCTCACCTATCGGATGGACGATGCGGCGACGGTGCTGCGAGCCTGGCGGAATTGGGTGGCGACCGTGCCGGAGACCGTGACCAGTTCGGTGGCTGTCCTGAATCTTCCTCCGCTGCCGGAGATTCCGGAGCCGCTGCGCGGTGCGACGGTGCTGCACCTGCGCTACGCCCATGTCGGCGACGCTGCCGAGGGTGCCGCGCTGCTGCAGCCGCTGCGGTCGGTGGCATCACCGATGCTGGACACGATCGCCGAGATGCCGTATGCGGCCCTCGCGTCCATCCACAACGACCCGGTCGACCCCATGCCCGCTGCCGATCGGTCCACCCTGCTGCGCGAACTGCCCGACGCGGCCATCGACGCGCTGCTGGAGGCCGCCGGTCCCGCGCGCGGACTGCCGATCACCATGACCGAGATCCGCGCTCTCGGTGGCGCACTCGCGCGAGAGTCGCTGTCGCCCACCACGGTTGCGGGCAGGCAGGCCGCCTTCAACGTCCTCGCGGTCGGCGTGCTGGCGCCGCCGATCGCGGCGGCGGTCCCCGCGGCACTGGACACCGTGATCGATGCCTTCTCCACATGGAGTCTCGGCGCGGCCACACCGAATTTCACCCGCGATCCGCACGGACGGAGCGCCGCCGAAACCATGGCGGCCTGGACCGCCGGTCAGCGCGAACGCCTGGTCGAGGCGCGCCGCCGCTACGACCCGGCCGGAATGTTCGGCCCGGCCGCCCGCTGGACCATGCCCGCCCGCTGACCGCCGGCGGGGACGCGGCATCCGGAAAGACCTGCCACTGGTCGAAAGACCCCGAGGGGTGCGGCAGGTCGATCCGGGTTTCCTATCGCATGGGAGGCTCTTGCTCGTCGGTAGTGCGGGACTCAGCGGCCGTTCCAGACCGGGGCGCGCTTCTCGGTGAAGGCGCGCACACCTTCGGCGGCGTCTTCGGAAAACAATGCGGTGGACGCGATGTCGTATTGCTTGTCGAAGGCGTCGGCCGTGGTCCAATCGGATGTCTCGTCGACGATGCGTTTGCTGCCCTCCAGGCTGAGCGGTGCGTTGGCGGCGATCCGTTCGGCCAATTCCAGAGCCGCTGTGAGTGCTCGGCCCGGTTCGGCGAGGATATTGATCAGGCCGAGTTCGGCCAGCCGGGTCGCCTGCATGGGGTCGCCGGTGAGCGCCAGCTGCATGGCGATATTGCGCGGCAGACGCTCCCGCAAACGCATGACGCCGCCGGCGGCGGCGATCAGGCCGCGTTTGGGCTCCGGTATGCCGAATTGCGAATCGATCGCGGCGACAATCAGATCCGCGGCCAAAGCCAATTCACAGCCGCCCGCGAGGGCCGGGCCTTCGACGGCGGCGATCAACGGTTTGCGCGGCGGCTTACCGGCCAGACCCAGAGCACCGCGATTCTCGGTCAGCGGGGCTTCTCCCCGGGCCATCGCTTTCAGATCCATACCGGAGCTGAAACAGCCGCCCGCGCCGGTGAGGACGGCGACGCGCACGTTCGGATCGGCTTCGAAAGCGTCACAGGCCTTTTCGAGTCCGAGGGCCATGGCGTGATCGACCGCGTTGCGGACCTCGGGGCGGTTCATCGTGATGATCATGACGGGGCCGCGGCGCTCCACCAGCACGGGCGGCGGTGGGGGCGCGGGCAACTCGTGGCGTTGTGTGCCCTCGAAGGTGATATCGCCATCACCGACCGTGACGGACCGGCCCAGCGCATCACCGTCGCGCAGTTCGGCGACGAGATCGGATCTGTTGCTGCGCACCAGCACTCGCGTGCCGTCGGGCGCGATCAGGCTGATGATCGCCGCCTCCGGCTCGCCGTCACGTCCGTAGGGCAGCGTGTAGGCCTCGACCACCGCCGGTCCCTCGTACTCGGTCCGGACCGGACGGGCGGGTGGATTGTCGACGACCGGCCGCAGGTGGGCGTAGGGCCGCTGCGGCGGTGTGGCGGAATAGATGCCCAGCGCGTGCTTGGTGACGTACCAGCCGAGTGAGGTGCTCAACCCGAAGGCATCAGGGTCGGCGCGCAACTGCGCGACCATGGTGGCGATCGCGTGGGTGCCGTAATTGTTGCCCGGCCCGCCGCCGAAGGTCAGTCCGCCGGTCACCGAGAGCGAGCGTTCGGGATCGTCTGCGGCGAGCCCGAGTTCACGCGCCGCGATCTGCACCGCGACCGGGAAGCAGGAGTACAGGTCCACGGGACCGATCCGGTCGATGGTCAGGCCGGCATGCTCGAGCGCAGCCGCGCCGACGGCCCGGATCGCCGGGGAGGCAGCCAGTTCCGCGCGTTCGGAGACGAACCATTCGTCGTGCGCGCTGGCGCCGGCATGGACGAACACCCATTTGTCCTGCGGGATACCGGCCGCCTCGGCAGCGGCGGCGCTGCACAGCACCAGTCCGGCGGCCATATCCACCTGCAAATTGGCGCACAGCAGTTTGGTGTACGGGGCCGATACCGTCCGGTTGTCCGCGGTCGGTGTGGTCAATTCCGGCGCGCTGAACCGTTGCGGCAGCCAGGCATTCGGATTGTCCGCGCCCACCGCCGACAACCGCGACCACAACTCGCCGATCGCCTCGAGATGCTGCTTCGGATCGCGGCCGAGCCGGTGCCGATTGGCCGATTCCATGAGCGCGTACATGTAGATGGGCGCACCCAGCCCGACGGCGATTTCGGCGGCGTTGTTGGCCTCCTTGTCGATCCCGGCGATACGGGTCGGCTCCACGTCGGGGCCCTGTTCCGGCCACGTCACCTCGGTGCCCGCGCGCTGCGCGGCGGCCATGGTGGCGCCCGCTTCCGCGCCGGTCACCAGCACGATCTCGTAGGTGCCGTCGGCGATCGCCTGTGCCGCTTCATTGACCAGCAGCTGGCCACCGTCGCCACCGTAGGTCGAGGACTGCACGGTATCGGCTCCGTCGGCGCCGACCGAACGCGCCACCAGGGCGCCGAGGTCTCGATACTTCCAGGAGGCGCTGGCGACCGCGAACACCGCGTCGGCGGCCGAGAGCAGCGACTGCCCCACCCCGGCATCCCGCGCCGCCAGCCGCAGTGCTCGCACCGTCAGCGCCGCCGGGTCCTCGGCGGTGTTCGGCTGATGCTGCACCAGCTGTCCGGCACCGACCAGAACCGGCGTATTCGGCGCGATCGTGCGACCGGACGCCTTGTGCAGCACGGGTTTTCGCACCGATTTCGCGCCGGTGAAGGGCCCCGCCGCGGCGATACGGTCCGGCACACGGTCCAGCGACTCCCGCAGGGCCTCCGACAGGCTTCGCACCAGCGAGGCACCCAGCGGGCCGTCGACGGGTTGTCCCGACAGCCCGGCGTCGAAGTAGGCGGTCGCCCCGTTCCCCTCGGCACGCACGGTCAGCCAGAAGCCGAGGGTCAACCCCATCGGCCCGGCGCCGCGCAGCACCAGCGCGGTCTCGTCCACCGCGTCCACGGTCCAGGCGACTTCGGCCGGGATGCCCATGAACTTCACCTGCTGAGCGAACTCCGATCCGGGGTACACACCGCTGGGTGCCTCGCCGCGGAAGGCCGCGTGCATGGTCAGCCATTCGGCGAAGCGGCCCGGATCGGTCAGATAGGCCGCGACCTCGGCCATCGGGCGGTCGAGATGCTTGCTCGCGTGGGCTCGTTTGTCGAAATCCGCGAGCCCGTCCGGCGGGGTGTACGCCTCGGAGACGGCCGGGCCGGCGGGAGGCGTGGCGGGCCTGCCCAGCACTCCCCCGACGATGTCGCGCAGAATCGCCGGATCGCTCGTCACGGCGTCGGCGAGTGCGCGTACCGCGCGTACTCGAGCGCGCGCCTGGCGCATCACCTGGGGAAGTCCACCCACGTCAGCCACTACCTAGCCCTTTCCATCGGCGGAACTATTATTTGCGAAATAGTTCCGTGGAACTATTAGACGGATAGTGGTTCCACGTGTCAAGATGGCCTCGTGACCAGACCCGGTGCGCCGCTGTCCAGCCTGCTCAGCCGCGCGATGACCCTGCTTCCGCAGTCGGCGCCCAGCGACGACGCGACGGACGCGCGGGTCCTCGACGCCGCGTTGCGAGTCCTGGCGCGCCGCGGCACCCGCGAGGCGACCATGGACGACATCGCGGCCGAGGCCGGGGTCGGCCGCACGACGCTGTTCCGCCGCTACACCGGCAAGGACCAGCTGTTCGAACGGGCGCTGGCTCGCGATATCGGCCGCATCCTGGCCGACCTCGCCGACCGCTTCACCGAAGTCACCGATCCCACCGAACAGGTGGTGCTCGGCTTCCTCACCGGGCTCGGACTGGGCGACCACATCCTGTTCCGCGATGCCGACCCACTGCGCCGAGCCGAACTCATCCAGGCTCTCGGCCAGGGCGATCCCTCACCGATCACTTTGGCCTACAACGCCATTCGCGCGAATATCGGCAAAGCCCAAGCGGACGGCAAGATCCCGGTCCGTGACCCCGATGCCCAGGCCGACGCCCTGGTGCACCTGATCATCGGCTATCTGGCCACACCGAGCCATGCCATCGATCTGACCGATCCCGCGGCGGCCGAACGCGTCGCCCGCGCCGCCGTCGCGCCGATCCTCACCGGAACCATCGACTGATCCACACCCGTCCGGGGACGTCCCGCGACGACATCCGAATACACCGTCCCACCGCCTGTCCGCGGTGGCGCCGGTCGCTGCCCAGCGCCCGAAAGCCTCACGCGCGCATCCGATCCCGCACATCTCAGGAGTGATCATGACTGTCGCCTACACCGACCCCTACCGCACGCCGGAACGTCTCGCGCTACGCGAGGCGGTGGGCGATTTCGTTCGCCGCGAGGTCGCGCCGCATCTCGACCGGTGGGAACGCGAGGGTGCTCTGCCCCGCGAATTGCACCGGGCCGCGGCGAAATCCGGGCTGTACGGCATCGGCACGCCCGAGGAGTACGGCGGCGACGGCGGGGACCTTGTCGACATGACCGTCGCCACCGAGGCGTTCATCGAGGCCGGCGGCTCGTCGGGCTGCCACTCGGCCCTGTTCACCCACGGGATCGCGCTGCCGCACATCGTCTCCAGCGGCGACACCACCCTGATCGACCGGTACGTGCGCCCTACCCTCTCCGGGGACCTGATCGGTTCGCTCGGGGTGACCGAGCCGGAGGCGGGCTCCGACGTCGGATCCGTGCGCACCACCGCGGTCCGCGACGGCGACCACTACGTCGTCAACGGCGCGAAGCTGTTCATCACCTCCGGCACACGCGCGGATTTCGTCACCACCGCGGTGCGCACCGGCGGACCGGGCGCGAGCGGCCTCAGCTTGCTCGTGATCGACGCCGGCACTCCGGGTTTCAGCGTGTCGCGGAAGCTGGAGAAGATGGGCTGGTTGTGCTCGGACACCGCCGAGCTGACCTTCACTGATTGCCGGGTACCCGCCGCCAATCTGATCGGCGCCGAGAACGGTGGATTCGCGCTGCTCGGTGCGGCTTTCGTCACCGAGCGGGTCAATATCGCGGTGCACGCGTACGCGATCGCGCAGCGCTGCCTGGATCTGACCCTCGACCACGTCCGGCGGCGGGAGAGCTTCGGCAAGCCGCTGATCGCCCGGCAGGTGGTGCGGCACAAGCTGGTCGAGATGCGCCGCCGGATCGAGCTGGCCCGCACCTTCACCCGCCAGGTCGCCGTGCGCGCCACGGCCGGCGAATTCGTCGTCGGCGAAGCCTGCCTGGCGAAGAATTCCGCCGTCGCGGCCGTCAAACACGTCGTCGACGAGGCCGTCCAGTTGCACGGCGGCATGGGGTACATGCGGGAATCGGAGGTGGAGCGCCATTACCGTGACGCGCGCATCCTCGGCATCGGCGGGGGCGCCAGCGAAGTGATGACCGATCTGGCGGCCAAGCTCTTCGGCTACGACAGCTGAGAAACGTCAGTCCATCTCCTCCAGCACCCGGCGCAAGACCTTGCCGGTGGCATTGCGCGGTAGTTCGTCCAGGATCACCACATCGCGGGGAACCTTGTAGCGGGCCAGGTTCTGCTTCACGTACGCCTTGACGTCCGGGGCGTTCACGGTGGCGCCGGGCGCTGGAACGATGTAGGCGCGCAAGCGTTTTCCGAACTCGTCGTCGGGCACGCCGACGACCGACACCTCGTCGATATCGGGCCGTGCCGCGAGCAGGTTCTCGATCTCCAGCGGGTAGACGTTCTCACCGCCGGAGACGATCATGTCGTCGTCGCGGCCGTCGATGTGCAGCAGCCCGTGCTCGTCGATCCGGCCCATATCGCCGGTGGACATGTACCCGTCGATGAACTGCTTGTGGCGGCCGTCGGTGTACCCCTCGAACGGCGCGCCACTGCGCACGAACACCCGACCGGAGACGTTCCGGGCACTCACCCGGCGCCCGTCGGCGTCGAACAACGCGATTCTGCTCGTCACCGGCGGGCGGCCGACCGTGCCCGGAGCACGGCGCAATTCGTGCGGCTGCGCCACCGTCGCCACCGCGACCTCGGTCGAACCGTAGAGGTTGTAGAGCACGTCGCCGAAGGTGTCCTGCACCCGGGTCGCCAGCTCCGGGGACAACGCCGAGCCCGCCACGGCAATGGTTGTCAGCGTCGACAGGTCGTAGCGGCCGATGACGTCCGGGCCCAACGCCACCAGGCGATGCAGCATGGTCGGCACCGCGACGAGCATCTCGGCGCGGTGCTCGCTCACCGCGCGCAACGTGGCCTCGGCGTCGAACCGGCGCAAGAGCACGGTCTTGTTGCCCAGGGCGGTGGCCACGGTCCACGTCCCGAACCCGGTCGAATGGAAGATCGGCGACACGATGACCACAGAGCCTCCGCGTGGGAACGGAATACGGTCCGCGATCATCGCACTCGCCAGCGGTGTCACCTTGGTGCGCGGCGCCCCCTTGGGCAGGCCCGTGGTACCGCTGGTGAGGATGATGAAGCCACCCGGCTGGGCCGGCGCCGGTGGTATCCGGTGGTCGCCCGTGTCGATCAGCTCATCCACGGTGCGCGCGCCCGCCGGTATCGCGTGCCCCTCGTCCACCCAGGTGAGGATGCGCGGCAGCGTCGGCGGTAGCGCGTCGAGCAGGTCGCCGAACTCGCTGTCGTGCAACATGGCTCGCACGTTCTCCCGCGCGGCGACCTCGGCGAACTGCGGCTTGGCGAATCCGGTGTTCATCATGGCCAGCCGCAGCCCGGCGCGACCGGCCGCGCTGATCGCCAGCACCAGCCCGCGATGGTCGCGCGCCAGGACACCGACCACCGAACCGGCCGTAAGCCCCTGCGCCAGTAGCGCATTGGCCAGTGCGTTGGACTGCGCGTCGAGTTCACCGTAGGTCAGCACGCCGCGCTCGTCGGCGATCGCGGGCCGGTGCGGGTGGTGGCGGGCCCCCGCCATGATCAACGCCGCCGGCGGACCGTAGATCCGGTTCTCCCAGGCCATGCGCGCGACCCGATCCGGGCGTGTCAAGTCGATCACGCCGCGCTGATGCAGGCGGACGACGGCGCGCAGTGTCTCGGCCGCGTCACCGAGCCCGGTCACCAGGCTCTCGAGATTCCGTGCCATGAAGTGAATTCCTCCTCGGGACAAGATGTTTTGCCGGAAAGCCGCCTGCTCTCAGCTCCGGCCCGCACGTTCGAGATAGCGCGCTCGCTGCGACATATCGGCGCCGGACACGGTGTCGTGGCTGCCCAGGAGGCGGCCGAACCGATTGCGCAGCCCCTCCGGCATCGCGGTGAGCAGCGCGATGGCGATCCCGCCGATGCGGGGGACGACTCGCAGCCCGCCGCGGCGGCGAGCCAATACGTCGACCACCGCGCGTGCGACATCCTCGGGTTCGACGAAGCCGATCACCCGGGTGATCCGGTTCGGAGACAGCCCGGCGATCAGCTCGGTGTTGACGAAGGCCGGGCACAGGGTGCTCACGTGCACGTCGAATGCCGCCAACTCCTGATGCAACGCCGAACCGAGGCCGACGACACCGAATTTGGTCGCCGAATACGTTGCGACATCCGGCGTTCCGACCAAGCCGAGGACGGAGGCCACGTTCACGATATGGCCGCGGCGGCGATCGGCGAACCGCCGACCGGCGAGCTTCGATCCGATGATCACCCCGCGCAGGTTGATGTCCAGTTGCCGGTCGGCCAGATCCATCGGCTCCTCGAGGAACGAGCCGGTCGGCATGATCCCCGCATTGTTGACCAGGCCGTCCAGCCCGCCGAGCTCCGCTTCGGCCCGATCCAAGAAGTTCTCGAACGACTCGTGATCACGCACGTCCAGCGGGAGGGCGATCACGTCGGCACCCGTCGCGGCGGTCAGTTCCGCGGCCGTCGCCGCCAGCGTGTCGGCATCGATGTCGCCGATCACCACCCGCGCTCCCGACGCGGCCAAGGCCGCCGCGGTGGCTCGCCCGATACCTCTCGCACCGCCGGTGACCGCCACCCGCATGCCTGCCGGACCCATACCCACTCTCCACTCCTCGGTTGTCTCGCGTATCACGAGGTTAGGAAGCAGACACCCTGCCGATCCATGATCTAACCGGCCAAGACTTGTACTTTTCGGCCATTCTGACCCAGGATGTGCCCATGGCTGTCCACCCGAATATGCCGCGGTCGAGCACCAGTGCCGCGATCCTGGTTCAGCTCGGCCTCACCCACGGGCTGACCCTCGCGCAATGCCTCGACGGCTCGGATATCACCCTGTCGATCCTGAACGATGCGAACGGCGAGGTCCGCGCCGCACAGGAATTGCGGGTGGTCCAGAACCTGGTCACGCGGCTGGGGCATATTCCCGGCCTCGGCCTGGCCGCGGGGCAGCGCTATCACCTTGCAGCACACGGCATCTGGGCATTCGCGGTGATGACGAGCCGGACCGTACGCGAAGCGCTGCGCATCGGGATCGAGCATATGGACATCGCCTATTCCTTCGCTCGCTGGCGCATTCAGGAAACCCCCACCGGCGCCACGGTGACGTTGGACTACTCGGCGGCGCCGTCCGCACTGCGGCAGTTCCTGCTCGAACGCGACCTGGCCGAACTCATCACGCTGGATCGCGAACTGCTCGGCGCGGCGGTACCGCCCACGACCGTCGAACTCGCCTGTCCCGCACCTGCCTACGCCGAACGGTTCACCGAACTGCTCGGAGTCTGCCCTACCTTCGACGCACCGGTCACCCGGCTCATTCTCACGCGGGAAATCTTGGAACTTCCCATGCCCCAGGCGAATCCACATGTCGCCGCGCTCGCCCACCAGCAAGCGGCCGAGATCATGCAACGCCGGCGCCGGCGCGACGGCACCGCGGCCCGCGTCCGCGCCGGCCTCCTGACCCGCGGCGTCACTGCCGCCCAGGAAGATATCGCCGCCGACCTCCGCATGAGTGTGCGCACCCTACGCCGGCGCCTCGACGCCGAAGGCACCTCCTACCGTGGCCTGGTCGCCGAGACCCGCCACCTCCTCGCCGAAGAACTCCTCACCCTCGGCACCACCGTCGACGAGGTCGCTCGCCGACTCGGCTACGCCGACGCTTCCGCCTTCACACACGCCTTCACCCGCTGGACCGGCACGACTCCGGGCCGCTTCGCCCGCTCCGCGCGGTAACCCCGTTCACGTACTTCCGATAGCAGCGGATTCGCCTGGGGCGCAGGCCAGTTCACGCAAAGCCGCGGTGATCTCGTCGGCGCACTCGAGCGGCCCGCAATGCCCGCTGTCGACTTCGCGGAGTTCGATCAACCGGGGCAGCGCCGAGGCGATCAGCCGCGATCGCGCGGGAGGAGCGATCTTGTCCCTGCTGCCCGCGATCACCATCGTGGGGCCCGTGAGAGAGCTCGGATCGAGCGCTGTCACGAGATTCACCAGCATCGCCCCGTACCCGCCTCGGCCACGTGCGGACGTGGCGCCGATCATCCGATCGAGTTCACGGCCGACCCGCCGCGCCGAGACGGGTCCGAGAGCGAGATGGGACAGCAACCGCACGCCGCGACGATGGACGACGTCGCCGCCCGCTCCGGGATGAGTCGCGCCACCCTCTTCCGGCGCTTCGGTGGCCGCGACGCTCTGTTCGAGGCGGCCGTCGCGCATACGCTGCACGACTTCCTCACCGAGATCACCTCGACATACCTCACCGTCACCGACCCCACCGAGCGGATCGCCGAAGCTTTCGCCGCCTGCCTGCGCCTGCGCCGGCAACTGCTCGCGAACAACACCGGAGCGCCGTACAACGCCGAACTGCTCACGGCGCTCACCTCCGGCGATCCGTCCCCGATGGACATCGGCCACCGTTTCGTCGCCGCCCGGATACGCGCCGGACAGGCCGAGGGCACACTGCCGCCCGGCGACCCGGACCTGCAAGCCGGCGCGGTCATCCGGCTCACGCTGGGCTATCTCCTCTTTCCACCCGCCGGCTACCACCTCGACGACGAGACCGTCGCGCGCGACCTCACCCGCCGCGTCATCGCTCCGCTCGTCACGACTCCGATGCGCTGACCTGCCGTCGACGGCCTTCCCTCGAAACCCGCCCGGCGCATATCCCCCACAAGGACGACCCGTTCCACCCGGGAATGAGCACCGGCCGCTAGTTCGAATCCGCTTCTCGCGGCGTGGATTTGGCCGGAATGTGGCTCAGCGCCTCCTCGGCCATGGCGGTGATGGTGAGGCTCGGGTTGACGCCCACATTCGCCGGTACCGCGGACCCGTCGGTCACCAGCAGATTGCGGTAGCCGAAGACCCGGTGGTACCGGTCGACCACTCCTCGGCTCGCGTCGGCCCCGATCACGGCGCCGCCGAGGATATGAGCCGTGGTGGGCGAGCTGATCAGCGATTCGGCGACGGAGCTTTCGGGATAGCCGCCGACGTGTCGCGCCGCCAGTTCGGTGAACCGGTTCGCGATCGGCAGGTAGCTTGCCGGGGCTGTGCCGGCATCGTCGACGACGGTGGCCATCCCCGAACCGAATCTCTTGGGACGCAACCGGAGTGAGCTGTCGAGGCTTTGCATGACGGTGAAGACGACGGTGCGGCGGGACCAGCCACGGATGCGCATGGGATTCAGCCAGCGGAACGGATGCCGGGCGATCTCTCGCACGAATTGCAGGGTTCGCCGCCGGCCGCCGGTGAACGGGCCGAAGGTCAAGGCCAACGCGTCGCCGGCCGCCGCGTAGGTGTTGTTGGTGACGTGGGTGTGCTCGTCGGGATGCACGCTCATCGTGATGGTCAGGTCGGTGCCGAGATCGGCCGAGCGGTCGTGCGCGGTGACCGCGGTGATGGCTTCGCTGTTGGTGCGTACGAAGTGCCCCACACGGTCCGACAGTCTCGGTAGCGAACCGGTGGCGCGGGCTCGGGTGAGCAGTTCGCTCGTTCCCATCGCTCCGCCCGCGAGTACGACTCCGTGTGCGTGCACGACCTGGCGGTCACGCCGTATCCACGCGCCGGAGCGTTCGGTGGTGACGGCGTAACCGTCGCTGCCGTCGGAGGTGCCGAGCGGACGAATCCCGACGACCGTGCGTTCGGGCCGGATCTCGACCCCGAGCCCTTCGGCCAGGTGGAGATAATTCTTGACCAGGCTGTTCTTGGCGCCGTGGCGGCAACCGAGCAGACATTCGCCGCAGCGTAGGCACCCGGTGCGTTCAGGTCCGGCACCGCCGAAGAAGGGATCCGGCACCGTCTTGCCCGGAGTGCCGAGATACACCCCCACTCTGGTCTGGTGCACGGCATCCGGCACACCGAGGTCGGCCGCGACGGCGCGCATCATCTGCTCACTTCGACCGTCGCTGTGACAGTCCACCACCCCCAGCATGCGTTCGGCGGTGGCGTAGTGCGGAGCGAGCACCGATCGCCAATCCGCGAGCTCGGCCCACTGCTCGTGCCGGTAGAAGTCGTCGGAGTGCGGAACGTACAGCGTGCTCGCGTACACCAGGGACCCGCCGCCGACGCCGACCCCGCAGATCACCGATACGTGCTTCATCGGCCGCAGTTGGAGGATCCCTCTGAGGCCGATGCGCGGAGCCCACAGCATGCGCGGGGCCTGCCATGCGCTGGTGGCGAAGTCCTCGTCCCGGTAGCGGCGGCCTTTCTCCACAACGGTGACGGAGTATCCCTTCTCGGCCAGTCGCAACGCGGCGACGCTGCCGCCGAAACCGGATCCGATCACGATCCAATCGCGCATCACCGGAGCTCCCGTCGCAGCAGGAAAGGCGAGCCGCCGCGGGGCGTGAAGGGCAGGCCGAACGTGAGGCCCAGCACGGTCCCGTCCGCAAGGATGCGCAGATCGTCGACGACCCGCCGCCAGGGGAAGGGAGCATCGGATGAATAGCTGACAACCACGGCCGGCGCGCCGTCGAGCCGGGAGGGACCGATGGTCGCGCGCAGCGGCAGGGTGGCCGATTCGCCGCGCGAGCCGGCGAGGTTGTACCCCGTCAGCCCGTCCCCCGCGGGAGCTGGTCGCAGGTCCTTACCCCACCAGTCCGCCAGGCCGGTGAGCCGGAACGCTATCGGGGCCAGCGCACGCACGAGCGCCGGTCCGGCGAGCTCGGCCTCGAGACGTCCCGTCACCTCCGCGAGGTCCGGGCACGCCGCAGTCCGAAAAAGTGCGCGTAACTCTTCGCTGCTGCGCCGGGCGAGGGTGTTGTCCATGACAGGGAAGTGTGCGTTCCGCCGACCTGCGGGGTATTGCCCACCGACGACAGAGATTTACCTCTGGGCGACAGGTTCGGCGACGCCGCCCGCGCGGCGGATGGCGCTCGGGGTGGCGCCGAACCACCGCAGGCAGCAGCGCGTCAGTGCCGACTGCTCCGCCAGTCCGACCGCAGCGGTCACGCGGGACAGGGCGAGGTCGGACTCGATCAAGTGGCGTAGCGCGGCATCGCGGCGGACCGCGTCGAGAATCTCGGCGTAGGACGTGCCCTCCGCCACCAGCCTGCGCTGCAGGGTTCGCGCGTGAATGCCGAAAGTGGCTGCGACAGCTGATAACTCGATCGCCCCACTGCCCAGAGCCTGGTCGAGATAGCCACGAACCCGCGGGACGTACACCTGCTGCGGGTCGGGGTAGCGCGAGGTGAGGTAGTCCAGGGCGAGCTTTCTGAGCAGCGGATTCGCCGCCGCCAGCGAGGAGTCCAGCCCCTCGGCCGGCAATCTCAGGGTGGCCGTGCGGCGGCCGAATCGGGCCGGCGCCCCGAAACACTCCACGTACCGCTCGGGCGGGGCGATCCGGGAATGCGGGAAGTCCACGCCGATCGGCGGCGTCGCCGCGCCGAGTTCGAGTCGACCCACCCGATATGCCACCAGCAGCGCCATTTCGACGACCTGTCGCGTGGGCGGGGGCGCACTCAGCGAGTAGCGCACACCGGCCACGTCCGCATTCCCGTCCGGATCATCGGTCAGGGTGAACGACACCGCCGGGCTGTGCACGAACATGAACCGGGATGCACTCTCGACCGCTTCGCGCAGGGTCGCCGAGTGGAGCATGACCACCGCGAGCGGGCCGAGGATCGAAATGTCTTGGCGTTCGGCCACTCTCAGTCCCAGGTCGGGGACATCCAATTCGGCGGAGGCGTGTTCCAGCAGCCGCGCCAGACTGCGATGCGAGATGAGCGCGTCCTCGGAGTCCAGCAGCGCGGGTTCGATTCCGACATGTGCGAGCAGCGCGGCAGGGTCACCTCCGCACTCTTCGATCACACTCCCGAAACCCCGCAGGGCGGCAGCTCGGATCACATCGCTCATGTCGCGCCAGGATAAATCACGATCCGAGTAATGACCGACCGCGCTCGTCACGAGGAGTGCCGGGCGCATGTTTCATCTCGGTCGCTACGCCCGGAGCGGCCGCGCGCCACGAGTAGACTGCAGCTTGCTCGCAGATGTCCAAAAGGTGAACTCAAAGGGAGTGACGATGGACCTTCTCGAGGGTGGGGTAAAAGCGATTTCGTGGACGGCCGATGCGACCACATCCGCGGCCGGGGCGGTGGGCGGCGCCGCGGTGAACGGAGTTCTCGGCGGGATGCAGGGCGTCGTGTCCGGGGTGCGGAGCGGACTGAGCAGCGGGAGTCATTCGACACCGGCCGCCGCGCTCACGTTGGCGGCGATCGGAGCCACGGGAGTCGTGGACTGGCCTGTGCTCCTGGGCGTCGGCGGCACCGCACTCGTACTCCGGAGGCTCACCTCGCACCCGGACCAGCAACCGTCGTCGGCCACCAGGGCTCCCGCCGTGCAGCGCAAGCAGCCGGCACGCAGTGACCGACCGGCCCGCCGCAGCGACGGTGGCAAAAAGACGACCGCCCGCAAGACCGCGACCCGATCGCGGCGCGCACCCAGCAAGGCGTAACCGGCGCCGGTGGACCTCGAGCAGCCTTCCGCGTGACCGTGGGCGCGCGCTTCTCGTTGCGCGTCGGCGGCCGTCGTACGTGCCGTCGTCGGCCTCGTCTCGCGGCGTAGCGTGGGGACGGTCAGCGCGATGATTCGCCGACGACGTCGATGACTCCCAGGCGCCACAACGCCGCGTACAACTCACGCAGGGGAACGGTCAGCACCTGCGTCAGCGCGCCCGTCAACGGATCCTGGCCGCCACCTACATCAGCTGTCCTCACGACGGCCACTGTGACGAACCCAAGCGTCGAGACCCCGAATATCGCATGACCGGAAGGCAACGTATGGCCGACAAATCGCACACCAGCCACCGGAACGCCGTCGACAAGGTCATGGCCGCGCACAGTTTCGCGGTGGAACTCCCCCTGCTCGGCCGAGTACCGATCCCCCGCCCCGAACAACTGGCCTACTACGGCGCACTAGGCGCCCTGGCCGCCGCGGAAATCATCGAATGGCCCGTCGCCCTGGTGCTGGCCGGCGGGCACTGGCTCGCGGAAAACCAGCACAACCGCGTGGCCCACGAAATCGGCGAGGCCCTCGAAGACGCCTGATTCCCACCTCAAACGCGCCTACCCGCCGTAGATTCCGCCGACGAGCACGGGCGCGGCCGTACTGCTGTTCCACTGCGCCGCGAGCCGTACGTCGTGCACCAGCCCGATGCCGGTCAGTTCCCGGCCGGAGATCGCCTCGGCCAGGAGCCCGGGCAATTCACCTGCCACGGCGCGGAAACCTACGGCCGCGAGCCGGGCCTCCGGCGAGCCGTGGGCATCGTGTGCGAGGAGTGCGGTGGCGATCGCGCCCGCCCCCAGGTGATCCTCGAGACTCGGACGCAGCGGCCCGTCCACGACGCCCCACCGCTCGCCCGCCGCAACGATCCCGACAGGTCGATCACCGGCAGCGGCGATCGCGGCCTTCGCCACCGCATCGGCATTGCGGATCGATCCGGCAAAGACGGTGAGATCGAATCCCGCGGCGCGGGCCGACAGCGTGGCGCCGTTCGGCGACGGCAGCGCCAGCAACGTGCCCGCCGGAAGGTCGAGCAGGGACGAGGGACTCAGCGACCACCCACTCTCGTGTTTGGCAGCAGCGAGCACGGCGCCGGCCCGCTCGGCCTCGACGGCAGCCCGGGGATCGGCGTGCCACAGCGGTAACGGCAACACCCGCCCGCCCCGCGATACCGCGATATCGACCGCTGTCGAGAAGGAGAGGACATCGACGATGATCAACGCCCCGCACTCCGGACCGAGCTGCTCGACACCGTCGCGGCCCCACTCGAGACGAATGCGATAGCCCTGCTGCCGGAAGATGCCCGCGTTCACTCACCGATAGTGCACTCGACTCGGCGCGTCCGCGAGCCACCTGGCGGGTGAGCAGCGTCGAGTCGTGCTCGAGCACATACGGTTTGCGCCGACTCCGCGGTGAACACGGCGGGGAATGCCGCGACCAGATATGCCTCGCCGCGGGCCCGCAGTTCGACACCGAGAGAGCGATAGTCGCCTCACGGCGGCGGCCGATCATGCATAGCGCTCGACATGCCCGACGGTGACGAAGCCCAGGCGTCGATAGATTCCTTCGCCGTCCGGTGATGCGGTGAGCACGACCCGGCACGCACCCGCTTCCAGGGCCAGTGCCAGTGCCAGCGCATACCGCGTGAGCGCGGTCCCGATGCCTTCTCCGCGATGATCGGCTCGGGTCACGATGTGCTCGAGCGATGCGCCCGCGGCGCAGGTGACGACGGCGGCACAGCCGAGCACCTCGCCGCCGTCACGCCAGAGCAGGTAGCGAGTGGACCTCCGATCCATCCCCTGACGCAGGCCGGTCACGAGATCGTCGACATCGGTCGCGCCCGACCAGAGTCGTGCCCACTCCGCGAGGCCGGCGTCGCCGGTCACGTCCTCGATCGGCTCCGGTCGTCCGCGTTCCCGGTAGGCGGCTCGGTCGGGATCGGCGAGCATCATCAGCGGCTCGGTTTCGAACAACTCGAGTCCCCGCTGCCGCAGGAGCTCCGGAATCTCCGGCGAATCGACGTCCGGCCAGAAATGCCAGCATGCCGGTACGCCGTCGAACAGTGTGCGCAACTGCTCGATCTCGTGCGGGATCGCAGCGCCCACTCTGAGGACTCCGTTCAGTTCCTCGCTGGGCGCACCGGTGTGGAACCAGCTCGACGGCGTGCCATCGCTCGACCGGTTCGCTCGCACCAGATGCGTTGCGACAAAGGTGGTTACGGCCTCGCGGCACCTGCGGTTGCCCAGATCAGCGGTCATTCGACGAATCCGGAAGCAGCGATTCGTATTGCGCGCGAAGGGAATCGAACTTCGGCCAGAACGGATCCGGTGGAGACGCCGCGAGCCTGGCGTGCAGGATGTCCAGATGGGTGTGCCAGCCGGCGGCGATATCGAGGGTCTCGCCGCGGGTCGGGAGCCGGCGGTGGGTGACCGTCAAACGGACCTTGTCGGCGACCCGCTCGAGCGCGAAGGTCACCTCCGAGTCGGCGAGGCCGCCGCCACTGCTCCAGGTGTGGCGCAGCAGATGCGGAGGATCCCATTCGAGCACCTCGCCGTGCCTGCGGTCGGCCACCGCGGCGGGATCGCCTTCGCCGGTGAGCTCGTGAATCCGGAAGATGTGTTCGACCCGGCCGCCGGTGACCTGTTCGAGCAGCCCGCCGGCCAGCCAGGTCGCACGCTTGTCGATATCGGTCAGATACGCCCAGACCCGTTCGATCGGCCCGGGCAGTAGTCGTTCGATGCGGACCGTGCCCGGTTCGACGACCTCCCCGTAGTCACTCATCTCGCGAATCCTCCTGTAGCAGTGCGGCTTCCAAAGCATCTAGGCTCTGATTCCAGAACCGCTCGTAGAAGTTCACCCATTCGGCGCACTCTCGCAACGGGTGCGGATCGAGCCGGCACAGATGTGTGCGCCCGTGCACGCTGCGTCGCACCAGCCCGGCGCGCTCGAGCACCTTGATGTGCTTGGACGCGGCCGCGAGCGAGATATCGAACGGGGCAGCCAGCTCCCCGACGCTGCATTGGCGCCGCGCCAGAGTGCGCAGCATCGAGCGGCGCGTGGAGTCCGACAGCGCGTGGAACACCACGTCGAGCCGCTCCGAAGAATTCTCAACCACATGGTTGACTATTCCGTCTTCCCGCACCTACTGTCAACCCATCGGTTGAATATCGCGGCCGATTCACCCACCCCTTCAGGGAGCAACCCATGACCGAGCAGAACTTGACGACGACCTTCGCCGTCGACCGGACCCCCGAAACCGCCTTCGACGCCGTGCTCGACGTGCGCGGCTGGTGGTCGAAATCTCTCACCGGACACAGCGAAAAGCCCGGAGACGTCTTCACTTACGAGGTTCCAGGCGTACATCGCGCCACCATCGAAGTCACCGAGGTCGTCCCGCACGACCGCGTCGTCTGGCGGGTCCTGGACGCCCGGCTCACCCTGGTCGACGACCAGACCGAATGGAACGACACCGAAATCCGTTTCGAGATCACCCGCCGCGCCGACACCACCGAACTCCGCTTCACCCACGTCGGCCTCACCCCGGCGTTCGAATGCTTCGACGCCTGCCGAAAGGGCTGGTCGTTCTACATCGACCGGAGCCTGCACGACCTGATCACCACCGGCACCGGTCAACCCGACGAGGACCCGCAGGCTCTCGCCCTGGCGGTCGAGAATGCGGCGGCGACGCCGCACTGAGGAGACCGCTGAGACGGCCAACCGGGAAGGTCGCGGCCGGCCGTTGCGCCCTCAGGTCTGGTCGAGCACGCCGGCAGGGACGCCGTAGGGCAGGAATCGCACCTTACGGCGTTCGTCGGTGTTGTCGCGATGTGCGCGTAAGGCCTCGAGTTCGGTCGGAAAGACCTGCTCGACCCGGGCCTCACCGGCGTCGTCGACGCTGTAGACGGCCCACACCCCGCTGCCGGTCTCCCCGGTCGTCGCGTCGTCCGGTTCCGGCGTTCGCGCGCGATCCGGCTGAACGAACTGGCCGAACAGCGACGTCAGCGAATTGACGGTGCTGCGGTCGAGGTATCCGGCGGCCTTACCGAGCAGGTCGCGAAACTCGACTTCCGCCTCGCGCAGAGCGCGCTCGAATTCTTCCGGATCGATCCCGAAAGGCCCGTTGTTTGCCATCTCGATCCTCCCGAGGACGACGTCGGCGCTATGACTCCAGTATGCCGCGCGTGGGCATCGAGGGGGTTGATCAGAGTTTGCCCAGCCGGGATTGCCGAGAATCTGCCCGCATGTCCGCGGGCTGCCCCGGCCCGGTCACGAGCAGGAGCGTACGTCCGGCCGGTCTCGTGCGTATTTTCCAGACGAATCAGCCCCTGCGGTATTACGTTCTTCTGCAATGAAGTTCGCTTGTTGCAGCCGAACGGGGGCGCGGGTGGCATCGACTCGAAGGTTCGACCGGCGCACGCTCTTGCGGGGTACGGCGGCGGCCGGGGCGGCGGCGGCCGCGTCCTCGATAGCCGGTTGCGGTGACAACGACGACGATGCGCTCACCTTCTTCTTCCAGGCCAAACCCGACGAGGCGAAGGTCCGGCTCGAGATCATCGACGAGTTTCGCAAGCTGCACCCGGACATCAAGATCCGGACTCAGATGTCCGGCCCTGATCCACAGACTCAGATCCTGACCTACTGCGCGGGCGGCAAATGCCCGGACGTGCTGATGTCGTGGGATCTGTCCTATTCCTTCCTCGCCGAACGCGGCATCTTCGAAAACCTCGACACGATTCTGGACAAGGACCCGGCGTACGCGGCCGAGCTGAAGAAGGACAGCTCGATGCCCCTGTACAACACGTTCCGCTACAAGAACGCGCAGCGTGCGCTGCCCGAGCAGTGGGCCGGAATCTTCCTGTACTACAACCGCAAACTCTTCGCCGACGCCAAACTCGCACCTCCGCCCGCACGCTGGGAGGATGCCTGGAGCTTCGACGAATTCCTCGGCGCCGCCCAGGCGCTGACCACACGCGACAACTCCGGCGACGTCATCCAATGGGGGTTCGTGGATCCCTGGACCGTCTACTACTCCGCCAGTTGCTTCGGGATGAACAACGGCATCGAATGGTTCACCCCGTCCGTCGACCCGACCCACACCAACATCGACAACGACGCCTTCATCGAGGGCGTCCAGTTCTACACCGATCTGTCCACCCGGCACCGGGTGATGCCGACAATCGAATTCCAGCAATCGCTGTCGTCGTCGGACATGTTCGCCCAGGGCAAAGCCGCGATGGCGTTGTCCGGGCACTGGATGTACAGCACCTACGCCGGCCAGGAAGACCTCGATTTCGACGTCACGGTGCTACCGGTCGGCCCGCGCGGTACCGCCGCGCGGTCCGATATCGGCACCACCGGCCTGTCCATCGCCGCAGACAGCCCACGCAAGGAGCAGGCCTGGGAATTCGTCAAATTCGCCACCGGGCCGGTCGGTCAGGCGGTCATCGCGAAATCGGGACTGTTCGTTCCGGCGTTGAAATCGGCGCTCGGCTCCGACGGGTTCGCGCAGGCACATACGAAGGTGCACAACCTCGAGGTGTTCCGCGGCGGCGACTACGCCAACAACCTGCCGGTCACACCCGCATGGCCACGCGTCGACGCGGTGATCCAGCAGGGATACGACCACGTGTTCCGCGGCGCCGCCTCCGCGGAGTGGTTCAAGCACGGCCTCGCCGGACAGATCAACGACCTCCTGGAGGCGCAGTGAGCGACAATCGCACAGCGGTTCGCTGTGCCGACCGGGTGCAGGTGTCCCGCACCTCACCGGGCACAGCGAGTGACCATCGCTCAGCGCTGAGCCGGCGCAGGGCCGCCGCGGGCCGAATGTTCATCGCCCCCAACCTGATCGCGGTCGCGGTGTTCATGGCCTTCCCCTTGGTGTTCACGCTGTATCTGAGCCTGCACAGCTGGGATCTGTTCGGTTCGCCGAAGTTCATCGGTATCGGCAACTTCCGCCGGCTCTTCGCACACGACCCGCTGTTCTGGGTGGCCTTGCGCAACACGGTGATCTTCACCGTCGGGACGCTGATCCCGACCATCGCCATCGGTCTCGCCGTCGCGGCGGCTCTGAATCGAAAACTGAGGGGTATCGGCATCTTTCGCAGCATCATGTTCATGCCGCTGGTCGCCTCGACCGTGGCGATGGCCGTGGTGTGGCGGCTCACCTTCAGCACCGACTACGGCGTGCTCAACACCGCGCTCGGCTGGATCGGCATCGGTCCGGTCCCGTGGCTCACCGACCCCGGGTGGTCGATGGTCTCGCTGTGCCTGGTCAGTGTGTGGAAGAGCGTCCCCTTCGTCACCGTCGTCCTGCTCGCCGCCATGCAGGGCATACCGGCCGACATCTACGAGGCCGCCCGTATCGACGGCGCTGGCGCGGTGCGCCGGTTCGGCTCGATCACCGTGCCGCTGATCCGGCCAGCGCTGGCGTTCGCGTTCGTCATCACGGTCATCAACTCGTTCCAGGTGTTCGATCAGGCCTACGTCCTCACCGGCGGCAAGGGCGGTCCCGAAACCGGCACGTACGTGCTCGGAATCATGCTGTATCAGAACGCTTTCTCCTTCGACGACATCGGCTACGCCTGTGCCCTCGCCTGGGTGATCTTCGCGATCCTGCTGGCATCGACACTGCTCCAATTGCGCTTCACCCGCGGCAATGCCTACGAAAGCGAGGCCTAGGTGGCGACCGCGACCGCGAATCGTGCCGCTGTCCGCCGTACCGGGCGCGGGATACTGCTGTACCTGGCGCTCGTCGCGATGGCATGGTGCGCGCTGTTCCCGCTGCTGTGGGCGTTGTCGAGTTCGCTGAAAAAGCAGGGCAACATCTCGGACACCAGCATCCTCCCGGCCCACCCGGCGTGGTCGAACTACCGCGACATCTTCGACCTGATGCCGTTCGGGCGGATCTTCTTCAACACCGTGCTCTACGCCGGGTGTGTCACCGCGGGCCAGGTGTTCTTCTGCTCGCTGGCCGGATATGCCTTCGCCCGCTTGCCGTTCAAGGGCCGCGACGTCCTGTTCGTCGCCTACCTCGCCACCCTGATGGTCCCGGCGACCGTCACCGTCATCCCCCAGTTCATCCTCATGCGCACCTTCGGCTGGGTGGACAGCCCCCTGGCCATGATCGTGCCGGGCCTGTTCGGCAGCGCCTTCGGCACCTACCTCATGCGCCAGTTCTTCATCACCCTGCCGGTCGAACTGGAGGAAGCCGCCATCCTCGACGGTTGCTCGGTCTGGCAGACCTACTGGCGCGTTCTGCTCCCCCACGCCCGCCCGGCGGTGATGGTGCTCGCGGTCCTCACCTGGGTGACGGTGTGGAACGACTTCCTGTGGCCGCTGGTGATGATCCAGCGCGACGAGATCTCCACGCTCACACTGGGATTGGTGCGCCTGCAGGGCCAGTACGAAACCAACTGGCCGATCCTCATGGCGACCTCCATCCTGATGGTGGCGCCGATGCTGGTGATCTACGCGTTCGCGCAGAAGTCGTTCGTGCGAGGGATTGCGATGTCGGGACTGGGTGGGCGGTGACCTGGTCGCCGACAAGAACATTTCGCTCACCACTGCGCGCCCACGGAATGGAAACTGTTGCGGGTGAACGCTTCCCGTCCGGGATCAGTCCTCGCCGTCGCCGATGGGCTCGGCTTGGTCGCCGAGGCGAGCGTGCAGGCGCTCCCGGACCTGGTCCGGGGTGTAGGCCCGGCGCTTGCGCTCGGAGCGCACGATGACCACTCCGGTCGCCGCGACACCCGCGGCTCCTGCCAAGCCGAGTACTTTCCACCACCGCATACGGCCTAGGCTAGTCGCTGTGCCACGCGAAGCGCCCTCGAGTATCGGTTTGGATGAAGCGGTCGAACTCACGCGGACGGGCGACTTGTGGTTGTTCCGTGGACATTCCGGCGCCGATCGCGCGATCCGGGGCCTGACCAACAGCCCGGTCAACCATGTCGGCATGGCGGTGGTCGTCGACGACCTGCCCGCCCTGATCTGGCATGCCGAACTCGGCCGGGCGCTGCCGGATGTCTGGTCCGGCAACCACCATCGCGGCGCCCAGCTGCACGACCTGCAGGCCGCGGTCCTGCGCTGGACCAATGATTACGGGCAGCAAGCCTGGCTGCGCCAGCTGGATCGCCCTGTGACACCCGAGATGGAGGATGCGGCCCTGCGGACGGTCGCACGGTTGGACGGCATGCCGTTCCCCTCGACCAGTGCGCTGGCCGGCCGGTGGTTCCGGGGCCGGATACCGCGACCGAAGCGTTCGAAGCACCGCGAAACCGAGGCAGGCCTGGAAAACGCCTACTGCGCGGAAATCGTCGCCCTGACCTACCAAGCGATGGGATTGCTGCCGGAGAAGCGTCCGAATTGGTACGACCCGGGCAGATTTTGGAGCGGCGACAATCTGCATCTGTCCGAGGGTTATCGCCTCGGCGGTGAGATCGAAGTGAACGTTTTCGGGCGCTGACGCACCGATATCCGGAGTACCGGGCGTCGGCAGAAGGACGCGGGCGATCCCAGCCGCACTCGTTCGGACGCCGCGGGCCGATCGAGCCGGGGCGTGGACGTTCCGGCGGAAACGATCAGTCGCCCTCGACCACCGGATAGATCCGGTCGGGCACGAGCCCGTGCGCCTCGCGGTGCACGGTGATCGCGGTGTCCGCATCCGGGGCATCGACCAGGCAGAACGCCGTGTGGCTCGCTTCGTCGACCCAGTAGCGCTCGTACGTCACGCCGTAATCTCCCTGGATCGCCACGTCGGCGGCATGAGCGGCGGCGACGTCCCGCACCGTCGTGCCTTCGGGCAGATGTTCGTGCACGTCGATGAAGAGGACCATCAGGACTCCTTGGTCGAGTGGGCGACGCCGAGTGGCGATGTGACGTAGATTACGCCGCACGTGATCCCTCCGACAGCCCGCGGACCGCGATTCGAGGCATCGACCGGAAGTCCGGAAAATTGATCATGTAATCATCGGAAAGAATGCAAGATCAATTCTGAGACCTGCACGAAATGCGCAGTTCGCCAGCTGTTAACCGTGACCATTCACACAGTAACGAAAGTGGATTTACACATTTCACCTTCATATATTTGGGTTACGCGCCGTGATGGCATCGTTATCCATCTGTGGAAGGAACTCCCCGTACATGGTCTCTCGCAAGATCTTTGCTGCCGCCACCCTCTCCGCCGCCGCGCTGTTCCTCGGCCCGGTCGCCATGGCCGCTGCGGCCGCACCCTCGGCCGACTCGGGAACTACCGCCCCCGCGCAGCTGAGCACGGGCTCGGCGGACAGCGGTTCATCCTCCGGTTCCGCAGGATTGTCGTCGGGCTCGGCCATGCTCGACTCCGGCAGCTCGGCCCTCGAGGGCGGCACCTCCACCATCGACAACATCATCACGGCGATCACCGGTATCAAGGACCTCTCCCAGTCCAAGCCGGCCTCCTGATCCCCGTCGGCAGAACCTCTTTCGCTCCAGCCGGCCGGCGGAGCCCGCCTTGGTGGTGCGACCGCAGTCGGCCTCGAATGGCGATCGATAGCTGCAGATTCGCCACTTTCGATCGCTTCGATCTCCGTACCGGGTTGCCGTAGCAGGGGAACTTCGAACACTGGGTTCACTGTCGGCCGAGCAGGTCGCCGAGTGGGCGTCCGAATCTGATTCGCCGCGTAGCTCGTCGGGCACCGCGGCCCATTAGAGTTCAGGTGTCCGGATCCGCCGACCCTCCGGACAGTTCGGAGAATGGAGCGACCATGGCCGCCACAAGTGAGCAGTCGACGTCGGGCCCTGCGAGCTTCGACGAACTTCTGGCCGAACTGCGCCGCCGTCTCGATTCGATGTCGCCCTCGCATCGCAAGCTCGCCGAGCGCGTGATGTCGGATCCCGAGACCGTCGCGTTCATGACCGTCTCGGAGCTCGCCTCCGCGGTCGGGGTGAACCAGGCGACCGTCGTTCGGTTCGCCAATGGCCTGGGCTTGCAGGGCTACCCGGGGCTGATCCGTCTGTGTCGTGAACATCTGCAGGAGCAGGCGCAACTGCTGCGCCGCTTCGACAGCATGGAGCAGCTCGGAAACGTCGGCAGCGGAGTACTCGAACAGGCCGCAGCGCTGGACCAGGCGAACATCGCGCGCACCTTCGCTCGTATCGAGGAGCCGACCTGGCACCGCGTGGTCGACCACCTGGCACGCGATGCCCACGTCCACGTGCTGGGTCTGCGGAAATCTCATGCCCCGGCCTACTTGCTCGGATATCTGCTCGGCATGCTGCGCGAGGATGTGCACACCATCAACGGTGCGGCCGGCTCGCTCACCGACGAACTGCGCCGAGTGCGTGCGGGCGACTGTTTCGTCGCGGTATCCATTCATCGCTACAGCACCGATACCGTGCGCGCCGCGCAGTGGGCACGCGACCGCGGTGCGCACGTGGTGGCGCTGACCGACAACGGCGGGTCTCCGCTGGCGACGACCGCCCACGATTGTTTTCTGGTCGATGCGTCCAGTGCCTCGGTTCTCCGGTCGATGACCGCGTTCACCGCCTTGGCACAGGCGTTGGCCGCCGGTGTCGCCCAAACCCTCGGTCACAGCGTCCGATCGACCCTGCTGGAGGAAGAGAACCTGCTGAGCAGTTTCGGTATCTACAGCAGTGGGACCACGTCTGCTCGCCACTGAGCAACTTCTCGGCAGGAATGAAGATCATTTCGCGGGAAGAATGTGCGGGTTGAGCAGTCGTGCCGGATCCAGGGCAGCTCGGATGGACCGCATGATGTCGAGATCGACGTCGCTGCGACCGAGCCCGATCCATCGAGCTTTCGCCCGCCCGATTCCGTGCTCGGCACTGATGCTGCCGTCGTGGAGGGCCACCCGCCGCAGCACCGTGTCGGTCACCGCATCGCGGTCGTCGCCGGCGACATCGAGAAGATTCACGTGGATGTTGCCGTCGCCCAGGTGGCCGAAACAGATCGCGCGCACAGCGGGAGCCGATTCGGCGAGATCCTCGCCGAGCGCTGAGAGGAACGGCTCGATTTCCCGCACCGGGGTGGATAGATCGAGTTTCACTGGCGGAGTGGATGATTCGGCGCTCACCGCTTCGGTGTGGCCTTCCCGGTACTGCCAGAGCCGATGCGCGGGCCCCTGCTCCACGGCCGCGTCGAGCACATTCGGTCCGGCGGCTTCCAGCACGTCGAACAGCGCTGCCTGGATTTCCGGCCCGCCCGACACCTCGACCAGCAGGTAGAACGCGGGGTCGGCAGCGAGCGGTGGTCGAAGCGCGCAGTGCGTGCGGACCACATGGATACCGGCCCGCGTCATCAGTTCCGCGGCCTCCAATGTGATTCCGGCACGCTGTATTTCGGCTATCAGGCGCAATGCGCCGCCGACGGTGCCGACGCCGATGAGTGCAACGTGCGTTTCCCGCGGCGGAACGACCAGCCGCATGAGTACGCGGGTGATCACCGCCAGCGTGCCCTCCGAGCCGGCGAGCAGCCCGGGCAGGTCGTATCCGACGTTGTCCTTGGTCAATTCCTTCCAGCGACTGACTGTTCGGCCGTCGGCCAGCACCGCTTCGAGTCCGAGCACCTGATGACGGGTGTTGCCGTTCTTGACCATGCGGATGCCGCCGGCATTCGTGGCGACGATCCCGCCGAGCGTCGCCGAATCCCGAGAGGCCAGATCGACTCCCAGGTCGAGAGCGTGGGCGCGCGCGGCCTGCTGGGCTCGGGCGACGGTCACGCCGGCACCTGCGGCGATGGTGCGGCCGATCGGGTCCACGCGCTCGATCTCGTCGAGACGAGCGGTGCTGAGCACCAACTCGCCCCGCATCGGAACGGACCCGCCGACCAAGCCGGTGTTTCCGCCCTGCGGAACGACGGCGACCCCGGCTCGGTGGCAGGCCGCCAGGACCGCGGAGGTCTCCGCGGTGTCGGCGGGGCGGACCACGGCGCAGGTGCTCCCTACCCAATGGCCGGTCCAGTCGACTACGTGTCCGGCAACGACGTCCGGATCGGTGAGCACATGGGCTCGACCGACGATCGCCGCCAACTCGTCCACCAGTTCCAGGGTTCGCACCCCGTCGATTCTCCTACTCGCGTCCGCTGAGCCATTTACCTCTGCTGAGGCGTTCACCGAAGGCAACGGCAACAACACATTTCACGGATCGCCGACTACGTCCCGGTGAACCGCGGTTCTCGGCGGGACAGCATCGCCGCGACGGCCTCGGCGTGGTCGGCGGTGTGGTGGGCTGCGGCCTGCATCGCTGCGGAGAGATCCAAAATACCGTCCAGACTGTGGTTTTCAGCCGAACGCAACAGGCGTTTGGTCATCCGCAGCGCATGCGGCGGTTGCCTCGCGATTCGCGTCGCGAGGGTGTGTGCCGATTCGAGAAGCAGCTCTGGCTCGACAACCGCGGAGATCAGGCCCCACTCGAGCGCGGTGGCCGCGTCGACCGGCTCGCCGGTGTAAGCCATCTCCGCGGCGCGGGCCGGGCCGATCGCGCGGGAAAGCAGCCATGCCCCGCCGTCACCGGGGACGATGCCGACTCGCACGAAGCTTTCCGCGAAGGTCGCGGTGGTGGATGCGATCCGAATGTCGCACATCATCGCCACGTCGCAGCCCGCGCCCACGGCAGGCCCGTTCACCGCCGCGATTGTCGGAACTTCGCAGTAATACAGTGCTTTCGGAATGCGCTGAATGCCGTGCCGGTAATTGCGATACAGCTCCGCCGGACTGCCGCCGAACATTCCCGTCCGGTCGCGCATGTCCTTGATGTTGCCTCCCGAAGAGAACGCTGGGCCGGCCGCGGTGAGAATGGCGACGCGCACGCCGAGGTCATGGTCGGCCTCGGCGATGGCGTCCTCCAGTGCCGTGATGGTTTCGGGGTCGGAGATCGCGTTGCGTGTGGCCGGGTTGTCGAGAGTCCACACCACCACGTCACCGCGGCGGTCGATCCGCACCGGTCCACTCACCGTCCGGCCTCCTCTGTGTCGTTGTCGGACAGAATGATGCGAACATCGACCGGAAGGATCGCAGTGCCGGAGGCGATCACAGGGTTGAGGTCGAGTTCGGCGATCTCCGGGTGCGCCGCGACGATCGCGCCGACGCGAACCAGCAAGCGCGTCAGCTGTTTCCGATCGATCGCTTCCAGGTGGCGGTGGCCATCGAGTAGACGTGACGCCCTGGTTTCCTCGATCATCTCTCGGGCTTCGACGTCGGTGAGCGGCGCGGCGCGGAAGGTGACGTCGTCCCGTGCTTCGACCAGTACCCCGCCGCTGCCGAAGGCGACGACAGGTCCGAAGACCGGATCACGCATCGCGCCGACGAGCAACTCGACGCCCGGCTCGGCCATCGGAGTGACGATGATCCCGTCGATCCGCGCACCGGGCACGCCGGAGGTCACCGACCTGATCATGGCCGTTGCGGTCGCCTCGGCGTCCGCGGCCGCCACATGCAACCGCACACCACCGACATCGGATTTGTGCACCACATCCGGCGATACGATCCGCAACGCGCACGGCCGCCGGTATTCCCGGACGGCGACGACGACGTCGGCGATCGTCGGTGCCACGGTCCATTCGCCGACATCGATGCCCTGCTGGCTGAGAAAGGTTCTGGCGGCGGGTTCGTCGAGCACCGGCCGATCCGAGACCAGCCGCGGTGCAGGATGAGGCAGGGCGAACGACGACCGCTGGGCCGCGGTGGCCAGGATTCTGCCGCGTCGTTGCAGGGCTGCGACGATACGGGCCGCGTGGTCGAGGGAACTGGTCACCGATACCCCTCGGGCGCGCATCAGGTCGTGGTGAACATTCCGCTCACCGGCGTAGCAGCTGTGCACGACCAGCGGAACCTTCTGTGCGGCAGTACATTCCAGCAGTCGCGCAGTGGCGGCGGCCTCCTGCTCGGCCAGTGCGGCATCGAAGCGCAGGTGGTAGCCCCCGTACATCCCGACGATCAGCACCAGCCCCACCGCTGGATCACCGGTCAGGATCTCGACCGCGTCGGCGAAAATACCGGGATCGGTATCCGTGGCACCCGCGACATCGACGGGATTGAACACCGCCGCTGCGGGGCCGAGGAGTTGCCGCAGTGCGTCGCGGGTGTCGTCGGCGAGGGCAGCGAGTTCGACACCGGCGGCGGCCAGCGCGTCGGCGGCCAGCGCGGCGTGTCCACCGCCGTCCGACAGCACCACGACGCCGCGTCCGTTGGTCATCGGACGGGTGGAGGCCAGGGCATTGGCGAGCACAGCGAGTTCGTCGGATCGGTCGGCCGATTCCACGCCCGCTTGGCGCAGCACGGCGGCGGCGACAGCGTCGGATCCGGCCACGGACGCGGTGTGTGAACGCGCGGTGGCCCGACCGGCCTGCGACCGTCCGCCGCGCAGGACTACCACCGGAGTGTCGCGGATCGCCCGCGCCGCGGACCGGAGGAACACACGCCCGTCGGTGAATCCTTCGATATGGATGGCGATCACCCCCGTTTCGGGATGACGCGCGAGTTCGGCGAGGCATTCGTCGTAGCTCACATCGACCTGGTTGCCGAGTCCGACATAGGCGTGGATTCCGGTGCCCCGCAGTGCCCGAAGGTCGTTGACCAGCGACAGCAGCATATTCCCGCTCTGTGTGATCACGCTGATGGCGCCAGGCGGAACGTTCTGTACACCAACGAGATTCGCGCCCGTGGCGAGGTTGAGAAGGCCTGACGTGTTGGGTCCGACGACGCGGATGCCGGTCGCGGCGATCGCTCGAGCCAATGCGGTCTGCGCCTGCGCGCCCGCCGCACCGGTCTCCTCGAATCCGTTGGCCAACACCACCGCCGCGGGAATCCCCACCGCCGCGCAATGCCGCAGCGCGTCGGGAACGGCAGCGGCGGGCAGGGCGATGAGGGCTACGTCGACGCCATAGGGAAGCTGTGCGATCGATGAAGCGACCTCGAGACCGAGGAGGCGGCCGCCGCGAGGATTCACCGGATACACCGGATAGGCGTAACCGGCCTCCTGGAGTCCGCGAACGGCCTGGTAGCCGCGTTTGCCGGGATCGGCCGAGGCGCCGATGACCGCGACCGAATGCGGATCGAACAAGCGGGCGAGGGCCGACCGCGTGGGAACGGTCTGTACAGCGGACGATGCGGAATGTGCGTGGACCACAGCGCTTTCCTACTTTCCTTCGAAGCGGGGGGCACGCCGCTCGGTGAAGGCAGCGACACCCTCGGCCCAATCCCGCGTCTCCATCAACGCGAGAATCTGGTGCGGTTCGGACTCGAGCGCCGCGTCGAGAGAGTCGTTGCATCGCAGCGCCTGTTTCATTCGGCCGACAGACAGCGGAGCTTTCGTGGCCAACGTGGCGGCGAGCGCCTGAGCCGCTGTGACGACGCTGCCACTGTCCACCGCCAGATAGGCCAAACCCCACGCGTGCGCGTCCGCTCCGCTGAATCGTTCACCGAGCAAGAGCAGTTCGGTGGCGCGGCGCAGGCCCACGAGCCGCGGTAGCCGGTGGGTGACTCCGCCGCCCACGAAGGTGCCGAGGCCGACCTCCGGGAAGCCGATCCGAGCATCCGATGCGACGACGAGAAAGTCTGCGCTGACAGCGATTTCAGCGCCGGCGCCGAGCGCGTACCCGTTGACAGCGGCGACCACCGGGGTGTTCATCGTCTGTATCCGCTCACACACCGTCTGCGCCAGCAGCAGGTAGCGCTCGCGGTCGGAGCGGTCGCGGGTACCGGAGCTGTGAGCTTTCATGTCGGCGCCGACACAGAAGGCGCGTCCCGCGCCGGTGATGACGACGGCGCGGACCTCGGGTGCCGAATCGGCAAGAGTCAGTTGCTCGATCAGTGTTTCGTACATCATCTCGCTGACCGCGTTCAGTCGATCCGGGCGGTTCAAGGTCAGCGTCATCAGATCGTCGGATCGAGTCGTCAACACTGTCGTCACGGTCGGTATGTCCCTTCGTCGGCTCGGGCACGGCTGCGCCGGCTGCAACCAATAGTTGCACAAAATAGTTTCTGTGCAACTTCTCTTGCATCCCGTGGGAATGGCGTGTTTCATAAGGGAGGCAAGCGATTACCTGGGTCACAGCCCAGAGGTTCAGGAAGAAGGCGCCACCGTGCCCACCTCGCTGTCCACGTCGGAAAACCTGCAACGCGCCATCAGCACCCGCCAGATGACGATGATCGGTATCGGCGGCGTCATCGGCGCCGGACTGTTCGTCGGCAGTGGTGCAACGATTTCGGCCGTCGGGCCGGGGATCGTGCTCGTATATCTGTGCACCGGACTGCTGGTCGTGCTCGTCATGCGGATGCTCGCCGAACTCGCCACCGCCCACCCGGCCACGGGTTCGTTCTCCGCCTACGCCTCACGGGAGCTGGGTTCGTGGGCGGGCCTCGCTGTCGGATGGCTCTACGCCTATCACTGGTGTGTCACAGTGGCTTTCGAGGCGATCGCCGGCGCCGCGATCGCGCACCAGCTCGCACCCGCGGTGCCCACCTGGCTCGCCGCTCTGGGCTTCATGACCGCCCTCACCGCGGTGAACTTGACCGCGGTGACCTCGTTCGCGCGGTTCGAGTTCTGGTTCGCGCTGATCAAGGTCACCGCGATCGTCTTGTTCATCGGTATCGGCGGTGCCGCGATCCTGGGGCTGCTGCCCCATCACAGCTCACCGGGCACCACGAACCTGCTCGGACACGGCGGATTGTTCCCTCGCGGCGGGGGCCCCGTACTGGTGGCCGTGCTGACGGTGTTCTTCTCCTATTTCGGCACCGAACTGGTCACCATCGCCGCCGGTGAGGCCGCCGATCCCGGCCGCGCGGTCAGGCGCAGCATGCGCAGTGTCGCTTGGCGCATCGTGATCTTCTACGTGGGTTCCGTGCTCGTCGTGGTCACGTTGCTGCCTTGGAATGCCGCCGTGGTCACCGAGAGCCCCTATACCGCAGTTCTTTCCACACTGGGGCTCCCCGGAGCTCGGACGGTGATGAATCTCATCGTGCTCACTTCCGTACTTTCGTGCCTCAATTCGGGCATCTACTCGTCTTCGCGGATGTTGTTCTCGCTGGCCCAGCGCGGGGAGGCGCCGGCGCTCCTCGGCCGCCCAGGAGCATCCGCCGTGCCCGTCGCGGCGGTGCTCGCCGCCGCCAGTGCGGGATTCGTCGCGGTCGGCGCGAACTACTTCCTGCCGACAGGCGCGGTGTTCACCTTCTTGTTGAACTCGTCGGGATCGGTGGCCGTCGTGGTCTATCTCTGCATTTGCGCCACGCAAATCGTCTCCCGTCGCGACGAGCGAGCCGACGTCGATTACGAACGCGGAGTCCGGATGTGGTGGCACCCCTACCTGTCGTATCTGGTGGCCGCGGCGCTGGTCACCATCGTGGCGGCCATGGCCTTCACCTCCGCGACGCGAAACTCCCTGGCGCTGACCACAGCCGTGAGCGCAGCGGCGATATGCGCGGGGTTGGTCCATCAACGACATCGCCGAACCACTTCTGTCCCTTCCGCCACGCCCAGCCACACCGTCGGCGGGTAAGACTCGTATCCGAAAGGCCGACCGCATGCCCCGACACACCGACAAGGACCTGGCCGTCCGCTTGATGTCGGTAATCACCGACCGGATGGAGCACGGCGACATCGACTGGAGCTGCCACAGCGTCGATGAAATCGTTTCTGCCAGTGGCGATCCGACCGGCCCGCTCGCTGCGATGATCGAGGAACACGCACGCGATTCGGGCCGGCCGCCGGAACAGTTCATGCCCGAGATCTACGCGATCGTCGATCGCATGCTGGGCAGTCGGCTCACCTTCGGCCCGGACGACAACCCGACCTACTACATCGGGACCATGCTCGACGGGTATATCGCGGCCGAGGCACCGCTGCTCGGCTGCGAGAAACCGGCGATATCGGAGGACGAGCTCAGATTCTCGATCACCGAACCCGCGCGATGCGGCACAGTTATCCTGTCGGGCAGCCAAGTCGACGCGCTGATCGCCGGGTTGCTCAGGTGGCGCGCCGCTCACCCCGACCCCGACCGCCGTCCCCGATCGTGACTCTCCCGCAGGTAACACGATGAGCCCGAGCACATTTCACCTCAGCGACATCACCCTGACTCCGCCGGCCGGAGCACACAACGGCCTCATTGCCGTTCTCGACGCGGTGCAGACGGCGCTGCGCCGATCGATCGGCTTGCTGGCCTCGGGAAAGCCGGCCGAACAGCCCGACCTGCTGTACCAATTGGGCAAGCAAGGACTGCTCCACGACGGACTCGACGACAAACACGACTACGCCGCCCTGGTCGACAGCCACGCCGCGACGCTGGCGAAGATACGCGCCGCCAAGGTGGCGATCAGCGGCCACAACGACGACGTCCGTAAGGCCTACTACTCCACCTTCGACACCTCGAACGGGACCTTCACCGACTGCATGGCCCAGGTGCACCGCCTCCAAGGCACGCTCGAAGACGCGTCGAAGATGAACGAGAGCCATCAACCGTTGGCACCAGGCGACGAACTGCGCCTGATCGCCGCTGCCCTCGACGCTGTCAGCTATGTGCACGGCAAGGTCGGGTCTGCCGCGAGGCAGATCCAGAACCAGAAGCGAACCATCGAGAATTCGGTCCCCACCTACCGCCCCACCGCGGCATATCCGTCCGGCGGCAGGCCAAGCGTCGGTACGACGCCCGGCACGCCGGCAGGGCCGGGAAGCATTGTCCCGCTTCCGTTGGCGCCCGGTGCCCCTGGCGCCATCCAGGCCGCCATGAGCCAGCTCAACGTCCACGAAACAGGCGTCAACCACCTGCCGGGCAAGCCCTACAACATCGACGGGCCGTGGTGCGCGGCTTTCGCCACCTGGGCCTGGAAGCAGGCGCACATCCCGTTGAATTGGACCGCCACCGACAGTCACGGGCTGGCCGTCAGCGTGCCCACGATCTGGGCAGAGGTGCAACGCCACGGGCTCGCCGACAAAGCCTCCCGCGCCCAGGTGGGCGACCTCATTGTCCTGAACGGAGTCGGCCACATCGGCCTGGTCGAGAAGGTCGATGCCAACGGCACTATTCACACGATCGAAGGCAATTCGGGTGATGCGGTGCGTGAGCACACGTACTCGCCAGGCAGCAGCTACGTGAACGGGGTGATTCATCCACCGGCGCAGAACAATGGTGTCGAGGCGTAGTACTGCAATCGATTTCCGACCTCGCGGCTTCGTCAGCCCAGGGAAGTCGCGCACCGCCATGGAGACGAGGGTGCTGAATACTGCGACAAATGTCTGCGCCCACGCTGTTCGACACCCCGATACTGCACCGACTGCGCGACTGCGAGCGGATCCTGATCGCCGGTGCCGGTGGCGGATATGACCTTCTCAGTGGTCTCCCCATCGCATTCGACCGTCGACGAAGCCCGTCCGGCACTGTTCCGTGACTACCGAACCGATATCCGGCATGTCCGCCCCACGGCGATGGGGTGAGAGGACGTTCATTCCGCCTGCGGCTCATGAAGATCGGGAATCCGGGCCGGGGCAGCACCCCCGCTCCGTGATACTGGACATCGCGCCGTCGATCGACGAGGAGGATATCTGTGCCCGCACTGTTCCTGCACGAACCAGGCCAGGGCCCCGAGGTTTCGCTGCAAGGGTTCGTGCGCCGAAACCCGTGGGTCCGGATAACCACCGACCCACTGTTCGTGCACCACGATCGCGGTGCGCCGACACGGCGGGTCGCCCTCGTCTCCGGCGGCGGTTCCGGCCACGAGCCGATGCACGTCGGATTCGTGGGAATGGGAATGCTCGACGCGGCCGTACCGGGAAAGATCTTCGCCTCGCCGCACAACCGCCAGGTCTACGAGGCGAGCAAGGCCGTCGCTCGTGACGGTGGGGTGCTGCACATCGTCAAGAACTACACCGGAGACAAGATCAATTTCGGTATCGCCGCAGAACGGCTCGCCGCCGACGGTATCGAGGTCGGCCGGGTACTCGTCGACGACGACGTCGCCACCGAATCGGACGAGACGGCGACGGGACGACGCGGTACCGCCGCGACCATCGTTGTCGAAAAGATCCTCGGCGCCGCCGCGGACCGCGGTGACACGCTCACCTCGCTGACCGCGCTCGGCCGCGAGGTGGCCGCGCACAGCCGCAGTATCGCGGTGGCCACCCAGGCGCTCACGTCACCGAATACCGGGGCGCGCGCCTTCGAACTCGAACCGGATCAGCTCGAATACGGGGTGGGAATTCACGGCGAACGCGCCTCGACCTCGATCACCAGGCCACCACTCGCGGAACTTGTCGACCGGATGCTCACCGATATCCTCACCTCACTGCCCGGTGATCCTCGAAAACCGTTGTTACTGTTGATCAATGGGCTCGGTGCGACGACAGAACTCGAACTCTGCACAGTTCTCGAGCTCGCGGCGCGCACCCTCACCGCCCGAGGACGCGAAATCTCGGCGGTCCAGGTCGGCACATTCGTCGCAGCACTGGACATGAGCGGCTTCTCGATCACCCTCACCCAACTCGCCGACGGCTGGCTCGATCTCTGGCACGCCCCGACCGGCGCACCCGCCTGGAAGGGCACCGCACGATGACCAGCGAGGCAATGACGACGCTCGACACCACCGTCGCCCGACTGCACGAGGTGTTCATCGCCGCCGAGCCCGCACTGACAACGCTGGACGAGATCACCGGCGACGGAGATTTCGGCGTCAATCTGCGCGAGGGTTTCTCCGAGGTCGCCGACCGCCTCGCCGCACCGGACTCCCCCGCCCCGTGGGATACGGTGCGAGCGGTCTTCCTCGACGAGGTCGGAGGCACGAGCGGCCCGCTGTTCGGACTCCTGTTCCAATCACTCGGCACCCGGGCCGCGCGGTCGGATTCCTACATCGACGCCCTCAGGTCCGGTATCAGCGATGGTCTCGCCGCCATCCAACGCGTCGGCGAGGCGGAAGTCGGCGACCGCACCATGGTCGACGCGCTCGTTCCCGCCGTCGAGGCGCTGAGTGGCGGTGACGACGATGTCGCCGCGATGGTGAGCGCCGCAGTGGACGGCGCACTGTCGACCGCGGACCTGCGGGCACGTCGCGGTCGCGCGAGTTACGTCGGCGAGCGCGCCGTCGGCCACCCCGACCCGGGGGCGGTAGGCGTGGCGCTACTGCTGTGTGTACTCGCGGAGCCGGTATCCGGAACGGAGATTTCGAACGAGGAGCGCGTGCGTCTGCTCGATGTGGTATCCGGCTCGACATCGGGCAATGATTGAGGCGCAAGCGTTTTCGAGTCGCGGAGGCTATTCGGGCGGCAAGCGGGAGCAAGAATGCCGAGGTTCGCACGATTGGTTCACCGTGGGCCGGACCGGACGAGCACCTCCCGGTACGGCCTCCGGCGGTGATCAACTCGCCCCGAGTTACAGCATCAACCGTTCCGGACGCGGCGCTAGTCGTCGGGGGAGATTCTGCGATTCCGTTTGGTGACGCCGCGCCGCTTCTTCGCGGCGATGCGGCGTTCCTTGGCTCCGCGCGACGGTTTGGTGGCGCGGCGAACAGGTGGCGGGGCGGCAGCGGCGTCACGCAGTAGCGAGGCCAGGCGTTCGCGGGCGACAGCGCGGTTCTGCAGCTGCGCGCGTTGCTCCGATGCCGCGATCGTCAGCACCCCGTTGACCAGGCGGGTGGTCAGGCGGTCGAGCATCCGGGTGCGCAGCCACTCCGGCACCGAGGGCGAGTTGGCGAGGTCGAACGACAGCTCCACCCGGCTGTCGGTGGTGTTGACGTGCTGCCCGCCCGGACCGGACGACCGCGAGAATCGCTCGCGCAACTCGGACCCCGGTATCACCAGTCCCCGAGTCACGGTCAGGTCCTCTGCCATCAGACCGCGCCTTCCGATCCTCGAAACGATCAAGCCACGTCGGTCAGGTTGCGACTGAACTGCGAACTTGTCGTTCACGATAGCGACGACCTCGTCGACGCGTAAACAAGCACATCTGGCTGAACCGCAGGGTAATGCCGCATTCGGACGGTTGCGGGGAGTGCACCGATGACTTTCTGGTGACTGTGTCGTCGATACCTCCGGGTATACCGATGGACAGGAGTTCAGGCATGACGAGACCGTTTCCCATGGGCACGACCTCGGTACGGGCGAACGGCGTGGAACTCGGTATCGAGAGCTTCGGCCGCGCGGACGATCCGCTGGTCCTGCTGGTCGGCGGCACCACGATGTTGTCCTGGCCTGACGCGCTGTGCGATCGGCTCGCGGCCGGAGGACGGTGGGTGGTCCGCTACGACCTGCGCGACTCCGGCGCGTCGACGACCCTCGACCCCGAGAATCCGGCCTACGACCTGCGGGATCTCGCCGCCGACGCGGCTGCCTTGGTCGAGGCGCTCGGCGCCGGCACCGCCCACCTCGGTGGAGTCGGCGTCGGCGGGATGGTTGCTCAGGTCGCCGCCCTGGACCACCCGGACCGGTTCTCCGCACTGACCCTCGTCGGCACCCGGCCGGTGGCGCCGGGCCCGGTCGACGAGGACCTGCCCGACCACGACTTCGCGGTCATGGGCCCACTGTTCTCCCGCCCGCAGCCGGACTGGACCGACCAGGACTCCGTCGCGGCCTTCGCCGCCGCGGGGGCCGAGCCGATGGGCAACGATCGGGAGGAAGTGCGCGCGACGGCAGCCCGGATCTGGGACCGGACGCCGTCGAACGATCTCGCGGTGCACCAGGCGAATCAGCTCGGGATGGTGTTCTCACGGATCGATTGCGCGCCGCGCTGGCGGGACCGACTCGGTGAACTCGACATGCCCACGCTCGTCGTGCACGGTCGCGCCGACCCGTTCTTCCCGGTCGGCAACGGCGAGGCTCTCGCCGCCGAAATCCCCGGTGCGCGACTGCTCGTTCTCGATGGCATGGGCACCGCCCTGCGCCACGCTGCGGCCGACCAGGTCGCTGCCGCCATGCTCGCCCCGTACCCGCCCGACGGAGAGACGTCCTGAGACAGGGTGAACATGACATCGACTGGATGCCGCTCCAGAACACCGAAGTATGTCCGAATTGCTCTGCAGCGCAGCGAAAGTGAAAAACTCGGTGTCCATCCCCGAGAGAAGTGCCCGCCGATCGGGATGCGCATACCGGGACGACGATCTACACCGTGACGACGATCTTCCCGGCGTGGACTCCTTTCTCGAGGTGACGGTGTGCCTCGACCACATCGTCGATCGCGAATACCTTGTCGATGGCGGGCCGCACCGCGCCGAGGCGTACGCCGGCGGTCAAGAAGGCCGCCATACGCTTGACCACCACGGCGTCGAGGGTGTGCTCGAAACTTTGGTAGGTGTGCAGCGTGAGCGGCACGCCATCGGGGAAAGGGGTCGGCCGCGGATCCAGGAAGCCCGCGGCGACCAACGTTGCACCGGGACGGACCGCCGCCACGAGCTCGCGCTGCCCCGGCCCCCTGACGAGGTCGAGGACGATGTCGGCGCCGGATCCGCCGGTGTGGTGACGGACGGCCTCGGCGATGTTCACCTGGTCGGTGGCGATGACCGCGGCGGCACCGGCGGCGATCAACTCGTCCTTCTTCGCGGCATCCCGGGTGACAGCGAGGGGCACGGCGCCGATCTGATTCGCGATCTGCATCGCCGCCCGGCCCACCCCGCCGGACGCGGCCGTGACGAGCACGTGGTCACCGGGACGCATCCCGGCCTTCTCGACGAGCGCGCCGTAGGCCGTGGAGTACGCGACCCAGACCGCCGCCGCCTCAACGACTGCGAGCCCGGCCGGCCGCGCGACGACCCGGCTCGCCGGGACCGTGGTGTATTCGGCGTAACTACCCCGGATGTTCGCGTCCGGAACGGCCGTGAGAACAACCGGATCGCCGGTCTGCAGACCGGCGACCTCCGGGCCGACCGCGTCGATGACGCCGGTTCCCTCGACGCCGAGGCGAGCGTGCGGCAGCGCGACGGGCGCGGGCGAGACACCGGAACGCATCATCCGGTCGAGCGGGTTGACGGCGAACGCTTCGATCCTGACCCGCACTTCGCCGGCCGCGGGCTCGACGACCGGCTCCTCGATGAGATGCATGACATCAGGACCGCCGAACTGGTCGAATACGACGACTCGTGACATGAATGTTTCCTCCGCTTCCGGCTGAATTCGTTGCTGCGGAAAACGCTACGGACACCTCGGTTACCTCCTGGTACCTTCGAATTCCATGCAGAACACCGCCGGACCGGCCTTCCTCGCCGACTGCCCCACACGGCTGGCGGTCGAGATCATCTCCGACAAGTGGGCCGTGCTCGTACTTTTCGGGCTCAGCCATGAGCCGCGCAGGCACGGCGAGCTCGTCGCCCTCATCGGTGGCGGTATCTCACGCAAGGTCCTCACCCAGACGCTGCGCCGACTCCAGCAGTACGGTCTGGTCGAACGCCGTGCCGAAGCCCCACGGCAGGTCCGGTACAGCCTCACCGAACTCGGCCGCACCCTCGTCGAACCCATCGATGTCCTGACGAACTGGGCGAGGGACCACGGCGGGGACATCGTCGACTTCCAGGAGGCGGCCGCCGACGCCGCCTCTGCCCGCGACCGGCCGGCGAGTTGAGCCCTTCAACGAGGGAGCTGATATGGAATCGTCCACCGCGCAGCAGTCGGGCAAGCTCGACCGCAGTGTGATCGTCACCGGGCTCGTCATCGTGTCCGGAATGATCATGGTGGTCCTCGACACCACGATCGTGAACGTCGCCCTGGATTCGTTGAGCACCGAACTCGGCGCGACCCTGTCCACGACACAGTGGGTGGTAACCGGTTACCTGCTGGCGGTGGCCCTGGTCATCCCGGTCACCGGATGGGCGATGGATCGGTTCGGGCCCAAACCGGTCTGGGTCACCGCGGTGAGTCTGTTCGTGGCGGGCTCTGCTCTGTGCGCGACCGCCTGGTCCATCGACAGCCTGATCGCCTTCCGCATCCTGCAGGGACTCGGCGGCGGCATGTTGCTGCCCGCCGGGCAGGCGATCATCACCCGAGCCGCGGGCCCGCAACGCCTCGGAAGGGCCATGGCCATCCTCGGTGTCCCCATGCTGCTGGGACCGGTATTCGGCCCGGTGATCGGCGGCCTATTGGTCCAGTACACGAGCTGGCATTGGATCTTCCTCGTCAACGTGCCCGTCGGCGCCCTCGCTGTCACGCTCGCGGTCTGGAAGCTCCCACACGGTGACACCGTGCCCGAGCACGGCCGACTCGACCTGCGGGGACTGATCCTGCTCTCCGGCAGCCTCGTCAGCCTCCTCTACGGGCTGTCGCAGGCCAGCTCGCACGGCGGGTTCACCGGGTGGGGCGTGCTCGGCTGGCTCATCGGCGGCGGCACGGGCCTGGCCCTCTACACCTGGCACAGTCTGCACAAGGGGCCCGACTCGATCGTCGACGTCCGCCTGCTCACCAACCGCCTGTTCGCCAGTGGAACCATCGCGGTATTCCTCGTCGCCATCGGACTGTTCGGCGGCATGCTGCTACTCCCGCTGTACTACCAAACCGTGCGCGGACAGGGCCCGCTCGACGCCGGCCTGCTGCTCGCACCCCAGGGTTTGGGTGCGATAGTGGCGGTGGTGATCGGTGGCCGGCTCACCGACCGTATCGGCGCCGGCTACGTGGTTCCGGTCGGCGTCGTGCTCGGCCTGATCGGCACCCTCCCGTTCACGCACGTGGGCACCGACACCTCGTACGCCTGGCTCTGTGTGGCCCTGTTCGTGCGCGGTACGGGCCTCGGCGCGGTGATGATGCCGACCATTTCGGCTGCTTACACGGAACTGGGCAAGGACGCCGTAACACGCGCAGCACCCACACTCTCCGCCATCCAGCAGATCGGTGCGTCGCTCGGCAGCGCCTTGCTCGTGACGGCGCTGACGCAGCACCTCTCCGAGCAGCTGACCGAGCACGGATTGCCCTCCGGCAGTGGTGGTTCCGGCCAGATCAGCTCCGTCCCGCCCCAACTGATGCCGGTGATCGGACCCCTGCTCGCCGACTCCTTCGGCTTCGCGTTCTGGGTGGCATTCGGGCTCACCGCGGTGATCATCGTCCCGGCCATGTTCCTGCCGCGGCACGCGGCTCGGGAGCGTGACGAGACACCGGTTGCGCCGGGCATCTGACCGAAATGCGATCGCGGAACTCGCCGCTGCCCGCACCGGCTCGGCACTTCGAACCCCGATTCGCCGAGCGCTCGCCGCAAGAGCACTTTGCCGACACCGTCGTAGGCATAATCGAGTACGTGGAGATTGAGCGAGAAGTGCAGCATGCCAGGGGAAGGGTCTGGCGCTGGAACGACAAGCGCGCCACTGGAATAATCGAGACCGAAGACGGTTCGCATGTCTGGTTCGGCCTCGACTCGCTGGGTGAGCACAAAGATTTCGGTGACGTTGCCCTCGACGACTCGGTTGAGGTGGAATACGAGGCCGCTCAACAAGATTCACATGACCTACGGGCCATCAAAGTTACTTGGCCCTGAATCTCAACGGATAAGCAGAGGGTCTGCTCGAACTATGGTGCGAGCAGACCCTCCAATTCCGTAGCCGTCGGCAATCAGGCGCTGAAATCGATCGCCGTCACAACATTCGAGGGTGTTGGACCGGTATCCGTCATGACCTTGAAGTCACACCGGCTGCGAAGACTGTAATTCGCCCCTCGCCGGATCGCCACACTCGAATGCAGCAGGTAATCCGCCGGAATATCCGCATGATTGTCGGAATTTCCCGAAACTCCGCTGATCGTGGTCCAACACGTCATCGGCCCCAAAACGATCGCCTGAACTGAAGGACTCAACCGGAGCGACCAGGCAAACGTCATGCTCGAATAGTCCACCTGACCAGTGAACCGCGCGACATTGTTCTCCTGACCCACGACGGGTCATTGGGTGTGAACTGATGAGATGCGGGAACCGGCTGTGCCGATGCCGACGACGCCACCGCAGCGGCCAAACCCACCAACATGAGAACTACTGCGGCGACAGCTCTCCTGATGACCATGTTACCTCCCCACTGACACGGTGTCGTGAAACCGATTGCTCCACAATGCAATCCCCCCAAGCGTCTGCGTTGTTCGCTAGCTATGACGCGGTGACAACCGAGACGGTTCCCACCGCTGTGCCGCCGCCTTGCGGGCGAGGGTCAACTCCGGACGCAGCGGCTCGGCCAGAGCCCATAGTTCTTCTGGGACAGGGCGTTCGAACAACTCATCGACCACAAGCTGAACATCTTGCAGCACAACCGGATCCGACACAGCAGAACCGAATCACAACCACGTAAGACGTGGTCTAAAGGGACGGCACCAGGCCAACTGGCCGTTCGTAGATCCTGAAACTGCCGATTCTGGTGATCGAAACGTTCGGATCGAAACCGTTCGCACCCGGCATCGCGGTTCCCGAGATCGATGCTTGGTAATATGGACTCAGATGCCGTACAACGATTCCCGCACTTGCGCATAAGCACTGCGGATCCTCGACCCCACCGCACCGTTCTCGAGCACCGGAATCTCGGCGGTCGCGGCTGGGGGCCACTGCGGCGGTTCGGGAACGCCACGCAGCGCCCACGCGGCCTGCCGTGCGGCACCGAGCGCAACGTACTCCTCGGGCTCCGGCACGGTCACCGCCGCACCGAAGATCTGCGCGGCGGTCTCGGCGACAAACGCCGAACGCGAAGCGCCGCCGATCAGCAGAACTCGCCGAGGTGTCGCGCCGGCCGCACGGAGGCGGTCGATCGCGTCGGCCATATTGCACAGCATCCCCTCGACTGCCGCGCGCGCCAGGTGTGCGGGTTGCATCGTCTCCGCCCGCAATCCGTGCAGGCTGCCTGTCGCGTGCGGCAGGTTCGGGGTGCGTTCGCCGGACAGGTACGGCAGCAGAACGAGCCCGTCGGCGCCTGGTGGGGCCTGGCGGGCCAGTGCGTCGAGTTCATCAATGCCGATTCCCAGGGCCGTGGCCATCGCCTCGAGCACTCGGGCGGCGTTGAGGGTGCACACCAACGGCAGAAATCGGCCTGTCGCGTCGGCGAATCCGTTGACGGACGGATCGGTTGTCAGGCGCGATGTCCGTGCGAACGCTGTGCCGCTGGTGCCCAGCGAGATCACCACGTCGCCGTCGCCGATTCCGAGCGCGAGTGCCGCCGCGGCGTTGTCCCCCGCACCCGCGGCGACGATCGCGCCCGATGGGGTGTGTCCGGCGATCTCCGACGGTTCCAGCACCGTCGGAAGCTCCGGGGTCCGGCCTCGGAAGGCATTGGCCAGCAAATCTTCTCGATACCTGCCCTCCACCGCAGACCAATATCCGGTGCCCGAGGCGTCGCTGCGATCGGTGGTGGGTACGGCATCGCCGCCACCGCGCGCCCGCCACGTGAGGTAGTCGTGCGGAAGCATCACTCGGGCGACCCGGTCAGCGAGTTCAGGCTCGTGGTCGGCCATCCAGCGCAGCTTCGCCACGGTGAACGCGGCGACCGGGACGCTGCCGACCGCATCCAGCCACACCTGCGGGCCGCCTAGCTCGGCGACAAGGTCGTCGGCCGCCTCGGCGGAGCGGACGTCGTTCCACAGCAGGGCATCTCGGACGGGGCGGTGCGAGCGGTCGAGTGCCACCAAACCATGTTGCTGGCCGGCGATCGACACTGCGTCGACGTCGTCGAGCAGCCCCTCCCCCGCCTGCTGCAGCGCGGTCCACCAGGCCTCGGGCGCGACCTCGGTGCCGTCGGGGTGCGGGGCTTGCCCCCTTGCCAGGACCTCACCGGTGTCGGCGTCGCACACCACGACCTTGCAGGATTGGGTGGAGCTGTCGACTCCGGCGACGGTGGCCATCTATCCGCGCGGCGCGATCTGGATCTTGCGGCCGATGCCGTCGCGGAACGCTTGCAGCGCTTCGGAGAACTGGTCGAGTCCGAAGGTGTGGGTCACCATGGTGTCCGCGTCGATCGCGCCCTTGCGTACCAGGTCGACGGCGCGACCGAAGCTGTGCACCACCGCCATCGATCCCACGATGGTGATCTCGTCGTTGTAGATGCGGAAGGGTGAGATGGCGGCCGTCGCGTCGCCGGGTGCGACGCCGAATTGCTGGTAGGTGCCGCCGCGGCGGACGCGAGTGAGGCCGTCTTCGATCGCCGGGATCGCGCCGGTGCAGTCGATCACGACTTCCCATCCGTGTGGGCGGTCGAACTCGTCGGCGTTGGTGGCGACCGCGTCCGCGCCGAGTGTGCGGGCTACCCGCAACCGGTCGGTGTTGAGGTCGACCACCGAGACCGAGGCCGCGCCCGCGGCGACCGCGAGTTGCAGCATCATCAGGCCCATTGTTCCGGCTCCGTAGATCAGGTAGTGCGAGCCCAATGTTCTTGGCAGGCCGTCGAATCCGTGCACGGCGCACGATAGTGGTTCCACCAGTGCGCCGTGCGAGGCGGGCAGATCGTCGGATATCGAGAAGCAGTTCGCCTCCGGGACCGCTACGTATTCGGCCATGGCGCCGTTCACCGTGTCGCCGATCGCGCCCCAGCGTTCGCAGAGGTTGCCGCGGCCGATGCGGCAGTAGTGGCAGGCGCCGCAGAACAGCGACGGGTCTACGGCCACCTTCTCACCGGACCTCGGGCCGTCGACGATCCGGCCGCAGAATTCGTGGCCGGGCACGATCGGATACGGCGTGGGCGGGAACTCGCCTTCGACGATGTGGATGTCGGTGCCGCAGATGCCCACCGCGGCTACCTCGACGACCACCTCGCCGGGGCCGGGCGTCGGGTCGGGAATCGTCTGCACCGAGTATTCGCCGGGTTTCTCGATCACCAACGCGCGCATCTACCTTCCCCTTTCCTGGTACCACCATGCGGTGGTGGCGATATCGGCGTCGGCCAACGGCAGATACCGTCCGCCGTCCTGCCAGCCCAGCGCCTGCAGCGTCACACGCAGCTCCCGGTGGAAGCGGATGGGGTCGCGCACGTGCCAGCGGTACATGCCGAATCGTTGTTGTGGCGTGTAGATCTCGTCGTGCGGAAGTACTTGGTGCAGGCCGAGATAGGGGCTGGAATAGTCGCGGTAGGCGCCGTCGAGGTCGAAGTTCCAGGCGCCGCCGAAATAGTCCTCGGTGCCGGTGCCGCAGATAGTCGGGTACTCGTCGTCACCGTCGAGATGGAACTTGACCTCGCCCTCACCCCACCAACCGGGCGCATTCGGTGCGATCGCCAGATAAGTGCCGACGTAGCGGCCGCGACCCCGGACATCATCGATGATGGTGTGCACGGCCGGTGTGCCCAGCGGATTGCTCTGTCGCCGTTGACAATGCAGGTAGCCGGCGTCCTCCCCTACCTCGGTCTCGTCGTAGGTGAGCTGGTAGTAGACCGGCACCGATTGTTCGGTCGGGTTGTGCAGGGTGACGCGGGCGCGTTCTCGAAAAGGCATGGGCCAGTAGCTGTTCAGGCCGCCGGCGGGTGCGACCACCACCATTTCCGAACTCACCAGCGCCAGTTCGTCCCAGCCGTTGCAGAAGAAGTCGCCCAGCGGCACGTCGATAGACGGCCGCGAGTCGTCGTCCCAGGTGAAGTTCAGTGTCAGCCGGCGCAGCGCCGTGCGGTCTGTGGTCAGCCAGAAGTGCCGGATCACTCCCGGTCCGGACACGTCGGCCAGTGCCGCGGTGGATCCGGGGGCCAGGTCGATCGACGGGGACACCTTCCAGCCCACACCGAGATCACGAGCCGCGCCCGCGCCGGTGCCGGTCTCCGCCCGTCCGCCCGCGCCCGGCGCGCCCGTCGGGTTTTCCGGGCTGATCGAACGGGTGCGTGCGTCGTCGAGACGCCAGAGTTCAGCCATGGTTCGCCGCCCGATGTTGTTCCGCTGCAAGGAAATGCGCGATCCCCGCGGTCGATTCGTAGAGTTCGCGGTAGCGCGGGTAGTACTGGTCGTAGATCGCCTGCCGTTCGGCGTCCGGCTCGATGATCGAGGTCACGGGGTTCCAGCCGGAGGTCTCGACGCCCGCGGCTTCGGCGGCGAGTAGGGCGTCGCCGAGGCAGGCGCCGACGGTCTCCGCCGGCAGTTCCTGCGACAGACCGGTCACATCGGACACGATCTGGGTCCACAGGCCGCCTTTGGTGCCACCGCCGACCGCAACCAGGCGTCGGGCGCGACCACCGGCGTCGGACATCGCCTCCAGGTTGTGCCGCACTCCGTATCCGGTTGCTTCCAGCGCGGCGCGATACAGCTCACCGCGGCCATGGCTGGTGGTGAGACCGGCGACGATGCCGCGAGCGTCGGGATCGAACAAGGGTGTTCGTTCACCGGCGAAATACGGCAGCATCAACAGGCCCCGGCTGCCTGCGGGAACCTCCCCCGCCTCCGCGATCAGGTCGCCGAATTCCCCGCCGACCAGGCGGCGCAGCCAATCGGTGACCGCACCCGAGGTGGCCATTCCCGCTGCCAGCGAATAGGTTTCGGGCCATGCGCCGCAGGTGCCCCACAGGCCAGGATGCGGGCGGGGCTGGGTAAGGATCTGGACCAGGAACATCGTGGTGCCGTACATGACCATCGCATCGCCTGGAGCGCGCACGCCGACGCTGGCGGCTTCGGCCCACGCGTCGACGGTGCCGGTGGTGACCGGTAGCCCTTCCGGAAGACCAGTTGCGGCACCGGCTTCCGCGTTCACCCGACCTACTACCTTTGTGGGCCACGCTAGTTCAGGCAGCGCCAGGCCCGGTGCGCAGCGCTCGGCCCAATCCGCCCATTCCCGCTTGCGCAGGTCGTACATGGGCACGCACTGGCTCGCCGACTGATGGTCGAGTACGTAGCGCCCGGTCAATCGGTATACGAGAAAGGAACTCGCCATCAGCAGCATGCGGGTGCGCGCGTAGACGTCCGGCTCGTGCCGCGCCAGCCACCGCAGCTTCGGCCCGACGGCCTGACTGGTCAGTGGCGACCCGGCCCGTTCGAGCACGGCTGCCTCGCCCAATTCGTCTGCCAGCTCGGCGATTTCGACGGTCGCCCGGGTGTCGACGCCGTACAGGATGGCCGGCCGCAGCGGATTGCCTTGCGCGTCGGCGGGCAGCAGACACGGGCCGATACCGCTGATCCCGAGCCCCTCCAGCCGAGCACCGGCGGCGGCATCGACCAATTCGCGAGCGATGGAGACGAAATCCGCCCACCACACGGTTTCCGCGTCGTGCTCGACCCAGCCCGGTCGCGGCATCGACACCTCGTGCGGGCGCTCGGCCCGCACGAGGACCTTGCCGTCGGCGTCGGTCAGCACGCCCTTGGAACCGGATGTGCCGATGTCGATTCCGAGGAACATGGTCACCGAGTGAATTCGTCCACAGTGACACCCAGCAGATCACACGCGGCCCGCACGGTCCCGCGATGGTCACCGGGCACGGCGTGGATGTGGTTGGCGCCGAACCGGGACAGAAAATCCTCGGCACGAGCGTCCAGCCGCGCGAACGCGTGCGGCCATTCGCGGGTCGACCGGCGCATCAATTCGTCGTTGGTGGCCTCGTCGTAGGTCTCGAAGTCACCGAGCATCAACTGCATTCGATAGTTGCCGTCGTTGCGCGTGAGCCGGGCCAGGGTCATCAGCCCCGGGGCCGCGAGATGATGGACGGACGCCCCGCCGGCGGGGAAGAAGAACACCTCGGGGAACAGATGCACGCGGGACAGGTTCTCGGCCGGATCGTCGCTGCGCGCCGCGAACCAGGTGGCGTGCTGGCCGGAGTTGCACAGATCCCAGATGTCGCGGTCCGCGTGGTAGTGGCGGACGTCGGCGAACAACACCGGCGTCCCCGAGATCTGTTTCAGCAGTTGCATGGTCAGCGCGCCGTCCATGTCGGCTTCGGTGGCGCACACGTGCGTCGGTTTCGGACCGTTCCAGTCGTACGGGTCGTTGAGGAACGCCTCCGTGACGTCCATCGTGGCGAAGTACTGAGTGAGTTCGGGCTGCCCCTTGATGCCGGAGAAGTCGATGTTCCATTCGTCGATCAACTCGCGCACCGCGAGGTAGGAGCGGATCTGGCGCTCCAGCAACTCCGGCGTGAGTTTGTCACCGTCGTAGTGCACGCCCGCGGTGGTCTCCTCCAGCCAGGTCCGGGCCTTCGATACTTCAGCCGTGTCAGCCTTTTCCGCGCGGCGCACGATCTCCCACTGGTCGATCTCCTCGACGTCGACACCGAAGACGCGTTGCCACTGATCGGTATTCGCGACAGCGGTGTTCATCCCCATCGGCCGGCCGCCGAACCGTCCGAACGTCGAGCCACGCAAGCTCGACACCGCCGACGCCGCCACCGCCTGCACACCGATCTTCTCGATCAGATCCGGGTCGGCCGGGTCGCCCCACAGCCGGGTGTGGGTGCGGCCGATCTGATCCAGCGCTCCCCCGGCCGCCAGCATCCCGACCATTCCGGGCTGCACCGGGTCGATATTGGACAGCAGCAGCAACGCTCCCGGCGTGGCTCCCTGGACGAGCATCGTGAAGTGCGGGAAGGCCCACACCGCGTAGTGCAGAACCGTCAGATCGACTCCGGCCGAGGCCACTTCGCGAGCCACCGAGACGGCGAGAGTGTTGGTACTGACCGGCGCGGAGCCGCGCACCACCTCGTGTCCGGCGGAGGTCAGTTCGGCGACGAGCCGGTCCTCGTTGGTACGGATGAACTCGGCTATGCCGTCGTGCACATAGTCGCGTCCGTCGGAAATGCTGATCACACCGATACGTGCCACGCCGGATCCCTTCCAGAGACGAACGGTCGGACTACTCGCTGCTGTGCCCGATGGTGGTCCGCACGGTCCTCGGTGGTAACGCAGGCTGCCGCCGCCGGGCCGCGCTCGCACCACTAGAGATATCACTCGGGGCACGATCTACGGTGCGGTTCTGCCGATCTCGAGGTAAGCCAGCGACACTCCGCCCTGACCCCAGCCGCAACTGGTGATCCACAGATCGCCGTCGTCGATCACCTCGGCGGCATGCGCGGCGATGTGGCCGACACGGTCGTCGATCCGGAAGTGGTAGGGACTGTCGCCGCGGAACACGTCGGTGCCGACGTAATCGGGTCGCGGGCCGATGAACAGATACCAGGATCCGTTGTGGGACAACACGAACGGTGATTCGGTATTGCCGGCCTCGGTGCCCGACGTGGGGTCGGTGAACGCGATGCGCCGCTCGCTCCAGGTGCGCAGATCGGTACTCGTGCGGTATGCGACCACGTAGTTGCCGCCCGTCGGCGAACTCGTCGCGGCGTAGTACATCACCCAGCGGCCGTCGATCCACACGACCATGGGATCGCGGGCGTCGTACCCGTCGCGAAACACCGGCCCGGTCGGTTCGCGGGTCCACTCGAACAGGTCGTCGGAGGTGGCCACACAGATCGCCGCCGCGGTGCGGTCGTCACCACCGCCCGCGTAGAACATGTGGTAGCGGCCGTCGGCGCGGATCACGTACGGCGCCCACAGATGCGTCTCGCCGTAGTCGCGGTCCACCACCAGAGCCGACGGGTGTTTGGTCCACGGGCCCTGCAGATCGTCGGCACCGGCGTGGGCGAATTCGATCTCGTCGAACGGATCCGCCGGTTCGGGATGGGTGATGCCGAACAGGTGCCAGCGGCCCGATTCGTCGCGAACGATGGTGTGGTCGTTGATGTACCACCGCTGCGACTCGCCGGCGCTCGGGTCGTAGATGGTGTGGAAACGCCCGGCTCGAACGCTCACCATCTGGCGTGCCGATCGCCCAGGACGAGCAGGCTCGATCTCGGTCATCTGCCACCGTTCTCCTCAGTCGCGTTCGCCGTACCAGGTGTGAAGCTGCTAGGGACGCCTACTGCGGATCGGCTCTGCCCGCAGCTCCGGCCGACACGAGATTCAGCCGGGCAGGCCACTCACCTCGCAGGCCGGTGAACGACCGTCTCGGCATCCCATGACACGGTAGATGACACCGCGATGGAGAGCGGCCACATCGCGCTGCACTGCGCCGACAAGATTCACCACCCACTCGCAGTCGCCCTCACCCCGATCGCCCGGCGTCAGTCGCGAATCCGTGCGGGTGGCGGAATCGGCGACACCATCCCCATCGGTGGGGACAATCTCGGTATCGCCGCTTCCGAATAGACTGCGCCGCATGCGGACAGCGATGACGCTCGACAGCGGCCAAGTCGTGAGTTATGTCGACCACGGCGGTTCCGGCCCCGCCGTACTGCTGTTGCACAGCTACCTGATGGACGCGGACATGTTCGCCCCGCAGGTACGTTCGCTCGGCCAGTCCTACCGGCTGATCGCCATGGATGAGCGCGGCCACGGCGAAACGCCCGCCGACGGCCCCTTCACCTATTGGGACGTGGCCCGCGACGCACTCGGATTGCTCGACCACCTCGGAATCGCCCGGTGCGCGGTGCTGGGTACGAGTCAGGGCGGATTCATCGGTGTGCGAATGGCACTCCTGGCACCGGACCGGGTGGCCGCGCTGGTGTTGCTCGGAACGTCGGGCGCCGCCGAGGACCCGCAGGTCGCCGACGCCTACCGGCAGGCCGCTGCCGCATGGCGGGAACTCGGTCCGACGCAGGACCTGCTCGACATGAACGCCGCCATCTGCCTGGGCCGCCGCGACGCAACCGAGTGGCAGGCCAAGTGGCGCAAGCTTTCCGGAGATCACATCGACCGCGTCCTGACCCCACTGGTCGAGCGGGACAGCATCCTCGACCGAGCTTCCGAGATCGACTGCCCCGCCCTGGTCCTGCACGGGTCGGCCGACGCCGCCTATCCGGTGGACCGGGCCGTCGAGTTGGCCGCGGCATTACCCAACGCCGGACCGCCGGTGATCGTCGACGGCGGCGCGCACTTCCTCTCGCTCACCGATGCGAACGCCGTGGAACCGCACCTGCTGGAATTCCTGTCGAAGTCGCTACCCGGGTGATCCCGAGCCTCCGTGGACCCGCGCAGCAGCCGGCGCGACCGGTTGCGTTGCCGATCGCTGACCTGCCTCGCCTACCGGCCCCGGAAGCGACTCTCTGCGCGTCCCCGCAACATCAGTGCCGGCGGACGAGGTGGATCACTCGTGGATGGAGACCTTGTTCTTGTAGAAGGCGACGTGACCTTCTATGTTGGCCGCCGCCCGTTTCGCCTCGGGGTAGTACCACGCGGCGTCGACGAGGGGATTTCCGTCACCGACATCCACGGTGTAATAGCTCGCACGACCCTTCCACGGGCAGCTGGTGTGCGTCTCGGTGGGTGTGAAGTACTCCTTCTTGATCGATTCCGGCGGAAAGTAGATATTGCCCTCCACTGTTTCGTAGTGGTCGGACTCCGCGATGGTGACACCGTTGACCGTTGCCTTTGCCATGCTTCTATTCTGCCCCGGTCGGCGAGCGGGTCCCAGCGGCGAACAGCTGGTCAAGTGGCACTGTGGTTCCACGAGGAGGAGGTCCTCGAGGGCGGCACCCGCTTCGACCACCTCGACGTGTTCGTCTGGTCGTTTCTGCGCTACCGCGCGGTGCGCGCGGGCCGCCTCGATGTCGACGCCGTGGAGGCCGATTTCCGTCCCTCGGCCAGGACGGCGCACTGGCACCGCAGCTCGGCCTGTCGCGCCTCATGTCGCGATCGTGATTCGACGCGGTCGAGTAGCTGCCCGGGGCCGTGCCGGTCACGGTCGTGCGGTGTGGTCCGGTCGTCCGCGGGTGCGACGCTGTTCCTTCATCTCCGCTTCGAAGACGTGGCGCCGGCCTTCGACAAGCTGATCGCGCACCGTGCGTTCCATGTCGGCGAATGCCGCGTAGTACCCGTCGTCGTATTCCTCCACGATCTGAAACGTCCATCGCCCCGGCAGCACGTTGCGACCGATCAACTCGCTTCGCACCCGCTCCGCCAAGTCCGGGCGGCCCGCGGCGACGAGCTGATCGACAGCGCTGTCCAACAGCAGATCGGCACGACCGGTCAGGCGGTGAAATGCGTACAAATTCCCACGCGCCTGTTCGATCGTCTCCAGCGCTTCGGACAAGGTCCCGGCCGCCCGGACCGCGTCGTCGCCGGCATCACCGGGACGACGATGCCGGGCCGCGGGCTGCTCCTCGGTGGCCAGGTCGCTGTCCGCGACCTCTTGTGTGTCGTTGGTCATGCAGTGGCTGTACCCACACACTTCATTTCGATGCATAATCGATGCATTCAGTTTTCGGCCCTCCGACGGCGGAGTATCGACCACACCTGAAACGGGCATTCGAGGGGGACCGGGGCGATATGCAGGCATGTTCCGTCTGTCGTGGGCGCGGGCTCTCAGGATCACGTCCATCGCCGTTGTCGGCACCGTGGGTGTGGCGGAATGAGTTTGGTCCAGAAATCGTGGCGAACCGCGTCCCATAGCGTGTTCATTTCCGGAAATAGTTCTCGCGCTTGCGCGAGATCCGGAAATTCCTCGGGGCCGAAGGACACGATCGGCGTGGCGCCGGATGCCTCGTGCACGGCCACGATCGAGATCAGGTGGCTCTGGAACAGCGACCATGTCGCCCGCAATCCGTCGGCTTCGGTTCTTCGGGTGTCATCCATTGTTGTTCCCACGGTGCTCAGGTGCGATAAGTGTGGGCAACCAATGCCGAACGCAGGTGCCACAGCCCGCTCGCCTGGGTGGTATCGAACCCCGTGAGCTGCCCGATCCGCTTGAGCCGGTAGTCCACGGTGTTGATGTGTACGTTCAGTAGCCGCGCGGTGCGTTGGCGGTTCATGTTGTGCGTGATGTGGACCTGCAATGTCTCCAGCAGTTCGGGATGCTCGTCCAGTGGATCGAGCAGCGACCCGAGATGTTCGCGGCCGGGGCCGGGGCGGGTGAGCTGATATTCCAGAGCCAGGTCCTCGAAGTGATACAGGCCCGGCATCGATCCCAGCCGGGAGACGACGTCGAGCAGTTCGTGGGCTTGATCCGCCGCCGTGGGCAGGGTGTCGGTAGAGGCGGTGACCATGGTGGCGGTGATGGGTACGCGCGCCGCCCGCGACAGATGCCCGACGAGTTCCTTTACGGCGCCCTCGGTGATGTGATCGGCGGGGATGAGCAGGGTGCCGCCGTCGATCGACAGCAACGACAGCACGGTGTCGTCGCAGCGGAGGGCCAACTCTGCCTGCAGGCGCCGGAGTTTGCGGCGCGCGACGACCTTCGCGTCCAGCATCGGGTTGGATTCGTCCGGGTGGGAAGGAATGGCGAGTGCCAATACGCGATAGCGGTCGGCGATGTCGATGCCACACTCGCGGGCCATCGTGGATGTGGGGTGCCCGCCGAGCAGTGCCGAGGTGAGCGTGTGCACCGCGGTGTGGTGCTCCGACACGACCGCGCGCAGTTCGCGTACATAGGCTACCGAGACCGCCGTGGTCATGGTGTCGAGCATCTCGACGACGAGTTTGGCGGCATCGAGGATGCTCTCGTAGTCGGCAGTGCTGAGAGCGCGCATCGGATCGATGTCGGCCGTGCCGGAGGCACGCTGTTTGGCCAAGGCGGTGGACACCACCAGGTCGAAGCCGATCTTGAAGCCTTCGTGGATGGCGTGGTGAATCGTCCCAATGGGCACGCCCTCGCGAGCCCATTGACCCGCGGCGTTCTCGAGCCGGCCGGTCTTCTCCGGGATGTTGCTGCCGTCCAGCATGCTGACTGCCAGCTCCAAGCACACGCGGGTGATGGTGGTGATGTCGCCGTGGATCGCGTCACCCGGCAAGGTGCCGCAGGGGGCGACGGTTTGGACGAAGTGCCTGACCATCTGCCGTGACAGGGCCCGCACGTCTTTCAACGGCAACGACATGGGGCGCCCGGATATGGTGAGGCCTTGCTGGTATGGAGAGGTGGCTGACATGGTCGAACTCCTTCCCTCCCCGTCGACTTGTGCTATTGCGCCAGCGTAGCCAGCACAAGATTCGGGAGGAAGGATTACTCGACGTCACGTGATGTTTGGGATCATCAGCCAGCAGGCGATAGTGGTAAACCACAAACAGGTCGGCTGGACTGCAACCTTGCCGCCGAACGCCAGGCCCGGCGACTCGATCGTCCCGGAAGACTGCGCCGCAACTCTCGAAATCCGACCGGATCTCCGCACAACTCCCACAGCAGAGGCATCACAGCCCGAATTCATGGTCGGACAGGACATCCTGGAATCGCCTCGCATACGCTTCGCGAAGCAGCTGCGACTCCGCCAGCAGGGCGCCGAGGCGGTCGGGGGCGATCGGCTCGGTAATGCCGTCCACAGCTCGCAGGTCGCTGATCTGTCTCGCGGTCTCGAGCTCGGCGAGCTCCCAGGAGCTGGGGGTCCGAGAATCGTCTTGCAGCATTCCTGCCAGGGAGTAGCAGGCGACCAGGACGTCGAAGCATCGCGAATCGCCGGCATCCGGCTCGTTCCACGTCCTCACGACGTAATCCGCTATCGAGACCACATCGATGTACCAGGCCGCGACACCGTCGGGCTCCTCGAAAGGCAGATCGTCAGCGCCGAGAATGTCGCGGAATCGCGTGGCCAGGAGCTCCGGGCCGATCCGCGGTGGGGCGCCGACCGCGCGAGCGCGACAGTATTCGAGTGAGTCGTCGATGAGCCGGCAGAGTCCGGCGACCTCGCGGTCGGCCTGATCGGTGGCGGCGAGAACGGCCGCCCGATTCAGGCACAGGGTAGCGACCAGCGCGCGTTGGAATGCATCGGCCGACACCACCAAGCCTCGCACGAGATCGTCATCGAACATGCCAACCATCTCCCACGCTTGTCCGATCGTTCCCCCACCGGCTCCGAGAGCGATCTACGACGTCGCCCCAGAGGACTCACGCAAAGATACTTGACCAGCGTCATATCGCCGCCGTAATGGGCGAGCACACGGCGATCCATCATCTTGCGCCACGGCGGTGGCATCAATGCCGGCTCGATCATGGTGGCGTAGCCGTACGACAGCTGCGGGGACTCTTCGGAGGTGCGCAGAGTCTGGAGCTACCTCCCGGGGCATTCACTCGGTGCCGGTTCACCGCGCAACCGCCCGTCGATCCATTCGCTGAGTCCCGGATAGCTGGTGACGTAACTGCTCAGGTGTTCGCCGGGCACTGTGCGGAAAACGGCCGGAACGCCGCGGCTGCATTGTTCGCCGTACATACGCTGAGCGTCCTCCAGGGGGATCCAGGGATCCCACGCGCCGTGGTAGATATACAGTGGCACGCCCGACTTCCGGTCGGACAAATCCAGTTGGCGATACAAATGTTCGGCGACCGGACTGTCGAGTGAGTTGCTGATATTCGTCGCCACGTCCATCGGGATCCCGATCACGCCGAGCGGTCCATCGGCGTCACCACACAGATCCCGCGTCGGCGACGTCGTCACCCACTGCGCGAGATGATTCATGTATTGCAGCAGCTCCGGATGTTCGCGCGCGATCGCCGTCGACACCGACATCAGAATTCCGGAGGCGACCCACCCGTTGAACCGGTGGGCGATATTTCGGAGGTCGGCGGCCAGCCCACCCGAGGCCACACCCGTCAGAACGTCCGACAGATCCGGCGCGTACTCGCTCTGCAACATCGCGGTGGCATACGCGGCGATCGCTCCGCCCGAGTAGCCCTCGACCACATAACGGCTGTTACCGAAGTCCGGCAAGGCATTTCGCACGGCGCGAATAGAATCGAGCATCATGTGCCCGGCCACATTCGGCTCGCCGTACGCCATCAGCGGGCCCTCATGGTCGGGCAGGAGAACCGCGTGACCTTGGTTCAGGGCCGACCAGATGGCCGGCAGAAACCAGACCAGGTCCGTGTTGGTCCGATCAAGGATGTCGTGCGACAACTGATAGCCCGGCGTGCAGTGCAACCCGAGTGCGTTGATCGGCATCGCGTTCACCTCTACCGGTCGAGGCCCCGGACCGTTCCACGAGGCCGCCGGGACGATCAATGTGGCAGTGCCGAAGGAGGGCGTGCCCGTCGCCGAGGTGGAGCGAAACTTCAACAGCACCGCCTGCTGGATCGGTACCGTCATATGCTGCGCGGTCGTCGCCGTCACGTCACGCGACTCGATGATCTGCCCCGGCTCCAGCGCGGCCAGATTCGCAGGCCAGGCATCGAAGGTCTGATCCCCGGTCGGCGACGACAATATCGCCCGCCACAGCGCCGCCTGCTGATCACCGGCGGACTGCTCGGGGCCGGCGGTCAACTGCGGCGGCTTGATGTTCTGGTCGATCCAGGTCTGCAGTGGGGAGGGCGGGGGATTTCCGGGCGACTGCGGGATCGGCCCGATGGGCGGGCCTTCGTCCGCCCGAGCCGACTGTTCGCCCAAACACGCACTAGCGACGAGAACAGTGACCACTGCTGCCAGAAACCCTCTCACAAGCCACATCCTTTGTTCGGACGAAACTGCCGGGAGTCTCCCCTGCCGGGGGTTGCGCGAAGCGACTTTAGCAAGCGCCTGCGATCCTGACCACGAAAGCGGGTTGCGAAATCGACACACAATCCGCGGTCGCGCAAATATCAGTGCTCTGAGCGGGAAACAGTGACTGAAGTGCGACGGAACTACTCGATGCGACGGAACTACTCGGCGGCCGCTGATGAGTGGCGACGCCGACGGTTGTGGAAAATCTCGATGTCGTCGAGGTGTGCGTTCACGAATCGAAGTGAATCGTGCATTTCTGGCGGTCGAGCAGTTCGATCTGCGTCGAAAACCATAACGATTCCGTCATCGCGTTGTCCGGACCGTCGCCAACGGTGCCGAACAATGCCGCAGAGCGGATCTCCTCGCCGTAAACCCACGAGGTGAACCAACTCGCGGTGGCGCGACTACTTCGGCCGCGATTCCCGAGGCTGATCCTCGGCTCTGCGCCACCCGAAACCGAGGGCGGCGACGAAGGAGTCAACAACAGCAAACCCACAGGCCACACCGGTTCGCCGAACAGAACCGGCCGGTCATCAGTCGCATCGGGTTCATGCGATCGCCCAGTAGGTGGCGTCGGCACGAGCCCTGCCCCGGCCACGTGATCGGATCCCCCGCCGGGCATGAGGCACGGCCCGATGTTCAGGGCAGGGCCATCACGGCCAGCAGGACGACCAGAAGCGAGACCGCGACCGTGATGTGGCTGCGCCGGTAATGGGTCGCCAATACCGCGACGAATTCGCGCAAGAAAGCGGCGGGCAGGAAATAGGCGGCGGTCCGAGACCCCAGGACCTGGGCATCGATACCGAGGCGGCGGGTCAGCCCGGCCGTCCGGAGAACGTGAAAGTTACTGGTTACCACCGTGATCCGCAGCTGCTCCGGATCGATACCGCGCCGGTTCAGCTCGCGCAGGCAATTACGCAGATTCTCGGCGGTATTGCGCGAGTGCCGTTCTCGGACGATAGCGTGTCCGCTGACGCCGCGGGCGGTGAGGTAGCGCGCCATCGCGTCGGCTTCGGTCGTCGCCTCGTCGGGACCCTGTCCACCGCAGGTGACCAGGATCGGCCGGCGGCCGGACCGCAGCGCTGTGCGGTAGGCGTCGATACCTCGGTCCAGTCGGGCGGCCAGCAGCGGCGTGACGGATCTGCGATTCAGGCCGCAACCGAGAATCACGACCGCATCGGCTTCGGGACGAGCCGCCAGGCTGCCGTAGATCAGTGCGTAGCCGCCGAACGCGATCAGATGCGCCACGAAATAGACCGCGACCGCGGCGACCAGAACGATGGACTGAATGGCCCAGCCCGGCATCGCCGGACCGGACGCGACCGTGACGACCGCGGCCACCGCGCCGATCAGGCCGGCCCCGAGCACGACCGGCAACGCGGTGGTCGCCGCGAACCCCTCCCGTGACATCAGCTCGATTCCGTTGACCAGCAACGCGATACCGGCCACAGCGAACGGAGCCGTGAGTACTACGACCACCCCGAACGACGAAGGCGCGCCGGGACCGAGTCCGACGACCGCGGTCGCGCCGCCGACGCCGAGCAGGGTGACCGCCGCCAGCAGGACGAATCCCGTCGAGAGCCGGCGAGGCTCCAAGGCCACGCGGATCGCCGCGATGAATGCCAGGACCGCCCCGCTCGCCACCAGAAGCCCGCCGATCGACAAGTACGTCGCCGTCTGCATCCGCCCGAGACTCCTTCCGGCCCCTGCCGGGCCGCCGCGCCGAAGACACTCCGAAGTCGTCGGCGCGACGAGAAATCCGCGGCGACCGGTCGACGTACCGACGATTTCCCGTTTCGGAGCGCCGGAAACAGATCAGCGGGGCGGACTTACCCACCACTCCGCCGACATCGGGATTCGGGCGAGTTGGCCCGGAGACCACGGGATTCCGCGTGAACACGACCGGTGCCCACGCCTTCGAGCAGGCTGTAGGCGGGTTCCCCACGCCGGCATCCTCCTGATCCGGCCGTCGCCGGGTCGCGAGAGTCGTTCGGCGAGAACGTAAGCCGACTGTATGGTTGCGGCGGGTGAGATTCGACCAGACCAGCCGAGGCCAAGTGAATCGCCAGCATCGCACGCCTGACGGGCGAGGACGAGGGACAGCACTTGGCGGGCGTGCCAAGGCGTCATGGTTGTCGGCTGGACGCGACGCACTCGAATTCGGGCCGACGACGTGCCGACGGCGATCGAAGACGAACGGTCCCTCATCCTTTTCGCACCGACATGTCTCGCAGATGTACCGGCAGGAAGGCGCGGACTACGACCGCCGGCTACGGGGCATGCGATTCCAGTCGACGTTGCTCGCCACGGACCACGTCTCGTTGACGTCGTCGCGCGCCCATTCGACGATGTCACCGTCGGCGCGGACGTCACCGGTGAGCCAGAACGCTTCGTCGGGTGCCCATCCCGCGATCACCGACGCCGTGTCACCGTCGACATCGATCGCGATGCCCGCAGCCGCGAGATAGCCGGCGACGGTGAGGTGCACTCCCCCGTACTCCTCGGCTACGGCATGCCAGTCGGGCACAACCCACCGTCCGTCGCGGCCCGTGGTGCGGTACCAGTCGTGGCGTTTCTGCGCCGTGACCTCGAGCGGGAACCGCTGACACAGATGCGCCCAGGCGGCGGCGGCGTCGATTTCGAACGTATCGATGTCTCCCGGGATGACCTGTCGCCGAGCCCAGGCACGATTCTCACCCGCGGAGTCCTCGACGAACCACAGGGACGCGGGCGAACCGTCATCGAGTGTCCGCGTGGAGGACGCAACACCGAGCGGCGACGACCACCACACGCCGGAGTAGGCGGCCCTCGGATCGGTGGGGCGTTCCCGCGCCGCGCGTTTCTCCTCCGCAACAACCCGGTGTAGCCACGTGGTGAGCACTTTCCCGACCGAACGAACGCTGTTGTGTTGCTTGCTCCATCGCAATGACCACTGCTCGTCGCGAACGACGCCGGTGGTCCACCACCGAGCGTGCTCCGACGCACTGATGTGTTCGGCGACGCGTCGCAGTTCTCGAAGCATCGGTTCCGTCATGGCGAGAACATCTTCGCCTTCGGGCTCCTGCCAGTACCGGGCCGAGTCGGTGGTCGCCGCGAGGACGGTACGCAAGTCCTCTCTCGTCACATCAGGCAGCGGCACGTCCGCCAGCCGTCGCGCCACTTGTTCGGGTGGGACACTCGGGAGGGGTTGGTCGGCGCCGGGCCCGTAGATGACGCGTGTGGTCTCGCTTCCCGCATCGAGTTGGTGAGCGGCGTAGAACACTCCGGAGCAGAAGGAGTCCTGCGTGTGTTCGAGGCGCGCACGCTCGTCGGCGATGCGCGCGTACTCGAGGAGAAGACGACGACCACGCGGGCCCGCCAGCAGTGCCTCGGTGAGCGTCACCGGAGTCTCCCGTGCCATCATGAATCCAGTAGATCACCACCGCTGCGTCGACTTCGATCGAACGGCGGTACCGGCAAGCCTATCTGGATCGACGCAGGTTGGGCTTTGTTGCGCCACTTCATGGTTGACGATTCGAGCGGTGGTTCGATCGCAGAGGTCTCAGACCGCGTGATCGGATCACCCCGTCCGGGGTGAGGCACGGCCCGATGTTCAGGGCAGGGCCATCACGGCCAGCAGGACGACCAGAAGCGAGACCGCGACCGTGATGCGACTGCGCCGGTAATGCCCGCTTCACACCACGGCCAGGCCCTGGCACGCGGAAACGCCGGGCGTCGGAAAGTGGTCAGAGGCTCAGCACGCTGCTTCCGAGGCTGAGAACACTGCTGCCCGCACTGAGCAGCAAGCTGATGATGCTTTGAATGTCCATGTCCGATCTCTTTCCATCCGAGGAATCTAGGTCAGGCTCCGAAGACGGATGATCCCCCACCACCGCCGCCCAGGTCCGGCGAACCTTCCCATCAATGGCGAATCGCTCGGACGAGCGGTCCTCAGGCGGGCCTATTGGGGTTCCGGGCTGGCCCGTAAAGCCCGGCCGCCGGTGGCCACCAACGAGATCGCCCCGGCGACGAGGCGAGTGCGGCTGTCGTACTAGCGGTTTCATCAAATGGCACCACTCGATGCGGTCACCCTCCGCGATCTCCTCGCCCACGCAGCACGGTCTCCGCGTGCGCACGAGACGACTGCGAGTATTTCGGCCCCAGACTCGACTTGCAATGCCGACCGGTCGCCTACTACTCCCCTGCCGACTTCAAGAAGATCCCACAGAGCCCGAACCCGAGGAACCGGAAACGAGCGCGGAGCAGTCAACTGGACGCACACGATCCGCTGGCTGGACCTGTCACTGGGTTTGCCTGTGACTGTGCGCGAGAAGGTCGTCGGCCAGCAGCTTGAACGACTCGCGTCGGTCGCTCGGGTCGTAGAGGTCAGTCTTGATCAGAAGTTCATCCGCTTCGGTGGCCTCTGCCAAGTCCTGCAAGCGCGTCAACACGGTCGCCGGCGACCCGATGAAGACCCCGTCCAGTTCGTCTGCGGCCGCCCGCCGGGTCGCATACCCGTAGTGTTCGGCGGTCTGCGGGCTGGGTAAGCGTATCGGCTGTCCCTCTTTTCGCCGTGAGATCTTCATCCTCAGTGATCCGGAAAGCCACTGCGCGCGCTCGTCGCTTTCGGCGGCGATCACTGCCACGCTGATCATGGTCCGCGGCGCCGGGCACAATGTTGACGGCTGAAAAGCTTGCCGGTAGACGTGGGTGGCCGCGATCGTGTTACGCGGTTGAAGGTGGTGGGCCGCGGCGAAAGGAAGACCGAGAGCACCGGCGACCCGCGCGGTGTAGTCGCTGCTTCCGAGCAGCCAGATTTCGGGCCGGTTCCCTTCAGCAGGCACTGCCGTGACGCGGTCCTCGATCTGTTCGTCGAACAGCTCCAGCAGTTCCCGGATCTGGTCTTCGAAGGGCGTCGCTGCCCGGTCGTGGGGGCTGCGGATGCGGTCGGTGACCTCGCGCGGCCCACCCAGGGCCCGTCCGAGTCCGAGGTCTATCCGCGCAGGGTGAAAGGTTTCCAGCGTGCCGAATTGTTCTGCGATCACGATGGGCGAGTGGTTCGGTGTCATGACACCACCGGCTCCTACCCGCATGTGGTGGGTCATCGATGCGACACGGTCGATGATGACTGCCGGTGCGGCACTGGCTACTCCACGCATTCCGTGGTGCTCGGGTATCCAAAAGCGGTGGTAGCCGAGACCGTCGACGAACTGCGCCAGCTCGACGCACTCACGCAGTGCCTGGCTTGCGTTCGAGCCTTGCACGATCGGCGCCGTATCCAGGACCGAAAACCGAAGCGCGGTCCGACGTTTCGTCATGAGAAGTACCTTTCCGCCGTGCGACGCGCAAACTCGACAACTCTCGACTGACCTCGGCCCGGTCAGCGTGTCGCTTCCTTGTTCGGCGCTCAGATGAGCCCTGCGAAGAGATCGTCTTCCGGTGTCGGCGCCCCAGTGACATCGAATGCGCGAATGTACTCTTCCACGGCGAAGACGGTGGGCCAGAGTTCCTCCGGAACTTTCGCGGTCGTGCAGGTGTGGATCTGGCTGGCGTGGGAAACAGTGCCGACCGCTTCCTGGACACGACCGAGCGGATGTCGACGCGCGCGGCCACGTGGTCATCGATACCGTCGGTGACCGCGCGCCGGCTGCGGTCGGGTTCGGGATAGTCGATTCCCGCATCGCGCAGAGCATTTCGCAACCGCGTCCGTGACGCCGGGCGCCCGGAATTTCAGCGGCGCCTCGAGGAACGAGATCGCCAGCACCATGCCGAGCCAGCAGAAACCGAGCGCGATGACAACGGCCCCGGCGGTGGTCATGCCGCGGATCCGGACGGCGCCTGCGCGGGTGTGGCGCCGGTGGTGTCGGTGGTGAGATGGGCCAGGCACAGATCGGGAGTGACGAACGGCTCGAGCCGCCGAACGGCGACCGGTGCGGCGCGGCCCTCGAGCACGCCCTGCATCAGGCCCAGATGGATCGGGCACACCACGCTCGCACGAGTTTCGGCCAGGTCCAGGAACGGGCAGTGCCGCAACCGGATCTGCGGCTGATCATCGGCGGTGTCGGGTTCGGGATCGAAGCCGACCTCGTCGAGCACCCGCACCAACTCCCCCACCGCCTGCTCGGCGGTCGGCGTCGCAACGCCCATGTCGTGGGCCATCTCGCGGCCCCAGCGGCGCCCGGCCTCGGCGGCGCGGGCCGACGGCTCGGGGTCGGCGGCCAGCTCGGCGGTGAGGATATCGGCGAGCAGCCGGTAGTTACGTGGCCCGGCCGGGTCCATCCCACGATGGGCGCGGAACATCTGTGGCGGACGGCCCGGCCCGGTGCGCGGGTGTTCGACCCGCTCGGCTTGCCCGGCCTCGACCAGCGCCTCGAGATGGAAGCGCACCGTATTCGGGTGCAGCCGCAGGTGCGTGGCGATATCGACGATGCTCAACGCATCACTGGAACCGCGCAATACCGCGAGCACCTCGCCGCGACGCCCACCACCGGCTCGGGCCGGCGTGGCACGGGAGCGGGGCGGTGTGGTGGCGGATGGTTTTTGGCGTGTCATGGCTGACCACTCCGTGTCGGCAGCGCGGCGACCAGCGGAGTATCGACTCCGACGGGACCGAGTTTCGCTGCGCCGCCGGGGAATCCGAGCGGCTGGTCGCGTCCGGGCAGGGTTTCGGTGAAGAAGGCGGCGTTGTCGTCGAGATAGGGCTCGAGTTCGGCGGGAAGGTCCTGCTCGTAGTAGATCGCATCCACCGGGCACACCGGCACACACGCGCCGCAGTCGACACACTCGTCGGGGTGGATATACAACGACCGGCCGCCCTCGTAGATGCAATCGACAGGGCACTCCTCTACACACGCCCGGTCCATCACGTCCACACAGGGCTCGCCGATTACATATGCCATACCTCTATTTATACATCGAAATATTGTATAAACTAAGCGACGGGTGACCCACCCCACCGGATCTCTCGGTGCCGACCATCAACACGGGGATCGATTGTCTCTCCGCGGTGTCTCACTCGCCGCCGCCTGCGGCGATGGGCCGGGTGATCTCGATGCGGTGACGGCCAGGCTCGCCACCCGCCATGTGTACCCGTCGAGGACGTCGAACCGAGAGGGGATTCACCGTTGTCTGCAGCACCGGCGCGAACCATGCCCGCTGTCGAGGCCGAACGTCCGTTCCCGGCGCGAATGGGCCCGAAAGGTGCGGCGATCTGGAAGCGCTACGGCGAGGTGGTCACCGCCGACGATCCGAGCGACCGGCATTCGAACTGCATTACCCACACATGATCGAGCGTATGCGCGCCGAATCACACGTCGGCTGGGGGTCTGCGAACCGCACCTCCCACCCCGTCACCGTGGCCACAGTCCACGCAGAGCACGATGGCCGCGCCCCGGGGACAGTCCAGCAATCCGATACCGGGAGCGAGTCCGATGGCGAGTCGTGAATTCCGTCGCTGCGCCGAGCGTCCGAGGTGCGGGGGCATCGAGGCGGGAGAGATGAGAGGTGGGTTCACATGGCAGCAAACGTGACGTCGTATGTCATGCGTGTATCGGACCTGGATCGTTCTGTACGCTTCTACTGCGAGGTGTTCGAGTGCTCGCAAGTGCTGCGCGAACCGGACGCCGCGCTGCTGCTGACGCCCTCCGGTTTCCAGTTGTATCTGAGTCTGAGCCGCCATCACGGCGGGCTGCCCATCGGCGGGATCGGTGTCGAACAGATCGTCTGGTCAGCCGACAGCGAAGCGGAGCTTCACCGGATCGAGAGCCGGCTGCGTGACCACTACAAGAGCACATACACCCACACCCGCAACGGAATCACCTTTGTCGACAGTGTCGATCCGGACGGCATCCGCGTGCTGATCACCCACCCGACTCCCAAGCAGCTTCCCCGCGAGGTCATCGATGAACGGTTCCGGTGAAGCCTGCGATCACCGAAGTCACACGGGCCCTGATGTTCACGCGTTGACCTGTCCCGGGAGCGGCCGGCAAATCCTGTGGACTAGTGCGCCGTTCGCTTCATCTCGGAGATTCGACGTCACTGACGCGGTGACCAGCTGTAGGGTCGAGACCGTCGCACAGCAAGATCAGGTGCAAGATCCGAGGGTGGTGGTCGGATGGCAATCCCCGAATCCAACGATCACGAGCGTCTCGCATCGCTCCTTCCCGCCGGTGAACCGGTCGAGTCGATGCTGCGCACCGCGCAGTTCTTCACCGCCGGCACGCCATCGCACGACTTTCGCGAGGTGCATCATGCCGGAGGGCGGGCCGCCGAGGACTTCTATCGGGAGCGTTGGCGCCATGACAAGGTGGTGCGCTCCACCCATGGGGTGAATTGCACCGGGTCGTGCTCGTGGAAGATCTACGTCAAAGACGGCATCATCACCTGGGAGACCCAGCAGACCGACTATCCGTCGGTCGGGCCCGACTCGCCGGAATACGAGCCGCGGGGCTGTCCGCGCGGTGCCTCGTTTTCCTGGTACACCTACTCACCCGCGCGGGTGCGCTACCCGTATGTACGGGCGCCGTTGCTGGAACTGTGGCGCGAGGCTCGCGCACGGCTCGGCGATCCGGTGCGCGCCTGGGCCGAAATCATCGGCGACCCAGCGAAATCCGCGCGCTACAAGTCGATGCGCGGCAAAGGTGGTTTCGTGCGGTCGAGCTGGTCGGAGGTGAGCGAGCTGATCGCCGCCGCGCACGTCCACACCACCAAGGAGTACGGGCCGGACCGGATCGTGGGCTTTTCCCCGATTCCGGCGATGTCGCAGGTCTCCTACTCCGCGGGTACTCGGTTTCTGTCGATGATCGGCGCGACGATTCTGTCGTTCTACGACTGGTACGCCGACCTGCCGCCGGCGTCGCCGCAGGTGTTCGGCGACCAGACCGATGTGCCGGAGTCCGGTGACTGGTGGAACTCGTCGTATCTGATCATCTGGGGCACCAACCTGCCCATCACCCGCACACCCGACGCGCATTTCATGACCGAGGCGCGATACCGCGGTCAGAAGGTCGTCGTGGTCAGTCCCGACTACTCCGATCACACCAAATTCGCCGACGACTGGCTGGCCGCAGCGCCCGGAACGGACGGTGCTCTCGCGATGGCGATGGGGCATGTCATCTTGTCCGAGTTCTTCCGCGACAGACAGGTTCCCTATTTCACCGACTACGTCAAGACCTACACCGACCTACCGTTTCTCGTGACGCTGCGCGAAGGCGACGGCGGCTACGTCGCCGACGGTTTCCTCACTGCGGCCGACCTGGGTGGTGACGCTGCGGAAGCCGAGGGCGCCGCACATCGAACGGTGGTGCTCGACGCGGCCACCCGGCAGCCCCGTATCCCCAACGGCAGTCTGGGATTTCGCTACACGGAGGCCGGAAAAGGCCGGTGGAACCTCGATCTCGGCGACATCGATCCGTCACTCACCCTCTACGACATGCGCGGTGAGTCGGTGCCGATCCTGTTGCCGCGCTTCGATACCGGCGCCACCGAGGGCGGAGATGTCGTCACCCGCGGGGTTCCGGTGACTCGTATCGCCGGCCGGGTGGTGACGACCGTGTTCGATCTGCTGATGGCGCAATATGCAGTACGGCGCACCGGACTTCCCGGTCGGTGGCCGACCGGATACGACGACGCCGCTGAGCCATACACCCCGGCCTGGCAGGAGCACATCACCTCGGTTCCCGCGGCAGCCGCGATCCGAGTGGCTCGGGAATTCGCGCGCAACGCCGAGTTGTCGCAGGGCCGGTCGATGATCGCGATGGGTGCGGGCACGAACCACTGGTATCACTCGGATCAGACCTACCGCAGCTTCTTCACTCTGACGATGTTGTGTGGTTGCCAGGGCGTCAACGGCGGCGGGTGGGCCCACTACGTGGGTCAAGAGAAGGTACGGCCGCTGACCGGGTGGCAGCAGGTCGCGTTCGCGCTGGACTGGCAGCGCCCGACCAGGCATATGACGGGAACGTCGTTCTTCTACCTGCACAGCGACCAGTGGCGTTACGAGGGCTTCGATGCGGGTGAACTCGCCAGTCCGCTCGGCCGCGGCATCTTCGCGGGCCGCACCTTCGCCGACTGCATCGCACAGGCGTCCAGGCTTGGGTGGACGCCTTCGTTTCCGACCTTCGATCGCAACCCTCTCGATCTTGCGGACGAAGCGGCGGAGGCCGGTATGCCGGTGCGCGACTACGTCATTCGCGAGGTGGAGGCGGGGCGGTTGCGGTTCGCCGGCGAGGATCCCGACGACCCACGCAATTTTCCGCGGGTGCTCACGGTGTGGCGGGCCAACCTGCTCGGCTCGTCGGGCAAGGGGATGGAGTACTTCCAGCGGCACCTGGTCGGGTCCGACGACGCGGTTCGCGCCACCGAGGTCGCCGAGGACGCCCGCCCGGCCGACGTGGCGTGGCGCGAGGAGGCTCCGCGCGGAAAACTCGACCTGCTCACCACGATCGACTTTCGTATGACGAGTACATGCACGTTCTCCGATGTCGTGCTGCCCGCGGCGACCTGGTACGAGAAGTACGACATTTCCACTACCGACATGCACCCGTTCGTGCACTCGTTCAACCCGGCGATCGCCCCGCCCTGGCAAACGCGCACCGATTTCGAGGCGTTCACCCTCATCGCCGAAGAGTTCTCACGCCTGGCCGCGACCCATCTCGGCACGCGCACCGATGTCCTGGCGGCGCCGCTCACCCACGACACTCCGGATGAGACCGCTCAGCCCGGCGGCCGCGTCAACGACTGGCGTGCCGCGGGCTCATCGCCGGTGCCCGGCAAGAACTTTCCGAAGCTGATCACCATCGAGCGCGACTACGCCGCCGTGGCAGGGAAGATGCGCGCGCTCGGTCCGCTGGTGGACACCCTCGGCACCACCGTGAAGGGCATCACCTGGGTGCCCGAGCGTGCGGTGGAGTACCTGCGCCACGCCAATGGTGTCGTGCGTACCGGTGTCGGTGCCGGGCGGCCGTCGCTGGCTCGGGACGTGCACATGGCCGAGGCGATCCTTGCCTTGTCGGGGACGACCAACGGCACCGTGGCGGTTCAGGCGTGGCGGGCGCTCGAGGCCCGCACCGGACTCCGGTTGGCCGACCTCGCCGAGGAACGCGAGGGAGACCACATCAGCTTCGCTGACACTCAGACCCAGCCCCGCGCGGTGATCGCCTCCCCGGAATGGTCCGGATCCGAGGCCGGCGGGCGGCGGTATTCACCGTTCGTCGTAAATATCGAGCGCCGCAAGCCTTTTCACACGTTGACCGGGCGTATGCACTTCTTCCTCGACCACGAGTGGATCGCCGAATACGGCGAGGGGCTGCCGACCTACCGTCCACCGCTGGACTACGCCCGGCATTTCGGCGAGCAGGGCCTGGCCGAGAAGGGCCGCCCCGAGGTCACCGTGCGCTACCTGACCCCGCACTCGAAATGGTCGATTCACTCCGAGTATCAGGACAATCTGCACATGCTGCGGTTGTTCCGCGGCGGCCCGGTGATCTGGATGAGCCCGGTCGACGCCGCGAAAATCGGTGTGGCCGACAATGATTGGATCGAGGCGTTCAACCGCAACGGTGTCGTCACGTGCCGGGCGGTCGTCACGCATCGGATGCCGCAGGGCACGGTGTTCATGTACCACGCCAAAGACCGGCAGGTGATGACACCGCACTCGGAGCTCTCGGGCTGGCAGGGCGGTTCGGACAACTCGTTGACCAGGCTGGTGGTCAAGCCGACCCACCTGATCGGCGGATACGCCCAATTGTCGTACGCGTTCAACTATTACGGGCCGACCGGCAATCAGCGCGACGAGGTAGCGGTGATCCGGCGCCGCAGCCAACAGGTGCAGTACTGATGCGAAGATTTCGACTTCAGGAAAGGCGGTAGCCCGCGATGCGACCGATGGCTCAGGTGGCGATGGTCATGAACCTGGACAAATGCATCGGCTGCCACACCTGCTCGGTGACCTGCAAACAAGTCTGGACCAACCGGCCCGGCACCGAGTACGTGTACTTCAACAACGTCGAAACCAAGCCCGGTGTGGGCTACCCCAAACGGTATGAGGACCAGCAGCAGTGGCGTGGCGGCTGGAGCCTGGACCGCCGCGGCCGGCTACGACTGGCAGCGGGTGGACGAGTCCGCAAACTGCTGACGATGTTCTACAACCCGGACCTGCCCAGCATCGACGACTACGGCGACCCGTGGACCTACGACTACCGGACCGCGTTCAACGGCCCACTCGGCAAACCGAACCCCAGCGCACATTCGATCTCCTCGCTCACCGGCCGCGACATGAACCTGCTGTGGGGATCGAACTGGGAAGACGATCTGGCCGGAGCACCGGAGAGCGCTCCCGCCGACCCCAACCTGGCCGGTCTCGGCGAGCGGGTCAAGATGGAGTTCGAGCAGGTGTTCATGTTCTACCTGCCGCGCATCTGCGAACACTGCCTGAACCCATCGTGCGTGGCCTCGTGCCCGTCGGGGGCGATGTACAAACGCAGCGAGGACGGGATCGTGCTCGTCGACCAGGACCGCTGCCGAGGCTGGCGGTTCTGCGTGTCGGGCTGTCCCTACAAGAAGGTGTATTTCAACCATCGCACCGGCAAGGCCGAGAAATGCACACTGTGTTTCCCGCGCATCGAGGCTGGACAGCCCACCATCTGTTCGGAAACCTGCGTGGGCCGGTTGCGCTACCTCGGGCTGATCCTCTACGACGCCGATAAAGTCCTGGCGGCCGCCACCACCACCGACCCCCAGGATCTGTACGAAGCGCAACTGGATGTTTTCCTGGACCCGAACGATCCCGAGGTCATCGCCGCCTGTGAGGACGCAGGTATTCCGGCCGACTGGATGGCGGCCGCGCGCCGCTCGCCGGTCTACGCGCTGGCGGTGCGGCATCGGGTAGCGCTGCCGCTGCATCCGGAATACCGCACCCTGCCGATGGTTTGGTACATCCCACCGCTGTCCCCGGTCGCCGACGTCGTCCACGCCGCGGGATACGACGCACACGATCCGGACCGGGTGTTCGCCACCATCGACGCGCTGCGCATCCCGCTCGAATATCTGGCCAACTTGTTCACCGCGGGCACTGTCGGTCCGGTGCGGGCGGCGCTGCGCAAACTCACCGCGATCCGAGCGTTGATGCGGGCCGCTCAGTTGGGCCTGCCGCCGGAGGACAACCTGGCGGGCAGTGTCGACGCTCAGGTCGCCGATCTCGAAGACCTGTACCGTCTGCTCGCGATCGCCAAATACGATGACCGCTATGTGATTCCGCAGGCTCATGCCGAGGACGCCGGACGGCTGCAGTCCCAGCACGAGCAGCTGTTCTGCAGCCTCGACACCGATGGCGGACCCGGCATGGGCGGCGCCGGGCCGGCCGACATCGCCGGATTCCACCCGCCCGAGCACGTCGGCGACAAACGAACCTTCCGCGCCGACGACGGCAGAGTCCACTTCAACCTACTCGGCTGGAACGGCACCGGCCCCGCCCCGCAACTGTTCCCCGACGGAGGCACCTCGTGAGGCCGCCCGCAGACCGAGTCGGGGTCTACAAGCTGGCTTCGGCCCTTTTGACCTATCCGACCTTGTCGTTGATCGCCGGTGTGGATGAACTCGACGCCGCGGCCGCCGCGACCCCGCGCGCCTCACGCGAGCCATTCGAGCGGTTCCTGGCCTGGTTGCGCTCAACCCGACCCACCGAGGTCGCCGAGCACTACGTCGCCACATTCGATCTACGCCGTCGCTGCGCGCTGTATCTGACCTACTACCGCCATGGCGACACCCGCATGCGTGGTATGTCGCTGCTGGAATTCAAAACCGCTTACCGCACAGCGGGATTCGAACCGGCAACCACCGAATTGCCGGACTATCTGCCGCTGGTGCTGGAATTCGCCGACCTGCACCCGCGCGGCGAGGCGCTGCTGCGCCGCCATCGCGCCGACCTGGAATTGCTGCACCGCGCACTGGCGAGCACCGACACCCCCTACGTCGAGGTCATCGAGGCCGTCGCCGCCCGCCTGCCCGCGCTGAGTCGCCGCGAACGCGTGCTGGTCGGGCGCGCGTGGGAGGCCGGCCCGCCACGAGATGACGTCGGCCTGGCTACCACGATGCCCGACGAACTCAGCGCGCCGTTCGCGCCGCCCGAATACCTCAGCGGCAGCAGCGATTCCGGAGCCGGAGTCCGTACCGCACTGCCCATCGTCGAATCGGTGACCAGCTCTCGGGAGGGCCGCGAGTGAACGATCCCAGCGCATTCGACTACATATGGTGGGTCGGGCTGCCCTACCTGGCCATCGGAATCTTCGTCGTCGGGCATATCTGGCGCTGGCGCTACGACAAGTTCGGCTGGACCAGCCGCTCGACCCAGCTGCAGGAGCAGCGCTTGCTCAAATGGGGTGCGCCGATCTTCCACTACGGCACGTTCGCCGCCATCGCCGGTCACGTCATCGGCATCCTGATCCCCGAATCGTTCACCCGCTGGCTCGGCATCCCCGAGCCGGCCTACCGATGGTTCTCCGCTGGTGCGGGCACGGTCGCTGCGGTTTTGGTCATCGGCGGGATCATCGTGCTGGCCGGGCGGCGGATGCTGGTGCCGCGGGTGCGGGCGACCACGACGCCGATCGACTATGTCGCATTGGTGCTGCTGCTGCTCGTGGTGATCACCGGGGTTGTTCCGACGATCTTCGTCAACCTCATCGGCGCGGGATACGACTACCG
>NZ_BDBF01000014.1 GCF_001612845.1 Nocardia elegans NBRC 108235 | reverse complement strand
GGTGGCCCGCCGCGGCGTCCCGCGAACCCGGCATCGCGTCCGGGTGCGGGGGCAACGCAGAAGATCGCCAAACCGGGCGAGCAGAAACCTCAGGCCACCCAGAAGATCGCGGCCGGAACCCTCGGTGAGGCGATGGCGCAGCGCGGCCCGCGCTCGACCGCGGCCAACCGGTCGGCTCCCGGTGGCGCCGGGACGCGCCCCGGATCCGGTCCGGGCACCGGCGGCCGCCGCGCGGTCGCCGGAGGTACGCCCCCGTCGGGTCCGCCGCCGCGCAAGGGCAACGGCGGCGGTGACGGTCCGGGTGGATCGGCGGGCAGGGGCCCGAAGACCAAGAAGAAATCGCCGTGGCGCATCGTGCGCCGAGCGATCTATGTCCTGGTGGCATTGGCCATCGTGGTGCCGAGCGCGGTCTTCCTGATCGCGTACACGACGGTCTCGATACCCCAGCCGGGCGATCTCAAAACCCCTCAGGTCGCCACGATCCTGGCCTCCGACGGCACCACGCAGATCAGCAGAATCGTTCCGCCGGAAGGTAACCGGACCGACGTCACCATCGACCAGATCCCGCCGCACGTGCGCAATGCGGTGATCGCGGCCGAGGACCGGGACTTCTACTCCAACCCGGGCTTCTCCATCAGCGGTTTCGCCCGCGCCGCGCGCGACAACCTGATGGGCAAGGACACCGCCGGTGGTGGTTCGACGATCACCCAGCAGTACGTCAAGAACGCGATGGTCGGCAATCAGCATTCGCTGAGCCGCAAGATGCGCGAGTTGGTGATCTCGGCGAAGATGGCGCGGCAGTGGAGCAAGGACGACATCCTCACCGCGTATCTGAACACGATTCCGTTCGGTCGCGGCACCTTCGGTATCGACGCCGCGGCCAAGGCCTACTTCGGCAAGTCGGTCGAACAGCTGACCGTCGAAGAGGGCGCGATGCTGGCCGCCACCATCAACCAGCCGTACGGCCTGGACCCGGAGAACAACCCGAAGGGCGCCGAACAGCGCTGGAACTACGTCCTCGACGGCATGGTCAAGGCCGGTTCCGTACCCGCCGCCGAACGCGCCAAGATGGTGTATCCGAAGGTCCTGCCGTCCAGCGCCAACAGCGACAGCGAGAACAAGACCGCGGGCCCCAACGGCTTGATCAAGCGGCAGGTGCTCAGCGAGCTGTCCGAGGCCGGCATCAGCGATACCCAGCTGAACACCGAGGGTCTGCAGATCACCACGACCATCGATCAGAAGGCCCAGCAGGCGGCGATCGATTCCGTGCACAAGAACATGCAGGGTGAACGCGACGAGGTCCGGACCGCGGTCGTCTCGGTCGATCCGAAATCCGGTGCGGTGCGCGCCTATTACGGCGGCGACAACGCGACCGGCTGGGACTTCGCCAACGCCGGGTTGCAGTCCGGCTCGACCTTCAAGGTCTTCGGCCTGGCCGAGAATCTCGAACTCGGCAAGCCGCTGTCGACGATGTACGACAGTTCCGATCTGACCGTCAACGGCATCAAGATCACCAACGCCGAAGGCGAAACCTGCGGTACCTGCACCATCGCCGAGGCACTCAAGCGGTCGCTGAACACCAGCTTCTACCGCATGGAACTGGATATGCCGGACGGCCCGGCCAAGATCGCGGCGATGGCGCATCGGATGGGCATCCCCGACACGATTCCGGGTGTGGGCCAGACCCTGACCGAACCCGATGGTTCCGGGCCGAACAACGGCATCATCCTGGGTCAGTACCAGGTGCGGCCGCTGGATATGGCCTCCGCGTACGCGACCATCGCGGCCTCGGGTGTGTATTACAAGCCGCATTTCGTGCAGAAGGTCGTCACGGCCGACGGTCAGGTGCTGCTCGACCGCGGACAGGTCGCCGGGGAGCAGCGGATCTCCGCAGCGGTCGCCGACAACCTCTCGTCGGCGATGCAACCGATCGCCGCGTCCTCCCGCAACCACGGCCTGGCCGGCGGCCGGCCGTCCGGCTCCAAGACCGGTACCACCCAGCTCGGTGACACCGGTCAGAACAAGGACGCGTGGATGATCGGCTTCACCCCGTCGCTGTCGACAGCGGTCTGGGTGGGTACCGCGGACGGTGTCGCGCTGAAGACGCCCGGCGGCTCGATCATGTACGGCTCCGGCCTGCCGTCGGATATCTGGAAGGACACCATGGACGGCGCGCTCGAGGGCACGCCGAAGGAGAACTTCCCGAAGCCGGCCGCGATCGGCGGTCAGGCCGGTGTGCCGTCCTTCTCGGCGCCCTACACCGCGCCGAGCACCACGCAGCAGGAGTATCAGCCGCCGGTCGTGGTGAAGCCGTCGCAGGTCGAGATCCTGCCGGGCATCACCATTCCGGTGCCGGGCATCCAGCCGAACCCGCGCTCACAACCGCAGCAGAACCAGCCGCAGTCGCAGGACACGGGCCCGCTGCCGGGGCAACCGGTGGCGCCCGCCGACGGCACGTCACCGAGCACCTCCAACTCCGGTGACACCAGCGGCAATTCACGGTCCCAGCGTCCGGGCGCGGGCGTCGGCACCAGTACCGACGGCACAGGAGACGGGTACACCAACAGTCACCGGTAGCCTCGGGTGGCGTGAGTGAACAACAGCCGGTGGCGGCCTCGACGTTCGGTGACGAAGGTGTCGAGACCGCCACCGGTTTCGTTTCCGCGGCGCCCCTCGCGGCGGATCGGAGGTCGGCGGTCCGCCGGGACAAACCCAGCCGCACCGATTCGATGACCGCGCAGTTGAGCAGCACGATCGGGGGCCCGGTCGGCGACCACGCCCTGATCGGCCGGGCCCGCTTCTGGACTCCGCTGCGCATCCTGCTGGCCTTCGCGGTGGTGTTCCTCGCCTTCGGCTGGGCCGGTAAGGCCGGCTGCATCCAGCAGACGACCACCTCGGAGGGCCATCTCACCCTCGACTGGAACAACGGCCGCCAGTACGTGGCCATGTGCTACTCGGATACGGTGCCGCTCTACGGCGCCGAACATCTCGACGAGGGCGCGTTCCCCTACAAGAAGAAGTGGACCGAGGTCGGTCCCGACGGCAAGCTGCAGACCCGGTACATGGAGTATCCGGTGCTGTCGGGCCTCTACCAGTACCTGGCGATGGAGGTCGCCAACATCTGGATGTCGCTGCCGTTGCCGAAGGCGCTGTCGGTGGTGGTGTATTTCAACGTCGTCGCCGTGGGACTGGCACTGGCCTGGCTGGTGACGGTGTGGGCGTCGGCGATGCTCTCGGGCCGCCGCATCTGGGATGCCGCACTGGTCGCCCTCTCACCGCTGGTGCTCGTGCACATCTTCACCAATTTCGACGCCCTGGCAACGGCTTTCGCGGCCACGGGCCTGCTGGCGTGGGCCAGGCGGCGACCGGTCCTGGCCGGGATACTGCTCGGGCTGGGCGGTGCGGCCAAGCTGTATCCGCTGTTGCTGCTGGGCCCGATCGTGGTGCTGTGCCTGCGCGTCGACGGCCGCGACCGCTTGCCGGGCCTGCGAGAACAGCTGCGGCGCAACGGCAACAACGTGATCGGCGCGCTGCGCGACTATCTGGCCGGGGCGCGGATCAGCCCACTGCGCGCGGCGCTGGTGACGGTGGTGTCGGCGGTGCTGGCCTGGCTGGCGGTGAATCTGCCCATCGCCGTGCCGTTCACCGAGGGCTGGTGGGAATTCTTCCGGCTCAACAGTGAACGCCATGCCGATCCTGACTCGCTCTACAACGTGGTCACCTCCTTCACCGGCTGGCAGGGGTTCGACGGACCACTCGCCTCCTCCGACACTCCGACCGCACTGAATCTGGTATCGCTGCTGTTGTTCGCGGCCGCCTGCGCGGTGATCGGCTACATCGCGCTGACCGCCGCCCGCCGGCCCCGGGTCGCACAGCTGGCCTTCCTGGTCGTGGCGGCGTTCCTGCTGACCAACAAGGTGTGGAGTCCGCAGTATTCACTGTGGCTGGTGCCGCTGGCGGTGCTGGCACTGCCGCACCGGCGAATCCTGCTGGCATGGATGACGATCGACGCGCTGGTGTGGTTCCCACGCATGTACTACTACCTCGGCACCGAGGACAAGGGCGTCCCCGAACAGTGGTTCACCAGCGCGGTCCTGATCCGCGACCTCGCGGTCGTGGGCCTGTGCGCGTTGGTGGTCCGCCAGATCTACCGGCCCGACCTGGACCTCGTGCGAAGCGACGGCGCCGACGATCCGGTGGGCGGAATTCTGGACCGCGCGCAGGACCCGGCGCTGCCGTGGTTGCCGTCGGCCCTGCAACCCAAGGCGCCGTATCCGGCCTCTGGCGCGAACACCCGCTCATGGGCCAGGATCGACACATGACCGCATTGAGCGAGCAGGCGACCACCTTCCTCGAGTTGCACCGCCCCGGCGCCCCGGCGATTCTGCCGACCGTCTGGGACGCGTGGTCGGCGAATCTGGTGCAGGCGGCCGGTTTCGCCGCATTGACCGTCGGCAGCCATCCGCTGGCGGATTCGCTGGGCAAATCGGATCAGGAGGGGATGACCTATCCCGAGTCGATGGCCCGGGTTCGCGAGATCACCGCGGCGGTGGACATTCCCGTCTCGGTCGATATCGAATCCGGCTACGGCCTGAAGCCCGCACAACTGATCGACGGACTGCTGGAGGCGGGCGCGGTCGGCCTCAACATCGAGGATTCGGTGCACAGCGAGGGTGGCCGCCTGCGCGAGCCGAGCGAGCACGCCGACTTCGTTGCCGGACTGCGGCAGGCGGCCGATGCCGCCGGTGTGCACGTGGTGGTCAACGCCCGCACCGATCTGTTCCTGCGCGAGGACCAGAACACCCCGGATCGCGTGGAGCGGGTGCTGGAGCGGATGCGGCTGGCGGCCGATGCGGGTGCCGACGTGCTGTATCCGGTGGGCCAGCGTGATCCGGAGATCTTGCGCCGGCTCTGTGCCGAACTTCCGTTGCCCGTCAACGCCATCGGTCTGCCGGATCAGGGCGATCGAGCCTGGTTCGCCGAATTGGGTGTTGCCCGAGTCAGTTTCGGGCCTTTCCTGCAACGCGCACTGAGCACCGAGGCGAACCGGTTGCTGGCACGCTGGCAGTAATCCCGGAACCCCGGCACCGAACCGGGTGCGGTTCTGTGACAATGGAACACGCCGATGCCCGTCGCAACGCATGCCACGAAGCCCGAGATGAGCGAGCCGACGGCATGCGAACGGGGCGGTCATCGGCGCTGTGATTGCCCTTCAAGCGACCCGTTCGTCGCGGTCGGTCCAGGACGGGTAGTCCGTGTATCCGATCGGTCCCCGGCCGTAGAGACCGTCCTCGCGCACCGGTGCCGGCGCTCGCCCGTGCCGAATCCGCGACACGAGATCGGGGTTGGCGATGAAGGCGCGCCCGAAGGACACCAGATCCGCTCGGCCCTCGGCGAGTACCCGCTCGGCCGCCGCCGGTGTGGTCGGCGCGCGGTTCTCGCCGACATTGGCGAGGAGTGTGCCGTTCCAGCGCGGGCGCAGATCGTCGAGCGCCGGATAGTCGTCGTTGTCGGTGAGGTGCAGATAGGCGAGATCTCGCCCGGCGAGTTCACCCACCAGGGCGCGATAGAGCGGCGCCGGATCGGCCTCGCGCATCCCGAACTGCGGATTACCCGGGGACAGCCGGATCCCGACTCGATGCGAACCCGCCACCGCGGCAACGGCATCGGTGACCTCGAGTGCGAATCGCATGCGATTGGAGATCGTGCCGCCGTATTCGTCGGTGCGCAGATTGGTGTTGTCGGCCAGGAACTGATGAACGAGATAACTGTTCGCCCCGTGGATTTCGACACCGTCGAATCCGGCCGCGAGCGCGTTGGCGGCGGCATCGGCGTAATGCTGGACGGCCTGTGCGATCTCGGCGCGGGTCATGGCACGAGGATGCGGCGCCGGGGCCTTCCCGCCGTCGAGCAGGTGGACCGGATCGGATGCCGGCACCGCGGACGGACCGGCCGGCAGGGTGCCGTCGATCCGGGCGAGCGGATGGCCCCACCGGCCACCGTGCATGAGCTGGGCGAAGATCCTGCCGCCCGCGCCGTGGACGGCCTCGGTGACCCGGCGCCATTCGGCGATGTGCGTCTCGGTGGCCAGGCCCGGCACCCACGCCTCGCTCTGCCCGCTGGAATGCGGCCAGATGCCCTCGGTGACAATGAGTCCGGCCTCCGCACGCTGGGCGTAGTAGGTCGCCACATCGGCGGTGGGTGAACCGTCGGGACGGGAGCGCAGCCGAGTCATCGGCGCCATCACGACGCGATTGGGCAGATGCAGGTGGTGTGCGTGATAGTCGGTCAGCAACAGCATGCGCGTACCGTAGAACCTGACATCAATGTGAGGTGCAAGGAGAAACCGGTGCGCATCGGTGAACTGGCACGACGCACGGGCGTCAGCGTGCGGTCGTTGCGGTACTACGAGAGCCAGGGTCTGCTCGCCTCGACCCGGACCTCCGGCGGTCAGCGCGAATACCCTGAGCAGGCGGTGGACCGTGTCGTTCGTATTCAGGAGATGTTCGCCGCGGGACTGCACAGCCGCACCATCGCCGAACTGCTCCCGTGCATCAACGACACCGACGGCACACCCGCGGCGACCGCGACACCGTGGCTCACGGAAACCCTTGCCGCCGAACGCAAGCGCATCGACGCGTGCATCAAGGATTTGGTCCGCACCCGCGACGTGCTCGACGGCGTGATCAGCGCGGCGCAGGGCGAGCCGCAGTAACGCCCGATCGGGCGCGCCCGCACGTCAGGCGGCCACGCCCGCCCGATGCTCCCGGACACCGCCGGGTACCGGCGATGTCGGCTCCCCGACCGACGCGGCATCCCGCCGGGTTCCGGACCGCAGCGAGGCCAGCACCATCCCGATCAGGCCGACGCCGAGGCCAGCAATCGTCAACGGGCGCAACGGTTGTGCGATCAGCAGCCAGGCCAGCACCGCCGTGACCAGCGGGGTGACGAAGAACAGCTTGCCGACACGCGTGGCGTCCCAGCGCCGCAGCATGGCATTCAGCAACAGGAAGCACGCGACGGCGTTGATCGCCACCATCCACACCAGCGAGCCGGCGAACCGAAGGGGATCGGCGATATGGGTACTGCCGCTCGCGAGCATGAAGATTCCGGCCACCGGCGCGCTGACCAGAACGTGCACAGCGGTATTGGTGCGAGGGTCGACCTGCGGCACGAAACGCTTCTGATAGACCGTGCCGAGACTCAGTCCCAGCAGGCCGACCACGCACAGCACCAAACCCGTTGCGGAGAAGTGGGATTGATCGAAGACGGCCAGTCCGACACCGATGCCGCCGACACCGAATCCGATCCATTGCCGCACGGTGACCGACTCCCCGAGCACGGTCCCGGCGAACAGTGCGATCACCACCGGATTCAACCCCTGTACCAGGGAAATCACCGCCGCGGAGACATGATCGGCCATGGCCGTGTAGAAGGCCCCGAACTGCACCATTTGCATGAGCAAGCCGGCGACGGCGACATGCAGGAGTTCCCGGCCACGCGGCCATGACGCCCGCACGGCAACGGCATACGCAGCCAAGGCCACCCCGGCGAAGGCGAAGCGTGCGAACAGCACCACCATCGGCGGCGCCGCGCCGACGCCGATGATGCCGGCGATGAACGCGCTACTCCACATCACGACGAAGGCCGCGGGCGCGGCCGTCTCCATCAGTCGGTTCCGCACGACACCTCCCAAGTAACCGCTTCAACTGGTTATCAACCCTGACATCGGTGCAACTAACCTGTCAAGGGGGTTACTATGGGAAAGGTGTTCACCTTCGTCAGCGGCAACCTGGCCCTGGATTTCGCCGGCACGGTCCAGGAGCGCAACGCCGGTTTCATCGATCTGCTGACGGCTCCCGCCGCACTCGACGAATGGCTGATCGCGGCAGGACTACTGGACTCCGCGGCACAGTGCGACGCGGCCGCGCTCGCGCGGGCGGTCGAACTGCGCGAAGCGGTGTACCGCCTGGCCCTGGCCACGAGCGTCGGCGAGCCGTGGCGCGATGCCGACCGCGTCCTGGTGAATCGGATCGCCGACGGGCCGAAACCCTCGATCGCCCTGCGTGCCGACACCGGCGTGACCCGGCGCGGCGATTGCGATCACGCCCTCGCCCGGATCGCGACCGAGGCGATCGAACTCCTCGGCGGACCCGATCGCGATCGGATCAAACAGTGCGGCCGCGACACCTGCACACGCCTCTACCTCGACACCTCCCGCGCGGGTTCGCGACGCTGGTGCGATATGACGCTGTGCGGCAACCGCGCCAAGAGCGCGTCGTTCCGCGCTCGCCACGGCAAGCCGTAAGTCACCGCGCGGGAACGAGTTCGCGCGCTACCGGCGACACCATCGGCCGGTATCCGCGCGGGCGGGCGCGGACGAACGCGAAGAAGAAGAACACCAGCAGTATCGCGCGTCCCCACACCCCGAACTGCACGAGCTTCTCGTAGAAGTCCGCACCCGTCCCGCTGCCCAGGGCATGGAAGTAGCGGAAGACCCCGATGCCGAGCGCCAGATCGGCCAGCAGATAGGCACCGATCGCCGCCCACGGCACCTCGAGCAGGACGAAGAACGGCAGTATCCACAGCGTGTACTGCGGTGAGTGGACCTTGTGGAACAGCAGGAATCCACACAGCATCGCCGCGCTCACACCCACCCAGGGGTAGTAACCGAGTGCGGGAAAACGCTTCCACCCCAACCAGATAGCCAGCGCGAACGAAACGACCACCAGGATCGGCGAAGCCGTCGCCACGACGTCCTGGAACGACGCCTCCCCGCTCTGCCCCTGCGCGAACATCGGCCGCAGTCCCCAGTACCAGACGGAGTTGGTGGTGATATCGGCCTGGCGCATCTGCTGGAAGATGAACGAGGCCCGCCAGCCGTCGTAGCCGAGCAGCGCGAAGGGCAGGTTGATCGCCACCACCGTCGCGATCGCCGCACCCGCGGCCGCGAGCGCACCGCCCGGGTCGTAGCCGCGGCGGGGGCGATCCGGCCGCGGCTCGCCGAGGTCCGGCTCACCGAGAAATATGTGGAGCATCAGCGGCAGGACGAAGATCCCCGGATACAACTTCAGGCAGAACCCGATGCCCAGCAGGACCGCCGCGGCAATTCCCCTGGTGCGCAACGAATATCGAGTCAGCGTCGTCATCACGTAGACCGCGCCGACCGCCGTGCACACCACCGGGAGTTCCCAGTTGTGGAAGGCGTAGAGCACCAGCGGCGGGCCCACCGACCACAGCAGCGCGACGGCTCCCGACATCCGGCCCAGCATCCAGGCGGTCAGCAGGGCGAACGGCGCCAGCAGCAGGGCCGAATGCAGCAGGAAGCCGGCGTCGTCGTGCACCCCGGCCGCGCCGAGCCACATCAGCAGCCCGCTGAGCACCGGATATTCCACGGCGCCGCCGGTCAGCGTGCCGTCGGGGGTGATGCCGCCGCCGACGTACGGAAACAGATGCTCGTCGATGCCGCGGCCGAGCCAGAGGAACTGGATGTCGGAATAGCAGACCTCGGCATCCTTGATGCGGTCGAAGATCAGACTTCGCCCGTCGCCGTCGAACGGCGCGCCCGCGCAGCGGGCCTTGTTGAGATAGGCGAAGATCAGCGTCACCGCGCAGGCCAGCACAGCGGCCGCGGCCGCGACCCGGCCGGCGGCGCGCGCCCGGACTACGGCATCGGCCACGCGGCCACCTCCGCGGCCACGCCGTCGCCGCCGCCGCGGTCCCAACGATCGGCGGGTCGAATCGGCATATGCACCACGATAGGTGGGCTACCCCGCGAACGGCGTTATTCCCCGGGAAGGAGACCCATTTCGCACCCGGTGCCCCGGATTCGGGCCCGGACCGGCCGTTCATGTAGCCTTATCGGGTTGCTGACGCAACGACCCCTCCTGCCACGGAAAGTCCGTGGCCGTTCACAGTCCACAGGAGGTGATGGGTTCCCGTGCGTCATTACGAAGTGATGGTCATCCTCGATCCGAACCTGGACGAGCGCACTGTCGGTCCGAACTTGGACAAGATGCTCAGTGTGGTCTCGCAGCAGGGCGGCAAGATCGACAAGGTCGACCTCTGGGGCCGCCGCCGGCTGGCCTACGAAATCGAGAAGCGCGCCGAGGGCATCTACGCCGTCGTCGACCTGACCGCCGAGCCGGCCACGGTCAGCGAGCTCGACCGTCAGCTGGGCCTGAACGAGTCGGTGTTGCGCACCAAGGTGCTGCGGCAGGACAAGAAGTAAGACCCCTGGCATACCTGTCGGAAAGCAAACCGCACTTGTCGTTGCCTGGCCTTAGGCTCTAGCGCAACAGGCGAGTGCACAGCTGATCGCACCGGAGACCAGGAGGAACCATGGCAGGCGACACCGTAATCACCGTCATCGGCAATTTGACGGCAGATCCGGAACTTCGATTCACGCCCGCGGGCGCGGCGGTGGCCAATTTCACCGTCGCCTCGACTCCCCGGGTGTTCGACCGCAACGCCAACGAATGGAAAGACGGCGAGGCACTGTTCCTGCGCTGCAACATTTGGCGTGAGGCCGCGGAGAATGTCGCCGAGAGTCTGACCCGAGGCGCTCGCGTGATCGTGAGCGGACGGCTCAAGCAGCGCTCCTACGAAACCCGCGAGGGTGAGAAGCGCACGGTCGTGGAACTCGAGGTCGACGAGGTCGGTCCCTCCCTGCGCTACGCGACCGCGAAGGTCAACAAGACCTCGCGCGGCGGTGGCGGCGGTGGTGGTGGTTTCGGCGGCAATTCCGGCGGCAGTGGTGGGGGCTTCGGCGGCTCCAACGGTGGCAGTCGCGGCGGACAGGGTTCCGCCGGCGACGATCCGTGGGGCAGCGCTCCCGCGGCCGGCTCCTTCGGAGGCGGCCAGATGGACGACGAACCGCCGTTCTGAACGGCTCACATATCGGGGCCCGCGCTATGCGGCTCCCAGGCAAACGGAGTGAAGACCCATGGCCAAAGCACCGGCACGCGAAAAGGTGCTGAAGAAGAAGGCTTGCGCGTTCTGCAAGGACGACAAGAAAGCCAAGAAGGACGGCTCGAGCACCGGGGCCGTCATCGACTACAAGGACACGGCGTTGCTGCGCAAGTTCGTCAGCGACCGCGGCAAGATCCGCGCCCGCCGCGTCACCGGCAACTGCGTGCAGCACCAGCGGGACATCGCCGTCGCGGTGAAGAACTCTCGCGAGGTTGCGCTGCTGCCCTACGTGTCCACGGCTCGCTGAGAACGGGAGGCAGACGATGAAGCTGATTCTGACTGCTGATGTGGACAACCTCGGTGCGCCCGGCGACACCGTGGAGGTCAAGGACGGCTACGGCCGCAACTACCTGCTGCCGCGCGGCCTGGCAATCGTCGCCACCCGTGGCGCCGAGAAGCAGGTCGAGGGCATCCGCCGGGCGCAGGACGCTCGCCGCGTGCGCGACCTGGACCACGCCAAGGAGCTCAAGGCCGCGATCGAGGGCCTGGAGGGCGTGTCCCTGTCGGTGAAGACCGCCGGCACCGGCAAGCTGTTCGGTTCGGTCACCACCGCCGATGTCGCCGGTGCGGTCAAGGCCGCCGGCGGCCCGGTGCTCGACAAGCGCAGCATCGAGCTGCCGAAGTCGCACATCAAGAGCACCGGCAAGCACAACGTCACCGTGCACCTGCACCCCGACGTGATTGCCAAGTTCGATCTGCAGGTTGCTGCCGCGGAGTGATATCCGCTCCGCCGTCCGGCGGGGTCCCGCATCGGTTCGCCGATGCGCTCGCTCCGGACGGTGGATCACAGTTCTTCGAAGACCATCCCCGTAGTCACTGCGGGGATGGTCTTCGCCTGCGCGCGTTCGCCCGGGCCGGACAGGCCCGTCAACGGCTCTTGTCGCATTTCGGGGCGGAATCGGATCCGACACGATAGAGTTGCGAAAGATTTGCTAGATGGTGACGGCAGGCACCGGATCCGGCCACCGACGCATCGTGCGCACTTTTTACCCAGCTCCTGGGGATTTGTGGACAAGTAGCCGAACCGACCGTCTGGAATGTGATCTGCGCCATAGCGTGAGAGAGCGGTGTTTACCCAACACGCCCGGCTGTTCATCTTGAATGACACGCCGACGGGATTTCGATCCACATGTGGGAAATCGAAAAAACGTGGTTCCACCTGGTCATAGCCACTGCGCATACCGGGTTATCCCCAGTTGATGCACAAGGCCTACACAACAGCGGGTGAACTGTGCCCAGTTTATCCACAGTTGTTTCCACAGGACGGTTTGGCGATCCCCAACTCGGTCCCTTAGGTTCTTCCAGGCGCCGTCATCACGCGCCGGGAACGCCGCGGTTCTCGCTGCGAGAAATCGTTAGCTACAGCGGGTTTCCGATCATGGGGTGGCCGCGCCGACGTCCGGTGTGCCATGTTCCGACGTGTCGGTACCCGGGCGTACAACAAGTCATCAATAGGGTCGAAGCCGGGTGGGATCAGGCCGGGTGCGATGAGAGAGGACGGTCGAGTGGCAGTCGTCGACGATCGCGGGCACTCGGACTACAACGATCAGCCCGGCGAGGATTTCGGTCGGCAGCCGCCGCACGATATGGCCGCGGAACAGTCGGTTCTGGGCGGCATGCTGCTCAGCAAGGACGCCATCGCCGACGTCGTCGAGGTCATCCGTCCCGGCGACTTCTACCGTCCGGCGCACCAGGCGGTCTACGACGCGATTCTCGACCTCTACGGCCGTGGCGAACCAGCGGACCCGGTCACCGTCGCCGCCACCCTGGATCGCCGCGGCGAACTCAAACGCATCGGCGGCGCGCCGTATCTGGTCACCCTGACCCAAACCGTGCCGACGGCGGCCAACGCCTCCTACTACGCCGAAATCGTCGCGGAGAAGGCGATTCTGCGGCGCCTGGTCGAAGCCGGCACGCGCATCGTCCAATTCGGCTACGCCGGCTCCGAGGGCCAGGACGTCGCCGAGGTCGTCGACCGCGCCCAGGCCGAGATCTACGAGGTCACCGAACGCCGGTCCACCGAGGACTTCCTGCCCCTGGAGGAACTCCTCCAGCCCACGATGGACGAAATCGACTCCATCGCCAGCCGCGGTGGCATCTCCCTCGGCGTACCGACCGGCTTCACCGAACTCGACGAGGTCACCAACGGCCTGCACCCCGGCCAGATGATCATCGTCGCGGCCAGGCCTGGTGTGGGTAAGGCACTCGCACTCGATACCCCGCTGCCCACTCCGGCCGGCTGGACGACCATGGGTGAGGTGGCGGTCGGAGACCACCTGCTCGACGCGCACGGACGGCCGACTCGGGTCGTGGCCGCCACCGAGACGATGTACGAACGCCCTTGCTACGAGGTGGAATTCTCCGACGGCACGGTGATCGTCGCGGATGCCGAACATCAGTGGCTCACCGAAACACGCGCCTCACGGCGCTCTGCGCAGCAAGCCGCGGCCGGACGCAATCGGTACCGGAATCAGCGGACATTCGCCGAGGTTCGGACCACTGCGGACATCGCCGGAACGCTTCGCTGCGCGACCGCGGACGGGCGTCTCAACCATTCGGTCACCAACGCGGCGGCGCTGCAGCTGCCGGAGCGTGATCTGCTGGTTCCGCCGTATACCCTGGGCGCCTGGCTGGGCGACGGCACCTCCGCCTCCGCCCAACTGACGACCGCGGACCCGGAAATCGTGCTGCGCATCGAGAACGAGGGGCTGATCGCAGTCCCATCGGCGAGCGCCCCGTTGCGCTACAGCCTGCGGTTGCCCGAATCCGACCCCATCGCTACTCGCAACTGCGTTGTGTGCGGGACCGAGTTCGTGCCGTTGACCTCCGAGGTGAAGACCTGCGGCCGATCCTGCGGTGGTCGATCACGATTCGTATCCGCCCCCTCGCCCCGGCCGACCTGCCCGCAGTGTGGCCGACCCTCGACAGGTCTGCGGATGTGCCAGAGCTGCCGCGATACCACCGGCACGGTGCAAGCACGGTTGCGCACCATCGGGGTGCTGGGGAACAAGCACATCCCCAGCGCCTATCTGCGTGCCTCCGAAGCACAGCGGCGGGCGCTGCTGGCCGGTCTGCTCGACACCGACGGCACTGTGACCCACGGCGGTTCGGTGCAATTCACCGTGACGAACGAACGACTGGTCTCCGACGCGGAAGAACTGATCGTCAGCCTCGGATATCGATGCCACCGATCGACCAAGAGCGTTCGCGGACGCACCGCGGACAGTTCGGTGGCGTATACCCTCACGTTCGCCACCGACGACGAGGTGTTCGGTCTGAGCCGGAAGAATCTGCTGCACAAGCAGCGTCGGCGCGCGGCCGGAACGGCCCGCTCGCACTCACGGTTCATCGTCGACGTCCGGCCGGTCCCCAGCGTCCCGGTCCGCTGTGTCGAGGTCGACAACGCCGACCACCTCTACCTGGCCGGGCGCTCGATGGTTCCCACGCACAACTCCACTCTCGGAATGGATTTCATGCGGAGTTGTTCGATCAAGCACGGCTTGGCGAGCGTTATTTTTTCGCTGGAAATGAGTAAGACCGAGATCGTGATGCGTCTGCTGTCGGCGGAGGCGAAGATCAAGCTCGGGGATATGCGGGCCGGGCGGATGAGCGACGACGACTGGACCAAGCTCGCGCGGCGGATGAGCGAGATCAGTGAGGCGCCGTTGTTCGTCGACGACTCGCCGAACCTGACCATGATGGAGATCCGGGCCAAGGCGCGGCGGCTCAAACAGCGCCACGATCTGCGGCTCGTCGTGGTGGACTACCTGCAGCTGATGACATCCGGTAAGAAGGTCGAGTCTCGCCAGCAGGAAGTCTCGGAATTCTCCCGAAGCCTGAAACTGCTGGCCAAGGAGCTGGAAGTTCCGGTGGTCGCGATCAGTCAGCTGAACCGTGGTCCCGAACAGCGAACGGACAAGCGCCCCATGGTCTCCGACCTCCGCGAATCCGGTTCACTGGAACAGGACGCCGACATGGTGATCCTGCTGCACCGCCCCGACGCGTTCGAACGCGACGACCCGCGCGGCGGCGAGGCCGACCTGATCCTCGGCAAACACCGAAACGGGCCCACCGCGACGATCACCGTCGCCCATCAGCTCCACCTCAGCCGCTTCGTGGACATGGCTCGCGGGTAGCGGGCAGCCGCCGCGGCCAGGCGATGTGGTCGACCGAGAGCCACGGTGCGGCGGCGACGGCCGCGGAGGTCATTCCCGCGAAGTCGACGATGTCGCGATGGAGATGGGACTGATCGACGAAACCGGCGTCGGCGGCGACCCGAGCGGGGCGGTGGCCGGCGGCGAGGCGATGGGCCACGTGGTCGAAACGCACCAGGCGGGCGCACTGTTTGGGCGTGATCCCGATCTGGGCGCGAAAGCGCGACCACAGCCGCTGACGGCTCCAGCCGACCTCGGCCGCCAGCGGTTCGATCCGGGCCCGGCCGTGGCTGTATGCCAGTCGCCGCCAAACGAATTCGACCTCCGGATCCACCTCCGGACCGGTGGCGAGTCGCCGAGCCAGTGCGGCGTGCGCGAGCGCAAAGCGCGTATCCCACGACCGGGCGGCCCGCAGTTGCTCCTGGATTCGCGGGGCCTCACCACCCCACAGCTCGCCGAGCCCGACCACCATGCCGTTCAGTTCCGCACTCGCACCGAGCACCGCGTGGGCGATCACGGGCGAGAGCCGGATCTGCAGCAGGTCGACCCCGCGGCCCGAGCCCCGGAGCGCGCCGCGAGGCAGGCCGACCACCAGAGCACCGCCCGTGCGCTCACCGTTCACGACCAGCGCGTCACCGACATCGATGAAAACGGTCAGCGCCGGATACGGAATCATCCGTAACGCGACCGATTCCCCGGCTCTGCCGCGGAACCCGGCCATACTCACTCCCGGCATACCCGGCCCCGCCGGCACCGCGACATCCATCACGGCACCGGCCAGCGACACCGGCTGGACAGGCATGACGCCATGGTACGAGCGATTCATCGATCCGCCGCGCCCGGCGAATTCAGTTCGGACGGTAGCGCGCTCGCAGGTGGAAACGTTCGCCCTGGGGACCGAGGATGCTCAGGAATTCCACCGGGCGGGCGTCGGCGTTGCCGAACCAGTGCGGGAGGTGGGTGTCGAATTCGGCGACCTCGCCGGTGCCGAGTATCAGGTCGTGGTCGCCGAGCACCACGCGCAGTCGGCCGTCGAGCACATACAGCCAGTGGTAGCCCTCGTGCGAGCGCGGCGCCGGCTCGCGGTGGCCGCCCCCGGCGGGCAGGATCTGGCGGAATACCTGCAGGCCACCGGGATTGCGAGTCAGCGGGATGACGGTCATGCCGTCGCGTGTGAACGGTTGCGGATAGACGCGGGGGTCACCGCTCGCCGGGGCGCCGATCAGTTCGTCCAGCGGAATCCGGTAAGCCCGGGCGAGTGCCAGCAACTGTTCGAGTCCGGGTTTGCGCTGCCCGGACTCGAGCCGCGACAGGGTGCTGACCGGAATCGCTGTTCCGGCCGAAAGCTCGGCCAGCGTCCTGCCGCTGCGGCGGCGCAACTCACGCAGCCGTGGTCCCAGCGCTGCCACTACCGGTTCGAACCCGTCGTCCACGCCTTCACCGTGACCGGTGCCGCGCCCCGAACGCAAAGAAATTTGCCGGATCGTCAAAGTGGTCGTCGATCGCGTCAGAGGAAAAGGCCTTATCGCTGCGGGAAGGCTTCGTGTTTACACGTCGCGGTTCAGATCACAGAACTGTTCCGGCTGGTAACACCGGGCCTGTGGTTCCCGACACCTCTCGTGACACACACGGCCCGTCGGGGGGCCTGTCCCGCTTTCTTGTCGGACCGAATTGGGGATCAGGACATGGCTCTTCGCGAGTTCATCAAACGGCACCGCATCGCCTCCGCGGCCGCCGGACCAGCAGTTTTGGGGGTGGCGGCCATTGTCGCGGCCTCGTGGGGCCTGATGGCGACGCCCGAGAGCCGCGATACGCGGCTCACCTCGTCGGTCACCGAATGTCATGACATGGTGACCATCTCGGTGGCCGGTCGCAACGACAGCCCGGACCCGAACAAGACGGCCATGCTGGTCGACGCGAACGGCAATGCGCTGCCGGCGGCGCTGTCGAGTGATTACAGCAGTCACTGGGTCGATCCGGTGGTCAACGCACCCGCCGACAAGGTCGATCCGGGTTCCTATGCCGCGGTGTACATCGCGTATCCGGCGAATATGAGCACCTACGAGCAAGCGGTCGACACCGGTGTGGCCAATGCCGAGAAGGTCATGCACGACATCGCGCAGGCCTGCCCGGACACCAAGTTCTCCATCGTCGGCTACAGCGAGGGCGCCGACGTCGCGCGGCGCGTGGCCATGGGTATCGGCCACGACCAGCCGGGCGCCGACGGCAAATACGATGTCGTCGACCCGAAAAACGTTCTGGGCGTGGTGATTCTGGCGGATGCGGGTCGTACCGCGGGCGATGGCCCGTTCCCCGGCGCCCAGGATCCCAACCATCCCGACGGTTTCGATCAGAACTACCAGAACGGCAACAAGCCGATCTCCGGACAGGGCGCGCTGCCCGACCAGGCCGGCGACTTCGGTGCGCTGAACGGCAAGGTCGCCTCCTTCTGCTCCGAAGGCGACCTCACGTGCGCTGCGCCGCAGAACATTTCGCTGCTGCAGCTGGCCGCGAACGTGGGCCGGCAGTTGAACGTCGACGCCTTGCAGAACGAGGGGCTGACGCCCGCGACGGGTCAGGACGTGGCGGTCACGCTGGGCCGGATCGCGATGAACGCCTTCTCCTACATCGCGTCGCAGCCGAATTGGATGGCCAGTAACGAGACCTTCCTGCAGGTGCTGCTGAAGGTGTCCGAGCCGGGCTACAAGCCGGGCGACAATCCGCCCGCACCCGCTCCGGCACAGTCGATTTCGACCGACCAGATGGCGCCACTGGCCTATCTGCCACAGAAGGTGCTCAACGAGATCATCGGCCTGATCGTCACCAACCAGAACACGATCCCGGTGCTCATGAGTGATCCGTACCAGCTGACCCTGGGCCCCAACGGCACCGGTCACCACTTCGATTACTGGCGCGATTCGGATGCCGCGAACGGCAAGCCGATGACCTCGGCCGAGTATGCGGCGGCGTGGCTCACCCATCTGGCTCAGCAGGCGCAGGCGGGTCAGCAGATCGACCCGAAGTCGCAGCCGACCCAGGCCGACGTCCAGGCGGCGTACAAGACCGTCCAGGACAGCAAGGCTACGGACGCCAAGGCGGCGACCACCACCACGAGCCCGGCGCCCACCACCACTCAGCCCGCGCCGACAACCGCGACGCCGACGACCACCAACAGCAGCACGGCGCCGACCACCACGCAGGCCCCGGCCACCACGACTACCACCGTCGCGCCGGCCGAACCGCCGGCTCGGACGCAGGTCGCGGCCCCGGTCGAGACCACGGCACCGCCCACCACCCAGCCGACCACCACCGAGCCGACGACGACGCAGCCGACCACCACGTCGGCGGCGCCGACCACGACGGCCACGAAGTAGCCGACCCCAGGTGAGCCGACAACGGCCGGACCCGTAGCAACGGGCCCGGCCGTTTCAGTTGGCCGCTCGCTCGGCGAGCATCGCGGCCGCGGTCAGTTCGACCGATCGGACGCGGTCGGCGATATCGGTGGCGTGGTGGACGAGGATCAGCTCGTCGGCGCCGATCGAGGCGGCGAATTCGTCGAGGTAGTCGCGCACTTCGTCGGCGGTGCCGGCGGCGGTGTAGCGCGTCATCGAAGACAGCTGGGCGCCGTTCGGGGAGGCGAGGAAGGCGTCGATCTCCGCGTCGGTGAAGGTCGCCGTGCCGGCGCCGCGGGAGATCATCATGCGGGCGCGGGCCCGGTAGGAGACGGTCTTCTGCGCGATCGCCGCGTCGTGGGTCTCGGCGGCGAACACGTTGGCGCCGGCCATCACATACGGTTCGGAAAGCTGTTCGGAGGCTTGGAACTTCTCGCGGTAGACCTCGACCGCCTGATGGAGTGCGTCGGGTGCGAAGTGCGATGCGAACGCGTACGGCAGGCCGAGATGCGCCGCGAGCTGGGCGCCGAACAGCGAGGAACCCAGAATGTAGAGCGGCACGATGCCTTCCGCGCGCGGCACGGCCTCCACACCGGGGATCCGCGACCGGCCGCTCAGATATCCCTGCAGCTCCAGAACGTCTTGCGGGAACGAGTCGGCCGAATGCGGATCGCGGCGCAGGGCGAGCATCGTCTTCTGATCGCTGCCGGGCGCGCGGCCGAGGCCGAGATCGATGCGGCCGGGGAAGAGCGTTTCGAGAGTGCCGAACTGTTCGGCGATGACCAGCGGGGAATGGTTGGGCAGCATGATGCCGCCCGCACCGAGCCGGATGGTCTCGGTGTGTTCGGCCACATGGCCGATGAGCACGCTGGTGGCGCTCGACGCGATCGAACGCATGTTGTGGTGTTCGGCGTACCAGACGCGCCGATATCCGCTGCGCTCGGCGGCCTGGGCGAGGGCGACGCTGTTGGCGAAACTCTCGCGCGCGGTCGCGCCGGGTGCCACCGACGCCAGGTCGAGGATGGACAGGGCGGTGGGCCCAGTGGCGGTAGGCATGGTCGCTACCTTTCGTACTCGGGGGTGCGTGGATCAGAGCACGCGGTGTAGTCGGTCGGTGAAGTGCCGGATGCGGGCCTCGTCGCGGCGGTAGTACGTCCACTGCCCGCGCCGGGTGGCGATGAGGAAGCCCGCGCGCTGCAGTACCGCCAGATGGGCGGAGATGGTCGAGGCCGACGTTCCGGCCCGCCGCTGGATCAGTCCGACGCAGACGCCGAGTTCGGCCGAATCCTGTTCCAGTTCAGCGAAATTCGCGTGCGGATCCTTGAGCCAGTGCAGGATCTGCAGCCTGGTCCGGTTGGCCAGGGCCTTGCATTCCTCGAGCATCTCGCATTCGGCCTCGCTCACCTCGGCGAGGTCTACCGCGCGGACCGATCCGCTGTCGCGCACATCCACCATCCTTCGGCATTTCGCTAATTAACGAATTTAGGCGCCGGACAGCGGCACGGCACTGTGTCGCTCATCACCCGGGTCGCCGGTCACCCCTGCCGCATCGGCTCCGGCGCCGGCTGCGGTTCCACCGCGGCGTCCGCGTCGACGTATCCGCCTCGGAACAGCAGCAACGGCGTGGCCAGCAACAGCACACCGGCGACGGCGAGTGCGGTGCGCGGGCCGGTGAGTTGCGCCAGCACGCCCCAGAGTGCGGTCAGTATCGCGGTGGTGGCCTTTCCGGTGATCGACCACGCCGTCAGCATGCGTGCCACCACTCCCGGATCCGTGCGCTGCAGGCGGTAGGTCGCCATCACCGGATTGAAGATCCCGATGCTCGCGATGAGACCGGCCTCGACGAGAATCACCAGCACCAGACCATCGAGCCCCGCGGTGATCCCTGCCAATCCGATCGGCCAGCAGGCCCGCAGGCTGCCGGCGACCAGGACGATCCGGCGTTCTCCGTAGCGCCGGACCAGCCAGGGCGACAGCCGGGAGCCGAGCAGGCCCGCCAGGCAGGGGATTCCGAAGGCCAGCCCGTACTGCCAGGTCGGAAAGCCGAGGCGACCGAGCATCAGCACGGCCAGCACCGGCGCGGTCGCCATGATCAGCCCGTTCACGGCGACGGAGTTGAGAAACAGCGGCCGCAGACCGGGATGGGCCAGCAGATAGCGCCAGCCCGCGAACAGATCGGCGGCGCGGGTGCGCGCGGCCTTCCCGCGATCCGGGCGCGGTTCGCCGGCACGGATCGAGCCGAGCGCCGCGGCGGACAACAGATAACTGCACGCGTCCGCGAGGACGGTCGTGACCGGGCCGAACAACCCGATCGCGGTACCGCCCAGCGGCGGTCCCAGCGCGGTCGCGGTCCAGGTGGTGGATTCGAATCTGCCGTTGGCGGCGAGCAGATCCTCCCGCGAGACAACGCTTTTCAGGTAGGCGCCACTCGCCGCGCGGAAGGCGATATCGGCCGCGGCCACCACGACGGAGACGATGAGCAGTTGCGCGTAGCCGAGTACGCCGAAAGCGAAGGCGACCGGAATACTGAGCATGGCGGCGAAGCGCAGCAGATCGGTCGCGACCATCACCGGACGTTTCGGCCGGTACTCGACCCAGGGGCCGAGCGGCAGGGCGAGCACCACGCCGACCGCCAGACCGGCGGCAGCCAGTGCCGAGACCGCGCCCGGTCCGGTGTGCAGCACGCGGATCGCGATCAGGGGTAGCGCATCCAGAGCCAGGTAGGTGCCGAAGGTGCTCACCGCGTAGGCGGACCAGAGCCGGGTGAACGAGGTGCCCAGCGAACGATTCATCATCGAGGGGATCGAAGCAATCGGCCCGGGCGGCGCGCAAACAACCGACACGCGCGCGGCCACAACCGCCGGTTGTATCGCGGTGACACGGATCGGCCGCGGCGACCACCCCGTTCCTGCCCATCGGGATCATCGGTGCCGCGTGGGCGCCGAGCGCTTACCGTGAGCACAGACGAGTGCTGGGAGTGTGCGGTGACGGACTGGAACGAAGAAGTCGATGTACTGGTCGCGGGTTCGGGCGGCGGTTTGGCCGGCGCCTATACCGCTGCGCGGGAAGGACTTTCGGTGGCCGTGGTGGAGGCGACCGAGAAATTCGGCGGCACCACCTCGTATTCGGGCGGCGGCGGAGTGTGGTTTCCGTGCAACCCGGTGCTGCGGCGGGCCGGTGTGGACGACACCTTCGAGGACGCGCTCACCTATTTCCGCGCGGTCGTCGGTGATCGCACACCCGCCGACCTGCAGGAGACCTATATCCGCAACGGCGCCCGGGTGATCGAGTATCTGGAGAGCGACGACAGTTTCGAATTCCAGATGTTCCCGTGGCCGGACTACTTCGGGGCGGCGCCGAAGGCTCGCACCGACGGCAAGCGTCATATCGTTCCGGCGCCCCTGCCCGCCGCGACGCTGGGGGAACTCGCGGCAGCCGTGCGCGGCCCGCTGGGGACCGATCGGCTGGGCGAGCCGCAGCCGAAATATCTGATCGGCGGCCGCGCCCTGGTCGGGCGGTTCCTGCTGGCGCTGTCGAAGTATCCCCACGTCTCGCTGCAGCTGAACACCCCGCTCGTCGAGTTGGTCACCGAGAACGGCGCGGTGGTCGGCGCGATCGTGGAACGCGAGGGCACGCGAGTCGCCATCCGGGCCCGCAAGGGAGTTCTGCTGGCGGCGGGCGGTTTCGAAGGCAACGACGACCTGCGCCGGCGCTTCGGCGTCCCCGGACGAGCGCGGGACACCATGGGGCCCTGGGGAAATCAGGGCAGGGCGCACGAGGCCGGAATGGCGGTCGGCGCCGATACCGATCTGATGGATCAGGCGTGGTGGTCGCCGGGAATGATTCATCCCGACGGCCGTGCGGCGTTCGCGCTGTGGTTCACCGGGGGCATATTCGTCGACGGGGCGGGACAGCGTTTCGTCAACGAATCCGCACCCTACGACCGGCTGGGCCGCGACATCATCGCCCGCCTGGACGAGGGTTCCATGACACTGCCGTTCTGGATGATCTACGACGACAGCGCCGGCCCGGTACCACCGGTGCAGGCCAGCAACGTGCCGATGGTCGATCACGAGGAGTATGTGCGCGCGGGGCTGCGGCACAGTGCGGCGACCCTGGACGAACTCGCCGAGAAGATCGGCGTTCCGGCGCAGGCGCTGGCCGACACGGTGAACCGATTCAACGACTTCGCCGACCGCGGCGTCGACGAGGATTTCGGGCGCGGCGACGAGGCCTACGATCGCGCCTTCTCGGAAGGAAAGTCACCGCTGGTGCCGATTCGGAAGGGACCTTTCCACGCCGCCGCCTTCGGCATCTCCGACCTGGGCACCAAGGGCGGGTTGCGCACCGATACGACCGCTCGGGTGCTGAACGAATCCGGCACCCCGATTCCCGGGCTGTACGCCGCGGGTAACACCATGGCCGCGGTGAGCGGAACCGTCTATCCCGGCGGCGGTAATCCGATCGGGGCATCGGTCCTGTTCAGCCATCTGGCCGCGCTGGATATGGCCGGACGCTAGTCCCCGCCGGCTCTGGGGCGGGCGCGCACGTGGGCGCGCTCGCCCTGTTTGCCGAACAGGCTCAGGAATTCGACGGACTGTTCGTCGGCCGGGCCGAACCAGTGCGGGACGCGGGTATCGAATTCGGCTGCCTCACCGGGGGCCAGCACGAGATCGTGTTCGCCGAGGATCAGGCGGAGACGTCCGTTGAGGACGTAGAGCCATTCGTAGCCCTCGTGGGTCTGCGGATCCGGTTCGCCGCGGCGGTTCTCGGGGTGGATCACCATCTTGTACGCCTGAATGCCGCCCGCGCGCCGGGTCAGCGGCAGCATGGTCATCCCGTGCCGGGTGATCGGTCGCAGATGGATGCGCGGGTCGCCGGTGGGCGGGGCGTCGACGAGTTCGTCGAGCGTGACGCCGTGGGCCCGGGCCAGCGGCAGCAGCAGTTCGAGGGTCGGTTTGCGGTCGCCCGATTCCAGGCGGGACAGGGTGCTCACCGAGATGCCGGTCGTCGTGGACAGATCGGCGAGCGTGGTCTGGCGTTGTTGCCGCAGTGCGCGCAGCCGCGGGCCCACGGCGTCGAGCGCTCGGTCCAGGTTCTCGTCCATGACCCCAGTTTGCCATTTCAGCAAAGATGTTTGCCATGTTCTTGGTGTATCCGGCACGGTGGACGCCAGGAGGTGGTCATGGTGACCGATGAGCTGAACAGCGACTACGACGTGGTGATCGTCGGCGGTGGAGCAGCGGGGTTGAACGGCGCGTTGATGCTGGCACGGGCGCGCCGATCGGTGGCGGTGGTCGACGCCGGCGCCCCCCGCAACGCCCCGGCCGACGGGGTGCACGGACTGCTCGGCCGGGAAGGGATGCCGCCGGCGGAACTGCTCGCCCGCGGCCGCACCGAGGTGCGCGGCTACGGCGGGCACATCGTGTCCGGTGAGATCACCGGCGCTGTCCGCGAGGACGGCGAATTTCACCTCGAACTCGCCGACGGGCGGACCGTGCGGGCGCGCCGCCTGCTGGTGACCACCGGCTTGGTCGACGAGATTCCGGATATCGCGGGCCTGCGGGAACGCTGGGGCCGCGATGTCGTGCACTGCCCGTACTGCCACGGATGGGAGGTCCGGGACCGCAGGATCGGGGTGATCGCCAACGGCCCGATGTCCGTCCACGGCGCGCTGCTGTTCCGGCAGTGGACCGACGATGTCGTCCTGTTCACCCACACCATGGACGCACCCGGCGGCGAGGAGGCGGAAAAGCTTGCCGCGCGGGGCATTCCGGTGATCACGGGGGAAGTGGCGGCGCTGGAGGTCGCCGGAGACCACATCACCGGTGTGCGGCTCGCCGACGGAACGGTGGTGGCACGCGAGGTGATCACCGTCGGCCCGCGCATGGTCGCGCGATCCGAGATCCTTCGCAAACTCGGCCTCGAGCCTGTCGACCATCCCTCGGGCGCAGGCGAATACATCGCGACCGATGCGATGGGCCGCACCGACGTTCCGGGTGTGTGGGCGGCGGGCAATGTCACCGACCTGAGCGCACAGGTGGGTGCGGCGGCCGCCGCGGGCGCGTTCGCGGCCGCGCAGATCAATGCCGATCTGGTGGAGGAGGAGACGCGCCGGGCGGTGGAACGGCATCGACGCGGATTCTCCGCCGACGATGAGAGGAAGCTCGCCGACCGCGTGCTCGGTGATCGGCGCCACGGCCTGTGAACTCGCACCCCACCGAAGGAGTCGACATGAGCGGCAGCCATCCGACCGGCGGCGACACGACCGGTGATCACGCACACCACGAGCATCGGCACGGCTCCGCCGGGCGTGAATTCGACCGGCACTATTGGGAACAGCGTTATCACGGCGCCGGTTCGGCGTCGGAGAGCGAACCCAATCCCCACCTCACCGGCGAACTCGCCGGCCTGCCGCCCGGCACGGCCCTGGACGCCGGCTGCGGTGAGGGCGCGGAGGCGATCTGGCTGGCCCGGCAGGGCTGGCGGGTCACCGCCGTCGACATCGCGGCGGCGGCCGTCGCGCGCGGCCGGGAGCGCGCCGATCGGGCCGGCCGCGACATCGCCGGCCGAATCGATTGGCACGCAGCGGATATGACGCGGTGGGAGGCGGGCGAGAACCGCTTCGATCTGGTCTGCGCATGCTACGTACACCCGGTCGATTCGAACGACGCCCTGTTCGAGCGCCTGGCCGCCGCCGTGGCGCCGGGCGGAACACTGTTCATCGTCGGCCACGCCCCCGGTGATCACGAGTCGGCCGCTCACACCTCCGCTTCCCACGTGCACGTCACCGCCGGGCAGATCGCCGCCGGATTGGCGCCGGATCGCTGGGATGTCCAGCTGGTCGAGAGCCGGACCCGATCGGTCGTCCGTTCGAGCGGGGAGTCGATCACACTGCGGGACAGCGTTTTCCGAGCCCGGAAGCGTTGACCACCGCCGGATCAGCGGCGCTCGTGGAGCAGGAGCAGACCGTAGGCGGCGATGGTCTGGGAGTCGGTGATCTCGCCGGTGCGGATCATCCGTTCCACGACGCCGCGGTCGAACCACTGGGACCGCATGTCCTGTTCTTCGGGTTCGCGTTCGGGTTCGCCCGCGGTGAGACCGGTCGCCAGGTAGGCGTGGCCGCGTTGGGCCAGCGTGGCGGGAGCGGCGTCGAGAATGCCGAGGTGGGTCAGGTCGGTGGCGCGCAGACCGGTCTCCTCGCGCAGTTCGCGGCGGGCGATTTCGACCGGGTCGTCGGACTCGCCACCCGGCAGCGCGCCCGCCGGGAACTCCCAGCACCGTTGTCCCAGTGGGTATCTGAACTGCTCGACCAGATGCAGGCGGTCGCCCTCCAGCGGCACCACCACCGCGAATTCCGCCCGGTGGACCACGCCGTAGATGCCGGTGGAGCCGTCGGCGCGGCGAATACTGTCCTCGCGGACCTCGATCCAGGGATTTCGATACACGATGCGGGAGGTGAGCGTCCTCATCCGTCCGCCTCCCGGTGCTGCGTCGAGGTGGCCATGCCGCGACCCTACGCGCCGAAACCCGGAAGGGTCCGGGCTCGGCGTGGGTAGGCTGCCGGAGTGAGTGCGAATTCCGATGCGGTGGCGGCCGCATACGACGAGGTGGCGGAGCTCTATACCAACCTCTTCCGGGATGCGATGGTGAACGCGCCGGTCGATCGGGCGATGCTGGGGCTGTTCGCGGAGTTGGCGCAGGCCGAGGACCGCGGTCCGGTGGCAGACCTGGGATGTGGTCCGGGCCGGATCACCGGATATCTGGATGGGTTGGGGCTGAACACCTTCGGGCTCGACGCCTCGGCGGAGATGATCCGGATGGCCCGCGAGGTCCATCCGCATCTGCGATTCGAACAGGGCTCGATGGAGAAGCTGGACGTCGCCGACGGCGGGTTCGGCGCAATTGTGGCCTGGTACAGCATCATTCATATGCAGCCGGAGCAATTGCCGGATCTGTTCGCGGAATTCGCTCGCGCTCTGGCCGCCGGGGGTTATCTGATGCTGGCGTTCCAGGCGGCCGACGACGGCGCCGACCGGCAACCGTACGACCACAAGGTGGCGCCGGTGGTGCGGTGGTCTCCCGAACGCCTCACGCAGATGCTGCGGCCGCACGGGTTCGTCCCGGTGACCCGGATGGTGCGACCCCCGGAACCCGACGAGCGGTGCCCGCACGGATATCTGCTGGTGCGCAAGTCCGCGACACCCGGCGGATCGGACGCGGGTCGCGCGGATTCGTGATATCCAGGGCTGATGCGCGACCCCTATGACGTCGTCATCGTCGGCGGCGGGCACAACGGGCTGGTGGCCGCGGCGTACCTGGCGCGCGCCGGACTGTCGGTACTGGTCCTCGAGCGGCAGGACCATACCGGTGGAGCGGCGGTGTCGGAGCGGGTGTTCGCCGGGATCGATGCGCGACTGTCGCGGTATTCGTACCTGGTGAGTCTTCTTCCGGATCGGATCGTCCGGGATCTGGATCTGCGGTTCCGGACCCGCGAGCGGCGGATCTCGTCGTACACGCCGGTCGGCGACACCGGGTTGCTCGTCGATACGGCCGATGCCGGACGAACCCGCGAGAGCTTTCGCCGGGTCACCGGATCCGATGCGGATTTCGAGGCGTGGCAACGGTTCTACGCGACGACCACGCGGGCAGCGCAGCGGATCTTTCCGACCATGCTGCGGCCGCTGCCCACCCGTGCCGAACTACAGCGAGTGCTCGACGATCCGGACGCCTGGGAGATGCTGTTCGAGCGGCCGCTCGGCGAAACCGTCGAGGCGCGATTCCGGGACGACACCGTGCGCGGCGTGGTCTTCACCGATGCGCTGATCGGCACGTTCACGCACGCGCACGATCCGGAGTTGCGGCAGAATCGCTGCTTCCTCTACCACGTGATCGGCAACGGGACCGGCGAGTGGAACGTGCCGGTCGGCGGGATGGGCGCGCTGACCGATGCCCTCGCCGATGCGGCGCGGCGGGCGGGTGCGCGGGTGCGCACGTCGTGCACGGTGACCGGGATCGACACCGACGGCGACACAGCGCAGGTCCGGTTCGACACGCCGGACGAATCCGGTCTGGCCGATGCCCGCCACGTCCTGGTCAACGCGGCACCCGCGACCCTCGCCCGGCTGTTGGGCGAGCCGGTCGACGTGCTGCCCGAGGGCAGTCAGTTCAAGGTGAACATGCTGCTGCGCCGGCTCCCCCGGCTACGCACCGAGATCGATCCGCACGCGGCGTTCTCGGGCACCTTCCACATCGCGGAGGGTTACGACCAGCTCGAACGGGCCTACCGCGAGGCGGCCGGTGGGCGATTCCCGAGCGCCCCGCCGTCGGAGATCTACTGCCATACGCTGACGGATCCGTCGATTCTCGGTTCCGAGGCCGCCGAACAGGACATGCATACACTGACCCTGTTCGGTTTGCACACTCCGGCAACTCTTTTCGAGAACGGATCACGCGACGAGCTGCTGGCTTCGACGCTGCGACAGCTGGATGCCGTTCTGGCCGAGCCGCTTTCCGGCTGTCTCGCCACGGATGCGAACGGCGATCCGTGTATCGAGGCCAGAACGCCGTTGGAATTGGAGGCCGAACTCGGCCTGCCACGCGGCCATATCTTTCACGGCGACTTGGATTTTCCGTTTCGCACCGACGATGATTCCGCGCCCGCCGCTCGCTGGGGAGTCGGCACGGGCCATCGCAACATCTTCCGGTGTGGTGCCGGCGCGGTCCGCGGCGGTGGCGTGAGCGGAATCGGCGGTCACAACGCGGCCATGGCGGTACTGGAGATTATGGGCCGCACCGCCCCCGCGGCGGACTAGCATTACCGACCGATGCCCGGCGGACAGGAGAACCGCATGCGCACCCATCGCATCTTGGCCAACCTTCGAGTGGCCGATATCGAGGCCGCCCGCGATTTCTACACCGAATTCCTCGGCCTGAGCACCGAGGAATTCGATCTGGGCTGGGTTGCCCGCTACACGTCCCCGGAGACGGGCGCCGCCGTCCAGCTCGTCACACAGGACGCGGCCGCGCCCGCGGACTCCGTCGCGTCGGTGCTGGTGGACGACGTCGACGCCGCCTATGCGCAGGCGCAACGCCTCGGCTACGAGATCGTCCATCCCCTCACCACCGAGCCCTGGGGAGTTCGCCGGTTCCTGGTCCGCGCCCCGGACGGCAACGTGCTCAATATCGTCCGCCACCGCGAATGAGTGGCGGGCCGGTCAGCCGAAGCTGGGCCGCACCACCGAATTGCTGGTGACCCGATAGGTGGCGAGGAGGACGCCGTTGTCGAGCACCTCGGATTCGGCGAGGGCGAGGGTGGCTTCCGGCTCGACGGACTCGAACAGCCGCAGGCCGCTGCCCAGCAGGACGGGGTAGACGACCAGGCGGTACTCGTCGACCAGTTCGTGTTCGCGCAGGTACTTCACCAGCGATGCGCTGCCGAAGACCAGCAGGTTCTGCTCGGTCCGCAGTTTCGCGATGCCGGCGGCGAGATCGCCCTCGACGCGCTGAGCGTTCCACTCCAGATCGCGCAGCGAATCGGTCGCCACATACTTGGGCATGCTGTTCATCTTGTCCTTGTACGCACCCTCTTCCGGGTGGTCCGGCCAGGACGCGGCGAACATCTGATACGTGGTGCGGCCCAGCAGCAAGGCGTCGACCGCCTCCAGCTCACCGGATTTGTACTTCGCGATGCCGTCGCACCAGAAGGGTGCGGTCCACAGCGGATCCTGGATGAATCCGTCCAGCGAAACGAACTCGGCGACAACGATCTTCCCCATGATTGACCTGCTCCTCTGCAACCTGTCACCGGCCCGGTCGGCCGATGCGTTCGAACCATGAAGACGGGACGAACAACGCTAACTAATCGGTGCGCAGAAAAACGCGGTGCGGAGAAATACGGCGGATCAGCTCACCGTGGGGAGGTGGGTGCGAGGTTCGGTCAGCCATTGCAGCCAATGCGGGCCGATCATGGCCGCCAGCTGCTCGTAGCCCGGCGCGCCGGGGTGGTAGCCGTCGCCGTCGCGCAGTTCGCGCATCCAGATGTCGTTGTGACGCAGCGGTTGGTGAACGCGAAGATACTGAACCTGTTCGCGGGAGCACATTTCGGTGAATCGATCGTCCAATTCGATTGTGCGCGCGTTCTGTTCGTCGTCGATGCAGGGCGGCGGCGCGACCACCAGGACGGTCCAGTCGAGTTCGGCGCAGCGGCGCAGCATGCGGCGGAGGTTGGCCGCGGACTCGTCGGCCGGCACCCGGATCGCCTCGTTTTCCCGCAGCGTGTCATTGACGCCGAAGGAGAAGACGACCCGCGCGTCGACCTCGCCGGATAATCGCTGTCCGCATTCGGCCTCCCAGCGGGCGGCGATATCGGAGGAGGTCTGGCGTCGCACCCCGAGGTTGTAGTAGGTCAGCGGAATTCCGGCCGCTGTCGCACGTCCGGCGAGCCGGCCCGCCCAGCCGAGACACTGCGGATCTCCCAGTCCCGCAACCAGAGAATCTCCCACGAAACAGACCCGAACGTCGCGCACCACCGGGTGATGGTTGCACAAACCGGGACGAACTCGGCGCGGTACCGGGAAGGCAATAAGATCGGCGGGTAGTCCGGGAGGGAGCTTGTATGTTGTCCGAGGCGCCGTTGCCGCGGTGGTTCATCGATCTGCTGGCACATCGGCGATGGATTCGCCGCACCCGCCCCTTCCCCCACGTCTACGTCCGCGACGTCTTCGTCGCCGAGTTCTACCAGCGGCTCGCGGTCGAATTCGAACGGGTGCGCACCGATCGCCAGGACCTGTTCGGTCCGGTTGCCGCGGGCTACGGCGCCTCCGGCGCGAGCCTGACCCGGATGCGCAACGGACCGCTCGAGGTCTTCCTGTCGCGCGCCTGGCACGACCTGATCGCACGAGTCGCGGGCGTCCCGGCCAGCGGCGACGTCGAGGGCTCACTTCACCATCACCCGCCGGGGAGTCCGCGCGGCTGGCCGCACCACGACCTCACCCCGGCCTGGTTCCCGGGGGCGGCGCCCGGGCCGGACACGGTCGGCCTGCCGGGCGACGATATCGATCTGAAGTCCGGCGCCCGGCCCGCGGGGGTGCCGGCGCGTGAAATGGTGCGCGCGGTCGCGGTGCTGTTCTATCTGGGCAACAGCGAATGGCAGCCGGGCGACGGCGGCGAGACGGGACTGTTCGCCGATATCGGCGCCGCGGAGCCGACACCCACGGTGGTCGTTCCGCCGCTGGACAATTCGATGGTCGTCTTCGAATGCACGCCGCGGTCCTGGCACACCTTCCTCGGCGCCAACACCGCGGCCCGCAACAGTGTGGTGATGTGGTTGCACCGGCCGAAGGAGCAGGCGGCGAGCCGCTGGGGAGGGGACCGCATTGTCCAGTGGTGACAGCCGTCGAGTGTGCCTGCTCACCGGGGCGGGTGGGCGATTGGGCGATGCGTTCTGCCGCGCGTACTACCGGGACTACGACATCGTGGCCGTCTGCCGCAATCGGGTTCCGGCCGCGCCCTCCCAGGAGGAATGGTTCATCGATCCGCTGGAACCCTGGCAGCCTGTTCCGGAGAACGACTCCCGCATCTTCGTCGTGCGCGCCGATCTGCGCCGCGAGGGCGAGGCCGAGCGAGTGGTGGATCTGGCACTGGCGAAATTCGGCGCGGTCGATCTGCTGGTCAACAATGCGGCGCAGCTGGATCTGCAACCGAACGGCCTCGTCGACGGCGACACCGCCCTCGACGCGCTCGCCCCGCAGTTCGCGATGAACGTCGAGGTGCCGCTGCGACTGGCGACGCGGCTCGCGCAGCGTTGCTGGCTGCATCGCGGCGACGAGAATCGGGCGCGCAATCGCAATATCGTCAACGTCTCGAGTTTGTCCGGATCCCGGGTCTACTCCGGCGGGCAGGCCGTATATTCCGCGACCAAGGCCGCGCTCGACCACTTGACCAGGCATATCGCCGCGGAATTCGCCGAATTCGGGGTCCGCGCGAATGCCGTCGCCCCCAATTCCTTTCCCGCGCTGGTGCCGACGGAGCTGGTCGCGGCCGCGATCGCCGAACTCGATACCGGCACCATGACCGGCGCTATCTTCAGCATCGGCGACACCGACGCACCCGTCACGGCCGGCTCGGGACCGCCCGGGTGACGCTGCGCCCTGCCGGTCCGCGAAGACCCGGGCGCTCGCGCGGTGGCCTCGGCCCGAGCGAGCGGAGATCCGGACGCGGAACAGCCACCCGAGTGCGGTCGGCTCGGGTGGAGTACGCGCACGCCCACCTGCGCGAACCCGGGGAACGGCGTGTTGCCGACGGGCGCTCGGACGGCCTCCTGCATACTCACACCCGAGCCGACCCAGGGACCGACGCAGCTCCCTCGATCCGAAAGTTTCGATACGACATGCGAGTAGACGGGCGGGAGATCCCCGTCTCCGGCAGTCTGCTGCAGCCGCGGATCAGGCGGACCAGCGACATCATTCGCGTGGTGCTGTCCGCCCTGCTGGTAGCGGTGGTGGTCGCCGGATCGCTCGTCACCCGGCCGCGCTGGGAAGCCCTGGAGCGATCGGTCTCCGACATCGTCGGCTTCCTCACGCCCGAACAGTCCAACCTGGTCTATCTGCTCTACGGCATCGCGATTCTGGCATTGCCCTTCGCGATTCTCGTTCGCCTGATCTTCCGGATGCAATGGAAACTGCTCAGCGGCTACGTCACCGCGGGCCTGATCGCGGTCCTGGCGCTGTCCATCACCGAATCCGGAATCTCGGCGCCGCAGTGGCATCTGGCGGTGCCACGCCAGCTCGACACGTTCCTGTCGCAATTTCTCGACGATCCGCGCTGGATCGCGATGTTGGCCGCCGGATTGACCGTGGCCAGTCCCTGGCTGCCGGCATCCTGGCGGCGGTTGTGGTGGGCGCTGTTGATCGCGTTCGTGCCGCTGCACCTGTTCGTGAGTCTGGTGGTGCCCTCGCGGGCGATGTTCGGGCTCGCGGTGGGCTGGTTCGTCGGTGCGGTGATCGTCCTGCTGGTCGGCACTCCGGCATTGGAGGTGCCGCTGGAGGCCGCCGTCCGGGTGCTGGCCGGCCGCGGATACACCGTCACCGGATTCACCGTGCTGCGCCCGGCCGGTCCCGGACCGCTGCTGCTGAGCGCCGACACCGGGCCGCATCGCCAGCTGATCGTGGAGATGTACGGGCAGAATCAGCGCAGCTGGGGAATGTTGCGGCAGGCCCGGCGCTGGCTGACCTTCCGCAGCAGCGAACGCACCCCCGCCTTCGCCTCGATGCGCCGCGCGGTCGAGCATCGCGCACTGATGGGTATCGCGCTCGGCGATCTGGGACTGGCCAGCAACAAACCGCTGACGGTGGCCGCGCTGAGCCGCGGCTGGACCCTGTACGCGCACACCGCGCCCCGGGGCCGGCAGCTGGCCCCCGGCGACAGTGAGGTGGTGCTGACCAACGTCTGGCGGTCACTGCAGAACATGCATCGCGCCCAGATCACCCACGGCGATCTGCGGGTCGAGGAAATCCGCATCGCCGAGGGGCGGGTGCTGTTCGGCGGCTTCATGGCGGCGGAATTCGGCGCCTTCGACTCCCGCTTCTCCGCCGATATCGCGCAGCTCTTGCTCACCACGAGTTCCCTGTTCGGGGCGGAAACGGTGGTGGCCACCGCCATTCACGTGCTGGGGGAACAGGCGGTGCTCGACGCCTCGCGCCGGCTCACCAAGAACGGAATCGGCACCCAGGTCCGCAAATCGGTGCCCGACAGCGGCGAACTGATGAAAACGGTCCGCGCCCAAGTACTTCAGCAGACCGGTAAGGATCGGATCGAGGCCGCGCGGATCACCCGCTACTCGCGCAACCAGATCGTGCAGCTGGTGCTGCTGATCGCGCTGGTGTACGTGGCCTACCCGTTCATCAGCCAGGTGCCGACCTTCTTCACCGAACTGCGTACCGCGAACTGGTGGTGGGCGTTGCTGGGGTTGACGATTTCGGCCGCCACCTATGTCGGCGCGGCGATGGCGCTGTGGGGATGTGCCGGGACCTCGGTGAATTTCCGCAAGCTGCTGGGCATGCAGGTCGCCAACACCTTCGCCGCGACCACCACGCCCGCCGGGGTCGGCGGGCTGGCGCTGAGTGTCCGATTCCTGCAGAAGAGCGGCCTGGGCACAGTGAAGGCGACCGCGGCGGTGGCACTGAACCAGGCGGTGCAGGTGATCACGCACGTGGTGCTGCTGATCGTCTTCAGCGTGGCCGCCGGTGTCTCGGCGAACCTGGAACATTTCGTGCCGAGTGCGACCGTGCTGTATCTGCTGGCCGGCGGTCTGCTGGGCGCGGTCGGTGCGGCCATGTTCGTGCCGACGGTGCGGCGCTGGCTGCGCAACGAGGTGCGACCGCAGCTGGCGGAGGTGGTCGCGGAACTGCACACGCTCTCGCGTGAACCGAAACGGCTGCTGATGATCGTCGGCGGCTGCGCGACCACCACGCTCGGCGCGGCGGGCGCGCTGTGGGCGGCCATCGAAGCATTCGGCGGCGCAACGACATTCGTGACCGTGACGGTCGTGACGATGATCGGCGGGACGCTGGCCTCGGCCGCACCCACGCCCGGTGGTGTGGGCGCGGTGGAGGCGGCGCTGATCGGTGGTCTGGCCGCCTTCGGCGTGCCCGCGGCGATCGGCGTGCCGGCCGTTCTGCTGTACCGGGTACTGACCTGCTGGCTGCCGGTCTTCTGCGGCTGGCCGCTGATGAACTGGCTCACCAAGCACGACATGATCTGAGCCGCACGCCGATTCGCACCAGTCGCGGGACAAACCCCCGGCCGCGGGCCGATACGGCGACGAGCCGCCGAGTGTCGACTCGGCGGCTCGTTCACGACCGGGTACGCGGCGTAGGTCCTGCCTCGCACGTGCCGGGCATATCCCCTGCCCGAAGGTCAGCCCGCGTATTCCTTGCGCAACTGCACCTTCACCACCTTGCCGCTGGCATTGCGCGGCAGCTCCGGCACGATCACCAGATCCTTCGGATGCTTGTACCGGGCCAGGTTCTCGTTGAGGAACGGGGTCAGCTCCTCGAGGGTCAGCGTTTCGCCGTCGAGCAGCGCGACCACGGCCACGGGCACCTCGCCCCACTTCTCGTGGGCCCGGCCGACCACCGCGGCCTCGTGGATCTTCGGATGCGCGAACAGCACATTCTCCACTTCGGCACAGTAGATGTTCTCGCCGCCGGAGATGATCATGTCCTTCTTGCGGTCGACCACCCAGACGAAGCCCTCCTCGTCCTGGCGAACCAGGTCACCGGAGTGGAACCAGCCGCCGGCGAAGGCTTCCGCGGTCGCCTCGGGCTTGTTCCAGTAGCCCTGCATCATGGTCGGCCCGCGGTAGACGATCTCGCCGATCTCGCCCGGCGCGACATCGTTCATCTCGTCGTCGACGACGCGGCTCTGGATGGTCGGGATGGGCTTACCGACCGAGCCGAGTTTGCGCAGCGCGTCCTTGCCCTCGAGTACGCAAGTGATCGGCGACATCTCGGTCTGGCCGAAGACCGCGACGTTCTGCGCGTTCGGGAAGCACTCGGCCATCGCCCGCAGCACGGTCTCCGAGGCGGGCGCCGCTCCCCAGCTCAACGTCTCCAACGCCAGCTTGCGCTCCTTGACCGTCGGATCCTCGCAGATCAGCTGCCACTGGGCGGGGACACAGAAGGCGGTGGTGGCCTGTTCGGCCTCGATGGCGTCGAGGAATTCGGTCGCGTTGAACGCGCCGAGCGGATGCAACACGGTCTTGGAGCCGAGCATGAACGCCGGGGCAAGGGAGCCCAGTCCGGCGATGTGGAACAGCGGCGAGGTGCAGAAGCCGATGCTGTCGGGGGTAGCGTTCATCGCCCGAATGCAGGTCAGCGCCTGGGCATTCAGATTCTCGTAGGACAGGATCGCACCCTTGGGGCTGCCGGTGGTGCCCGAGGTGTACATGATCAACGCCGGAGTGTCCTCCGGAATGTCCTGCGGCACATGGGGTTCGCCGGTCTCGGCGAGGAAGTCGTCGTAGCCGATGACGCCCTCGCCCGTGGTGCCGCCGATGACGACGCAGGTACGCAGCGCCTCGCTCTGCGCCATCACACCGGTGGCCAGCGGCTGCAGCAGCGAGTCGGTGACGATCGCCGCGGCCCCCGAATCGGCCACGATGTAGGCGACCTCGGGCGGGGTGAGCCGGAAGTTCACCGGTACCGCGATCGCGCCCAGCGCGTTGATGCCGAACACGGCCTCCAGGTACTCGGTGTAGTTGAGCGCCAGAATCAGCACCCGGTCGCCGAAGCCGACACCGCGCCGAGCCAGAGCATCGGCGAATTTCAGTGACCGCTCGTGCAGCTGTTTCCAGGTGGTGTCCTGCCCGCGGAACCGGATCGCCACCGCGTCCGGGCGCATCAGCGCATGCGTGGCGAGCTGGTTGTTCCAGTGGTTTCGACGCGACCGGATCGGTTCGTCGGTCTGGACACCGGTGGTCATGCAGGAACTCCTCTCGGACCGTCGGAGTTCGCCACCGAATGGGCCCGGTGGCGTCGACGGCTGAACCAACAGCGAGAATAGCAACTAACTTTTTGCCGTGACAAGGGTTACATACGAGAATCCCGGTTCACCGAACATTCGCGATACCGCGCCAACTCATGGCGATAACCTGGGTTTTTGGCTGATTTCACCATGACCTCAGTTCGCGCCCCTTCGAGAGTTTCGTAGCAAACTGCCGCTCACATCCTGTTGTCTCCGACGCGGTCGCCATGCCAGTATCGAGCCATCCGGGCAGGCCCGGCTCGCACGCGGCCAGGCACCCGAGGGGCGGCAGTCTGTGCACACACCGGCATCGAAGGGTGCCGGAGATGCCGGGCGCGTCGCCCCGAGTCGTACCGCGGCCAGGAGGACAACCAGATGTTGCGCACCAGATTCACCGAGATGTTCGGTATCGAACACCCGATCGTGCAGGGCGGCATGATGCACGTCGGCCGCGCCGAACTCGTGGCGGCGGTCGCCAACGCCGGGGCGCTCGGTTTCATCACCGCGCTCACCCAGCCGACCCCCGACGATCTGCGGCGCGAGATCGAGCGCACCCGGCAGCTCACCGACAAGCCGTTCGGCGTCAACGTCACGATCCTGCCGTCGATCAACCCGCCGCCGTACCAGGAATACGTTCAGGCGATCATCGAATCGGGCGTGAAGATCGTCGAGACCGCGGGCAGCAACCCGGAGCCGTTCCTGCCGTACTACAAGGAAGCCGGAATCAAGGTGCTGCACAAGTGCACCAGCGTCCGGCACGCGCTCAAGGCGCAGAAGATCGGCGTCGACGGCGTGAGCATCGACGGTTTCGAATGCGCCGGCCACCCGGGTGAGGACGACGTGCCCGGCCTGATCCTGATCCCGGCCGCCACCAAGGCGCTCGACATCCCGGTCATCGCGTCGGGTGGTTTCGCCGACGCCCGCGGCTTGGTCGCGGCGCTGGCCCTGGGCGCCGACGGCATCAACATGGGCACCCGCTTCCTGTGCACCGAGGAGTCCCCGGTGCATCGGAAGGTGAAGGAACAGATCGTCGCCCACACCGAGCGTGATACCCAGCTCATCTTCCGCACCATGCACAACACCGCCCGGGTGGCCGACAACGAGATCAGCCGCAAGGTGGTCGAAATCGAGGCCGCCGGAGGCAAATTCGAGGATGTGCGCGATCTGGTCGCCGGAGCCCGCGGCCGCCGCGTCTTCGACGAGGGCGACCTGGACGCCGGCATCTGGTCGGCGGGACAGGTGCAGGGTCTGATCGACGACATCCCCACCTGCGCCGAGCTGATCTCGCGCATCGTGGACGAGGCGGAGACGCTGATCAACGCGCGACTGGGTTCGCTGGTCGTCTGATCGGCGGGCGGGGCGAGCCGCGACCGGCATGGGTCGCGGCTCGTCTCGTCACTCTCGCCCCTGTGGCCTCAGCCGTCTCGACCTCTTCACCGGGCCCCGACTTGTCGGCATAATCGCTGGGGAACCTGCACTACGCGGGACACCCGCACCCGGTCGGCACTGTGAGCCGCTGCGCGAATCGCGCTCACATGCCACCCGACCGTCGTGCGACAGCGCCGGATACGGGGAGGACATGGCGGTGGGGCAGCGGGAACGGATCGGCACCTCGGCGGACGCGGCGGTCGCCGCCGTCGCGCACATGCTGGGCGCCGCACCCGAATCCGTCTCCACCACAGTGCCTTTCACCGATCTGGGCCTGAGCTCCGCGCAGCTCGCCCGCCTGGCCGGCGTGCTGGAAGATGCTCTGGGCGTGGAGATCTCGCTCACCGAGCTCTACGACAACCCGGATATCGAGCGGCTCGTCGACCATCTCGAGCGCCGATGACAGCCGCCACGCCACCGATATCGATCATCGGTATCGGATGCCGAGTACCGGGCGCTTCCGGCGTGAACGAATTGTGGCGCTTGCTGATCGAGAGCCGCAGCGGAGTCGGCGACCCGCCGCCGGGGCGCGACGGCGCGGGCCGCGGCGGCTATCTGGATTCGATCACGGAATTCGACAACGACCGGTTCTCGATCTCCGATCGCGAAGCGGCCCTGATGGATCCGCAACAGCGGCTGGCGCTGGAGGTCGCGGTCGAAGCGATCGACGATGCCGGAATCGGCTATCGGCTGAGCGGGTCGGATACCGCGGTTCTCTTCGGCGCCTGTGGTTTCGACCACGGAGCGGTCGTCCTCGGCAGCGGCGGACAGGACGCGCCCTACGCGGTGACCGGGTCCGCGCTGAGCATCATCGCCAATCGGATCTCGTACGCACTGGATCTGCACGGACCGAGTGTGGTCCTCGACAGCGCGTGTTCGTCCTCGCTCGCGGCGGTGGACCTCGCCGTGCGGTTGCTGGCCGACGACGCCGTACCGTACGCCATCGTCGGCGGCGTGAATCTCGCGCTGCTGCCGCACACTTCGCAGTATTTGGAACAGGGTGGCTTCCTCGCCGCTGACGGGCGGTGCAAGCCGTTCGACGCGACCGCCGACGGATACGTTCGCGGCGATGGGGCGACCGTGCTGGTATTGCAGCGCACGGCCGACGCGCAACGTGAGGGCAATCGGAGCTACGCCGAGATCATCGGCGCCGCAGTGGGTTCCGACGGCCGATCGAACGGTCTCTACGCCCCGAACGGGCGCGCGCAACAACAGGTGATCCGCACAGCGTGGGCACGCGCCGGCCTGGATGTCCGCTCCGCCGGATACTTCGAATGTCACGGCACCGGAACACCGGTCGGCGATGCGGTGGAGATCGAGGCGCTGGCCACCGTACTCGATGCGCCGGGTGGCGCGGTGAAACCGTATGTCGGATCGATCAAATCGAATATCGGCCATCTGGAGGCGGCGGCCGGGGTGACCGGGCTGGCCAAGGTAGCGCTGTGCCTACACCACGGAACCATCGTGCCCACCATCCACTTTCAGCGCGAGAATCCGCTGCTGCGATTGTCCGAACGCGGCCTCCGGGTGCCGGGTGAAGTGGTCGGCTGGCCCGCGGAGTCCGGCATGCCGCGATGCGCGGGCGTCAGTTCGTTCGGATTCGGCGGCACCAATGCGCATGTGGTCCTGCGGGAGGTGGAGCCGGGACCGGGGCGCGAGGTGCGGCCTCCCGTGCTCATCGGCCTTACCGGTCGCGACGAGGACGAACTGCGTGACACCGCGACCGTTCTGGCCGGCGGCGAGATGTCGCTGTCCACCCTGGCGGCAACCGGACGCGCACTGCCCCAACCGGTTCGGGCCGCGATCGTGGCGGACGAGCCCGACGATGCGGGCGACGCACTGCGCGCGGTGGCGAGCGGCTCCCGTTCGCCGGCCCTTCTCGGAGTCGGTGGGCGACGGCGCGGACGCGTGCTTTTCCTGTTCTCCGGACAAGGGGGTCAGCATGCGCACATGGGGCGCGAGCTGGCGGCCCGGTATCCCGAATACGCCCGTGCGGTAGCCGAAGCGGCCGACGCCGTGGCGAATGCGGGCGGGCCGCGAGTGTGGACGCCCCGCCACGGCTTCGCCGACGGCGTCGGCGCCACCGAGACGGTGCAACCGGCGCTGTTCGTCTACCAGGTGGCGCTGGCCCGGTTGCTCGCGGCGTGGGGAATCGAGCCGGATGCGGTGGCCGGGCACAGCCTCGGCGAAATCGCGGCCGCGGTGATCGCGGGAGCCCTGTCCCTCGACGATGCCGCGCATCTGGTCACCGTGCGCTCGCGGGTGCTGGGCCGGCTGGCCGGGCAGGGCATGATGGCGCTGCTCGAGGCGACACCGGATCAAGCGCGGCGGCTGGTCGAGCCCTTGCGCGCGGAGGTCGCGGTGGCGGCGGTGAACGGGCCCCGGGCGGTGGTGGTCTCCGGGACCACGCGATACATGGAGACATTGCTGCGGCGAGCGCGGCGGCGGCAGTACTACGTACGACCCGTGCCGGTGGACTTCGCCGCGCACAGCCCGCAGGTTCGCGCGCTCGCCGACGAATTCACCACCGCGCTGCGAGCGCCGGCGCCGCGGGCGCCCCGCGTGCCGGTGTTCTCGACGGCACGATCCGGCCGGGTGATCGATTCCGCCGCGATGGATACCGACTATTGGATCGACAACCTCTGTGGCACCGTCGATCTGGACGCGGCCGTCGAATCCGCCGTGGGCCGGGGCTACACCTCGATCGTGGAGATATCACCGCATCCGGTGCTGGCGCCGGCCGTGCGCGACCATCCCGAACTGGCCGACGCCGTCTTCTCGGCCGCGCATCGCGACGGCGAGGTCACCGCCCTGCTCCGCACCGTCGGTGCCATGTATCTGCGAGGGCGTGATGTCGATTGGTCGATCCAGGGTGCGACGGCCGGTCCGGCGGTCGAACGGCGTTGGCGGCGAAGAACTTTCCCGTTGCTCACCCGGACCGCGACCGATCCCGGCCGCGAACGACTGGACGATCACGTGGTGAACGGTGTGCCGACCGTGCCCGCCGCGTATTGGATTCGGCGCCTGCTGGATTCGGTTCCCGGACCGATCCGGCTGGCCGATTTCGCGGTTCACGAACGCACGGACATCGCGGATCTCGCCGCAGTCGGCTACCGCAGCGGATCGGATCTGCGCGTACTGCTGGGGCCGGTGTCGCTGGCCTCGGCGCGGGCGGAGACAGCCGCCTCGCCCGCCGACATTCTCGGGTGGATGCGTACGGTGGACGACCATCGCACCTCCGCCACGACAGCGGACGAACTCGATGTCGACGAGTTCTATACGTCCTTGCGCACCCGTGGACTCGACTACGGTCCGCGCTTCCGGACGCTTGCCGCCGTGCGTGCCGGAATCCGCAGCGCCGTCGGAGTTTTCGATTCGATCCCGCTGACCACGGCCGCGCTCGACGGCTGCTTACAGCTGATCGCCGCCGCCGGCCGGGAAGTCCTGCCCCCAACCGGGCCTGCGGTTCCGGTAGCCATCGGGTCGGTATGGCTTTCCGATGCCCCCCGTGTGCTGCTGACCGAGGCGCACGCGTTCGTGCGCGGGCACGAACCGGGCGGGCTGCTGTGCGACGTCATCGCGGTGGACCGGGACGATGCCCCGGCAGTGGCACTGATCGGCGTGCGAATCGCATTCGCGGACAAGGCTTTCGACACGCGGCAAGCGGCGAGAGACCCATCCGGCCACACGGTCGTCTACCGGCCGCCTGGAAACGCCGACGTCGACGGCGACCGTCCCGACGCTGCCACCGATGACGGTCTATACGCCCAACCCCAGATGAATCGCGCGGTGGTACCGGACGATGCGCCGCGTGAACCCGCCAGTGCCGGTGTCGTTTTCGAAGACGCCGTCGGCTCGGGAATGAACCTGCTTCTCGGGCGCACCGCCGCGCGCGGACGAGCCGAGTACGACGCGACGGTCGCCACCGCACCGGAATGGGCGAACTCCGTACTGCGCGAGGAACAGTGGATTGCCTTGCCGTTCTCCGCGGAAGCCGCGCGGGCGGTGCACCCGGCCATGGAGCGGGCGTCGGTCGTCGGAGAATCGCGCCTCGCGAAGTCGATCGCCCGCGCGCTGGACCGGCACCTCCCCGCCGAGCGGATCGCCCGGGAGCCCGGCGAGTCGACGGCCTTGGCGGCGGCAGCGGCACCGGGATCGGCGCCCACTGCGGTGGTGTTGGTCTGGGCGGAAGCACTCTCGGCGCCGCGGCACGACGCGTTCGGCGCGGGAACCGACGCGAGTCCGGTCGTCCCCGCACTCGAGCGAGCCTTGCGCGTCCTGCAGCAGGTGATCGCCGCGGAAACGACGGCGAGCCTCACCGTGGTGCTGCGGGATCCGGCATCCGTCGAACACAATGCTGTCGCCGCGCTGGTCCGGACCCTGCAGTTGGAATCCGGCCGACCGGTGCGCCTGATCTGGTCCGACGAATCGGGCGCCGACATCGTGCGCGAGCTCGTGCTCGACTCCCGGGGGCCGGCGGAAGTGCGCGTGGAAGGTGCGCGGACGCTGATGCGGCGGTTCCGGCGACTCGGGGGAGCAGGCTCCGGGGTCCCGATCTGCGCCGACGGCACCTACGTGGTCACCGGCGGGCTCGGCGCGCTGGGGGCCGCCGCGGTGCGGTGGCTGCTCGAGCAGGGAGCCCGCGATGTGGTCGTCCTGACCCGGCGCCCGCGGCCGCTGCCGCCGCTGCTCGACGGCGCCGAGGACCGCGTGGTGGTCGTGCGCTGTGATGTCGCCGATCGCGCGGACCTGGCCAACGCCCTCGACGACATCCGAGCGTGTGGATCGACTATCCGAGGACTGGTGCATGCCGCCGGTGTGCTGCAGGACGCCGAATTCGACCGCGTGACAGGCGAATCGCTGGCCTTGCACTTCGAACCGAAAGTGACCGCGGCCGTCTCGCTGCTCGAACTGACGGCGAGCGACCCGGTCGACTTCACCCTCCTGTTCTCCTCCGCCACCGGTCTGTTCGGGGCGCCCGGACAGGCCGCGTACGCCGCCGCCAATGCGGCAGTGGATGCGCTGGCGCACGCCGCCACCGGCCGACCGGTGACCAGCATCGCCTGGGGCAGCTGGGACGCCGGGCTCGCCCGCTCCGCCGGAGGCGCCGCACATCTGCGGACCGCCGGCATCACCCCCTTCGATGCCGCTCGCGGCATGTCCGTGCTGTCCGCGATTCTCGGCCGTCCGCAGGCGGTGGTGCTCGCGCTGGACTACACGCCCACCGACGACTCGGGACCGGTCGCGGCCAGACTTCGCGAGGCGCTGGCTCCCGCGGGTTCGCTCGGGGCCGATCTGCCGGGTGGGCGCTCGCCGGGCTCGGCAAACACTGCGGCCGACAGACGTCTGTCCCGAGTTGCCGACGCGGGCGAGGATGTACAGCGAATCGTGCGCGCCACGGTCGCGAACGTACTGTCGCGCGACGTCGAATCCATCGACCCCGAAGCCGATTTCGCGTCACTGAATCTGTCCTCGCTGCTGGCCATAGATCTGCGACGCCGTCTGGAGCACCGGCTGGGAATCCGGATCGCCACCGCCGAGCTGTTCGACAACCCCTCTGTCACGGCGTTGTCGACCGCGTTGGCGCTTCGAATGCCGCGCCAGGAGCGACGATGATCAATTGCTTGGCGGCGACCGTCGCGGACCGGGCAGCGAAAACACCGGACGATCCGGCCTTCACCGTGCTGTCGTACCCGGGCGGTCGGCGTACGGAGGTCACCGTCGCGGTATCCGAATTACACAGTGCGACAGGAGCATTGGCCGAGAAGATTCGTGAGCGGACATCGCCCGGTGATCGTGTCGCGATCCTGTGCGAGCACGGTCTCGACTATGTCGTCGCCTTTCTCGCCTGCCTCTACAGCGCCCGCACCGCGGTTCCGCTGTTTCCGATGGCGATGCGCCGCAATGCCGAACGGTTACGGACGATCCTCGTCGACGCCGAGCCGCGTCTGAGTCTCGTCTCGCCACGCTTGCCGACCGGCACGCCCGAATGTCCGGATGCCGACGCCATGCCGCACGGCGAACTCCTGACGGTGGATGTGCACGTCGGCACCGGCGACGTCCGAGTGGATCCGGCCGGCGCGCATCCCGCCTACCTCCAGTACACCTCCGGCTCCACCACTTCGCCTGCGGGAGTGTGCATCACCCATGCCAATCTCGCGGCGGCACTCGATCAGTTGCGTACGGCCCTGGCACCGGCCGACGACCGTCCGATGGTCACCTGGTTGCCGTTCTTCCACGATATGGGCCTGGTTTTCGCCCTGTCGCTGCCGCTGTATCTGGGCGTTCATGCGATCACGATGCCACCGGCCGACTTCGCCAAACGCCCGATCCGATGGTTGCGCGCGTGCAGCGACTATCGTGCCGCCGCGACCGCCAGCCCGAATTTCGGTCTGACACTGGCCGTTTCGGGCACAACGGCGGCGGAACGCGACGGTCTCGATCTGTCCTCGCTGGATCTGCTGCTCAACGGGGCCGAACCGATCCGCGCCACCGCGCTGGACGCCTTCACTCGCACCTTCGCCCCGTACGGATTCCGTCACCGGGCCCATACCGCGGGATACGGCCTGGCCGAGGCAACCCTTCCGGTGACCATCTCGCGCCCGGAGGCGGAACCGGTATGCGTCGACTTCGACCGCGCCGCCCTGAGCTCGGGCCGGGCGACCGTTGCGTCCGCGCGCCACGACGGTATCGCGCTGGTCGACTGCGGCCGTCCCGCCGGGCAAACCGTGCGCATCGTCGATCCCGTGACGCGCATACCGTGCGACGACGGTGCCGTCGGTGAGATATGGGTGCGGGGTCCGAATGTCGGCGCGGGGTATGCGGGGCTGCGCGAGCGGACCGCGGACACCTTCGGCGCGGTGCTCCCTGGACAGTCCGGAACGTGGCTGCGCACCGGAGATCTCGGTTTCCTCCACGACGGGGGGCTCTACATCGCGGGCCGCCTGCGCGACACGATCGTCATCGACGGCCGCAACCATTTCCCCGCCGATATCGAAGCCACCGCCGCCGACTCCGCGCCCGAACTGCGTCCCGGGCATATCGCGGCGTTCGGGGTCGATACCGGTGAGCGCGAGGACCTCGTGGTCCTCGCCGAGGTGGTGAGCCCACCGGCCGCCGTGAGCGATATCGGCCGGCGGGTCCGGGCCGCGGTGGCGACTGTGCACGGCATCGCACCGGCGGACGTGCTGTTGCTGCCGCGCGGCGCGATTCCGAAGACCTCGAGCGGAAAGGTGCGCCGGGGCGAATGCCGCACTCGCTATCGGGCAGGGGAGTTCAGCGAGGAATTCGGCACCGACGCGGGCGCCCTCCGCGCCAACTCAGGTCGAATCCCGGCCGAGTAGCCGATCGGTTTCGCGGCGTTCGCGCTTGGTGGGCCGTCCGGCGCCGCGGTCGCGCTTGGGCATCGCGGCGACGATTTCCGGTGCGGGTGGCGGAGGGCTCTTGTCGATATAGCATTGCGTCGCAATCGAAGCGCCGACGCGTTTCACGATCGGTCGGACCACGACGACGATGCGTTCGGCCCCGGCATTGCGGACCCGCACCTCATCACCGGGCTTGATCTGATGAGCGGGTTTGACCGTCGTGCCGTTGACACGCACATGACCGCCGCGGCACGCGGTGGCCGCGGCGGATCGAGTTTTGAACAGCCGGACAGCCCAGATCCAGGAGTCGACCCGAGCTGTAGCTGGTTGTGCCTGTTCCAGTTTCGCTCCTCACAGTAGGCCCGGCGGATTACCGCCGGGCCGTGCTGTCGAGCGAAAACGACTAGGCGACGCGGCGTGCGGTGACGATCGAGTCGGGATCCAGATGCGCGTAGCTGACGGTCTCACCCGACTGCGGCGCCTGGAGAATCTTGCCATCCCCGGCGTACATGGCCACGTGGCCGCCGCCGTTCTGGATGACCAGGTCGCCCGGCTTCAGGTCCTGGAAGGCGACCGGCTTACCGACGTGCGACTGTTCGAAGCTGGTACGCGGCAGCTGAATTCCGGCCTGCTTGTACGCCCACTGCACCAGACCGGAGCAGTCGAAGTTCGCCGGACCGGAGGCGCCCCACACATAGTCGGCGCCGATCTTGCTGCGCGCAGCGTCGAGAGCGACGTCGCCGACACCGTGCTGCTGCTGCGACTGGCCGAACATGCCACTCATCGGGTTCTGCGCGGCGTTGGGGATGCTGGGCGCGATCGCCTGCGAGCTCAGCGCCTGCTGAACTCCCTTGATTTGATCCGCGTGATCGGCGAGCACCTGGTTCGCCTGGCTGACCTGCTGGTCGAATTCCGAACCCAGCGGAACGTCGAAGTTGCCGACGCCGGGAACGTTGATCGTGGCCGCCATGGCCGGAATCGCCGGAATCGCACCGGTTGTGGCCGCTACTGCGCCGCAGACCAGCGCACCCTTGACGGAATTCGGCAGCCGAGATTCCCGTTGCAGACTGTGTTTACCCACCGAGCTGAGTCTCCTGTTTCTTCCTTGCCCACGCGCCGACCGGGTTAGCTGACGGGTTCGGACCGGGAAGATCGGCCCTACCCCATCGACCTTGCGACCGAAGAGGATTCACCCCAGTAACCTGGGTCCCCGGTTCAGCGATCGAGCTGCCCACTCGACTGCTGATTAGGCGGTGACTCAGCGGGCCGCCCCTCTAATGAAGCGACATACTCCGCGAAGTCACGAAGAGATTACGACGGCTCGGTGTTGTTGTCCACCCCACACGACGGCGTGTCTGCCCGCGTGTCGCCAAAACGCCAGGACCACCCCCGATTACAGCCCGGCGAATCCATCTGCTATGGAGATCACGGCACGGTATCCACGGCTCTGCCCTCGTTATCGAAACGAGTCGCCGGGGCGTTACATCCGTGGCATTTCATCGGCGGCGCTACATCGGCGACCGATTCACGCCTCACCGCGCGGACGGACCGCGCGCTCGAGTTCCGCGATGCGTCCCCGCGCGTCCGCCATTTCTGTTTCCAGCCGGCCCAGGGCGATCACGAGCGGACCGACCGCCAGATCGGCCACCAGTTGCGGATCGTCGTACCCCTGCGCGATCGCGTGCAGGATGTTGTCGCGAATCTGCCGGGCGACGCTCGCTCCGGCCGGCACGTCCCAGGACCCGACGACCTCGGCCACCGTGGGGTTCGGCCGATCGCCGGACTGCTGATCTTCCGAATCGGTGGACATGACCCCTCCTGCGGACATTTCGGACCTCGATCAGCCACCAGCGTAGAGAGCCCCTCGCGCCCGGTCATCCCCGCACAGCGGCTGCCATTCGCTCGGATAGCGCAATCTAGGACATCCCCTATATATCCCGAGATTTCGGTGCGAACGCGCTACGGTGTCGGGGCATGGACCCCGTGCGGAATCCGTATGCCCCGGGCGCCGGCCAGCGCCCGCCCGAACTCGCCGGGCGCGACAAGCAGCTCGACGCGTTCGACATCGTGCTCGAACGTATCTCGCGCGGGCGCCCCGAACGCAGTGTGATGCTCACCGGACTCCGCGGCGTGGGAAAGACCGTGCTGCTCAACCAACTTCGGTCCACGGCCCGCTCGCGCGGCTGGGGGACCGGCAAACTGGAGGCTCGCCCGGATCAGGAATTGCGGCGCCCGCTGGCATCGGCGCTGCATATGGCGGTGCGCCAGATCGCGGTCGCCCACCGCAATCCCGAGATGGTCGACGATTTCCTGGGCATCCTCAAGGCCTTCGCCCTGCGCGCGACCGCCGACAAGGGGATGCGGGAACGCTGGCAGCCCGGCATCGACGTCCCGGCCGTCACCGGGCGCGCGGACTCCGGTGACATCGAGATCGATCTGGTGGAGTTGCTGCTGGAGGCCGCCCAGCTCGCCCGCGATATCGGCGTGGGCATCGCCGTGTTCATCGACGAGATGCAGGATCTGGGACCGGCCGATATCTCCGCGATCTGCGGCGCCTGCCACGAATTGAGCCAGGAGACAGCGCCGTTGATCGTGGTGGGCGCGGGCCTGCCACATCTACCGGCCGTCCTCTCGGCCTCCAAGAGCTATTCCGAGCGCCTTTTCGGTTACCACCGCATCGACCGACTCGATCGCGATTCCGCGGACCGCGCGCTGATCGCCCCCGCCGAGCGCGAGGCGGTGGAGTTCACCGAGGAGGCCCTGAAAGCCTTGTACGACAAGGCAGATGGGTACCCCTATTTCGTCCAGGCCTACGGTAAGGCCACGTGGGATGTGGCCGCCCGCAGCCCGATCGGCGCCGAGGATGTGGAACTGGCGGCCCCCGCGGCCGAGGAGGAGTTGGCGGTCGGGTTCTTCGGCTCCCGCTATGAACGAGCAACCCCAGCCGAGCGCGAGTACATGCGGGCGATGGCCGATCTGGCCGGCGACGACGGGCCGGTGCCGACCGCGGCGGTCGCCCAGGAGCTCGGCCGCAAACCCGCGTCGCTGTCTCCGGCCCGGGACGGACTCATCAAGAAGGGGCTGATCTACTCCGCCGAGCGGGGCACCATCGGCTTCACGGTGCCGCATTTCGGGCGGTACCTGCGCGGCGTGCAGTAATTCTTCGCCCGCCGATTTAGCCGGAGGCCTACCGGCGGGTAACCAAGCCTTCTACACTCAAATGTGATCCTGATCACGTTTCGAGGGAGGGTCCCATGGCAACAGCCGCGAAAGTTCACGCCACCGAAGAGCAGGCCCGCGCACTGGTCGAGGAGTCGCGCGAAAGTACCTGGGCCAAACCGTCGTTCGCCAAGCAGATGTTCCTCGGCCGGTTCCGGCTCGACCTGATTCATCCGTATCCACAGCCGGCTCCCGACGACGCGGCGCGGACCGAGGCCTACCTGGAAAGGCTGCGGGCCTTCTGCGAGACGCTGGACGGGTCGGTCATCGAGGCCGAATCGAAGATCCCCGACGACTACGTTCGCGGCCTGGCCGAACTCGGCTGCTTCGGCCTCAAGATCCCCCCGGAGTACGGCGGGCAGGGCCTGTCGCAGGTCGGCTACAACCGGGCGCTGATGCTGGTCGGCTCGGTCCACGCGAGCCTGGGCGTGCTGCTCTCTGCGCATCAGTCGATCGGCGTGCCGGAACCGCTGAAGTTGGCCGGCACCGAGGAACAGAAGCGCGAATTCCTGCCCCGATGCGCGCGGGGCGCGATCAGCGCCTTCCTGCTGACCGAACCGGACGTCGGATCCGACCCCGCCCGGATGGCGAGTACCGCGACCCCGACCGCCGACGGCGAGGCCTACGAACTCGACGGAGTGAAGTTGTGGACCACCAACGGTGTGGTCGCCGAACTGCTGGTGGTGATGGCGAGAGTGCCGAAGGGGCCCGGACATCGCGGCGGGATATCCGCCTTCGTGGTGGAGGCCGACACGCCCGGCATCACCGTCGAGCGCCGCAACGCCTTCATGGGTCTGCACGGGATCGAGAACGGTGTCACCCGCATGCACAAGGTCCGGGTGCCGGCGCGCAATCTGATCGGACGCGAGGGCGACGGCCTGAAGATCGCGCTGACCACGCTCAATGCCGGACGGCTGGCGATTCCCGCGCTGTGCACCGCGGCGGCGAAGTGGTCGCTGAAGATCAGCCGCGGCTGGTCGGCGGCGCGCGTGCAGTGGGGCCGCCCGGTCGGTGAACACGCTGCGGTCGCGTCGAAGATATCCTTCGTCGCCGCAACCGCTTTCGCGCTGGAGGCGGTGCTCGAGCTGTCCGGGACCATGTGCGACGAGGCGCGCAACGACATCCGCATCGAGGCCGCACTGGCCAAACTGTGGGCCTCCGAGATGAGCTGTCGCATCGCCGACGAGCTGGTGCAGATACGCGGCGGGCGCGGCTACGAGACCGCCGCCTCCCTGCGCAGTCGGGGTGAGCGCGCGGTGCCGGCCGAACAGCTGGTGCGCGATCTGCGAATCAATCGGATCTTCGAAGGCTCCAGCGAGATCATGCGGCTGCTGATCGCCCGGGAGATGGCCGATGCGCACATGGCCGCCGCGGGCGCACTCGTGGACCGTCATGCGGCGTTGAAGGACAAGGCCACCGCAGCGGTCGGGGCGAGTGGCTTCTACGCGAAGTGGTTCCCGCAGTTGGCGGTCGGCCGTGGCACACTCCCGGCCGGATATACCGAATTCGGCCCGCTGGCAACGCATCTGCGTTTCGTCGAGCGCATGTCGCGCAAGCAGGCGCGCGAACTGATGTACGCGATGGCGCGCTGGCAGGCGAAACTCGAATACCGGCAGGGGTTCCTGGGCCGCCTCGTGGATATCGGCGCGGAACTGTTCGCCATGTCGGCGGCCTGCGTTCGGGCGCAGGCCATGCGCGCCGAGGACAGCCGGGACGCGGCCGCGGCGACGGAACTGGCCGATACCTTCTGCCGCCAGGCCCGGTTGCGGGTGGAGGCCGCCTTCGCCGCGCTCTGGGACAACACCGACGACGCCGACACCGCGCTGACTCGGCAGGTGCTCGAGGGCCGCTACGAATGGCTGGAATCGGGCGTGCTCGACCCGAGCGAGGGCACCGGCCCGTGGATCGCGGAATGGGAATTCGGGCCGTCCACCGAGCACAATCTGCTCACCCCGTTCCTGCCGTCCACGCGCGCGGCGGCCGACGCGTAGCGATCCATCGGGAAATCTAGGGCTGTCTAGCTTCAACGATCGAGAGCCTTAGATTTCCCGATGAAACGTCGCTCAGCCGAGATTGCCGAAGAAGGTGCGCAGGTCCGCCGCGTATGCCCGCGGTTGATCCATCGCGATGAAATGGTGCCCGGGCGGATTGCCCTCGGGCCAGTGCACAACCCTCGCGGTGCGCTCGGCGAGCCGCCGGATACCCGGCGCACCGCTGTATACCCCGGTCGGGACCTGCGCCGAACCGGTGGGCCAGGCGAAGCTGGTGCTGTCGTAATACGACCACGCGGACGTGCCGAAACTCTGGGTGAACCAGTAGATGCTCACGCAGGTCAGCAGCGCATCGCGGTCGATCGCCGCCTCGAGCGAGCCGGCGGCGCTGAAGTCGGTGTACTTCTGCACCATCCAGGCCAGTGCGGCGGCGGGTGAATCGTTCCATCCGATCGAGAAGGTCTGCGGCGCCGCACGCAGCAGAGCGTGATGGTCGACGCCGTTGACCCAGTCCGCCGCCATCATCGCCTCGTAACCGGCCCGTTCGGCGTCGGTCAGGATCGGGAGATCGACCTCGGTAGGAAAGCCCAGACCGGCGGTGATGTAGAGCCCGGCCACCCGGTCCGGCGCTGCCTCAGCCATCGCGGTGCCCACGTAGGTGCCGAGATCTCCGCCCTGGACGCCGTACCGCTCGTAGCCGAGCCGGCGCATCAGCTCCACCCACATCCGTCCGACGCGCTCGGTGCTCCACCCGGCTTCGGCAGGCGCCGCCGAGAATCCGTATCCCGGCACCGACGGTACGACCACATGGAAGGCCCGCGCGGGATCGCCACCGTGCGCCCGGGGATCGACGAGAAGATCGACGAGATCGGCGAATTCGGCGAAGGTGTTGGGCCAGCCGTGGTTGAGCACCAGGGGCAGCGCCTCGGGTTCGGGCGAGCGCACATGCAGGAAATGCACATCGAGACCGTCGATCTCGGTGCGGTATTGCGGGAACCGATTGAGCCGGGATTCCTCTGCCCGCCAGTCGTATTCGGTGCGCCAGTGCTCGGCCAGCTCGCGGAGCCGAGCCACCGGGACGCCCCGGCTGCCGTCCGCGCCGGGCAATTGCGGCGCCCACCGTGTCCGGGCGAGGCGTTCGTGCAGATCATCGATGTCGGACTGCGGAATATCGATGCGGAAGCTGCGGATCTCTGCGCTCATAAACGCCACGCTATGGGCAATATAGGCCAGATTACGTCCTAGTACGGCGGGACGCTCTCGATCGTTTTCTACGCCTGTCTACAGAAGTCGGTAGATGCGCGAAGATTCTCCCGATCATCGCCCCGCCGGATCGTCGGCGTCCCAGCGGCAGCAATTGTGCAACTTCTGCATAACACCAGTTTAGAGCGGTTAACACGACGGCAATCAATGACGACATCCGGGCAGGAACGGACTCTGCAGGAGGACGTCATGTCCACGACGATCGCCACCCGCGTCACCGTCTGCGCCGACGACGGCACCCCGCTGGCCGCCTGGACCTTCGGCCCGGCCACGGCCTCGGTGACGGTGGTGTTCGTCCACGGTCACTGCCTGCGGACCGAATCCTGGTGGTTCCTGCGGGATGAGCTGCTGCGGCAATGGGGCTCGGACACCCGGATGGTGTTCTACGACCACCGCGGTCACGGCGATTCCGCCGGCGCCGATCCCGCGACCTACACCATCGACCAGCTGGGCCACGATCTCGACGCGGTCCTGCGCGCGGTCGCGCCGACCGGTCCGGTGGTGCTGGTCGGCCATTCCATGGGTGCGATGGTGGTACTGGCCTACGCTCGCCTGTTCCCGGCCACGATCGGCACCCGCGTGGTCGGCGTCGGGCTGATCGCCGGGGCGGCCGCCGGTATCACCGCGGTGGGGCTGGGCCGATTGCTCAACCGGCACACCGTGACGTCACTGCGGGTCGCGGTACAGCGAGCGCCGCGGGCGCTACAGGTCTCGAAGCGATTGGGGCGCCGCGTTTTCGAGCCGATGGTGCGCGAAGCGAGTTTCGGCTCGCGGCGGGTGAATCCACGCATGGCCGCTCTCGCCACCGCGATGCTCAACGACACCCCACTGCCCACCATGGCCTACTTCCTCGATTCGCTCATCCGCTTCGACGAGACGCCGACGCTGCGACTGCTGTCGGATCTACCGGCCCTGGTCCTCGGCGGATCGGCCGACATCATGATTCCGTTCGCGCATTCGGTGGTACTCGCCGCGCAACTCGGCCGTTCGGAACTGGTCCGGCTCGACGGCGCCGGGCACAGCGTGATCCTGGAACGCGCCGCGGAAGTGGCCGTGGCCGTCGCGGCACTCGTGGCCCGCGCGCTCGGAACGTCGGCCGGGACCTCCGAGAGCCGTCCGGCCGTCACGGCCGTACTTCCGATTCTCGCACCTCTCGGCGAGGTGGAGCCGCCCTCGGTGACGGCGACCCTGCCCGCCGCCGGATGAGACTCGGATCCGACGCAGGTGACGAGATCTTTTTCCATGGGCGACGAGCCAGAACGCAAATGATCACGTAATGTGTTGTAGATCACGATGTGCGGTCCGTCACAGGTTTGATCTTGCCCTCGGGCGAGATCCGAGCCGGTGATCGGCCCGGAAGCACCAGGAGGTTTCGATGACACGCAGTGAGATCGCTGAACTGCGCTTCGCAGTCGGACAGCTCCGGCAATGCGTCGGCGCGTTGCGCACCCATTACGGAGATGCCAATTCGGTCCGCCGGCTGGAGAACGATCTCGAACGACTCACCATCGATGCCGAGGAGTTCGAACACACCCCACCACCCGAGGTGGACAGCCGCCGCCAGCAGGAGGTCATCTACGTGCCGGACAGCAAGTCCGACGAGGCGGCATGGATGGGCGCGCAGGACGAAGGCCTCGGCTTCCACTCGCGGCCGCGCACCAAGTAACCGGACATTCACCAGCAGCACGGGCTGTCGCGGCGGCTGCCCATTCCGCCGTGACGGCGCTGCGGCCCGTCGGTTCCCACCCCACCGTATTCGCGAAGAAGGTCCGAAGTAGCTCGTCATTCACTCGTTGCACCGCTGCCGTCGAGCACCCAGAAAATGTGGCGCAAATCATAGGACGGGGCGGCGATAGATCTTGCCTGGACCGGCCTCGAGTCATAGCCCGGTTGTCGTATGGTGCTCAGCATCACATTCGACGCCGGAGGTAACGATGACGTTCCACGGGGTAGACCAGCGAGGCGGCTTGCAGTGAGCGCAGCACCGACACGCGCCCCCGAGGCGGGCACGGGAGTTTTCAGCAAAGGCCGGGCGGCCATTTCCACACGCACTCTGCGTACCGACCGATGGTGGGTCCCCCCACTGCTCACGGTGCTCGGACTGGCCGCATTCATCATCTACGCAACCGTGAGAGCCTTTGTGCGATCGGCATATTGGGTCTCCGATTACCACTATCTGACGCCGTTCTACTCACCGTGCGTGAGTACCTCGTGCGTCGAAGGTTCGAGCCACTTCGGGCACTGGGTCGGCGACCTGCCGATGTGGATTCCGCTCGGTTTCCTGGTGCTGCCGTTCCTTCTGCTGTTCCGGTTGACCTGCTACTACTACCGCAAGGCCTACTACCGCGCGGTGTGGTTCTCGCCGCCGGCCTGCGCGGTCGCCGAACCGCACGGCAAATACACCGGTGAGACGCGGCTTCCGCTGATCATCCAGAACGTGCACCGCTACTTCTTCTATGTCGCGGTCGTCGTGTCTGTGGTCAACACCTACGACGCGGTCATGGCGTTCCACGGCAAGGACGGCGGCTTCGGCTTCGGCCTGGGCAACATCGTCCTGGTGGTGAACGTCGTTCTGCTGTGGGCATATACGATCTCGTGCCACTCCTGCCGGCATATCACCGGCGGCCGTCTCAAACACTTCTCCGCCCATCCGGTGCGCTACTGGATGTGGACGCAGGTGTCGAAGTTGAACACACGGCACATGCAGCTGGCGTGGACCACGCTGGCCACCCTGGCGATCACCGACTTCTACATCATGCTGGTCGCCAGCGGGACCATCTCCGATCCGCGTTTCGTCGGCTGATTCCGGCGACAGATTACGCCATAAAGCCCAATTCCTCAGTGTCCCAGGAGTATTCGTTTCATGCCTGAAGTCGAACGGCACAAGTACGACGTCGTCGTGATCGGTGCCGGTGGCGCCGGCCTGCGTGCGGTGATCGAGGCGCGCGAACACGGTCTGTCGGTGGCGGTGGTGTGTAAATCGTTGTTCGGCAAGGCCCATACGGTCATGGCCGAAGGCGGTTGCGCCGCCTCGATGGGCAATGCCAACGAGAAGGACAACTGGCAGACGCATTTCCGCGACACCATGCGCGGCGGAAAATTCCTCAACAACTGGCGCATGGCCGAACTGCACGCCCAGGAAGCGCCCGACCGGGTGTGGGAGCTGGAGACCTACGGTGCGCTGTTCGACCGGACGCCCGACGGGCGGATCAGTCAGCGCAACTTCGGCGGGCACACCTATCCCCGCCTCGCCCACGTCGGCGACCGCACCGGCCTCGAGATCATCCGCACCATGCAGCAGAAGATCGTCTCGCTGCAGCAGGAGGACTATGCCGCGACCGGCGACTACGAGGCACGGATCAAGGTGTTCGCCGAATGCACGATCACCGATCTGCTCAAGGACGGCGACGCCATCTCCGGCGCCTTCGGGTACTGGCGGGAGTCCGGGCGGTTCATCCTGTTCGAGACTCCGGCGGTCGTGCTGGCCACCGGCGGGGTGGGCAAGTCCTACAAGGTCACCTCGAATTCGTGGGAGTACACCGGCGACGGCCACGCGCTCGCACTGCGCGCCGGCGCCTCGCTGATCAACATGGAATTCCTGCAGTTCCATCCGACCGGCATGGTCTGGCCGCCGAGTGTGAAGGGCATTCTGGTCACCGAGGGTGTGCGCGGTGACGGGGGCGTGCTCAAGAACACCGAGGGCAAGCGCTTCATGTTCGAGTACATCCCGGCGGTGTTCAAGGGGCAGTACGCCGAGACCGAGGACGAGGCCGATCAATGGTTGCGCGACAACGATTCCGCGCGCCGCACCCCGGACCTGCTGCCCCGGGACGAGGTGGCTCGCGCGATCAACGAAGAGGTCAAGGCCGGGCGCGGCACCCAGCACGGCGGGGTGTACCTCGACATCGCCTCCCGGCTGCCGGCCGCGGAGATCATGCGGCGGCTGCCGTCGATGCATCACCAGTTCAAGGAGCTGGCCGATGTCGACATCACGAAGGAGCCGATGGAGGTCGGGCCGACCTGCCACTACGTGATGGGCGGAATCGAGGTCGAACCCGATACCGGCGCGGCCACCGTGCCCGGATTGTTCGCCGCCGGTGAATGTTCGGGCGGTATGCACGGATCCAACCGCCTCGGCGGCAACTCGCTGTCGGACCTGCTGGTCTTCGGTCGACGCGCCGGCTTGGGCGCGGCCACCTACGTCGAACAGCTGGCACAGCGGCCGGCGGTCGCCGACGCCGATGTCGACGCGGCCGCGAAATCCGCACTGGCGCCCTTCGATCCGCCGGCCACGGGGACCGGAGAGAATCCGTACACCCTGCACACCGATCTGCAGCAGACGATGAACGACCTGGTCGGCATCATCCGCAAGGAGCACGAGCTGGAACAGGCCATCGTGCGCCTGGGTGAATTGCGTGAGCGCTACGACAGCGTGACCGTCGAGGGCCACCGGCAGTTCAATCCCGGCTGGCATCTCGCACTCGACCTGCGAAACATGTTGCTGGTCAGCGAATGTGTCGCGCAGGCCGCGCTGCTGCGCACCGAGAGCCGGGGTGGTCACACCCGCGACGACCATCCGCAGATGGATCCGCAGTGGCGCAATCGGCTGCTGGTGTGCCGGACCGATCCGGACGGTGTCGGCCAGACCGTGCCGCCGGTGGTGGTCACCTCGGAGGATCAGAAGCCGATGCGACCGGACCTGCTCGCCCTGTTCGAGTTGAGCGAGCTGGAGAAGTATTACACCCCGGCGGAGACCGCCGCTCATCCCGCGGCCGCCGAATCATCCGCGAAAGGGGATGAGTAGCAATGGGTTACGATGCCCACTTCCGCGTATGGCGCGGTGACGACGACAAGGGCGAACTGCAGGACTACACCGTCGAGGTGAACGAGGGCGAGGTCGTCCTCGACATCATCCATCGGTTGCAGGCCACCCAGGCCCCGGATCTGGCGGTGCGCTGGAACTGCAAGGCCGGCAAGTGTGGTTCCTGTTCGGCGGAGGTGAACGGCCGCCCGCGCTTGATGTGTATGACCCGAATGTCGACCTTCGCCGCCGACGAGGTGGTGACGGTGACCCCGATGCGCACCTTCCCGGTGATCCGCGACCTCGTCACCGACGTGTCGTTCAACTATCAGAAGGCCAGGGAGATCCCGTCTTTCACGCCGCCGGCCGATCTGAAGCCGGGCGACTACCGGATGCAGCAACGCGATGTGGAACGCTCGCAGGAGTTCCGCAAGTGCATCGAATGTTTCCTGTGCCAGAACACCTGTCACGTCGTGCGTGACCACGAGGACAACAAGAACGCCTTCGCCGGGCCGCGCTATCTGATGCGGGTGGCCGAGTTGGAGATGCATCCGCTGGATGTGGCGGACCGGCGCGAGATGGCGCAGGAGGAGTTCGGACTCGGCTACTGCAACATCACCAAGTGCTGCACGGAGGTGTGCCCGGAACACATCAAGATCACCGACAACGCCCTCATCCCGATGAAGGAAAGGGTTGTGGATCGCAAATACGATCCGATCGTCTGGCTGGGTAACAAATTGTTCCGGCGATAAATCTACGGCGGAATCGGAGAAGAATTTCTTCACCGATTCCGCCGTTTTCTCACTTTGTTCGAATAACGGTAACCACGTAGCCGGTCGGTTCGCCGACCGGCTAAAGCATTGTCACCACACCGATCGCGACTACCGCGACCAGCGCTCCTACCAGCAGTGACGAGAGCATGGCACCGGTCAGTACGTACACCCCGACAGCCGATACCACGAACAACATTCCGACGATAAGGTGTTCTACCCAGTCACCCGGAAGCAGTTTGCGGTACCGAGGTGAGGTATTTCTCAGCCCGCGATCCATGTAGTTCTGATTACCCGAACGGGCCCGGGGTAAACATAGATTCGTTGCGAAACGGGTGTGGTTTCGTGATCTGCCGGCAAATATTCGGGGCGCGCATCCCGGGCGGCGGCGCCGCGGCATGCCCGGAGTGTTCGCAGGTGGCGACGCTCGGACGGATGCGAAAAGTCCTTTTCTCCCAAGCTGATTCGGTGCTGGCGGTTCGCTGGGAATCGGACGGGATCGGCGATTCTGCCCCGCGCAGCGACGATCTGATGGATGCTGAGAGTGTGCTCGCAGCGGGGCCCCGGAGTCGGCTCGCCGGGCACAGTCGGGTATCGCATGCAGGAACGAGGAGTCATGGCTGTTCATGTCATCGGGTCGTCGTTGATGACCAGCGAACTTTCGTCCGCTTCGACCGGCCGCGCCGCGACCGGACCACAGGATCCACCAGCTCCACCGCGCCGCCGGTTCGCGGCGGGGGTGTCCGAATGCAACTGACGAATCTCCACATGCCGGTCGCCGGACTGCTGCGCTGCGGCGCCGATCCGGGCATCATGACCGTCGAACAAGCCCACGCCGCAATGCAACTGCACCTCGACTGCACCGTCGATACGTGCGTGGTCAGGCGGCGGGCGCGGGCGGTGCTGGTCGAACAGGGCCGCTGCGTCCTCGACGATCGGGCCATCCCGTGACCGCGTTCGCCGGGGGAGGCGCCCGGCATGCCGCCCACCGGCACGCACGGCACCGGGTCGACGGCGGCCACCGCGCGGCGGTCTATCTCCCGGACACCCGGCCGCTACCCGTGGGCGGTGGCGCCCACCGCCCACGCCATGCCCGCCGCAGCGGACCGGATCTGTACGACCGCATCGTTCTCGCGATTGCCGGTTGGCTGCTGGCGATCCGGATCGCATTCGTCGGGGAACACGTGATCGACGAGGTCTAGTGGCGCGCGCCGGACGCTCGGGGATGACGTCCGGCGGCTGCCCCGCGCACCGGGCGCCCGCCCTGAACAGACGGGGGTTGCGGGTCGCGCCGATCCACCTATTCTTCTTCGGTAACGGGCGGGGTCCGCGTGTCCAGGTTCCTGCACGACCGAGAGGAACCACATGGCCCGCAACCAGTACGCGGAGGAACGCTGGCCCGAGGTCCCCGAGGAGGAGTACTGGGCCGACGAGCCCGTCGCCGCGGACGATCGCTGGGAACCGCCGCCGCCGCGCCGGGCCGCCAATCCCCGGGTCGCCGAACCGCCCGACGAACGGTGGGAAACCACGCCGAACCGTCGGCGGCCGGCGCCCGACGCCGAGGAGGACCGCTGGGACGGCGCACCCAATCGCCGCCGCACCGGACGGCTGCGGGTGGAGGTGCCGCCGATCGTCAATCCGTACGCGATCGTCGCGCTGGTGGCCGCGCTGCTCGGTTTGTTCCCGGTGGCAATCGTATTCGGCCTGATCGCCTTCAGCCATCCACGCGGACGGGTGATGGCGATGTCGGCCCTGCTCCTGGGACTGGCCGAGGTGCTGATTCTCGCTGCGGCGCTGGTGCTTTCGGGTGTCACCCTGCCGCACACCACGCTGGGCGCGGTTCCGGCCGCCCTCAGCACCGAGACCGTCACCTCGAACACCGCCGCGACCCGGACCGCGGTACCGACGACGGTGGTGACACCGCCGCCGACCGCGCCGGCCACGACCACGACCGCTCCCGCCGGGCCCGTCTCGGCGGCCAAGGGCGAGGTGTGCACGCAGGCGCAGGCCGGATTGATCGGGTCCGCGTCCGACGGCGGCACGCTGCTGTGCCTGCACGGCACCAGCGGCTACCGCTGGACCGGGCCGTATTCGGTGTCGACGGCCGTGTACGAGGGCGGGGCGAAATGCGATCCCAATCTGGACAAGACGGCCCGCACCCCGGACGGGCACGCGCTGGTCTGCGAAGGACAGGGGCGCAGCAGCATCTGGTCGCTGTGGGTGGAATAGCGGCTGCCGCCGCGGTGGGCGGAATAGCGGCGCGTACCGTTCCTTCACAGCGAATGTTCCGAGAGGTACAGGAGGACCGCCAATGGCTGAACGCGTTGCCGTCGTCACCGGCGCGGCACGAGGCATCGGTGCCGCGATCGCGACCCGGCTGGCTCAGGACGGACTGCAGGTAGGCGTACTCGACCTGGACGCGGCGCACTGCGCCGACACCGTCCGGGCGATCACCGACGCCGGCGGCCGGGCCGTCGCGCTGGGCGCCGACGTCTCGAACGAGGATTCCGTCGCCGCCGCGGTGACAAAGCTGGCCGACGAGCTCGGACCGCCGACCGTCCTGGTCAACAACGCCGGCATCCTGCGCGACAACCTGCTGTTCAAGATGAGCGTCGACGACTGGGACGCGGTGATGAACGTGCACCTGCGCGGCGCGTTCCTCATGAGCCGCGCGGTGCAGAAGTACATGGTCGACGCCAAATGGGGTCGCATCGTGAACATGTCGAGCAGTTCGGCACAGGGCAACCGCGGCCAGGTCAACTACTCCGCGGCCAAGGCCGGTCTGCAGGGCTTCACCAAGACCCTCGCGCTGGAACTCGGCAAATTCGGCGTCACTGCCAATGCCATCGCCCCGGGCTTCATCGTCACGGATATGACCGCCGCGACCGCCGAGCGGGTGGGCGTACCGTTCGAGGACTTCCAGAAGGCCGCCGCCGCGCAGATCCCGGTGCAGCGTGTGGGCCGGCCGGAGGATATCGCGCATACCGCGTCCTTCCTGGTCAGCGAGGGCGCCGGCTTCGTCTCCGGCCAGGTCGTCTACGTCGCCGGCGGTCCGCTGGACTGAGCGAGCCCGTCGCCGCGGCGCTGCGGCGAAGCCGCTACCGGGTGACCGGTAGCGTCATCTGCTGTGAACCGACGAGCGGTTCGTCGTGCCGTGACGAGTTGGATGCTGCTGGCGCCGAGCCTGTTCGGGATCGGGGTCTTCCTGATCCTGCCGATCGTGCTGGTGGGCTGGCTCAGCCTGCACAGCTGGAATCTGCTCGGGCCCATGGAATTCGTGGGCCTGCGCAATTGGCGCTCGGTGCTGTCCGATGACGCATTCGGCCATTCCCTCCTGGTGACGGCGGCGCTCACCGTGCTCGTAGTGCCGCTGCAGACCGTCCTCGGATTCGCGGTGGCCGCGCTGCTGGTGCGCCGCCGTGCCGGTGGCGCGTTCCGGGTGCTGTTCGCGCTGCCCTGGATGTGCGCGCCGGTGGCGGTGGGCGTGATCTGGCGCTGGCTGTTCGCACCCACCGACGGGGCGCTCAACGCACTGCTGGGCCGGCGGATCGAATGGCTGGCCGATCCGGCGCTGGCCCTGCCTTCGGTTGCGGCGGTGAGCATCTGGTCGAACTTCGGCTATGTGGCCCTGTTCTTCGTCGCGGGGCTGCGGGCGATACCTCCGGAGATCCACGAGGCGGGGGCGCTGGACGGGGCCACCGGCTGGCGGCGGATTCGGTGGCTGACACTGCCGCTGCTGCGGCCCACCCTGTTCTTCGTCCTGGTGACCGGGACCATCACCGCGTTCCAGACCTTCGACACCGTGTATGCCCTGACCAAGGGCGGTCCGGGCGATCGCACGAATGTGGTGGCGATGCAGATCTTTTCGGAAGCGTTCAACGCCGCGCGGCCCGGGCGGGCCGCGGCCATGACGATCGTGGTCTTCGGGATCATGCTGGCGATCACCGTGGTCCAGCATCGCTACTTCCGTACCAGGACCGGCTATGAATTCTGATGTCCGACGGCGCCGTTCGGCGGGTGCGCGATCGGTCCTCGCCTACCTGCTGCTGCTCGCGGGCGCGGTGTGCACGGTGGCGCCGCTGGTGCTGGGAGCGTTCACGGCCGTGAAGACGCCGGGGCAGTTCGCGACGGAATCTCCTCTCGCACTGCCGGATCCGATGACCTGGGACAACTTCCGCGCGGCGTTCGACCAGGGGTTCGGCCGCGCGGTGCTGGTGACGGCGTTGATGACCGCGTTGATCACCGTCGGGCAGCTGATCACCTCGATCGCCGCCGCATATGCGTTCGGCTGCACCGAGTTCCGCGGTCGCGACCTGCTGTTCTGGATCTACCTGGCGACCATGATGGTGCCGCCGATCGTCACCTTGATTCCGCTGTATTCGATGTTCGCGCATCTGGGTTGGCTGAACACGTTCTGGGCGCTGGTGCTGCCGTTCGTCTTCGGCTCGCCGTACGCGATCTTCCTGCTGCGCCAGTATTTCCGGGGCATTCCGCGCGAGTTGATCGGCGCGGCGCGGCTGGACGGCGCGAACACCCTCGACGTGATCGTGCACGTCGTGGTGCCGATGAGCCGTCCCATCCTGGCGACGTTAGCGGTGATCACCGTGGTGACGCAGTGGAACAGCTTCCTGTGGCCGCTGGTCGCCGGCTCGGGCCGCTGGCAGGTGCTCACGGTGGCCACCGCCGATCTGCAGACCCGCTACAACGAGCAGTGGACGCTGGTCATGGCGGCGACGACGCTGGCGATCGTGCCGCTGCTGGTGCTCTTCGTGATCTTCCAGCGTCAGGTGCTGCGGTCCATCGCGTGGACGGGCCTGAAATGAGATCCGTGAAGACCTCGACGCTGAGCGTGCTGGCCGTCGCACTCGCCGTGGTGCTGCTGATGACCGCGGCGCTGTGGCTGGGCCACGACAGTACGGGCGGGTCGGGTCGCACAGTGATCCGGCTGCGGATCTGGGATGCGAGCTTCGTACCCGCCTATCGCGCCGCACTCGACGAATTCCAGCGCGCCGAACCGGATGTCGAGGTTCGGATCACGGTGGTGCCGTGGGCGTCCTATCAGCAGAAGTTGCGTCTCGACGTGGCGGGCGCAACGGTCGACGACCTGTTCTGGACGAATCTGTACACCGATTACGCCGATGCCGGCCGACTCGCCGATATCGGCGCGATGCTCGGCCCCGAGGCGGTGCGGCAGTGGGATCCGGGTGCGGTGGAGCAGTACACACGTAACGGAAAGCTCTGGGCGGTACCGCAATTCGTGGACGGCGGTACGGCGGTCTACTACAACCGCGATCTGCTGAGCGCGGCCGGAGTCGACCCCGCGGAATTGGCACGCGCGACCTGGAATCCCCACGGGCCGGATACCTTCGAGCCGCTTGTGCGCCGGATCGCCGCGGCGGCGCCCTGGGCTTACAACGCCGCCAACGATTTCCAGTCGCTCTCGCTGCCGTATCTGGGATCGGCGGGCGGGCAGTTCCAGAACGGGGATCGGTACGTCTTCGACAGTCCACAGGGTGTGGACGCCTTCGGATATCTCGTGGGGCTGGTGCGGGCGGGGCTCACCACTCCGGCGGCGGATACCCGCAGCGGCAGTGACTTCGCGAAAAACGCCTTCCTGCAAGGCAAGCTGGCGTTGTTCCAATCGGGAAGTTTCAATCTGGCGCAGATCGCGCAGCAGGCTCGCTTCGGCTGGGGGATCGCGATGATTCCGGCCGGGCCCGCAGGCCGGGTGAGTACCGACAACGCGATCGGCATCGCCGCCGATGCCCGCACCGCCCACCCCGATGCGGTGCGGCGGGTGCTGGCCTGGCTCGGCAGCCCCGCCGGCAACCGGTATCTGGCCGCCGGTGGGCAGACCATTCCGGCCGTTGTGGCCGATCAGCGATTGTATCGGGACTATTGGGCGGACCGGGGCATCGACGTGTCGCCGTTCTTCGATGTGCTGCGCGGGCCGCGCATCGCCTCGGGTGGCGGACCGGGTTTCGCGGCCGCACTGCAGGCGATCGACCCGATCTTCGACGAGATGTTCCTCGGCCGCATTCCGGTACCCGAGGCGTTGCGTCGCGCCCAGACCGCCGCACAGGCCACGGCGCAGCGCTGATCCGCTCAGATTCGGCTGTGGTCGACCAGCGGAGTCCGCGGGCCGAACGCCGGCTTGCGCGCCTGCCCCGATATCTCGAGCAGCCGGATCGCCCGATAACGGTGCGGGCGTAGCGGTTCCAGGTAGTCGACCATGCCCTCGTCGTCGAGCGGGCGGCCCAGCAGCGTCCAGCCGACGATCGCGGCCAGATGGAAATCACCGACCGACAGCGCATCGGCGTCACCCAGGGCTCGCTGCGCGATCTCCGCGGCCGTCCACACTCCGATCCCCGGCACGGTGCACAGCCGCTCGGCGGCCTGCTGCGGCGTCATCGTCGCGGCGGCCTCCAGCTTCTCGGCCATCCGGGCGGCGGTGACGATCGTGCGCGAACGCTGCGGATCGACGTTGGCGCGGTGATAGACCCAGGAGGGGATGTAGCGCCAGGTCTGCGCCGACGGCGGCACCCGCATCGGCGCGGGCGTGGGTCCGGGCGCCGGTTCGCCGTACTGCCACACCAGCTTTCGATACGAGCCGCGAGCGGTGACGGTGTGCACCCGCTGCTCGAGCACGGCCGGCACCAAGGCCTCGAAGACGAGTCCGGTGCGGAGCATGTGCAGGCCGGGATGACGCCGGTGTGCCTCGGCGATGCGGGGATGTTCGGGGGCGAAGTCGTCGAGCTCCTCGTCGACGCACAGCATGCGGGGCAGGTGCTCGAGGAATTCCGCCGCACCCGGACCCCAGGCCCGTGCCGCCACGACATTCGATTCGGACTGGACGAGGCGATAGGTCACCGGGCCGCTGGCCATGCGCGACGCTCGCCAGTGGGCGCCGTCGGGAGTGACGCGGTGGCACGGGTCGCCCTGACCCCGGCGCAGCGGGGCGAGAGTATGCGCGAGGGCTATCGGCCGCGATGTGGTGACGGTGCGGGCCGCTCCCTCGCTCTCGGCGCGAGCGGGGTCGTGGGTCGTGCGGGAGGGACTGTGCCGGGCGGCGATCACCCCGGATCGGGGAGAGTCGATCATCGGCCTGCTTCGTCCTCGCACCGACTCATTGTGCGCCGTGCCCGAGGCCGACCGGGCGGGACCCGCGGGGCCGGGGCCGAACCGGCCGCCGGGCAGCCGCATCTCGAGGAACCTCCCAGGTATTCGTATGGCGCGGGTCACGGATTCGGGCAAGATGTAACGATACGATTACGCGCGCCGATTTCGCTCGAGAATGGTTCAACAGCAATCATTCGGCAATGCCACAACGGAGGTGTCCATGCTTACCAACATTCTGAATTGGCTGCTCAACGCGTGGGGCGGAGTATCCGCCGGTAGCTCGGGCTACCAGATCCCTCCGGGCACCCTGCCGTTCGGTAGCTGATCCCGGCACCGCCCTCGCCCGCCGCCACTCGGCGCGGCGGGCGTGCGCGGTGAATCACTGGCGCGACCTCCCGTCATCTGAATCATCGATCAGTCAGATATTGCGCGAGGTGACGGCCCCGGCGCCCGGCCAGGTGATCGGCCTGGGTGCGGCACGAGAATCCGTCCGCCAGGAAGGGTGTCTCCGGATCGGCCGCCTGTAATGCCGGGAGTAATCCGCCCTCCGCTACCGCGACGGAAATCTCGTAATGCCCGGATTGCATTCCGAAGTTCCCGGCAAGTCCACAGCATCCACTAATTTCGGTGATCTCGGCCCCCATTCGCCGCAATAGCCGCCGATCGGCGTCGAAGCCCGTCACGGCATGCTGATGACAATGCGGCTGCAGCACCACCGACTCGCCCGATCGGTCCGGTGGCTGCCAATCCGGTTGCTCCGTCAGGAATTCGGCGAGAGTGCGCACGGCCCGGGCGGTACTCGCCGCGCGCGGATCGTCGGGTAGCAACTGCGGGAGATCCGCTCGCAGCGCCGCCGTGCACGAGGGCTCCAGGCCGATCACCGGGCCGCCCTGTCGAACGTGGTCGTCGAGTGCGTCCAGGGCGGCTCGCAATCGCTGTCGCGCCCCGTCGAGCTGGCCGGTGCTGATCCAGGTGAGGCCACAGCACACCCGGCGCTCCGGGATGCGGACCCGATATCCGGCCGATTCCACGATTTCCACTGCGGCCCAGCCGATTTCCGGGGCGAAGGCATCGGTGAAGCTGTCGATCCACAGCATCGCCACCGGGCCGTCCGGATGCCGGTCGCTCCCGCGGTCCGCCCACCGGCTACGGAACGAGCGCGGCGCCAGTCGCGGCGCGGGACGCCGCGGATCCATTCCGGCCGCGCGCATACCCGCCCGCCGTAACCATCGAATGCCGGTGAGCGCGTTCACGGTTCGGGGCATCCTGGTGCCCACCGCCAGCCACTGCGGCAACCGGCCGAGCACATAGTGGTCGATCGGGCGCGGCCGTCCCCGGTACGCGCGATACAGCGTTTCGGATTTGTAGGTCGCCATATCGACACCGGCCGGGCAGTCGGAGGAGCAGGCCCGGCACGACAGGCACAGGTCCAGCGACTGCGCGACCGCCTCGTCGCGCCAGTCGAGCGCGCCTCGGACCACCTCCTGCAACACGCGCGCCCGGCCCCTGGTGCTGTCCTTCTCATCCGCGGTGGCGAGGTAGGACGGGCACATGAAACCACCGGTCGCGCGGGTGTCGGCGCGACATTTTCCGACCCCGACGCAGCGGTGCACCGCCGTGCCGATATCGCCGTCGGCGGTGAACGCGAAACCGCCCGCGGCCGGAACCGGGCGCAGCCCGGGCAGACGCAGATCGGTGTCGACCGGTGCGGGGCGAACCAGAACGCCGGGGTTCAGGATCGCATCCGGATCGAAAAGCCCTTTGAATTCGGCGAATACGCGCAAGGCGTCCGGTGAGTACATGCGCGACAGCAGTTCCGAACGGGCGCGGCCGTCCCCGTGTTCACCGGAGGCCGATCCGCCGTAGCGCACCACCAGATCGGTGGCGTCGAACAGGAAGTCGCGGAACCGTTGTGGCGCACGGGCGATCGGAAGATCCAGCCGGACGTGGATGCACCCGTCACCGATGTGGCCGTACAGCAGGCCGTCCACCCGGTGATCACGCATCAGCCGATCGAAATCGCGAAGGTAGTCACCGAGCCGTTCGGGCGGGACCGCGGCGTCCTCCCAGCCCGGCCAGGCCGGTTCGCCGGCGGGTGTGCGCCCGGCGAGGCCGGCGCCGTCGGCGCGAATCCGCCACAGCCGGGCCGCCGTTCGATCGTCGGTGACGATCCGGGTGTCGAGTGCTGCGCAGGCGGTGGTGACCGCGGCCGCACTCTCGTAGGCGGATTCTCCGGTGTCCCCGGCGAATTCGACGAACAGCCAGGCACCGCCGGCGGGTAGTTCGGGTACCGGGCGTCCGTGCGCACGCACGACATCCACCAGGCGGGCGTCCAAGCCCTCGACCGCGATCGGCCGGCCCGCCATGACCGCTTTCACGTCGTCGGCGGCGGCGGGCATATCGGGATATCCGAGGACCGCGACCGCGGTCGCGCTCGGCAACGGGACCAGATCCACGGTCGCGTCGAGCACGAGGCCGCAGGTGCCCTCGGACCCGACGAATGCCTTGGCGACCGACGCACCGCGTTCGGGGGTCAGATACTGCAGTCCGTATCCCGAGGCCTGCCGGTCGAACCGGCCCAGCTCGGTGCGCAGCGTCGCCAGATTGCGACGCGTGAACTCGGCCAGCCCCGCCACCACCGACAGATCGGTACCCAGGCCGAGCTCGGTGCCGGTGCCGTCGAGAATGCGCAGCTCACGCACGGTATCGGAGGTGCGCCCCCAGGCCACCGCGCGGGGGCCGCAGGCGTTGTTACCGATCATGCCGCCGAGCGTGCAGCGGTTCTGCGTCGACGGGTCGGGGCCCAGTCGCAGGCCGTGCCGGCCGGTGGCCTCTTGCAGGCCGGACAGCACGACCCCCGGCTGCACCCGGGCGCAGCGGCGGTCGGCGTCGATCGACAGTACGGCGTTCATGTACCGGCTGAAGTCGAGGATCAGTCCGGGCCCGATCGCATTGCCCGCCACGGAGGTTCCGCCACCGCGCGCGGTGATCGGCCTGCCTTCCTCGCGGGCGAACCGCACGGCCGTGGCCACATCCTCGTCCCCGCGCGGGTAGATCACCGCCGCCGGGAGGACGCGGTAGTTCGAGGCGTCCGAGGAATACTCCGCGCGGCGTCGAGCGTCGTCGTCGACCTCGCCGTCGATCCGGTCTCGCAAGGCCCGCACCCAGGAGTCGGTCATATCGCCAGCGTAGAACGCGAAGTTCTCCGGAGCGGCTACGGGAGCAGGACGATTTTGCCGAGTCCGTGGCCGGTTTCGCTGTCGCGCTGGGCGGCGGCGGCCTCGGACAGCAGGTACGTACGTGCGGCGCCGGGCAGGCGGAATTCCCCCGCGGCGACGAGCTGCGCGACGCGGGCCACGATGTCGAGGGCGGGGCCGCCGGTGCGAGCGAAGAAGGTGACGCCCTTGTCGGCTGCGGCGCCGTCGGCGATGGTGATGATCCGATCGGTTCCGCCCCGCAATTCGATTGCGGCGTCCAGGAATCCGTGACCGGCGCAGTCGTAGACCGCGTCGACTCCGTGCGGGGCCAGCTCGCGCACGCGGTCGGCGACGCCGGGACCGTAGGTGGTCGGCACCGCACCCAGCGTGCGCACGACCTCCTGATTGGCGGCCGAGGCGGTGCCGACGACCGTGGCCCCGCGCGCCCGGGCCAACTGCACCACGAACGCGCCGACCGCGCCCGAGGCGCCGTTCACCACCACCGTCTCGCCCGACTTCACGGCCAGTTCGTCCAGTCCGGTACCGGCCGTATTGGCGGCGACCGGGATCGCCGCGGCCTCGGGGAAGGACAACTCCGCCGGTTTGGCGACGAGCTGGGTGCCCAGCGCGTACTCCGCGTAGCCGCCACCCTGTGCCCAGCCCAGCACTTCGTCACCCGGCCGGAACCGGGCGTCGGGGCCGGCGGCGTCGACCACGCCCGCGATCTCGAATCCGGCGCGGCGCGGGAATCCGGGCGGACCGGGCATCAGGCCGGCGCGCATCTTCCAATCGGCCGGATTGACGCCGGCGGCCCGGATCGCCACCCGCACCTGCTCTCCGGCGGGGTCCGGAATCGGCACCTCCACCTGCGTCAGCACCTCGGGTCCACCCACTCGCTCGTACTGGATCGCTCGCATGCTGTGGTTCGACGACATGATGTCGACCTTAGGAGGCGGACGGACCGCGGCCGAGCGCAGCGCCCGTCGCCCGGCGCGTTTCGCCCGTGGCGAACCGGGACTACTTGCTCTCAACCTTTGTTGAGGTCTTAATGTCGGTGGCCCGGAGTTGAATGAACCCGGCAGCGGAAGGAGATGCGGATGAGCATCGAATCGGTCGCGTGGAGTCAGCTGTACCGGCAGGCGCACGCACCCCAGCAGCGGCGTGGTCTGCGCCGGGAGACGGCCGCGCGCATTATGCGATTCGCGCGCCCGCATCGAGCTCAGCTCATCGGCTTCCTGGTCTTCAGCATCGCGTCGGCATTGCTCACGGTGGCCAACCCGGTGCTGGCCGGGCGAGTGGTCAACGACATCGTGGGCCATGCCGCGCCGCACTCGGTCCTCACCCTCGCGGCGGTGATCGCACTGGTGGCCGTGCTGGACGCGGGCCTGGGCATCGTGATCAGGTGGCTGTCCGCGCGGATCGGGGAGGGGTTGATTCTCGATCTGCGCACCGCGGTGTTCGACCACGTGCAGAAGATGCCCGTCGCCTTCTTCACCCGCACTCGCACAGGGGCGCTGGTCAGCCGGCTCAACAACGACGTGATCGGCGCCCAGCGCGCGTTCAGCACGACCCTGTCCGGCGTGGTCACCAATATCGTGACGCTGCTGTTGACCGTGGCGGTGATGGTGCGGCTGTCCTGGCAGATCACCCTGCTGGCACTGATCCTGTTGCCGCTGTTCATGTTTCCCGCCCGCAAGATGGGCACCCGGATCGCGAGCATCCAGCGCGAGGCCGCCCAGCTCAACGCCTCGATGAGCACCCAGATGACCGAGCGGTTCTCGGCTCCCGGCGCGACACTGGTGAAACTGTTCGGACGCCCGGATCAGGAGTCCGCGGAATTCGCGGTGCGCGCCGGGCGGGTACGCGATATCGGCGTGCGGACGGCGATGCTGCAGACGGTGTTCGTCACCGCGTTGACGCTGGTATCCGCGCTCGCCGTGGCATTGGTCTACGGCCTCGGCGGCTGGTACGCCCTGCGCGGACAGCTCGATGCCGGTGCGGTGGTCGCGCTCTCGCTGCTGCTGACCCGGCTCTACACCCCGCTGACGGCGCTGGCCAGCGCTCGGGTGGACATCATGTCGGCGCTGGTGAGCTTCGAGCGGGTCTTCGAAATTCTCGATCTGAAGCCGCTGATCCAGGATGCGCCGAATGCGGTGGCGGTTCCGGCGGGACCGGTGTCGGTCGAATTCGACCGCGTGCGTTTCGGTTATCCGTCGGCCGACAAGGTCTCGCTGGCGTCGCTGGAGGATGTCTCGACGCTCGACCATCGCGGCGGCAGCGAGGTGCTGCACGATATATCGCTGCATGCCGAGCCGGGGCGGATGATCGCCCTGGTCGGATCCTCGGGCGCGGGCAAATCGACCATCGCGCAACTGGTTTCGCGGCTCTACGACGTGGACGACGGCGCGGTGAAGCTCAACGGTGTCGACGTGCGGGAGCTGAGCACGCGCTCGATCCAGGACACGGTCGGACTCGTCACGCAGGACGGCCACCTGTTCCACGACAGCATTCGCGCCAATCTGTTGCTCGCCCGGCCCGAGGCGAGCGAGGCGGAGTTGTGGGATGCACTGGAGCGGGCACGGTTGCGCACGGTGATCGACGCGCTGCCCGACGGTTTGGACACCGTGGTCGGCGAACGCGGATACCGGTTGTCCGGCGGCGAACGCCAACGGTTGACCATCGCCCGGCTGCTGCTCAAACAGCCGCAGGTCGTCATCCTCGACGAGGCCACCGCCTCCCTGGATTCCACCTCCGAGGCCGCGGTGCAGGAGGCCCTGACCGAGGCGCTGGAAGGGCGGACCGCCCTGGTCATCGCGCACAGGCTGTCGACCATCCGGAATGCGGACGAGATCCTGGTGGTCGAGGACGGGCGGATCGTCGAGCGGGGCAGTCATGCGCAGCTGCTCGCCGAAGAGGGAAGATACGCAGAGCTCTACCGCACCCAGTTCGCCGACGGTACGGAAGTTGCTGCGGCATAAGGGATCAGCGCGGAGGTATGACATCGCACCTCCGCGCCGGTCCGGACCCTACAGATCTGCCGGGACGGCCGCCGCACTGTCGTCGGCCGCCGCGGATCTCCGGGAGGCGCCGGCAGTGGGCGGTCCCGCGATTTCCGCCGTATCGGAGCGATCCGCCGTACTCGAACGCGTCCTGCCCGCGGTCCGGCTCAGCCCGACCAGGCCCAGCGCGAGCACGCCCAGCCCCGCGCCGATCCAGGCCACCGCCGAGTAGTCCGCGCCGGCGCCGATGGCGAGTCCGCCCAGCCAGGGGCCGAGTGTGATGCCGACGTTGAACGCCATCACATTGCCCGCCGCGCCGAGTGTTCCGGCGGCCGGCGCGAGGGTGAAGACCCGGCTGTTCAACACCGGATTGGTTCCGAAACCGAAGGCGCCCAGCAGGAACGACGCCACAGCGACCGCCGGCCAGTAGTGCGCGGTGAGCGCCAGCACCGCGGAGGCCAGTACCAGGCCCGAGATGCCGACGGTGAGGCTGCGGAGTGGATGGGCGTCCGCGGTGCGTCCGCCGATCGCGACGCCGGCGAAGGAGCCGAGCCCGTAGATCCCCAGCACCACCGGTACCCAGTTGTCGCCGATCCCGGTCGTCTCGGTGAGCAGCGCGCCGAGGTAGCCGAGGGTGACCAGCAGCGCGGCGGTGGCCGTCACGGTGGTGCCGTACAGCAGTGCCACCGGACGGGTTGTCAAGGCGCGCAATTCCTTTCGAACCGGCGGTACCTGCTCGGCGCGTTGTTCGGGCACCGCGATCGCCACCGCGACCATCACCAGCGCACACCCGGCCGCCACGGTCCAGAACGCCGCCCGCCAGCCCAGATGCTGACCGATGAAGGTGCCCGCGGGTAATCCGAGAATGGTCGCGATGGTGAGCCCGCCCGCGACGACGCTCATCGCACGCCCACGAGCCGTCGGCGGCACCATCCCGACCGCCGTTGCCGAGGCCACCGACCAGAAACCCGCGTAGACGAAGGCGCCGACGACGCGCGTGCCGACAAGGACGCCGTAGTCGGAGGTCAGCGCCGCGACGACGTGGGTGGCGACGAAGACGGCGAGAAACGCGAGTAGCGCGGTTCGCCGCGACCAGCGCGCCGTGACGACGGCCAGAATCGGCGCGCCCACCAGCATGCCGACGGCGAAGGCCGAGATCAGCAGTCCGGCCTGCGGAACGGTCACGCCGAGATCGGCGGCCATTCCCGTGAGCAGGCCGGACAGCATCATCTCCGACGTGCCCTGCGCGAAGATCGCCAGGCCCACTATGTATACCGCCGAGGGCATTTCGTTTCCTTCCGATTTTGGATCATTCAGTTCAAAACGAAGGTGTGCGTGAACGCGAGTGACGGCCGGGCCGGTGGGTCGATCAGAGACAGCGCAGGGCGACTTCGGCGATACCGGCCAACGTGTCCCGGGAGGCGCCGCCGCGCGCCGCGACTCGCATACCGCCGATGGTGGCGACGACGAATTGGGCCAGATCGGACGGATCGGCTCGCCCATCGATCTCACCCGACGCCTGTCCGGCACGAATCACGCCGACCAGGGCGGACATCCGACGGTCGAGGTCGGCACGCAGCATCGCGGCGACCTCCGGGTCACGGGGGCCCATCTCCACCGTCGTATTCACGACCAGACATCCCAGCGGATCGTCGTCGGGCGCATCCACCACCCGCCACAGCAGCGCCTCGATCTTGTCGCGCACCGAACCGGGACCGTCGAGCAAGGCGAACGTGTCCGCGTTCTTGGTCTCCATGTACCGCCGCAGCGCCCGCTCGAACAGATCGTGCTTACTGGTGAAGGTGTTGTAGATACTCGAGCGGCCCAAACCGGTGGCCGCGCAGAGGTCCTGGGTGGACGTGCCCTCGTAACCGGCGCTCCAGAAGGCTCGCATGGCCGCTTCCACCGCGCCCGGCTCGTCGAACTGCTTGGGTCGTGCCATCTGCTCACGCTAACACATTTTGGATAGATCAGTACAAAACTGAGGCAAGCGAGCCGCGGACGTCCGATCCGGACGCCCGCCCGCTCGGTCAGAATTCGCCGGCCACCGCGAGGACGGTGCGCCCTGAGTGGTGACCGCTGCGAATGGCGTGCAGTACCGCTTCCGCCTCGGTGATCGGCGCGAGATGCTCCAGCGTCGACAGATGCCGGGGCTTCAGGTCCTTGCCGAGCCGGGCCCACAGCGCGCGCCGCTGCGCGATCGGGAAGTTCACCGAATCGATGCCGAGGAGACTGACCCCGCGCAGGATGAACGGCATGACGGTGGTGGGAAGTTCGGTCCCACCGGTCAGCCCGCTGACCGCCACCGACCCGCCGTAGCGGACGGTGCTGAGGATGTGGGCCAGCGATTTTCCGCCGACGCTGTCGACCGCGCCGGCCCACTGCGCCTTACCCAGCGGACGAGGCTTGGCATCCGGATCCTCGGGCAGACGGCCGATCACCGCGGCCGCGCCGAGGGTGGACAGCAACTCGCCGGCATCGGTCTTCCCGGTGGAGGCGGTGACCTCGTAGCCGAGGCCGGACAGGATGTCCACCGCGACACTGCCGACGCCGCCGGTCGCGCCGGTCACCAGCACCGGCCCGTCACCGGGATTCAGGCCGCGATCGAGCAGTGCCTGCACACTCATGGCCGCGGTGAATCCCGCGGTGCCGAGAGCCGCTGCCTCGCGCGGGCTCAGCCCCTCCAGCTTGACCACCCATTCGGCGGGCACGCGCGCGTATTCGGCGAAGCCGCCGTTGTGCGCCACGCCGATCTCGTACCCGTGCGCGATCACGAGATCACCCACCGTGAAGGCGGCGTCCTCGGAGGCGACCACCTCGCCGGTCAGGTCGATACCGGGAATGATCGGGTAATTGCGCACCACACCGCCGCGCGGGGTGATGGCCAGCCCGTCCTTGAAGTTCGCACTCGAATAGTGCACCTTGATCGTCACCGTGCCCGGCCCGAGGAAATCCTCGCCCACCTCCTCGCGGGCCAGGACCACGCCGTCGTCGGTCTCGTGCGCAACCATCGCCTGGAACTGCATGCGTCCGAGCATAGGGGGACCGATGCTCCACGGCTATGGCTGTCAACGGCCGAATGCCGCCACGCCCACCGGTCCCACCCCGATACACACGTCCAAACCCGGTGTGCGCGAGCCGATTCGCACGATCTCACCGCCGCCGACGAGATGGACGAAGACGGTGTGCACGCCTGCTTGCACCGGCGCCACCACGACGTCGCCGTGCTCGAGCGCCACGGTGATCCGGCCGTCACGGTTGGCGAAATAGTTGATCTGCGCGGTCCAGCCGTGGTCCAGCATCGGCCCGTCGAGCCACAGCGCCACCGGCTCGGCGCTGTCGACGCGATATCCGCAGCCGGGTTCGGGGCCCGCCAGAATCCGGCGGTTCCACCACACCGACGCGTCAACCAGCGTCCCGTCGTCGGTGAGCATCCGCAGCTGCGGCGTGGCGACACCGAACGCCCCGGGGCCGGCGATCGGCCCGAGCACCTGCGCGATGAGATTCTGCGGGTAGGTCATCGGCGTCAGCACCCCCCACGGCACCTCCTGCTCCAGCAGTGGGGCGCCGTGGCGATCCGCCAGTGCGGCACGGGCATTCGTGAGGTAGGTGCGCGTCGGCGAGATCTCCCACGACCGGGCGAACGATACGGTCGTGCACACGCTGCTGACCACGAACGCCGCGGTCAGCCCGATCGCCGCGACCCGCGATCCGACCACACGACTCTCCGAACGGGGGCGGCGGGGACGGCGGGGACGGGCGGCAAGCAGCAGCGCGATCGCCGCCGCCAACACCACGGCGACATCGGCCAGATAGCGCAGCGACTGCATGAGTTCGGCGGCGGTGTTCGGTCCGCCGCGGATCAGCACGATCGGAAGCTGAACGACCAGAACGTATCCCGCGACCAGGACCCACACCGCTAGCACGCGGCGGCGCAGTCGCAGCGTCACCAGAACCACCGCGGCGAGGATCAGCCAGGCGAGCACGACGGTCCACCCCGGGGGCGTAGCCCACGGTGTCGACGGCAGCCAGCGCGCCCACACCCACGGCCCGCCGAGCAGGGTCGGGACGATCCCCAGGGAGATGGCGCTGTGGAGCAGTCGCCGCGCCCCGGCCAGGCTGGTGTCCACCGCGATGTGATCGGCGACGGTGAGAAAGGCCGCGACCCAGCCCGCGAGGATCAGCGCCGAACCGGCCCACAGCGCCGCTCCGGCGCGCGTCACGTCGCGAACCGCCGCCCAGGCACTCGGGTCGGCATGATCACCCGTCGGCTCGGCCTCATCGGTATGCGCGGTACCGACGGTGCGGGCGCCGACGATATAGCGCTCCAGCACCGCGACGGCGAAGGCGACGAACGGCACCACCACTGCCTTCTCGAAGAACAACAGTCCCACGATCAGCACCAGCAGACCGGAGATCGCATAGCGCCCGCGTCCCGTGCGCACCAGCAGCACCGCATCCGCGATCACCCAGGCCAGCGCGAACTGCAGCGGCAGCGCGTTGAGCGAGGCTGCCCACCAGGCGAATGCCGGAAGGGTCAGCGGACAGAACAGATAGCCGATCAACGGAATCAGCACCGCCCAGCGCAGGGCACCGGCTCGCCGTGGAACGAGCACCAGCAGCATGCGCAGCACCGCGACCGAGGCCGCGAGCTGCAGCAGCACCATGGTCACCACCGGCCCGGCCCACTGCAGCGGCGCGATCCGGGTCACCACCCACGCGGTCGCGAAGGCCAGCGGCACGAAATGGCCGTCGTGGTCGTAGAGCAGCAGATCGGCGGACCAGAGCGGATAGCGATCGGCGCGGCCCACCAGAATGAGGTCATCCCAGTAGAAATAGCCGTGCCCGGCCACCCAGCCGCGCAACCCGAGCTGCGCGAGGACCAGCAGCACCGCCACCAGCAGAACGGGACGACGGATCACCGCGCGCAGACCGGTGGAAACGACGCGCGGCGCGGGCGCCGATCCAGCGTGGTCCGCGGCGGGCGAGCCGGCGGGGGCAAGCTCCCTCGGCCGGTATCGGGTGCCGGACGAGGCGACCTGCGCAACGGCGCCGAGAGGAGCACTCCCGCGATCGTTGCGGTCCGGGGGTCCGTCGCCGCGGTCTTCGTGCCCGTCGCCCGGCCGACGAGGCGACCGCGCCGGGACCCACCCGCGTGCGAAGCCGGGCGCGGAGAACATGGCACCCCACCCTAGTGGCCCACGACCGGGCTCGCTCGCGGCGACGGTCAGGCCCTCACTCGAAGACGGGGGCGCGCTTGCCGAGGAATGCCGCGATGCCCTCGGTGCCGTCGGGCGAATCGGCACAGGCCGAGATGAACGCCGCCTCGCGTGCGGTCTGCTCCTCGAGCGTGTGCGAGGAGCTCACCAGCAGGAGCTTCTTGACGCTGGCATTCGAATGCCGGGGCCCCGCCGCGAATTCGGCGACCACTTCGTCCACGGCGGAAGCGAGTTCGGCATCCGGCACCACGCGATGCACGAGATTCCAGTCCAGCGCCTCGGCCGCGGTCAGGGTGCGGTTGGTGAACATGAGCTCCTGCGTGCGGCGCAGGCCGATCAGGCGGGGCAGATAGTAGGAGGCACCGCCGTCCGGACTCAGTCCGGCCCGGGTGTAGGCCATGGTGAATGCCGCCGATTCGCCCGCGAGGACCAGATCACCGGCCATCGCCAGGCTGAAGCCGGCGCCCGCGGCCACACCGTTGACCGCCACGACGAGCAGGGCATCCATCCGGGCGAACGACGAGAGGGCCTCGTGCAGGTCGTCGGCCAGGCCCTTGACGTAGTGGCCGGCGCCGCCGCCCTGGGCAGCCATCGCCTTGAGGTCGCCACCGGCGGAGAAGAACCTGCCCGCACCGGTCAGCACGACGACCTTCAGCGCCGGATCGTCCACGCACTGTCCCGCGATATCGGCCAGTTCCCGGCCGAGGACGTGGTCGATACCGTTGGCGGCCTTCGGCCGGTTCAGGGTGATCCGGGCGACGGGGCCGGTCCGCTCGAAGGTGATCGTCTCGTACTCGCTCATGGCTGCCTTTCGGTCGAGTCTGCGGGCCCAGCATGACAAACGGCCGCACTGCGCGCGACGCCGCCACCACCGAGGCATATCCGACATCCCGGCACGGAAACGCGGGGCTCGGCTATTGCGGGACGAGTTCGAGTCGCACCCCGAGCAGCCGGACCGGCCGATCGAGTTCGAAACGGTCGATGATCTCGAGTGCGACCGTGGTGATCGCCTCCGCGTCGATCGTCGGTTCGGGCAACTTCTTCTGCTTGGTGCGCGTATAGAAGGTGTTGGTACGCACGGTGACTCCCACCCGCGTGCCGATCCGGCCGGCCGCGGCCATCTCCTCGGCGACCTCGCGGGCCAGCCTCGCCACCTGCGCACGAATCTCCTCGCGATCGGTCAGATCGTGCGGGAAGGTTTCGGATCTACTGCGGCCCACCGGGATTCGCGGCTCGGTCACCACATCGGTGTCACCGGCGCCGTGGCCGAGAACCCAGAGGTAGGGACCGGTGGTGGGGCCGAACTCGGCGGCCAGGACATTCCGGTCGGCGGCCGCGAGCTGGGCGACGGTGTCGATACCGAGGGCCGACATTCGCTGCGCGATGCGATTGCCGATACCCCACAGCGCGCTGGTCGGCCGGTGCGCCATGAGCTCGTTCCAGTTCTCGGCGGTGAGCCGGAAGATGCCCGCACCGAGGTCGGCGGTCGGAGGTTCCCCCGCTGCCTCGCTGTGCGAGCGCTCCTGTCCCACAGCTTCTTCCGCAGCTGGGATCACACCCTTCGAGGCCGTGCTGTTCGCGCCCGTGGCGTCCGTGCCTTTGCCGACGCTCTTCGCGAATCCGGTCGCCAGTTTCGCGCGCAATTTGTTGTCGCCGACACCTATCGAACAGGTGAGGTTCAATGTCGCTATCGCACTGCGGATTTCACGAGCGAGCTGTTCGGGATCGTCGGTGTCGGCGGCGAGGAAGGCCTCGTCCCAGCCCAGCACTTCGACCCGCACCGGAAAGCTCCGCAGCACCTCCATGACCTCGTCGGACGCCTCCTCGTAGGTGGTCATGTCCAAGGGCAGGAACACTCCGTCCGGGCATTTGCGGACGGCGGTACGCAGCGGCATGCCGGCCCGCACGCCGAAGGCCCGCGCCGGATACGACGCACACGTGACCACCTTGCGCGGTTCGTTCGGGTCGCCGTTGCCGCCGACGATCACCGGCTGCCCGCGCAGCTCGGGATGGCGGCGGAACTCCACCGCCGCCTGGAATTGGTCGAGGTCGACGTGCAACAGCCACCTGGCCACGAGTCCGTTCTTACCGCACGGCACCGACAGCCGGGGGAACTTCGCAGGTCGCGCCTTGCGCTCGCTGGAGAACAGAACTAAATTCTGTTTATGAAGATTCGGGATCGGTTGCTGCTCGCGGCCGAGCGGCAGTTCGCCGAGCACGGGGCGCTCGACGCGACGCTGAGCCGGATCAGGGCCGATGCCGATGCCAGCGTCGGCGCGCTCTACCACCACTTCCCGGACAAGGCCGATCTGTACCGGCAGGTGTGGGCCAACGCGCTGGCCGACTACCAGCGGCATTTCTGGACGAGCATCGCCGACAGCGCCGATGCCGAGCAGGGCGTGACCGCGGGCGTCGTCGAGCATCTGCGGTGGGTGACCGACAACCGATACCGCGCAACCATTCTCATCTCACCGAGGCCGCCCGGAGTACGCGACAGCGACCGCAACCGGCAATTCCTCACCTCGGTCGCGCGCTGGTGGCGCACCCATGCCCGCTACGGCGCGGTGCGCGAACTGGACTTCGACGTGCTGTACGCGCTGTGGCTGGGGCCGGCCCAGGAGTATTCGCGGCAATGGCTCGGGGGCGGTATCCGGACCGCGCCGATCGATGTCGCGGCCGAATTGGCAGCAGCGGCATGGAAGACGCTGCGCGGCGACGGATGACCACGGCTTCGACAGCAAAGGACGTGACCATGAAACCTGTGACACGGACAGACAGCGCCACCGAGAGTGCGGCGACGGGGAAACTGACGTTCGACCAGGCTCGCGCGGTGCTGGCCGCGCAACCGTTCGCGCAGCACGTGGGCACCGAGATCACCGAATTCGCCGACGGGACAGCCACATTGGTGGTCGAGGTGGCCCCCGAGCACGCGCAGCAGTTCGGTTTCGTCCACGGCGGCGTGCTCGCTTATCTGGCCGACAACGCGCTCACCTTCGCCGCCGGGTCCGCTCTCGGCCCGAATGTGCTGACCGGCGGTTTCGCCGTCACCTATCTGCGGCCCGCACGAGGTGGCCGGCTGCGGGCACGGGCCACGGTCACCGACGCCACCCGCCGCCAAGCGGTCACGCGGTGCGAGATCTATTGTGACAGCGAGGGTTCCAGCACACTGTGTGCGGTGGCGCAGGGCACTGTGCGCGTGGTGGAGCGCGCGTTGCCCGGCAACGGTTCGCATGCCGACGCGAGTGGTGCGTAAGCGCGGCGGCAGTCCACCCGGGCAGTAGCCATCGCTTGCGGGCCGCTGATGTCGGCCGTCGGCGGATGTTCGGATCGGCGCAACGACCGTAGGATTTCGGCATCACGACCAAGAGGATGTGCCGATGACCGAACCCCAGGACCACAGCCCGGACATCGCCCGGCACGACCCGGCGCCCGCGGTGCGTACCCGTATCACCGACCACGAACGCGCCCAGGTGGAGCGGCTGCTGCAACTGGCCCTGAACGACGGCTCCCTCGATCTCGCCGAGCTCGACCGGCGCCTGGCCACCGCCTATGCGGCGAACACCCGCGAGGAGCTCGCGGCGGTCACCGCCGATCTGCCGGTGGCCGCCGCGCGCGAACCCCTGGTGCTGAGCACGGTCAGTGGGTCGCTGCGCAAGGACGGTCGGTGGATCGTGCCCGCCGAGATCACCGTCTCCGCCGCGTCCGGTTCGGTGCGCCTGGACTTCACCGAGGCGATCTGCCCGCACGCCGTCGTGGACGTGCACGTCGGAATCGCCTCCGGCAGCCTGCGATTGACGGTGCCGCACGGCTGGCAGGTGGATCTGGACCGGGTGTCCTTCGTCAGCGGGAGCGCGAAGAACCGGGTGACCGAACCACCCCTGCCCGGCTGTCCGACCCTGCGCATCGACGGATCGATCACCTCCGGCTCGATCCGCGCCCGCTACCCCAAACCGCCTCGCCGCTCCTTCTGGGCCTGGTTGCTGCGCCGCCCGCGCCGGTGACCGGCACGGCCGGAGGCAGGCCGGAACACGGCGAGAGGCCGTTCACCCAGAAAGGTGAACGGCCTCTCGACTCGTGACGGCCGATCGTTGCGGATCAGGCGCTGGCCGCGAATGCCTCGTAGGCCGGTTCGGCGACCGGTTCGATGGCGTAGGCCAGGATGTCGGCCACGTCGGCGACGGGGCGGACATCCAGTGCGGCGAGCACCTCGGCCGGAACCTCGTCCAGGTCCGGCTCGTTGCGGGCCGGGATGAAGACCGTCTTCAAACCGGCACGCTGGGCGGCCAGCAGCTTCTGCTTCACGCCGCCGATCGGCAGGACCCGGCCGTTCAGCGTGACCTCACCGGTCATGCCGACGTCCGCACGGACCTGCCGGCCCAGGGCCAGCGACACCAGGGCGGTAACCATGGTGACGCCCGCCGACGGACCGTCCTTGGGCACCGCACCCGTCGGGAAGTGGATGTGGATATTGCGATCCAGCACCTTCGGCTCGATGCCGATCTCTTCCAGGTGCGAGCGCACATAGGTCAGTGCGATCTGCGCGGATTCCTTCATGACGTCACCCAGCTGGCCGGTCAGGGTCAGTGAGCGCTCGCCCTCGGCGGCGTTGGCCTCGATGTAGAGGACATCGCCACCGGCACCGGTGACGGCCAGGCCGGTCGCCACACCGGGGACCGGGGTGCGTTCCACCGAATCGGGGGTGAAGCGCGGACGGCCCAGGTAGTCCTTCAGATCGCCCAGACCGATCACCAGCGGCTCGGAACCTGCTGCCACACCAGACTTTTCACCGTAACCGAGCCCAGGCTCGTAGCCCAGGTCGATCACCGTGGCGTCCGAATCACCGTCCGCCGCGACCGTCTCCGCACCGAACTCATCCTGCGACAGCCGAGTCGCCGCCTTGCGCAATGCCTTCGCGAGCAGCCGCTCCAGCTGGCGCACACCGGCTTCCCGGGTGTAGTTGGCGGCGATCTCCCGCAGCGCCTCGTCGGTGAACGACACCTCCTCGGCGGTCAGCGCGTTCCGTTCCAGCTGCCGGGGCACCAGGAAGTCGCGGGCGATGGCGACCTTGTCGTCCTCGGTGTACCCGTCGACGGTGATCAGTTCCATGCGGTCCAGCAGCGGGCCGGGAATGGTCTCCATGACATTCGCGGTCGCGATGAACAGCACATCGGACAGATCCAGGTCCAGATCCAGGTAGTGGTCGCGGAAGGTGTGGTTCTGCGCCGGATCCAGCACCTCGAGCAGCGCGGCCGCCGGATCACCCCGGAAGTCCGAGCCGACCTTGTCGATCTCGTCCAGCAGGACAACGGGATTCATCGAACCCGCCTCCTTGATGGCACGCACGATCCGGCCCGGCAGGGCACCGACGTAGGTCCGCCGGTGACCGCGGATCTCGGCCTCGTCGCGCACACCGCCCAGGGCGACGCGCACGAACTTGCGGCCCAGAGCCCGCGCCACGCTCTCGCCGAGCGAGGTCTTACCGACACCGGGAGGGCCGGCCAGCACCATCACGGCGCCGGAGCCACGACCGCCGACGACCTCCAGACCACGCGCGGCCCGGCGGGCGCGCACGGCCAGGTATTCGACCATGCGGTCCTTGACCTCTTCCAGCCCGTGGTGATCGGCGTCCAGCACCGCGCGAGCAGCCGAAACATCGGTGCTGTCGGTGGTTTTCACCGACCACGGCAGATCCAGGACGGTATCCAGCCAGGTGCGGATCCAGCCCGATTCCGGACTCTGGTCGCTGCTGCGCTCGAGCCGGTCGACCTCGCGCAGCGCGGCCTCGCGCACGTTGTCGGGCAGCTCGGCGGTCTCCACCCGGGTGCGGTAGTCGTCCGCGCCGTCGGGCTCGCCTTCGCCCAGTTCCTTGCGGATCGCATTGAGCTGCTGGCGCAGCAGGAATTCCCGCTGCGACTTCTCGACGCCCTCGCGCACTTCCTCACTGATCTTCTCGGTGACCTCGACCTCGGCGATATGGTCCTTGGTCCACCCGATCAACCGGGTCAGGCGCTCGGCGACATCGGGAGTGTCGAGCAGTTCGCGCTTCTGCTCAGCGGTCAGATACGGCGCGTAGCCGGCGGTATCGGCCAGGGCCGACGGGTCGGTCAGCCGGTTGACCACATCGATGACCTGCCAGGCCTCGCGACGCTGCAGGACCGAGACGACCAGCTGCTTGTATTCGGCGGCCAGCTCCTTCGTGTGCGCATCGGGTGCGGGTGTGTCGACCGGTTCGGCCTCCACCCACAGTGCGGCGCCCGGACCGGTGACGCCGTGTCCGATCTTCGCCCGCTGCTCGGCCTTCAGTACCGCGGCCGCGGCGCCGCCGCGCATGCGGCCGACCTGTTCGATGGTCGCGATCACACCGTAGGCGGCATAGCCCTCGTCCAGACGCGGTGCGAGCAACACGGAATCCGACTTCGCGGCCCGCGCGGCGTCGATCGCGGCCTGTGCCGATTCGTCGAGCTCGATGGGGACGACCATGCCCGGCAACACGACCGGATCGGTCAGAAACAGCACCGGCAGACGCTGTGGAGTACTCACAGATTCAGCCCCTTCCAAAGCATGCCCCGGATCCTGTGTTTCTTCGCCTCCAGGGTTGAGCGCTACCTACTCAACTGCAGGGTGTGCCGAGTTGTTCCAACCCCCTGTTCACCGGCAGCGAACGAGGTATGACCGGCGGCTACGCGACTCGTAAGAGAGTGATGCGAGAACTGTCTCACTGTGTTAAACAGGTCACCTACGGCAAGGAGGCGGTTGTGGAGCGTCCGTATCGGCTCGTGATCTGGGGGCCCGGGGACATGGGTGGGCGAGCGCTGCGGACCGCGCTCGAATCGCCGCACTTCGAGGTGGTCGGGGTCAAGGTGTTCAGTCCGCACAAGCACGGCCGGGATATCGGCGAACTGGCCGGGCTGGCGCCGGTGGGGGTCGCGGCGACGACCTCGAAGGACGAAATCCTGGCCTTGGACGCCGATTGCGTCGTCCATACCCCGACCACACCCGCGCTGATCCAGGGCGCCGACGCGGACGTCGTCGATCTGCTGGAATCCGGCAAGAACGTCGTCTCCGCGGCGAGTTATCACAATCCGTCGATGCCGACCTGGCTCTCCGCCTCGCGGAGTCCGCTGTCGGTCCTGCGCACGGTGGCGGATATGAAGGTCACCGGTGAGGCGTTCGGCGCCCGGCTGCGACCGGCGTTGCAGGCATTGCGGGCCGGGATGCGCGCGGTGGATTCGGCGCCCGTGCGGCCGTTGCGCCCGGTCCTCGAACGGCTGGCCGGCCCGATCGTCGATCGTGCCCTGCCCCGGCGGGTGCTGGGCAGCCGGTTGCAGGCGGCGTGCGAGGCCGGCGGAGTGTCGTTGCACGGCACGGGATTACATCCGGGACTGATGGTCGAACAGCTGCTGTTGCGGCTGGCCGGACTACTGGACGAGATCACCGAGGTGCGATTCCTGGAGGTCGGTGACCTCTCGGCCGCACCCGACGGGATGTGGGGCGGTTTGGAAAGCCTCGGCTTCGGCATGCCGTTGAGTGCGGTGGACACCAACCATGCGATCGGGCTGATGCAGCACTTCTACTTCGACGCGGTGCTCGGCAATGTGGCGCACGCGCTGTTCGGCGCCGGTCCGGACGAGGTGCGCGTGGAACGCCATATCTCTGCGGTGCCCGCACGGGAGCGAGTGCGAGCGGGCGGAACCGTGATCGAACCCGGCAGCGTCGGCGCGATCCACATGACCTATCGCGGCTACCTCGGCGACCGCCTGTTCATGACGAATTCCGAATGCTGGCACGTCGGTGGCGGCAATGCGCATCTGGGACCGGACCATCCGCACAGCCGCTCCGGCGGCCATGTGATCACCCTCGACGGCAGCCCGGCCCGCGTCGAGATGCGCAACGAGATGGACGACGAGGCCTACAGTGCCGACTGGTCCGCGGTGACCGACATCTCGGTGCGCGCGATGCTGAGCACGGTCCCCGAATTATGTTCCGCACCACCGGGAGTGGTGATGCCCGACCTGGATCCGCGCTATCGGCTGGAGACCGTATGAGCACCCCGATCATCCCCGTCGCGGTGCTGGGCACCGGGCCGTTCTCCGACCTGCTCGCCGCCCGCGTCGACGCACGCTCCGATCTGCGATTGGCCGGGCGGATCACGGCGGCGCAGCCCGCACCGACGGAAACCGAGTGCGTGGTCTACGTGCCGACCGTGGACGAAACCGGTGGGAATCCGAGCACGAAGGTGCTGCGCTTGCTGGCGGACGGCCTGGATGTCGTCTCGGCCCTTCCGGTCGACGGGCTCGCCGAGATTCGGGACGCCGCCCGTCGTGGAGGTTCGACATTCCATGCGACAGGGGGTTTTCCGAGCCAGCTCGCCGCCCGGATCACCCGCTCACTGGCCGAGGTGACCCGCGATATCCGCCGCGTGGAACTCGAGGAGGAGCTCGCACTTCCCGGATGCGGCATTCATCCCTGGAACAGCCTGGAAGACACCGGCATCGGCACGTCCACCGCCGCGCGGGCGGAGGCGGCCGCCGCGGCCGTGAGCGGCTACTACGAAGCCGGACTGCGAGTGCTCGAGGAAGCGGTCTTCGGTGAGCGGTCCGAACCGGAGGCCACGCTGTCGATCGAAGTCGTCACCACGGACACCGGAATCGTCGACACGGTGATCATCGAACGCGAACTCGGCTCACGACTGAGTTACCGGTCGACCTGGACCGCCCGCGCGAAAGACACAGCGCCCCTGCGATATCGGCTGACCACGGCTACCGACACCGCGCGCGGCACGGCGACGGTCGAATTCCACGACAGCGCCGGAACCCATCCCGCGGACCATGTGACCGCGGTGGCGGTTCTCGACGCGATCCGCCCGATCCACGAGAGCGGACCCGGCATCGCCTACCGCGACCTGTCGATCACCTATCTGAAACCCGACCCGCGGCTGACGGTGCACTGATCGTGCAAACCTCGCCGATTTGTGCGGTTTTTTCTCGCATTTCCGTCGAGGTTTGCACGAAAAGTTCACCTCGTCCCCGCACCCGGACCGGACGCAACCGAAGCTCATTCGCGCGGGAGTCGGTGATTTAAACTCGACCGCGTGGCGATTCCCTCCCCGTCCGAACCGGCCCCGATCGGGGGCCGGCAGGCGCGGTGGCAGACGCACAACGACCGGCGGCGGAGTCGGATCGTCGGGGCGTTGATCGAGCTGCTGGAGGAGTCCGGCGGGAGTGCCGAGATCTCGATGCAGCAGATCGCCGCGCGGGCGGGGCTGGCCAAATCGGTGGTCTACCGGCAGTTTTCGGGGCGGGACGAACTCGATCGGCGGGCTCGGACCGCGATCAGTGAGCAGCTCATCGATACCGTCGACGCGGCGCTGGATATCTGGGACGGATCAATCCATCGAATCCTGCACCGCACGATCGCCGCGGTCGCGGACTGGCTCACCGAGCACCCACGGCTGTACGACTTCGCGCGCAGCGGGCCGGCGATGGGGGACCCCGACGATGTGGACGCGCTCAGCAGTATCAAGGCCACCATCGCGGCTCGGACCCGGCTGCTGGTGTCGAGCCTGGCGGGGGTGATCGGCGTGGTCGACGAGGCCACCGCCGACACGATGACCTTCGCCATCGTGTCGATGACCGAGGCGACCGTCAGCCGGTGGGCACGCGATCCCAGCCCGCTGCTGAGTCGCGAACAGCTGATATCCGAGGTCGCCGGCTACGCCTGGAGCGTGCTCGACGGCGCGGCGCGCGCCCACGGGTTGACCCTGGATCCCGAACTGCCACTGATCGAACTGATCAACGCGCTGGCCGAGGGAGCCGACGGCACCCCGTGAGCAGGCGCCGCCGCGTCCCGGCAGGTCAGGCCGCCAACCAGCCGACGAGGGAGCCGACCACGGGCAACCGGTCCGCCACCGCGGCCGCCGCGTTCCGCCGCTCGGGCTCACCGCGATACCGCGACGGTTCGCCGTCGACGTGCAACAGCGACCACAGCTTGCGGGTCACCGGATTCATCAACCCCAGCTCGTCGGCGAGTTTGCGCATATCGCCGAAATAGCCGGACAGGATCCGCCGCGCGTGCGGGGCATCCCAGAACGCCTCCCGGATGACCTCGCGCGGAATGTCGAATTCCTTCGCGAACGAGCGCGGGGGCGCCATGATCTCACCGGCCAGCCAGCGCATCGTGATCGGAAACGTCAAGGCGCACATGGCTTTACCGAACGGGCTCATCCGCTCGATATGCGCCTTCAGGAACTCGCCGGCGAAGGAGATGTGCCGGGCCTCCTCGGCGATGTGGATCTGCATGGTGCGCAGCACCGCGGGGGGCATCGCCTCGCCCTCCCGGATGATCGCCTTCTGATAGTGGTCGATCGGCTCCTCACCACCGAGAATGCCGATGAACAGGATGGCGTGCGCGTAGCCGCCGGCCACGCCGATGAAGGGCGACAGCACGCGGAACAGCGGGCGCATCCCCGGGACGTCCACGCCGATCCGGTTGATCAGCTCCTGGAACATCTGGATGTGATTGCACTCTTCGGTCATCTCGTGCAGGCAGTAGCGAAACTCCGGAGATCCGTTGGGGAGCTTCATGATGTACTGCATCATGCCGCGGATGAGAATGCTCTCGAATGCGGCGCCGACCTTGATCACGTTGGCCGTCCGCCACTTTCCGATCTCGATCCTGCGCTCCAGCGGCAACGACTTGTACCAGTCGGTTCCGCCGAGCGGGTCGAGCTCCGGCGAGAGCACCCATCTCTGATCGTCGGGATCGATCGCCAACTCCGGTGAATCCCAATCGATATCGAGATAGGGGTCGAAATTGCGATGGACCGATCCCTCGGACAGGATCGCCAGCATTTCCCGGTAGTCCGGGCCGAATATGTCGGTACGAACGGATTTCGACAGCGTCATCGATGTCTCCTGTGCTCTGCGGGACCCCCGCACCCGTTCGGCCCGCGAGCGGGCTTCGCAGTGTGGCTCATCGGGCCTCCTAGATCCCATCCGCCGAGGCGCGGCCCGGGCGGCGGTCGACACCCAGCAGGTGTGGTCCTTCGAGGATATATGGGACTCGCAGTCCCACACAATCCCCGAAGCCCGGAGAGTCGCCCGGCGCCCGCAGTCCTGCCGTACGCAACTCCGAACGAAGCCGCGATGACGGTGCGATACTCGACCGGGCCCGCGGGTCCGCCCGCCCGATCCAGAGGAGTAGCCCGACATGCTGGCCGTACGCCTTCACCTGGGACCACAGCGCCGACTGGAACTGGATGACGTGCCGACGCCGGAGCCGGGTCCCGATCACGTCCTGGTCAAGGTCGAAGCGGCGGGGGTCTGCCTGTCCGATGTCCATCTCATCGACGGGACGCTGACCCCGGTAATGCTCTCCGGTGACGTGGTGACGCTCGGTCACGAGGTCGCGGGCACCGTCCACGCACTCGGGCCGGATGTGACGGGCGCGAAGGTGGGAGATCGGGTGCTGCTGCAGGCCGGCGAACGACGCGGCGGCGCGGTCTTCACCCGCGGAGTCGACTACGACGGCGGGTGGGCGGAATACACCCTGGCCCGGGTCGACACCCTCGTACCCATTCCCGACGATCTGCCCTTCGAGCAGGCCTGCTTCATCCCCGACGCGGTCTCCACGCCGTGGGCCGCGATCACGGCGACCGCCCAGGTACGGCCCGCCGAACCGGTCGGCGTCTGGGGTGTGGGCGGCCTCGGCGCCCACGGGGTGCAATTGCTGCGCATGGTCGGTGCGGCGCCGATCGTGGCGGTGGATCCGCTGCCGGCGGCGCGGGAACGGGCGCTGAGTTTCGGTGCGGATCTGGCCGTCGATCCGGCCGATCCCGAACTGCGAGCACAGATCTTCGCCGCGACCGGGGGCGCCGGCTTGGCGGCCGCCTTCGATTTCGCCGGAGTGGCGGCGGTGCGCGAACAGGCCGTCACCTGCCTGGGACCGGGTGGGCGACTGGTTCTGGTCGGCCTGACCGACAAGCCGATCACGATCACCGGGGGCATCGGTTTCAGCTTCTTCCAACAGCAATTGCGTGGACACTACGGCTCGCAGCCCGAACACGTCACCGAACTGGTGACGCTGCGGCGGCTGCACCGTCTCGATCTCGCCCGCTCGGTCAGCGCGGTGCTGCCGCTCTCGCAAGCCCCGGACGCGGTGCGGGCGCTGGAAACCAAACAGGGCAATCCGATTCGACTCGTCCTGCGCCCCTGAACGGGGTGCGTTTGCCCCGCCGACCAGGGCAAGTGCCGCCCCGCCGCATTGACACGCTCTGGTCCCGGTGAGAATGTGGGGTCCCAGTCAACTCGCAAGTCCGCACGGCGCAAGGGGGATCCACGATGGCGGTAGTCGCCGGCGGTGTGTTCATCGATTGGGAACAGCTGACCGGACAGTCCAAATTCGTCGTGGATCTGATCACCTTCCCGATCTTCAGCGCGGTGGCCGGCTGGCTCACCAACTGGACCGGCGTGCTGATGTTGTTCTGGCCGTTGCAATTTCGCGGCGTCCGGATTCCGGGATTGCAGGTGCTGTATCCCTATTTCCCACGCCGGGTGCAGGTGCTGCCGACGTTTTCCGGCGACGGTAGACAACTCGGCTTCCAGGGCTTCATCCCCGCTCGCGCGGAGAAGATGGCCAGCATCTGCGTGGATATGGCGATCATGCGGATCGGCAGCCCGCGCGATTTCATCCACGAACTCGATCTGGAAGGTATCGCCGACTACATCGCCGACCGCGCGCACGAACAATTGCAGCAGATCGTCGACGATGTGATGTACCGCGAGAATCCGGAACTGTGGCGAGCCGTACCGCGCCCGGCGAAACAGATTCTCTATCAGCGCATCGACCGCGAACTGCCGAAACTGTGCCGGCGCGGATTCGAGCAACTCGGTGACAATGTCGACCACCTCATCGACATCAAGAGTTTCGTCATCCGCTATCTGCAGGCCAATCCGGAGATCCTCGAGGATCTGACCACCACGATCGCCGCGCCGGAGCTGCGGTTCATGGTGCGGATCGGCCTGCTCGGCGCTCCGTTCGGCGTCCTGCTGGCGCTGTACATGCATGTCCACTCCGACATTCCGGTGATCGGCTGGCTCCCGGGATGGCTGGTGGTACTGGCCGCGGCTGCCACCATCGGCGTGCTCGTGAACATGATCGCCATCAAGATGGTGTTCGAGCCGGGTGATCCGCAGCCGCGCTACAAATACCTCTGGCGGCAGGCGCTGCTGGCCAAGCGGCAACCGCAGGCCGCCGACGACCTCGCCCAGATTCTGGCCTATCAGGTGCTGACCCTGCCGAATCTGGCGGCGGAACTGCTGGACGGACCCAACGGGGACAAGACCCGTCAGCTCGTGGAGCATCTGATCGCCGACGAGATCCGCACCCAGCTGGGACCCACGCGCTCGGTGGTGCGCGCCGCCTTCGGCGCGCGGCAGTTCGACAACCTGCAGGTCGGCGCCGCCGGGGCCGCGGTGAGCCTGGCGCCGAGCCTGGTGCAGGACGAGGCCTTCGCCTTGGACCAGGCCAAGAAGATCGACGAATTCGCCGCGCGGAAACTCAAGCAGCTCACGCCCGGTGAGTTCATGGAGATGTTCTACGCCTCGGTCGAACAGGACGCCTGGCTGCTGTATCTGCACGGCGCGGCACTGGGCCTGCTCGTGGGCGGCGTGCACCTGCTGATCTTCGGCTGGTGACAAACAAGCACGCATGCTTGCATTTTTTTCGGGGCGTTGCCATGCTTTCGGTCATGGCTGACCTAGAGGCGCTGCTCGACGACTTCGAGGCCGAATGCGCGGACCTGGACCGGCTGGTCGCGCCGCTGGATCCGGTCGGCTGGGCGCGGGAGACCCCGGCCCCGGGATGGACCATCGCCCACCAGATCGCCCATCTGACCTGGACCGACGAGGTGTCGGCGATCGCGGCGACCGATGCCGAGGCCTTCGCCGAGTTGCTGCGCGCGGCGACCACGAAGATCGCGACCTTCGTCGACGACGCGGCCGCCGAGGTGGCGACCACACCGGCGCCCGAACTGCTCGAGCGGTGGCGCCGGGGCCGGGCCGGTCTGGCGAAGGCGCTGCGCGCGGTGCCCGCCGGCACGAAGTTACCCTGGTTCGGACCGCCGATGAGCCCGATGTCGATGGTGAGCGCGCGGTTGATGGAGACCTGGGCCCATGGTCAGGACGTCGCCGATGCGCTGGGCGCGGCGCGGACGCCGACGGCGCGCCTGCGCAATATCGCGCATATCGGCGTGCGGACCCGCGATTTCGCCTATACCGTGCACGGCCGCCAGGCCCCCGCGGAACAGTTCCGCGTCGAGCTCACGGCACCGGACGGGGCGGTCTGGAGCTGGGGTCCCGAGGATGCCGCGCAGCGAGTGAGTGGTTCGGCGTTGGACTTCTGCCTGCTGGTGACGCAGCGCCGGCATCGTGACGATCTGCCGTTGGTGGCGACGGGAACCGACGCCGAGGAGTGGCTGACGATCGCACAGGCCTTCGCCGGGCCCCCGGGATCGGGGCGCGAGGCCGGCCAATTCGCCTGAAAGTTTCCGGTTCGAGCGGGCGAGCGCCGACTCAGGGTGCGACGTGCTTGTGGCCGACCGGACGCCGTTGGCCGGAGGACTTCGAGATCGCAGCTCGAAGTTGACGCTCGCCAGCTTGCTGGGGTTACCCGGCGTCGCTCCGGCGCAAACCTTCGCGCCGATCGGCGGCGGGCGGCGTACCGGCACGGACCGAATGGGGTGAACAGCGGTTTTCACGCCGCTACGCCCGCTGTTGTGATCTTGACCGCAGGCCTCGGAATCCCCTGCGCCAGGCAGTAATCTGGACGTGCGTACGACTTTCAACGGTGCGGGTCGGCCACGAGGGGAACCAGGGGAGAGGGAAGGACGCACCGCTATGGCTCAGTCCGCGCAGTCCCGGTCCACCGGCCAAATTCTGCAACACACCGCTGTCGTGCTCGCCGGAATGGCGAGTATCGGCCTGACCGTCGCCGCCGGAACCTATGTCGTCAACCAGATCGGCGGCGCGGGCCTACCGGCCGTCATCGGCTCCGGCGAGCGAGGCGACACGCTCGTCCCGGCGCCCGACACCCGCCGGTCCGACACGTCGTCGAACACCGGTCCGGCCACCACAGGTTCGTGGGCGGCGGCTGCGGCGTCACGCCGCCTGCCTGCCTTCGCGGCCGACGCCGCGGCGACGCCGGCACGTCTCGTGCCCGAACCGGCGGATCGCTCACCGAACACCGAAACATCCTCGGCGACAACCGGTCCCGGCGGCGTCGGGGGCCGCCTGAACCTCGTCGGCGAAACCTACGTCGGGGCGAATCTGTCCAGGACACAACAGCATTCGTTCGCCGTCACCGTCGACACGAATGTGCCGTCGGTACTGGGCGCGAACGGCTCCCCGGACCAACGGCCGGGCACCGCACCGAATGCGGTGACCGAGTTCCGTACCGACGTCGACGTGCACAGTGGTGAGTTCAGCGTCGCGATGAGCGATCCGCTGCTGGGCCGCCACGACGTTCAGGTCCAGCGGCACGCGCGGCCGGCTCCGGTGCCGTCGCGCCATCCACAGCCGATTCCCGCGGACCCGGCCGGCACCGATTCGGCGGAACCGACGGTGGGCCCGGCGACCACGGCGGCAGCCGGTTCGCCCACCGCGGCAGCCGGGTTGACCACAGCGCCACCGGATTCCACGCTGGCATAGCGTTTCGACAGCCTCCCGGCCGGGTACCGTCAAGGTGCCTGGCCGGTTGTCGTCTGTGCCCGCTCCCGTCGAGCACACTCGAAACGTACTGGTCGTTTGCCGCATTTGTCCTCGTCAGCGGTTATCCGCCACTCGACGTGCGGAGCGCACGTTATTCCCCGGTAACCGTTTAATAAAAAGGAATTCTGTAGTATTTTTGTGGCAAGCGTGGAACAGGGAGGGCCTATGGGCCACATCAGGTACGCGAGCGACGTCGGGGCTCCGGTGGAGGTCGCATTCACGTACACCGACAACCATCTGTTCGTCCCGGATTGGATGTTCGGCATCGCAGCGTTCGAACCGGTCGGCGAGGCCGGCCACGGACCGGGTGCGGTCTACGCGGCGACGTTCCGGCTCGGGCTGTGGCATCCCACGGTCGACTGTGAGATCACCGAATACCGCCGCAACGCGGTCATCGGGTACACCCTGCGCAGGCGCCGGCCGGGGAAGGTGGCGCCTGCGCAGGACTCCGCCGCGTCGTCGCAGGAGCTCGAACCCGCACCCGCGCTCGCCACACTGACGCTGCGATTCGATCCGCTCGGCTACGGCCGGTCGGTGCTGACCTCGGAGGCGGACTACCCGCCGGCGCGCGGCTGGCTGGCCCGTCCTGCCGCGAAGGCTATCGATGCGCTGGCCCAGGCGGCGGTGCGGCGCAGCGAAACGCAATTGCGCAGGGAAATCGAAGAATTCCACGGCACGGATCTTGTCGGCCGGATTGCGTAGGGTACCGGTCATGATCATCGTGAGCACCGACGGATCCTGCCTGCGCAATCCCGGCGGCGCCATCGGCTGGGCGTGGGTCAATCATCAGGGCAGTTCGGCCAGCGCCGGCGCGGCCTCCGGCACCAACCAGGTGGCCGAGCTACGCGCGGTTCTGGAGGCGATTCGGGCGCATCCCGGTCCCGAACCGCTGTTCATCGAGAGCGATTCGCTGTACGCGATCAAATGTGCGTCGGAATGGCTACCGAGCTGGCGGCTCAACGGCTGGCGCACCGCCACCGGCAGCGCGGTGAAGAATGTGGAGCTCGTCCAGTGGATCGATCACGCGATCGCCACTCGCCCGGGGCCGGTGCGGTTCCGCTGGGTGCGCGGGCACGTGGGCAACTACTACAACGAACAGGCCGACAAACTCGCCGGTGAGGCCGCCCGCGCCGCCGCGGGCCGGGCCGATGCGACGCCGAACGGTATCGACGATCTCCCGCCGTTGCCGACCGCGGTTCGGCCCCCCGCCGCAGTCGCCGAGACCATGTCCGACACCGCCGCGACGACGCCGCTGACGGTCGTCGTCACCGACAAGCCGGCGTCCCGGCCGAAACGCGGCCGCGCGACAGCCGAAACCGCGGACGCCCTCACCCTTTTCTGACCGGGCACGCGTCAGACCAACCGAATGGCTTCCGGCGGTGGTGGGTCGGCCCACCGCCGGAGGCGCCCGGTTGCTGCCGCCTCGGCCGCCGGACCCTGCCGTTTCCACCGCCCGAATTGGCCCTCGAACGCGTTCCGGCCCCGCGACGGAATTGTCGCGGGGCCGGAAAGTGTTGTGCTGTAACCGGATTCAGTTACCCGGCTGCGGAGCTGGTGCGGGCTGCGCACCGCCGTTGGCCTGCGGGCTGGTCCCCGGGGCCGCCTGCGCACCCGGCGCCGGACCGGACGGACCCATTCCCTTGGTGACCGGCGAGTCGAACTTCGCGACCAGCCACTTACCGTCGTGCTTCTCCATCTGGGCCACGCCCGGGATGGTCAGCTTGTCCGGCTGCGGAACGGCCTGGTTGGTCTGCTCCTGGGTGATCACCAGCACCACGTTGGCCTGGCTGTCGTTGCCGGATTCCCACGCGCAGTGGATCTCGTCCAGCTTCGACTTGGCCTGCACGCTGACCATGGCCTGCTTCAGCGTGTCCGAGGCGCCGCTGAAGAACTTGCCCCACTCACCCGTCGAAAGATCGTTGACGCTCTTGAAGTAGGCGTCGAGATCCTTCGAGTCGTAGCTGGCCACGGCCTTGCCGAAATCGCACGCCGCCTTGGTCGAGTCATCGCGTGCGGAGAGCTGATCCTCGCGATTGTCGGCCTTCAGATAGAAGACCACCACCGCGGTGACCGCGGCCACCAGCAGCACACCGGCAGCGAAAGCCGCAACGATCGGAACCCACGGAGTGCTCTTCCCGGAGGAAGGGGCGCTCGCCGGCGCCGGGGCCGCCGACGCGACGGCCGGCGCATCGGCCGAGGTCGGGCCCGCGGTCCTGAGCTTCACCGTTTCGTCCGCGTCGGCGGCCTTCGCGGTATCGGCACCCTTGGCGGCAGCAACCGACGAGTCCGACTCGAACTTGACCGTTGCGTCCGCGGCGGTGCTGTCTTGCGCCGCGTCGACCTTCTCGGTCGACTCGGCATCGTTGTTCGCCTTGTCCTTGGCGGTGTCGTCATCGGACATGAATCGATCTGTCACCTTCCCGGCATGTGGAAACCACGCCGTATGTTTCGGGCCACTCTACTTACCGCACCGGCTTCGGGGTCCGAGCGTTCGGATCGGCACCCGACGGCATCTGCGCTCCGTTGTTCGGAACGTCGGGCCGCGGCGCGTTCGCCGAACCACGAATCTGCTGGTCCGGAGGTGCGTTGGTGCAATAGTTGTACTTCGGGAACGTCCCGTCGGTCGCGACATACGGTGCGACCGGCGCGTGCGAGTACTGGCAGAACGGGCGCGGCCAGATATCGAGGATCGTATAGAACTCTCCGTCGTGGGCCGGCACCCCCATCGCCGAACTGCCGACGACCAGCGACGGGAACAGCGCCCGCAGCGCCGGCAGCCGCAGCTGCGCCGCCTTGGTGACGGCCACGAAGTTGGTCGCGAGGCTGGTGATCGGATCGGTGGTCTCGTCCAGCGTGGCGCCCAGCGACTTCATCTGCGCCGGGGCCTGGTCCAGCACCTTGCGCAGTTCGTCGTTGGCGTTGTTGAACTGGGTGAACAACGTCGACGAGTTCTGCGTCAGGGTGCTCAGATCGGGCTGCGCGTTCGACGTGGTGGACGCGATGGTGCGCAGGTTGGTGAGCAGGTTGGTGGTCTGCGGCAGCAGATTGTCCAGACCGGCCGTCACCAGGCTCAGCGCATCGACCATGTCCCGCAGCTGATCCGGTCCGCCGCTGAGCGCGGTGTCGAATTCGGTGAGGATGGTGCTGAACCGGTCCGGGTCGATCTGGTCGAAGAACCCGCTGGCGTTCTCCAGCACCGCCGACACAGGCGTCGGGGTCTGCACCTTCTGCGGGTCGAACGGGATCACCGAACCGTCGGTGAGGTACGGACCCTTGTCGCTTTCGGGCTGGAAGTCGATGTACTGCTCACCGGCGGCCGAGAGGGCGTGCACGACGACCTGCGTGGCCTTCGGAATCTTGTACCGGGTATCGATCTGGGCCTCGGCCGCGATCGAGGCGCCGCGATTCGCCAGCTTGATCGAATTCACCTTGCCGATGCGGAATCCGCGCAGCGTGACGTCGTTGCCCGGCTGCAGACCGCCGGAGCGGTCGAGTGCGACCGTGACCGTATAGGTGCTGCGCAGCGGATTGATCCGCATGACGCTCACCGCCAGATACGTCGCGCCCACGACGAAGGCGATCACCAGTCCGATCGTGGACAGCAGCAGTTTGTGTCGCAGCAGCCAGCTCATCGGTGGCCCCCTGTCACTCGGCCGTAGACGATCTGCAGCACCTGGATCAGACTGCCCGCCATGTCCTGCAGATCGCGCAGATCCCAGAACTTGCTGTGCGGCGGGTCGGTGAGCAGGCCGATATCGAGCTGGGTCAGGGTCGCGGCGACGGCGAGGGTGTTGCCCTTGAACGAGGCGTCGACCTTCGGCCGGATCTCGTGCAGTGCGTCCAGCGCCGGACCGAGGTCGTTGCCGGCTCGCGACAGCGCGTCCATCAGCTTGTGCACGTTCTCGAGCAGGCTCGCCAGCTGATCGTGGCTGGTATCGGCGTAATCGCCGAGCGCCGCGCTGGTGGTGGAGATCTTGCCGAGCAGATCACCGATCTGCTTGTTGTTCTCCGCGATGGCGCCGATCATCTGCGGCAGCGAATCCGCCACCTGACCCAGCTGGTCGTGATTGGCCTCGATGGTGTTGGTCAGCGAGTCGAAGCCGTTGAGCGTGCTGTCGATGCGCTCGCTGTTGGCATGCAACGTGGTGACCACACTCGTCATCTGCTTGATCAGGCTCGCGAGCTGATCGGGCCGGCCGCCGACGATCGAATCCAGTTCCGAGGTCAGCTTGGTCAGCGCGGCCACGCCGCCGCCGTTGAACAGCATCGAGACCGAGAGCAGCAATTCCTCGACGGTGGCGCCGGCCGAGGTGTGGTCGATGCCGATGGTGTCGCCGTCCTTCAGCATCGGCGTGGTCTCGTCGGACTTCGGCTTCGACAGCGCCACGAACACATCGCCCAGCGGAGTGGCCTGGCGCAGTTCGGCGGTGGAATCGCGCGGCAGCGTGATGTCCTTGCGGACGTTCATGTCGACGATGGCCTGATAGTTCTTGGTCGAGATGTGGGTGACCACACCGACATCGGAACCACCGATCTTGACCTTGGCCTGATCGGGCAGGTTGAGCGCGTTGGCGAAAATCGCGTGCAGGGTATAGGTCTCACCGGACTGCCCCGGTTTGGGCAGCGGCAGACTCTCCACGGTCAGACCGCAGCCGGAGGCCGCCACGGCCGCCGAGACGCCGAGTGCGAGCCAGGTGCGCCGCAGGCGCGTCGATACCGTCATTTCGTCAGTCCCAACAGTGCAGCGGACAACCCGAGGTCGGGTCCGAAATCCTCGATCTTGCCGGTCCGGCAGCCGTCGGCCCTCATCTGAATGCGTTCACAGAACAGGCTGACGATCTCGCCGGACAGTGCGGTGCCGAGCACCGCGTGCAGGCGGACGAAGCCGCGGTTGCGGTCCATCGAACGGTCCAGGTTCTGCAGCAGCAGCGGCGCCACGTCGACGGTCTCGACCACGCCGGCCGCGTTCTGCCGCAGCTGGTCGGTGACCTTGGTGAGCCCGGTGAGGCTCTCCGACAACTGGCTCTGGTACTGGCTGAACACGCCGCTGGTGTTGGCCAGGAAGTCGTTGAGCTGATCCAGCGTGGCCTGCAGACCGGGCGCCTGCTCGGCCAGCAACGACGACATCTGGGTGACCTTGTTGCTGAACTCGCGCACCGACTGGTCGTTGTCGGCCAGCATCGAGGTCAGTTCGTTGAGCTTGATGATGATGGTCGAGATGGCGTCCTTGTTGTCGACGCCGACCTTCAACGCCCCCGACAGCGCGTTGAGCGTGTCGCGTATCCGCTCACCCTGGCCGTTGACCATGTCGTAGAGCAGCGTGCCCGACAGTGGTCCCTGGCTCTGGCCGGGCGCCGGCTTCAGCGCGGCGGTGAACTGGTCGATGGTTTTGATCATCGTGTCCAGTTCGACCGGGGTGCGGGTCTGCTGCACCGTGAGGTGCGTGTTGTCCGGCAGCTTGGGGCCGCCGGTGTAGCGCGGGGTCAGCTCGATGTGCCGATTGGTCACGATCGAGGGCGACACGATCGCCGCCGTCACATTCTTCGGGATGTCCACATCGTGGTTCACCGTCATGTGCACCTCGACGAACTCACCCTTGGGGATGATCTTGTCGACCTTGCCGACCTCGAGCCCCAGGACGGTGATCGGATTGCCCTCGAACACGCCGGCGATATTGCGGAAATCAGCGGTGATGTGGGTCGACCCGCCCACCGCGTTCTGCACCGAACCGCAGCTGCCGGCCACCAGTACGGCCGCGCCGATCGCGACCGTCTTGGTGGCGCGGGCCAGCCATTTGTTCAGGATCATCCCTGGCACCCCTCGATCACTCGCGCGAAGCACAACCAGTTGTCCGGGAACAGCCACGGCACACCGACCTCACCGTAGGGGCCGTTGCCGAACACATTGTTGAACTGCCGCAGCGACGCGGGCATGATCGTCAACAGTTTGTCCAGGTTGTCCTTGTTCTTCTGCAGCCCCTGGGCCATGGTGTTCAGCTGTTCGATGGTCGGGCCGAGCTGGTTGTTGTTCTCCGCGCCGATCTGCTGCAGTTGCTTGGTCAGGGTCGCGGTGTTGTTCAACAGTTGCTTGAGCAGCTCCTGGCGTTCCATCACCCGGCTGGCGATGGCCTCGCCCTGGGTGATCACCAGCAGCAGGCTGTTGCGGTTGTCGCCGAGGATCTTGGTGACCTTGTCCAGATCCTTGAGCAGACCGTCGACCTGGTCGCGCCGATCGTTGATGGTCTTGGCGAGCGCGCCGACGCTGTCGAGCGCCTGCGCGGTCAGCTGCGGCGAACCGTCGATCTGGTCGCCGAGCACCTTCAGCGATTCGGCCAGCTTCTCGGTGTCGAGCGCCTCGAACTTCGGGGTGCCGATCTGCACCACGTCGGCCAGGTCGTAGGGAACCTTGGTGTTGGACTTGTGAATCCGGTTGCCCGGCAAGCCCTTACCGTTGCCCGGGTCGAGATCGACGTAGCGCGCACCCAGCAGCGTGGCCATCTTGATGGAGGCGCGGGCGTCGGGGCCGAGCTTCACGTCGTTGTTCACGTGCAGGGTGATCAGCACGTGGTCACCCTCGAGTTTCGCCCCGGCCACCGTGCCGACCGGCACACCGGCGACGTTCACCTTGTCACCGGTCTGGACTCCGGCCGTCTGCACGAATTCCGCCTGCACGTCCTTGGTGCCGACGCCCAGTTTCTTGTAACTGCTGGACACCACGAGCAGCACCACGATGAGGACGGCGCCGATGACGCCGAGCCAGAAGAAGCGGTTGCTCTGGAAACGATTCCTGATTCGCGTACCGAAGGTCGTCATGGGCGGCACACCGCCGAGTGGTTGGGTCCGCCGATCTGGCTGACCAGACCTCGCGGCAACAGCACCCCGTACAGCGAGACGTCCAGCGTGCACAGATACGCGTTGGCGTAGGCGCCGTCGGAGCTGAACTTGCCGACGTTGGCGAGAATGCCCGGCAGGTCGATCGCGGCCTGGTCCAGCTTGGAGCCGTTGTTGATCAGCATGGTCAGCGCCGCGGTGCTCGAGTTCTGCGCGGCCGCGATCTTCGGCTGCACCTGATCGACCATATTCACCAGAGAGGAAGTGGCATTCGCGATCTGGACGGTCGAAGCCTGCAGGGATTGTCCCTGCTCGTAGAGCCCGCCGATCAGCGCGCGAGTCTGGGTCACCAGTGTCTCCAATTCATCACCTCGTTTCGCCAGTCCCGACATCACGCCCGACAGTTTGGTGATCACGTCGGCCAGGATGACGTCGCGTCGCTGGAAGTCACCGGCCAGTGCGGCGGCCTGGGTGATGAACGAGCTCAGCGAAACACCGTCGCCCTGCAGCGCCTGGATGAAGGTGTTGGTCAGGTCGTTGACCTGCTGAGGTTGCAAGGTTTCGAACAGCGGCTGAAAACCGTTGAGCAGACCCGAGATATCGAACGACGGCTCGGTGCGCTCGACCGGGATGGTCGCGTTGTTGCGCAACGCCGAATTGTCGCCCTTGTTGCCCGGCGCCAGCGCCACATAGCGCTGGCCGATCAGATTCTGGTACCGGACAAGGGCTTTGGTGTTGCCGTACACGGTCTGATCGCTCTGCACGATGAACGACACCTTGGCCTGGTGCTGTCCTTCGACCTCGATGTCGGTGACCTTGCCGACGCGCACGCCGGCCATCCGGACGTCGTCGCCCTCCCGTAGGCCCAGCACATCGGTGAAGATCGCCGAATAGCTGTGGGTGGATCCGTTCACGGTGCGCGCCAGCGTATTCCAGATGACCACGGTTACCAGGACCGAGACGAGGGCGAAGATACCGAACCCGATCAGCGGTTTGCGAATTCCTCTCATCAGCTGGCACCGCTTTCGGAAACTTGCAAGGTTCCACCCCTCAGGATCGAGCTCAGCAGCAGATATTCGGCAGTCGTCGGATCCCGGCCGAGCAGCGCGCTCATCGCGTCACGTCCGGTGTAGTAGGCGATCGGCCCCGCAGTGGGCTTCTGCCCGTCCGACGCCGGAGCAGCGGCCGGAGCCGGCTGCGGCGCGGGGGCCGCGGGCGCACCCGGCAGGCCCGGCAGCTGCGGGAACAGACCCTCCAACGGAGTTCCGGCGAACGGGTTGCCCGGCTTGGGCGCCTGCTGCGGAGCTGCCGTCTGCGCGGTGTCACCGGTCGTGACGCCCGGGATGGCGGGCAGGCCCGGCATCGGCGGCAGCTTCGGCAGTCCCTGCGACGCGTCCAGCGTGCGCGGCTTCAGCGCCGGTGTCGGCGGGCCGATATCGGAGACCACCGGGGCGGTGCCACAGCTCGGCCCCGCCATGTCGCCGTAGCGCGGGCAGTCGGACCGGTCGTACGGCTTGTACGGCGTGAAGGTCAGGCCCGCGTTCCAGATCATCTGCTGCTGCGGACCCCAGTGGAAGGTGGTGCTCAGCTTGCGGACCGACGCGTTCAGGTTCGCGATGGCCTGCGGGATCGCGTCGGGGTCCTGGGTGAGCGCCCCGAACATGTCGCCGGTGCCCGAGGTCAGCTGCTTACCGACGTCGGGGTTGCGGGCGAACAGGTTGTTGACCTTGTCGATGGTCGCCGAGGTGCCGGTGATGAGGCCGGCCAGCTCGCTGCGCTTGTCGGCGATGGTCTGCGCGGTCTTCACCGATTCCGACAGCGTCGTCATCAGATCCGGCGCGGACTGGTTGAGCGCGTGGAACGAGGCGGAGAAATCGTTCAGCGTGCCTTCCGGATCCGGCACCGCGGCACGGACCTGGGTGAACCAGTTGTTCAGCCGCTCGACGGTGGAACCGGGTACCCGGCCGCTGCCGTCCAGTGCATAGGACAGGGTGCTCAGTACCCGGCCCAGCTGCATGGGGTCGATCTTGTTCAGGATCGTGCGGACCGTGGTGAGCGTGTCCTGCAGCGCGATGGTGCCCTGGCTGTGGTCCTCGGCGATCTGCGAACCGGCCTTCAGCGAGGCGTTGTCGGGACCGTTGTAGACCAGTTCGACCGAGGTGACGGCGAACAGGTTGCTGGGGACCACGCGAGCGGTGACATTGGCCGGGATATCGGAGATGTAGTCCGGCTTCATATTGATGTGCACCTGCTGCAGCTCGCCCTTGGCGGCCACCGACACATCCTTCACCGCGCCGACCAGCACGCCGCGGAACTTGACGTCGGCCTGCGCGGGCAGGCCGTCACCGGTGGTGGTCAGATTGGCGGTGACCTCCACCTTCGGGTTGAGAATGTAGCCCTTGTAGCGGGCCATCAGCAGCGTCAGCGCGGCGGCGATGACGACGATTCCGCAGACGCCCGCGATGAGCAGCTGCCGCATCGTCGGTCCGCGGCCACTCGGATCGATGATCATATTCAGGCCCCTGTATCCATGCGGGACACCCGCACCCGGTCGGCCCGGCGAACGGGCTTCGCATTGTGATTCACCGGTCCTCCTATCCCGAGATCCTGATGCCCGGGTTCACGCCCCAGATGGCCAGCGTCATGAACAGGTCGGCGAAGACGACCGCGATGATGCAGAGCTTGATCGCACGGCCCGCGGCCACACCGACGCCCTCGGGACCACCCGAGGCGAAGAAGCCGTAGTAGCACTGGATGAAGGTCGTGATCGCCACGAAGAGAATGGCTTTCAGCAACGACCACAGCACGTCGTGCGGTACCAGGAATTGATAGAAGTAGTGCTGGAAGGTGCCCGAGGCCGTGCCGCCGATGAACCCGACCGTGATGGAACACGACAGGTAGGCGACCGGCAGCGCCAGGCAGTACAGCGGCACGATCGCGATCATCGCCGCGATCATCCGGGTGCTGACCAGATAGGGCAGCGGCCGGATCGCCTGCGACTCCAGCGCGTCGATCTCCTCGGCGATGCGCATCGAACCCAGCTGGGCGGTGAAGCGGCAGCCCGCCTGTGCGGCGAATGCGAGGGTGGCGAGCATGGGCCCGAGTTCACGCGTGGTCGCGAAGGCGGAAATCGCACCGGTCAGCGGGCTCAAGCCGAGCAGATTCAGCGAGGTGTAGCCCTGGATGGCGACGGTCATACCGCCGAAGGCACTGAGGATCAGAACCACGCCGATGGTGCCACCACCGACGATCAGGCTGCCGTTACCCCAGGTGACGTCCGAGAGCAGCCGCCAGACTTCCTTCGGATAGTGCTTGAGCGCCAACGGCATCGAGCCGATCGAGCGCAGGAAGAAGAAGACCTGGTGACCGACCCGCGCGAGCCAGTCCCGCGGGGCGCCGGCGGAGCTGCGGATCCGCTGCAGAGGCCGCAGTAGCGGCGGAACATAAGTTGACGACACCGGCTCAAACCATCTGTGGGGGGAACAGGGCGTTGTAGATCTGCGTGATGATCAGATTCGTGCCGAACAGCATCAGCGCGGACAGCACCACGGCGGTGTTGACCGAGTTCGCGACACCGCCCGGGCCGCCGCGAGTGTTCAAGCCCGAATCACACGCGATGATCGCGGCCAGCAGGCCGAAGATCAGCGATTTGATCAACGCCACCAGCAAATCGCTGGTCACCGCGAACGACGCGAATGTGCCGATATAGGAGCCGGGGGTGCCGTTCTGGGCGAAGATGTTGAAGATGTAGCCGGTCAGGAAGCCGACGAAGATCACGAAGCCACACAGCAGCACCGACACCAGCATGGCGGCGCCGAGCCGGGGGGCCACCAGCCGGCGCATCGGGTCGACACCCATGACCTTCATGGCGTCGATCTCCTCGCGGATGGTGCGAGAGCCGAGGTCGGCGCAGATGGCCGAGCCGACGGCGCCGGCGATCATCAGCGAGGTGACCAGCGGCGCACCCTGCTGAATGATGCCCAGCCCGTTGGCCGCGCCGATGAAGGAGGTGGCGCCGACCTGCTGCGCGACCGAACCGACCTGAATGGAGACGATGACGCCGATCGGAATTGCGACCAGCAAGGTGGGGGCCGCTGCGACGCTGGCCATGAATGCGCACTGCCGCACGAATTCACCGAACGGGAAGCGACGACGGAAGATGGCGACGAACAGTTCCGCGACCGCCGAGAAGCCCATCGTGATCTGTCGGCCGAAGGTCTCGAGAGACCGCTTGGGATGATCCTGCCAGTACGCCTTCGTCCAGTCCGCCGCGGCACTCATTCTCGATGGTGAACTAATTGCCCCCGACCCGTCCGGACCGTTGGTGACTTGCACTGGCTACCCCTCTCGACGCCGGTTACCCGCCCCGACGACTGTTTCGCTTGAGGCACCTTACTACGGAGTTAGGAAAAACACACCACAAAGTGTGGCTGTGGTCATAGACCCAGATCACGTTGGTTCCGGGCCTGTGATCGGGCGCACCCGACTGGTATCGATCACAAAGAACACGACCATTTCCTAGAACACGTTCTAGTTTACTGATCGAATGTCCAACTCGAGATCCGATACCTGTTTTATCGGATTAAAATTCTCGTTATTAAGATTTGCCCCGAATACTGACGAAAGCCTATAGCGAGTACCCGCGAAACAGCGGTCGTCGTGTGCAGGTGTCGCATCTCGTCGGCCTCGTACGTGTCGTCGCGCGGCCACGGCATCGATCCAGCAAACTGCATGCGCATACCGGGCGCGTTCGGGCCCGACAACTGCAAGGATGTAGTACGACAAGGCTGATATCGTGCGGACTTCCGACGTCTGGAGGGAAATGTTCAACAAACTCGTCAGGGCGGCTCATGCCGCCTTCGCCGTAGCTCTGGGCGCGGCGCTGCTCGGGACGGGCGCGGGGGTCGCGCAAGCCGGTCCCGGATCGCCGGTGATCGGCGGCGGCTCCGGCATCATCATCGACAACCAGTTCGAGTGCACCGTCACGACCATCGGGCACGACGCCGGTGGCCGCCTGGTCGGCCTGACCGCCGGTCACTGCGGCGAGGCGGGTTCCGAGGTGTGGTCCGAACAGGACCGCGGCGCGGGCGTGATCGGACATTTCGTCTATTCCAACCACGACCTGGACTATGCGGTCATCCAGTTCGATCCGGGTCACGTCACTCCGGTCAATCGCATCGGCAATGTGACGATCACCGGGATCGGGGCACCGGCCCAGTTCCCCAGCATCATCTGCAAGGAAGGCCGGACCACCGGTAACACGTGTGGCCTGGCCTTCGGCGACGTCTTCCAGACCGACGAGACGTGGGCCGAGATGTGTGTCGTCGAGGGCGACTCCGGCGCCCCCGTCGTCATCGGCACCACCCTGGTCGGCATGGTGAACGCCTATCTGGCGGTGGCCTGCTTCGGGCCCGAGGTCGGCACCAACATGTCGGCGATCGTCAACGACATGAATGCGCACGGTGGCGCCGGGGCGGGCTTCGCGCCGATCTGATCGGCGGCACGACGACCCTTGTAACGGGCGGCGATTCGGGTATCACACCGGAGTCGCCGCCCGTTTTCCGTGCCCGGGGCGGGGCCGGCCGCGCGGCGCGGATCGGGTCGGCCGCCGCAGGGTGCGGTTATGGTGAGGGCTGCCGGCCCGAAAGGAGCACTCCGTGAAGGTGATGAGCGCGATTACAGGTGGGGCCGTCGCGGCCGGGGCCGCGGTGTGCTGGGCCACCGGCACCGCCTCGGCAACCGCCGTGCACTGCGATGCCGACCGCAACCGCGATATGACGATCGTCGCCGGTCCCACGGCATGCCGGGCGATGGGCGACGATTCCGGGCACGCTCGGTCGGCGGGAATCGATGGCGTCGGCTATGCCAAGGCAACCGCGGGTGCGATCGCCCTCGGCGTGGGCGCCGGCGGCGGAATCGGGGCCAGTGAGGGCGCTGCCGGACTGCCGGTCGCTGTCGGTATGGGTCCCGACGCCTTCGCCTTCACCTCCCTCGCCGCGGAGGATGTACCCGGCCGGATCGGACTCTCCTTCGCGATGAACGGCTCACAGGCGCAGGTGGTCTCGGGTGAGCGCAGCACGGTCTGTCTCGGCTCGGCGGCGCTGGCATGGGATTCCCGAACGGGCGCGCTCTGTCTCGCGACGCCGATCGGAATGTGGCAGGTCCCGGCCGCACATTGAGCACGATTCCCGGGCTGTCCTACGCTGGCGGGTAGGGGTAACGACGCCGCGGCATGCGGCGGCAGGAGGTCGGCACACGGTGGATCCGGCACGATCGGAGCAGGCAGCCGAGGTAGAAGCGGCGCGGGTGGCACAGGCCGCCGAGACCGACGACGCACCGCAGATGGTCATCGACCCGCGATTCGTGCCGGTCGTGCACCATTTCTTCCGGCTGTTCCCGCGACCCAACCGGGGCGGGGGCGCCTTCGCGATCTTTCTGCACGGGCAGCCCGTCGTCGATGTGTGGGCCGGATGGTCGGCGCCGGATCAGCGCTGGCAGTCCGACACGGTGGCGTTGAGCTTCTCCACCGGCAAGGGTGTGGTAACCACGGTGCTGCATCGGATCGCCGAACGCGGACTGGTCGATTACGACGCCCCGGTGGCCGAATACTGGCCGGAGTTCGCCGCGAACGGCAAACAGGACATCACCGTGCGCGAGGTGCTCACCCATCGCGCGGGACTGCACAAGGTGCGCGGCCTGGCCGCCGACGCCGACGGCATTCTCGACTACGACGCGATGATCGCGGCGCTGGCGGCCGCCGAACCGGATCCGCGCCGGTTGCAAGGGTCGGGATATCACGCGGTCACCTTCGGCTGGCTGGTCGCCGAAATCGTGCAGCGCGCGACCGGCGAGCCGTTCACCGAGGTGTTGCGGCACGAGATCGCCGAACCACTGCAGACCGAGGAGTTCTGGTACCGGGTACCCGAATCCGAGCGGCACCGCATCGCCCGCACCTTCCCCCGGTTGCGGATCCCCGGTCTGCGCTGGGATACCGCCTCGAAGGTCATCGCCCGCAGCCGCACGGTCGGTGCGATCGCCGAGGCCGGGATGCCGGCCGGCTTCGATGTGCTGGTCGGCGATCCGCGCGTCCACGACGCGGTGATGCCCGGCTTCAACGGGGTGTTCTCCGCTCGCGCCCTGGCCCGGATGTACGGCGCCCTCGCGAATGAAGGGCGGGTGCTGCTGCCGGACGGGACCTGGAGCGAACCGCTGCTGCGCCCGGAAACCATCGAGTACGTCAACCATGTGCAACGCAGCGAACATCGCGACTACGTGATCGGCGTACCCGTACCGTTCACGCTGGGATACCACCGGCCGCCGATCGCTTCCCGGCGTCCGCTGCGCCGGGCGTTCGGCCACTACGGCGTGGGTGGTTCCGGTGCGTTCGCCGATCCGGAATCGGGCATGTCGGTCGCCTTCGTCACCAATCGGCTGGGCAATTCGCTGAATACGATCGGAGACGGGCGCCTGGCCCGATTGGCCGCGGAGGCCCGCGCGGCACTCGGCTGACGGCGCGCGGGACGGCGTACCGCTTCGAACCCGGGACCGGGCTGTCTCGTGTGCTGGGTATGCGCGCAGCAACAGCAGGCCGGGACCGCACACCGCAGATTTCCGGCGAACGGGCCGCGCCCCGGCAGCCGCGGTGGGTCGCGGCGCACGCGCTGGCGGCCGGAATCGATTTCGATCGGTACTTCCGGCTGCGTCGCGCGCGCGACGGCGACCCGTTTCTGGTCCGCTTCCCGGGATTCGGCGCGGTATTGTTCACAGGAACACCCGGTGGCACAAAGGAATTACTCCGGTCGCCGATCGGAATTCTGCATCCGCCGCAACCGAATCCCATTGAACCGCTTATCGGTTCGGCCTCATTGATACTCGCTCGTGATCAGCGCCATCGCAACGACCGCACTTTGCTGGCGCCCGCATTTCATCGCGCCCGAATTGCGCAGTACGGCACGGTAATTCGGGACAGCACTCGCGACGAGCTCGCCGGCACCGGCACCGGTCCGGCGTGGCTGCCGGGGACGGTGATCGATGCGCGGTTGGCGGCGCGAGCGCTGACGCTGCGGGTGATCCTCACGCTGATCTTCGGCGCCGACGACCCGCTCCGGCGTGACACCTACACCGCGGCGGTCGGAGAATTCCTCACCGCCTTCACCGGACCGCTGATGCTCGTTCCCGCCTTGCGGCGCAGCGCATTCGGCATGTCGCCGTGGGACAGATTCGCCCGGGCGCGCACCCGGCTGGACGAGTTGCTCGACGCCGACATCGGCGCGCGGCGGGCTACCGGTACGCCCGATGACGGCGCGCTGGGCGTGCTGTCGAGCGCCCGCTACGAGGACGGCAGCGGGGTGAGCGACGCCGATCTGCGCGAACAACTGCGCACCCTGTTGGTGGCCGGTCACGAAACCACTGCCACGAGTCTGGTGTGGGCGCTGTTCCGGCTGCACCGCGACCGCGGCGTGCTGGCCCGGCTGCGCGCCGAACTGAGTGCCGTTGGGCCCGACGCAGATCCCGAGGATCTGGCCGGTCTGCCGTATCTGAATGCCGTATGTCAGGAGACGCTGCGATTGCATCCGCCGGTGCCGATCGTGCTGCGGCGGTTGACCGGACCGCACACGGTGTGCGGAGTGGAATTGGCCGAAGGGGACACGATGGGGGTCGTGATTCCGCTCGTGCACTCGGATCCCGGTACGTGGGACGAGCCCGAGCGGTTCCGGCCGGAGCGGTTCCTGGATCGCCGGTACGGGCCGTTCGAATACCTGCCCTACGGCGGCGGGCATCGCCGCTGTCTCGGCGCCACCCTGGCCGACTACGAGCTGCGGATCGCGCTCGCCACCATCGTTTCCCGAGTCGAGTTGTCGCTGCTCCCGCGCTATCGTCATGGCCGAATTCCGCGCTCGGTGCCGCGCAACATCGCGACCGGTCCACACCGCGGAATCCGCTTCACTGTGGAGGGAATCCGCCACCCGTGAAGTGATTTGTCTCACAATGAGGTTTGCTGGGTATCGATCCGACTGTCGTCCGCCCGCCCCGACCTCGAATCCGACTCGCCGATGCGAACGGGACTTTCACCCTGTCACCACTACGCCGGCGACCCCTGGTGACGCATCACACACGCGCGATGCGGACTTCATAACTGCCGGAACACAATTGGCCGATGTCGGCGAGAGATGTAGTAATGGATGCCGGGCCGGGGCCTGATAGACCATTCGCGCACCCGCGCGCGAATATTCCTGTGCGCCGTGGCGCGCGATCTAGGTGGGAGAGGACGAAACGGCTGTGCGCACCACAACCTGTCGGAAGCCCGTTCGGGACGAGACCAGCCTGCCCAAGCGGACCGGCCTGCTAGCCCTCGCGGCGACCTCCCTGGCGGTGACCGCCGCCGGTGCCATCGCGATGGCCCCCGCCTCGGCAGCGCCGCTGTGGCCCGGCGGACCCGACGTTCCCGGCGCTCCCGCTGTCGTGCAGGCGCCGCAGCCCGAGCCCGGTGCCGCGCCGGTGAAGAACCCGCCGCCGCTGCCGCAGGCGAATTTCGCCGCGCCGAGCATCAGCCCCGGCGACGGCGACGTGGTCGGCGTCGCGCAGCCCATCATCATCAACTTCAAGGATCCGGTCGGCGACCACGCCGCGGCTGAGAAGGCCATCCGGATCACCTCCAGCAATGCCACGCACGGCCACTTCTACTGGCGCGGTGACAAGCAGGTGCGGTGGCGGCCGGAGGAGTTCTGGCCCGCCAACTCCGACATCACCGTCGAGGCCGGCGGCACCAAGGTCGCCTACAAGGTGGGCGATGCGGTCGTCGCCACGGCCGACGACGCGACCCACATGATCACCGTCACCCGCAACGGCGAGGTCATCAAGACCATGCCGACCTCGATGGGCAAGAAGGACCACGAAACCCCCAACGGCACCTACTACGTCGGGGAGAAGAACCGGAAGATGATCATGGACTCCTCGACCTACGGGGTTCCGATCACCGATCCGCAGGGCTACAAGCTCGAGGTCGAGTACGCGACCCGGCTGTCCAACAGCGGCATCTTCGTGCACGCCGCCCCGTGGTCGCTCGCCCAGCAGGGTGTGTCCGACTCCAGCCACGGCTGCCTGAACGTCAGCACCGAGGACGCCCAGTGGTTCTTCGAGAACGCGCAGAAGGGTGACCCCGTGGTGGTGACGAACTCGACCGGAAACTTCAGCGCAGGCGACGGTATGGGCGACTGGAGCTGAGGTACCCCCGCCTCTCCCGGTCTTTTGCGTGTCGTGAGTGCCGCGAAATTCTGTCGTCGGGGTGGCGGACAGTAGTCGGGTCGGATTGTGGGCGTGCCCGGTGAGTTACCCATGTTCCCGCGAAACCAGTTGTCGCGGTGACAGTTCGTGGTGGCTCGCCGGGCTTCGCTGTTCGCGGTAATGGGTAGGCCGCCGGCTTTCACCGAACCACCGGCTGTAGCGGGGGCGTGGTTCTAGGATTCGGCCATGGCCGGGGTGTCCGAGAGCGAGGTACGTTCGGGCTTCGGGCGAGTGTTCAGGAGTTCGGCACAGAGCGTTTTCCGGGTATTGGCTCACGGCGGAAATACTGCGAACGTGCGTCGACGGCCCGAACGGGTATTACCCTCGAACCGCGCGCGCGGGCTGCGGCACCGACCGTGGGGCGACTACGGGCTGTTCCTGGTGCTGGTGGTGCCGAATCTGGTGCTGCTCGGGCTGTTCGTCTACCGCCCGCTGGTCGACAACATCCGGCTGTCGTTCACCGACTGGAATCTCGCCGAACCGTTCGCGCACTTCATCGGAGTCCGCAACTACCGCGAGTGGTGGACGCGGGCGGACACCTGGCAGATCGTCGGCAATACCGTGATCTTCACCGCCTTCGCGGTCGGCGGCAGTATGGTGCTGGGCCTCGCGCTGGCGCTGCTGCTGGATCGGAAACTGTTCGGCCGCAATGTGGTTCGCTCGGTGATCTTCGCGCCGTTCGTAATCTCCGGCGCGGCGGTCGGGGTGGCGTTCCAGTTCATCTTCGATCCCGGCTTCGGCCTGGTGCAGGATCTGCTGCATCGCGTCGGCTTCACGAATGTGCCGGATTTCTATCAAGATCCGCACTGGGCGCTGTTCATGGTGACGGTGACCTACATCTGGAAGAACTTGGGCTACACCTTCGTCATCTATCTCGCCGCATTGCAGGGTGTGCGGCGAGAACTGCTGGAGGCGGCCGCGATCGACGGGGCCGGACGCTGGACCACCTTCACCCGGGTATTGCTGCCGCAGCTGCGGCCGACGACGTATTTTCTGTCGATCACGGTCATGCTGAATTCGCTGCAGGTCTTCGACATCATCAACGTGATGACGCGCGGCGGACCACTGGGCACCGGTACGACCACCATGGTCTATCAGGTCTACCAGGAGAGCTTCCGCAATTTCCGCGCCGGATACGGTGCCACGGTCGCGACGATCATGTTCGTCGTGCTGCTGGTCATCACGCTGATCCAGGTTCGAGTGATGGATCGAGACGAATGACGAGCACTCGGAAACGCCTGGCGGCGACGATTTTCGGCTACGCGGCGATGGTGTGCGTGCTGATCGTCGTCGGGGTGCCGCTGTTCTGGATTCTGATCACCTCGTTCAAGGCGCGGCCCGATATCTACACCCAGCCGGCGGTGTGGTGGCCGCGCAGTTGGCATCCGGAGAACTATCGCGAGGCCACGACCACGCTGCCGTTCTGGACCTTCCTGCGCAATTCACTGATCGTCACCGCCGTGGTCTCCGCGGTCAAATTCGCGCTGGGCGTCTTCAGCGCCTACGGACTCGTCTTCCTGCGCTTTCCGGGTAAGACGCTGATCTTCCTCGCCGTCATCGCCGCGCTGATGGTGCCCAACCAGATCACCGTGATCTCCAACTACGCCTTGATTGCCCAGGTGGGGTGGCGCAACACGCTGCTGGGCATCATCGTCCCGCTGTGCGGCGTGGCATTCGGCACCTTCCTGATGCGCAATCATTTTCTCTCCCTGCCGGTTTCGGTGATCGAGGCGGCACGCATCGACGGCGCGAACTGGTGGCAGCTGCTGGTCCGGGTGGTGCTGCCGATGTCCGGCCCGACGATGGTGGCGTTCGCGGTTGTCACGCTCGTCAACGAGTGGAACGAATACCTGTGGCCGTTCCTGATGGCCGACGATGCGGGCGTCGCGACCCTGCCCGTCGGATTGACGCTGCTACAGAACACCGAAAACCCGAGCGTCACCAACTGGGGGCCCGTGATGGCCGGAACCCTGCTGACCATGCTGCCGATTCTGGTGGTGTTCGTGCTGCTGCAGCGGCACATGATCAAGGGCCTCACCACCGGTGCCGTCAAAGGCTGATTCGCTCGAGGAGAGTGCCGTGACCCTACCGCGCACACTGACCCGCCGCGGATTTCTCACCGCCGCCTCGGCGGCCACCGGTGTGGCCCTGTCGGCGTGTGCGGGGATGGGCGGCAGCACCGGAGCCGGCGGCGACCCGAACACGATCATCTTCTGGTCGAACCATCCGGGCACCTCGAAGAATCAGGAAACCGAGTTGATCAACCGGTTCCACGCACAGCACCCCGAGCTGACGGTGAAGCTGGTGGACGCCGGGCGCAACTACGAAGAGGTCGCGCAGAAGTTCAATGCCGCGCTGACCGGCGGCGCGCTGCCGGATGTCGTGGTGCTCTCGGACGTCTGGTGGTTCAACTACGCACTGAACAAGGCCATCGAACCGCTCGACGAACACATCGCCGCCGCCGCGGTGCCGGTGGCGGACTACGTCGACAGCTTCGTGGACGACTACCGGTTCGACGACAAACTCTGGGCGCTGCCGTATGCGCGTTCGACGCAGATCTTCTGCTACAACCGCGGCCTGTGGGCCCGCGCCGGACTGCCCGACCGTGGCCCGCAGAGCTGGCAGGAATTCGACGAATGGGGCCCCGAACTGCAACGCGCCATCGGCGCGGGGAAGTGGGCGCACGGCTGGGGTGATGCCAAGAACTACCTGGCCTGGACGTTTCAGGGGCCGAACTGGACCTTCGGTGGCGCCTACTCGGATCGGTGGACACTGAAGTTCTCCGATCCCCGCACGGCCGAGGCCGGAAACTTCCTGCGCGACATGATCAATCGCAAACGCTACGCCGCCATCCGCCCCCAGCTGGCCGTGGATTTCGGCACCGGAGTGGTGGGGTCGGCCATCACCTCCACCGGCGACATCAAGGGGATCGTCGCGAATGCGGCGGGCAAGCTCGACTTCGCCACCGCGTTCCTGCCGCATCCGAACGGGCCGGGATGTACCACCGGCGGTGCGGGGCTGGCGATTCCGTCGCGCATCTCCGACCAGCGCAAGGCCAATGCCGTGCGTTTCGTCGAGTTCATCACGAATCCGGTGAACACCGCCTACTTTTCGCAGGCCACCGGCTACATCCCGGTGCGCAAGTCGGCGGTCCGCGATCCGTCGGAACAGCAATTCCTCGCCGCCAACCGCAATTTCGCGACCGCCGTCGACCAGCTGCCGCTGACCCGTTCACAGGACTACGCCCGGGTATTCCTGCCCGGTGCCGATCAGATCATCGGCACCGGGCTGGAACAGATCGGACTGCAGAACCGGGATGTGAAGTCGGCCTTCGCCGATATCACCGATCGCCTGCAGACCATCTACGACCGGCAGATCGAACCGAAGCTGCCGCGCTAGCTACCAGATCCGCACGCGCTCGGTGGGTTCCAGATACAACGCGTCACCCGGTTCGACACCGAACGCCTCGTGGAAACCGTCCAGATTGCGGACCACACCGTTGCACCGGAACTCCGGCGGAGAATGCGGGTCGACCGCCAGCCGGCGCAGCGCCTCCTCGTCGCGCGCCTTGGTCCGCCACACCTGGGCCCAGCCGAAGAACACCCGCTGCAGGCCCGTCAGACCGTCGATCACCGGCGGCTCGGCGCCGTCGAGTGCGATCTTGTACGCCTCCAGCGCGATCGAGAGCCCACCCAGGTCTCCGATGTTTTCGCCGATGGTGAATTCACCGTTGACGGTGTGGCCAGGCAGGGCCTTCGGTTCGAACTGGTTGTATTGATCGATCAACGCCTTCGTGCGCTTACCGAATTCGGACCGATCGGTTTCGGTCCACCAATCGACCATATTGCCGTCGCCGTCGTATTTACTGCCCTGATCGTCGAAGCCGTGGCCGATCTCGTGCCCGATCACGGCACCGATGCCGCCGTAGTTGGCGGCGTCGTCGGCGTTCATGTCGAAGAACGGCGGTTGCAGAATCGCCGCGGGGAACACGATCTCGTTCATGCCCGGGTTGTAGTAGGCGTTCACCGTCTGCGGCGTCATGAACCACTCGCCACGATCGACCGGACCGCCGAGCTTGTTCAGATCGCGGTCGTGGTCGGCGGCATAGCCGCTGCGGTAGTTCCCCACCGGATCGGCGGGGTCGACACGGACCGCGGAATAGTCGCGCCAGGTGTCGGGGTAGCCGATCTTGGGGGTGAAGCGCTCCAGTTTGGCCAATGCGGCCGCGCGGGTCTGGGGGCTCATCCACTCCAGTTCACTGATGTTGCGGCGGTAGGCCTCGATCAGATTCGCCACCAGCTCCTGCATGCGCTGTTTGGCCTCGGGCGGGAAATGTTCGGCGACATAGATTTTCGCCACCGCTTCGCCGAGCAGATCCTGCACCAGCGATACGCCGCGCTTCCAGCGCTCGCGATTCTCCTGGGCGCCGGTGAGAGTGCGCCCGTAGAAGTCGAAGCTCTCCTCGACCACGGCGGCGGTCAGGTACGGCGCCCGCGACCGCAGCACCCGCCAGCTCGCCCACGCCTGCCAGTCCTCGAGCGGCTCCGCGGACCACACCTGCGCGAAGGTGCGCGCGTAATCGGGCTGGCGCACAATCACTTCGGCGAACAACTCGGGCCCCGAGGCCGGGACGCCCTCGGCCAGCGCCTCGGTCCACGCGGTCCAGTCGAATTCGGGATTCGCGGCGGCGAGATCGGCGAAAGTGGTGAGGTTGTAACTCAATTCGGCATCGCGGCGGCGCACCACGTCCCAATGTCCCGCGGCCAGTTTGCGTTCCAGTTCGAAGACGCGCTGCGGGTCGTACTCGATCGCGGCCAGCTGGAACATGCGCCGGATGTGCTCGACATATTTGGTGCGGATCTCGGCGTAATCGTCGTTGCGATAATATGATTCGTCCGGCAGCCCGAGCCCGGACTGGGTCAGATTGATCAGATAGCGCTGCGAATTCTTGTCGTCGGTATCGACGTAGGCGCCGACCGCCCCGCCCACACCGGTGCGTTGCAGCCGGCCCAGCAGCGCGGCGAACTCGGCGCGATCACTCACCTCGCGCACCGCCGCCAATTCCGCGGCGATCGGGGTGAGCGCGGCGGCCTCCACCGCCTCCTCGTCCATGAAGCTGTTGTAGAGATCGGCGATCTTGCGCGCCTCTTCCTCGTCCGGCACCGAGGCCGCGGTTCCGGCCGCCAGATCCTGGATGATCTTCTTGACATCCAGTTCGGCCTGGTCGTAGAGGGTACGGAACGCTCCGTCGACCGCGCGATCGGCGGGAATGTCGTACGTGTCCAGCCATTTGCCGTTGACGTGCGCGAACAGGTCGTCCTGCACCCGCACAGCGTCGTCGCGATAGGTCAGATCGATGCCCGAGGGAGTCGTCACGTCGAAAGTCACGACCTCCAGTATGCCGACGACGGCGTCGCGCCGCCGCCGCATTCAGCCCTGCGCAGCGGTCGCCGCGGGGATGCGGTCGAATTCGCCGTCACGGGCGCCGGCCAGGAACGCCTGCCACTCACCGGGGGTGAAGGACAGCTGGGTGGTGCCGTGGACCAGTACCGCGGCACCGTCCGCGGCCGGGCGAACGTGCAGGTCACCCTCGCTGCCACCGTGCACGACCGTGCCGAGGAATGCCATCCAGGCGGGCGCGCCGACGGAGATCACCGGCTCGAGTGCGGGGCTGTTCGCGGGGTCGCGGCGGTATTTGCTGTCGCGGATCAGCACCGCGTCACCGTCGAAACGCACCTCGACACACTGATTGCCGTTGTTGGTACGCGTGGAGGTGAACCAGGACGTGACCTCCGGCCGGTACCTCGCGGGGGTGGGCATGGGCAGGAGTTTACACGGCTGCGTATTTCTCGATCAGCGCCAATGACTCTGTGCGAGTGAGGGATTGATCGAGTGCTCGCACGAATGCGAACGCCAGATCGTGCACCTGGTCGGGATTGTCGACCGGTGCGCCGAAGACGGCGCTCTCGGCCCAGCCGAAGGTCGGCAGGTACTCGGAGGCGAAGTCCAGCAGATGAAAACTCGCCCCGCCGAGGATCGCGCCGTCGGGAGCCGCGAACGGGATGACCCGGATGTCCACGTTCGGCCTGGTGCGCAACAACCCGGCCAGATACTCCAACTGAGCGCACAACACGGCCTGCCCACCGACCTGCTGCAACAGTGTCGCCTCGCCGACCACCGCGGTGAGCGCGACCGGGTCGTGTCCGTGCAACCGCTTGCGGCGCCGCATCCGCATCGCTACCAGCTGTTCGATCTGCGCCGGGCGGATCATCACATCCGCGGTGATCAGCGCCCGCGCATACGCCTCGGTCTGCAGCAGGCCCGGAATCACGAGGCTGTCGTAGCTGCGAATACGGTCCGCACCGTATTCCATCCCGTAGTAGCGCTGTAGTTCCGGCCCGATCAGACCCGATCGCGTCCACCAGCCGCGTTCTCGCCCGGCGGACAGCAAGGCGAGCAGTTCCGCGCGTTCCTGTTCGCCGACCGCGAGCAGATCCAGCACCGGGCCGATGGTGTTGGCGGTCAGCACCCGGCGGCCCTTCTCGACATGCGACCAATTGGCCGGGGTGAAGCCGACCGCGCGGGCGAAGCCGGCCGAGTCGAAGCCACGTTGTTCGCGAAGTTCGCGCAGGCGAAGGACCAATTCCCACCGAGCGACCACTGGCGAGGGAGGGGCCATGCGGGCAGATGCTACGCCGGCCGCCGCGACACGCCCGTGACTATTGTCATTTCAACTGTACGGCGATACGGTCTGCGTATCGGTGGCACTGCACTCGACGACGAGACGAGGTTCGCCATGAGCACGCGCGACCCGATGGCCGGCGCGATCGAACCGAATATCACCACCATCACCACCGCGCCGCGCGCTGTCACCCAGGAAGCGCTGGTCCGCTGTCGTCGCTACCGCAAAGAGAACGGGCTCTACGGGATCGTCGAACCGGTACGAGGTCGCATCCTGTTGGAAATAGGCCCGGTCGGCGCGATCACCGTGCCGGCCGCCCTCGGAGCCCCTATTCGCGAATACCTCACCGTGCGTGGACATCGCGGGCCGATCATCGGACATCCGCGATCGGCGCGATGGACGTTTCTCACCGGACACGTCGACGAATCGGCAACCGACGCCGCGATCGCTTCCGATATGTTCCATCGCTGCGCCGCACTGGTAGCCCCGGGCACCACCATCGTGCTGCCCTCACCCGCCGACGAACGCACCGGATACCGGGTGTGGATCGATTCGCCGCACAGCGACTACCGGCCGGAACTGGCCGAGGTGCTCACCGCAACCCGCCAGTGCCGGCCGGACCCGTACTGACCCGGCCGATCAGGAGGTCGGCCGCGGGCTCAGCGTCACGCTGTACTTGTTCTCCAGCGTCTGATTCCAATCACGTTGGCACTGATCGATCTTCGACTGATCGCCGTTGGCCTTGTTCACGCAGTCGAGGAAATCCTTGCCGCCGTTGTTGACGAAGAAGTTGACCCCGATCGCGGCGATCACGATTCCGGCGATGAGCCCCAGCAGGCCCAGGACCAGGCCGGCCATCGCCATACCGCCGCCGGCCGCGGTGCCGCGCCGAGCCTTGACCGTCGCGATGATGCCGAAGATCAGGGCGACCAGGCCGAACAGGATTCCGCCCACCACTGTCCAGCAGGTCAGCAGCGCGATGATGCCGAGGACCAGCGCCGTGATGGCCAGCCCCTTGCCCTTGGGCTGCTCCCACGTGCCCTGTCCCGGCGGGCCGGGGTAGCCGCCGGCCGGCGGCGGGGGATATCCGCCCGGATACTGTCCCGGCTGCTGGCCGTACTGCCCCGGCTGCTGGCCGTACTGACCGGGTTGTTGTGGGTACTGCCCCGGTTGCTGGGGATATTCGCCGGAGTGGCCGGGATACTCGCCGGAACGACCGGGGTACTCGCCCGAGCGTCCGGGTTGTTCGCCGCCCGACTGCGGATACGGTTCCGGCGGGGGATAGTTCCCGGGCGGTGGATTCTCGGTCATCGCTGTCCTCTCCTCGGACGCACGGGCCCTCGACGGCCGCGTCTGCCGACTCTATTGGCCGCCGAGACGTGCGTGCATTTCCCACACCAGGACTTCCGCCGGAACTTCGGCGACGATGCGCTGCCCGCCACTGCGCGTCATCCGCACCGCGTCGCCCTCGTAGAGGGTTCCGACCCCCTCCATCTCCACCTCGCCGCGGGCGACGAAGACATGCAGGTAGGGTGCCTCGGGCAGAGTGATGCCCTGCCCCTTACCGGTTCCCGCCGCGCCGGGCATGCGCCCAACGTGCAGGGCGGAATGGCTGCTGCTGATCGCGATCGCGGTTCGATCGCGGTAGCGCGGCATCCCCGTGGCGACCGTGATCAGGCCGCCGCGGTCCAGTTCGTCGTCGATTTCCAGTTGCTGATATCCCGGCGTAATTCCCGGCTCGTCCGGTACTACCCACATCTGCACGAAATGAACCGGTTCGGAATGCGGCGACGTGCCGCCCTGTTCGGGTGGGAGCCGCCACGAATCATTCTTTTCCGAATGCAGAATTCCGGTTCCCGCGCTCATTCGCTGCGCCAATCCGGGATAGATGACACCGGCATGTCCCAGCGAATCCTGATGCACCAGAGAACCATTCAGAACCCAGGTGACAATTTCCATATCGCGATGCGGATGAGTTTCGAATCCCTCGCCCGGCAACACGATGTCCTCGTTGTTCACCAGCAGCAGCCCGTGATGGGTGTTCTCCGGATCGTAATGCTCGCCGAACGAGAACGAATGCTTCGAATCCAGCCATGCCACACGGGTTTTCATGCGATCGCCGGCGCGATGAACATCGATGTGTGGTGTCGTGAGTGTGGACAACGGGGGTCCTCCTCTCGAGCTGCTGTCGAGGCCGCCGGGTAGATTCTACCGTGGCTGTGCACCGGCCCCGCACATTGATCCGGAGGTGAACCGAAATGCGACCCGACGCTGCGCGGCGGGCCGCCGTGGCCGCCGCCGTCCGCCGGCCCGGAATGCCGCGGCTGGCGCTGATCCGGTTCTCCGGACAGTTCGGCGACGGAATGTTTCAAGCCGCACTGTCGGGAGCGATTCTGTTCAATCCCGAACGTGCCACCGATCCGCTGGCGATCGCGGGCGGGTTCGCGGTGCTGCTGCTGCCGTATTCGGTGATCGGGCCGTATGCCGGAGCGATGCTGGACCGCTGGGACCGCCGGATGGTGCTGCTGGTCGCCAATGCGCTGCGCGCGGTGTTGATCGTGGTGACCGCCGTCGGACTGTGGGCCGGAATCCGGGATACGCCGCTGTTGCTGCTGGCGCTGGCGGTGGTCGGGATCAGCCGCTTCGTCCTGGCCGGGATCTCGGCGGCGCTGCCACGGGTGCTGGAACAGCGCTGGCTGGTGCCGATGAATTCGGTCCTGGCCACGGTGGCGTCGGGATGCGCCGGAGCGGGAGCCGCGGTCGCGGTGGCGATCATCGGCGCGATGGGAGCGGGCGATGTCGCGAGCGCGGTGGCGGTGGCGGCCAGTGCCTGCGGGTCGGTGATCTCGGTCGTGGCGGCGATCGGTTTCGCGCGACACCGACTCGGACCCGAACATCGCATAGAAACACCCGGGCGCAGTGCGGCCGCCGAATCCGTGCGGGCCGTGCTGACCGGTCTGCGCACCGGTGCCCGGGCGGTCGCCGAATCACGGGATTGCACCACCGCGATGATCGGCGTCGGCACCCACCGCATCGTCTTCGGTGCGAACACCCTGCTCATGGTGCTGGTTTTGCGTCGTCCCAACGAATCCGGGATGTCGGCCGGTTCGGGACTGATCGGCTTCGGGGTCGCGATCACCGCGGTCGCCGCGGGCATGCTGGCCGCCGCGGTACTGACGCCGCTGCTGATTCCGCGGCTCGGGCGCCCGCGCACGGTGGTCGCCGGTCTGTCGGCGGCGCTGCTGGTGCAGGCGACACTGGTCCCGCCGATCACCGTCGCCACCGGTGCGGCCGAACACCGTGCCCATCAACTGTTGCTGGTGGGCGCGTTCCTGCTCGGCCTGGCCGGGCAGATGGTGAAACTGACCGGCGACGCCACCCTGCAGATCGATGTCGACGACGCCCGGCGCGGACAGGTATTCGCCCTGCAGGACACGATTTTCAACATCACGTTCGTGGTCGCCGTCGCGGTGACGGCCCTGATCATTCCCGCCGACGGCCGTTCCCTCGGCGTGGTGGCGGCCGGCGCCGGACTGTATGCGCTGGGTATCGCGGCGATCGCGGTCAACAGTCGCCGGCGTGCGCCACGCGGTTCCGAACGATCGCACACGCATCCCGAGTGATCGGTTAGATTGTTAGCCGCTGTGCTCGGTCCCAGCTGATGCGGTGACTGACAGTGCATGTCACCAGCGGTGCGAGTGGTAGTCGAGGAGTGCGGTGTTCGGGAACAACGCGACGGGGAGAGCGGCTGCCGGTCGACCGGCGGCACCGCGCGGCTCCACCCGCACCGGAAAGCGCTGCGCCTCGGTGATTTTCACGCCCGCGGTCACCGGACTGCTGTTGTTCGGCGCGGTCGCCCCCGTCCCGGCCTCGGCCGAACTCGCGCCGTGGGCGCCACCGCCGAAGAATGCCTGCGGCGAAACGGGATTCGATCCACTGGCCCGCCAGCCCGATCCGAATGCGCCCGCGCCGCCGATCCTTCCGCCGCGAATCGACATTCCGGTGCCGGTGCCGGAGATCGTGCCGGTGCCGGTGCCGGGCCCGCGACCGGACAACACCCGCATCGTGCCGCAGCCTCTGCCCGCGGACCCGTGCCGCAACCCGTGCCCCGATATTCGCGATACACCGAAACCACCGGCCGAGGACCCTGCCGCGCCGGGCGAGCCCGCACCGGACTCCGGTTCGGCATCCGGCTCGAACAACGGCTCGGGCACCGGTTCCGGGTCCGGGTCCGGTACGGGCTCGGGGTCGAATTCCGGTCCGTTCAATCTGCCGAACATCAACATCAATCCGGAACCGGAACCGATTCCGATCCCGATTCCCGGGGGCGAGCCGCCCGCACCGGAGACCCCGCCGCATCCGGTGCACCCGTCGACCGACCCGGGCGCGGTCGTCGAAGCACCCGCACCGCGCACGGTCGAGAACGTGAAGCTGATCAATCAGGTGACCGGCCACGGCTCGGTCAACCGCACGGATATGCGCTGGCAGGTCGACGGGACCGACCTCGGCATCATGTGGGAGACCAAGCCCGGCCAGGTCGCGGTGCTGTTCGGCGACACCTTCGGCAAGGGCTGGGAGTACGGCCAGGCCGGCGGACCGGACTGGCGGTCGAACGTGCTCGGCTTCAGCTCCGAACGCGACCTGTCCAAGGGACTGATCATCGACGACATGGTGCAGGACAGCCGCTGCCACGCCGCCGAACTGCTGAACAGCCGCAAGATCAAGAACTTCGAGACCACCGTGATCCCCACCTCCGGATTCGCGCTCGGCGACCGGCAGTACATGAGCTACATGTCGGTCAATCACTGGAGCAAGATTCCGGGGATGTGGTGGACCAACAACGGTGGTCTGGCCTATTCCGACGACGGCGGCAGCACCTGGGTCAAGGATCAGTACGCCAAGTGGGACAACATGTTCGGCATCGATCGCTTCCAGGTCACGACGATGGTGCCGCACGGCGACTACGTGTACATGTTCGGCACGCCCAACGGCCGCATCGGCATGATCGGCCTGGCGCGGGTGCCGAAGAAAGAGGTACTGAACAAGTCCGCGTATCAGTACTGGGTCGACGGGACCTGGGCGCCGGCGCAGGAGAACCGCGCGACGCCGCTCATACCCGGCATCGCGGGCGAACTGTCGGTGCGCTACGACGAGTCGAGCAAACAGTGGCAGATGGTGTACCTGGACCCGGCTCGGCATGCGATCGTGCTGCGCACCGCGACCGAACCGCAGGGGACCTGGACCGACGGCACGCTGCTGGCCGATACGAACGACTACCCGAAGGCCTACGGCGGATTCATCCACCCCTGGTCGACGGGTAAGGACCTCTACTTCACGATGTCGGCCTGGGACAGCTACAACGTCTACCTGATGCACGCGACGCTGAACGACCCGGAACCCGCCGATCCGTAGGTCCGCGCCGCCGCCCGATCGGGAAATGTCACCCACATCCCCTGGCGTATTCACCGGCGGCCAGTACTCTCGAATCAATCATGGCCACCTATTTCGATCCCAAATCCTGGTCGCCGTTGCGCGCAGTGGACCTCGGCCGGCGGCTGTTCGACCCGGAGTTGCTGGATCAGTGGACGGCTTTCACCACCGCGTGGCTCGACCCGGTGGCGGATCTCGGCGCGGGAACGGTCACCGCGCTCATGCCGGATGTGCTGATGACGCTGCTCAGCGAGGGGATTCTGAGTCGCTTCGGCGGCCGGGAGGTCACCGCGACCCTGCTCGGACACGATCTGACCGCGATCCTGCAAACCCTCAAGGTGCGCCGCCGCGGCGCCCACTTCCAGACCAAAACGGTGCTGACCGAGCTGCGCTGGAACGGGCATCCGATCGAGGAGATGACGGTGATCGCGCACGGGGTGCGGCTGATCCCGGGCGTCCCGACGAAGGTGCGCACCGCGGGACTCGACGTCACCGGCACCGTGACCACCGCGGCCCTGGTCGAGTGGCTCAACGAGAAGCGGCTGGACTGGCGGTTCGAGGTGCATCCGAGCGGACTGATCAGCGCGCGTCATCGCACCCGGAAGTTCCAGGCGCTGGTCGACGCCGCGATCAGTGACAACCTCGTCACGATCGCGGTCCATCAGGCCGCCTGGTCGGGCGTCCGGGTGCCGCGGCGCTGGGTGACGGTGGCGCCCGTCACCCTCTCGGACCTGCCCAACGACGTACGCATCGTGCGGGCCGACCGGCAGGGCGACCGGGTGCATTTCCGTCTCGAACTGCCGCAGATCACCGGCTCGTTCGACCTCGGGCAGATGCGGGCGGCGATCGTCGCCGGCACGACGCTGATCGTGTTCTGAGGCGTTTCGGTCCGCCGATTCCGGACGCTACTGGCCGCCGGCGTTCCACCATTCGCGCAGCGCGGCCTCGGCCTCGTCGCGAGTGAGTGGACCGCGATCCAGCCGCAGTTCCTTCAGGTAGCGCCAGGCACGGCCGACCTGCGGCCCCGGCTCCAGGCCGAGCAGTTCCATGATCGCGTTGCCGTCCAGGTCCGGGCGCACCCGCTGCAGATCCTCCTCCTGCTGCAGGCGCTCGATCCGGGCTTCCAGATCGTCGTAGGTCGAGCGCAGCAGTGCGGCGCGGCGCTTGTTGCGGGTGGTGCAGTCGGCGCGCACCAATTTGTGCAGCCGCGGCAGCAGGTCGTCGGCATCGGTGACGTAGCGGCGCACCGCCGAGTCGGTCCACTGGCCCTTGCCGTAGCCGTGGAACCGCAGGTGCAGATACACCAGCCGCGCCACGTCCTCGGTGAACTGCTTCGGATATTTCAAGGCGCGCATGCGCTTTCGCACCATCTTCGCGCCGACGACCTCGTGGTGGTGGAAGCTGACCCCGCCGCCGGGCTCGTTGCGCTTGGTCGGTGGTTTACCGATGTCGTGCAGCAGCGCGGCCCAGCGCAGCACCAGATCCGGATCGCCCTGCTCCTGGTCGATGGCCTGGCGCAGCACGGTCAGCGAATGCTGGTAGACGTCCTTGTGTTGATGGTGTTCGTCGATCTCCAGTTTCATCGCCGGAACCTCGGGCAGCACGCGTTCGGCCAGCCCGGTCTCGCACATGATGTCGATACCGTCGGTCGGATGTTCACCCGCGATCAGCTTGTCCAGTTCGGTACGGACCCGCTCAGCGGTGATGCGGCGGATCTCGTCGGCCATCAGCGCGATCGCCACTCGCACCCGCGGCGCCACCTCGAAGCCGAGCTGGGAGACGAAGCGGGCCGCGCGCAGCATGCGCAGCGGATCGTCGTGGAACGAATCCTCCGGCGCCGCAGGCGTATCCAGCACTCCGGCCAGGAGCGCTGCCATGCCGTCGAGTGGATCGACGAATTCCAGTTCGCCGACCGCTCCGATACGGACGGCCATCGCATTGACCGTGAAGTCGCGGCGAACCAGATCGCCCTCGAGGTTGTCACCGAAGGTCACCTCCGGATTGCGGGAGACGCGGTCGTAGCTGTCGCTACGGAAGGTGGTGATCTCCAGCTGCCAGCCCGATTTCGACGCGCTCACCGTGCCGAACGCCAAACCGCCGGTGTCCCACAGGTTGTCGGCCCAGCCGCGCACGATCTCCTGCACGACCTCGGGCCGCGCATCGGTGGTGAAGTCCAGGTCGGTGCCGAGCCGGCCCAGCACCGCATCGCGCACGCTACCGCCGACCAGGTACAGCTCGTGGCCGCGCGCGGCGAACAGGCCACCCAGCGGAGTCAGCACATCCGAGAGCCGGCCCAGGGTGATCGCCGCCGCGGCAAGCAATCGCGTCCGGCGATCATGGTCGGGGTCGGACACGGCCCTTCCTTTCACTTGTGTGCCGTCCTCCACTTCTGCGTCAACGGACTTCGGCGAAACCACGGAAACGCAGCTTAGTTGGTACGCACCCGCCGGTACCCGCCCGGACCGGCCGGACGACACCACCGCGGTGCGGCATGACACTCGGCATCGAACACGTTCAGTGCATCGATCCGGCGCGGCTAGACTGACCCGGTGTCTCCGGCCGATCGCGCGAACAGTCGACGCCGCCAGCCCCGGCGCCGCGGTTCGGCCGGTAATGCGGCGAAACCTCGCATGCGCACCGTCCGGGAAACCTCCGCGGGCGGATTGGTCGTCGACGGACTCGACGGGCCCGCCGAACAGCGCTGCGCCGCGCTCATCGGACGCACCGACCGCCGCGGCCGGCTGCTGTGGTCGCTGCCGAAGGGCCATATCGAGGAGGGGGAGACGGCCGAACAGACCGCCGTCCGGGAGGTCGCCGAGGAGACCGGCATCAACGGCCGGGTGGTCGCGGAACTGGGAAGCATCGACTACTGGTTCGTCACCGAAGGCCGTCGGGTACACAAGACCGTGCACCATTACTTGATGCGGTCGTTGGGGGGTGAGCTCTCCGATGCCGACGTCGAGGTCACCAAGGTGGCCTGGGTGCCGTTGAGCGAACTCGATTCCCGGCTCGCCTACGCCGACGAGCGGCGTCTGGCCGAGGTCGCGAATCGGCTGATAGATCGGATGGAGAGCGGCAGACAATGACGCGTGCGAGTCGCAGTCGGCACCGCTGGGTGCTACTGCTCGTCTCGCTGGCGCTCGCCGTATTGAGCGTGCCGTCGGCCGGGTCGAGCCATGCGCAGCCCTCCGGGTCGGGAGGTTCGACCGCCGCGCCGAAATTCCTCAAGCTCACGCTCGATTCGGTGTCGCCGAGCACGATCACCACCACCAGCGATTCCGTCCTCGCGCTGACCGGCACGGTGACCAACATCGGCGATCGCGTGGTGGACGACGTCAGCGTGCGGGTGCAGCGCGGGACGGCCATCGCCGAACCCAGCGAATTGCGATCCACGCTGCGTCAGGATCAATCGAATTTTCCGGTCAGCGCGCAGTTCCAGGACGTCGCCGACCAGTTGGGGCCCGGGCAGCGCAAACAGTTCACGCTGCGGATCGGGGTGCGCGAGGGCATGTTCAACGCGGCCGCCAATCCGCCGGTCACCGACTCGCTCGGGATCACCGAACCGGGCGTGTATCCGCTGCTGCTGAATGTGAACGGCGAACCGGCCTACGGCAATCAGGCACATCTCGACGATGCGCGGTTCCTGCTGCCGGTGCTCGGCCTGCCGGCCCTGCCGAACGGCTCCGATGCCGCCGCGGAGGGCGCACAGCCGGTTCCGGCCGCGCCGCAGCCGCCGGTGGCCACCACCATGCTGTGGCCCCTGGCCGACCGGCCCCGCATGGTCGCGGGCATTCCCGGGTCGGTGGACGGCAGGGCGCTGCTCACCGACGACGAACTGGCCGGCGAACTCGCCGCGGGTGGCCGCTTGGATCAACTGCTCTCGGCGCTGGAGTCGGCCCTGCGGCCCGACCCGTCGCACGATTCCGGCCGCTCGGGCGCCGGGCTGGCCGGATCGCTGTGCCTGGCCGTGGACCCGGATCTGCTGCTCACCGTGTCGAGGATGACCGAGGGATACCGGGTGCTGGCCTCGCCGTCGGATCCGGACGGGCCGACGCGCGACGGAACCGGACCGCAGGCCGCGCGGACCTGGCTCGACCGGCTGCGTGCGCTGGCGCCGACGATGTGCACGGTGGCGCTGCCGTTCGCGCAGGTCGACCCGACCGCGTTGGCCGGCGTACACGATGCCGATCTGGTCGCCCGCGCGATCACCGCACCCGCGGATATCGTCGATTCGCTGCTGTCGGTCAAATCCGTGCGCGGGGTGAGCCTGCCCGCCTCCGGAGCCATCGGAGCCGATGCCGCGGCCATGCTGACCGAGCGCGGTTTCACCACCGCCGTCCTCTCCGGTAACGCCGTGGCCGAGGGCGGTTCCGTCAGCGCCGCAACGGGTTCCGGGCGCGGCGAGGCGACGGTGCGCAGTACCGCCTCCGTCGCCGCGGATATCGCACCGGTGGTGCCGGAGATGGTTCGCCTGCCGGCCGCCGCGCCGGCGAAGCCCGAACTCACGCCGCCGGCGCCCGATTCCGGGCTGAAGGTCGCCACCTTCGACATGTGGTCGGCGACCGCGCTGGCCGCGGTCGGATCGAATCCGCCGACTCCGGCGTTCACTCCCGACCGGGTCCGTTACGCGGTTACCAACGACTCCCGCACCGCTCGACTGCAGGACGCACTGGGCGCGCTGACCTGGCCGGTGCTGAATACGACCGAGACCCGCCCCCGGGCGACCCTGCTGATGCCGCCGCAACAGTGGGGCGCCGACCGCGACGAGGCCGGAGCGTTGCTCTCGCATCTGGAGCTGATGTTCCGCAGCGGTTTGGCCACGCCGCGTTCGTTCGCCGATCTGCTGGCCCAGCCGGTCGATCCGCGCCCGTACGACCTGGACTACTCCGGTGATGCGGTGGCGCAGGCGGTGCCGGACCAATTCGTCGCGCCGGTCGGGCAGCAGGAGCATCGGATCGACGATCTGATGAGCGCCCTGGTGGAGATCCCTCAGCAGGAGCCGACGCCGCGGACGTTCCTCACGCCGCTGCGCGACGATCTGATCCGGGTGCTGACGCTCTCGGATCGCACCGGCACCGATTCGCAAGCCGATACCGTCGCGCAACGACGACTCGAACAGACCACCCGGACCATGGACGGTTTGTTCTCCTCGGTGAGTGTGCTGCCGCCGGGCGGGGTCTACACGCTGGCCTCGGAGCAGAGCCCGTTGCTGCTGGTCGCGCGCAACGACCTGCCGGTCGCGATCCGGATCCGCTTCAAGATCGGGGTGCCCGCCGAGACGAATATCACCGATATCGGTGAGCAGCAGCTTCCGGCGGAGGGTACTCGATCGTTCCAGATTCCGACCAAGGTGAGCGACAGCCGTAACCTGGTGATTCCGATATCCCTTACCACACCGGCCGGAGTGCCTCTCGGCAATGCCACCTCGGTTTCGGTACGTTCGAACGCTTACGGTCAAGCGTTGGCGATAATTACCGCATGTGCCGGTGCACTGCTGCTCCTGCTCGCCGGTCGCCGCTTGTGGCGCCGCTTCCGAGGACAGCCGGATCCGGCCGACAAGGGTTTGGACCCCGGAAAACGACGCAGGCTGAACCGATACCTGCGCGCCCGCAAACGAGTACTGCAGGAAGAGGAGGCACAGTGAGCAACAATCGCGCAGCGGCTTACTGTGCCGACCGGGTGCGGGTGTCCCGCAGGTCACGCGGCACAGTGAGCGACCATCGCGCAGCGGCTCGTTGTGCCGACCGGGTAGTTCACGGGCCGGCCCGAATGCCGAGCAGACCGGAGGTCCGGTGACCGAGTACGACGGCCCCGTCGTGCCCGATCAGGCCGACGACGAGCAGTTCCCGCGACGCGCACCCGCCGCGCCGTGGGAGCGTGGACCGCGTCGGCTGAGTCCCGATCCCTCGATGCCGCCCTCGGGCGCCAACGGTGTCGTGCCCAACGGCGCGCCGCCGCATCGCTTGCCGAACGAGGCCCGCCCCGATCCGGCCGATCCGCGGCGGCCGCTCAGCGGCCCGATTCCACAGGTACCCCCGGCCGGCCGGATGCCCGGCCCGAACGGGGCCCGGCCGACACCGCCGCCGCGTCGGCAAACGCCGCCCAGCGCACCCATGCGCCCGATACCGGGTGCCGTCCCGCGCCAGGTTCCGCCGGGAGCATCGCCTCGTCCGGGACCGCCGAACCCGCCCGACGGGTCCCGGTATCCGGGCCCGCAGAATCCGCCGCGCCGGCAGAGCCCGCCGAGCGCGCCCATCCGCCAGACGCCGCCGAATGCGCCGCGCCCGCCGCTACCCCCGAACGCCCCGCCGAGCGAGCCGTTCCGTCAAGTGCCCCCGACGGATCCTCGCGGTGCTCGCCCGCAGCAGGACACCCCGCCGCCGGGACGTCCCCGTCCACCGCAGCGCGGCCCGCGCCCGCCGGTCGAGCCGTCCGACCAGGAATCCCGGTACCGGGCCCCTGAGTACCGCGACCCTCAGTATCGCGAGTCTCAGAATCGGGAGACCCAGCGCCGGGATGTGCCCCGTGCGGATCCCCGGCGGTCCTATCCGCCGGGCCCGCCGAGCGGTCCGGTCGACCGAGTCCCTCGCCCGCCCCGCGCGGAGCGGGCGATGCCGCGCCAGATCCCGCCCTCCGAGGCGGCCGAGCCGCGTCGCCGGTCGGCAGCGGAGCGTCCAGCTGCGGCGCGCCCCGACACGCCACGGCCGACACGCGCGCGCGGTGATTCGGCAGGTCCTCGTACCGCCCAGCAGGCCGTGATCGAGCAGGAACCGGAAGAGTCGTCGACTTCGCGATTGGTCCGCGATTCCGGGTCCATCGCAGTCGCCACGTTGGTCAGCCGTATCACCGGCTTCGTCAAGCAGCTGTTGCTCGTCACCGTGCTCGGCCCGGCCATCGCCAGTGCGTTCACGGTCTCCAGCACGATCCCGACCATGATCTCCGAGCTGCTGCTCGGCGCGGTGCTCACCGCCATCGTGGTGCCGACCCTGGTCCGTGCGGAGAAGGAGGACGCCGACCGCGGCGCCGCCTTCGTCCGCCGCTTGGTCACCGCGGCATTCACGGTGCTGGCCATCGGAACCGTCCTCGCCGTCGCCGCGGCGCCGGTGATGACCACCCACATCTTCCTGTCCCACGACGGCAAGGTGAATACCGCGCTGACCACGGCGCTCGCCTTTCTGCTGCTGCCGGCCATCCTCTTCTACGGGATGTCGGGCCTGCTCATGGCGATCCTGAACACACATCAGGTGTTCAAACCGGGTGCCTGGGCGCCGGTGCTGAACAACGTGGTCGTGCTGGCGATTCTGACCCTGTACGCGGTCACGCCGGGTGAGATCAGCCTCGATCCGGTCCGGATGAGCGATCCGAAGCTGCTGGTCCTCGGCGTCGGTGTGACCGTCGGTGTCATCGTTCAGATGGTTAGCCTGCTGCCGGCCATCCGGCGGCTGGGAATCGATCTGCGCCCGCTGTGGGGGGTGGACGCCCGGCTCAAGCAGTTCGCCGGAATGGGCGCGGCCATCATCCTGTACGTGTTCATCAGCCAGATCGGCTGGACCATCGCCACCCGGGTCTCCTCGCACGCCGATGTCGCGGGCCCGACCATCTATCAGAACGCCTGGCTGCTGCTTCAGCTGCCGTACGGCGTGCTCGGCGTGACCCTGCTGACCGCGATCATGCCGCGGCTGAGCCGCAATGCCGCCGCCGACGACAATCCGGCGGTCGTCGACGACCTCGGCGTCGCCACCCGTCTGACCATGATTTCGCTGGTCCCGGTGGTCACCTTCCTCACCATCGCGGGTCCGCAGATCGGCCAGGCGCTGTACGGATACGGCCATTTCGGTAGTTCGGATGCGGGCCGTCTGGGCGAGGCGGTCTCCTGGTCGGCGTTCACGCTGATTCCGTACGCGCTGGTGCTGATTCACCTGCGGGTGTTCTACGCGCGGGAACAGGCCTGGACGCCGACCTGGATCATCCTCGGCATCACCGGCGTCAAGATCGTGTTGTCGCTGCTCACGCCGGTGTTCTTCAGTGACGATCACGTGGTCATCGCCCTGGGCGTGGCCAACGGCCTGGGCTTCGTGACCGGCGCGGTGATCGGCGGCTGGCTGTTGCACCGCAGTCTCGGCGACCTGCGCATGGCCAACGTCGGCCGCACCGTCACCCGTGTCGTGCTGGCGTCGGTGGCCGGCGCGGCGGTGACGCTGATCATGGATCAGGTGCTGGGCCTGTCGCGGCTCGACGGCGGCCTCGCCTCGGTCCTGCGGGTCGGCCTGGACGCGATCGTCATGTTCGGCGTCGCATTCGGCCTGATGCGCCTCGCCGGAGTGCCGGAGATCGTCGCGCTCACGGTCGCGGTGTCGCGCCGCCTCGGTTTCACGCCGCCGGCGCCCGACCTCGGCTTGGACGACACCGCGGCCGATATGCACGACACGATGGTGCTGCCGCGCCCGGATCTCGCAGCTCCGTACTACTACCGCTACGACCCGTATACCGACGCCCAGACCATGGTGTTGCCGGTAATCCGTCCTGGTGCGGTTGACCGCACCGGTCAGGGCGAGTTCCCGTACCCTGTTCGGCAGAGAAACGCAAATGCCGGTGCTGCACCGGCGCAACAAACTTCGACATATCAGGGCGAAGGAGGAGCGAGGGTGAGCGACGACGCGGCGGAGGGTCAACCTTCCGCCGAGGCTGCCGACGCGGCAGGCGCAGTGCGCACCGACGACGTCCCACCCGGGAGTGTTCCGCCGGCCGACCGCACTCGGGACTCCGCATCCGACCATACGGAAGCGTCGAACGCCGCTGCGGCGCCCGACGCCGAGGCCGGTGTGCACGGGGATGCCCCCGACGCGCCGAACGCCGTGGACGCGGTGGGCGGCAACGGCGCGGAAGCAGTGCCGCCCGGAGCGGTGCCGCCGCGGGATCCGGCCTACGACACCGGCATGCTGCCGGTCGGTTCGCCGGAGATGCCCCCGATGCGGGTGGAACCACCGGCCCGGCGGGTGCCGCGCGGTCCCAAACTGATTCCGGGCGCCTCCGTGGCGGGTGGCCGCTATCGGCTGCTCGCCGACCACGGCGGCGCGCGCGGACTGCGGTTCTGGCAGGCCTTGGATGTGAAACTGGACCGCGAGGTCGCGCTCACCTTCGTCGACGCCGATCAGAAGGCCGCCGACAATCCCGGCCACGACGGCCCGCAGGCCATCCTCTCGCGCACGCTGCGCCTGGGCCGGATCAACTCGTCCGGCCTGGCCCGCGTGCTCGATGTGGTGCGCGGCAGTTCCGGCGGCATCGTGGTCGCGGAGTGGACTCCCGGCCGTTCGCTGCGGGAGATGGCCGAGACCCAGCCCTCGCCGATCGGCGCGGCGCGGGCCATCCGCGCCCTGGCCGCGGCGGCCGAACTGGCCCATCGCGGCGGCGGATCGCTCTCGATCGACCATCCGGACCGGGTACGCATCAGCGCGTCCGGCGATGCGGTGCTGGCGTTCCCGGGCACCTTGGCCGATTCCGACGCCCAATCGGATGTGCGCGGCCTCGGCGCGATGCTCTACGCGTTGATCACCGCCCGCTGGCCGATCCGCACCGGCGGTGTCACCGGTTCGGCGGCGACCGTCGGCGGGCTGAAGCTGGCCGATTTCGGAAGCGACGGCTCTCCGGTGGAACCGCGCCAGATTCGCCCCGAAGTGCCGTTCGAGATCTCCGCGGTGGCAGTCCGCTCGCTCGAGGCCGACAAGGGCGTGCGTACGGCGGCGACGGTGCAACACGTGCTCGAGCAGGCCTCGGTCGTGGACCAGAAGACCGACTTCATCCCGGTCCTGCGTCTGGGCCAGCGCGCGGTCGCGAATCCGGACGAAAGCCTCGCCGATCCGGAACTGCTCGCCGCCGAGCGCGAGCGGTCGCAGCGCATGCTGTGGATCCTGGTCGCTTTGGGTGTGCTCGCGGCGCTGGTCGTCGGCGTGATCATCTGGTGGCTGCTGAGTATCTTCGCGCCGGGTTCGGCCGACGAACCGCTCAACGAACAGCGCAAACTGGGCCTGACCACGGCCAGCGTCGCACCGACGACGCCGGCCGCGCAGTCGGCGGGACCCGCGCCGACCACGGCCGCCGGACTTCCGCTGCAGGCGACGGGCGTATCGGTGTACTCACCGGAAGGGACCCCGGACAGTCCCGGCAACGTGTCGGCCCTGCTGGACGGCAATCCGACCACCACCTGGCACACCGATCAGTACTTCCAGCAGTTCCCGGCCTTGAAGAAGGGGATCGGGGTGCTCGCGACGCTGCCCGGGCCCAGCAAGGTGAGCAAGGTCGTCATCGATTCCGCGTCGCCGGGCACGGTGGTCGAGGTGCGTACCTCGCCCACCGCGGTTCCCACCCTGGATCAGACCCAGCTCGTCGGCCAGGCCACCCTGGCCGACGGCACCACCACGATCCCGGTGCAGTCCGACCAGCCGGCCCGCTACATCCTGATCTGGATCACCCAGCTGGCCAACAACGGCGGCCAGTTCCAGTCGTCGATCGGCGACATTCACTTCGAGGCAGCTTCCTGATTCGTGCCGTCGCGGCCGGCGATTGTTCCGGCCCGTGATATCGCCTCGCTCTGGTTGCTACCGATTCGTAATAAACGTTATGATTCACAGCGCGCTCTCAGCAGGGGAGCTTCCTGGGATCTGGTGTCTCGGTCCTGGATGATGCGGAATTTGCGGCCGGTCCGGTGTAGGACTTCGTGCCGCCGTGAGCGCTGTCCAAGGGGTTTGTGTGTCGTTCGAAGCGATCGCCAGTGGGGGGACACCGGAGTCGTCTGCTGTTCGTCGTCGCTCGATCGATCCGGACGAAACCACCGATTTCGAATTGCTTTCCGCCCATGTCGCCGGAGACCGCGACGCTTTCGGCATTCTGTTCCGCCGCCATTACAGCCGGCTCTGGCAATTGGCGCTGCGCACCTGCCGAACTCCGGAGGATGCCGCCGATTCGCTGCAGGACGCGCTGCTATCCGCGCATCGCAATGCCGCCACCTTCCGCGGGGATGCGGAGGTACGCAGCTGGCTGCATCGCATCGTGGTCAACGCATGCCTGGATCGCATGCGGCGCAACAAATCCCGTCCCGCGACGTCACTGTCGGACGAATCGGTGGCCGAACCCGCAATGGAACGCGACGACATCGCGCAGCGCGAGGTGAAAATGGTCGTCGCCGCGGCCCTGTTCACGCTGCCGCCCGATCAGCGAGCAGCGCTGGTTGCGATCGACATGGAAGGGTATACCGTAGCGGAAGCGGCGCAGTTGCTGGGCGTCGCCGAGGGGACGATCAAAAGTCGCTGCGCCCGTGGCCGAAAACGGCTGGAACAGGAATTGGAATTCCTGCGAAATCCGGGGAACCGGACGTAGCCGAGAAGCGTCTTTACTAGCAGACGGACAAATATTCGTTGTGCCTGCCTCCGCATCGCTGCGATGACAGGCGCTACATCATGAGGCCGGACCCGGAGAGGCGATGGACGACAAGGGCGAATTCGCCGCGCGGCGACGCCGTTCCGGGGTGTGGGGCGACGAAGCGGACACAGGAGGTGTGATGGCAGCCCGTTCCGTGCCGCGCCCTCCGTTCTCCACCGATCTGCTGGCCGAGTTGCACGCCGACAACGTCCCTCCGGAGCAGGCCGAGCTGCTGTGGCCACAAGTTCGCCGGGACCCCGACGCCGTCCGTTTTCTGCACTCGCTCGACGGCGTGAGCGCCGAATTACGCGCGCTGAGCCTGGACGACCGCATCCTGCACCCGATACCGACCGAGGTCGCGGCTCGGCTGGACGCGCTGCTGGACGAGTTGTCCCGCGGCGAGCAGGCGCAACCGGTCGCCACCGTCCATCAGCTCCACCGTGACGGCTCGGACGGTGAGCCATCCTCGACCCGTCCGATGCCGGCTCTCGACGCGGTACCGCCGGAGCCGGTTCCCGAGGAGCCGCTGTCGCAGGACGCCGACGTCCTGGGCGCGGCGCCGCCGGACGAGCCGATGTCTCTGGACGGTCACCGCACGAAGCGATTGCGCTGGTTCACCGCGGCCGCGGCGGCGGTGGCCGTCATCGCCGGAACCCTGGTCGCCGTCGACGCGGCGACCGATCGCACGGTGAGGCCGAACGCACTGCCCGCCGAACACGGCACCAGCGTCGCCCTCGACGACGAGCTGTCCTCCGCGGCCGTACTCAGTGCCATGGGCCGCAACGACGTCACCGGCCCGCTGTCGGGCCCCGGCGCGATGGCCGGGTGTGTGAAGGCCGCGGTCCCGGACCGCACGGTGCTCGGCTCGACGAATGTCACGTATCGCGGCGAATCGGCCGTGTTGATTCTGCTCACCGGCCCGCGTCCGCCCAAGATCACCGCGCTGGTCGTGCGGACCGGTTGCAGCCCAGCGGATCCGCAGATCCTCGATATGCGTGATATCGGCTGACAGCGCGCGGCCTCGGCCACAGCCGGTCGGCGACGGGAACATCTACGTTTACCCTGTTGTTGACCGACACGCCTGTTGAACACACTTCGGAAGGGCATCATGAGCACGCCTGTACGCGATCTGATCATTGTCGGCTCCGGCCCCGCCGGCTACACCGCCGCGGTCTACGCTGCCCGGGCCGAGCTCGAACCTTTGGTGTTCGAGGGCACCCAGTTCGGTGGTGCGCTGATGACGACGACCGAGGTGGAGAACTTCCCCGGCTTCCGGGACGGCATCATGGGCCCCGACCTCATGGAAGAGATGCGTGAGCAGGCCAAGCGCTTCGGCGCGGATATCCGTACCGAGGATGTCGAGGCGATCGATCTCTCCGGCCCGATCAAGTCGGTCACGGTCGGCGGCGAGGTCTATCAGTCCTACGCGATCATCCTGGCCATGGGCTCGGCGGCCCGCTACCTCGGCGTGCCGGGGGAGCAGGAGCTGCTGGGCCGCGGGGTCAGCGCCTGCGCGACCTGTGACGGCTTCTTCTTCAAGGGCCAGGACATCGTCGTGGTCGGCGGTGGCGATTCCGCGATGGAGGAAGCGACCTTCCTCACCAAATTCGCCTCCAGCGTGACCATCGTGCATCGCCGCGAGGAATTCCGCGCCTCCCGCATCATGCTCGAGCGCGCGAAGGCGAACGAGAAGATCCGCTTCCGCCTGAACTCCGAGGTGGTCGAGGTGCACGGCGACACCGCCGTGACCAGTCTCACCCTGCGCGACACCAAGACCGGCGAAACCTCCGAGCTGGCGGCCACCGGCCTGTTCGTGGCGATCGGCCACGACCCGCGCAGCGAATTGGTCCGCGGCCAGGTCGATCTCGATGCCGAGGGCTACGTGAAGGTACGCGAGCCCGGCACCGCGACCTCGGTGGACGGCGTCTTCGCGGCCGGCGATCTGGTCGATCACACCTACCGCCAAGCCATTACGGCCGCCGGCACCGGCTGCCGTTCAGCGATCGACGCCGAGCGCTGGCTCGCCGAGAAGGGCGACATCACCAGCAACACGCTCGATCACGCCGGCAACCCGGTGGAAGTGACCGCCGGCTGATCCACCCCCGAAGCCTTTCGAATATCGCGTCATCGCACACCGCTAGGAGTTCCGCATGTCCGAAACAGCCACCAAGACCGTCACCGACGCCACCTTCGAACAGGATGTGCTCGGTAGCGACAAGCCGGTGCTCGTCGACTTCTGGGCCTCCTGGTGCGGTCCGTGCAAGATGGTCGCCCCCGTGCTGGAGGAGATCGCCGCGGCGCACGGTGACAAGCTGACCGTCGCGAAGGTCGATGCCGACGCCAACCCTACGAGCTCCCGTGACTACGGTGTGATGGCATTGCCGACGATGATCCTGTTCTCCGGTGGCAAGGAAGCCAAGCGCATCGTGGGTGCCAAGGGTAAGGCCGCCCTGCTGCGCGAACTCGAGGGCATCATCTGAGTCGTCCCATTCGAGGCCCCGGGTTACCGCACGTCGCGAGCGTGTCCGGCCCGGGGCCCCGATGCGGTTCGAACCAGGGGGGCACTCCGGGACCCGATGCTGTGTACTATTTCGGCACCCGGAGAATTGCCGAAATACGGCTCGGGTCTGAGACAATCGACCGACGCTCCGGTCGTGCGAGGGTGTGTGCCATCGCATAAGTGGGTACCCGGGTTGGCGGAAGGAAAGGGCTCTCACGCATGCACCGACTTCGTCACGGCGATACTGGTCCAGCCGTCGCTGAGGTCCGGAGCAACCTGGCAAGTCTCGGATTCCATCCACACCCGCACGGGACCGACCGGTCCGGTGGGCAGGGGGAGTACTGGAAGGATTCCGACGCCGTCTTCGATCGTGAACTCGATTCGGCCGTACGCGCTTTCCAGCAGCAGCGAGGCCTGTTGGTCGACGGCGTCGTCGGGCCCGCGACCTATCGCGCGCTGAAGGAGGCGTCCTACCGCCTCGGCGCCCGGACCCTGATCTATCAGCTCTCGGCGCCGCTGTACGGCGACGATGTCGCCACCCTGCAGCGGCGCCTGCAGGATCTGGGCTTCTACGTCCATCGCATCGACGGCTACTTCGGCCCGCATACCCACGATGCGCTCACGGCCTTCCAGCGCGAGATCGGCCTGTCCGCGGACGGCATCTGTGGTCCGGACACCCTGCGCTCGCTGGAACTGCTGGGAGCGCGGGTCACCGGCGGCAATCCGCATCGCATCGCCGAGGAAGAGGTCGTCCACCGGGCCGGCCCGCAGCTGACCGGAAAGCGCATCGTCATCGACCCCGGAATGGGCGGCGAGGACAAGGGTTTGGCCGTGCCGACGGAATTCGGCGACGTGTACGAGTCCGAGATCCTGTGGGATCTGGCGAGCCGCCTCGAGGGCCGGATGGCCGCCACCGGCATGGAGACGTTCCTGTCCCGCCCGTGGGGCGCCAACCCGACCGACGCCGAACGCGCCGAGACCTCCAACACCTTCGACGCGGATCTGATGATCTCGCTGCGCTGTGCGGCGAATCTCAGTTCGTCCGCGGGCGGCGTGGCCAGTTTCCACTTCGGGAATTCGCACGGTTCGGTATCGATGATCGGCCAGGTGCTGGCGGGATTCATCCAGCGCGAAATCGTGGCGCGAACCTCGTTGCAGGACTGCCGCACCCACGCCCGCACCTGGGACCTGCTGCGTCTGACGAAGATGCCGACCGTACAGGTCGATATCGGCTACCTGACAAATGAATACGACGCCTCGGTGCTGACCAATCCCCGGATGCGCGATGTGATCGCGGAAGCCATTCTGATCTCGGTCAAGCGGTTGTATCTGCTCGGCCAGGACGATCAGCCCACCGGCACTTACACCTTCGCCGAGCTGTTGGCGGAGGAATTGGCCGCGGCCGACCGGATGTAGTTCCCGTATACCGCGAGAAGGCGCCCCCGGAATCCGATTCCGGGGGCGCCTTCTTTTTCGTTCAGTGGCAGGGAACGCTTGGTTGGGCCTGCATGGCAGCGGCAGCCAGCAACTGGTCCAGGGCGCGCTCGACGTCTTCCTTCCACAGATGATCGCTGTCGAGTTCCAACCGCAGTCGCGGAAAACGATGGTGCTGCGCCACCACCGAGAATCCGACGTCCTCGAGGAAGTCCGCGTCGATCATGCAGCTCTCGGGAGAGCAGGCCCTGTTGGCCTTCGGCCGCGGGGCCGAGGCGATGCCGTGGCCCGGTGAGTCGATGCGCTCCATGAAGAACATGGATCGCACTCCGCGCGCCGGCAGCGCGGTCGCGGCCGGATCGGTGCGAATTCCGAAGGCCTCGATCGCTCGCACACCTCGGCGCATCAGATCGCCGACTACGGCCTGAATCAGCCGATGGGCAATGTCTCCATCGTTGTGCGGCGGTTCGGCCCGCAGCGTGGTCAGCAGGACCGCATCCGGGCTCACGGGGGAGGTGGGGAACAACGCCGCGCGCGGCACCACACTCGGCGGCGAATACAGCGCACATCCGGCCGGCTGGCCATCGACCAACGCGATCTGCCCACAGGACCCCCATTCGAGCATGACCGTCGACAACCACGCCTCTTTTTCGAAGACGGGATCGCTGAATTCACGAGAGTCTGCCGCCACGGCCGGGTCGATCTCCCAGAACACACATCGACGCGCATGTGCGGGAAGTTTGTCCAGTCCGCCGAGGGTTAGTGCGGTCACGCTGGTCGACACCGCTCTGCTCAGCCTCCAGCTTTCCGATTCATCTATGCTCACGCCGCATCAACATCTTCTCGCCAGCAAGAATATGCGATCAAAGCGAACGCCTCATTTCCCATCCCTTATCGATCGCGGCACATTCGGATCGGCGCGAAAAACAGCGGTGTCACAGTGACGTTTCTCGCCGAACCCCAGGGGTCTGTCTCGTCAGAGCTGTTGTTGCTCCATCAGCCCGACAATGCGCTCCAAATCGTCGACCGAACCGAACTCGACGACGATCTTGCCCTTCTTCTTGCCCATACTCACCGTGACCCTGGTGTCGAACGAGTTGGCCAATCGCTCGGCAACCTTGTCCAACCCCGGTGCGTAGATCTGCCGCCGCTTGGGGGTTGGCTTCACTTCTTCTTCGGGGTAGCGGTTCGCGAGAGTGACGGCCTCCTCGGTCGCACGAACCGACAACCCCTCGGCGACGATGCGTTCGGCCAACCGCTCCTGCGCCTCGGCGCCGGCTTCCAACCCGAGCAGCGCGCGAGCATGTCCGGCGGAGAGCACGCCGGCCGCGACTCGTCGCTGCACCGGAATCGGCAACTTCAACAGGCGAATCATATTCGTGACGACCGGTCGGGATCGGCCGATTCGGTTCGCCAGTTCTTCGTGGGTGACGCCGAATTCCTCCAGCAGCTGCTGATAGGCCGCCGCCTCTTCGAGCGGATTCAGCTGCACCCGGTGGATGTTCTCCAGCAGCGCATCGCGCAGCATGGCGTCGTCGGTGGTCTCCCGCACGATCGCCGGGATGGTCTCCAGGCCGGCTTCCTGGCAGGCTCGCCATCGCCGTTCACCCATCACCAGCTGATAGCGCGGAGCGGGGGAGGACTCCAGCACCCGCACCACGATCGGCTGCATCAGACCGAATTCCCGCACCGAATGGACGAGTTCGGCGAGCGCATCCTCTTCGAAGACCTGCCGCGGCTGCTTCGGATTGCGCTCGATCTGATCCGGCGGAATCTCCCGGTACACCGCACCGGCGCTCGACTCCTCGGCCGCATCGGGCACCCGATGCAGATAGGCCGACGCGGGATGCGGGCCGATCGGATCGAGTCCGATCACCGCATTGGCTGCCGCGCTTCCGAGCCCCTGCACATCGGCAGGACCGGTCGGAATCAACGCGGCTAGCCCGCGCCCCAAGCCACCCTTCTTCGCCTGACTCATCGGCCTACCGACCCCTTTCCTGTGCTGCACCAGCCGTACCGACCGACGCGCCTTCCTGGCCCGGCGACCCTGGGCTCTGGATGACGGCCGAGCGGGCCGCGATCTCCCGCCCCGCGTCGAGATAGCTCATCGCGCCGCGGGAACCAGGATCGTAATCGAGCACGGTCATGCCGTAGCCCGGCGCCTCGGAAACCTTGACGCTGCGCGGAATCACCGAGCGCAGCACCGCGTCACCGAAGTGGCCGCGGACCTCTTCGGCAACCTGGTCGGCGAGTTTGGTTCGGCCGTCGTACATGGTGAGGACGACGGTCGAGACGTGCAGCTCCGGATTCAGATGCGCCTGCACCAGACCGATATTGCGCAGCAGCTGGCCGACGCCCTCCAGCGCGTAGTACTCGCACTGGATCGGGATCATCACTTCCTTGGCCGCCACCATCGCGTTGACGGTCAGCAGGCCGAGAGAAGGCGGGCAGTCGATCATCACGTAGTCGATGTCGTAGCCCGCCAGGTTGGCCTCTTGAATGGCCGCTTTCAATCGGCCCTCACGGGCGACCATGGAGACCAATTCGATTTCGGCGCCAGCGAGGTCGATCGTCGCCGGAATGCACAGTAGGCGTTCGTTGTGCGGGCTTCGCTGGATCGCGTCCTGCACCGAGATCTCACCGATCAGCAGTTCATAGCTCGACGGCACGCCGGAGTGGTGCTCCACGCCGAGTGCGGTGCTGGCATTGCCCTGGGGATCGAGATCGATGACGAGCACCGTCATCCCCTGCAGTGCCAGCGCGGCAGCGAGATTCACGGCAGTCGTCGTCTTACCGACGCCGCCCTTCTGATTGGCGATGGTGATGATGCGTTGTTCGCGCGGCTTGGGGATGTTGAGTGAGCCGGGGTGCAGGACCTGGCTGGCGCGATGCGCTTCGGCCGCGATCGGAGTTTCCGCGGCGGAGATATTTCCGAATGCGGTCTTGGCGAATTCATCTCCCTCGAGGCCGCCGCTGTCCAGCATTCCGGGCACCCGGGATGTTGTTTCCCGTGAAACATTCGCCGGACGGTTCGACATACAGGCTCCTAACCCCGAGAACTTCAGACACGTGCCCAGGCAGCACCGGCGCCGCATGGCTCGAACAAGCAGAACGCGGAGCTGCCGGGAACCGCGAAACCGCGCGCTCACGCTCGACGACAACTAGCTTGCCAGCACCGGCCAGAATACGGAAGTTGAACCGCGGCAATCACTATCCGACACGCACGGAATGACTCGCTGCGGCCGTCTCGAGCGGCCTCGCGGGGCGTTGTTTCATGTGAAACAACGAAAGTTACTGTGCGCGCCGGGCGCGTCGACTCGCTTCCTTGTTCGCCCGCTTCTCCGCGCGGGGCACACGCTCGACACTGAGCACGACGGTCGGCGGCGACACGATGCCCACACCGCATTCGAGAATCTTCGCGTGGCCCGCACCCGCGCGCGCCAGTTCAACCTGATCCCGCTCGAGTTCCTCGGCGACGCTGGATCCCTTGAGCGCCAACATATGGCCGTGCTCGCGAACCAGCGGCAGGGACCACTTGGCCAATTTCCCGAGGGGAGCGACCGCACGGGAAGTAACGTAATCCGCACCGCCCGCTTCCTTCCGAACGTCCGGCTGTTCGGCGCGACCACGCACCACGGTGATCTCGAGCCCCGCCGATTCGACGAACTCCGCCAGGAACTTGGTGCGCCGCAGCAACGGCTCGACGAGTGTGATGCGCAGATCCGGACGCGCGATGGCGAGTGGAATTCCCGGAAGTCCGGCGCCACTGCCGATGTCGACGACGGAAGCTCCGAGAGGAATCAACTCGCCCAGCACCGCACAGTTGAGGATGTGGCGGTCCCAGAGCCGCGGCACCTCCCGCGGACCGATCAGACCGCGTTCGACGCCCGCGGTCGCCAGCGCGGCGCAGTACTGCTCGGCCAGCGAAAGACGATCGCCGAATACCTCGGCCGCCACCGCGGGCGGCGTCAGATCGACGGAGTCGCCGCCGGGGGAGTGCTGAGGAGTGGCACCCGCGCCTCGTTCCACGTGAAACATCCTTCCGGACCGTCGAAATCCATCACAACGCAACTCATCACACAGAGTAGGGCCCCCGGTTCGATGAACCGGGGGCCCTACCTTACCCATCGAATTTCTCAGGCCGGGATCACGACCACGTGCCGGTTGGGTTCGACACCTTCACTCTCACTGGCGGCACCGTCCACGGCCGCCACCGCATCGTGGACGATCTTGCGCTCGAACGGAGTCATCGGGGCCAGCGATTCGGGCTTGCCCGATTCCGCCACCCGCCGCGCCGCATCGGTTCCGAGCGCGCTGAGTTCCTCGCGACGCTTCGCCCGCCAGCCGGCCACATCGAGCATCAGGCGGCTGCGCACACCGGTCGCCTGTTGCACGGCCAGTCGGGTCAACTCCTGCAACGCGTCCAGAACCTCGCCGCGCCGACCGACGAGCTTCGACAGGTCCCGCCCGCCGTCGATGCTGACGACCGCCCGGTCGCCCTCGACATCCAGATCGATATCGCCGTCGAAGTCGAGAACGTCCAGCAGCTGCTCCAGATAGTCGCCCGCGATCTCACCCTCTTCGATCAACGCCTCTTCGGCATCGGTCGGATCCGGTTCGGTCGTCGCCTCATCGCGGTCGTCTACCGCTGACGCATCATCCTGCACACCGAGGGCCACAGTGGCGTCCCCTCCATCGGTCTCAACAGTCATATGTCGTTTCCTTCAATCTGAATCTTCCGTCGTATCCGGATCCGCTAGCGACGTCGCTTCTGATTCGCCCGACCTCTGTTGCCGGACCGCTTGCGATTACCCGGCCCGGGTGACTTACCGGACGAGCCCGACTTGCCGGAGGCCGAACCTGCCTTGGCCGAGGAAGTCGGAGTGGTGGACTCCGAAGTCGTGGAGGCGGAGGTGCCGTTTGTCGCGGCCGCGGGCTTGTCCCCGTCGGCGGCCGACGGCTCGGCGACGCCGGACTTCTTCTTGGCGGTCGGCTTGGCGCCGGGCTTCGGGGCGTTCTGCGCCTTCCGCTCGATCGCCTCTTCCTTCTTCTGCTGCTCTTCCTTGTCGATGCGCCCGAAGACCAGGTGCTGCTGCCCGTAGGTCCAGATGTTGTTGGCCACCCAGTAGAGCAGGATCGCGATGGGCAGGAAGGGGCCACCGACGACGACGCCGAGCGGGAACACCCACAGCGCCAGCTTGTTCATCAACGCGGCTTGGGGATTCGCCGCCGCCTCCGCACTCTGGCGTGCCACCGAGGCGCGAGCGTTGAAGTGGGTTGCGAGGCCGGCGATGATCATCAGCGGCACCGCGACGACGACCATATTCCACACGTGCGGAATGCCGCCGTAATCGGCGTACGCGTCCAGGGTCGCCTTGGGCGAGGTGATCGCGGCGGAGATCGGCGCACCGAAGATGCGGGCACTCAGGAACGACTGCACATCGTGCGCGCTGAACACGTAGTTCGGCGTCATCGCGTTCTGCTCGGGCGTCATGTGCAGCTGGCCGATACCACTACCGGTGCGGTTGAAGGACCGCAGCACGTGGTACAGACCGATGAACACCGGCACCTGAGCCAGCACCGGCAGACAGCCCATCAGCGGGTTGAAGCCGTGCTCCTTCTGCAGCTTCTGCATCTCGACGGCCATCTTCTGGCGGTCGTTCTTGTATTTGCGCTGCAGTTCCTTGATCTGCGGCTGCAGTTCCTGCATCTGCCGCGTGGTGCGCACCTGTTTGACGAAGGGCTTGTACAGCACCAGGCGCAGGGTAAACACCAGGAACACCACTGCCAGCGCCCAGGCGAACCCATTGCTGGCGCCCTTGTCGAAATCTCCGAGTCCGAAGACGAACCCGAAGATCCGGTGCCAGAACCAAAGGATCCAGGACACCGGGTAATAGATGAAGTCGAGCACGGCTCTATGTACTCCCGTCGGTCGTGTCGCCGGTCACCGCGCGCGGCGACCCTTTACAAGACTTGTGTTCGGCCGCCTCGTCGTGGGCCCGACTCGTCTCGTGAGCCGCTTCGGCAGCAGCCCGTTTCCGTTCCGGAACCGGGTCCCACCCACCAGGGTGCCAGGGCGCACATTTGGCCAGACGCACGGCCGTTAATCCGAGACCTACGAACAGCCCGCGAGTACGCAGAGCCGTCACCGCGTACTCGCTACAGGTCGGGGTGAATCGGCACACCGGCATGCGGGTGGGGGAGACGTACGTCCGGTACAACTCGATCAGAAAGATCAAGAGATTCGCCGGAAGCCGCGTCACTACGCGTAGGCGGTTCATGACGCATCACTCGAAGCCACCCGCGCGGCGGAGAGATCGAACGACATTTTCCGCAGCGCGGACCGCAACTGCTGATCCAGCTCCGCCGAGGTCGCCACCGCGGCACCCGGGAGGGCGCGGATCACGACATCGGCCTCCGCCGGTAGATCTGCGACGACCCCGGCGCAGATATGACGCAGGCGGCGGGCGACGCGGTGTCGAACCACCGCGGTGCCCACCGCCTTGCTGACGATCAATCCGAAACGAGGACCACCGAAGCGTGCGAGCGGCCTAGCCGCCGCATCGTCGGACCTCACGGCATCGTCGGATCTCGGCTCCTCCGACGCCGACGGCATCACCACATGCACGACGATGTCCCGTCTCCCGACTCGTCGGCCACGTCGCACCGTCCGGGAGAAGTCGGCACGATGATGCAGCCGGTACGGCTCAGGCAACACCCGAGTGTCCGACCACGTAACGGGTGAACGGAAGCAGCGAGACGATCGACGAGTCAGGCATGGCGGCGATGCCGATGCCGTGCGATCAGGCCGTCAGAGAGGCGCGGCCCTTGCGACGGCGCGCCGACACGATCGCGCGCCCGGCACGGGTGCGCATCCGGAGTCGGAAGCCGTGGACCCGCGCACGACGACGGTTGTTCGGCTGGAACGTCCGCTTGCCCTTGGCCACGGTCAACACTCCTCGAGTTGGTGGGCGCCAGGCGGCGCCCGAAGCTGTTCGGTGAAACGTATGTGGTCGCGATGAAAACTGGTCTTCATCGGCACAACGCCCATTGCGTGGTGGTCCCGCTGGATCGACGATTCGACCGGGCAGCGGGCAGCCAACACCACGTCAACGGGTGACTGTACGAGGGTACTGATCAGCCAGGAGAGGGTCAAACTCGGGGTCCCTCATGAGACGCCCGCCACTGCTTTCCGGGTCGACGATATTCGTTCGCTCCGCGCGACGCACCGAACGGCCGCGACGCGCCGTGCGGACGGCGCGGTCGTGAACCGCCCTTGTCACAGCCACCGCGGACGCACTACGATTCATAGCTAGAAGATAGCTGCAGAAGCGCAGGTCCAGGCGCTGAACCGGGGGGTTGTCGCAGCGAGCCACGTATCATCCGAGTTCTCCACATCTGTGGATAATTGTGTGGAAAGACCCCTGGAGTGGCATATTCGTATGGCTGACGGCCAGGCTTGTCAGTGGTCGCCGACCGTTGGAGCTCCTGTCGACTTGCTCCGGGGAGGAAATAATACGTGGACGACGAGCAGAACGTGTTGACCGCGGTCTGGCCCGAAGTGGTCGCCGAGCTCACCGCCGGCTCCACCGACGGAGCCATTCCGCCGGTGACCAACGCCCAGAAGGCGTGGCTCGGCCTGGTCAAGCCGCTGACGGTCGCACAAGGCTTTGCCCTGCTCTCGGTGCCTTCTTCCCTGGCCCAGGAGGCCATCGAACGCGATCTGCGCGAACCGATTCTGCGGTCGCTGGCCCGTCGGCTGGGCCCGCAGGTCGAGGGTCTGGGCGTCCGGATCGCCGCACCGGCCAATCCGCCGCCGGACCGTCCCGGCGCCGGCGCCCGCCATGCTCGCCTGACGTCGCGGCCGGAGCGGATGCGCGACAAGCCCCGTGAACCGGTGGGTTTCCCGGCGCCGCCGCAGTATCCCGACGCCGACGATTTCCCCACCCCACGCTATCTTTCCCCAGCCGACTACCAGGCCCGGACCGCCTATCCCCAGGGTGAATATCCGTCCGCGCCGATGGCCGGGGAATTGCCGGACAGCCTCGGACCGTCCTCCCCGCTGCGCCGGGACCCGGAAGCGCATCTGCACGACGAAGCGCTGGTCCGGCATCCGGAAAGTCTGCGTCGCGATCCCGACGATCTGCGCCGGGACGCCGAAGCCTTCCGCCACGACCCGGACGTACTCCGCCACGACCCGGACGTACTCCGCCGCGAAGCCGACGTCCTGCGGCGGGACCCGGACAGCCTGCCCGGCCGGGACGGCCTGCACGGTCCGGATTCGCTGCGGCGTGAGGCGGACGCCCTGCGCCGCGACCACGAACTGCATCCTCAGGAGGCGTTGCGCCGGGAGACCGAACCGTTGCGTCACGATCCGGAGCTGCCCCGGCCGGGCGGCCATCCCGGACAGGAGTCGCTGTTCGCGCCGGAGCCGGAGGTCGGTCAGCGGCCGGGCGCGGCCGAAGAGGCCGACGAACCGGTGGTGAGCGCGCGCAATTCCTGGCCGACGTATTTCACGAAGTCGCCGGAACCGCCGACGCCCGCCCCCGCGAACTCCTCGGCCAGCCTGAACGCCAAATACACCTTCGAGACCTTCGTCATCGGCGCCTCGAACCGATTCGCCCACGCGGCGGCGGTCGCGATCGCCGAGGCGCCGGCCCGTGCGTACAACCCGCTGTTCGTCTGGGGGGCTTCCGGTCTGGGAAAGACGCATCTGCTGCACGCGGCCGGGCATTATGCCCAGCGGCTTTTCCCCGGGATGCGCGTCAAGTACGTCTCGACCGAGGAATTCACCAACGACTTCATCAACAGTCTGCGCGACGACCGGAAGGTGGCGTTCAAGCGGCGCTACCGCGAGACCGACATCCTGCTGGTGGACGACATCCAGTTCATCGAGGGTAAGGAAGGTATCCAGGAGGAGTTCTTCCACACCTTCAACACCCTGCACAACGCGAACAAGCAGATCGTGGTGTCCTCCGACCGGCCACCGAAGCAACTGGCGACACTCGAGGAGCGACTGCGTACCCGGTTCGAATGGGGCCTGATCACCGACGTGCAGCCGCCGGAGTTGGAGACCCGAATCGCGATTCTGCGCAAGAAGGCGCGGATGGACCGCCTCGATGTGCCGCACGACGTGCTGGAATTGATCGCCAGCCGGGTCGAGCGCAATATCCGTGAACTCGAGGGCGCGTTGATCCGGGTAACGGCCTTCGCCTCCCTCAACGGGCAGCCGCTGGATCTGTCGCTGGCCGAGGTCGTCCTGCGCGATCTGATGCCGGACACCACCACGATCGAGATCACGGCGTCGACGATCATGGCCGTGACCGCGGAATACTTCAACACCACGCTGGAGGAGCTGACCGGTCCGGGTAAGGCCCGGCCGCTGGCCCAGGCTCGCCAGATCGCGATGTACCTGTGCCGGGAACTGACCGACCTGTCGCTACCGAAGATCGGCCAGGCCTTCGGTCGCGACCACACGACGGTCATGTACGCGGAGAAGAAAGTGCGCAAGGAGATGACCGAGCGCCGCCGGGTCTACGACCAGGTCCAAGAACTCACAGCCCGAATCAAACAGCGCTCGCGCTGAATCGCTACACAAGCCGATCCACCCGGTTGACCTGGGTGGATCGGCTTTTTCGTGTTGTGGATTCCTCGAGGAGTCCTTGTGGAGTCCTCGAGGAATCCCAGGTTTGTCCTCGAGGTTGCGCACAGTCGATGCGCGGGGCTGTGCACGCATTCGCTCACAGCCCTCGGTCCACAGTTCCCACAGCCGAATTCGTCCACGGGGTCCGAACTGCGAATACGGCCGAATCGGCATGTGGATTCCTCGAGGACTCCCTGTCAGGTCCTCGAGGAATCCCCCGGTAGTGCACCGATCGGCACACACGTGTGTACAACAGGTCTCGGGCCATGGAAGAACTCGAGGATGGCTCGAGGATGGAAGTTGAACAGTTTCGCGGCCTCCACAGCGGCCCACTGTTCATCCTCGAGTCACCCGCCGGACATCCCCACGCCGCCACGCCACCTGAGCTGGGCGGACGGGCCGCGTCCACAGAATCCACAGTGCCTACTACTACTTCAGTTCTTCTTCTTTAGATTTCTTCTTGAAAACAGGCTGTGTGGAAACTCGGCTCGGAGGCGGACGGATCGATTCGTGGCACTCCGCATCCGAACGAAGCAGGGAGCGGAACGGGTCCCGCCCATGCCGGCGGACGACGCACCGGGCGAGGGGGTGACGTAGTCATCGCCCGCATGCGCGGGTACGGTTTGATGTCGGTCGCCTGTGCCACACTGCGGTGCGTACGGGCGAGTCGTTTCGACCGCATTGCCGCGCGAACCACGCTGTTGTATGAACCACGCTGATCACCACGGCGTCGAACAGATCACGACCGATCGAGACTGGGAGAGGACATACCGAGCGATGGAGCTTGCAAGTATGAAGTTTCGGGTCGCTCGCGAGGATTTCGCGGAATCCGTCGCCTGGGTGGCCCGTAGCCTGCCGTCTCGCCCGCCCGTGCCCGTCCTGGGCGGTGTGCTGCTGGTGGCCGACGAGGACGGCCTCACGGTCTCCGGATTCGACTACGAGGTCTCCGCGCAGATGCGCGTCGCCGCCGAGGTGGCCGGCCCGGGACAGGTGCTGGTCTCCGGCCGCCTGCTGGCCGACATCACCAAGGCGCTGTCCAACAAGCCGGTCGACGTGTCGGTCGACGGCACACGGGTGCTGATCGCGTGTGGCAGCGCCAAGTTCTCGCTGCCGACCATGCCGGTCGAGGACTATCCCCAGTTGCCCGAACTGCCGCCGCAGACCGGCGAACTGGGTGTGGATCTGTTCTCCGAGGCCGTGGGCCAGGTGGCCGTCGCCGCCGGGCGCGACGACACGCTGCCGATGCTGACCGGCATCCGCGTCGAAATCGAGGGCTCCCAGGTGGTTCTGGCAGCCACCGACCGCTTCCGCCTGGCGGTGCGGCATCTGGAGTGGCAGCCCGGCCGCCCGGATGTGGAGACCGCGGTCCTGGTTCCGGCTCGCACGCTGTCGGAATCGGCGAAGACGCTCGGAGCCTCCGACGCGCCCGTCCAGCTGGCCTTCGGCACTGGAACCGACGGACTGCTGGGGATCGTCAACGGCGGCCGCCGGACCACCACGCGACTGCTCGACGCGGAATTCCCCAAGTTCCGCCAATTGCTCCCCAAGGAGCACACCTCGATCGCGACCCTGCAGGTGAGCGCACTGATCGAGGCCATCAAACGTGTGGCCCTGGTCGCCGAGCGCGGCGCCCAGGTGCGGCTCGAATTCTCCGACCAGGGCCTGCAGCTGTCCGCCGGAGGTGACGACGCCGGTCGCGCCGAGGAGTGGCTGGAGGCGGAGTTCCGCGGTGAGCCGCTGACCATCGCGTTCAACCCCAGTTACCTCAACGACGGCCTGTCGGCGCTGCATTCGGACCGGGTGACCTTCGGTTTCACCACACCCAGCCGCCCCGCGGTGATGTGCCCGACCACCGATGACGAGCCGGAGCCCTCGGAGTCCGGTGCGTTCGCGGCGCTGTCGAGCAACTACATCTACCTGCTGATGCCGGTTCGTTTGCCCGGCTGATCGATTCGGTTCCGATCCTCCCCGCCTCGCCGGCCACGATACGACCGGCGAGGCGGCACTCGTTCAACCCGACCTGTGGAGATGTTGATAAACCTGTGAAAAACCCCGGGCGCGTGTGCATTTCGACCCGTCCGTCACAAAGTGCCTGGTGACGGCGGGTTCATCCATGCACATTCGAACGCTCACGCTGCGCGATTTCCGCTCCTGGGAGCATGCGGACCTCGAATTACCCACAGGCAGAACCGTTTTCCTGGGTGCCAACGGCAACGGTAAGACCAACCTCGTCGAGGCCGTCGGTTATCTGTCCACACTCGGTTCCCACCGGGTTGCCGGCGATGCCCCGCTGATCAGGTTGGGGCAGCAGCGATCTCGGATCGGCGCCACCGTCGTCAACGGTGGCCGCGAACTGCGCATCGATGTGGAGTTGAATCAGGGCGCCGCCAATCGCGCTCAGATCAATCGGTCACCGGTCCGCCGCACGCGCGAGATCCTCGGGATCCTCCAGACCGTGCTGTTCGCGCCGGAGGATCTGGCGCTGGTCCGCGGCGACCCGTCCGAACGACGCCGTTTCCTGGACGAACTGGCCACTGCCCGGCTGCCGCGGCTGGCGGCGGTGCGCTCGGATTACGACCGTGTGCTGCGGCAGCGCTCCGCGCTGCTGAAAACAGCGGGGCGACAGGCGCGTTCGCGTTCGGGCGCGCCGGCCGAACTGAGCACCCTCGACGTCTGGGACGGGCATCTGGCCGCGCACGGCGCCGAACTGCTGGCGCAGCGGCTGCGGCTGGTGCACGAACTGCACCCCTATCTCGAGCAGGCCTACCGGTCCATCGCCCCGGAATCGCGGACCGCGGCCATCCGCTACCGCAGTTCCGCGCTGCCCGAGGAATTCCTCGATCCACAGCGTTCTCCACAGCCCGACGATGTCGAGGCGCTGGAGGCGAATATGTTGAGCGAGTTGGCATCCGCGCGCGGCAAGGAACTCGAGCGCGGGGTCTGCCTGGTCGGCCCGCATCGCGACGATCTGGATCTGATGCTCGGTTCGGCACCCGCGAAAGGCTTTGCCAGCCACGGGGAATCGTGGTCGTTCGCGTTGGCCCTCCGGCTGGGCGCCTTCGAACTGCTACGCAGCGCGGGTACCGATCCGGTCCTGCTGCTCGACGATGTCTTCGCGGAATTGGATCGGCGTCGTCGCACCGCATTGGCCGCGGTGGCCGCCGGGGCCGAGCAGGTGCTCATCACGGCCGCGGTGCCCGAGGACGTGCCGCCGGAACTCGAGGCGAATCCGGTCCGGGTCGAGACCGACGGCGTCGCGGACGGGCGGACCTCGCGCATCGTCGAGCCGCCGACTCTCGCGGACGAGACCCTCGCGGACGAGAGCGCCGAAGGCCGGCACATCGGCTGAAGCTGTCGGACCCAGCGGCTAGCCTTGCCGCAACGTAGTGACCGGAAGGGAAGGAGTCGAAGGTGGCCGCAGACCCCGGACGCGAAGACGGCTCCCCGCCGTCCACCGGCCCCGAACCGGAACTGCGTGGTGTGGACCTTGCTCGTCGTGCCCTGGAGGAGGCGCGCGCCGCGGCTCGTGCCAGCGGTAAGGCGGTCGGCCAGGGGCGCGCATCACCGCGTAAGGGCGGGGTACGAGCATTGCGTCGGCGTTCCGGCTGGTCCGGTGCGCGGCCCGACGACCGGGATCCGCAACTGCTGTCCGCAGTGGCCGGATCGCTCGCCAAGAGTCGCGGGTGGTCCGGAAAGGTCGCCGAGGGAATGGTTTTCGGCCGGTGGTCGGCCGTGGTCGGCGACGACATCGCGGCACACGCCGACCCGGTAACGCTCACCGACGGCGTGCTGAGTATCCAGGCCGAATCCACCGCCTGGGCCACTCAGTTGCGAATGCTGCAGTCGCAGTTACTGGCGAAGATCAATGCCGCGGTCGGTCAGGGCGTGGTCACCTCGCTGAAGATCAGCGGTCCCGCCGCGCCGAGTTGGCGCAAGGGTGAGCGTCATATCAAGGGGCGGGGTCCGCGCGACACCTACGGCTGATCCGCGGGCGCCGAGTTTCACGTGGAACCGGTGCGCAGTCCGGCGCCCGGGCGAACCACATCGGCGTAACTTCGCGCCGCGAGATCCGAGTGCCCGTCGCTTTCGCTGAGGCTCGCGGGAGCGGGTTCGCCCATAACCGGACCCGGCGGCGACCGATTTCACGCACTCACGACGCTCTCAGGGGTGTCATAGGTGCATCCTGTGCCGGGGGTACCAGTAGGATGGAAGAGTAACTAGCGGCGATACCTTCGGCGCGTTCCGTGCAGCACGCGCGAGGACCCGTAATTCTCGAGCAGTTCGAAATCTCGAGCAGAGGCCATACGGGGCTCGGGCTGTGTGTGTTGTCCGACGTCGCATCGAGGGATCAGCAAGTAAGGAGAGCTACCGAGCAGTGGCTGCCAACGACTCCAACGCAAGCGGCTCGTCCAAGGCGAAAGCGGGCAACAAGGACTACGGTGCCTCCAACATCACCGTTCTCGAGGGACTCGAGGCGGTCCGCAAACGCCCCGGTATGTACATCGGTTCCACCGGTGAGCGCGGTCTGCACCACCTGATCTGGGAGGTTGTGGACAACTCCGTCGACGAGGCGATGGCAGGCTACGCCAGCCGAGTCGACGTGACCCTGCTGGCCGACGGCGGTGTCGAGGTCGTCGACGACGGCCGCGGTATCCCGGTGGCGATGCACGCGACGGGCGTGCCCACCATCGAGGTCGTCATGACCCAGCTGCACGCCGGCGGCAAGTTCGACTCGGACGCCTACGCCGTATCCGGTGGTCTGCACGGTGTCGGTATCTCGGTGGTGAACGCGCTGTCCAGCCGGATGGTGACCGAGATCGACCGCGACGGCTTCCACTGGAGCCAGGAGTACAAGGACGCCAAGCCCGGCAAGCTGGTCAAGGGTGAGCCCACCGACCGGACCGGCACCACGCAGCGTTTCTGGGCGGATCCGGACGTCTTCGAGACCACGACCTACAACTTCGAGACGATCTCGCGCCGGCTGCAGGAGATGGCCTTCCTGAACAAGGGCCTGACCATCACCCTCACCGACGAGCGAGTGAGCGACGCCGAGGTCACCGACGAGGTGGTCAGTGAGACCGCCGAGGCGCCCAAGCACGACGAAGGCGCGGCCACGCCCGAGCACAAGGTCAAGACCCGGACCTATCACTACCCGGGCGGGCTCGAGGACTTCGTCAAGCACATCAACCGCACCAAGCAGCCGATTCACAACACGGTCGTCTCGTTCACCAGCAAGGGCACCGGCCACGAACTCGAGGTCGCGATGCAGTGGAATTCGGGTTACTCCGAATCCGTCCACACCTTCGCCAACACCATCAACACCCACGAGGGTGGTACGCACGAAGAGGGCTTCCGCGCGGCGCTGACCACCGTGGTCAACAAGTACGCCAAAGACAAGAAGCTGATCAAGGAGAAGGACGGCAACCTCACCGGCGACGACATCCGCGAAGGTCTGGCCGCCATCGTGAGCGTCAAGGTGAGCGAGCCGCAGTTCGAGGGACAGACCAAGACGAAGCTCGGCAACACCGAGGTGAAGTCGTTCGTCCAGCGCACCTGCAACGAACATCTGGCGCACTGGTTCGAGGCCAATCCGGCCGATGCCAAGACGATCGTGCAGAAGGCGGTGTCCTCGGCGCAGGCCCGCGTCGCCGCACGCAAGGCTCGTGAGCTGGTGCGGCGCAAGAGCGCGACAGATCTGGGCGGATTGCCGGGCAAGCTGGCCGACTGCCGGTCCAAGGATCCGAGCAAGTCCGAGATCTACATCGTCGAGGGTGACTCCGCCGGTGGCTCGGCAAAATCCGGCCGGGACTCGATGTACCAGGCGATCCTGCCGCTGCGCGGAAAGATCATCAACGTCGAGAAGGCGCGCATCGACAAGGTCCTCAAGAACAACGAGGTCCAGTCGATCATCACCGCCTTCGGCACCGGTATCCACGACGAGTTCGACATCTCGAAGCTGCGGTATCACAAGATCGTGCTGATGGCCGACGCCGACGTCGACGGCCAGCACATCTCGACGCTGCTGCTCACCCTGCTGTTCCGCTTCATGCGCCCGCTGGTCGAGCACGGTCACGTGTACCTCGCCCAGCCGCCGCTGTACAAGCTGAAGTGGCAGCGCTCCGAGCCGGAATTCGCCTACTCGGACCGCGAGCGCGACGGTCTGCTGGAGGCCGGTCTGGCCGCCGGCAAGAAGATCAACAAGGACGACGGTGTCCAGCGCTACAAGGGTCTCGGCGAGATGAACGCCAAGGAACTGTGGGAGACCACCATGGATCCGTCGGTGCGGGTGCTTCGTCAGGTGACGTTGGACGACGCGGCCGCGGCCGACGAATTGTTCTCCGTGCTGATGGGTGAGGACGTCGAGGCGCGTCGCAGCTTCATCACCCGCAATGCCAAGGACGTTCGCTTCCTCGACGTGTAGCCGGCGCTGCGCAGCACACTGCGCGCCCGTCCACATGCCGAGCCCTATGCACAGGCCCTCTAAGGAGACTTCATGACCGAGACCACGCTGCCGCCCAACGGTGGTGCGGGCGACCGGATCGAGCCGGTCGACATTCAGAACGAAATGCAGAGCAGCTACATCGATTACGCGATGAGCGTGATCGTGGGCCGCGCGCTGCCGGATGTGCGCGACGGCCTCAAGCCGGTGCACCGGCGCGTGCTCTACGCGATGTACGACAACGGCTACCGGCCCGACCGCGGCTACGTGAAATCCGCGCGCCCGGTCGCCGAGACCATGGGTAACTACCACCCGCACGGCGACGCCTCGATCTACGACACCCTGGTGCGCATGGCGCAGCCGTGGTCGCTGCGGTATCCGCTGGTCGACGGCCAGGGCAACTTCGGTTCCCGCGGTAACGACGGTGCCGCCGCCATGCGGTACACCGAGTGCCGGCTCACTCCGCTGGCGATGGAACTGCTCCGCGAGATCGATCACGAGACGGTCGATTTCACGCCGAACTACGACGGCCGCTCCCAGGAGCCCGTGGTTCTCCCCAGCCGGGTGCCGAACCTGTTGATGAACGGGTCCAACGGCATCGCTGTCGGTATGGCGACCAATATCCCGCCGCACAACCTGAACGAGCTGGCGGATGCCATCTACTGGGCGCTGGACAACTACGACGCCGACGAGGAGACCACCCTCGCGGCGTGCATGGAGCGCGTCAAGGGACCGGACTTCCCGACCTACGGCCTGATCGTCGGAAGCCAGGGCATCCACGACGCCTACACCACCGGTCGCGGTTCCATCCGGATGCGCGGTGTGGTCGAGATCGAAGAGGACAATCGGGGTCGCACCACGATCGTCATCACCGAGCTGCCGTACCAGGTCAACACCGACAACTTCATCAACTCGATCGCCGAGCAGGTCAAGGACGGCAAGATCGCGGGTATCTCCGATATCCACGACGAGTCCTCCGACCGCGCGGGTATGCGGATCGTGGTCACGGTCAAGCGCGATGCCGTGGCGAAGGTGGTGCTGAACAACCTCTACAAGCACACCCAGCTGCAGACCAGCTTCGGCGCCAACATGCTGTCGATCGTCGACGGCGTACCGCGCACGCTGCGGCTGGACCAGATGATCCGGCTCTACGTCGATCACCAGTTGGACGTCATCGTCCGGCGCACCCGCTACCTGCTGCGCAAGGCCGAGGAGCGGGCTCACATCCTGCGCGGCCTGGTCAAGGCGCTGGACATGCTCGACGAGGTCATCGCCCTCATCCGGCGTTCGGCCAACACCGACACCGCGCGCACCGGCCTGATGGAACTGCTCGAGATCGACGAGATCCAGGCGACCGCCATCCTCGACATGCAGCTGCGGCGCCTGTCGGCCCTGGAGCGGCAGAAGATCATCGACGAATTGGCCCGCATCGAGGCCGAGATCGCCGATTTGAAGGACATTCTGGAGAAGCCGGAACGTCAGCGTGCCATCGTGCGCGACGAACTGGCCGAAATCGTCGAGAAGTACGGCGACGACCGCCGCACCAAGATCGTCGCGGCCGACGGTGACGTCGCCGACGAGGATCTGATCGCTCGCGAGGACGTCGTGGTCACCATCACCGCGACCGGCTACGCCAAGCGCACCAAGACCGACCTGTACCGCAGCCAGAAGCGCGGCGGCAAGGGCGTGCAGGGCGCCGGCCTCAAGCAGGACGATCTGGTCAAGCACTTCTTCGTGACCTCCACCCACGACTGGCTGCTGTTCTTCACCAACCTCGGCCGGGTCTACCGGGCCAAGGCCTACGAGCTGCCCGAGGCCAACCGCACCGCGCGCGGCCAGCACGTGGCCAACCTGCTGGCGTTCCAGCCGGAGGAGAAGATCGCCCAGGTCATCCGGATCAAGACCTACGAGGACGCCCCGTACCTGGTGCTGGCCACCCGCAACGGCTTGGTGAAGAAGTCGAAACTGACCGACTTCGACTCCAACCGCACCGGTGGCATCGTCGCGGTGAACCTGCGCGATGGTGACGAATTGGTCGGCGCCGCACTGTGTTCGGCCGACGACGATCTGCTGCTGGTGTCCGCGCACGGACAGTCGATCCGGTTCACCGCCAACGACGAGGTGCTGCGTCCCATGGGTCGCGCCACCTCGGGCGTGCAGGGTATGCGCTTCAACGCCGACGATGAGCTGTTGTCGCTCAACGTGGTTCGGGACGGTACCTATCTGCTGGTCGCGACCGCGGGCGGATACTCCAAGCGCACCGCGATCGAGGAGTACACCGCGCAGGGCCGCGGCGGTAAAGGTGTGTTGACGATTCAGTACGACCCGAAGCGTGGCAGTCTGGTAGGAGCGCTCATCGTCGACAACGATGACGAGCTCTATGCCATCACGTCCGGCGGCGGTGTCATCCGGACGGCGGCGAATCAGGTACGCAAGGCGGGCCGGCAGACCAAGGGCGTGCGTTTGATGAACCTCGGCGAGGGCGATACCTTGCTCGCGATCGCGCGTAACGCCGATGAGCCCGACCAGGTTTCCGGGGAAGAAGAGGCCTGAGGCTCGGATTAGCGTTAGGTTCTGGAAGCGGTAATTTCTCCACAAGCAGCGGCGCCACGACGGATCGAAGGATTCTGCATTGACCACTCCGAATCAGCCGAACGACGAGCGAAACCACGCCAACGGTGTGACCGAGCGGATCGCACCGTCACCGATTCCGCCGCGGCCGGCGCCGCGGTCCGGGTCGTCGGCCGACAACGGCTCGGGTAGTTCGTCCGCAAACCCCGAGTCGCAGGGCGATTCCGCGAAATCCGGCGCTGCGGCGCCGGAGGCCGCCGAGGCCGGTGAGGGTCGTGGTGGTTCTCGCTTCGAGGAGGGTTGGTCGCAGCTGCCGCAGCGGGAGCCGCAGTCGAATCTGAATCGCCCCGGCCAGGCTCCCGTGCAGGGCCGGGCGAACCCCCAGACCGGACTCGGCGGCGGTGTGAAGAACGCCCGTACCACCACCGACCTCGCGGCCAAGGCGGCGCGCAAGGAAGCGGCGATGGTGAAATCCGTCGGCATCGACGGACCGACCCGCAGCATCGCCCGCCCGGAACTGATCAAGGATCTGCCCGATCTGTCGGATCTGCGGCATCCGCTGCCGCAGGCGGACGCCGGTGCGGCGCAGTCGGTTCCGATGGCGGTGAAGACCGCGGCGCCGACCGTCTCGCCGGCCGCGCAGGCGGCGGTCGCCCAGGCGGTGACCAGCGGTGAGCCGTTGCGCGCGACCGTGCAGGTGCGCCATATCGACCCGTGGTCGACGTTGAAGGTGTCGCTGGTGATCAGCGTCGCCATGTTCTTCGTGTGGATGCTGGCCGTCGGATTCCTCTACATCGTGCTCTCCGGCATGGGTGTGTGGGACCGCCTGAACAGCACCTTCACCGACATGGTGAACGACAACAACTCCTCGGCGACGACGATCATCGACGCCGGCAGCGTATTCGGATACGCGGCCGTCATCGGCCTGATCAACGTAGTGCTGTTCACCGCGCTCTCGACGGTGGGTGTCTTCATCTACAACCAGTGCACCGATCTGGTGGGCGGCGTGCAGGTGACGCTGGCCGATCCGGACTGACGCTGCGCGACGAACGGCCGGCCGGTTCTCACCGGACCGGCCGTTCGTGCTTTACGGGTGCTTTGACCAGGCGTTTTGGAGAGCAATCGGGGGGTTGTGTAGTCTCTACCGAGTCAGTCACGACAGCATGTCGAGTCGAGACGAACACTACGGGCCTATAGCTCAGGCGGTTAGAGCGCTTCGCTGATAACGAAGAGGTCGGAGGTTCAAGTCCTCCTAGGCCCACATTCGTATACCTGGTCGTCGATGACGGCCGAGGGGGCCTTAGCTCAATTGGCAGAGCACTGCCTTTGCAAGGCAGGGGTTAGGGGTTCGATTCCCCTAGGCTCCACTTCTTCTTCTCACGATCCGGGGGGATCCGATCCATCTCTCGCCGGTTCCTGTCGCGCCGATCCGCCTCACGCAATGCCGCCGGTACCGCGTCGTCGGTGCCGGAAGCCGTGGCTGCCGGGGCGGTCGCGGCACAGTAGGGTGGACGGCATGAAACTTCTTCTGACGATCGGTGCCATTGCCGCAGTTGTCTTCGCCGTCACCAAGGTTCGCAAGCGAAGCGAAGCGGATCTGTGGCACGAGGTGACCGCGCGCTGAGCCGCCACGCTCACCGGGGCCTTAGCTCAATTGGCAGAGCACTGCCTTTGCAAGGCAGGGGTTAGGGGTTCGATTCCCCTAGGCTCCACAAATCCCCAGCTCCACAAGTTCCACAAATTCACGGCCGGGCCAGCAGGTCGATGACCGCCTGCACTTCCTCCGGCGTCGGGGTCGGCAGATTGTCGCGGCCGTGGATCAGCCCGATCCCCAGATACACCATCGCGCCCGCGCGCAGCCGCGCCTGGACCGGCTCGAAACCCAGATCGAGCATCGCCGTCTGCACGGTCCGGAAGACGCGCTGATCCAGCGCCCGGACCGCCGCCGCGACGGTGTCGTCGGTGCGTGACCACTCCCGCACCGAGGCCTCCACCATCCAGTGCTGCGGATCCACCAGCATGGCCGCCATCTGTTCGATGCGGGACTCGACCGGAATCGAATCCAAGGCCGCGAGGGCCCGGACCGCCTCGCTCTGCATTTCGCCCCACCGGTCGGCCATCGCGGCCATCAGTTGTTCGAGATCGTCGAAATGCCAGTAGAAACTGCCCTTGGTGACGCCCAGTTCCTCGCAGAGCCGGGGAATCCGGATCGCGGTCACACCCTCGCGCGCGAGGAGATCCAGTGCGCCGTTCACCCAGTCGTCGTACGACAGCCGCGTCGTCTGGCGGCGGTTGCGATGCTGTGCCTCCGCTTTTCTGGAGACCGCCTTTCCGGACACCGCCCTCTTGGACGTGACCGGGGCCTTCTTCGGTGCCGTCATCCATTCACCGCCGAGCCGCCCAGGTCCATAACCCGATCGTAGGGGAGCCGGCCTGCTGTGGATTCGACATGCGCACGGCCCGCCTCCTCGCACCGTTCAAACGAGTACCGTTCACTGTACTCAATGGTATGGTCGCTGCGACGGGTGACGATCGATGTCACCTCGGAAGGTGCGAGGGATGTATCGACCGATCGGCCGCCGTGCGATGCTGCGCGGTATCGGCGCAGGTCTGACGGCCGCGGTGGCCGGGCGCGCGGCGACAGCGACGGCCGATCCCGCGCCGGGCGGATTCGAGAGTCCGCTGCTGTTCCACTCGCCCCCGATGCGGCCCTTCGTGGACGAACTCCCGCGCCCGCCCGTCGTCACCGGCAGTCACCTGGACCTCGTCGCGACCACCACCAGCCATCGTTTTCACCGCGATATGCCCGCGGTGCCCGCCTTCGGATACAACGATCAGACCTATCTGGGCCCGACCGTCCAACACGAAACCGGCCGACCGCTGACCGTCCGGTTCCACAACCGGCTCGGCGCTCATCCGTTCGCGGCCGATATCGACACCACCCTGCACGCGGTGCCGGAGAGCTACCGGACCACGGTTCCCGCCTCGCTGCATCTGCACGGCGGAGTGACTCCACCCGCCAGTGACGGGCACCCGGAACAACTCGTCATGCCGGGACAGCACCTCGATCACGACTTCCCGCTGCGGCAGTCGGCCGGTCACCTCTGGTACCACGACCACGCGATGGGCATCACGCGGGCGAACGTGTACGCCGGATTGACCGGCATGATGCTGCTGCGCGACGAATTCGACACGGGAGCTCCGGATAATCCGCTCGGACTGCCGGCGGGGGAGTTCGAGATACCCCTGGTGCTGCAGGAGAAGTTGTTCACACCCGACGGCCGCCAGAGTCTGCGCTCGACCGCGGTGGTGCCACCGGGTTCGTGGGAAGGCGGTGCGGTCGGCGACGTCGGAGTGGTGAACGGGGTGGTGTGGCCACAGCTGCCGGTCGCGCGCGGGCTGTATCGGTTCCGTGCGATCAACGCCGCCTCGTTCAGTACGTGGAATCTGTTCTTCGGCAATCGGATGCGGTTCTGGGTGATCGGAAACGACCACGGACTGCTGGATGCGCCGGTGCCGGTGCGCAATCTGCGACTCGCTCCGGCCGAACGGGTGGATCTCCTGGTGGATTTCGCCGATCTCGCACCGGGGGAGACGGTCGAACTGTGCAACGACGAACCACCGGTGTTCCAGGCGTCGATTCTGGGCGAGGTCGCGATGCCGGTGTTCTGCCGCTTCCGCGCCGAGGATCGCACGGGGTTCCGCGGGCCGGTCCCGCAGACGCTGCGCGGTGGACCGCGACAGCCCGCGCTGCTGCCGCCGGTGCCGGTGCCGACTCTGTCGCGGACGCTCACGGTCAGCCAGCCGTACGAACTGCGGATGCCGCCCGCGATCATGTCGCTGAACAACCTGCGCTATTCGGATCCGGATATCGAAATGCCGCGGCAGGGCACGACCGAGGTGTGGAACATCGTCAACATCACGCCCGATCCCCATCCCATCCACATCCACCTGGTGGATTTCCGCATCCTGAGCCGTACGCCGCTGCGCACTGTGGATTACCAACTCGCCCATCCCCAACCGGCGATCGGCACCCGGTGGACTCCCGATCCGGAGGGCTTCCTGGCCGGGCCGCCGCAGCCGCCGGCGCCGTGGGAGAGCGGACGTAAGGATGTGGTGCGAGTCGACGGCGGCACCGTCACCCGAATCGTGGTGCGATTTCCGACCGCCGACGAACTCGGATTCGATCCCGACGCGCCCTTTACCGGACTCACCGCGCCCATGCCGGGTGCGGCGCATTCGGCGGAGCATGCCGCGCATCGGGATTCGGATCTGCGCGGCTTCGTCTGGCACTGCCATCTGCTCGATCACGAGGACCACGACATGATGCTGCGATTCCGAACGGTGCGGTGAAATGACGACACAAATACGAACCCTGAAATGCCCCAGCGCTTTCCGGTATTGGGAGGCGAAGCAGCAGCCCGCCGTCCAGCGCTTGGAAGCGATCGTGCGGAAAGTGACCGGGGCAGAGCTCTTTCCCACCGACGAGCAGGCCCGGGCTCTCACCGAGGATCTGTTCGCCGGTGATCCGGTCGCCGAACGATTCGTCGCCGAGGTGATGCACGGTCCCGGTGGTTCGGCACAGGGCCGCGCACTGCTGGACCGGGCCTTGGCCGAGGGAATCGATGCCGTTCCCGAGGCGCCGGATTCGATGCGCGAACTGTTCGCCGAATTCGACACCGTGCCCGAGTGGGTGCGTCCCGAATTGGTCGAACAGGGTGCGGCCATCTGGCGGCGCTGGGGCACCATGCTGTTCAGCTTCGCGGGTGCGGAAACACTGGAGATGTACACCGAATCGGCGGTCGCCACCCCGCTGTCGCTGGCGGGCGGATATGCCGGAAACAGTGCGTTGCGCAGGTATTTGGAGACCTGCCGATTCTGGATGGACGTCTCGCAGCCGAATGCGCTGCTCACCCCGGGGTCGACCGGGCGCGCCACCGCACTGAAGGTCCGCGTGATGCACGTGTCGGTGCGGGCGCGGGTGGCCGGCCATCCCGAATGGGATATCGACAAGTGGGGGCTGCCGATCAGCCAGACCTATCAGTTGCTAACCCTGATCGCGGGCAGTGTGACACCCGGCCTCGGGCTGTGGGCGCTGGGATATCAGACGACGCCGTCGGAAATCCGTGCGCTGCTGCACTTTCAGAAGTACATGGGATATCTGCTGGGCGTGCGGTTGCAGTGGCATCCGGAAACCGTGGTCGACTCGCTGCGGGTGCTGGCGATGACCATCGCCTCGCGTTCCTACGACGCCGGTGCGCACGGCGCGGAATTGATCGAGTCCTATCCCGCCGCGTTCGCTCCCCGCCCCGAACACCGCGGCGTGAGCCGGCTACGCGCCGCCTACAACTACCGCATCAACTCCGTGTATTCGGCGATGTACATGGCGCCCGGCACGCGGCGCAAATACCGTATGCCCCCGGCCTTTCCCTGGTTGCTGATTCCGGTACTGCGGTTTCCGCTCATCACCGCGATGGAATTCGTGCGCCGGATACCGCCGGTCGGGCGGGTGCACGAGAAGGTGATGGTGCGGCACCGGGAGAACTGGTACCGGGCCCAGATGCAGGGCAGAGAAGCGGAATTCGATGCGAGCGGAGCGTTGCGGCGATGAACGACACAGCCATTGTGGAGGCATGGAACGGTCCCGGCCGCCGGGACGGTGAACTCACCACGGTCGAACCGCGCCACAACGCACTGCATCCCGCGGCGAGTTCGCTCGCCTTCGAGCACTGGTATTTCGACGCACATCTCGACAGCGGGCATACCGTCGTCGGCTTCCTCACCAAACGCCGCCCGGAGGATTTCCCGCACGCGCGTCCCTGGGTCGAGCTGATGGTCTACGAACCGGACGGCACCCGCCGGCAGGTCTCGCGGAAATATCCCCGCAAGCAGGCGTCGTTCGACGCGCAATCGTGTGATGTGCGGATCGGAGACAACCGGGCCTACACCGAATTCCGGCCCGACGGATTGCCGACGCATCACCTGAGACTGGCCGAGGACGGTTTGGTTTTCGACCTGCGCTTCGACAACGAACTGCCGAGCTGGATGCCTGGGAAAGGGGAGACGCATTTCGGCGGCGGTGATTCCTTCGGCTGGGTTGTCGGCGCGCCGCGAGCACGGGTGAGCGGCACCGTGACCATCGACGGCGTCGAGCGGTCCGTCACCGGTCGCGGGTACGCCGACCACAACTGGGGCGTCGGCGATATGCGCAAGATCATCGAGCGCTGGCACTGGGGGCGGCTGTATGTCGAGGACTATTCGCTGCTGTTCGCCGACGTGCTGACCCAGCAGCGACGCGGCGCGCACGAGATCGCGCCGCTCATGCTGGCCCACCACGACCGCATCGTTCTCTCGACCGGCGAAACGACACTGCGCGAGGGACCGGCGCGTTTCGACGCGACCGCCGGGCGCGGCTATCCGGAGTGGATCGAACTGCGCGTACCCGATCGGGTCGAATTGCGGCTGACCGTGGATCGGGTGATTCACGCCCACGATCTCCTCGACGATATTCCACTGGTGGGCACCCGGCTGCTGAAACCGCTGGCGCACAGGTTGATCGGACATCCGGGCTATTTCCGATTCGAATCCACCTTCGAACTGACCGTGCTCGGCGGTGCGGAACCGGTCCGCCGCACCGGCACCACCTTGCACGAATTGGTGGCGCTCACCTGAGACCTGCGCGGTTCGCGCATCCGCCGCGGCGGCGCCGTGGCAGGACCGGATCCGGATCGTCACGGCGAAGCCGTTGGACGCCTCGGACGCGCCCGGCTCCCGCGATGCGTCCGGCGTGCTCGTCCGTCCGGACGGCTACGTCGCCTGGGCCGCCACCGACGGCACCGAAGGTTTGACGACCGCGCTGACCCGCTGGTTCGGCCGGTGAGCGCGGTTTCTCATCGGCTGGTCGCTGGGCGGCGCGCTCGCGATGATCGCCGCGGCGGCACATGCGGATCTGCCGGTCGCATCGGCCACCGGCCTGGCCACGCCGTTCGACCAGGATGGAAGCGGTCGACCGCTTCATGGCGTCGATGCCCGGTTATCCCGGCCGTTCGCTGTGGCAAATCTATCGCAGTCTGGTGTTGCGAAACGAGCTGGCGGACGGCGTGATTCGACTGCGCTCGGATCTCGATTCCGATCAGATCAAACCGAGCTCGCGCGCCCGCGCGATGGCCTCGGCCCGGGAACCGCTGCCCAGCTTGTGATAGATCCCGCGCAGGTGTGTTTTGACGGTGTTGATCGAAACGCCCATGCCCTCGGCGATATTGAGCGTCGTCATCCCGGACGGCAACTGGCGCAACACCGACATCTCGGTTTCGGTCAATCCTGGATTGTGCGCCGCGCCGCGGGCCGACGGGTGAGACCGGATCAGATCGACCAGCCGGTCGTGGTGACCGAAGCGGCCGACCGAACCATCCAGTAGCGCAACGGTTCCCGGCACGTCCAGGAACGGGCGCACGATCCGGTCGTCGGCGGCGTGAGTCAGCGCCTGCGCCACCGCCTCGTAGGCCTTGACCGGGCGGTCCAGATGGGCGGACGCGGAGGCATACAGGAGCCAGGCCGTGACGGCGGTGAGCGGGGGCAGTCCGTCGGTCCGGCGCAGCAGTGGCTGGAGCAGTTCGAGTGTCGTCGACGAGGTCTGCGCATACTCCGACAGGCATGCCTGCGCCAGCACGACCTCGGGCGTATGGCCCAGTACCGCGCCCGCTCGCTCGACCAGAGTCTGTGCGCCGACGCGGGATTGGATCCGCAGCAGGGCGAGGACCGTATGCAGGACCAGATTGCCCGAGGAACGCGCCGGTGTCGGTTCGGCGAGCATGTCGAGCAGCTGAATCCGCAGCGTATCGGCAGCCAGGAAACGATCTGTGGCGGAATCGAATTCGATCAGCCGCAGAATCGCCTGCGCCTGACGGTCGGCGGCCGGCGCGGGAGAGAGGCCGCTCGTCGTGGCGGGCGGTAGCTGGCCGTGCACATCGATCGGATCGCCCTGCAGATAGCGGGTGTACGCGATCATCGCCTGTGCGTGCGTCATCGCGGAATGTGTTCGCAGTCCGTATTTCTCGGCGAGCTCCACGGCATGTTCGGCCCGCTTGCACATCACCGTGAGATGACCACCGATACCGCCGCACAACGCCAGTCGCGTCGCCGCCGGTACGACGAAGCGACCCAGTCCGGCATGTTCGGCCAGCGCGAGCGCCTGCCACAGCCCGGATTCCGCGCGCGCGACATCGCCGCGGTGCAGGTGCGCGTTGGCCAGCTGCAGGATGATGTAGCAGTCCAGTTCGGCATGCCCGGTCGGAGTGGGCGCCGGCGGATCGGGAGCGGCGGGTTCGGCGCCCGTCAGCACCGCGACATCGGCGACCACGGCGCAGCGCAGCGCGGTCAGCCAGGACGCGGGCACCAGTGCGGACGCCGAACAGGGTTCTGCTTCGAGGCGATCCAGGTAGGCCGTGCAGGCCGCCACGTCTCCGCGGCCCACGGCCTCGGCGATGCGCAGCAGTTGGACGAATTGATCGTCGGCGAGTTCGCCGACGTCGTCCAATCGGGCGAAGAAGGACGGCCCGTCCCCGCCGAACACCAACCTCGGGCCGTGTTCGCGGATGAACCGCGACAGCTGGGGATGTCCCGGCACCGCGAGGACGTGATGCAGTGCGGCGGAGGGCATCCGGGCATCGATGAACCACTTCGAACAGCTGCGGTGAATGCGCTGCAGCCGGTCCGGAAGCGAGCGCGCGGCTTCGGCGAGCAGATAGGCGCGCAGCATGGGGTGGTAGCTGTGCCACAGTTCGCCGTGGCGGGCGACGCAGGTGATCGGCAGATTGTTGCGCAGCAGATATTCCAGCGTGGCCGGGGCGGATTCGCCGACCAGCTCCGTGGCCAGCGCGACACTGAACTCCTCGGGCACCGCGGTGGCGAGCAGGAAATGCAGCGCATCGTCCGGCAACGCCCCCAGCAGCTCGCCGACGAGGAAGTCGCTGATGGCATGCGGCGCGCGGGCCAATGCCGCCAGGGCGGTGGGCCGGTCCTGCGGATTCGCGGCCAGATAGATCGCGGCTATTCGTACCAGCGCGGCCCAGCCGCAGGTCAGTCGCTGAATGCCGGCGATATCGGCCGCGTTCAGGTGGAGGTCGTGCTGATCGAGCAGGGCCGCGGTGTGTTCGTCGTCGAGCGCGAGTTCGCGCGCCGTCAGCCGGGTGAGCCGGCCACTCAGCTCGAGGCCGTGCCATCGCAGCGGCGGATCGAACCGGCCCGTGACGATGGTTGTCAATGTGGGCGGTGCGTTTTCGACGACGTATTCCAATCCCGCGAGGGCCAAGGGGTCGGTCAGCAGGTGGGCGTCGTCGAGCACGAGAACGGTCGGTTCGGCTCGGTCGGTCAACCGGTCCACCAGTGTCGCCGGTTCGGCGAGGGGGCCGGTGGGGTCCCGGTCGGGTGATCCGACGGGTAGGTCGAGCACTCCGGCGATCGCACGCCACAGATCGGCCGACTCACCGCGGCGGCCGGTGAAGGTCAGCCAGCCCACCCGGCAGGCGGAATGCCGGGGTGCCAGTCGCGCCACCCAGTCGGCGGCCAGGACGGTCTTGCCGGTTCCCGCGGGGGCGCAGATCAATACGGTCTGGCCGGCGCCGGTCGTCGCCGCCTCGTCGATGCGAGCGTGGGCAGCGGGAAGCGACAGCGGTACGAAGGAGAGTTCCGGCACGCCGAGTTGGAGGCCACTGCGAATGGCGGCAACGTTCAAGCTATCGGCTAGCGATCGCGTTGTTCTGGGCGAAGCGTTCAAAGCGCCTCCCGGAGCTGTGCCTTCGCCGAAGGCGGTGTCGGTGAAGCCTGCTTTCTCCAAACTGAAACGTACACTAATCATTTGCTGAATTCGGTCAAAATGTACGTCCCATCATGATTTCGAATCGGTCTCGGGCCTTCGAATTCGGCCGTGGCGCAGGACGTAACGGGCCGGTCGGAGCCGTAGTGTCGGTCGGAGAATCGACACACCGGTCTGCGGCGGCGAGGTAATTCCGATGCAATTGCGACGAGATCGGCCCCCGCGGGCCGAGCGAAAAGCTCCGCCGCCCGCGTCCGGAGCGACATGGTCGCTACCGCGCGGTCTGATCGTGATGCTTTCGGTCGCCGGGGCCGTGGTGGCCGTCATGGGTATGAAGGCGTTCGCCGGCGTGCTCGGTCCCACCTTCCTGGCGCTGATGCTGACCATGGCCGTTCAGCCGGTGCAGACCTGGGTGCAACGGCGCGGCTGGCGGCCGTGGATCGGGATGGTGGCGGCCCTGTTCCTGGTCGTTCTGATTCTGCTCGTACTGATCGGGGCGCTGGTGCTCTCGGTCGCGCAATTGGCGTCCGAACTACCGAAATACTCCGACAAACTCGACGACATGCTCAACGGTGTGCGGGGTACGCTCGCCGATTTCGGGGTGGACACCGAGCAGATCCACAACGCCCTCAACGGTCTGGATGTGGGCAAGGTCGTCGATCTGCTGTCGGTCGCACTGAGCAACGCGCTCGGAATCTTCTCGAATCTGTTTTTCGTTCTGGCACTGCTGCTGTTCATGGCGATCGACGGCATGATGATCGATCGAAAATTGGCGGTGGTGGCCAAGACGCGGCCCGAAATCGCTTATGCGCTGGGTGTATTCGCCATCGGCACCCGGAAATATCTGGTGGTTTCCACGGTCTTCGGCTTGATCGTCGCCATCTTCGACGGCGGCGCCCTGTGGTTGATGGGCGTGCCGCTTCCGGTGCTGTGGGCGCTGCTCTCCTTCATCACCAACTACATTCCGAATATCGGCTTCGTCATCGGCCTGATTCCGCCGGCGCTGCTGGCGCTGCTCGACAGCGGCCCGATGCTGATGCTGTGGGTGATCGTCGTCTATTCGGTGATCAATTTCGTGATCCAGTCGATCATCCAGCCCAAATTCGTGGGTGATGCCGTCGGCCTCAGCGTGACCGTGACGTTCCTGTCGCTGGTGTTCTGGTCATGGGTCCTGGGCGCGCTCGGTGCGCTGCTGGCGATTCCGCTGACGCTGCTGATGAAGGCGCTGCTGCTCGATATCGATCCGACCACACGGTGGGTCAACGTCCTGATCCAGGACCGGGCGCCCGATCCGGACGAGGAACCGTAGGCGGCGGCGACCCCACCCGAGGACCCCCCGACGAGTTCAGCCGGCGGAGTCGGGCAGTTGCGCCATTCCCAGCAGTGTCAGCCCGAGCGAGTCGATGCGTGCCAGCACGCCACGCATGGCCGTGGTGTCGGAGAGGGTGCCGAACAGTGTGGTCGTCCCGGCCGAGGAATGATCACTGCGGCGCAATTCCGGAAATGCGGCCAGCGCCCGTTCGGACAATTCACCGTCGATGACGAACTGGTAGCGGATCGACAACGACCAACTCACCTCCTCGGCCGGGGTGCATGCGCGTCTCCAGGCTCGGGCACAACCGCTGGTAGTCGCCTCATCCGCCCGGGATGAGCTCGAGATCCGGCCGCGAACCGGTCCTGCGGGGCGACGGCGTCCGACACTCACCCGCCACGGGTGAAGCCATTGCGCACCGCACTGGGCACATTCAGGGGAAGACCTCTCGGCTGGGAAGGAGTTCTGCCATGACCACAACCCCGCAGGAGCATCCCGTACGTCAGGGCATCGCCGCCGGAACATCGATCGGCGCGGCGATCCTGCTGATCACCGTCGGTGTGCTCTCGATCCTGGAAGGAATTTCGGCGGTCGCCAACGACAACCTCTTCGTCGTGGGCATCGACTACGTCTACCAGTTCGACACCACGACCTGGGGATGGATCCACATCGTGCTGGGGATCCTGCTGGTCATCGCCGCCCTCGGTCTCATGGCCGGCACCACGTGGGGCCGGATCGTGGCGATCACGTTGGCGGCGTTGTCCATCCTCGCGAACTTCCTGTGGCTGCCCTATTACCCGGCATGGTCGATCCTGGTGATCGCGTTGAATGTCGTGGTCATCTGGGCGGTCGCCACCTGGCAGCCCGGCCCGGACCGCGTCTGACCCCCGCTTCGCCGGGCTGTGACAACCGGCTGTGACAAATCATCAGCCGGCGGCCCGGCCTCGGCGGGATCCGTATCGTCGGAATTATGGCCTCTCCGGAGCTGTCGAAGCTGGTTCAGTCGGTGGTCGAGCCCTATCTACTGGAGGGATCTCGCCGCTACAACCGGGTCGAGGTCGCGGAACTGTCGGGCGTACCGGCCGATCTGTCGCGGCGGCTGTGGGTTTCGCTCGGATTCCCGGCTCACGAGGACGACGCCGCGGTCGAATTCACCGACGGCGATGTCAACGCGGTCCGGAACTTCAGAAGTCTCGACGCGCTGGCCGGCGCCGATGTGCGCCGGCAGCAGGCGGCCGCGCGCACCCTCGGGCAGTCGATGGCGCGGCTGGCGGAATGGCAGGTCGATCTGGTCGCGGAGGAGATCGCCGACCGGATCCGTTCGATCACGGCGGGCGATCCCGCGGTGGACCAGGACAAGGTGGCCCGGGAGGCGACCGCCGAGGTGGTGTCGGCGCTGCAGCAACTGCAGGCCTACGCGTGGCGGCGCCATCTCGCGGCGGCGCTGACGCGGTCGCTGGCCGGTGACGGCACCGGAGAAACGTTGCGGGAGTTGGCCGTCGGATTCGCGGACATGGTCGGCTACACCCGGCTGACCCGGCATCTGGAGGCCGACGAACTGGACGATCTGCTGGAGTCGTTCGAATCCGTCACCACGAACGCGATCACCGCGAACGGCGGCTGGACGATCAAGAATGTCGGCGACGAGGTGATGTTCGCGGCCGAATCGGCGGTGGCGGCCGCCCGGATCGCATTGGCGATCCAGGAGGCCACGACGAGTGCCGGAACCACCCCTGAACTCCGGGTCGGGCTGGCTTACGGCCAAGTGTTGCAACGTTTCGGTGATCTCTACGGGTCGGTGGTGAATACCGCGGCGCGGCTGACCGGAGTCGCCCGGCCGGGCACGGTCCTGGTGGACGACGGCGCGGCAACACAATTGGCGGACGAGCCCGAGTTCTCGCTGCGGCATCTGCGCACTGTGCGGGTGCGCGGAATCAACCGTTTGGGTTCGCACGTGCTGCGGCGGAACGGTAGCTGACCGCATCTGTCGTCGGATCCGAAAGCGCTGTCGCACAAGGGTCGAGGCGGCGCAGACGCCGACCGGAAAAGTCCCGGAATTGGAAGCGGGCCTCGGCGAAGGGGGGGAGTTAGCCGAGGCCCGCGTAGGGTCGGCCCGGGGGGGAGGGGCCGACGTGACTGATCCTACGCGACGATTCTCGTTTGTGTCTGCATGAAGGGCGCTAGTTTCGGAATTTTTTTCTCTGGCGTGTTGCGGGGCGCGTCGTCCGGTTTGCCGGAGGGTTGACAGTCGGCGGAGAGGCATTCGTGAATTACGTTGTAACGCAAAGGAATAAACTTGTTCCACGTGAAACGATCGGCCGTGCCGGGCCACCTTCGCGAGCGCCGAATTCGGTAGCTGTGCGGGTGTGGCGGCGCCCGACGGTGGGCGTTTTCACACCCTCGGGGCCCCGTGAGCGCCACGGCAGGTAGCCGTGCGGGCCGTACTCGAGTAGCGCGCTACTCGCGACCTTCGGGGCCGGGCGCGGGAGTATCGAGTCGGTCGCATCCCGCCGGCACCCCCGAGCACCGCCGGATCCCCGGGATGCGACCACCTCCGCCCTCTGCCCGATCGAGGCTTCCCGCTCGGTCGATGTCCGATATGGGTTTATTCGGATGAACTTGTCGGTGGTGTGGGCAATACTGCACGGCAAGTAGCGAACCTCACATCCACATCGAACGGCAGGGGAAAAGCATGCCCGACGCCATCATCGCCGAGGGTTTGGTCAAGAAGTACGGTCGGCTCATCGCTCTCGACGGGCTCGACCTAGCGGTTCCCGAGGGGACGGTGACCGCACTGCTCGGCCCCAACGGATCCGGGAAGACCACGACGGTCCGGGTGCTCACCACACTGCTCACCCCCGATGCCGGCCGCGCCACGGTCGCCGGTATCGATGTGCTGCGGGAACCGCAGCGGTTACGCGCCCACATCGGTGCCTCCGGTCAGTACGCGGCCGTGGATGAATATCTCACCGGCTTCGAGAATTTGGAGATGGTGGGGAGGCTGTACCACCTGGGCATTCAGCGCAGTAAACAGCGTGCCCGGGAACTGCTCGAGCGCTTCCGGCTCAGTGAGGCGGCCGATCGGCCGGTGAAGGGTTACTCCGGCGGCATGCGGCGCCGCCTGGACCTGGCCGGAGCCCTGGTGGCGAATCCGCCGGTGCTGTTCCTCGACGAGCCGACCACCGGGCTCGATCCACGGGCCCGGATGGACCTGTGGGATGTGATCGAGGAACTCGTCGCCGGCGGTACCAGCCTCCTGCTGACCACGCAGTACATGGAGGAGGCGGACCGGCTGGCCGACACCATCGTGGTGATCGATCACGGCTCGGTCATCGCGCGCGGCACCGCCGACGAGCTGAAGGCTACGGTCGGGGGCGATCGGATCGAGTTGACGGTCGAGCATGCCGACGTCCTCGCCGTCGCCCAGCAGGCACTCGCCGGTCTGGCGGTCGGCGATATCCACGTCGAACCGGGGTTGCGGCGGCTCACCATTCCCGTCGACGACGGCTCGCAGGCCCTGGTCGACACCATCGAGCGGCTGTCCGCGCACCGGGTGCGCATCCAGGACGTCGGCCTGCGACGGCCCTCGCTCGACGACGTCTTCCTCACCCTGACCGGGCACGAGGCCGCCGACTCCGTCGACTCGGCCGATGCCGCGCAGACCCTCGAACAAGCCACGGAAGGACAGAGCAGATGATCACCGCCGCGGCCGACACCCGCAGACCGACCCTGGCCGAACGCGCGGCCACCGTGGCCGGGGACAGCCTGACCATTGCCAAGCGCAATGTCATCAAGATCAAACGAGTGCCCGACGTGCTGATCTTCTCGACGCTGTCGCCGATCATGTTCGTCCTGTTGTTCGCCTACATCTTCGGCTCGGCGATCAGCGTGCAGGGCACCTCGTACCGCGAATTCCTGATCGCCGGCATCTTCGCCCAGACCTCGGTCTTCGGCGCCACGTTCACCGGCACCAGCCTGGCCGAGGATATGCAGCGCGGAATCATCGACCGGTTCCGCTCACTGCCGATGGCACCGTCGGCGGTGCTGGTCGGGCGCACCGTGGCCGACGTCGCCATCAACGTGGTGAGCCTGGTCGTGATGTCGGTGACCGGTCTGCTCGTCGGCTGGCGCATCCACGGATCCTTCCTCGAGGCCGTGCTCGCCTATGCCTTGCTGTTGCTGTTCGCCTACGCGATTTCCTGGATCATGGCCGTGGTCGGTTTGCTGGTGCGGGCGCCGGAAGTGTTCAACAACGCCAGTTTCATGGTGATCTTCCCGCTGACCTTCATCGCCAACACCTTCGTGCCCAGCGAGGTGCTGCCGACGCCGCTGCGCGTCGTCGCGGAATGGAATCCGGTATCGGCGGTGACGCAGGCGACGCGCGACCTGTTCGGCAACACGAGTCCGACGAATCCGACGCCGGATGTGTGGTCGCTGCAGCATCCGGTGGCGACGACATTGATCTGGGTGGTGGCGATTCTGGCGATCTTCGTGCCGCTGGCGCTGCGTCAGTTCAAGCGGTCCGTCAGCCGGTGAGCCTCTCACCTGGCGCTACTGCGGGCGGCCCGTGCCTGTGACAGCATGGTGCCATGCAGTTGGGGAGTTCCCGGAAATCCGGTCGGTTGCGTAATCGGCTCATCGCGGCGGGCGTTGCCGCCGCCGCGGGCGGTGCCGCATGGGTGGCCGCC
>NZ_BDBF01000013.1 GCF_001612845.1 Nocardia elegans NBRC 108235 | reverse complement strand
AAAACGGCACCTGAAAACACAGGTGAAAGAACGCTGCCGAAAGCGGCTGTGGAATGAACGAGTTCCCTTGCCAGAGCAGGGCATCGGGGGTAATTCTTCGAAGGTGACAGTCGATCGGGCGCAGACATCCTCGCGCCGGCGCAACTGGGAACAACTGCCCGCGGCGACCCGGGCGGCGGTCGAAGCGGTGACCGGTCCGGTCGCGCGGGCGGATTCGGTGATCGCCGGATTCAGCAGCCAACTCGCGACGGTGATCGAGACGGCCGAGGGCCGGACCTTCATCAAGGGTGTGCCGCAACGAGATCCGGAGGTCTGGACCCAGCACCGCGAGGCCGCGCTGGCTCGTCACGTGACTCCGGTGGGCCCGAGGTTACGGTGGCAGATCGCGGCCGGCGGGTGGGATCTGCTCGGATTCGAGTTCATCGCAGGACATTTCGCGGACTACCGCGTCGACGCCGATCTCGCCGCCACCGCGGCCGCGATGTCCGCGCTGAACCGGCTGCACCCGCCCGCCGAGGTGGAACTCAAGGATGCCGAGGTCCGCTGGGGCGCGTATCTCGACGACGACGCCGACACCGCGGTGTTCGCCGGTGACGCCCTGCTGCACACCGACTGGAACTACAGCAACGTCATCATCGACCACGCCGAGGCCCGGCTCGTGGACTGGCCGTGGGCGACGCGGGGTGCGCCGTGGATCGACCCCGGCTGCTGGATCGTCTGGCTCGTCTTCGCCGGCCACGATCCGGCCGCCGCCGAGTCCTGGGCCGCGCGGGTCCCCGCCTGGCACTCCGCGTCCGAACTCGACCTGCGCATTTTCTCCGGCGCGCTCGCCGCGGAATGGACCGCGACGGCCAATCGCAGTCCCAACGTGTGGACCCACGGCCTGCGCGACGCCGCCCGCCGATGGGCCGCCCACCGTGACCGGTGAGCGGCGCCGGCCGCCGGACTAGCGGCGAGCGCCGCCGGCCGCGGCGATCACGCCGTCGAGATGACTCGCGGTGATCTGACGGGCGGCATTGGAAACCGCGGTGATCATCGCGCTGCCGAACGTGCCGTGCCGATCGAACAGGGTCGCGGTGCCGGCGGCGATTCCGTTGCGGCTCAAGTGATTATCGGCCTCGAGACCGATGTCGGCGCCCTCGGGCATGCGCACCAGGGCCAGCGTCAGGTCGGTGTTGATGAAGCCCACCCCGGCACTGGACCAGTTGGTCACCATGCTGGTCTGCTCGGCGGCCATCGCGGCCACCACGAACGGCGAGGGCCGTTCCCCGTCGACCACGTTCACCGGATGCTGCCAGCTGCGTTTGCGGCTGCCGTTCTCGTGTTCCGATGGCACCCGCGACCAGTGCGCGGAATCGTCGCTGTGCCACAGCGGCGCGTTCGGCAGGTCGGAGGGAGGCGCCACCTCGAGCGACGGCGGCACCGGCTGCTGCTCCCGGGTCCAGATCTCGCCCGGCGGTTGCTCGGACGGCTGCAGGAAGACCACCGAGGCGCGTGCCGCGGGTTCGCCGTCCTGGATGACGACCGCATCGGCGAGCCGGATGCGCTTCCCGTTGCGCACACGAGTCGTGGAGACCGACAGCTCGTGCATGCGCGCCGGCTTGAACAGGTCCACGGTCAACCGCACCGGCACGAAGCCGTCGGTGGCGTGCTCGTTGTCGAGAGCTCGCGCCAGGAGCCCGCACAGCGCCGGCCCGACCACCTGATCGGCCGACCACTGGCTGGCCGCCATCCGGTTCGGGGTGAAGCCCCCGCCGTCCACCGCGAAATATCCGTGCGAGCTGTCCACCGCGCGCGCCTGTCTCCTCGGGTCGCCGCCCGTGAGCACCGCGGGCGGCTACCGTCGGCGACAGCCCGCGCTCGCCGTCGGCGACTGATCTTGCTGGTCCAGGCAGATATAGCACGGCAACGAGAACCGGTTCCACGCCGGGGCCGCTGCGCGGGACACCACCGACACGCTCGGCAGCGCATTCGACCAAGATCGGCGTGTCGTTTCCCGGCGCCGATACCATAATTTTTCGGCGAGGGAACCAGCCGTCCGGTCCGTGCGGAAACAGCGCAGCAAGCCACCTGCCCGCTCCGGCCGGCGTGCCGGTCGGTATATCACCCCCGCTATGGGAATCGGCGCCGGATCACCTGCCGGACAGAGGGCTCCCGCGAAGGTCGGCAGCAACCCATCAGCAGCCGAAAACCGGCCCCTGACCGGGGATTCGATGTTGCAGATGTGCTTGCATATGATCTCGCGGCCACCCTAGACTCGGGCTGCAAGGCAATGCAGGGGACTACCCGTGAGCCGTAGGGTGAACCGGAAGCCAATTTTCGCCGAAGGAAACACCATGCGGCCTGGCGTCAGGGGCGTTCGTATGAACCAGCCAATGGGCCTCGGTCGGCTCGGAGTGATGGACAGGAACCGGACCGGGCATCACAACAATTCGCGGGAAACCGCAACATCTTTCGTCATCAGTGCGGTCGAGTCCACCGGCGCGGCCACACGCGACGATTTCGATATCGATCGCATCGTCACCACCGCGCACGCGATGGTGAATGATTGGGATTTCGACGCGATGCAACCGGAAGCTTTCTGGCGCATCGCATCCAGTTGCATCAAACAATAGATCGGGACGGAAGCAGTAGCCGCCGACCCTCGGGTCGGCGGCTACTGCGGTCTTCGAGGCATTGCTGTCTTCGAGGCATCGATGCATCGCGATGCCGGCTCGGCGGGTCTACGAAGGGTCGGACAGGCCGGCCGCGGCCTTCTTCATCATCTCCCGCGACCGCTCGGGCGGTTCGGCCTGCACACTGAGCCGGTCCATGACCTGGCGGTAGAGCTCCAGATCCTGCTGGCGATCCAGATACAGTGCGCTGGTGAGCTGTTCGAGATACACGATATCGGGCAGTTCGGGTTCGGCGAAGCGCAGCATCGTGAACGAGCTGCCCGCCGCCGCGTGGCCGCCGGCCGCATACGGCAGCACCTGGATGGTCACGTTCGGCTTCATCGAGACCTCGACCAGGTGATCGAGCTGTGCGCGCAGCACCTGCTCACCGCCGATCGGCCGGTGCAGCACCGCTTCGTCGAGGACTGCCCACAGCGTCGGCGCTCCGGGGCGGTCCAGGATTTCCTGGCGCTTCTTGCGGAGTTCCACTCGGCGGGCGGCCTCGGCGTTCTCGTGACCGAGCGCCACCACCGAGCGGGTGTACTCCTCGGTCTGCAGCAGACCGGGAACAAGCTGTCCTTCGAAGGTACGGATCGACTTCGACGCGTGTTCCAGACCCAGGTAGGTCTCGAACCATTGGGGCAGCAGATCGTTGTAGCTGTGCCACCACCCCGGCTGGTTCGCGCGGCTCACCAGATCGAGGAACATCTCACGCTCTTCGACGTTGTCGACGCCGTAGAGCGTCAGCAGATCGCGAACGTCGCGTTCCTTGAAACCGGTGCGCCCCAATTCGAGTCGGCTGATCTTCGCGTGTGAGCCACGGATGTGCTCGCCGGCCGCCTCACGCGTGATACCGGCGGCTTCCCGCAGTTTGCGGAGCTGTCCGCCGACCGCGATCCGAAGCGCTGTCGGACCGCGTTCGGCGACAAGCGAATCCACACGGCCGATCCGGACGGGCTCTGCCATCATGAGGTTTACTCCGATGCTCGACGATCACCGGCAATGAGGGTACAGCCATCGAGAGCAGCTGGTCGAACATCAGGAACTTCTGCCTCGTCGCGTACCGACACCGCGCCGAATGCCATGCTACCGCCGATCAGGCCAGATCGTCGAACTCTCCACTCTTCGCGCCCCGGAGGAACGCGTCGATCTCGGGGCGGGTGTAGACGAGCACCGCTCCCTCGGGATCACGCGAGTTGCGCACGGCAACCAGGCCATTGGACAAATCGGCCAATTCGACACAGTTCCCGCTCGGATTGCTGAACGTGCTCTTGCGCCACGCGGCTTCGGACAGGCGGCCGGCTGTGGTGGCAGTGGAATCGGTCATGACTGTCTCCAGGGTTCGTGGTGGCCGAGCTCGGCAGCAGTGGCCCACACTCGGCGATCCGGATTGATCGAGCTGATGCCTATCTTCAGCTCTTGCATATGTTCGAGCAAATGTACTTGCATTTGAAACCGACGCTTTGAACGATAGCACGGGGGTTGGCTCGGATCGAGCCCTCCGGAAAATCGCAAAAAACCAAGGGCGACAAGGACTTTTCCGTCCTTTTTCCATTGACTCGTCATCTTTCGAACCGGCCTCCGAGCACCCGAAAACGGTGTCCGACCGGTCGGTTTCGGGCCTCGACCGGGGCGAATGGCACATTCCCAGCCGATCCGCACACCGGATGCGACCGTTTCGGTTACCGTCTCGCGCACCCGGCATCGGCAACCGCCGGACGGGACTCGAGCGTCGGAACCGGGAGCAGGAGGGAATTGGTGCCGCCAAGACAGCAGCAGCCGAGCCGCGAGCGTGAGATTCGGACCGATATCCCGCACACCGCGCGGATCTGGAACTACTGGATGGGTGGACGGCAGAATTACGAGGTCGATCGCCGGGTCGGCAGCGCGGCAACGGAACTCGATCCCGGTATTACCGCCCTGGCGGCCGAGAGCCGCCGCTTTCTCCGGCGCGCGGTCGAACATCTCGCCGGCGACCTCGGGATCACCCAGTTCCTCGACATCGGCGCGGGGCTGCTCGCCACGGACAACACCCACGAGGTCGCGTGCCGGCGCAATCCGGCGGCCCGGGTCGTCTATGTGGACAACGATCCGCTGGTGCTCACCCACGGCCGGACGCTGCTGACCGATCCGCGAGCCGTCTATCTGGATGCGGATCTGCGCGAACCGGATCGGCTGTTCGCCCGTGCCGCAGACATTCTCGATCTCGACCGTCCGGTCGCGGTGATGTTCATGGGTGTGCTGGGCCACTGCGAACGCATCGGCGAACTCCGCGCGGTCGTCGCGGATTCGATGGCGCGGGTCTGCCGCGGCAGCTACCTCGCCTATTGGGACGGCACCACCGACAGCGCCGATTTCGTCCGGATGTGCGCGACCTACGAAAACGTCACGGCCGTACCGTATTTCCCGCGCGACCATTGCGAGTTGCGCTCCATCTTCTCGGAGCTGGAGTTGCTCGAGCCCGGCTTCGTCCCCCTGACACGATGGCGCCGGCCGGCCGGCGAACCGGTGCCGACCGTGCCGGTGTCGGGCTACGGCGCGGTGGCGCGCAAACCCTGATCACCCCTTGGGGCACAACACTTCCGATCATCGGCGAGTGTGCAGATGTACTTGCATTTGCTCCTTGCAGCGCCGTAAACTCGACCGCACGACATGGCCGGACCACGCCGGAGCAGGCAGGCCGGAAGCAGCGGGAGGCCGTGCCGAAAAGTTCGCTTCCGCAATCTTTCGCCAACGGTCGAGGGCATTCCATGAACCAACTGCTCCAGCATTCCGGTACATGCGATCACGGCACATCCGAGCACCGCACGTCCGGCGCCGATCAGGTCGGTGACTGCGCCACCGAACCCCGGGAACTCACCTACCCCCGCGCCCGCGCGATTCTCTACGCACACGACCGGCACCTGTCGTGCCGGCAGTGGATCGCCGCCGCGGCGTATCTGTCCGCCGGACTCGACGACGAGTAGATCGCTCCGCGTTCGCCACCCTCGTCAAGACGGCTGAACGCCTCGAAACCGGTCCCCGACAGCGCGATTCCGCACTTACGTTCGCAATCGCCTGTCACCAGGACGAATACGCGCCCTACGATGGTGGTACCCGCACCACACCATCTTGTGGAACGAGGGCATCATGATCCTTCTGGCGATGCACGACGTCATAGTGGCCCAGGTCGGCAACCCGACGCCCGAGACACCTCCGGCGGCGGACAAACTCCTGAAACTGGTGCGCTACTTCACCTGGTTCATGCTGCTGTCGGGGACCAGCGCGATCATCTTCGCCGGCGGCCGCTTCGCCTGGGAGAAGTGGAACGGCGGCCCGCTGGAGTCACCGAAGATGGTGGCCGGGGCCCTCGTCGGCGGCCTGGTGGCCACCAGCGCCGGTACCTTGATGAATTCGATTCTGGCGCAGTGATTCCCGACATTCCGGACGATTCACCCGAAACCGTGCGTTCCGGATCCCGCCTCCGCACGCCGCCCCAGTAGGCTGAACACGGGCCACCGGCGGATCCGGTGCCGTCCCTGGTCGAGATGGGAGGCTCCGGTGGCCGGCAGGCGGACCGACACACGGGACCGAATCCGCTCGGTCGCGATGGAGCTGTTCTCCGCGAACGGATACGAACACACCTCGATCCGGGAAATCGCCGATCGGCTCGGCATCACCAAAGCCGCGGTCTACTACCACTTCCGATCCAAGGAAGACATCGTCGTCAGCCTCGCCGACGATCTGCGCAGGGGCATCGACGACCTGCTGGCCTGGGCCGCCGACCAACCACCCGGACCCGGCACCGGCCGCGAAATTCTGCGCCGCTACGGCGCCGTGCTGCACCACACCGGGCGGGAGATGACCCGGTTCATGTATGAGAACCAGCCCGCGTTCCGCCGGCTCGGGGTGGGATCGGACCTGCGCTATCACTTTCGCGCGGTCGCCGACGCGATGACCGCCCCCGACCACGAACCCCTGGCGGTCTTCCATGCCCGCCAAGCTCTGCTGGCCATCTCGTGGAGTATCGGGATGATGGGCGATGTCGACCTGACCGACGAGCAATGCCGCCGGGCGGCAGAGGATATCGCGCTGGCGATCTACGAACGGGCACAATGAGAGCCTGATGAAGGCCGGCCCGAGGACATCATGAATACACGCGTAATTCTCCTGGCCGCTGCGATACTCGCGGCGCCGCTGCTGATATGTGGGTGCTCCCACCAGAATTCGTCACCGGTGAGCCAGGCGGCACATCCGGTTTCCATAGCCCACCAGGGCGCCCCCGCGGTCGGCCCCGGCCCGTCGGGCACCTACACCGTCGCCGCGCAACCGGCACCCGGCAGCTGCCATTTCGGCAAAACCGCTGACGGACAGCCACTTCCGGACCCGCACTGCACGCCGGGGGCGACCAATCCGAAGGTCACAGCCGAAACCGTCAAGTCGACGATCTGCGTAGGCGGATACACTCAATCCATCCGCCCGCCGGCGAGTATCACCGACCGGGAGAAGAAGGCGAACGCCGAATCCTACGGTTACACCGGCAATCTGCACGATGCCGAATACGACCACTTGATCTCGCTCGAGCTCGGCGGCGATCCGAACGATCCGCGCAATCTGTGGGTCGAACCGCCCTCCCCCGACCACAAGGCCGGGTCGGGGCCGAACAACCCCAAGGATTCGGTGGAGAACAAACTGCATTCGCTGATCTGCTCCGGCGCGGTCGGCCTGACCGACGCGCAGAACGCCATCGCGGCCGATTGGACCACCGCGTTGGCGGCGGTCGGCCATCCGGACGGAAAGTAGGTCAGCTCACCGCGGATTCCCGGCGGCGGGCCAACCGGTTCACCACCGGGTATCCGGCGCAGACGACCACCGCCCACCCCAGGCCGACCGCCAGTGCGGTCCGGCCGCTGTCGGTCCAGAACAGCAGAACGACGACCAGTCCGAGGAAGGCCAGTGCCAGCACCGAGCTGACCGGCGCCCCGGGCAGGCGGTAGTCGCTGGCCGGCAGTTCGCCGCGGCGCACACGGGCCCGGTAGATCATGTGACAGACCAGGATCATGCCCCAGACGAAGATGATGCCGATGGTCGACACCGAGGTGATGTAGTTGAACGCCTTGTCCGGGGAGACCAGGTTGACGATCACGCCGATCACCATCATCGCCGCCGAGAGCAGGATGCCCGCGAACGGCACCCGGCGATTGCTCAGGCCACCGAGCGCGACCGGGGCCTCACCACGCAGCGAGAGACTGCGCACCATGCGACCGGTCGAGTAGATGCCGGAGTTGCACGACGACAGCGCCGCGGTCAGCAGCACGAAATTGATGATCCCGGCCGCCCCCGGAATACCGATCTGCTCGAACACCTCCACGAACGGGCTGCGCCCGGAGTGGAAGACCTTCCAGCTCGACACCGACATGATCACGATCAGCGCGCCCACATAGAACAGACCGATGCGCAGCGGGAGCGAATTGATCGCCCGGCGCAGAGTGCGGCGGGGATCGGCGGCCTCGCCCGCGGTCACACCGACGAGTTCGACGCCCACATAGGCGAAGAGCACGATCTGCAACGCCAGTAGCGCTTGGCCGAATCCGTTCGGGAAGACACCGCCGTCGGCCCACAGATTGGTCACCGTCGGATCGGGGGCGTGGCCGAAACCGAAGATCAGCACGCCGATACCGATGGCGATCATCGCGACGATCGCGGTCACCTTGATGGTGGAGAACCAGAACTCGCCTTCGCCGAACAGCTTCACCGAGATCAGGTTCGCGGCGAACAGCACGCCGAGCACGACGAGCGCGGTGACCCATTCCGGGATCGCGAACCAGTACTTGATGTATTTGCCGGCGACGGTGATCTCCGCCATGCAGGTCGCCACCCACACCGCCCAGTAGGTCCAGCCGGTGACGAAGCCGGCGAAGCGACCGAGGAACTCGTGCGCGTATTCACCGAAGCTGCCCGACACCGGCCGGTAGGTCAGCAGCTCCCCCAGCGCGCGCATGATCACGAAGATCGCGAGGCCGGCGGCGAGATAGCACAGGATCAGGGCCGGACCGGCCTGTTCGATGGCCCCACCGGATCCGTAGAACAGTCCCGTGCCGATCGCCCCGCCGATGGCGATCATCTGGATGGTTCGGGGGTTGAGGCCGCGCTGGTAGCCCTCTTCACCCGCGGACGCGAGGGCGGGCGCATCCGTCCCCTCGGGTTTGCGGTCGGTCGTCATATCGCAGCACCGTACCGGGTCGGGGCCGGGGCGCGACCGGTGCAACCGTGCAGTGAACTAGTTCACAGCTCTTGCCGCCCAATAGTTGTGGGCGCACAATCATTGTGTGTTTACAACTGTTTCCGGGCTGACGCCGCGTCACAAGACGATCGTGCTGGTCACCTGCTGTCTGAGCCTGCTGATCTCGTCGATGGACGCGACCATCGTCAACGTCGCGATTCCGACGATCCGCAGCGATATGGACGCGCCCCTGTCGCGGCTGCAGTGGATCGTCGACGTCTACACCCTCACCCTGGCGAGCCTGCTGATGCTGTCGGGCGCGACCGCCGACCGCTTCGGCCGCAAGCGCATGTTCCGGATCGGACTGAGCATCTTCGCCCTGGGCTCGCTGCTCTGCAGCGTCGCTCCCGATATCGACATGCTGATCGGGGCACGTTTCATCCAGGCCATCGGCGGCTCGATGCTCAATCCCGTCGCGATGTCGATCATCACCACGGTCTTCACCGGCCGCGTCGAACGGGCGCGAGCTGTCGGCGTCTGGGGCGCGGTGGTCGGCATCTCGACCGCGATCGGCCCGATGGTCGGCGGCGTGCTGATCGACGCCCTGGGCTGGCAGTCGGTGTTCTGGATCAATCTGCCGATCTGCGCGGTCGCGCTGGTGCTGACCACGCTCTACGTCCCGGAATCGAAGTCGCGCACCGCACGCGGGATCGACCCGCTCGGCCAGGTGCTGGCGGTCGTGGTGATGTTCACGCTGGTCTTCGGGCTGATCGAACATCGCCCGGAGATCTTCGGCATCACGGCCGTGGCACTGGCCGGATTCCTCTACGCCGAACGGCGGCACCGCTCGCCGTTCATCGATCTGCGGTTCTTCCGCAGCGTGCCGTTCGCGGCGGCCACCGTCACCGCGATCTGCGCGTTCGCCGGACTGGGGGCCTTCCTCTTCAGCGCTTCGCTGTATCTGCAAGGCGTACGGCATTATTCGGCTGTGCACACGGGACTTCTCTACCTGCCGATGGCGCTGGGGATGCTGATCTGCTCGCCGCTGTCGGGCCGGCTGGTCGGCCGCTTCGGCACCCGGCCCTCGCTGGTCGCCGCCGGAATTCTGATGACGACGGCCGCGGCGCTGCTGACCACGCTGCGACCCGATACCCCGATCTGGCAGCTGGTCGTGATGTTCGCGATCTTCGGCGCCGGTTTCGGCACAGTGAACCCGCCGATCACCACCGCCGCGGTCAGCGGGATGCCGATGGATCGGGCGGGCGCGGCCTCGGCGGTCGCCTCGACCAGCCGCCAGATCGGCGTCAGCGTCGGAGTGGCGCTGTGCGGGCTGCTGTCCGGGGCGGGATTGTGGTGGGTGGTTGCCGCTCTCGCGGCGGGCGTCGGGGTGCTGGGCATCGCCGCCAACACCGGATGGGCACTGCGCTCGCGCGACCGGATCGCTCCCCTGCTCGAACAGAAGGAGCCCGCCCGTGTCTGACGAGGAGCTCACCGTCGCCGCGGAACCGACGCCCGACGAGGTCTGGCGCGTGCTGACCGATGTCGTCAAGGACACCCGCGACACCTGGAAGCGCGCGGTGGTCGATCGAATGGGCATGCCGTTCAGCAGATTCCGCGTGTTGCGGCGGCTGCTGCCCGGTCCGCTGCCGCTGAAGGAACTGGCCCGGGTGGCCACCATGGACGCGCCGGCCACCACCGTGGTGGTCAACGACCTCGAGGCCCGCGGGCTGGTCTCGCGCGAAACCGCTCCGGACGATCGGCGGCGCAAGCTGGTGACCATCACCGATGCCGGGCGGGAGGTGATCGCGCAGGCGATGGCCACTCCCGATCCGCCGCCGCCCACGCTCACCGCGCTGTCCGCCGAGCAGTTGCGCACCCTGCACGATCTGTTGCGGCTGCTCTAGGCTCGGGTCGTGGCCGAAGAGACAACACCGGAGTGGGCGCCCGGCCTGTCGTCGGGTTTCGAACTGGGCACCGACGGGCCCCGGGTGATCATGGTCGGCATCGACGGTTCGGATGCCTCCTGGCGCGCGACCGCCTATGCGGCCGGATTGGCCCGGCGTCAGAACTCCCTGCTGGCAATGGTTTACGTCCAGCCGTGGATGGCCATGGCCGGCGCCTACGGCGTCGACGTCCAGGGCGCGACCGCCGAGATGGCCGAGGATCTGGCCCGGCAGGTACGCGAGCACGCCGAGAAGGTCAAAGACGTCTACCGCACCCGCTGGAAGTTCATCACCCGCCGCGGCGATCCGTTCACGGTGCTGGCCGAGGCCGCCGACGAATTGAAGGCCGACGGCGTCGTGGTCGGCGCGTCCGAGAAGGCCGGGCATCGAATTATCGGCTCGGTCGCGGTGCGTCTGGTGAAAGCGGGGCGCTGGCCGGTTACTGTCGTGCCCTGAGCTCCGTCGGCGTCCCGCTGTGATTGGGACGCGGCATCGGGGGAACCCGCCGGAACGAGACCGTTGAGGAAAGGGTTTTCACTATGTTGATTCGCCGCCTTGCCCGACCGCTGCTGGCATCGGTGTTCGTCGTCGACGGAGTCGACACTCTGATGCATCCCGAGCCCCGGGCGCAGGCCGCCACCACCTTGGTATCCCATGGGGAACAGCGGCTGCCGGATTCGGTATCGGCCAAACTGCCCTCCGATCCGGCGAAAGTGGTGCGGATCAATGCCATCGTCCGGGTCGGCGCCGGAACGCTGCTCGCGCTGAATCGCGCACCCCGGCTCTCGTCGCTGGCGCTGGCGGTGACCGTCATCCCGGCCACCGTGACCGAGCAGGACTTCTGGAACGAATCGGATGCGCAGCAGCGTGCCGCCAAGCGCACGGCCTTCCTCAAGGACGTCGGTCTGCTCGGTGGCCTGCTCATCGCCGCCGCCGATACCGAGGGCAAGCCCTCGCTGGGCTGGCGGGGTCGCCGGGCCGCGCGTAAAGCCGCCGCCGCCCTCCCGTTCACCGCCGCCACCACCGACACGGTGCGGGATCGCCTGCAGCAGCAGGCCGTCCGCGGCCGGGAACTGGCCGCGGTGGCCGCCGACAAGGGCGCTGATCTGGCCTCGGTGGCGCAGTCACGCGGCGCCGAACTCGCCTCGGCGGCCCAGTCGCGCGGCGGGGAACTCGCCGAGGCCGCCCGCGAGCACGGCACCGAATGGGCGGAACTGGCGCGCAGCCGGGGCGCCGATTTGGCCGGCACGGCTCTCGACCATCGCGGCGAGTGGGCCGAGCTGGCCAAGCGGCGCGGCGCGGATCTGGCCGAGGCCGCCCGCGAACACGGCGGCGACTGGGCTGAGCTGGCCAAGCGCAAGAGCGCGGAACTCGCCGACACCGCGGGCGATCACCGGGGCGAATGGGCCGAGATCGCGAAGCACCGCGGCACCGAATGGGCCGAAGCCGCCCGTGAGCACGGTGGCGAATGGGCCGAGGTGGCCAAGCAGCGCGGGTCGATCTTCGCGCGCCAGGCCCGCAAGCGCGCCGAGGAGGCGGCCGAGGCCGCCCGCGAGCGTGCGGAGAAGGCCGCGGAGACGGCGCGCGAGCGTCTGGCCGAAGCCCGAAACGGCAAGTGACACACCGCTTCTCACCGGCGCCGGATCAGGCGCCGGTGAGAAACGCCGTCATCGCCGCGGCCACGGCCTCGGGTTGATCGAGCATCGACAGCACGTACGCGTCGTCGATCTCCACCAGCCGGCCCGCGGGCAACAGTTCGGCGAGGCGGCGCCCGTGGTCGCGGGGCATCGGCGCGGCCTGCGGGGACCACAGCACCAGCGCACGGCCGGGGAAGTTCCGCAAGGCTTCGGTATCGGCGATCAGCTGCGCGGCCGGTGGAAACACCCGGCCGTATTTGCGCACGTCGCGGCCGATATCCGGATTGCGCAGGGCGGGATCGGTCCAGCCGCGCATCAGTTCGTCGGGTACCGGATATCGCGCCATCTGTCCGTAGATCAGTGACGAGCGGCGCAACAGCCCGATGCGCAACTGACGCAGCACGATCGGTAGCGCGCCCGGGACGCGCAACGCCAGCACCGCCAGCTTCCCCGGCAGCCCGGGCGGGAAGTTGTCGAAGGCCTCGCACGGCAACACGATCAACTGGGCGACCCGTTTGTCGAGGCCGTACGCGGTGAGGAACAGCCCGCCGCCCCAGTCGGAATGCACCAGGGTGACCTCGCGCAGGTCCAGCGCGTCGAGGAAGTCGGCGAGCACCACGTTCTGGCCGCGCAGACTCAGATCCGCGTCCGCCCGCATCGGTTCCGGATGCGAGCCGAGCGGCAGCACCGGCCGCACATAGCGAAAACCACTGGGCAGCAACGGCATCACGCGGTCCCATACCGTGTGATCGATGAGCAGTCCGTGCAACAGCACGACCGGCGGCCCTTGGCCCTCCTCGACGTAATGAATCGGACCGGCGGGAACTTCGACGACCGGCATACCCCTGCCACCTCCGCATCGGAATCGCGCGACGACGCCATGAACACCGCGTCCACCTCGTAGAACGTTCGCTCTAGAGCGTGTGTTCTAGTATGGGAGGGTGTCCGAGACCGTGTCAACCCCGACCGCCGAGCGCATCGTCACCGCGACCGCGGAACTGATGCGCCGCCAGGGGTACGGCGCTACCAGCGTCAAACAGATCACCGCCGCCGCGCGGGCCCCGATCGGGTCGCTGTATCACCACTTCCCGCAGGGCAAACAGCAGATCGCGACGGCCGCGCTGCGTACCAGCGGCGCCGCCTACATCGAGCTGCTACCGCTGCTGATGGACCCGTATCCGGACCTGCGGGTGGCAGTGGTGGCCGCGTTCACCGCCGCCGCCGAACAGATCGAGCAGTCGGGCTGGATGAACATGTGCCCGGTCGGCACGGTCGCGGGCGAGATCGCCGACAGCGAACCGGCGTTGCGGGAGGTGACCGCCGAGGTGATGCAATCCTGGATCGACCAGGGCAGTGCGTACTTCCGCGCACGCGGGCTACCCGCCCCCGCGGCCCACACCTTCGTGATCGCGGTCCTCGGCGCCCTGGAGGGTGCGTTCATTCTCAGCCGCACCCTCCGCTCGACCGCCCCGATCGAATCGGCCGGGCAAGCGATGGCCGCCTATCTCGACACGCTCACCGAAACCCGCTCCCCGGCCACGGCGTCCGAGGGATGAACCAGCCGATCAGCCCACGCTGAATTCGGCCGTGGTGCCGGTGAACCGAACGGCGGCATCACCGTCGCGGCGGTCACCGCGGTATTCGATGCGATAGCGCCCGGCTTCCGCGTCGGCGGGCACGGTCCAGTGGATGGCGACCCGCGAGGCCGCGGGCTGGCCGGGCGGGCGCGACCAGTGCAGTTCGGTGCACCAGTCGTTGTCGTCGAAGACCGCCAGCCATTGCTCGCCCTCGGCGCGCTGCACCTCGAAATAGCTTCCGCCGGTGTGGAAGTCGTTGGCCGGGTGGGCGCCGCAGAACTCGACCGTCACCGTATCGCCGTGACCGTAGCCGGGTTTCGGCCCGGTGATCACCTCACCGAATGCGCGCCCGGTCATCGGCACATCGGCCGGTACCGGCGGCAGCAGATTCGGCTGTACGCCCGCGGTCCAGTCCAGCGGGGCCGGGCCGCGGCCGAGGTCGACGCGTGCGGCCACCGCACGGGCCAGCCGATCGAATTCCTGCACATAGGCGGGCAGGGTCCAGCGGCCGAACAGCGTTTCCCCGCCCTCGTACTGCTGAGAGGCGTATTCCTCCGGCGTGGTCACGTAGCCGCAGTACCCGTTCGAATAGCCTTGCAGCAGCACGTTTTCCAGTGGGACCGACAGGGCGTGCGCCACCACCCGCCGGATCCGCAACCCCGAGACCACCGTGAATTCCGCCGGCCCCGAGGCCAGCACCAGATCGCCGATCCGCAGAATCTGGATCGGCACCGTCAGCGGGACCCACGGGCGCGGCGGCAGCACACCCAGCGGCGCCACGATCAGCTTGGGCGCCTGCACATCCCGCATCCACTGCTCGATGGGGCCGTCCAGTCCGCCGAGCGCCGCGACGACCGGATCCGCATTGCCTTCCTGCAGGAACGACAGCTGGGTCTTCCAGTTGTCCTCCGAGCTGGTCGCGGCGGCCGCGGCGCCCATCATGGCGGGCGCGGTGCGGGCCGGTTTACCGTCCGGCGTGTAGGACCCGTCGATGGCGGTATCGGCCATGTTCAGATACCGCAGCGCGGCGTCCACTCCCCCGCTGCGCATCGGCCGCGCCGCATCGAAAGCCGCACGGCCCGCGCGGTATTGACGCTCGCCGATGAGAGAGCAGTTGAGCCGGTTGTCCTCGGTGGGCCCGGACGGATGCCACGGCGTGAGTCCGATATTCGGCGTCATATCACCGGCGTTGGTCTGCGCGAACGCCGCCACGAAGCCGGGCTTTCCGGTGCCCGGCCGCACTCCCATCTCGTCGTGCTCCCAGCGGTAGCTGGCATAGCCCTTGTTGTCGGCCGAGATGAGCGTATTGGCGTCGGTGAGCGATGTCCCGTGCGTCGCGAACCAGGTGATCGCGCCGATGTCCTTGCCGCCCTGCCGCAATCGCAGCACCGTCACCTGCGGATCGATGGCATTCGGGAATTCGGCCTTGTCGTCCGGTGGGTTCAGGTCGAAGGCCACCCGGGACCGGTTGGCCGAGGCGTCGTGCAGTTCGCCGTGCCCGAGCGACAGTGTGCCCGGCGCCAGATTCTCGTGCGCCGCCACCAGCGCCGCGACGATACCGTCCACCTCGGCTTGATGGGAATTGCTCTGAAAGCCGTATGCGGCAAGGGAATAGGCGTATTCGCGAGCGGTGCCGCCGCAGGAATTGTGATTGTGGGTCGCGTTGAGATTGACGTTGCGCTCGGTGTACAGGGCACCGAATCGCTGTGCCAGCCGCTGCATCACGGCCAGATGGACCGACTGGAACAGGCATGCGATATCCGCGTTGACGAAGGCCACCCGCTCGCCACTGGCCCGGTCGACCACGATGTAGGCGCGCGCCCAGGTCCGCATGAGCAGCCCGGTCGCGACCTGGTCGAGTTCGGAGTAGCCCATCATGCCTTGCCCGGCGACCGCGCCGGTCACATCGGCGATACCGGCGCCGACCAGATATCCCGCCTCGTCGCCGGTGACCCGGATCGGTGCCGCCCCCGCGGAAGCGGTGGCCCCCACTCCCGCGGCCACGGCCGCGGTCACGGTGCCGGCCAGCATCGATCGCCGGGTAAACGTCACTGATCGCTCCTTCGATTCCGGCCGCCACGCTGCGACCGCCTCCTTCAACCGTGTGCACCGGAGATTACTGGTCACTCGTCCAGTACGCCAGCCCGATTTCCCCACCGGGCCGGGTCACTCGATGGGCGCGGTCAGCGGCAGTGCGATCACCGAGGTGCCGACGTGCACGGTGAACGGACCGGGTTCGGTGTCCCAGCCCGCGTCGGTCCAGTGCTGAAAGGCTCGCTGCGGCAGCGAAATTCGTACCCGGCGCACCCCGCCCGGTTCGGCGGTGACGCTGGCGAACGCGGCCAGCCATCGCACCGGCCGCTCGATCGCACTGTCCTCACGGGACAGATAGACCTGGACGACCTGCTTACCGGTCCGCTCGCCGATATTGGCCACGGTCACCTCGACGTCGTGGCCGTCCACCGCGAGATCGCTCAGCTCCCACACGGTGTAGCCGAGTCCGTGGCCGAACGGATACGCCGGTTGCACACCGGCCCGCAGCCAGGCGCGGTAGCCGATGTGCACACCCTCGTCGTAGGTCAGGGTGCCGTCGGCGGCCGGGGTGGTGTCGCGGACCGGCACGTCGGCGAGTTCCTTCGGCCAGGTGGTCGGCAGCCGGCCGCCGGGTTCGGCCGCGCCGGTCAGCACGTCGGCCAGTGCGGCGCCGAATTCCTGACCGGGGAACCAGGACAGCAGCACCGCGGCCACGTCGTCACGCCACGGCATCTCCACGGGGGCACCGGAATTCACGACCACCACGGTGCGCGGATTGACGGCGGCGACCGCGGCGACCAGGTCGTTCTGACGGCCGGGCAGCGCGAGGGTGGTCCGGTCGCGCCCCTCACTCTCCAGCTGTTCGGTGGTGCCGACGACCACCACGGCCACCTCGGCCCGGCGCGCGGCCTCGACCGCCGCGGCGAATTCCTCCTCGGGCGCGCGTTCCGGCCGCGCCACGACCAATCCGACGCCCAGGATCATGCCCAGCCCCGCGGCCGCCGACGCACCCGATCCGACCGTGATCCGGACGTCGACCTCCTGGCCGGCGGCGAGTTCGCGCGCCACGCAGCGTTGCGGCGGATCCAGCAGTGCCGCAACGGGATCCGATCCCTCGAAGGCGATATCGGTGTCGATCACCGTCGCGCCGTCGAGCTCCACCACACAATGACCGAGCGCCGCGACACCGAGCCGCCACTCACCCGCCACATCGGCGCGCAGTCGCGCGCGCAGTTCGATCGCCGACGCGGCCGCCGCGTGCGGATCACCGAACAGCACCAGCCGGCCCGCCGTGCGGTGCTGGGTGTCGAGGACACGCTCCCCGTCCAGATAGCGCAGGCACAGTCCCGGTGTCCCGGTGGCCGGGTCGGTGACCAGGTCCAGCGGCACAGGTATCAGATCGTCACCGGTGCGCACCCCCGGCGTGTGGGTGACCGGCAGCACCGCCGACAGACCCTCGACCGGCGTGACGGTGTGGTCGGGGATCACGGTCGCGCTACCGCCGCCCATGTACCGCGGCTGCGCGGCGGCGGGCCCCAGCAACGCCACCGAGGTCTGCGGCGGCAGCGGCAGCACACCGTCGTTGTGCACGAGCACCATCGCGGCCGCGGCGGCGCGGCGCACCAGATCGTGGGCCTGTGTGGCGGTGAAGGCGGGCACCGGCTCGGGCTCGTGCGGGGCCAGGGCGCCGACGCGATCGGCGAAGAGCAGGATGCGCCGGACCTTGTCGTCGATCGCGGACTTCGGCACGGTGCCGGCCGCGAGCGCGTCGGCGAGGGCCGGACCCCACAGCGGCGACGGACCCGGCATGCACAGGTCGGTGCCGCGCGCGGCGCCTTCGGTGCTGCGCACGGCGGTCCAGTCCGAGACGACCACGCCGTCGAATCCCCAACTGCCCTTGAGGGGTTCGTCCAGCAGCGGCGATTCGGTCATGGTGATGCCGTCGACACTGTTGTAGGCGGCCATCACCATCCACGCCCCGGCCTGCACCGCGCGTTCGAACGGATACAGGTACAGCTCGTGCAGGGCGCGCGCGGCGACGCGGACGTCGACGGTGAACCGGTCGGTCTCGGAATCGTTGGCCACGAAGTGTTTCGGGCAGGCGGCGACGCCGTGTGCCTGCACCGCACGCACATACGCGGCCGCCATCTCCGCGGTCAGCATCGGGTCCTCGGAGAAGCATTCGAAATGCCTTCCGCCGAGCGGAGATCGGTGCAGGTTCACGGTGGGCCCGAGGACGGCGTAGACGTTCTTCTGCCGGGCCTGCGCCGCGATCAGGGCCCCGATCTCGGTGAGCAGGTCCCGGTCCCAGGTAGCGGCCAGCGCGGTTCCCGACGGCAGGCTCACCGAGGGATCACGTTCGTCCCAGTTCTCACCGCGCACCCCCGACGGCCCGTCGGATACCGGCATCTCGGCGAGGCCGATCGCGGAATCCCCGGCCAGACGGAACATTCCGGCTCCGGAGATGAGTCGTAGTTCGGCCGCCGGATCCAATTGCGTTGCCAGCTGCTCGATCCGGTCGTGCATCGGCTGCCCCGTTTCGTCTCGACTGCGCATCGGCCTCGACGCTACGGGATATCGGCGGGTCGGCGCCGTATTACCCGGCGCGCGTCGGGGCTAGCGCAACCGCAACCGGACCATCGGCAGCGTGTCGACCGGCGCGCCGGTCGCTCGTTCGATCACCGCGCGCAGGTTCTGCCAGGCCCTGGGGTGCTCGCGGATGTAGTGCGCGAGCGCCGCCGCCGACTCGGCCTCGGTCATCGCCGTGGCCGTCGCGGGCACCGCGCGCCGGGTGCCGACCCACAGCCGGACTTTCGAGTCGGCCTGAATGTTGCGGTACCACTGGGCGCGCCTGCCGAAGCCGGACACGATGACGTACTCGCGAGGCCCCGGGTGGTCGACCACCTCCAGCACCACGTGCCGCTTCGCGCCGCTCGTGCGGCCGATATGTTCCATCATCAGCAGCCGCTGTCCGAAGACGAAGCCGAGACCCGCGCGATACAGCCCGATCGGGGCGCGGACCAGGATCCTGGTGTGCAGTGCCCGCGCACCCAGCCCGGCGGCGAATTCGGCGAATGCCATCATGCTCTCCTAGTCGACAATGAACCGGGGCCGCTCGTCGCCCGAGTCGCCCCGCACGCCCGCGATCCGCAGCAGCGGCGTCCCGAGGTCGAGTGCCCGGGTTCCGGGGTCGATGAGCCGATGCAGAACCAGGCCGTCCAGCGCGGCCACCAGCACGACCGCGGTCGCCTCCGGATCGGGGACGGATTCGTCGGCGCGCAGCCGGGCGGCGATCGCGGCGCGGAATTCGGCGAGTACGGCGGCCAGGCCCGCACGCAGCCGTTCGTGCCGGGTGGCGGCGAGCAGCATTTCGCTGAACACCCGGGTATCGGTGTCGGTGTCGTCATAGGCGCCGATCAGCGACAGCAGTGCGGTGATGCCGGCCGCGGTGTCGCCGAGCAGGTCGGTGGGCACGTCGTCGACCAGCCGCCGCATCATCCGCAGCGCCGCGTCGATCAGCAGGTCGTCCACCGATCGGAAGTGATAGTGCACCAGTCCGGCCCGCACCCCGGCCCGTTCGGCGACGAGCCTGGTCGTCACCGCTCCCCAGCCGCGTTCGGCGATCAACTCCGTCGCGGCGTCCATCAGCCGGGCCCGCGTCTCGCGGCCCTGTTCTTCCGCCGTGACCAACGCACCTCCTTGGTCGTTCGCCTTGGGCGAATGACCAAACTATATCGCGACGGTGGGAACCTTCACAAGAGGCCGTCGACCCGCCGTGCGCCACGCTCGCGGAGTTGGTCCCGGGTCAGGACGGTGTGATAGGGAATTGTCGTGTCATGCACCCCTTCCGTTCATCCCCTCTACACCGCCGCGCCGCCATGCCCGCGACGATGACGGAGGCGGCCGTCGATCGCGCGCGAGCGCTCGGCTACCGCCGGGACCTGGACGGATTGCGCGGACTGGCCATCGCGCTGGTGGTGGTGTTCCACATCTGGTTCGGCCGGGTGTCGGGCGGGGTGGACATCTTCCTGGTGCTCTCGGGCTATTTCTTCACCGGCTCGCTGCTGCGCCGGGCCGAGTCGAGCGGTGAGGTCGGTATCGGCCTCACCCTGCGGCGCACCGCCCGCCGGCTGTTGCCCGCGCTCGTGGTGGTGCTCGGCGCCGTCGTGGTCGCGACCGTCACGCTGCGGCCGTACACGCAGTGGGGTGATCTGGCCGGCCAGACCCTGGCCTCGCTGCTGTACTACCAGAACTGGCGGCTGGCGACGACGTGGTCGGACTATCTGGCCGCCGATCCGTCGGTGAGCCCCCTGCAACACCTGTGGTCGATGTCGGTGCAGGGGCAGTACTACCTCGCGGCCCTGCTCGTGGTGGCCGCCACGGTATGGGTGTGCCGGAGACTCGGGCGCGAGCGCGCGATGCGCCCGGCGCTGGCCACGGTGATCGTGGTCGCCACGCTCGCCTCGTTCCTGTACGCCGCGCAGGGTTCGGCGACCCATCAGGGCTGGAACTACTACGACAGCGCCGCGCGGGCGTGGGAACTACTGGTCGGCGCCGGATTGGCACTGGCCGCCGCCTCGCTGCGCGTGCCGCGGGTACTGCGCGCGGTGCTGGCGGCCGCGGGCCTGCTGGTCGTCGCGGTGGGCGGCTGGATCACCGACGGGGCGAACCAGTTCCCGGGCCCGCCGGCGCTGCTGCCGGTCGGTGCGGCCGTGGCGCTGATCCTCGCCGGCACCGGGGTGGGCGCCGAGGAACAGCCGCGGCTCACCCGGCTGCTGGCCTCGCCTCCCCTGGTCCGGCTCGGCGACCTGGCCTATTCGCTGTATCTGTGGCATTGGCCGTTGCTGATCTTCCTGCTCGCCGAACGCGGCGGCTCCCGCGCCGGGGTCGCCGGCGGTGCGGCCGTGATCGCGGTTTCTCTGGGTCTGGCCTACCTCACCCATCGCTATATCGAGCAGCCGCTGCGCCTGCGCCCCCGGCAGGAGGCCACCGCGCCGGCGTTCGGCCCCCGGTATCGCCGCACCGCCGGAGTCGCCCTGTCGGTGACAGCGGCGGTGGTCGCCTCCGCGGCGGTCACCTGGAGCGCGGTCGTGCAGACTCATCCGCCGCGGGCGGTGGGCGCCCTCGACCCGGTGCAGTATCCCGGCGCCGAGGCACTGGTCGGCGGCGCGTCGGTACCGCAGGCGCGCATGCGGCCGACACTGTACGAGGCGCCGGCGGAACTACCCCGCCCGACCGTCGACGGATGTATCGCCGACTGGGATCACCGCGAGGTCGTCAGCTGCACCTACGGGCCGGCCGACGCCCAGCACACGCTGGCGGTGGTCGGCAACTCCCACGCCGAGCACTGGATGCCGGCGCTGCAGCAGCTGGCCGAGCAGCACCATTTCAAAATCCTGGTGCATCTGAAGATGGGCTGTCCGCTCACTCTCGATCAGAACGCCATGTACAAGGGCGAACCGAATCCGGACTGCCGCGACTGGTCGCACGAGGTGATCGACCTGCTGGGCAACGAACGGCCCGAGTGGGTGTTCACCACCGGTACCCGCCCGGTCGACGCGGGCGGCGACGAAACCCCACCCGACTATCAGGACGTATGGAAGGCGTTGTCCGACAAGGGTATCCGCGTGATCGCCATTCGCGACACCCCATGGCTGCGCCGCGACGGTGTGCGCTATCGCGCCATCGACTGCCTGGCCCGCCACGGCGATCCGATCAGCTGCGGAATGCACCGCGCCGATGCGCTGTCACCGGTCAACCCGGCCCTCGACGCGGCCGCCGCCTTCCCGAACGTCTTCCCCATCGACCTCACCGATGCCGTCTGCGAACGCGACGTCTGCCCGGTGGAGATCGGCAATATCCTCGTCTACCACGACGAACACCACTTCACCGCGAGCTTCGCGCGCTCACTGGCCCCCGAACTCGGCCGGCAGCTCAGCCCCCTGCTGGGTTGGTGGTGAACAGCGAGGCCAGCGGCGGACGCTCGGCCGACGACACCGGACTCGTCACCCGCCGCCATCCCGACGCCTCGGGCCGGAACTGAGTCAACCCCATCCCCGAATCGGGAATGTCTAGGCGCGCGAGCAGGGTCGCGATGATCTGACGGCTCATCACGGCCAGTTCGTGGGTCGGCCGATTGCGATGAATCCGGATCCCCAGATCGACCTCGTCGATCGCCGCGCGACCGTAGCGGTGCAGGGTGTCGAGCAGGATGCCGATCTCGACGCCGTAACCGGGCGCGAACGGAACCGCGGTGAGCAGTGCGCGGGTGGCGGCATATTCACCGCCGAGCGGCTGCCGCACATCGGCCACCTCGGGAGCGAGTGCGGTCAGCAACGGCCGGGCCACCAGCTGGGTCACCCGCCCGCCGCCGTCGGTGTCGCCGTGCGGATTGTCGCCGAGCGGCCGGCGATAGAACCCTTTCACCAGCTGAATGCCCGGATTTCTCAGCAACGGCGCCACCAACGCGGGCACGAAGCCCGGGTCGGGATCGTGCAGGTCGGAATCGATGAATACGACGATATCGCCGGTCGTCACCGCCAGTGACCGCCACAGCACCTCCCCCTTGCCGGCCCGCACCGGCACTCCCGGCAGTGCCTCCTCGCGGGTGTACACCGCACTCGCACCCGCGGCACGGGCGCGGGCGATGGTGTCGTCGGTCGAGCCTGAGTCCACGACGACCAGTTCGTCGACGAGTCCGCCGATCAGATGCCGGATCGAACCGATCACTCCCGCGATGGTGGCGCGCTCGTTCAGGGCCGGGATCACGACCGACACGGTCCGGTCGCCTTTGGCCCGGATGAGGTCGTTCACGCCGACATCGTGTGCGGGAGAAGCGGTTCCGGCGGCGGGTGCGGCATAGGTCATCGATATCTCCTCAGATACCCGGGTCCAGAATGTCGGTCGTCAGCTCCGGCCACAGCCGCGCCCAGGTGTCGCGCGGCTCGGCGCACCGCCAGATGGTCACATGGGCGTCGATACCGGGGAACCCGCGCGGATCGCCGAGGCGCACAAGGGGCTCGACGATGGAAAACATTCGGCGCAAACGCATTTCGGCGGTGTCGGTATCGACGTAAATGATCGTCGTGGTGCCGGGTGGCGGGCGGCCGAACTCCGCGAAACCGCGATCGGGACTGTAGACCGGCGGCAGTCCGGGCGGCCCGAAACGATCCAGCGCCGCGGCCTGCCAATAGGTCCTGGTCAGTATCGCGGTCCGGGCGTGATCCGGACCGGCTCGTTCCACGGCCAGCGACGCGCCGGCGACGAGGGTGTCCCAGCCCGTAGTCCCCGAAACCCGCATGCGCGTGGACAATTCGGCACGCGTGGTTACCGGTCGCGGCGGGCTGCCGGATGGCAACAGCAGCACCACCGCGAGCGCGATGACGATCGACACCGTCGCGGCGGTGAACGCGGTGGCTCGCGACCATCGCACCGGAAACCGCTCGGCCAGCACGCAGGCGCCCGCCGCGAACAGTACCGGCAGCAGCCCGGCGACGTAGTAGGGGCGCCCGCCGGTGACGGCCACGAACAGCACCACGACGCAGGTGGCAACCGCCAGGAAGCGGTGGTCACGCAACCGGCGACTCGCGAAACCGTAAGCGGCACAGCCGATCAGCACCACACCCAGCATTCCGGCCATAGTCACCAGCTGCACCGGCAATCCGGTCGTGCCGCCCGTCGCGGCACGCTGCTCGTCGCGGATCACCGCCCCCATGGCCAGCTGCGGCCAGCCGTGGCGCTCTTGCCACAGCAGCGCGGGCGCCGCCGACACGGCCGCGACGGCGGCGGCGGCCCACAGCGCGGGCCGGCGCACGACCTCACGCGGTCCGCAGCAGGCGATGCCGAGGGCGAGGGCGGCCACGACGACGGGCAACAGCAGTTTCACCTGCAGATCGATCGCCGCGACCACTCCCGCGATCAGCAGCAACCGGTCCGCTCGGGTCCGCACCCAGCGCGCCGACAGCCAGGTGAGAACGGCGACGGCCGTACTGTCGAGAGCGAATGTCGACAGCGACGCGGTCTGAGTGACCACATAGGGGCAGCAGGCATATCCGATCGCGGCGAGAATCCGCGCGGCGCGGCCGCCGCCGAACTCCCGCGCCAGCGCCGCGGTGACGACGATCGCCGCCACCCCGGCCAGAATGGCCGGCAGTCGAAGCACGGTCGTGGAATCGGGCGCGACAGCGTGCGCGGCACGCGCGAGCAGCGGAACGAGCGGTCCCTGATCGACGTATCCGGCGGCCGGATGATATCCGGCGGCGACGAAGTACAACTCGTCGCCGAACCAGTCGTACCGCGCGGCCCGGGCCACGAGTATCGCCGCGGTGAGCACCGCGACCACGCCGACCCATACCGCGCCGGAAGAGATGTCGCGACGCGCGACGGCATCGGTGAAACCGTTTCCGGCCGAGGCGGTCTCGCTACGGCTCGGGGCGCGCTCGGTCACAGTAATGCGGCATCGACCCGTTCGGTGCCGGTCAGAGCGATATCGCGGCACAGTTTCGTCAGCGTCGAAAGATAGTGCGCCACGGCCTCGTGCGCACGCGGAGTATCCGGGAACACCATGCTCAGCTGGGTGACGTCGGGGAAGCGGTTGATCCACAGGTAGACCTCGCTGGAACTGGCCCGGTTGCCGTACAGTCCGCCGTTGATGCGGTCGAACATCTCCGCGCCCGCCATCCGCCGCACATCCACGTAGGAGACCATCGGCGCGGAGAAGCCGAGCCGGGTGCGGATGCGCGGATCGTCGGCGGCCAGCTCCAGCACGCGGTGCACGCACACCTGTGCCAGCTCCTTGGCCGCATCGGCCTGGGTCTGGGCGCGGCCCACCAGCGAGGTGAACGTCTCGTCCGGCCGCACCGCCACCGCGACCGGCACCAGACTGGTGTACCAGCCGATCGCCCCCTGCTCCCCCGGAGTCGAGCGCGTGTTGACCGGCGTGAACACGAAATACCTGTCCCTGCCGGTCAATTCGTATTCGGTGAGCGCGATCGCGGCGAACACACCGCCGAGGAATTTCCCGCCGAAGTCCTGGCACACCTGCTCGAACCGCAGCGCCTCCGCCTCCTCGAACAGCGGCACGGTGATCTGCGCGCCGCGGGTGAATCCGCTCGCGCCCGGCGCCACGCCGAGGTCCATCGGGAACGACGGCACCGCGCCGCCGTGGCGGATCAGCAACTCCAGCCAGCGCTGCACCGGCGCGGATTCGGTGGTGAGCTCGGCGTTGTAGCTCAGTTCCCGCGCACAGTAGGCGAGGTGCCCGTCGACCGGTGCGATGGGCACCTGTCCGCCGGACAGTTCGTTGCCGTAGAGCAGCAGCAGATCCACGCACGACAACGCCTGCCCCACACCGTCGGTGTGCAGGTGGTCCACGGCCGCGTAGACGGTGAACGAGTCGCCGCGGTCGATGACGCCGAAACCGAAACAGTCCCAATCGAATACGTCGCGCGCGTGGCGCTGCACATGGTCGCGGACGGCGTCGCTGTCGGTGACCTCGCCGTAGTCACGAGGCTCGAAGTCGATATCGGCCGGGTCGGCGACGTGGCGGGCGATCCGCTCACCGGGTTCGCAGGAGAACCAGCTCCAGAACGTGTCGTGGCGGCGGGCGAACGCGGTGATCGTGCGGGTCATGGCGTCGCGCTCCAGCGGGCTGGGAAAGTCGAAGGCGATCATGCACAGCCGGGACGCGCGAGATCCGCTGTCGCGCTGCCGATATGCCGCGCGCAGATACTCGCGCTGCTGGTACGACGGGCCGACCGGGTGCTCCGGGGCGGCCAGGACCGCCGCACGCGACTGCGACGTGGGTGCCCAGGCGATCAGTCTGCCGGGCTGCGGATGCCAATCGTCGAAGAAACCGAAACCGACCATGGAAACCCTCGTTTCGTCCAGATGTGACGACGCGCCGGCGCCGGCCGCGCCGCCGAATCACGCGGACCGAGTCAACGGCACCCGCGCCGATCCGCCAACCGTCGCCGTGGAAGTTTGTGACCTTCCCCAGATCCGGTCGAGTCCGATAGGCCGTCGGTCCCAACAGTCGGCGCAACACCTTGCGACCGCGACCTTCGCGGGCCTACCTTGACCGCCGTCCAGACCCGCCGGAACGAGAGAGGTAGGCGGATGATTCGCCGCTCACTGCCCACCGCCCTGCTGGCGTCGGTGCTGACCGCGGCGCTGTGCGCGGCACCCGCGGCGGCCGACGATCCACCGCCCGCCCCGGTGAGCATCGCCGCGCTCACCGCCGCCGCCGAGCCCGCCGCCGACGGCGCCCACCTGCTCGGAGTCGAGCAGGAAGCCGACGGCATGCTGAATCTGCGAGTGCACTCCGCGGCGATGAACCGCGAGATCGAGGTGAAAGTCCTTCGGGCGCCGGACGGTTCGGCTTCCGCGCCGGTGTTGTATCTGCTCAACGGCGCCAGCGGCGGTTCGGAGGCCAGCAGCTGGCCCGAGCAGACCGATATCGTCGATTTCTTCCGCGGCAAACAGGTCACGGTCGTGACGCCGATGGGTGGCAACGGCAGCTATTTCGCCGATTGGCGCGCCGACGATCCCGTACTCGGCCGGCAGAAGTGGTCGAGTTTCCTCACCGCGGAGCTGCCGCCGATCATCGATTCGGCCTTCCACGGCTCCGGAGCGAATGCGGTGGCCGGTATCTCCATGGCCGGCACCTCGGTATTCCAGCTGGCCCTGGCCGCGCCGCAGCTGTATCGGGCGGTCGGGTCCTACAGCGGCTGCGCGCGCACCAGCGATCCGCTGGGCCAGGCGTTCGTCGACGGTGTGGTGCTGCGGTGGCGCGGTGATCCGCTGAATCTGTGGGGCGCGCCGAACGATCCGCTGTGGGCGGCCCACGATCCGTACGTGAACGCGGACCGGCTGCGCGGGCTGGCGATCTACGTCTCGACCGGCAACGGAATCCCCGGCCCCCTGGACAATCCGGACGGGCCCGGAATTCACGGCAACAACCGCAAACTCATCGAGCAGCTCGTCTACGGCGGGGTGCTCGAGGCCGCCACCCACAACTGCGCGATCGCGCTGCGAGACCGGCTGACGCAGTTGAACATTCCCGCGACGTTCGACCTGCGCGCGAACGGCACCCACTCCTGGGGGTACTGGCAGGACGATCTACACCGCTCCTGGCCCCTGTTCGAGCAGGCTCTGAACCGCTAGCCCGCCGCCGCGATTCTCCGTGCGGCGGAGACGGTTTCGCGCACATACTCGGCGCGCTCGGCCGCGCCGACCGCGGCACTGAGCGGGCCGATCTGGACTTCCATCGCCACCCGGTCGCCGTCGAGGACCGGGACCGCGAGATAGCTGATCGGCAGTGCGCGATCGCTGTCGAGATCGGCCCGGCTGTGCGCCGCGCCGCCGATCGTGGCCAGCAGTGCCAGAACCCGCTCACGCAACGCCTTGTCCGCGGGACGGTCGGACAGATGGTCGACCACCTCGGCCAGCACACGCAGCGTCGGCAGGCTGGCCGCGTCCAGGCCCCACGCGCAATATCCCAGTGCGCGAACGGTTTCCAGCACCTGTTCGAATTCGGCCCGGCGCTCGGGTGGCGCCTGCTGCAACCACGCGCGTTGCGCGGGCAGGCCGGCGTGGGCCAGTACGGCCGCGCCCGCCGGGGGGCGCAAGGGAATTCGGGTGCCTGCCTCGATTCCGGCCGGGATCAGACCGGGCCCGCCCGCCACCGCGACGAAGATCACCTCGCTGCCCGCGATGGACGTGAGGGCGGCACCGCAGCCCACACGTTCGGCCAGCCGGCGCAGCTCCGCCTCGAGGTGGTCGTGATCACGCAGGCGATCCCGCAGCCGCCCGCCCAGCACCAGCAACGCCGGACCGGGCTCGTAGCCGAGATCGGGAAGCCGCCGCACCCAACCGGTTTCTTCCAGGGTGCCCAGGATCGCTCCCATCGTGGAACGGCTCAATCCCAGCGTATCGGCGATTTCGGCCGAGGTCAGCGCGCCGTCGTGCGCGACGAGCAATTCCACCACCGACACCACCCGCCGAGTCGGGGGCGAGCTTTCGGCCCGTCCGGTGTTGCCAGTCGGCACGGGGTCTCCTAACCTGTCGCGATACGAATAATTGAATCATTCGATACGAATAATCATATCGAGGAGTGCTTGTGCGACGTAAGGGCTTTACCGGGGGCGCGGTCACTTCGATCGCGGCCGCCGCGGCGGCGATACTGACCATCGGCGCGGGAACCGCGAACGCCGCGTTCGGCCCACCCCCTCCGGTCGATCCGTATCTCGGGCCGGTCGGCACCGCCACCATGCACGGCGATGCGGAATCCTCCGACAGCACTCCCCTGCCGGGCGTCGGTACCGGCGCGGTGAACGCACAGTTCCGGGAACTGGCCGCCGCGTGCCCGACCATTCTGCAGGGCGCCGACGGCATGCCGCAGGCGTTGTGCACCACCGTCACCGACCGTTCGCCCAAGATATTCCTGCTCGACCCGAACAACGGTCAGCCGCTCACCTCGCTGTCACTGCCCAAGGGCGGACTACTCGGCGGGGTCTACGCCTATCTGGACAACGCCGACCACATGGTCGTGGTCGACGGTGACGACAATCTGGTACGGGTCGCGCATACGAAGGAGGGCAACGGCTGGAAGCTGTCCATCGCCTCCTCGACGCCCCTCGGCGCCGCCGTGACCGGCCACTGCGGCGGGAACGGCTGCGACAGCGTCGCCTCGCTGATGCCCGATCGCGACGGCCGGGTGTGGTTCGCCACCGCCAACGGCGCAGTGGGCGCGGTCGACCCGAACACCGGTGCCGCGCAATCGATCACACTGCCCGGCGAGCACGTCGACAACAGCATCTCGACCGCCCCGGAGGGCACCGCCGTCACCACCGATCACGCCACCTATCTGTTCACCGCGGACGCCTCGGGCGCTCCGCACCAAGTGTGGCGCCAGCCCTACGATCGCGGCCCGGCGCGCAAACCCGGGCAGCTCAGCTGGGGCAGCGGGGCCAGTCCGACCTTCTTCGGCCCGCGTGACGGCACCGATTATCTGGCGATCACGGATAACGCGGTGCCGCAGGAGAATCTGCTCGTCTACGACACCCGCACCGGCCACCCGGTCTGCTCGGTGTCCGCGGTGGACGGCACCGAGAACTCGCCGATCGGCTCGGGTAACAGCGTCTTCGTGGCGAGCACCTACGGCTATCCGTATCCGGCGCTGCCGGACAACGCCGGTCCGAGTGAACCCGACAAAGCCGATTTCACCGGCGGCATGGTCCGCGTCGACGTGAATGCCGACGGTAACGGCTGTACCCGGAAATGGAGCAGCGATGTGAAATCCGCCGCGGTCCCCCGGCTTTCTTTGGCGGACGGCAAGATCTACACCGTCGCCCGCAAGAATCAGATCGCCGGCATCGATACCGGCAGCGCCGGAGCGGTGATCGACACCTATCACCTCGTGGTGATCGACGCGGAAACCGGCACGGAGAATTCCAGCCGGTTGATCGGCACCAGCACCGTGCACGACACCCTGCAGATGGTCGGCACTATCGCGCCGGGACGCGTGCAATACCAGGGCACCACGACCGGACTGTTCCGGATCACACCGAGCTGAACGGGAATTCGACCACGCAGGGGCGAGACCGCTACCGGTCTCGCCCCTGCGCTTTTTCGGATCGCTCGAAGGTTGCTACTGTGGTTGTCCGGTACGCGCGATCGTCTACTAAATGCGTACGTACATAGTCGAATAGTCGCAGCGGCGTCCGGAACATGCTCGGCCCATTGGCTTCTCACGTTAAATGCTTATTACGCAGCTGTATCCGATTGGTTAGCAACATTTCTCAACCGTAAACGTTTCTGCGTCGCACCTTTACGCCGGGTTGGCACTCGTTAATCTCAGTTCGCGCGATCCGGATAATCCGGATTTCGCACCGGCAGCGGATAATTCGGCAATTCTCCCCCTGGAATTCCCGATCGCTCGCCGCCTTATCCGATCGACCACGATGAGGATCCGATGAACAAGACCACCCGTTTGGTCTCCGGCGCGACCATAGCTCTGATGGTGACCGGTGCCGTAGCAACCACCGCCACCACTGCCAACGCCGCCACCGGCACGCCCGCGGCCCCCGCCGCCGGCGCACCGATCGCCGCCGACCCGTTCACACTGACCACCGACATCCTTCCGGGCGTGCGCTACACCAGCAACACGCAGGACGGCTCGGTCAGCATTCAGACCGGACTGGGCTCGCTCACCACGGTGGGCACCCAGTTCCAGGTCAAGGACGGCAACGGCGCCCTCGTCGCCGGTACCGCCCTGACCACCTCGCCCAAGGCCGAACAGGCCGCCACCGCACCCGCCTCGCTGCCGGAGACCCAGCAGGCGGCCGCCGAGCAGCCGGCGCCCCAGTCGGCCGCCGTCGAACAACCGGTCACCTCCGCCCAGCCGATCTACACCCAGGACGAGTTCAACTCCGCCCTGAGCGTGGCCGCCACCCAGTTCGGACTGGCGACCGGTATCGGCAGCCTCGCCGGCGGCGCGGTGGGCGGCATCACCGGCTGCGTGCTCGGCGCGACGATCGGCTTCGCCCTGGTGCCGGAGTTCTTCCTCGGCAGCGGCGCGGCCGGCTGCCTGGTCGGCGCCGGACTCGGTGCCACCGTGGGACCGCTGATCGGCGCCGCCATCCTCGGCGTGCCGGTCGGTATCGCCAGCGCGGTGCAGATGTACAACACCCTCAACGCACCTGCTCCGGCCGCCTCCTGAGTCGGCTCCCCCACCCTGTGGCCCCGTCGTTCCGGCGGGGCCACAGCCGTTCCCGAGGGCCGGGAATGGGTACTATCCCGGTACGTAGTCGATGGTGGAGAGGTGCGATGGCACATCGTTTCGGGGATCTGGAGGCGGTGGTGATGGACCGCATCTGGTCCGCTCCCGACACCATCACCGTGCGGACCGTGTTCGAGGACCTGCTGCGCAGCCGGGAAATCGCCTACACCACGGTCATGACCACCATGGACAATCTGCACCGCAAGGGCTGGCTGGAACGCGAACGCGACGGCAAGGCCTATCGCTATCGAGCGCGCCTGAGCCGCGAACAATACAGCGCCCAGCTGATGCGCGAGGCGCTCGGCGGCGGCCGCTCCGATCTGGTGCTCGCCCATTTCGTCGAGCAGATCTCCGACGACGACACCGCCGCGCTACGCAAGGTGCTGCGCCGCGCGAAAACCCGCAACGCCCACACCGAGCAGCCGGGTACCGAGGTCGCCGAGTGACCCTCGCGCTGTGCCTGCTGGGTTATTCGGCACTGGTCTGCGTTCTCGGCCCGCCGATCCTGACCCGGCTCACCGCGCACGGCAGCGTCCCCACGCTCGGAGTGCTGGCCTGGCTCACCGCGATCGCCGCCGTCCTCGGCGCCTGGGCGGCCGCCGCGGTGGCCCTGACCGTGCAGGTCGCCCACACCTGGGATCTGCCGATGGCCCACCTGTTCGACGACTGCTGGGTCGCCGTGCACGCCACCGCCGACGGCAGCCACGGTCCCGTCGCGCAGTCCGCCGCGTTGATTTCTGCCCTCGCACTGATCGGATTCGTCGTGGTGCGCGGCGTGCGGGTGATCGGTGCGGTGGTGCGCGCGGGACGCAGCAGCGCCCGGCACGCCCGCTCGGCCTCGCTCGTCGGGAGGAGACTCGACGACGCCGGCGCGGCCGCAGCTGTGGTCATCGATGCGCCGCAGCGGGCGGCCTACTGTGTCGCGGGGCGGCCGGGGACGGTGGTGGTGACCAGCGCCGCGGTGGCCGCGCTGGATCGGCCGCAGCTGGCGGCGGTACTCGCCCACGAGGACGCGCATCTGGCCGGGCGGCACCATCTGATTCGGGCGTCGACCCGCGCGCTGACCACTACCCTGCCGCGCATTCCGCTGTTCGCGGCCGCCGACGACCGCATCGCTCACCTGCTGGAAATGTGCGCCGACGATCGCGCGGCCGGTCGCCACAGCCGCACCGCCGTCCTCACCGCACTGCTCACGCTCTCCGGAGCCACCGGGGACGCCGAGATCCGCTCGCTGCTCCCGGATACGGCGCTGGGCACGAGCACACTCGCTGTCGCCGACCGGGTGCACCGGTTGGTGCGCTCCGAGTCGCGCAGGAGGCGCGCCGGCCGCGGACTCCCGCTCGCGCTGTTCGCCGCAGCGGTCGCCGCGGTGCCCGCCTCCGGATATCTGCTGGTGCATTTCGGGATGGCAGGCTGTCTGCCCTTCGTCCACTGACACGGCGCGGGGACCGGCCCGTTCGAAACCGGTCCCCGCGCAGGGTCGTTCAGTTGTAAACGGCGCCGAACGACGGGACGGAGATGGTGCCCAGCTGGTACTGGAAACCGTCGGGGTTGGCGTCGGAAACCGGAACCGGCCACCGGTGCCACAGCGTCCCGTACACCGCGGCCACCACCATGCCCGCCCCCGGATCGAAAACAGGGGTGCGGATGGTGGTGTCCACCGGCACGTCGTTGTGTTCGATCAGCGTTTGGGTGCCGCTGCGCCCGTTCGACAGGTTGTACCAGACGACCTGCAGATTCGCCCCGCCCTGATTCGGGGCGATGGTGCCCGGGCCACCGAAGAAGCCGAGGCGGAAGCCGTCGTAGTTCACCGCGATTCCCGACCCGTAGACGCCGGGGCCGGTGCCGCGCCCGATGTCGGATTGGGCGGGAATCTGGAACGGCTGGGCGGGCAGCGCCGCCTGCTCGACGGTCGGCCCCGCGGCGAGCAGTCGATCGATCGCCTGTTCGGCCGCCGGATTCCCGGCCGCCGCCGCGCGCAGATGGGCGGTCGCCGCGGACCAGTCCACGGCAGCCGGTTCCGCCGCGACGGGACCGGCGAACACCACGGCCGCCGCCGCTGCTGCCGCCGCGGCCGCGGTGAGACGATGGGTGACACTCAGTCGACGCATAACCAGTTCTCCTCGAGTATTCCGGTACAGCTTGCTGAGAAATTGCGATATATCCTGTCACCGTAGCTTTTTCATCCCCGAGTGCGCGATGCGGCGCGCTGCAATCGGGCGGCGAGTTCGCGGACGTGGTCGGCGACCTCGGGCGGGGAGTCGACGCGGAAGTCGCAACCGAGCCGCAGCAGCCGCAAGACCAGCCACTGCATGGTGTCGGCCTGGGTGCGCAGCCGGCAGGTGTGGTCGTCGACTTCCTCGACCTCGCCGAGCGCAGCCGCGGACGCGCGGATATCGTCCGCCGGGGCGAACACGGTGACCTCCGCGCGATACACCGGTGCGAGCGAATACAACGAATCGCGGACGTAGGTGGCCGCATCCTCGGCGGGCAATTGCCGTGCCTCGGTGCGCAAGCCGATCGGCTGCGGATTCTCGATCCGGTCGATCCGGAAGATCCGCCAATCGTCGCGCTCGCGATCGAAGGCGACCAGATACCAGCGCTGTCCCGCAGCCACCAAACGATGCGGGTCGACCAGTCGCCGGGTCCGCGCACCGGCGTTCGAGCGGTAGCCGAACCGCAGTTGTTCCCGCCCGCCGATCGCGGCCGCCAGCACCGTCAGTATCCCGGTGTCGACCGGCGAATCCGATGTTGGGGCAAGGGTTTCGGTGGCGGCGCTGACCGAGCGCACCCGGCTCCGCAGCCGGGCCGGCAGCACCTGCTCGAGTTTGGCGAGCGCTCGCACCGCCGCCTCGTCCGCACCGGGCAGCGCATGCGCGGCGACGGTCCGCAGCCCGATCGCGGTCGATACCGCCTCGTGGTCGTCGAGCAGCAGCGGCGGCATCGCCGTCCCCGCGGCCAGCCGATATCCGCCGTATACCCCCATCGTCGCCTGTACCGGATAGTCGAGTTCGCGCAGCCGATCGATATCGCGGCGCACGGTCCGGGGACTGACACCCAGCCGCTGCGCCAGCTCGCTGCCCGACCACTCGCGCGGTGTCTGCAGCAGCGACAGAAGGGTGAGCAGGCGCTGCGTCGTATCGGTCACCACGTCATTCTGACCCGGAACTAGGACAGTTTCCGACCGTTATGCGCGACGCTGGCCGAGCGCGTGATCCGCCACGTCGCCGGTTCAGCGCTGGGGACAGCGACCGGTCTGCGGCAGAATGCCTGTGCCGCAACCTGATCGGCAGGTCGCGGCACGCTGGAGGCGGGAATGACCGAGGAAATCGTGGGCCGGCATGCCGAGGTCGAGGTGGACGGTGCACCGATGACGGTATATCTGGCGCGGCCGGTGCGCGGCGGCCGGTTACCCGTGGTGCTGGTCGGCGCCGAATTGTGGGGTCTGACAGCCGAAGTGCGGGCGGTGGCCGACCGGGTCGCCGCGCTGGGATATGTGGCGGTGGTCGCGAATCTGTATCACCGATGCGGACCCGAGACCGCCACCGGCCTCACCGAATCCGACGAGAACCGGGCGCGGGCCTTCGAGCTGCTCGGCACGCTCACCCGCGACGGCGTGGAAGCCGATCTGCGTGCGGCCGTGGCCTTCGCCCGCGAGCATGGCGACGGCGGCGACACCACCGGCGCCCTCGGTTTCAGCCTCGGCGGGCACATCACCTACTTCGCCGCGACCCGGCTGGATCTGGCCGCCGCGGCGATCTTCTACCCCGGCTGGCTGCCGGTGGCCGGTACCGCGCTGAGCATCCCGGATCCGCTGCTGTCCTACACCTCCTCGATCGCCGAACGCGGCACCCGCCTGCTGATCCTGCTGGCCGAACGTGACCACGTGATCGACGCCGAGCAGCGCACGGCCATCGACGCCGCGCTCTCCCAGGCGGGAGCGGAGTACGAACTGGTCGTCTACCCCGGTGCACAGCACGCCTACTTCTTCCCGGGACGGCCGGTGCACGACGCGGCGGCCGCGGCCGATTCCTGGCAGCGCGTGACCGAGCTGTTCGCCGCGAAATTGGGTTCGGTGACCGATGAATTTCCGGCGCGTGCCTCGTCCTAGGAGCATGCAGACACAGATCCTCAGTACACCCGAGGCCGATCTCACCTACGACGTCCGCGGTCCGCTGCCCACCGCCGACGGGCGCGCGCCGCTGCTCATGGTCGGCCAGCCGATGACGGCCGACGGTTTCGCGACCCTGGCCACCTACTTCCCCGACCGCACCGTGATCACCTACGACCCGCGCGGGCTGGGGCGCAGCGTGCGCAAGGACGGGCGGGTCGACCATTCGCCCGTCGTGCAGGCCGAGGATCTGCACGCCCTCATCGAGCAGGTGGGTGGTCCGGTGGAGATCTTCGCCAGCAGCGGCGGAGCCGTGACCGCACTGGCCCTGGTGGCCGCGCACCCCGGCGACGTGACCACACTCGTCGCGCACGAGCCGCCGATCCTGCCGGTGCTGCCCGATGCGGAAGCGGCCCGCCGGGCACAGATCGCCGTACGAGATGTGTACGAGGCCAAGGGATTCGGCGCGGCGATGGCCGCCTTCATCGCGATGGCATCGTGGCAGGGCGAATTCACCGACGAGTTCTTCGCCCTGCCCACCCCCGACCCGGCGCAGTTCGGCATGCCCACCGAAGACGACGGTTCCCGCGACGATCCCCTGGTCTCGGACCGCTCCTGGGCGGTCAGCGGCTACGTTCCCGACGCCACCGCACTGACGGCGGCCCCCACCCAGATCCTCATCGCGGTCGGCGAGGAGTCGGCAGGCGGACTGACCGCCCGCACCGCCGCGGCCACAGCCGCCCTCCTCGGACAAGAGCCGACCGTCTTCCCCAGCCACCACAGCGGTTTCGTCGGCGGCGACGCCAGCTACGCGGGTCAGCCGGAGGCTTTCGCGAAGCGGTTGCGAGAGGTACTCGACGCCCACCGCTGATTCGGAAACCGTTCACGGCGAGCGCTTTATCTCGCCGTGGCGGTCTCGTCGCCACCGCCCGCGCATACCAGCGAGGTCTGAGGCCAACCGCTGCACCGGTTTCCGGCGTGGCGGCCGCTGTTACGGGTTTCGGGTTCAGTATTCAATCAGCGGCCGGGCCCGGCCAGGGCTTCAACCTCGACCGGCTCCCGAACGACCGGAACGCGGCAATATCGGATGTACTGAACGGTTGGGGAGAACGATCGGTCGGATATCCCAAGGTCTCGGGGCGAGGTTACCTTCGGCCCTGGGGCGACTGCGGACCGGTGCCGATGATGGATCTATGACGACGGGATCCGGTGTCGGCCCCATGCTTATCGAGTCCGCGGTGCCGGCCTTCGACGCCGACCTGATCGAGCATCTGGTGGTGCACGCTGATCCGCGTGCGACCTATCAGGCAGCACGCGGCGTGGATTTACTGAGCGTGCGCACGCCGCTGACGACGGTCTCGATGTGGGTTCGGGGGCTGCCCGCGCGCTGGAGCGGCCGGGCGGTCCCCACTCCGCAGCGACTGGTGGTGGGCGAGGAGGTCGGGCTGCCGGGCTGGCTGCTGCTCGGCGAGATCCCGGGACGTGAGATCGCGTTCGGTGCGGTCGGCAAGTTCTGGCGGCCGGATATCGAATGGCGCGACGTACCACGGGCGGACTTCGCCGGCTTCACCGAGCCCGGATGGGGGAAGATCGCGGCGAACTTCACCGTCACCGGTTATGGCGAGCATGCCAGCCTGCTCGGCTACGAGGTCCGCACCGTCACCACCGATCCTGTATCGCGGCGGCGATTTCTGCGGTACTGGTGGTTGATCCGCCCGTTCGTGGCGCACATCATGCGGGCCACGTTGCGCACGATCGCTGAGGACGCAGAAACGCGGGGATGAATGGATATCGACCGACAGTCGTTGCGAGCCAGCGGATTCCGATCCGCTCGAGTTGATCTCAGGCCATTGAGAGCGCAGAGGCCGTCCGCTCGACGTTGCGCTTCAGCACGGCCAGCATGCGCGCCTGCATGATCCATACCACTACGGGAAAGGCCCAGTCGTACATCAACCGCTCGAACCATCTGGGGCGGGCGGCTTGGTAGCCGCCGATGACCAGGCGGGTGCGTCGGCCAGGCAGCTCGGTCAGGCGAAAGCCCCAGAACCCCTCCATATAGGCCGAGGGCCGCGGCCGGCTCGGATCGAGCAACTGTCCCCGGAGATCGGCTAGCCAGTAGAGCCCCAAGAATCGGTTCGGTTCAAGGGTTACCACCGCATAAGAGGGGAGGCCGAGGCACTTCAGACGGTCCCCGACGCCGAGGTCCTGCCACTCCGGGTGAACCTCCCGGGCGCTGGGACGGCCCGCGTTGTCGAGGAGGTCCCAGGAATAGAAGCCTCCGCGGTCCCAACCCATTTGAACCAGCCACGGCCATACCTGCTCTGCGGGCGCCTCGATGGTGACGGCCATGGTTGCTCCCCGCTCGCCCTCAGGGACAAAGTCGCCACCAGGAAAGGGGCCGACAACTTCGTCATCGGTCGCGCCCCACGTCATCAGTCGAGGCGCCAGAAAGCGCCGGTAGGCCGCCGCCGCTACTCCCACTGCGGCGACACCCGTGGTCCCGAGCACACCGGTCATACGACAACCATGCGACACCGTGCAGGCAGGCCACCAGGGCCAAACGTCATAGCGTTCGAACGGACCCAAGATCTTCCATGGATAAGTATGGGCAGCAGGGAAATCCTGGTCACGGCGAGCGAGGACGAATGGCTCACCCTGCATCAGGCCGCCGAGGCCGCCGGCATGAGCGTGCCGGCGTATCTGGCGTGGGGCGCGCGGATCCTGGCCATGCAGGCCCGCCCCGGCACCCGAGGCCCCGAAACGCCGGCAGGTCCACCTGCTCGGCGTCGCCATGGCGAGCCCGCGGAAGAGTCGGCCGCGGCGGCATGGGCGGAAACCCTCACCCAGCGGCTGTCGCACCACGCTGCCCGGCTCCACGAAACCGAGATCCGACCCCCTCAGAGGGTGCCCGGAGCGTGCCCCGGCCGGTTTTCGAGGGTGCTCAGGAAGCTTTCGGCAGCATCCTGGACCCGGTCGCGGTCGCCGGTGGCGAGCAGATCGAGCAATAGCCGCGAATCGTCGCAATGACCAATGTGGCTGTGCGACTTGCGGTCTCGGGATCAGTGCCCGGGGCCCGAGCATCGCACAGCGAGGCCGGCCAGTCGGTGACGACGTGGTCGAGGAAGTCCGGAAACTGTTCGGGAGCTTGCAGGGCACGTCCGTAGACGGCGAAGAACAACCGGAACTCCGCCTGACGATCCGGGGCCGAAGTCCGCGCCCAAAGATGAAGCTCGACCGATAAGGCCGGTAACCGTCAACCGGCGACAGAGCGAGTCTGCGCGGGACAGCCCGAATCGCCTGCTCGACAAGAGCGGCGCCTCAGCCCAACGGCGCCATCCACGGAACGGCGTTGTGCGCGAAGCTCTGCTTGACCGGAATCAGCCCGGAATGATCGTCCAACGCCGTGATCGTGACGCCGATCAAGCCGGCTTCATCACCCTTGGAAGCGATCGAGGAACCGCACTTCGGGCAGAACCCACGGCAGATCTGCGGGAACGTCTCGAACCAGGTCGGCTCACCGCCCGGACCGGTCCACGCGAACCCCTTCTCGGGGAAGGACACCCACGACATCACGGGGGCACCCGAGAGCCGCTGACAGTGCTCGCACGAGCACAAATGAGGAAAATCCGGCTCGCCGGTCGCGGAGAACCGGATAGTGCCGCAGAGACAGCCACCGTCCATATCGCTCCTTCACGCGCCCGACACCATCTTGTTCCGAACGAATGTACGAGCGAGGTCCGACAGACCTTCTCAGGTGCCGACACCATCGGCCCGACAGCCAAGATATTCCTTGACAAGAATATTCTTTCAAGTGAATACTTAGTTCATGGATCAGATCTTCTCCGCCCTGGGCGACGGTGCGCGGTGGCGGATCGTCGAGCTGCTGGCCGAGCGACCTCGCTCGGTCGGGGAGTTGGCGGAGACGACCGGGTTGCGGCAGCCGCAGACGACCAAACATCTGCAGACGCTGGCTCGGGCGGGGGTGGTCACCGTCTTTCCGTTGGGGCAACGACGGGTGTACGCCCTCGAGGCGGGACCGCTGCACGAGCTGGCTCGGCGGCTGCGCGAGGTTGCGGAGACGGCCGAGGCGCATGCCGGCGAGCGGGATGTGGTTGCCCGGTACCGTGCGGCGATCGACGCGGAAACCGCTGCGGCGCAGCATGATCGGTGGGCGGACGGGCGGACGTTCAGCTTCGAGCGCACGGTGGCCGCGCCGTGTAGCACCGTGTGGCGGCACTGGGTCGATCCGGATCTGCTGGCGGCCTGGTGGGCGCCGGCGCCGATGCGCATCACCGAATGCGTACTCGAACCCACACCCGGCGGGCGGGCCGTCCTGGACTATCGCGACCCTGAGGGGACGCGGTATCGCTCGCAGGGGCGTGTTCTGGCAGCGGAGAAGAACGAGCGCCTGGTCTTCGATCTGTCCGTCCTGGACGACGCGGGCGCGGTGGCCTTCACCGGCCGCTACTCCCTCACCCTCACCGAGACCACCGAGGGCACCCGAATGCACCTGGCGTTGACCATCACCGAAACCACCGTCGACGCGGCCGCCTTCATCGCCGGAATCGAAACCGGTTGGGCCGCAGTCCTCGACAACCTCGCCGACGCTGTCGGCGCATCCACGTCCACCGAATAACCAGACGAAACAAAGGAGCCCACCATGAGCGACACGCATGCCCGCAGAGTGACTGCCAACCTCAGCATCACCCTCGACGGCCGGTACCGCGGTCCCGGCGGCCCGGCCGATATGGGCCCCATCGTTCGCTATGCGACCACCGAGGTCGCGCGCGATCACCTCACCCGGATGCGGGAGAACGCCACCACGGCGGTGCTGGGCCGGCTCAACGCGGAGGGTTTCCTCGGCTTCTGGCCCTCGGTCGCCGCCGACGATACCGCCGACCCGCGCGACCGCGGATATGCGAAGTGGCTGGTCGATACGGAGAAGGTGGTGCTGTCCCGGACGCTAACCGACGCCCCCTGGGACCGCACCCGCATCGTGAACGCCCCGGCCGCCGACGTGATCGCCGACCTGCGCGGCACCGGCACCGGCGACATCCTGGTCAACAGCAGCGCGAGCGTCATCAAGGACCTGCTCGCCGCCGATCTGCTCGACCGCCTGTACCTCATCGTCTGCCCCGAGATCGCCGGTGGCGGACCACGCCTGTTCGACGACGGCCTGCCGGCGACGACATGGTCACTCTCCCACCAGGAAACGGGTGAACTGGGCGAGATGGCCGTCGTCTACGATCGCGTGCGCTGACTCCGGCACCTCACGCACCGAGGGCGTCGGCGAACAGCGGCCACGAGGTGTGCAGGTCCTCCTGCCAGTAGCCCCAGGAGTGGGTGCCGGTCGGCCGGAAATCGAAGGTCGCGGGCACGCCGAGTTGCTGCAGGCGGTCGTGCAGCTGGTGGGTGCAGAGATTCGTGACGCCTTCGAGTGCCGCACCGAAAACGAGTTGATAGGCGAGCTGCGTCGCGTCACCGTGCGCTCCCTGGAAAGTGTCGAGCGGTCCCGGGATTCCGGTGCCGGTGGAGACGTAGATCGCGGTGCCGCGCAAACGATCCGCGTGCAGGTAGGGGTCGTTGGCCGCCCACGCCGGATCCGTCGGCGGCCCCCACATGTTCACGGTGTTCCCCATCCGATTTCCGACCACGGCGTCGACGATCAACTGCCCCTGCGGGTCGCTGGTGCGCACACATCCGGAGTACGAGCCGACCGCCTTGTACAAACCCGGCGCGGCCAGTGCCAGCTGGAAGACCGAGGTCCCCGCCATCGAGATTCCGGCGATCGCGTTCACCCCGGTACCGCCGAAGCCGGAATCGATGATCGGCGGCAATTCCTTGGTCAGGAAGGTGCGCCACCGCTGCCGGCCCAGCACCGGATCGTCGGCGCGCCAATCGGTGAAATAGCTGCTGGCACCGCCGAACGGCACCACCACGTTGACTTGCTTGTCGGCGAAGAATGCGGCGATATCGGTGCGATCGGCCCAGCTGCCGTCGCTGATCCCGCCGTTGGCTCCGTTGAGCAGATACAGCGTCGGCGCCGGCCGGTCCGGGTCGGCGGCGCGAATCAGTTGCACGCGAGTCACATTGCGCATGGCCGCCGAGTACACGCCGATATCGAGGATCCGGTCGTCGCGCCGGTGGATATCGCTGATGTGCGAACCGTCGGGTGCGCCGGCCTCGGCGGGATCGGCGGTCGCGCGCTCGTTCGAGACGGTGATCGCCGCCGCCACGGTGATCACGGCCGACAGCACGGCGACGGCACGGGCGATGCGCATTCTCGGCGGGCGGCTGACCATCCTCGCACTCCGATCTCGACATGTGTTCGCGGCACGACTCCCCGACGGCCGACCACAGTCAACGACGCCGGCCCCTGCTCCGGCACCCGATAGCGCGGAATTTGTGGCCATTACCAGACCGGGCGCGTCCGCGCTGGCATACAGGCCAAAGCCGGCACGCGGCGATTGCCGGGTAGCACCGCGGCGGCCTATCGTCGGCGCCGGCGGTTCCGCGGTTTCGGACCCAGGAAAGGCGGCGCGTGAATTCTGCTGTGTTGCATGGGAATTCTGCTGTGTTGCAGGGCATCGGCCGCACCTCGGCGCGGCTGGCCGCGGCGCTGTCGATGACGGCCGGACTCGCCTGCGGTTCGGCCACCGCCCAACCGCCTACCGTGCCACCTGCCACCGCACCCGATTCGCCTGTGCCCGCCTCGGTTTCGGCCACCCAGGCCCTGACGGACGCCCGCCCCTCCGCCGACGGGTCCGTCCTGACGACGGCCACGCCCGGTTCATCACGCGCCCTCACGGTGACCGTCCACTCCGCGGCGATGAACATTCCGATCCGGCTGGAAGTGCTTCCGGCGCCGGACCGCTCGCGACCGGCACCCACGGTATACCTGTTGAACGGCATCGACGGCGGCGCCGACGGAAACTGGATCAACCGGACCGATATCGCGCAGTTCTTCGCCGACAAGCAGGTCACCGTGGTGGTGCCGTTCGGCGGTGCCAGCAGTTACTTCACCGACTGGCGCGCCGACGATCCGGTGCTGGGCAGGCAGCGGTGGACGACGTTTCTGACCGAGGAACTACCACCGATCATCGATTCCGGCTTCGGCGGAAACGGCAGGAACGCGATCATCGGAATATCGATGGCCGGGACCTCGGTCTTTCAGCTGGCACTGGCCGCCCCGGGCTTGTACAAGGCGATCGGGTCGTACTCGGGCTGCGCACGCACCAGCGACCCGCCCGGTCAGCTCATCGTCGACGCGGTCGTGGGCGGCGGTAGGGGCAACACCGTGAACATGTGGGGCCCGCCGACGGACCCGGCCTGGGCGGCCAACGACCCCTACCTGCACGCGGACCGCTTGCGCGGCACCGCGATCTACGTCTCCACCGGCACCGGGCTGCCCGGACCGCTGGACACCCTCGACGGTCCCGGAATCCGTTCCAGCCCTGCGAAATTGGCCGACCAGATCCTCGTCGGCGGCGCCCTGGAAACCGGCGCGGTCCGCTGCACCCGCGAACTCCACACCAGGCTCACCGAACTCGCCATTCCCGCCACCTTCGACATGCGTCCCACCGGCACCCATTCCTGGGGCTACTGGCAGGAGGACCTGCACCGGAGCTGGCCGGTGTTCGCTCGGGCACTGGGACAGTGAGCCCACCCGAGTTCGGCGCGGACCCGCCGCCCTGGTCCGGCCCGAGCACGGCGCACGGGCGCTACGCTGCCAAGAATGGGTAGTTCCGCCGATTCGGACGCCGAACGCGGCCCGCAGGGCGAGCCGTCGGTCCCGGAGCCGATCGCGGCAGCCGAACGCGCGGCCTCCGAGTCGGCCGGCGCGCAGCACCCGCACGGGCGGCCGGGCCCGCGGTTCGACCGCAATTCACCGTTCGTGATCGGCGTGACCGGCGGCCTCGGCGTCCTCCTCGCGATCGGCATCGTGGACATGCTGGCGACCGCACGACAGGCCCTCGTGCTGGTGGGCGTGGCGCTGTTCCTGGCGATCGGGATCGAGCCGCTGGTCGCCTGGCTGAATCGGCGCCGACTGCCGCGCTGGGCCGCCGTCGCCGTCGTATTCGGCTGTGCCACACTGCTCGTCGCCGGATTCCTGGCCGCGGCGATCACACCGCTCGTCACCCAGGGCGGCGATCTGGTCGACCACGCCTCCGACCGGCTGCACGACCTGGAGAACCAGTACCCGCTGATCCGATCGTGGTCGCAGCGTCTGCACCTGGATCAGGAACTCGAACACGGCCTCACCGACAACCCCTCCCTGCGCCACGGTCTGCTCGGCGCCGGTGAGCGCGTCTTCGGCGCACTGGCCAGCGCGTTGATCGTGGCGGTGCTGACCATCTACTTCTCGGCGAATTTCCCGCGCATCCGGCACAGCCTGTACCGGTTCTTCCCGCAGTCGCGCCGCCCCCGCGCCATCCTGCTCGGCGACGCCATCTTCACCAAGGTCGGCGGATACGTCTTGGGCAATCTGCTGATCTCGCTGATCACCGCGATCGCCACATTCGTCTGGCTGACGGTGTTCTCGGTGCCGTACCCGCTGATCCTCTCGGTGCTGGTGGCTCTGCTGGACCTGGTGCCGCTGATCGGCTCGACGGTCGCCGGGTTGATCATCACCGCCGTCGCGCTGACCGTCTCGCTGCCGGTCAGCATCGCCACGGCCGGATTCTTCCTCGCGATGCGGCTGCTGGAGGACTACCTGCTCGTCCCGCGCATCATGGACCGCACCGTCCGGGTGCCGGCGGTGGTCACGGTGGTGGCGATCATTCTGGGCGGCGCGCTGCTCGGCATCCTCGGCGCGCTGCTGGCGATCCCGTGTGCCGCCGCGGTGCTGCTCATCGTGCAGGAGGTGGTCTACCCGCACCTGGACGGCACCACCGAGCGGCCACCGGCCGGTTCCGGCGCGTAAGGCCCGAATCAGGCGGGCCGGCGCACCGGCGTGGACGCATCGCGGTCGCTGATGCCGAGCCGGGCGATCAACGCCGAACGCAAATACCACAATCCGGTGGTGCGGGACGGATCGAAACCGGTCAACTGGCCGATGCGGCGCAGCCGGTAATCGATGGTGTTCGGGTGGATGCACAATTGCCGCGCGGCACGCTGCCGGTTGAGGTCGGTGTTGAAGAAGACGTGCAGCGTTTCCAGCAGCTCGGGGTGGTCGTCCAGGGGTGCCAGCCGGGCGTCGAGGATGTCGCGGCCGATGCCGGGCCGGGTGAGCTGATACTGCAGCGCGAGTTCGGCGAAGCGATGCACTCCGGGCCCGCGTCCGAGCCGGCGCACCGTGTCGAGCAGGTCGTGCGCCTGCTGCGCCGCGGCCGGGACGTCGGCCGCGGCGGCGCCCACCTTCGCGGCGGTCAGCGGCACGCCGGCCAGCTCGGACAGCCGGGTGAGCAGATCGTCCAATTCCGTATCCGTGCAGGCGGTTTCGGGGATGAGCACCGTGCCGCCGTCGACCGAGAGCATCGCCAGCGGCTGATCACGCAACAGTTTCGCCAGCGCGGCCTGCACCCGCCGCAGCTTGCGGCGCGCGACCACATTCCGGTCCAGCCGCGGATGCGTTTCGTCGGGATGCGGCGGAATCCACAGGGCGAGAACGTGATACCGCTCGGCGATCCGGATCCCGCATTCGCGCGCCAGCTTCGTGGTGGCGTGCCCGCCGAGCAACGCCGAGGTGAGGGTGTGCACGGCGGTGTGGTGTTCGACGGCGTCGGCGCGGCGCTCCTGGACGTAGGCCTTGCTGACGGTCGCGGTGATCAGGTCCAGCAGTTCCAGCGCGGTGGCGGTGCCCCGGACGACGAGTTCGGCATCGCTGGCCTTGGCCCGGGCGAACAGCAGGTCCAGTCCGGCCTTGAATCCCTCGTGGACCGCGTGCACGACCACCTCGATCGGGATGCCGGCGCGGCACCAGCGCGCGGCCGCGGCCCGCAGCCGATCGGTGCGTTCGGGAAGATCCCCGCCGTTGACCCGGCGGATCGACCATTCCACACAGATCCGCGCGACCGCCGACACCTCACCGGACATCACATCGGCGGGCAGGGTGGTGAACGGCGCCACGGATCCGCCGAGGTGCAGGACCAGTTCCCGGGACATGGCCTGCGCGTCCCGCATGGACAGCGAGGTGGCGCGGCCGGATATCGCGCGCTCAGCACCGACTGTGCTTGCTGTCGTCACTCTGACCTCCTTGTCACGGACCAGATCCGCAGCCTTCGCGAGATCTGCCGGATCGATGATCGGGCGATATGGACGCCGCCCGTTCACCGGCCGTAGGTGTTACCTGATGGAACGGTAATGCGAGCCTCCGCTCACCTTCTACTCCGTTTTGGACATTTTCGACACCCCGCCGCATAGCCTCCGACCTGCGTCAATCGGTGACAGCGCGAGCAGTTCGGCACATTTGGCGACAAAATATGGGGAACCGCTCACTTTTTGCTCCACTCTCGTCGCCGCACTCGCGCCGCCGGAGATCTTCGCCGGCACCGATGACTTCCGCGCGCTCGCGCCGTCGGATCGTGCAACAGGGACTTCTCGGACCCAGGAGACATCATGCGCACGATCACGGCCGGCTTGTTCATCGCTCTCGACGGTGTCGTCGAGAATCCGCAGGACTGGCACTTCCCCTATTACAACGAGGAGATGGGCGCGGCGGTCGATGCCCAGCTCGGCAGTGCCGACACGCTGCTGCTGGGGCGCAAGACCTACGACAGCTTCGCCGGCGCCTGGCCCGAACGCGAGGCAGCCGGTGGGCCCGACGCGGAGTTCGGCCGCAAACTGGGCGACGCCCGCAAGATCGTGGTGTCACGCGGCGAGCACAACTTCACCTGGCGCAATTCCGAAGTGCTGCAGGGTGATCTGATCGCCGGGGTGACGGCGTTGAAGCGGGAACCCGGCGGGGATATCGCCATCTCCGGCTCGGTCTCGGTGGTGCGGGCACTGCTCGGCGCGGGACTGCTCGACGAACTGCATCTGCTGGTGCACCCGATCGCGGTGCGATCCGGTATGCGCCTGTTCGACGACGCCGAGGCCACTCTCCCGCTGACCCTGCTTCGCTCGACCGCCTTCCGCACCGGCGTCGTCCATCTCGTCTACGGACCCGGACACCACCTCGAGGGCGACTACGACCAGGCCAAACAGCATCTGGCCCACGACGAGGACTGATCGCCGCGACCGGGTCACGTTCACCGAGTGCGTCACCATGACCGAAAGGCCGCCCGGCGCAAAGTATTTCGCGACGGGCGGCCTCGTCGCGCGAGCCGGGTCAGGCTCCGACCGTTTCGGCGGCGGCGGTGCGGTGCACCGGTGCGAAGCTCGACGCCGGCGGGCGACGCAACATCCGGGCGTAGGTGCGCACGGAGGCGGGCCAGGGGTTGGTGATCGCGCCGCTGTCGTGGGTGTACCAACTGGGCACATCCGCCGACCACACCGTGGTCGCGAGCGCGTCCGCCAGCCATGCTCGATACGCCGCCATCGCGTCGGCCCGCACCTCGATCGCCGCCGCTCCGATCTCGTCGCGCCAGCGCAGGCAGCGCATGATGTAGGCGATCTGATGCTCCTTCATCGCCGGATTGCTGCCCGCCGGAGTGAACGAGTTGGGTCCGGCGATGAGGAACGCGTTGGGAAATCCCGGCACCGCCAGACCCATGAAAGCGTCAGCGCCCGAACGCCATCGGTCCTGCAGGGACTGTCCACCACGGCCGCGCACGGTGATCGGAGCCAGGAATTCGGCGGCGCGGAATCCTGTCGCGTAGACGATGACATCGGCGTCGTAGCGCCCGCCGTCAGCGGTCACGACGCCGTCGCGGGTGATGCGGGCGATCGCCGAGGTGGTCAGTTCCACGTTGTCGCGACCCAGCGTGCGATAGAAGTGGCTGTCGAAGACGATGCGTTTGGCGCCGATCGGATAGTCCGGGGTGAGCCTTCCCCGCAGCACCGGATCGGCGACACTGCGCCGAAGGTACTGTCGCGCAATCCATTCCGCGGGCCGGGCGGGCCAGCGGCGGTGCATGATCGGCGCCAGCAGCGAGTCGGCGGCCTGGTGCAGACCCCAGCGGTAGGCGCGCTGCGCACCGGGCAGCCGCAGCGCCGCGCGCGTCGCCGGGCCGAATTCGGCGGCCGGTTTGGGGAGGATCCACTGCGGAGTTCGCTGGAATATCCGCACGGACGCGGCCGTGTCGGCCAACGCCGGCAGGCATTGTGCCGCACTGGATCCGGTGCCGATCAGGGCGATCCGCCGCCCGCGCAGCTCGGCCGCATGATCCCAGTCGGCGGTGTGGAACGACGCGCCGTCGAATTCGTCGCGGCCGGGGATCTCCGGGATGTTCGGGCGATGCAGTTGGCCGACAGCGAAGACCACGACATCGGCGGTGAACCGAATCCCGTTCGCGGCCCGCAGTTCCCAGCACGCACCCGATTCCGAGTAGGTCGCCTCGGCGACGGCGGTGCCGGTGTGCAGATGGCCGGGTAGCCCTTCTGCGGCGGCGACGGCCCGCAGATATTCCAAGGTCCTGCGGCGCCCCGGGAATCGGATACCGGTACTGCGATACGGCGCGAACGAGAACGAATACAGGTGCGCCGGTACATCACAGCTACATCCCGGATAGGTGTTGTCTCGCCACACGCCCCCCAATTCGGGCGATTCCTCCAGGATGACGAAATCGTCCATCCCCGCGCGCCGCAGCGCCGTTCCCATGCCGATTCCCCCGAATCCGGACCCGACGACGACCACTGTGCTGTGCAAGCCCTCTACCACCTCCATGTGAGACGAGAAACTCAGTAACCGATCGGCAACCTTACGTGCCGAGGGGCGGAATTCCTAAATGCCCGATCGCGCGGATGGAATGGCAGCCGCCGAACTCGAGTGGCGATATGGACAATGTTCCAGATTGGACGCTTGATTAGTGTTGCGGCGCGGCAGACTTCCGCCTATCCGAAGGCGGGTGTCAGACATACCCCCCAACAGCCGCCACCGACAAACCGGGCCAGCTAGCACATTTTTAGCTAACCCAGCGTCGCTGTCGAGTTCTCCGCGAACGCCGTTGCCGCACACGAGCCGTCGCACATGGTCGCCCGCGCCACACACGCGCGCCCCCACTGCCGGTACGAATATCTCGGTCCTGCAACATATTCCGGCACAACCGTTACGCGGAGGTTTATAATCGCGTAGTTCGCACCGACGAGATGCCGCGCGGTTCGGCGGCGCCCACACCTACGGGGAGCTCAGCACATATGGCCATCGACGATCCGGCGCAGATCCGCACCGATATTCCGCACTCGGCGCGCATCTGGAATTTCTGGATGGGCGGCAAAGACAATTACGAGGTCGATCGCGCCGTCGGTGAGGCGAGTCTGCAGATCGATCCCGATATCGCGACCATGGCGGTGCAGTCGCGGCAATTCCTGATCCGGGCGGTGCGCCATCTGGCCGGCGAGGCCGGAATCCGCCAATTCCTCGATATCGGTACCGGTTTGCCGACGATGCAGAACACCCACGAGGTGGCTCAGAGCGTCGCGCCCGATGCCAAGGTGGTCTACGTCGACCACGATCCGCTGGTCCTCGCCCACGCTCGCGCGCTGCTGACCAGCACCACTCCGGAGGGTGTGACGACCTACGTCGACGCCGATTTCCACGAGCCGGAGAAAATCATCGCCGAGGCGCACGCCATCCTGAATCTGCAGGAGCCGGTGGTCGTCATGTTCATGGGCGTGCTCGGTCACGCCCGCAGTTACGAGGACATGCTGCGCATCGTTCGCACGGTGCTGGCGGCGGTGCCCTCCGGTAGCTATCTGGTGCTCTGGGACGGCACCGACGACAGCCAACCGTATGTCGACCTGTGCGCCGAATACGCGAAAACCGGTGGTACGCCGTATTATCCGCGCACGCGCGCCGAAATCGCCGCGGCCTTCGACGGACTCGAGCTCGTCGATCCCGGCTTCACCTGCATCACGCAGTGGCAGCCCGATTCCCGTGAGGTCGGCCGCACCGCCGACATCGCCGCCTACGGCGGCGTCGCCCGCAAACCCTGACGGGCGTTCATCGAGCCGCCACCGCGCGCGCCCGCTCGATGACGCGCAGGGCCGCCACGGCATCGGCGGGGTCCACCGGCGGTTCGCCGCCGTCCAGCAGGGCGGCGGCGACCCCGGCGTAGAAATCCGGATAGGCGCCGGGTTCGCTGGGGGTCAGGCGCAGATCGCCTTCGGCGCCGAGCTGGCCCCAGTCGACGGGATCGACACTCCCCCACGGCTGTCCGTCGCCGGGACGACGACCGGCTCGCAGTGCCGCCTCCTGCGGATCCAGTCCGTAACACACATACCCGGCCTCGGAGCCGAGCACCCGCAAGCGCGGGCCCAGCTGTGGCGCAACGGCACTCATCCACAGATGCGACCGCACACCCGAGGCATGGGTGAGCGCCACGAAGGCATCGTCGTCGGCCAGCACACCGGGACGGCGGGCGTCGAGCTCGCAGTAGACGTCCTCGACCGGGCCGAACAGGTCGAGCGCCTGGTCGATCAGGTGACTGCCGAGGTCGTAGAGGATGCCGGCGCCTTCGTCGGCGCCACCGACCTCTCGCCACCCGCCCTTGATGTGCGGGCGCCAGCGTTCGAAGCGGGATTCGAAGCGGCGCACCTCGCCCAGCGCGCCGTCGGCCATCAGCCGGCGCACCGTGCGAAAGTCGCTGTCCCAGCGCCGATTCTGAAAGACGGTCAGCATGACACCGGCCCGCCGAGCGGCCTCGATCATCGCCTCGCCCTCGACGGCGGTCAGGGCGAAGGGTTTGTCGACCACCACCGGCAGCCCCGCCGCCACGGCCCGCAGCGTCAGTGGTCCGTGGGTGCGGTTGGGGCTCGCGATCACCACCAGATCGATATCCGTTGCGGTGCCGAACAATTCGTCGGCCGTTGCGAATACCCGCACGCCGGGATGGTCGGCGCGCGCCTGGTCGGCTCGTTCCGGCGAGGAGGTCACCACCGCGGCCATCCGGAGCCGGGGGCCAGCGGCGATCAGGGGAGCGTGAAAGACCGCTCCGGACAATCCGTATCCGATCACCGCCACATTCACCTGCGCCATCGCCGCCGCTCCTCGATTCGACTTCCGCCGCGCGGACCGACGCTCACGCCCGCGCGTGGCCGACACCGGGCCGGCCCGCGTCCATCACAACACGCCCGCCTACTCCGGCGCGGTGACGCCGGCACCGACACACCGGATCACCGCCGCCCCGCTCCGGCAGCCGATTCGGCGCCGGCGGATTCGGACCCGGCCGATTCGGCCCCCTCCGATTCGGCACCGGATCGCACGCGAGAGGGCGCCCACACTCCGAGGATCGCCGCGATCACCAGCGTCACCACCCCGAGCACGAGGGTGGCCTGGTGCAACCCGTGCGCGAAGGCGGATTTCGCTTGGTCCGCAAGCGGTTTCGCCTGCGGGCCGATGCGTTCGGTCACGGCCAGCGCGCCCGCGAGCGAACCGGTGACAGGCCCGCGGATCGGTTCGGGAATCCGGTCGGCGATCTCGGCCATGCGGTGGCTGTAGCCGGCCGCCAGCACGCTGCCGGCCAGGGCGATCCCCAGCGCGGCGCCCATCTCGCGAGCGGCGTCGTTCACCGCGGCCGCCACCCCCTGTTTGTCCGCCGGCGCCCCGTCCACGATCGCCGCGGTGGCCGGCGCCGCGGCCAGGCCGAGGCCGGTGCTCATGATCAGCAGCGGCCACAGCACATCCACGAACGTGCTCGCGGACGTCAACCGCGACAGGCACAACAGGCCGATCCCGACGACGACCAGACCGACCGTGGTGGGCAGCCGCAGTCCGAACCGCTGCGCCAGCCACGGCGCGATCACCGACAGCGCCACCATCGGCACGATCATCGGCGCCATCGCGACCGCCGACAGCAGCGGCGAATAGCCCAGGATCAATTGGAAGAACTGCACGATCACCATGAACAGCCCGAACGAGACCAGGAACTGCACCGCCACCGACAGCGTCCCGGCGCCGAAGCCACGCCCGGCGAACAGCCGCACATCCAGAAGTGGGTGCTGGGCACGCAATTCGATCACCGTGAAGGCCGCGCCGACCGCCAGCCCGGCGACCACCGCGCCCAGCACCATCGGATCGGTCCAGCCGCGTTGCGGGGCCTCGAGCGCCGCGATCACGATCAGGCCCACCGCGCCCGCCCCGCTCACCGCTCCCCAGGGATCGAAGCGCGCGCGCTCGCCGTCCTGCGATTCGGGAACGGTGCACGCCGCGACCGCCAGAATCGCACCCGAGATCGCCATCGCGAGCGTGATCGACAGCCACGACCAGCGCCACAGCAGCACTCCGGAACCCAGGATGCCGATGACCGCGCCGCCGCCGACCGTGCCCGCCCAGATACCGACCGCGACATTGCGGCGATCCGGTTCCACCCCGGAGGTGAGCAGCGACAGCGTCGACGGCATCACCAGTGCCGCACCTACTCCGGCGATCGCTCGCGAGCCGATCAGCCATTCCGGGCCGTGGACCACCAGCGGGATCGCGGAGGCTATCGCGAACACCGCCAGCCCGATGATCATGACGATGCGGCGGCCGTAGCGGTCGCCCAGAGCGCCGGCCGGCAGTACCAGACATGCCAGCGCCAGCGTGTAACCGTCGATGATCCAGGTCAATTGGGACTGCGTGGCACCGGTCGCCGAGGCGATCTGCGGCAGGGCGGTGTAGAGCGCGGCCATCGACGCGACGACCAGCGCGACGGCCAGGCAGGACACCACGATCACCCATCGGGTGCGCCCGGGAACGAGCTCGGTCTTGGTTGCGTTCATCGCGCCTCCCGAGAAACGATACTTTCAGTTTCGCTATGCTACTCGCAGTATCGTTTCTATCCCGTGCGGCCGCCGATCTTGCCGAGGAGGAATCCTGAGACCATGACATCGACTGCCGCGATGGGATCCGAGGACGATCCGCGCAAGGCGCGCTCGCGTCGCCGCCTCCTGACGGCCGCGACCGAGTTGTTGCGCGACGGCGGACTCGACGCGGTCACCATCGATGCGGTGACGCGGCGTTCGGGCGTCGCGCGCACCACGCTGTACCGGCATTTCGACACGGTGGCACAGTTGCGTACCGCGACGTTGGAAGAGCTGATGCCGCCGGTGGTCGAGATCCCGGACGCGGGTCCCCTGCGCGAGCGGCTGATCGAACTGCTCACCCGGCAGGCCGCGGCGATCAACGACGTCCCGCTGCATCTGACCACGCTGGCGTGGCTGGCGACCGGGGACGCGCAGGCGCACGGCGAGGGCGTGCGGGCCGGTTCGCTGCGCACTCATCTGATCGACACCTATCGTCGCCCGTTCGACGAACTGTTCGACGACCCGCAGGCACGCGCACTGCTCGGCGACCGGGATCTCACGGCGGTGCTGGCGCAGCTCGTCGGGCCGATCGTCTTCGTGCGGCTCACCGGCATCGGCCGCGCCGGGCGCGACGACTGCGCCCGTATCGTCGACGATTTCCTGGCCGCGTGCGAGGGCGATCGGGGCTGAAACGCTCTGCGTACGAGGCGGTTTCGCGTCAGTAATACACGGGGCCCGGCACGCCGCCGCCGGCCGCGACGGCATCGCCGGTGATCGCGATGCTGCGCGGCGAGGCCAGGAAGGTGACGACATCGGCGACCTCGCGGGCGTCGATCACCCGGCGGATCGAGTTGGCGGCCAGACCGGCCTCCAATTCTTCGACGGTGGCACCGGATTCGGCGGCCTGGTCGGCCAGTCGTCCGGTGAGTCGTTCGGTCCGGGTGAGCCCCGGGTGCACGACCGTCACGTTGATCCCGTGCGGGCCGAGTTCGTCCGCGAGATTCTTCGTCAGGGCCGAAACGCCGACGTTGCGCACCGTCTGGGCGATCGAATTCGCTTGCCGCGCACCGAGTCCGCTGATATTGACGATTCGCCCCCAGCCCTGCGCGATCAGATGCGGCGCGACGGCGCGGGCGGTGCGCAGGTATCCGAGCACCTTGATCTCGACCTCGCGGCGCACGATGTCGTCACTGGTGGCGTTCAGATCCGCGGGCGAGCCGGCACTCCACGGCGTGGCCGCGGCATTGACCAGGATGTCGACCCCACCCAGCTCGGCCACGGTGCGCTCGACCAGCGCCCGCACCTGGTCGTCGTCGCCGGTATCGGTGGGCACCGCCACGATCCGCCGCCCGCTCTCCCGCGCGAGCGCCTGCGCGGCCGCCGCGAGCGGTTCGGCGGATCGAGCGGCGATCACCACATCGACGCCCTCGGCCGCGAGTCCGCGCGCGACGGCCAGCCCGATTCCCTTACTGCCGCCTGTGACGATGGCCCGCTTACCGCTCAGCTGCAAATCCATGCGAGCGACGGTAACAACGCCTGCCGTGCGCGTCGCGGATCCGGATCGGGCTGAACAGAATCCGGTTCACGTCCTCGTTCTGGCCGGCATCGACCCGCACCACCTCCTTGATGACCCCGAGGATCGAGGCCGCGTCACGGTCCCGGGCCCACTGAGCCGTAGCCCCACCGTGACGAGCCGATCGGCGGGAGTCTCCGAGGCCACCACATCGGCCCGCCGGCCCAGCACCGCCATCGAATCGATCGTCCATCCGCGGGCCGTGCAGGTGGTCAGCAGATCGCGCAACACACCGGCGCCCGCCCTGCTCGCAGGTCACCGGGTAGCTGCGCTCGGCCGAACCGCGCCCGTGACGATGAACTAATCGTGCAAACCCCGCCGCTTTTCGCGGTTTTCGGGCTGTTGCAGAATGTGCCGAAGGCTCGATAGTGACGTCACATCAGGTGACCAAACGACCTTCCTCGGGACGCGATATTGCCTCTGCCGCCCAGCTGGACCTGTGACCCAAGTCATGGCGGAAACCCGCTCGCATTCTGCAACAGCCCGTTTTCGCGCATTTCCGCGGAGGTTTGCACGAAAAATTCGGGGTGTGCGGACTGTGGGCACCGGCAATCACCGAAGCGGCCCACCGCACGCACTTCACCGCGACGAGCGGTACCGACCCGCACTACCAATCCGGCTGGTAGCCCCAGCGCCACATGTCTGCGGGCTCCACCGTGACCAGCGCCGCGAATCCGCACACCGATCGCGGACTGCCGCCGACATGCTCCAGGTCGTGGACGATCACCGCCACCGCGTCGACGCGACGCAGGGCGGGAAGCAGCTCAGGCACCGGCACGTCGGCGACGATCCCCAGCAGGCGATAACCCGCCTCGGTCGCGCGCCGACGAATCGCGGCTTCGATTTCGGCTCGTCGATCGCCCGCCAGATCGGAGCGAACGTATCCGATTGCCCTGGGCCACTTCGATTTGTCCGGCTCCGCGCTCATTCGAGCGACCGGGTCGTGGGCGTCGGCTGCGAATTGCGGTGGCCCGGTATCCATTCGGTCCACATCTGGTGGGCGACGCCATCCCAGACAGCGGCCCAGTGGCGCGACGTTTGTTCTCGTGCCGCCGCGAGATCGGTGCCCGGCGCGAACTCGATCACCTCGCCGGTGGTCGTGTCGCTCGCCTGCCTGATCTCGATATGACGGTATTTCTTCATCGTCCACACCGCTTCCAGGCCGTTCACCTCGGTACGCCTGGTCCTGTCGTCCGGCACCACCTACCCCCGTTCCCGCATATCGGCGACCAGCCCGTCCAGCACGCTCAGTAGGGTGCCGAGGTCCGCGCCCGTCGCCACCGGCAGCTCGCTGCCGATCGGGTCGAGCCGGATACCGCGCGCCGCGGCACGCTCGCGCAACGTGCGAGCCGGAGGAACAACCTTCCCGGCCCGCACGAGAAACCCGAATGCGGCGGCTTTGCGGGGACACCGATGGGCGCTACAACCCTTGTGCTGCTGCATGATTCGCCAAGCGATCGACTCGGTCAGCGGGTGTGGCAGGCCGGCATGCTCCGGTGCGATCGGGCTGCGCGCCCACGTCTCCGGCGGGCACACCGTTTCCAGATCACACCAATCGCACACCCGCGCCGGACTGTGATCGACGGTGGTCAAGTCGTAGACCACGACCGCCGCGGCGTCCATACCGAGGGCGATCGCCAGACCGTAACCGACGGGGTCCGGCCGATCCTCGGGCGGACGAACGGTGTAGACGTAGTCATACCCCAGCCGCTCGGCATGGCGTTCGATCGCGAGCGCATGCCGCGACGTGTCCGCACCAGACACACTGGGTCGTATTATTCCGATAGCTCTGGGGCGCTCACGATTTCGTCGTCCTTCATCGGTGTCGCATTGTGTGACCTGCTGATCGAGCATGGGCATTTTCGTCATGTTCGGGCTTCCGACGACGGGGATGTGGTTGAGGTGCTTACGGATTGCCAGGTCGGCCGCCCCGCCCGCATGCACACACCGAGTACACCATTGCCCGAGCCCAAACTGCACTAGTTGCATTACGATTCATGGCAACTCAAATCAGTGCAAATCATCTGCAATGATCCAATGACTTCCGTCAACGAGGTGGATGCATGCCCGCACAGACAACGACGCTGCCCCGTCGCCTTCTCGCCCGCCGCTTGGTCGAACTCCGCGAGACAGCGAAGCTGACGCGCGACAAGGCCGCCCAGCTTTCCGAGATCAGCACACATACGTTGTGGCGCTTGGAAACTGGCCAAGGCAGCCAAATCAAGAAGATAATCATCCGAGCCTTGTGCGATGTGTACGAGGCAACTGAGGACGACCGGACAGCATTGCTGTGGCTTGCCGAGCAGTCACGAAAGGAGGGTTGGTGGCAGTCGTACAGCGAGGAGATCGTGAACTATGTCGGCCTGTTCATCGGCCTCGAACAGTCGGCACGACGCATCACATCGTTTCAGCTGACATTGTTGCCAGGTCTGGTGCAGACGGCCGAATACCGGCGCGCGATTGCTCTCGCGTTCGATCCCGGCGTCACCGATGAGGAGATCGAGCGACACGTCGAGCTTCTGACCAAACGACAACGACGCTTGGAAGATTCGACCGATGACTTCACGCTGGATGTAATGCTCAGCGAGGCGGCGCTGCGCCACCACATCGGCGGTCGAGCAGTAATGGCGGACCAAGTAAGCCATCTGATCGATCTCGCCAACCGCCCCAACGTATCCATCAGCCTCGTGCCTCTCACAACCGGCGGCTACCTCGGTCTACAGGCCGGTTCGTTCGTGTTGCTCGAATTCCCCCACCACCCGAACCCGGCGCTCACCGAGCCGCCCGTCGCCTACGTCGAGGGCTACACTGGCGCTTTGTACCTGGACAAGTCCGACGAGATCGAGCAATACCGAGCAGCGGTTTCGAGCATCCGGAACGCCGCACTCAGCGCGACTGAGTCCAGGGCATTGTTGCAAGCGGTGCTAGAGGAGTACAGAGCGTGAGTGTCGACCTGTCCACTGCCCAGTGGTACAAGAGCCGGCGAAGCCACGGCAAAGACACATGCGTGGAGGTTGCGCATCTCAGCGATGGCACGGTCGGAGTTCGCGACTCCAAGAACCCCACCGGCCCAGCACTCATCTTCACCCCCGCCGAATGGGACGCCTTCACCACCGGCATTCAGAACGGCGAGTTCCAGCGACCGGCGTAGCAGTGACCGGCGGGTTCGCGGGGAAAGTTGGGATCGGTAGGGGGCGCGCGCGGCGTCTACTCACCTCATGACATTTTCTCAACCTCCCGCGAACCACCCGCAGCCCGCCGGCTTGGACAAGAAGACCAGCGCGATCCTGTCCTACGCGCTGGGCTGGCTCACCGGAATCATCTTCCTCTTCCTCGGAAAGCACGATCCCGATGTGAAATTCCACGCCTCGCAGTCGATCGTCTTCTTCGGGGCGGTATCGGTGCTGAATATCGTCTTGAGCATCGTCGGCTCGCTCCTCGGAGCCCTGGGCATCCTCTTCAGCCTCACCGGACTCGTCGTCGCGGTCTTCACGGTCGTCGTCTGGATCATGGCCATGGTCCAGGCGAACAACACCGGCGGTGTCCGCGCGGCGCTTCCCCTCGTCGGGAAATTCACCACCCCTTACGCCGATCGGTTGGCCAACTCGATCAACTAGCGGCGTATCCACATGGCGACGGATACGGCAGTCCGAAGATCAACGGCCCGAGACCATCTCGGGCCGTTGGCGTGCGCGGGGAACAGCCCGAGCATCCGGCCCGGCCGTCACCGTTTCGGTCGGGTCAGGCGGGGACCACCTCCTCGCGGCGGGCCGTGATGGCCTGGTGCACGGTGAGGAAGAACAGCACGAATCCGATGGTGAGCAGGACGTGACCGATGCCGGCCAGCTCCGACAATGGCGTGGATTCGCCGTGCCCGAGGACGGTCCGGGTACCGATGATCGTCATGCAGGCCACGGTCCAGAGGACAGCGGTGTTGTAGACGGCGAAGAACCAGCGATAGGCGCGGGTGTTCGACAGGGCGAGTTGATGTTCGAGCACCAGGACGATCAGGAAGAACAATGTTCCCAACGCCAGCAGGTGCGTGTGGACCACGGCGAGTTCGGTCTTGCCGGTGAACTCATGGGCCTTGGTGAGTTCGCGGTAGACCAGGCCCGACGGCAATCCGAGTGCGGTATAGCCGACGGCGGCCCAGTAGAGCTGTTTCATCGAGTCCTCGTTCGAATGATGGTGCGGTCGTTCGGGTGTAGACGTCAGGCCGACAGCTGCGCGGCGGGCGCTGGGGCGGTAGCCTGCTGGGCCTTGGGCGCCTTGCCGGTTTCGCGAAGGATCAGCAGGCCCGTGACCGCGATCAGCGCGCAGGTCGAGCCGTGGACGCCGAACGCGGTGACCGCGGAGCCGTGATGAGCCAGGACGTTGACCATGTCGCCGAACGGGGCGACGGCCGTCATCAGCACAACCCACCCCAAGGCGCGGCGCTGGCCGGTCATCAGCAGGATGCCCGTACCCAGGCCCATCGCGAGCTCGCGGCAGCCTTTCACGACGAGAAAGCCGTCGCCGTCGGGCAAGTTCGGCAGGCCGAAGCCCTGGGCGGCGGTCTCGGGGGTCAGGACGAAAGAAAACCCGAGGTAGAAGGTGAACAAAACGACAGCGGCGGCCAGGACGGTGTCGAGGTTCCGGCGTGACATGGTGGTTCTCCTGTGACATTCAGACGGTGAACTGTTGTCCCACAAGGCATCCGGTCCGCTAGGACAGCACCTCGCCGGGTCCCAGTTCGAGGGTGGGATGGAAGATCATCGGCCGGGCGGTGAGGTCGAGATCGTGCTGGATCCGCAGCGTCAATTCCCGCCACTCCGCAGTACCGAGTGCGTTACGCAGGGCGGTGCCGCTGTCCCAATCCCCGACGTTGACGAAGACCGCCTCGGCCGCCTCGCCGGCCGCCTGGAACATCCGGGTTCGGCGGAAACCGGCGGCGGCCGCCATGTACTGGGCGCTGTCACGCCAGCGCTGGAGGAACAGGTCCCGCTGAGCCGCGGGTACCGACATCGTGTTGATGACCGTGACCGGTGCGTCGGTGTCGGGCACAGAAGGAATGTTGGGGTTCGTCATATTGTCACGTTAAGTGACAATCACAATTTATGTCAATATCGTTAGATGGCAATCATGTTGGATTGCTAGTGTAAGTGTCATGACGAACCGGCCGCTGGACTCACGCGCGGCATTCCTGTTGTCGCAGATCGGTTTCCACGTGTCGTACCAGCTCACCGAGCAGCTGGCACGTTTGGATCTGGACCCGGCCCACTTCGCGGTACTCACCCAGCTGGCCGTCGCGGACGGTCGCAGTCAGCAGGAACTCGCGGATCTGCTACGTGTTCACCGCAACGCGATGGTTGGACTGGTCGACGAGCTCGAAGAACGCGCACTGGTGACCCGGCGGCCGCATCCGGCCGACCGGCGCGCGCATGCGGTCCACCTCACCGACAATGCCCGCGAGGTGCTCGAGTCGATGCAATCCGAGGCCGACGCACTGGAATCGGACGTTCTCGCACCGCTCGACGAGGCCGAGCGAGCCCAACTCCTTCCGCTACTTCAACGCATCGCCGCCCACGCGGGCCTGCCCGCCGGCGTACACCCCGGCCTGCAACGACGACGCCGCGCACGCCGAGCACCGCGGTGAACGCGGTCCGACTCGCGCACCGGGCGGGTCACCGCCACGCAGCCATGCACCCTTCTCGCCGATGGGCGCGCTCCGGGACGCCGGCCAGGCGAGCATTCACGAAACCGCGGCCCCGGCCACCCGATCCCCCCCCCGATTCCGGCAAATCACGCCCCGCACCGCCGCGCGCCTTACACCGCGAGAACATCGACGCGCTTGAACGCTGATTATCGAACAAATGTTCGAGCATGCGGTAGGCTGCCTCGCGTGAACACACATTCGACTGCATTGGCACCGAATGCTCCGGCACGGGGATGGTCGGAACTGGCCGATGTCGACTTGCTGCGTACCCTCGTCGAAACCGAACGCCGCCGGCGTCGATTGGGTGCGGCCATGGTCGCGGCCGTCGCCGAGGCCGAGCGCCGCGGTCTCGCCGCCGACACCGGCTACCGGGACACCGCGGAGCTCTTGAGCGATCTACTGCGGATCAGCGCCTCCGAGGCGCGTCGGCGAATCGAATACGCCGCCCCGCGAGCTCGTTCCCGCGCCAGAAAGGCGTGGAGAGCGATGGCGGCGGCAGGCTGAGACCGAGTTCGGCTGCGGGACGGCGGAATTCACCGTCGAACAGCTGTGACGCGGCGGTGCCACCAGAGTTTCGTGGCCGCCCCGCCGATCCACATCGCACTGATCCGCGGCGACGGCCCGCTAGCGTGGTCCGGGACGTGCGGCACACGACGCGCCCGCGCAGGACCCCGGAGGTGACGAATGACCAGCGGCACAGCAGCCGTCGAACTCGTGACGCCGACCGACCCCGGCGAGGTGCGTGCGGCGGGAGAGATCTTCCGCACCGCGATGGTCGGACTGCCGCCGCTGCCGGACGGCGCCGATGGACTGGTCGAGCCCGGGCGCACGCTCGGGGCGCGACTGGACGGGCAATTGGTCGGGGCCGTCGACTCCTACACCAGTTGGCTGGTGGTCCCGGGCGGGCAGCGCCTCCCCCACGCGGCGGTCACACACGTCGGCGTGCTGCCGACCCACACGCGCCGGGGTGTGGTGAGCGCGCTGCTGCGGCGTCAGCTCGCCGATATCGCCGAGCGCGGCGAAGTGGTCGCGAGTCTGCGCGCCACCCAGGGCGGCATCTACGAGCGGTTCGGCTACGGTGTGGCCGGCTCGTACGCGACGCTCGAGGTGGATCGGCGACAGGCCCGGTTGCGCGATACCGTTCCCCAGGGCGGGCCGGTGCGCTACCTGGACGCCGAGAGCCGGTGGGAGAAGCTGGCGAAACTCTATGCGGCCGCGGATATTTCGTGGAACGGCGCGATCGACCGGCCGCCGTATTGGTGGCGTTTCCAGGAGTTGGCCGCAGGCAACGCCGGCTGGACGGTGGTGCACGGCGACCCCGGCGCCGAGGACGGATTCCTGCGCTACCGCCCGTCGGACGGCACCGGCTGGCCGCGCAATCCGCAGCGCACCATCGTCGTCGACGACTGGGTGGCCACCACGCCCGCGGCCTATCGCGGACTGCTGCGGCATCTGCTGACCCACGACATCGTGGACCGGATCGTGGTGACCTTCGCGCCGGTGGACAGCCCGCTGCGGCATCTGTTCACCGATGAGCGCGTGGTCACCGTCGCCGGCGTGCACGACGAGACCTGGCTGCGGCTCGTCGATGTCCGCGCGGCGCTGCAACGCCGCAGTTACCGCGAGGCACCGGCAGTGGTCCTCGCGGTGACCGACGACATCCTGCCCGCCAACACCGGCTCCTACCGGATCACCGCCGACGCCGTCACCCGCGTCGACGCACCCCCCGATCTCACCACCGACGTGGCCGCCCTCGCCGCGGTCTACCTCGGCGGATCCACCTGGCAGCAACTGGCCCTCGCCGGCCGGATCGGCGAAAATCGCAGCGGCGCAATCGAAGACGCCGACAACCTGTTCACCACCACCTCCGCCCCGTTCGCCGGCACCTACTTCTGAAACCGGCGAGACGACCCAGGCGCCGGGCCCGCGCGGACGGGCCGCAGCCTCGCCGTCCAGTTGATCGCCCGGTCACTGCCACGATGACCGCGAGCCGAATCCACCCCTCAGCGCTAATATAACGCTCGTACGGTTTAGCACCTTCGGCGAGGGGAGCAGCCCATGTGGGATCCCGAGAAGTACCGCAGTTTCGGCGACCACCGTTCGCGGCCGTTCTTCGAACTGATCGCGCGCATCGACGCCGAGAATCCACGCCGGGTGGTCGACCTGGGGTGCGGGCCCGGGCAGCTGACCGGCGTGCTCGCTCAGCGGTGGCCGAAGGCGCGGATCGACGCGTTCGATTCCTCACCCGAGATGGTCGCGGCCGCACGGGAATCCGGTATCGACGCCGAAGTGCGCTCCGCCGAGGAGTGGCGGCCCGCACCCGATACCGACGTCGTGGTGACCAACGCGGTGCTGCAGTGGGTGCCGACGCATACCGAGCTGCTGCCGCAGTGGGTGGCGGCGCTGCCGGCCGGGGCCTGGCTGGCATTGCAGGTGCCGGGCAACTTCGACGCGCCCTCCCATGTCGCCATCCGCGAACTCGCCGCGCGCGACGAGTGGCGGCCACGCCTGGAATCCAGCGGCATCCTGCAACCCCGCGACGTCCTCGATCCGAGCGGCTACGCCGCGGTGCTCACCGCCGCGGGATGCGCCGTCGACGCCTGGGAGACCACCTATCTGCAGCGGCTGACCGGCACGGATCCGGTCCTCGAATGGGTGACCGGGACCGCTTTGCGACCGGTGCGCGGCGCCCTCGACGACGAGGAGTGGGCGCGGTTCACCACCCAGCTCGCCCCACTCCTGCGCGCGGCCTACCCCCAGCGCGCCGACGGGACGACCTGGTTGCCGTTCCGGCGAATCTTCGCCGTGGCGCACAAATCCGGCGACTAGCTGTCGAGCACCTCCCCCGGGCCGAACAGCAGCGTGGCGTCAACTCTTGTCGCTGGTCATCACCGCGTTGTTGACCGGGCAGTTGCCTTCGCTGCGGCCGCAGGCGTCGAAGTCGCAGAGGCGACACAGCCACGGTTGTGAACGGTCGTTGCCGCGGGCTGCGCGTTGTTCGGCTCTGGCGAGGGTCATCGTGGTCAGCATCGTGTCCACCGTTGCCGCGAGATTGTCGATCTCGTCCGCGGACAACGCGGACAGCGCACTCATCAGCGACTTCTCGCGCGTCCGGAGTATCCGTGCGGCCATGTCCCGACCATGCCGCGTGAGGCCCACGGAGACCGCCCGCCCATCCTGTGCGCCGCCGCGCTCGACGAGGCCTTCGGCGACGAGGCGGTCGACAAGGCGCACCGTGCCCGAGTGAGACAGGCCGAGAACGGAACTCAGCTGCGTGACCGATCCGCCGTCGAGGAACTGATGCATCGCGGCAAGGGCGGCGGCGGCCGACGGGCCGAGGGCCGCGACCGCTTCGACGGCGGTGTTCATCCCGTCGGCGACGACGAGACTCAAGGCGCCCAGAACGTTGGCTGCATGGTGAAGGCTTGACTGGGTTTGCGTCACGGACCTAGTTTATATGTGTGAGTCACACATATTCCACCGCGAAATCCGAGCACTCGACGGCGACGCTGTCGATGGTCAATATCGACAGCGCCGATCCGGCCGGGCTGGCGCGCTTCTATGCGGCCGCGCTCGGCTGGGAGGTCACCTACAGCGACGACAGTTACGGGATGGTCGAAGGCGACGGGGTCACGATCGGCTTCGGCAAGGTCGAGGGATTTCGGCCCGCGCAGTGGCCGGATGAGACCGGCGCCAAACGCTTTCACCTCGACCTGCAGGTCGACGACCTCGAGGCGGCAACCGAGAGGTTGTGCGCGCTCGGAGCCAGTCGACCCGACTTCCAACCCGGCGCCGACCGCTGGCGAGTGCTGCTCGATCCCGACGGCCAACCGTTCTGCCTGAGCCCCCGTCCGGCGGCCACACCGTAGCGCCGCGCCGTGTCCGATCTCGCGGCGCTGCTCGTCCAGCATGCCGAGGCGTGGCACGCCGGCGGTAGATGACCGGCCCGCATGGGCGCACACAACCAACTTAGGGACACAACCATGGAAGCACGCATGAAGAGCGTGGCGAATCCCGACTTGCTCACCGGAATCCAGCATCTGCACAAGGCAATTCACGCCGGTGGCGTCGATCCGCTCGTGCTCGAGCTGGTCCATCTGCGGGCCAGCCAGATCAACGGGTGCAGTCCGTGCGTGTTCGCCGGCGTCGAGTCGGCGAGGAAGCTCGGGGAGACCGAGCAGCGGCTGCACAGCGTAGTCACCTGGCGCGAGACCCCGTTCTTCACCGAGGAGGAGCGGGCAGCGCTCGCGCTGACCGAGGCCGCCACCCGGATCCAGGACGGCTCGCCCGGAGTGACCGACGAGATCTGGAACGCGGCCGCCGACCACTTCGACGAGAAGCAGATGTTCGCGATCATCCTGAACATCGCGATCACCAACTTCTTCAACCGGATCAACCACACGATCCGGGAGCAGGCCGGCAAGACCTGGTGAAGGCGGGCGGGCATCGTCCGTACGGATCGATCGCCTGCTCGACCACCAGCCGGGCGCAGCCGTTGTGGCGTTCGCCCGAGCACTTGCCGGGTCGCGGCATCAGCGGGTCATCTGCGCCGGACGCCCTGAGTCAGGTACTCGCGGACCGCGTCCACAGCACGCCGGGCGCTCTCGGCCGCGGATTCCATGGTGGAGGGCAGTTCGGTGCGGGTCCAGTCACCGGCGAGGAACAGGCCACGCACCGGCGTGGTCTGGTCCAGGCACAGGGATTCGAAGCCGGGATGCGCGGAGAAGGTCGCCTGCGGTTGGTGAATCACCCTGGTGCGCAGCACTTTCGCGGTTCGCGCCTCCGAATGGGGGTGAGCAGCGATTCGAGCGCCCGGGCCTCGATCGACGAGAGATTGAGTATCTATTTCACTCGTCCGCTCATGCTACGAGGAACCGGCACCGCACGCCGGGTTATCGAGTTACGCCCCGGAACGAGCCCCTACCGCACAAACCCCCTACCGCCCGCACCCCGGCACGCGGCGCGGCCGTAGCATCGAATGAGCTCCAACCATGTCTGATAGCCCCGACCGATCCGGAGGACATCATGACCACACCGAGCGATTTCACATTCGAGAACGCGTACCAGGGAGAGGGCGGCCCGTTCTCGGGCGCCAAACCGCCCTGGAGTATCGGCGAGCCGCAGCCGGAACTGAAAGCGCTTGCCGAACAAGGGAAATTCCACGGCGACGTCCTCGACGTCGGCTGCGGCGAGGCCGCGATCTCGCTGTATCTGGCCGAGCGCGGCTTCACGACGGTCGGTCTGGATTCCGCCCCGACCGCCATCGACCTGGCCCGCGCCGAGGCCGAACGACGCGGACTGACCACCGCCACCTACGAGGTCGCCGACATCACCTCGTTCACCGGATACGACGGCAGGTTCGGCACCATCGTCGACAGCACCCTCTTCCACTCGATCCCGGTCGACCAGCGGGACGGGTATCAGCGTTCGATCATCCGGGCGGCGGCACCGGGCGCGTCCTACTTCGTGCTCGTCTTCGACCGCAAGGCGTTACCGGCCTCACCCGAGGGGTTCGGCCCCAACCCGGTGACCGAAGACGAACTGCGCGAGCTGGTTTCGAAGTACTGGGTCATCGACGACATCCGCCCGGCGCGCATCCACGGCAACGATCTCCCCCGCGACGATCGATCACCGATCCACTTCGAGGACGTGCGCGACGAGCCCGGCGGCCGCAGCTCGGTTCCAGCCTGGTTACTGCAAGCCCACCTGGCTCTGGGCTGACAGCGCCTTGTCCCCCGGACGATAGGGCCGGGCCCGGTCCGGGCCCGGCTCACACCATCAGTGGTCAGCGTTCGTCCGGGTAACGGCGATCGTCGTAGCGTCCCGGATCGGTGACCTCCTGTCCCTCGTCGCCCAGGGAAGTCTGCCCGTACGCGCGGGCGTCGATGACCGGTTCGCGTTCCACACGGACCTCTTCGCGGCTGGTGGGCACGGTGACGGTCCGGTTCGGGTCGACGTGATAGTGGCGGAGCAGCTGTTCCTCGCCCTCCCGGCTGATGTGCCCGTTCTGTTCCACAGCGGGCGCGGATTTCACCATTTCCTTGTCCACATTCACCCGCAGCGCGTCGGACTGCGGATCGTGCTGCGCCCCGACCAGCGGAACCAGCGAATCGTGGCGGAACAGTCCCATGGACACCGACGCCCAGGTCGGCGAACCGGTTTCGTTGTTGACGTAGATGTTCTTGACCTTGCCGATCTTGTCGTCGTGCGAGTCGTACACGGTGCTGTCCATCAGAGTGTCGAGCTGTCCGGTCATGGTTGCTCTCCTCCTCGGTACGGATGGGATGGATTGGGAAATACGCCGGCGTGACCGGCTGTCGCCCCGGCAGCCCAGCATGTCCGGCCACACATCGGCAGGTACCCGGCAATCTTTCAGCAAAACCAGCGGGACGGGCACGAGATGCAATTCGATCGAGCTCGCAGTGGCCGTGTGGACCGGTGGCGCCCTGGCCGCATACGCCCCCGCGACCGAATCCGGCTTGTGGCACCGTCGAATCCGGTGGACCAGCCGCCGATCACAGGGGCAGCGTCCGGGGCGAGTGCCGGGCGCAGGCGCATAGCCGCCGGAAAGACGAACCGCATATCCGCAGGTCGGCGATCACCCAGCTACCGGTGGGCCGGAGGGTGACGATATCGCGTCCCCCTGTGGCACCCTGGCAGGAGTCGGGCCGCTTGGTGAGTTCGCGACCAGGGATACCCGCACCCCGCATCCATCGCACGCTGCGAACCCCCTGGCCACCAGCGGTTTCCGTCCGGTCCCGCTGCCGCGGACCTGGCGCGTCGCGCCCGCCGACAGGTGACGGCCCGAAGCGCCTCCGCGGCGCGTCTCGGTGGCGAATACTGATCGATGTCCCGGTGGCGTCATCACCGGGATACCGAGTGTGCTTGTGGAGTTGCGATGAGGCTGCGAGCTTCGACCCTGACCGTCCTCGCCGCCGCGTGTGTCGCGGCCGCCGCATTCGCTCCCGCCGCCGCGGGCCCACCGCTGCCGGGCACGGTGGATCTGCCCTGTGCGGCGACGACCCTGCATCAGGACGTCGCGTGGTATCGGCCCGCGGGTACGCCACGCGGCCTGGTCTGGCTGCAGCACGGCTTCGCGCGCACCGAGGGCAACGTCGCCGCACTCGCCGAAACGCTGTCCACTGCTGGGTATCTCGTCTTCTCCCCCAGCCTGCCGTTCGTGAACCTCGACGGCTGCACCCTGCAGAACCTCGGCGACAACACCGCGTTCCTGGATCAGGTGGCCCGGCTGTTCGCCACCGCCGACGATCCCACCGGGCCCCTCGCCACCTCGGCGACGCGCGCCGGAGTCGACCTGCCCGCGCTACCGCGCTCGTTCGTGTTCATCGGCCATTCCGCCGGCGCCGAAGCCGTCGAATACGTCGCCCATCGCCTGCACACCTCCTCTCCGGCCACATGGGCGAAGCTGCGCGGGCTCGTCCTGCTGGACCCGGTGAAATCCTTCCTCGGCGCCAATACCGATGTCGCACTAGACGACCTCGCCGCCACCGACCTGCCCGTCCTGACCGTCTCCGGTCCGCCCGCGCTGTGCAACAACTTCGGCAGCGGAACCACCGCACTGCAGGCACATCTGCATCGCCCCTTCCTCGGGGTGCGCCTCAGCACCGGCGAACACACCGACGCCGAAGGAACCTCGAGCGATCCGATGGGCGAATTGCTCTGCGGGACACCACAACCGGCAAACGTGGCAGCACTCCAGCACCTCGCCACCGGTTGGACCGGCGACTACGTCGACGGCACCACCGACTATCCGGCCGCCGCCGCGGCGGCCTTCGCCGAACACCTCGCCGAGCCCCTCACCGGAGCCTGACCGGAACCGGCGGACCGCTGCGGCCCGGCCCGGATTGCGCTCGGCGGCAATCGGTTCCGACGACAGGCCGCGCGGCCACCCGGTCGAGCGTCCAAACTATTGTTCACCTGCGAAAACATATGCGAGAATAAGACGGCCGTAAGGCGTTAACGGTATGATCACAGTGGGTTTACGGTCTCGCCACAATGCCCTCGGTACTCTGAAACGGTCTACAGCGACGTATGATTTCACGCTCACCGCACAGCAATTCATGCTATAAGGGGACGCTACGTGTCGAATCCTGTGTATGCCCGCGTTCTGGGCCCTTTGACCCTCGCCCTCGACAATCGCAATGCGACGCCGACCGCACAGAAGCAACGGCAATTGCTGGCCTTGTTGTTGATTCGGCATTCGACGGTGGTTCCGGTCACGACCCTGATCGAAGAGCTGTGGAACGACGATCCGCCGCGCAGCGCGATCACCGTCGTGCAGACCTATGTTCTGGGGATCCGGAAGAAGATGGCGCAATATCTGGATGTGGACCAGGGCGAGATCGCGGACCGATATCTCCGCACCTGGAGCAAGGGATATATGTTCGACGCCCAGGACTGTGTCCTGGATTTGCGTGACTATCGCACGATGACCGACGCCGCCCGCTGCGCGCTGAATGCCGGTGACGACATGCGCGCGGTGGATCTGTTCACGGCGGCCGAAGCGCTGTGGACCGGTCCGGCGCTGCTGGACGTGGAAAGCGGCCTGCCGTTGTCGGCCGAGCTGTCGCATCTGGAACAGGTGCGGCTGACCGACCTCGAGCTGCGAATCGAGGCGCAGCTGCGGCTGGGCCGCTTCCGCGAGGTCTGCCCCGACCTGGCACGACTGACCGCGGAACAACCCCTGCACGAACGGCTGCAGGCCTACTACATGTACGCGCTGTGCCGTTCCGGCCGGCGCCATCGCGCCCTCGAGTCCTACCATGAATTCGCCCGTTCACTGCAGCGGGAACTCGGCCTGGATCCCTGCGTGAAATTACGCCGATTACACAGTGACATTCTCAACGCCTCCGACGAATCGGTGACCCTGATGCTCGAGCGCCGCCATGCCGGATATCTGATCGGCTGGCAGACGGGCGCGCAACGTTCCGCGACGCCCGCCTGATCCGGCCGCTCTCATTCCGGGGCGGTACTCTCGAACATTTCTTCCACCAGGGCGGTCGTATGGGTACCGGCTCGGAATTTCTGCTGATCGAGGACGTCCAGCAGAAATTCTCGAGTGGTGCACAATCGTTCGCCCTCGACCCGGAATTCCGTCAGCGCCCGATTCATCCGCGCTATCGCGGCATCGCGATCGGGCGCCCACACGATGACTTTCGCGAGCAGCGAATCATAGTTCGGCGGCACCGAATAACCCGCCCGGATATGTGTGTCGACTCGGGTGAACGGACCGCCGGGCGCGGTGAATTCGGAAATCGTGGCGGGTGACGGCACGAATCCGGCCGCCGGATTCTCGGCATTGATCCGGCATTCGATCGCGGTGCCCTTCGGCTGAATGCGATCCTGCGTCCATGCCAGCGGTTCGCCGGCGGCGATCCTGATCTGCTCGGCGACCAGATCGATACCGGTGACCATTTCGGTGACCGGATGTTCGACCTGAATGCGGCAATTCACCTCCATGAAGTAATAGTTGCCGGCCGAGTCGAGCAGGAATTCGACGGTGCCGGCTCCGGTGTATCCGGCCGCGAGCACCCCGTCGACCGCGGATCGGCCGATCCGCGCGGCCAGCCCCTCCGGCAGCCGCGGCGCCGGTGACTCCTCCACCAGCTTCTGGTGCCTGCGCTGCACCGAGCAATCCCGCTCGCCGAGATGGACACCCGCGCCGAAGGTGTCACACAGCACCTGCACCTCCACATGCCGGGCGCGGTCGAGATACCGCTCGACATACACCCGGCTGTCGCCGAAGAGCATGCGGGCCGTCGCCCGGGTATCCCGGTAGGCGCGGGCGAAATCGGCGCCGTCGTGCACCACCGCCATCCCGCGCCCGCCGCCGCCCGCGACGGCCTTGATGATCACCGGATACCCGATCCTATCGGCGAGAGCCTGCGCCTCGTCGAATTCGAGAGCGTCGAGACTGCCCGGCAGCAGCGGCAACCCGGCCTTGGCCATCAGCGTGCGTGCCGACTGTTTGTCACCCAGCTCGGCCATGACATCCGCGGGCGGCCCGATCAGAGTGACCCCGGCGGCCCGGCAGGCATCGGCGAAATCCGGTGATTCCGAAAGGAATCCGTAACCCGGATGGATGGCGTCGGCGCCGGTGATCTCAGCCGCCGTCAGAATGGCGGCCGCGTCGAGATAACTGCGTTTCGCCGCGGCCGGACCGATCCGCACGGCCTCGTCGGCGAAATCCACGACCGCCGAATCGTGGTCGGCCGCCGAATAGACCGCCACCGTGCGCACGCCCATTTCCCGGCAGGTGCGGGCCACCCGCAAGGCGATCTCGCCGCGGTTGGCGATCAGAATCTTGTCGAACATTCGCGCCGCCCCTCTCAGGCCGCCGTGCGAGCGGCCACGGGGAGTCCGAAGCGACGGAATCTGGCCCGCCGCTGCGCCGCCAGTTCCTCACCGCTGCGCCCGATCAAGGCTTGCAGCGTTTCGGCCAGGGCGCGGTGCAGCCGCTCGGCCGCCGCGTGCGGCGCCAGGGCCTCGTCGTGTCCGAGCTCGGGCAGTACACCGTCGACGATGCCCAGCCGCAGCAAGTCGCGAGCGGTGATGTGCAGTGCCGCAGCGGCTTCGGCCGAGGCGCTCGGATCGTTCCACACGATGGCCGCACACCCTTCGGGGCTGATCACCGAGTAGACCGAGTCGGCCAGCATCAACACGCGGTTGGCGACCGCGAGCGCCAGCGCGCCGCCACTGCCGCCCTCGCCGATCACGACACTGATCACCGGCACGCGCAGGGCCGACATCAGGCGGATGTTCTCGGCGATGGCGACGGCCTGGCCCTGTTCCTCGGCGGTCGCTCCCGGGTAGGCGCCGGGCGTGTCGATGAGCGTGACGACCGGCAGGCCGAGCTTTTCCGCCAGGCGCATGAGCCGGGCGGCCTTGCGATATCCCGGCGGCGTCGGCATGCCGAAGTTGCGGGCCATGAGCTCCTTGGGATCGTGCCCCTTCTGCTGGCCGATCACCATCACCGGCTGGTCGCCGAGCCAGGCCGGTCCGCCGACGACGGCCGGACAGTCGGCGCCGATGCGGTCACCACGCAGTTCGAGGAATCCGTCGAACGCTAGCGCCACATAGTCCAGCGCCGTCGGCCGGGTGATCTGCCGCGCGCGGTGGACCTGCTCCCACGCCTGGGTCTCGGGCAGCGACTGCGGATCGGTGACGATGCCGGCCGCCGCACCCGGTTCACCGGTGGGATCGACCGGGCCCGCGATGCGCAGCAGCGAACCCAGCGTCGCGCGCAGGCTCGACCGCGGCACAATCATGTCGATGAGGCCGTGCTCGAGCAGGAATTCCGCGGTCTGGAACTGCGGCGGTAGTTCCTGGCGGATCGTCTGCTCGATCACCCGGCGCCCGGCGAAACCCAGCCGGGCGCCGGGTTCGGCGATCAGTACGTCGGTCAGCGTCGCGAACGAGGCGGCGACACCGCCGTAGGTCGGATCGGTGATCAGGCTGACGGTGAGGATGCCCGCGCGATCGAGCTGCTCGAGCGCCGCGCTGGTCTTGGCCATCTGCATCAGCGACAGCGGCCCCTCCTGCATGCGGGCGCCGCCGGAAGCGGTGACCAGCAGCAGCGGGATGCGTTCGGTCAGAGCGTATTCCGCCGCCACGGTGATCATCTCCCCCACCGCGGTGCCCAGGCTGCCGCCGAGGAAGCGGAAGTCCATGGCGACGATCACGACCGCGGAGCCCTCGATGCGGGCGGTCGCGCACACGACCGCGTCGTGTAGTCCCGTGCGCGCCCGCGCGCCGGCCAGCCGATCGGCATACGGCACGACGTCGTGGAAGTTCAGCGGGTCGTCCTCGGTGCCGGCGATCGGCAGCGGCTCGAACCGGCCCTCGTCGGCCAGCTGGCGCAATCGCTGCTCGGCGGACAGGGCGGTATGCCGGCCGCATTCGCCGCACACGCCCAGGTCTCGCTCGAAACGCTTGCGATACAGCGGAATCCGGCAGCCCGGGCACAGTACCCAGTCCGCGGTGTGGGAGCTTGGCGGCGTCTTCACGGGGTGTCTCCTGTGCTCGATCGGCCACGGTCAGCCGGACCGCAGCGTCCGGTGTGCCCAGGTTCGCGCGGCGCCCTCGAGGACAGCTCGATCGCGCTGCTCGAGCGGGGCTAGAGCGGCCCGCTTCACCCTGATCGTGATCTCGGGGACTTTCGGGACTCTTCGGCGAGAAGGGACAACAGCTGTGTACGCCAATGCATTCGGAGGTTCGTTATGAACCGTCGTGTCGTCGTGACCGGGCTCGGAGTACGTGCGCCCGGTGGTAACGGCAAGGACGAATTCTGGAAGTTGCTCTCGGAGGGGCGCACCGCCACCCGCCGGATCAGCTTCTTCGACGCCTCGCCCTACCGGTCGCAGGTGGCCGGCGAAGCCGATTTCGACGCGGCCCGGGAAGGATTGTCACCCAGGGAGATTCGCCGCATGGACCGCGCCGCGCAGTTCGCGGTGGTGTGTGCCCGGGAAGCGGTCGCCGACAGCGGCCTCACCGTCGACGCGCTCGATCCGCAGCGCGTCGGCGTCAGCCTCGGCAGTGCCGTGGCCGCCGCGACGAGCCTGGAGCAGGAATATCTGGTGTTGTCGGACTCCGGCCGCAACTGGGTCGTCGACGAGAAGCACGTCTCGCCCTACATGTTCGACTACATGGTGCCGAGTGTGATGCCGGCCGAGGTGGCGTGGAGTGTGGGCGCCGAGGGGCCCGTCGCCATGGTGTCCAACGGGTGCACCTCCGGGCTCGACTCGGTCGGGCACGCGGTGCAATTGATCCGTGAGGGCTCCGCCGACGTGGTGCTGGCCGGCGCCGCCGATACCCCGATCACACCGATCGTGGTGGCCTGCTTCGACGCGATCAAGGCGACAACCCCTCGCAACGACGATGCCGAGCACGCTTCGCGCCCGTTCGACAACTCGCGCAACGGATTCGTCCTCGCCGAAGGCGCGGCGATGTTCGTGCTCGAGGAGTACGACAGCGCCCGCCGCCGCGGCGCGCACATCTACGCCGAGATCACCGGCTACGCGACGCGCTGCAACGCCTACCACATGACCGGCCTCAAGGCCGACGGCCGCGAGATGGCCGAGGCGATCCGGGTGGCTCTCGACGAATCGCGGGTCGATCCCACCGCCGTCGACTACGTCAACGCGCACGGCTCGGGCACCCGCCAGAACGATCGCCACGAAACCGCCGCGGTGAAGCGCAGTCTCGGCGAGCACGCCTACCGCACGCCCATGAGCTCGATCAAATCGATGGTGGGGCATTCGCTGGGCGCGATCGGCTCGGTGGAGATCGCGGCCTGCCTGCTCGCGCTGCAGCACCAGGTGGTGCCGCCGACGGCCAATCTGCACGAGCCGGATCCGGAATGCGATCTCGACTACGTCCCGCTCACGGCCCGCGACCACCGCATCGACACGGTACTGAGCGTCGGCAGCGGCTTCGGCGGCTTCCAGAGCGCGATGGTGCTGCGCCGCCCGCAGGGGGTGCCGGCATGAGCGTCGTGACGGGAATGGGCGTGGTAGCGCCCAACGGGCTGGGCCTGGACCACTTCTGGGACGCCGTGCTCGCGGGCCGCGGGGCGATCGCACCGCTGACCCGCTTCGACACCACCGGGTTCGGCGCGACACTCGCCGGCCAGGTGGCCGAGTTCGACGCCGGCAAATACCTGCCGAGCCGGTTGCTGCCGCAGACCGACGTCTCCACCCGGATGGCACTGGTGGCCGCCCAGTGGGCACTCGACGACGCGAAGGTCGACCCCACCGCACTCACCGACTACGGCATGGGCGTGGTCACCGGAAACGCTTCCGGCGGTTTCGAATTCACCCACCGCGAGTTCAACAAACTGTGGTCGCGCGGCTCCGAGCACGTGAGCGTGTACGAATCGTTCGCCTGGTTCTACGCGGTGAACACCGGCCAGATCTCGATCCGGCACGGCATGCGGGGACCGAGCAGTGCGCTGGTCGCCGATCAGGCCGGCGGCCTGGACGCGGTCGGCCACGCCCGGCGCACCGTGCGCCGCGGCACACCCCTGGTTGTGACCGGTGGCGTCGATTCGGCGCTCGACCCGTGGGGCTGGGTTTCCCACATCGCGGCCGGAACGGTCAGTACCGCAACCGATCCCGCGCGCGCCTATCTGCCGTTCGACGCGCAGGCGGCGGGCAACGTGCCGGGCGAAGGCGGAGCCATGCTGGTCCTCGAGGATGCCACGGCGGCCCAGGCCCGGGGCGTGCCCGACTGTTACGGCGAGATCGCCGGCTACGCGCAGACTTTCGATCCGCCGCCGGGTTCGCCGCGCCCGCCGGGACTGCAGCGGGCCATCGAACTGGCACTCGCCGATGCCGGACTGCGCAGCGACGACATCGATGTCGTCTTCGCCGACGCCGCCGGCGTGCCCGAGGCCGACCGTGCCGAGGCGGCCGCCCTCGACGCCGTCTTCGGTCCCGGCGGAGTCCCGGTGACCGCCACGAAACCGCTCACCGGGCGGCTGTTCTCCGGCGCGGGCCCCCTCGACATCGTCACCTGCCTGCTGGCCATGCGCGACGCGGTGATCCCGCCGACCGTGGCCACCACCGAACTCGCCGACGGATGCCGGATCGATCTGGTCCGCGGCGAACCGCGCTCGGCCGACCTCGGCGCCGGATTGGTGCTCGCGCGCGGCCGGTGGGGATTCAACTCCGCGGTGGTCGTCCGCGCGCACCCGCGCTGACCCCGCAGCACAGCAATCGCACTATCCCTTCGAATGCACTCAGGAGCAGATCATGACCATCACCATCGACACCCTGCGCCGAATCCTCGTGGCCTGCGCCGGCGGCGACGAGGACGCCCCCGAACTCGCCGGTGACATCGCCGAGGTCGAGTTCGAGGAACTCGGCTACGACTCGCTGGCCCTGATCGAAACCGCCTCGCGTATCCAGCGCGAGTTCGGAGTGACGGTCCCCGAGGAACAGCTCATCGACGTCAAGACTCCGCAGGAGCTGATCGACATCGTCAACCAGCAGCTGGCGGGTGTGGCATGACCATCCGCACGACTCACACCCGTGTCGTCGAGGCGCCCGCGGACGAGGTCTACGGGCTGGTCGCCGACGTCGGGCGCTGGCCGGTGATCTTCGAACCCAGTGTGCTGGTGCGGCATCTGCACCGCGGCGCCGACGAGGAACGGTTCCGGCTGTGGGCGACGGTGAACGGGCAGGTCACCGACTGGACCTCGCGCCGGACCCTGGACCCCGCCGGGCGGCGCATCACCTTCGAGCAGGAACGCAGCCGGGCGCCGATCGCCTCCATGGGCGGGCAGTGGACGTTCCACGAAACCGGTCCGCGCACAACGACTGTCACACTCGATCACCACTTCACCGTGGCCGACGGTGTGGATCCGGACGTGATCACCGGCGCGGTCGACCGCAACAGCGTGGCCGAGCTGGCGGCGCTGGCTCGGATCGCCGAGCTGGGGCATCCGGTCGACGACATCATCGTCACCTTCGAAGATCGCGTGACCCTGGACGCGACGGCAGCCGAGCTCTACGACTTCGTCTATCACAGCGACCGCTGGCCCGAGCACGTTCCGCACGTCGGCCGGGTGGACCTCACCGAGGACGCCGACGGGGTGCAGCTGATGGAGATGGACACCGTCACCGAAGGCGGGATCCCGCACACCACCCGGTCGATCCGGATCTGTGTCCCGGCCGAGCGCATCGACTACAAACAGCAGCTGCCACCCGCGATGCTGTTCGGGCACAGTGGCGCCTGGGAATTCGCCGACGATCCCGCCGGCGTGGTGGTCACCGCCCGCCACACGGTGGCGATCAACCCCGCCGCCGCGCGCGAAATCCTCGGCCCCGGAACCGGACTCGCCGAGGCGCGCGCCTATCTCGGCGAGGCCCTCGGCACCAACAGCCGCAACACCCTGCTGTGCGCGGTGCGATACATCGCGGCCCGCCACGCCGAATCCGCGAAAACCCCGTCATGACCGCGACCGGAAGTCCGCGCCTGGCCGAACCGGTGGTGCAGGAGGTGGCCGAGGGTGTCTTCGCCTACACCCACGGCCACGGCGGCTGGTGCGTCAGCAACGCCGGCGTCGTCGCCGGGCCCGACGGTGCGCTGGTGATCGACACGCTCGCCACCGAGGACCGCACCCGCGGCCTGATCGAGCACGTGGATCGGGTCGCCGGCGGGCCGGCGCGCACCGTGGTCAACACCCATCACCACGGCGACCACAACTTCGGCAACCATCTGTTCGGGCCCGCCGCGGTGCTCATCGGACACGACCGGATCCGCGCCGAGATGATCGAGACCGGGCTGGCCCTGACGCAGTTGTGGCCGCAGGTCCGGTGGGGCGACGTGCGAGTCACGCCACCCACCGTCACCTTCTCCGACCGGCTGACCCTCCACGTCGGCGACCGGCGGGTCGAGCTGATCCATCCGGGTCCGGCGGCGCACACCACCAACGACGTGGTGGCGTGGCTGCCCGCGGAGAAGGTGCTGTTCGCCGGGGATCTGGTGATGTCGGGCGCGGCACCGTTCTGCTTGTTCGGTTCGGTCGAGGGCACCCTCGCCGCGGTCCGGACGCTGGCCGGGCTGGGCGCGGAAACCGTTGTGGCGGGTCATGGTCCGGTCACCGGACCGGAGATCTTCGATCAGACGATCCGGTACCTGGAGTGGATCATCAGGTTGGCGCTCGACGGCCGGGCATTGGGGCTGACTCCGCTCGGCATCGCCCTCGAGGCCGATCCCGGCGAGTTCGCCGATCTGGTGGATGCCGAACGGGTGGTCGGCAATCTGCATCGCGCATATGCCGAGGCCGACGGCGCGGCGCCGGGGGCGCCGCTGGACGTGCTCGCCATCTTCGACGAGATGGTCGGCTACAACGACGGCCGACTACCGGCGTGCCTGGCATGAGCGAGCGCAGCGAGCGAGAGGTCGGCACAGCCGAGCGGGAAACGGGCACGGCCGAGACCGTGGATGTGTGTGTGGTCGGCGGCGGACCGGCGGGACTGGTCACCGGTGTGCTGCTGGCCCGGGCCGGAGCGAAAGTTCTCGTGCTGGAGAAACATCCGGACTTCCTGCGCGACTTCCGCGGTGACACGGTGCATCCGTCGACGCTGACGGTGATGGACGAACTCGGACTAGCCGAGGAGTTTCTCCGGCTGCCGCATGTGCGGGCGCCGCAGCTGCCGATGGCGACCGCGATGGGGCCGGTCGTGTTCGCCGACTTCCGCCGGCTTCCCGGCCGGTTTCCGTTCGTGGCGTTCATGCCGCAATGGGACGTATTGAACTTCCTCGCCGAAACCGGTCGCCGGTATCCGGGATTCCGTCTGCTGCAGCGGGCGGAGGTCACCGAACTGCGCGAGTCCGGTGGCACCGTCACCGGCGTGCGCGCTGCCACCCCGGACGGTCCGCTCGAGGTGCGGGCCCATCTCGTGATCGCCGCCGACGGACGCAATTCGCTGGTGCGCACCAGCGGCGCGCTCGCGGTGGCGGCGAGCCGGGCACCGATGGACGTGTTGTGGTTCCGGGTGGGCAAACCCGCGGGCGAGAGCCTGCCGACGGTTCGCAGCGGCAAGGGCTTCTTCATCGTCTGCATCGATCGCGGCGACTACCTGCAGGTCGCCTACATGATCCCCAAGGGCGGATTCGAGGCGATCCGAGCCGGTGGGCTGCCCGGGTTCCGGGCGCAGCTCGCGGCCATCTATCCGGTGCTGGCGCCGGGGCTCGAGGCCGCGATCCGCGACTGGGACGATGTGAAGCCGCTCGATGTGCGGGTGGACCGGCTGCGGCACTGGTGCCGGCCCGGTCTACTGGCGATCGGTGATGCCGCGCACGCGATGTCGCCGGCGGGCGGTGTCGGTATCAACCTCGCGGTCCAGGACGCCGTCGCCGCCGCGCGGCTGCTGGCGCCCACACTGGCCGCGGGCGGTGTGCCGAGTCTCGCGCAGTTGCGATCGGTGCAGCGTCGCCGCGAATTCCCCATGCGGGTGGTGCAATTCGCGCAATTGCGGCTACTCGCCGACCTGTATCCGAACGCCGGAGGACCCACCACCGACAAGCCGCTGCTGGCCCGGCTGCTGCGTCGCTTCCCCGGACTCTCGCACGTGGTGGCACGGGTGATCGGCCTCGGGATCCGGCCCGAGCACGTCCCGCCCGCACACGGCGACCAGCTCGTTTCCAGTACCTGATTCCCCACACCCAGGAGGACCTGTCGTGTCGACCTATCTCCTCGTTCACGGCGCGTTTCACGGCGGCTGGGCTTGGCAGCGGGTGACCCCGCTGCTCACCGCGGCCGGCCACCGTGTCTTCGCGCCCTCACTCGCCGGTATGGGCGAACGCGCCGACGAGCTCACCCCCGACGTGGGACTCGACACCCACGTCGACGATCTCGCCGAGCTGATCGTCGCCGAGGATCTGCGGGAGTTGATCCTGGTGGGCCACAGCTATGCCGGGATCGTCGTCACCGCGCTCGCGGACCGGTTCCCGGACCGCATCGCCGAGCTGATCTACGTGGATACCTTCGTCCCACGAGACGGCGAAGCCGTCGCCGACATCATGCCGGAGATGGTCGAGGCGTTCACCACCGCGGCCGCCGCCGTGGGAGACGGCTGGCGCGTGCCCCCGCCGACCGAGCCGATGGGTGACAGCGGAATCAACGGCGTCACCGAGGAACCCGACCTGAGCTGGGTGGCCTCGATGCTGACGGCCCAATCGCTGAAGACGTTCCACCAGCCGCTGACGCTGCGCAATCCGGACGATCTGGCACTCGTTCCCGTCACCCACATCCACTGCAGTGAGGGCGGCGAGGCCTTCAAGGCGATGCGCGCGGCTATGCCTCGGACCCTTCCCCCGGCCGACCTGCCCGCCGAACGGCTCGAGATCCTGCCGACCGGGCACGACTGCATGATCACCATGCCGCGTGAATTCGCCGGGCTGCTGTTGAAATTCGCGTCTCAGCCGTCGCCCGCGTCGTAGGCGGCGCGAGCCGCCAGCACCTCTGCCAGGTGCTCGTTCGACCACCGCGCGAGACCGTCGAACAACGGAGTGAGGGTGCCGGCCAGCGCGGTGGCCGCGTACTCGACGCGAGGGGGGACCTCGGGATGGTAGGTGCGCTGCACCAGACCGTCGCGTTCGAGCTGGCGCAGCCGCTGGGTCAGCACCTTGGGCGTGACGCCCGGAATGCGTTGCTGCACTTCGTTGAAACGCATCCGCCCGTCGTGGATCAGCACCCACAGCACCTGGGTGGACCAGCGGCCGAAGAACAGGTCGACCACCGGGGAGATCGGGCACGGATCCGCGACGGGCGGCGGCGTGACGGGCGTCATGAGCACTCCTGGGCACTTTCCATTTGGTAACTACTATACTTTGGAAACTACTGTGTGACCAGAAGCCTTCACCGGCGCGAGAGGAGCACAGTGATGACTGCGACGGCACCCTACGGAAACCTGCGCCTGCCCCGGCGGCGCGGCGAACGCCCGCTCACCCGGCCACACAATCCGCATCAGCAGCTCACCCAGAATCCGGACGTCCGACTCCAGGAAGCGCTGTGGGCGCGCATGGCCACACTCGATGGTGTGCTGGCGGCCCGCAGTACGGTCTCGCTGCCCGACACCCGCGCCCTGCATCTGCACCCCGATCACGCGCACGGCCCCGAGGACGCCTTCCTGGCCGGCACCGAATTCGCCCACCTTCACGGGCACGCCGACGGCAGCCTGCATCTGCGCCTGCCGGAAACCGCTGCCGCCGAGGCCGTTTCGGCCGGCTGGGCAGAACAGCATCCGATGGCCCGCGCCGGCGTCCTGCCGGCGACGCTGCTGATGGTCTACGGCCCGCGTGACGCCGACGAACTGGAACAGGTCTGGCAACTGGTACGCGCCTCCTACGACTACGCCCGCGGGAACGCTCGAGCATGATTCGAGCGGCGGCACGCATCGTGAGGACCATGACTGCGACTGATCTCGTCGGCACCTGGGAACTGCTGTCCTACTACGACATCGACGACGCGGATGTGCGCAGCGAAGGGCCACTGGGCCCGGCGCCGCGCGGTCTGCTCATCTACACCGCACAGGGCTCGGTCTCGGTGAGCATGATGCGCACCGGCGACACCGCCGCGGCGAACACGTTCATGGGCTACGCCGGAACCTGGCGCACGGCGGGAAAGGCGGTGGTGCACGCGATCAGCGTCTGCTCCAATCCCGCCTGGGCCGGCACCGAGCAGGTACGCCAGATGTCCCTCGACGGTGACGTGCTGACGCTGATCGGCACCGCACAAGTGGACGGGCGGACCCAGCGCCGCATTCTCACCTGGCGCAGGTCCGCCCGCCCGTGCTGATCACTCCGGCGAGTACGAGAACAGAGGTTCGTCGAATTGCACGGATTCACCGTCCTGTTTGAGGATCGCGGTGACGACCCCGCCCACCTCGGCCGTCACCGGGATCATCAGCTTCATCGCCTCCACGATGCCGACCTGACGCCCCGGCGACACCCGGTCGCCGACCGCCACGAACGGCTCGGCACCGGGCTGCGGGCTCCGATAGAACACGCCCACGCTGGGTGCTCGGATGACCGGATCGGTCACCGGCACCTCGGTCGCGACGTCGGTTGCGAGGGCCGGGGCCGGTGCTGCGCCGGCACTCGCGCCCGCCTCCCCCGAGCCCTGCGGCCACTGCGCCTCCACGGTCACCTCACCGACCTGGATCCGCAGGCCGCTGGGCTGGGCGGGGAAGCCGGCCAGCAGCCGCAGCGCACCCGACTGGATGGCGTCGAGTATCTGCAGGTAGTCGTGCTGGGCTGCGTCGAGTTCCGGTGTGGGCGTGACGTTTTCGTCCATTGTTGTCATGACGGCGCTCCGCGGTCAGTAGTTGCCCAGGCCGCCACAGACATTCAATGCCTGTGCGGTCACGGCGGCGGCGGCCGGCGAGATCAGGTAGTCGACCATCGCGGCCACCTCGTCGACCTGGACGTAGCGGCCGATCGGCACCCGGGCGCTCACCCGCGCGTGCACCTCGTCGGTGTCGACACCCCACAGACCCGAATACACCTCCCGAACCCGTTCGGCCATCGGCGTTTCCACGAATCCGGGGCAGACCGCGTTGACCGTGATTCCGGTCTTGGCCAGCTCCAGCCCCAGCGCCTTGGTGAAGCCGACGACCCCGTGCTTGGAGGCGGAATAGGGCGCGCCGTGAAGCACACCCTGCTTACCGCCGGTCGAGGCGATGTTGACGATCCGGCCGCTGCCCCGCTCGAGCATGCCACCGGCGGTGAGCGCGGCCTTGGTGGCGTAGAAGACGCTGTGCAGGTTGGTTTCGATCACATCGAGCCACAGCTCGTCCTCGATCTGCGCGGTCACGCCGCCGCCGCTGCGGCCGGCGTTGTTGACCAGGATGTCGACCGGCCCGAACCGCCGTACCCCGGCGTCGACGTACTCCCGGATCTGGGCGGCGTCGCGGACGTCGCAGCCCACTCCGTCCACCGCGAACCCGTCGTCCTGCAACTGCTTGGCCGTATCGGCCACCCGCTGCTCGTCCCGGGCACAGATGAACACCGCAACACCCTGTGCCGCCAGGTTTTTCGTGATCTGCAAGCCCATCCCGCTGGTCGCTCCGCTGACCAGCGCTACGCGCTGACTGTCCGCCATATCTCCTCCATCGGTGCTGGATCCGGTTACGCCGGCCCGTCCGGCCACCAGCGTCGCGAAAGGCCCTATAAGACCGGTCAAACCGGTGCGGGCTCGACCGAATCTCGAGTGCCGTCGGCGACCGTGGAGCGCGATCGAGGTCCGCCCGGAATCCCGGCGGCCACACCGTCTTCCGAGGAGCCGTCCATGACCACTGTCGCCAGCCGCGCCGAGCTGTACGCCGAGGTCCAGCAGTTCTACGCCGATCAGATGCAGCGCCTGGACAACCGCGACATCACCGGTTACGCCGAAACCTTCACCGAGGACGCCGAATTCGAGCACACACCCGGCCGCCCGCCCGCGCGCACCCGCGCCGGGATCGTGTCGGATCTGGTGGAGTTCCACAAGCGCTTCGACAGCGATCCGATGCAGCGCCGCCACTGGTTCAACATGATCAACCTCTCCCCGCGCGACGACGGGAGCATCGTCGCCACGATGTACTGCCTGGTGGTCAAGATCCGGCCCGGCGCGGCGCCGGAGATCGCGCCGAGCTGTGTGGTGCACGACGTCCTCGTCCGCATCGACGGTGAACTGCGCACACGCTCCCGCCGCGTCACCCACGACTGACCGAAACCTCCACCCCGACAAGGAGTTACGCTGTGAGCACCGCTCAGCCCACCCCCCACCTCACCCTCGCGGCCGAAGCCCAGGACCTGCTGTTCCGCACGGCCCGCACCGCCAACACCTTCACCGACGAGCCGGTGAGCGACGAGCAGATCCGCGACATCTACGACCTGGTCAAATACGCTCCGACCTCGATGAATCAGCAGCCGCTGCGCATCGTGCTGGTCCGCGGCGCCGAGGCTCGCGCCGCCCTCGTCGAGCACATGCTCGACAACAACAAGCCCAAGACCGAGAAGGCGCCGCTGACCGCGATCCTGGCCGCCGACCTCAATTTCCACGACCACCTGCCCAAGGTCTTCCCGCACGCACCCGACGCCAAGGACTACTTCGCCGACGACGTCTACCGGGCCGAATCGGCGCGGTTCAACGCGCTGATCCAGGTGGGCTACTTCATCCTCGGCATCCGCGCGGCGGGGCTGGCCGCCGGTCCGATGAACGGGTTCGACGCCGCCGGTGTCGACAAGGAGTTCTTCCCCGAAGGCACGCACAGCGCCCTGGTCGTGGTCAATATCGGCAAGCCGGGCCCCGACGCCTGGTACCCGCGCTCCCCGCGGCTGGACTACGACGAGGTCGTCACAACCGTCTGACCTCCGCCCGCCCGAAGCCCGATCGGAATTTCCGATCGGGCATTTCGTGCTTCCTCGAAGGGACTTTCGACCCTTGGGCGCCATCCTCCGCGTCGGCACAGTTGTCGTGCGTCGAAACGGGTCGGGTGAGCGAAAGAGGGCGAGCGGGTGTTACGGGAATCTCAGGCATGGTCGTCGGAAGCGTTCCCGGACATCGTCATCTTCACCCGCGGGCCGGTACCCGCCCTCGAGGCAGAACGCGTGGCCGGGGCGGTGGGTCGGCTGCTGGCGCGCCACACCGTCACCGGCGGCGCCCGGGTGCGGGTGACCGCCGCTCCCGGCGAGACCGAATCCCTGCTGGTCCAAGTGAATCTCGCACTACCCGATCGCCCGGTCCGGATGCAGGTGCGCACCCGCGGGCCCCACGAGGTGCTGTCGGTGGTGGTCCGGCTGGAACGGCAGCTCACCGACCCGGCCGTCCGGGAGTGGCCGGATCCGGCCCGACCGGCGCTGGCCGACCCCGGCGTCGGAAAGATCGTGCGCCGCAAGGCATTCCCACTCGACACCCTGCGCCCGAAGTCGGCCGCGGCGACGATGGACACGCTCGACTTCGACGTGCACCTGTTCGTCGACGCCGAAACCGGTGAGGATGCCGCCGTCTACCGGGCCGGCCCCTCGGGACTACGGCTCGCGCGCCGATCCCGGATGCATCCGCCCTCCGATACCGGCGGCCGGATCTTCACCGTGCACTCGCGTCCGACACCCATCCTCACCGAATCCGCGGCGGTGGAGCGGCTGTGCGAGCACGGCCTGCCCTTCCTGTTCCACATCGACGCCTTCACCGGGCGCGGACATCTGTTGTACCGCCGCTACGACGCGGATCTCACCCTCGTCACACCCTGTGCCGAGGTCGCATTCGACACAGAAAGGTAGATCACCAGCGTGGCACGAGAGTTGACGCAACGGGAAATCCTCACCGAACTCGAACCGGTCGCCGCCACGGCACTGGACCGGCATCTGTCGATGGTCAAGGAGTGGCATCCACACGACTACGTCCCGTGGGACGCCGGTCGCAACTTCGCGATGCTGGGCGGAACCGATTGGGAGCCTGGGCAATCCACGCTCAGCGAGGTGGCGAAGGCGGCGCTGGTGACCAACCTGCTCACCGAGGACAACCTGCCCTCCTACCACCGCGAGATCGCCGAGAACTTCTCTCAGGACGGCGCCTGGGGAACCTGGGTGGGCCGCTGGACCGCCGAGGAGAACCGCCACTCCGTCGTGCTGCGCGACTATCTCGTGGTCACCCGCGGCGTCGACCCGGTCGCGCTCGAGAACACCCGCATGACCCATATGACCAACGGCTTCACCCCGGGGGTGGCCCGGCTGCTCGACGGCGAAGCGGGGTTCCTGTATTCGGTTGCGTACGTGAGCTTTCAGGAACTGGCCACCCGCGTCAGCCACCGCAACACCGCCAAGGTGTGCGACGATCCGATCGCCGACCGCATGCTACAGCGCGTCGCGCTCGACGAGAACCTGCACATGATCTTCTACCGCACTATGTGCGCCGCCGCGTTGGATCTCGTTCCCGATCAGGCGATGACGGCCATCGACCTCATCGTCGAGAACTTCAAGATGCCCGGCGCCGGAATGCCCAACTTCCGCCGCAACGGAGTGCTGATGGCCAAACACGGCGTCTACGATCTGCGCCAGCACTACGAGGACGTGCTCGAACCGGTGATCCGGCAATGGAACATCTTCGGCCGCAACGACTTCGGCCCACGCGGCGAACAGGCCCGGGAACGACTGGGCGCCTTCCTGGAGAATATGGAACTGGTGCAGATCCCGCGCTTCGAGGAGCACCGCGATCGATCCCTGGCCCGCGAGCGGGCCCGCGCCTGATTCAGCGGGGATGGCGCGGTATGCGGGTGTGAGCGGTGAGCAGCAGGTGGTCGAAGACCGTGAGCGTCCGCGGCTGCGCTTCCGGAAGCGTCTCCAGTTCGGCGACCAGCTGGGCGGCCAGGTCGCGAAGTTTGGTGTTGGTCTCCTGCGAACGCCAGGACAGGATCTTGAACGCCTGCTCGGCATTGACCCGATACATCCGCATCAGCACACCCTTGGCCTGTTCGATCACCGCGCGATGCTCGATCACGTCGGGCAGGGCCGCCGACAGGGTTTCGCGCTCGCTCTCGGCCAGGGTCTCGGTGAGGTCGATGTAGAACCCGCCGGTACCGATGACAGCTCCGGCGTCGTCGTAGAGGCGGTCGGCGACCACCATCACGTGATGCACCTGTCCCGCGGTGTCGATGAACCGGTGCCGGCTGGAGAACGATTCACCCAGATCGACCGCGCGGGCGATGCGCGCCGCCACATCGTCGCGGTCGTCGGGATGTTTGTGGGAGAGCAGCAGCTCGGTGGTCGGCACCACGCTGCCGGGGGTGTAACCGTGCATCCGGTACACCTCTTCCGACCACTCCCAGCGCCGTGTCGCGAACCAGAACCGGAAGGATCCGACCCGCGGCACACTGCTCGGATCGACCGGTGCCGTTTCTTCGGCCGTCTGATCGTGTTCGTTGTCCATGCCGTTGCGCCGCACGAAACAATTATGGCCGGTGGAGATCGTTGCGATGGTGCGGTCCGCGACGACTGTTCACATAAAGGGCCAAAGGTCCGCGTCGCGGTGGGTGGTCTGCGCCAGCCGGGGATCGTCGGCCGAACGCAGCCAGCGGACCGGCACCCGGATCGGTTCGATCGAGGGCAGGCACGCCACCCGGCCGGTGCGGTCCACGAGCGATCCCACCATGCGATATCCCTGCTTCGGCGCCAAGCCCAGCGCCGCGGCCTGGTCGTCGGTGAGCGTGACCTCGGTGTGCGAGCGTTCGATGAGACGCAGTCCCTCGACCGTCACCGGATCGGTGTCGTAGTCGACGTTGGAGACCGTGAGCCGGAACCGGGCGCCGGTGAGCAGGCTCGCCACCCACATCGATGTGCCCAGTCGCTCGCGGTCGGGATAGCGGGCGGCCGGCAGTCGATGCGGGACCAGCACTACGTAGGTATGCCCGATCTCCACGTCACGGGCGCGCATGGCTTCCAGGGTCGTCCTCCCGGCGTCCCCGTGCAACGTTGCCGTTACAAGGCTCGCCGCGCGGGCATAGTGTGTGGTGCATGACGGAGTCCGCCGCCCGGCGCGCGGGTGAGCGCGCCGCACAGGCAGCCGAGCGGGCCGAGGAGTCGGCCGCCACCGCCGCGACCGAATAGCCCATCGACGCTGGGTGGGTCACGTCACAACGCGGCCCGGAAATAGCTCGCCGGGTGTCACGGTTGTATCGGCTGTCGGCGTCCGGACAGCCCCGGGCCGCACCCTTCAGTCGCTTCGAGCGACCACCCGCCGAGAGGCGCTTGTGGGACGTCGACCTCATACGGACGCCGCCGGGAACGCCACCCGGCGGCGTTCTGCTGTCGGCTCAGCGAGCGGTGACGCCGGCGCTAGCCAGATCGTCGTACACCGAGACCATCCGGTCCAGACCGGTGACCTGGATGACACGTTTGGCCGCCCCGGACGCGACCACCCGCAGCCGCCGGGGAGTCACCGTGGTCGCGGCCGCGTGCAGCACGCTCAGACCGGCCGAACCCAGGAAACCCACTCCGGACAGATCGATGACCGGCGCGGCCTGGTCGGCATCCTCGAACGCCTCGCTCATCCGGTCCAGCACACTCTGCAGCTGGTCGGCCGTCATCGCGTCGACATCGCCGTACGCCGATATGACGAGCGCACCGCCGGTCCGGTCGACCTCGACGCTCAAGCCGCTGTCATCCACCAAGACACTCATCTCCTCGTCACCGCCATACATCACATTCGTATACAACCCCCGCCGCGCGAGCCCAAACCTCTTTTTTTCTCCGCCTCGGCCGCGGCTGTGTGCTGTTCCGACGTCGGCCGCGCATTTTCGTGATATCCACGCGAGTGGATCCGAACGGCCGAACACTCGCGGGCGGGCCGGTAGCTTGGCCTCGCCTCGCCCCCACTCGGTCCGGCGCGGCGAGCGGCAGGTCCGAACCGATGGAGGTTTAGCAGTGAGCAACCGGGTTCCCCACGGCCGTATCTCGCGCGGCAGCAAGATGGGCCGGCTCGCTGCGGGACAGGCACTGCGCGGGGTCGGCACTCGGCTGTCGATGGTGGGCCGCACCGAAGAAGCGCGCCGGCGCTTGAGCGAACGCTCGGCGATGCAGGCCGCCCAGCAGCTGGTCACCGTGCTCGGCGGGATGAAGGGCGCGGCGATGAAGCTCGGGCAGATGCTGTCGGTGCTCGACCTCGACCTCCTCCCCGAAGAACAACGCGAGATGTTCCGCACCAAACTCGCCCAACTGCGCGATCAGGCCCCGGCATTCCCGTTCTCCGCCATGCGCGCGGTGATCGAGAACGATCTCGGCCCGATGGCGCGGATCTTCGCCGACTTCGACGAAACGCCGATCGCCGCCGCCTCCATCGGGCAGGTCTACCGCGCGCGACTGCGCGACGGGCGAGACGTCGCGGTCAAGGTCAAATATCCCGGCGTCGACCGCGCCGTCGAAGCTGATATGCGCAACCTCATGATGATCAGCCGCCTGTGGAAGGCGGTCCTGCCCAGCGCCGCCGACGAAGAGGTGCTCGCCGAAATCGCCCGCAACATCGGCAGCGAACTCGACTACCTTCGCGAGGCCCGCACCCAGCACCACGTCGCGACCCGCTACCGTGGCCATCCCTACATCAGCGTGCCCGACAGCATCGAACACTGTTGCGGCCCCAATGTTCTGGTTACCGAACTGGTCGACGGCGAACCGTTTCAGCACATGCGATCCCTGCCCGACGCCGATCGCACCCGCATCGGTGAGCTGATCTACCGCTTCTACATCACGTCCCTGTTCACCGACCACGAGTTCTGCGGCGACCCGCATCCGGGCAACATCCTGCTCACCTCGGACGGACGACTCGCCTTCGTCGACTTCGGGCTCTACACCGCCATGAGTCCCGCCGACGTCGAACTCGAACGCGAGATCATCCGCGCCGCAGGCGAATACCGCGCCGAGCACATCTACCACTCGTGGGTCGCCCAGGGCATCGTCGATCCCGACGCCGGAGTCACGCCCGAGGAATGCCTCGGCTACATCTGGGCCGCGACCGGCTGGCACCTGATCGACGAGGACATCACCGTCACCCCCGAATTGGCCACCAGCGCAGTCGTTCTCGCCGTCGACCCCCGCGCGGCCGAGTTCCGCGGCATGCGCCACCAACGCCTGCCACCCGAGCACGTGTTCTCCCGCCGCGCGGACCTGTTCACCTATGCCGTACTCGGACAACTGCACACCACCAACAACTGGCATCGCCTCGCCCGCGAATGGCTCTACCACGAACCACCCGCGACCGACATCGGCGCCGATATCGCCCGCTGGCGGTTCACGGCACGATCGTCGTGATCGGCACCGCGCCGGGATAGCCTCGGTCGCGGGCATACCAGCACAGGAAGCCGTCGGTGTCGGCCGACAGATCGGTCACCCACCAGCGTTCCATCCCGTCACACAGATCCATATAGGTGCAGCAATCGCGCAATTCCGCGAACGAACCGCGCTGCCGCGCCGCACACACGAGCGCCGCGACGATCCGCCTCGCCGGAGGATGCCCGTAGACGACCCAGCCGTATCCGTCCTCGAGCGGCTGGAGCCGGACACCGTAGAAGTGGCGGCCGAACAAACGACCGACCGTGGAATCGATTGCGTAGCAGTGCACATCGCGCATGGGCACCTCCGAATTCGTCGTCGACGCCGAACGCCGCCACGGCCGCGCGGTATCGGGCCTGGAGAGCCGAGATGCCCACCGGGTGGTGGTCGATCCACCCGGTGGGCACGGCCGCCGCGCTGGGACGGCTGCGGTGGGGAGTGTCGGTAACACCCACCGCTGTCCCGCGGCGGAGGGTGCCCGCCGGCGCGCCGGAAGGTCCACGACTCCTCCCACACACCGGCGAGCGGGCATCAGGGGGTCACAGTTTGCCGCCTCCACCCACCAGCCACGGGTTGAAGCTGCAGGTCAGCGCCGGAGTCTGGGCCGGATCGAGGGCTTGCAGGATGATCGACAACACTCGCGGCGAGTACATCATGGTCAGGTGATCCGACACGTCCTGCTCGCATCCGTCCTGCAGGGTGATGTTGTCGACCGTCGCACCCGGGCCGGGCTTCAGGAACGTCAGATCGTAGGGGTTGGTGATCTCGTCGTAGCGGCTGCCGACCACCGTGTAATCCACGCCCGGCACGGTGTCGCCGCCGGCGTTGAGCTGGTTGACGAAATCCGAGCCGATCGTCTGCTGAATGCCCGCGTGACCGACGAAGATCTCCACCAGACCCAGCACGTCGATGCCGAGATTGTTGATCATCCGGCCGAGCGCGCCGATACCGTCCAGTGAGGTGCCGTGGTTGGTGGCGCCGAAGGTCATCATGTGATGCACCTTCGCCGCACCACCGTCGAATTTCAGATACCAGCGCGACATCGCACCGCCCTGGGAGTGGCCGACCAGATTCACCTTCTGCGACCCGGTCGCCGCCAGCACCCGATCCACGAACTGCGCCAACTGCTTCGACGAATCCTGGATGTAGCCGGTGCCGTTGGTACCCGGCAGCACCGACCCCAGACCGCCACCCTGGATCAGGTTCGATTTGCCGTAGTTGAACGTGAACACGCAGTAGCCGGCGTCGTGGATCGGCTGGCTGATGTAGGAGAAGTTGTCGTAGGCGTTCTCCCACGTCCCGTGCACCAGCACCACCGGCTCCGGATGCGCCGCGGTCGGTTTGCAATTCCAGTCGTTGGTCCCCGGCGGCGCGACATCCGGATGCAGCAGCCCGTAGCCGAAGGCGGCCAGGAACGAACTCTGCGCCGGACCGTAACCGACTGTGTCGCTGGATGTTCCACCCGACGAGCCCGAACTCGAGCCGGAGCCGCCGTAGCAGTCACCGGAGCCGTTGCCCGAGCCCGCGCCACTGCCCGAGGTGCAGGCCGAACCGGTGCCCGAGCTGCCGCTGTCGGCGATCGCGTGGGCGGACGGATTCTTCAACCCGTGCGTGATCATCTCCGCGAGCTGCTGCTCCTGCTGCTGATCACCGACCGGGTCGGCGCCGGCCCCGGCGCCGGTCAGCCCCACGGTGAGCGCGGCAGCCGCCGCGACAATGGCCGCACTCGTACAACTGCGGCGAATACTTTTCTTCATGGTGTTCCTGACATCGTCGAATTCGCTGCCCGGAAAGTCGCCGATCGACGTTTCCAGAATTCGCGAGCAAACGCTACGGAGACAATCGAGCGAGCGGCGACGGTTGTGGTGATGTCTTCATGGGTTCACGAAACTATTCAGGGCCCGCCATGAATCCACACAGTCGGTTCGTTCGGGGCCGGGGATATGGCGCGAGGGATATGCGAGGGCTTGCGGGAATTCGGTGATCACGGGTCGGGCGTGCATTCTTTCCGACGCGGTCACAGCTGCGACTCGACACCGGAAGTGGGATTCGAACGTGCTTCGGACGGCTCGGATCACTCACCGCGTCTCGGCACTCCGCGCCGGCACCGACGACCCTGTCCGCCGGCGAAGCCACCGATCTCGCACTGGTCGCGGGATCGGCCACCCCCGAACGCCTTTCGCGCGGGAAGCGATCGATTCCGGTGGCCTGGTACCGATTCCAGCGCGATGCGGTAGCGACGTGATGCGAGCGGGCACCAGATCGGCACGGACGACGGCCCGCGGGACAACTGGGCACCGGGACAACTGGACGCCGGGAGGCCGGACGCCGGGACGCTAGGGAGGCCGGGAGGCCGGGACGCGAGCTTCGTGCAAGAAGTGAGCAGTGGGACAATTATGCGCGTTCGACACTCTCGAATTCGCGCGTATTCCGACCATTTTCGCACTTCAGAGCGTTGTCGTATACCAGCAGCACGGTCTGCGAATCCGAGTAGAAGGTGAGCGAGAACTCGCATTAATCTTCGATTCCTGGACCGGCGGCAACGTGCCGGCGGCCGGACACCACCCCGCAGTCGTGACGAGGAGGTCACCCGTGACGATCCGATCAGCGCCGGAAACTTCGATCGCGCACGCCTCGAGCACCGGGCTCATCACCGCCGACGACGCCGAACGTCTCGCCGATCTCCTGCTTTCGCATCTGCGCACGAAGATTCATCCCTTCACCGCACTGCCGCGCCCACTGCTCGACGGGGACGTGAAGGCCGTGATCCGCGTATGCATGCGGTGGGCGAGCGAACGCGGCAGTGCGCCCGCAACGGCCAACCCGGCGACGTTTTTGCAGGTCGCGGCAGCACGATGGGCTCGCGCCGACATGCCGATCGAGAAGGTGCTGCACGCGATGCACGTCGCGTTCGCCGAAGCCCTCGAGGTTGTCGTCCCGCGCTCGGGCGAGCCCAGTGGCGCCCGCGTCATCGCATGGGCAACGGCCGCGGTGGAGTTGTCCGACCTGTGCACCGGCGCCATCAGCAGGGCGTACGTGCGCGAACTGAAAGCCGCCTCCGGCGACCACCACACCGCCGCGCACACGCTCACCTCGGCGCTGCTCGCCGGGCAAGCGAGCTCGAAAGTGGCGCGGGAATGCGGCATTCCGATCGCCGACGAGTACTACGTGCTCGCCGTCCGGGCGGCCCCGCATCCGGACGAGAACCGCCCGGGTCTCGATCGGCACGTGGTCGCCGGCCGCAAGCTGCGCCGCATCCAATCGGCGCTGACCCGCCAATTCCAAGACCGCGCACTGGCGATGCTGTCGGTGGACGGCGGGACCGTTCTGTTGCCCTCCGGCGTCTGCACCGAACCCGAACTCGCCCGCGCCGTCGAGGTGGTGACCGACTATGCCGCGGCGCCGGTCACCGCGGTCGTGACCCGATGCGCCACCGACGCCATCCCCGCCGCCGCGCGGCGAACTCACGAACTTCTCGACACCACCGAATCCCTCGGAATCGGCCCCGGACTACACAAATTCGACGACCTGGCGCTGCAATACCAATTGACCCGCCCCGGAATCGGCCGCCGAATATTGGAAAATCGCATCGCCCCGCTCGACGATCACCCCGAACTTCTGCGAACGCTGCACGTATTTTTCCACACCGATATGAATCGGCGGCGTACCGCACGGCAATTGAATATCCATCCGAACACCATCGATTACCGGCTCCGCCGAATCGGGCAATTGACGGGTTTCGACCCTTCCCGCAGCCAAGGTCTGTGGTATCTGCGCTCGGCACTCATCGCCCGTGCCTCCGGCACCCCGTTGACAGCCGCACCGGAGTTCCCGGCTCCGGCGGAACAGCCACGCCGCTCCGCCTGAGCCCGCACGCGCCTGGTGATCAGGCGCCGTGGTCGATGCGCAGCGTCGGCAGTTCGGGCCACATTCCGGCGTAGCGCGGCCGCCCCATTCCGGTCAGGCTCCGGCGCACACCGCGGCGTCGAACACGTGCTGCAGGGCTGCGGCGGAGGCGGCATCGGTGGGTCGCTGATCGGCGACCACGGTCACCGCGCGGCCCGTGGCCGTCACCCCCGCATAGGTGCGAAAGCCTGGGATCGATCCGCCGTGCCCCCACACCTGGGTCTCGCACGGTACTGCCAGCCGGGCCAGGCCGAGTCCGTAGTCCATACCGGCGGGCCGGTTGGTGAGTGGTTCGGTGTCACGCCGCATCTCGGCCAGTTGGGTCGGCGCCACGAGTTTTCCGGCGAGCAGCGCGGTGAAGAATCGGTTCAGATCCTCGCCGGTGGAGACCAGCGCACCGGCTGCTCCCGCCCAGGTGGTGTCCAAGCGCGTGACATCGACGCGGGCGCCGTTGTCGTATTCATAGCCGTGTGGGTGCGGATCGCGCAGCCCGAGCCCTCGACCGTCTCGATGAGTTCGAGTCCGATGACCGCCGCCGACGTCACCCCTGGGCGGCAGTAGTGCCGTCGCCCATGGCGGCCGGGTCGTAGGCCAGCAGTTCCCAGCAGTGACCGTCCGGGTCGTCGATCGCCCGGTTGTACAGCCAGCCCATGTCCTGGGCCTCCCGCGGTTCGGTGGCACCCGCGGCCAGCGCCGCGTCGGCGAGGCGGTCCACTTCTTCACGCGACCCGGCGGCCAGCGCGTTGATCACTTCGATCGGACCGTCCGCGGTGTCTCGCTTGGTGAAGGTCGCGAATGTCTCGCGCGTCATCAGCTGCACCACGACCGCGTCGGCGAAGACCACCTGGGCGGAGGTGTCCCCGGTGAAGTCCGGGTTGATCGTTCCCCCCATCGCCGTGTACATCTTCTTGCTCGCCTCCAGGTCGGTGACCGGCAGGTTGACGTAGATCTGCGTGAATGCCATGACGTGCCTCCAAAAGTGTTCGGTGTGCCGGGCTTCCGGCGTCACCGCACAATTTAGGGGCGCACCTCGACCTCGGTCTTGTACAGGAGCGACAGCATCTCCTCGTCGTCGGCGCGCCGCAGCTGGGACGCTGTGCGGCCGGTGAACCGCGTCAGCGAACGCGCCAGGTGTGGCTGGTCGTGATACCCCGCCCGCTGTGCGACTTCGACCGCCGGCACCCCTTGCCGCAGCAGCAGCACGGCCTGCCTCGCCCGCTCGATCTGCCGGATCGCACCCTGCGTCAGCCCGGTCGCCGCGGCCACCCGCCGCTGCACCGATCGCGGGGTGACCAAAGTGGTGCCATCACCACGCAACACATCGGTGACCAGTGGATCACGCACCAGCAGTCCGGCCCGAACCAGGCGGTCGACAAAAACGTCGGCATTGTCGTAGGCCGGGATTTCCCATTCCTCGCCCTGCAGCACAAACGAGCGGGCGGTGGTGTGCGGACTCGACACCGCGGTGTCGACCAGCCCCGGCACCGGCATCGGCGCCAGAAACGCACCGTGGCGGAAGATGATTCCGAGCGTCTCACCTGTACCCGGCCCCAGCTCCACCACCGTGGGACCGGTCTCGGGACCGCGGACCGAAACGTGCGTCTGCCCACCGCCGCGCCACACGACGAGCTCCCAGTTCGAATTGGCGACGGACCGCATCCGCGCCGGTACCGCCCCGGCGACCGGCCCGGCCCGATAGACCAGCTCGACATAGGCGGAATCGGACGGGCGCAGCTCGATACCATCGGCCGGTTCGAAGCTCACGGCCAAGAAGCTAACACGGGGCAGGCGCGCCCGAAGCCGGTAATCACGGCCGGCGTGCCCGGCCGATCCCGAAGGAACAAGGCGTGCGGTCGGTCAGCTTCCGAGGCCGACGCCGAGCAACGCGGTCACGATGCCGACACTGACATCGACGAGCCGGTCTCTGTCGATCGTCAGGTGCGCGTCGGTCCATTCCAGGTATACGGCCGTCAGCGCGCCGGCCAACGCGGTGCCGATGGTTGCGAGGGCGGCGTCGCTACTGGCGAACAGCGCCTCGGCGCCACTGCCGAGAAGCGGCGCCACCGCCCGCACCGCCTCGGGTGTGCGCTCGGTGATGTGCTGACGCAGCATGTCGTCGGCCAGCGGCTCCCGCAGCAATACCCGCGCCCGGCGCGGATCCTCCTCGAAGAATTCGGCGCACGCTTCCAGCGCCGCCCGGATCGCCGCCTGCGGATCGGTACCGGGTGTGATAGCCGAAAGGCGTTGCCGCAGTTCGCCTTCGACGCGATCGTAGACGGCGGTGACGAGCGATTCGCGACTGTCGAAACTTTCGTAGAAGTAGCGAGGGCTCAGATTCGCCTGCCGAGTGACCGCGCGCATGGTGACCGCGCCGGCGCCTGCTGTGCCGAGCAGGTCGAAAGCGCAGTCGAGCAGTTGCTCGCGACGTTCGTCCGAACGGTCCTGCAGCGTCTGGCCGCGCCAGAGTTTGGGAGCACTCACCGATCCATCCTCGCATCCGCCACGGACACGTATTGACATCATGTGATTCTACATGAATCATATGATTCACCTTGACCGGCTCGGGACTGCGACGCCGTGGGCGACTCGTCGTTCATCGCGGTACCGAGATTCCTGGTGGTACACGCCCCCGCTCACAGGAAGCGGCGGTGCATTTGTCGTGGTGAAAGGGTGTTCATGTTCAACGAGGAACAGTTTCAGCAGGCTCTGCGGCAGCCGCGGTTGTCGAAGCCGGTTCCGGAATTCCTCAGTTCCAATCGGGCAGTACCGATCCGGGCGATCCCCGAAGCCGAGCTACAAGCCACCACCCTGCAATGGTTCGACGACTTCGAACGCAAACTCGAGCTCTACAAGGGCTTCGGCGTCGACGTCAGCTGGCTGATGGAGTGGGCGAAGAAGTACTGGTGGAGCTTCCTGGTCCGGGATATGAGCATCAACGACGAGCTCTACGCACCCGACATCCGCTACACCGACGTCACGACCTTCGGACGCACCATCGTCGGCATCGACGAATTCGTCGAATACAACTTCGCCTTCTTCGACGCCATCCCCGACTGGCGCTACGACCCGCTACCGAATCAGGTGTATCTGGATGTGACGCCGGAAGGAACCGTGCGCACCGTCATCCGGTACATCGGTAGCGGACACTGGACCGGGCCGCTGCGGCTGTACCCCTACGACGAGTCGGCGCCGGTCATCTACGGCAACGGGCGTTTCATCCAGTGCCCGGCGGTCGACCGCTACCACTTCAACACCGACGGACTCATGGTGGAAGGCGAGACCCTCTACGACTTCCTCGACGCCACCCAGCGCGGCGGCATTCTGCCCCGAGACGACAGCTGGCAGTTCCGGGCATTGATGGCCGCGTCGAAGATCCCCGCCGTGTTGTCCCGATTCGGGAACAAGGCGTAACGGGCGCCCGGGGCGGGGGGCCTGTCCAGGCCACTGACGGGTTTCGGCGTGTTCGCCGTCGTCGCGGTCCTGGTGACCACAACGATCTGGAATACGCTCGCCCGCACCGTCTCCGGCCCCACCAACACCTATTCGGCGACGTCCTCGGACTACAGCCGGCGACGACGTCCGCGTCGCCGGTGTGCGAGTCGGCAAGGTCGCCACGATCGCGCTCGACCGAAACAACCACGCCGCGGTCACATTCATCCTCCAGCGCGGGGAGACCGTCTTCGGCGACACCAGGGCATCGGCGCGCTACCAGAATCTGCTCGGCCAACGGTATGTGGCGCTCGAACCCGGCGAGGGCAACCCCGCCCCGCTTCCCGACAACGGATCGATACCGCTCGAGCAGACCGAGCAGTCCTTCGATATCTCCGGTCTGCTCAACGGTTTCCAGCCGCCATGGCCGACATGCTCACCCAGGTCGAGCCGAAAATCGCTGCCGCACAGGATGCCACCACCAACGCTCTCACCGTCCTGCTGGCCAACGGCGCCCGACTCGACCACACCGCGGTGGACGCACAGAACATCTTCGCCGACATAGGTAAATTCAGCAGCGACGGCACCTACGGCAACGGCTTCGTCTGCAGCCTCGACATCTCCCTCTACGGCCTACTGCTCCCCCGCGGCCTCATCTTCCCGAATCGGCGGAGACTCCCACTCCGCCACCGGCCGCTGACGCACGCGGCGGGGGTGCCGCGGTCGCGGCATGGCATCGAGGGGACGGGCGATCAGCCGGTGGGCGTGCCGATCTGGTTGCGCTCCAACGTGACCCGTAGTTCCGCGATGACGCGGACGGTGTCGGGGGAACCGTCGACAATGTCGCCGATCAGCTCGGCGAGGCCGGCCGCGACCGTCTGCTCCGCCGCGTCGAAGAGCCGCGCGCCGTCGGCGGTCAGGGCCAGCAGTGAGGACCGGCGATCGGACGGATTCGGTTGCCGCACAACCCATCCCCGCGCCTCCAGACGGTCGACGCCCTTGCTGGTCGCACCGACTCCGATGGCGAATTCGGCGGCGAGGTCGGCGACGCGCGATCCCGGCCGATCACGCAGGAAGCGCAGGAACTCGAACTGTGAGGTGACGATCCCGTGCCGCTCACGCAGACGGTCGTTGAGGGCGTTGTACAGACGCGTCTCGCACCGCACCAAGTCGGCGAAGAAGCGGGTGAGGTCGACGTCATCGCCCGATTTATATTCCACGACATATAGTGTAATGGAATCTACTTCCGGGAGGAGCACAACCATGAGTGAGCGACAGCGGGCCCTCGTCGACGCGATGCTGCGGCAGCCGCGGCCCGCGGGCCCCCGGTCCGTCGAGGCGCTGCGCACCGGCTTCGCGACGCTGATGGCCCGGATGATCGTCCCCGCGAACATCCACACCGCGCCGACGACGCTCGGCAACCGACCCGCACTGCGGGTCGAGCCGGACGACGAGCCCGGCGCCGCGACGATCCTGTACTTCCACGGCGGCGGCTTCGTCTTCGGCTCCCCGGAGACCGCGCTGTCGCTGACCGGACAGCTCGTGGCCAAGACCGGCTTCGCGTCCTACTCACTGGACTATCGGCTCGCACCCGAGCACCCGTTCCCGGCCGCGATCGAGGACACCCTCGCCGCCTACCGGGCCCTGCTCGACACCGGAATGGATCCTTCGACCATCGCTTTCGCCGGTGACTCGGCAGGCGGCGGCCTCACCGTCACCACCTGTCTGGCCGCCCGCGACGCGGGCCTGCCGCTGCCCGCCGCCATCGTCGCGTTCTCCCCCGGCCTCGACGCCACCCGCACCGGCGAAAGCATGCACACCAAGGAAGACGTCGATCCGATCTTCACCCGGCAGGCCGTCGAACACACCGGGGCCATGTACCTCGCCGGCGCCGACCCGCATCAACCCCTGCTCAGCCCCGCGGTCCTCGCCGACCTCACCGGCTTTCCCCCGATGCTGATCCAAGTGGGCACCAACGAGATCCTGCTCGACGACTCGACCCGCCTCGCCGCGCGGGCTCGGGCGGCGGGAGTGGACATCATCCTGGACGTCACCGCCGACGTGCCGCACGTGTTCCAGGCCTTCGCGGGCATGCTCGACGAAGCGGACGAGGCGCTCGACCGCGCGGCCCTGTTCCTCACCCAGCACACTCACACCAGGACACAGGCGCACTGATCAGCGAACGATCCGGTCGGCGGCGTCGGCCAGGTCAGTGCAGCCTCACGCAAGGACGGCTGCACTATCAAGGCTTCTCGGCGCCGCCGGATACCTTCTCGTCGATGATGATCCTGCGATGCAACTCGGTGGTCATCTCGTGAATCGCACGGGTGAGCTCGGTATTGGTCTTGAGTTCCAACTCTTCCTCGGCGAAGTCGTGGTCGGCCTTCAACTGCTGGAACTCCGCCGCGCGATTCTGCCCGATCATGACGAACGTCGACAGGAAGATCGCCTCCAGCGACACCACGAGCGTCAGTGTCGGCCACGGGCTGTCCTCACAGAAAAGCATCCAACCGGCGAACCCCGCCGCGTGGAGATAGACGAACGGCATCGACCCGGCGAACCGCGTGATCCAGTCGGCCACCCGCAGCTGCCAGTTGTCTCTCCGCTTGGCCCGGAAGTCGACCACAACGGGATGCTGGTCGCCACGCGGTGGCTGTGACATGGAGAGCTCCTCTGCGAAATCAGGCGATGACGGCCGCCTCCGAATGCTATCCGCGCCCGGCGAGTGCTGTGACTCGGCCGAAGGCTCCGGCCGGAGGCCAGTGAGACCGACCCCGAGATATCGTCCGCGAACACTATGCGGCCGTTGACCAATCGGATCCGGGAATGCCACTGAAGCTCGAAGGAGTTCGGGTTACGCGCGATCGTGACTGTGAACACGGGGGCGACATGTCAGTTCATGCCGAATGCGTAGGTGGCACCGGAGTTGTTGCGTCCGGTTTTCGGTCGTGTGGCAGGGATTCGGTGGTGGCGAGTCGCCGTGAAGCGTTGTCGGTCAGGCGTTGTCGTGGTTTGTGGCCGTTCGATGGTGTCGTCCGGGTGCCCAGATGGTGAGAGCGATCGCGGTGATGAGGGTGAGGGCGGCGAGGGTGAGGGCGGTGAGGTGAAGGCCGTGGAGGAATGCGGCGCGGGAAACTTCGAGTAGTGGTTGCGCTCGGGGTCCTACTCGGTCGGCGAGTTGTGTTGTGGCGGCGAGGGAGTGGGCCAGCGGGGTGCGTGCGGGTTCGGGGATGTGTTCGAGGGCAGGTGTGACGGTGGACCGGTACCCGGCGGCGAGGACGGTGCCGGCGACGGCGATGCCGATGGCGGCGCCGATCTCGCGGGCGGCGTCGTTGACGGCGGCGGCGACGCCGTGGTGATCGGCGTCGGTTTCGGTGATGATGGCTGCGGTGGCCGGTGCGGCGGCCAGGCCGAGACCGAAGCTGATGACCAGCAGTGGAACGAGAACTCCCGGATAGCCGGAGGCGGGTGTTTGTCGGCTCATCAGCAGTAGTCCGGCGGTGAGAGCGATGAATCCTGCCGTGGTGGGCAGACGCAGTCCGTAGCGGGCGGCGAGTCGCGGGGAGAATATCGACAGGGCGACCACGCCGGCGCCCATGGGCAGGACTGCGAGTGCGGAGCCCAGTGGGCTGTAGCCGAGCATCAACTGCAGGTATTGCACGTTGATCAGGAACAGCCCGAAGGTGACCAGGAATTGGATCGTGATCGAGACCGCACCGGCGGAGAATCCGCGCCGGGCCAGCAGCCGCAGTTGCAGCAGCGGTGAGCGCACCCACAACTCGGTGACGACGAAGGCCACCGTGGCGACGGTGGCCCCGGCCATGGCGGTCAGGATCCAGCGGTCGCCCCATCCACGGTCGCCGGCGGCGATCAGTGCCCACACCAGCATGCCTATCGCGGCGATCGAGGTGATCGCTCCGAGTGGATCCAACCGGATCGTGGTTGCCGCTCGCGATTCCTGCAGTGAGAACGCTGCCGCGAGCAGTATCACCGCTGCGACCGCAAGTCCGCCGAAGATGGACTGCCACGACCAGTGCTGCAGCAATAACCCGGACCCGACCAGGCCCAGCATGCCGCCGACGCCCGCGAACCCGGCCCACATACCGATCGCCCGGGGTGCGGACCGCTCGGGGAATCCCGCGGTGATCAACGACAAGGTCGACGGCATCACCATCGCCGCCCCGGCGCCGGCCACCACCCGAGCCGCGATCAGGCCGGCCAGTGCCGAAATGAACAGCGGAACGGCGGAGGCGATGGCGAATACCCCGAGCCCGGCGATCAGTACCCGGCGGCGGCCGTAGCGATCGCTGATCGAACCCGCGGGCAAGACCAGACAGGCCAGGGCCAGGGTGTAGCCGTCGACGATCCAGGTCGCCTGCACCTGCGTGGCGCCGGTGTCGGTCGCCAGCGCGGGCAGCGCCGTGTAGAGGGCGGCCATCGCGGCGATGACCAGGGCGACCGCCAGACACGACACGACCACGGTGCGCCACCGACGCCCCGACCATCGGAGCACCTGTGTGTCCGCTTCCTGCGTGAGTGACGCCATTCCGGTCTCCGTTCACAGCTCAGCGGCGACTCGGGAGCAGGCGCCGCGCACAGCTCCACCGTGTCGGCGCGGAAGTCTCACGGACAAGACATGCGAACGAAGTCGACACACACGGGCGCGCCCGGCGCGACTCGCTCGTCTCACCACTATCGACTGACGTGTGGTTTTCTCACCGTCCGTCGGCCGGTGTCGTCTCATACTGAGACGATGGGCATGGACTGGCTGCTGGCCACCGATCGGCATGATCGCGCCGCCAACCACATCTACAGCGCTGCCACACACCTGATCATCAGCGCGGGGTTCGACAACCTGACCGTCGATTCCGTGGCCCGGCGAGCTCACTGTTCGCGAGCCACCGTGTACCGGCACACCGGCGGCGTCGCCCACCTGCGCGAAACCGTGCTCGCCCGGGCAGCCACCAGCATCATCGAGAAAGTCGAAGCCGCGATCGCCCGCCGCAGCGGCACCGACCGTACCTACACCGCGCTCACGGTCGCGTTATGCGAGGCCCGAGCCGAACCGGTCGTGACCGCGTTCCTGGGATCCGAGCACGGTCCCCGGGCTGTCACCGGGTTCTCCGAATCACCCACGCTGATCGCGCTGGTGGCCGACCTGCTGGGCACCGACCCCGACGACGCGCTCGTCGCGACCTGGTTCATACGAACCATGGTCTCGATGCTGCTGTGGCCGGCCCACCCCGACACCGAAACACAACTGCTGCAACGATTCCTGATCCCCAGCCTCGATGCCCCGCCGCGCGAGGCACCACCGGCGACAGCTCATATCACGAGTGTCTCCGGCGCGGCACCGTGCAAATAGTCGTAACCCGTTACGCGGACGATCCCGAATTCCGCGGCGCAGCAAGGTTTTTCGCTCACCTAGAGCGGCGCTTTCACACATGCATTCGCTACCGGATTCGGGCGGCCGAGGCGGTCACGACACAGTGGGCACCACCGTCGGCCCACCGGCAGAGGAAGATTCGATCAGCTCGCCGAGTCGCACACCTCGGTCGGCCGCGTTCCGAGCGTGAGCTGCAAACCTGGGCAGTCCAGTTGATCTATGTGGTCAACAAGGGAACTCGGCAGCGTCATGCTGTGCCAACGTCTCCGGATGTCTTTCGCTACCTCGGCAGCTCCCTGGCCGCTTACGGCCTTCTTGGACCGGGTCAGGCGATCCGGCGCACCCGGCGTGCGGAGCCGAGGCCCATGACCTAATGGTGCCGCACCCACAGCGGGCCAACGAAATTGCGAGTTATCAACCGAGACAACAAGTTCGACTTCGGGCCTAGTGTGCCGCTAGTAGTGTATACGTCCGTGCGTCGATTGATATTGGCAGTCACATGCCTGATCACGTTGGGGGCGGTCTGGTGGATCCTGTGGGTGACGCTGCTCGAGCCGACCGAGAAAAGTACCGCCAGTGGATACGGTCAGTTCGTCGTGGCCGTGGTCGTGGCGGTCTGCTCACTCGCCGTGTGGGTGGTGAGGACGTTCTGGTCGAGGACTGCCGAGCCTCTGGACCGGCTCGCTGACCGATTGGCCGCCCGCATGCACGAACGATGGACCAAGGAGGCGCACGATCGTGATCTATTGGTCGAGCCGCTGCCGATCAGGTGGCATCAAGCGGCGCTCTCTGTTGCCGTGCCTGTGGCTGCGGCAACCTCGACGCGCGGTGGGCGGCCGCGATTCGACCCTCTACCGGGCATTTCCGTCATCACCAGCACTACCTTGCAGGAGGGTGACCGTAGCACCCTGTATGACGTCTACGGCGGGCTGCCCTCCGGCCGACTGGTGATCACTGGGGATGCGGGTTCGGGCAAGAGCGCCGCCGCGATTCTCCTGCTACTCGACGCCCTGAAGTTCCGCGAGAAGTGTCACTCCGGGATTCCGGTGCCGGTGATGTTCACCTTGCACAACTGGGACCCGGAGGCCACACCGGTCAACGAATGGCTCATCCACAAACTCGCCGAGACCCTCCCGCTCCGGCGAGACGACGCGAAGAGGCTTGTCCAGGAGAGCCGAATCGCGGTGTTCCTCGATGGTCTCGATGAAATGCCTGAGCAGCTGCGTCCGATCGCGTTGAAGGCGCTGAACAAGGCCGATTTCCGCCTGGTACTGCTCAGCCGGCGTAAGGAGTTCCGCGCCGCCGTACAGCACGAGCCGCTGTTGGGTGCTGCCGTCATCGAGCTCCGATCTTTGAGACCCGCCGACGCCGCCGACTACCTACTGCGCCACGTTGTCTCCCCGCCGCCGCCGAATTGGCAGGCCGTCGCCGAAAAGCTCAACGACGATCCACGTAGCCCCCTCGCCCGAGCGCTGAACAGACCGCTCACCGTCACCCTGCTGCGCGACACCTACCCACAGATCGGAAAGGTCGACGAACTCCTCGATCGCAAGCGCTTTCCGACACCCAAGCGGATCGAGAGCCACCTTCTCGACCAGGTGCTCATCGCCGCGTACACCCGGGAACCGGGTGCCCCGAAGCCTCGATACTCCGTCCGGACCGCGGAACGAACGCTCGGCTACATCGCAGACCGCCTGAAGCAGAACGGAAGTCGTGACCTGGCGTGGTGGACCATCCGGCAATGGACCGACCACGGGATCGCTCTGTTTGCACGTGCAATGATCGTCTGGTTCGTGACCGCAATCCCCATCGGCTTCCTGCTCGGCCTTTCGTACTGGATCGCGGATGGTAGGGAGATTTGGTCCGGGCTGCCGGTTGGGCTTGCCATTGGGCTCGTGTCCGCGATTTCGACCATTCTCGAGAGTGAGATCAAACCCAAACGGGTCGTTGCTCGCTGGTGGCTGGCACCGATCACAACCACTGGATTGTTCGTGGCGCTCCCGCTCGGGCTCGGAACCGGATACGTACTTGTTTTCATCAACGACCTCGAGCCCACGCTCGTGTGGTGGCTCGTGCTCGGGACGGTGCTCTGGCTCACGCTTGGGACCGGGACTTCGTTGTTCGCATCGAACCAGGACGACAACCGCGCGCACGACCCTGTTGCCTCGTGGAGGCAAGACGCCATGGCCGGCCTCGGATTCGGGGTCATTTGCGGGTTCGGCGCGCTGACGGCAGGACTGTGCTTCGGCATGCAATTCAATCTGGGGTTGCCTGCCGTGCTCGCGGTCGGGCTCCTCGGTGGACTTGCCGCGATGCTCGCTTTACCCCCCGCAATTACCGCGTCGTGGCCAACCTTCTGTTTCCAGATCGAGCTGGCCCTACGGCACCGAACGCCGTTGCGGCTCATGCGGTTTCTGGAGGACGCCAGGGAGCGAGGCGTGTTACGCACAGTGGGACCGATTTACCAGTTTCGGCACGCCGAGCTTCAGGATCGATTGGCTGCGAACGTGAGCAAGCCCGAGTAGGCGACTGGACAGGATCAAGCCGAGACAGCCCACGGTGTCACCCGGCGGGGCGACGAAAGTTCTCGCAGTTGAGGACCAACGCGGGCGGGCAGTGGGTTATGAAACTGTTCGTGATCGGAGCCATCGGGCACTGCTAGCCACAGAATCCACCGCTGGGCCGGCGACAGCGTCCCGGCGGGTCACAGAGCATCGAGAGCCTGTTGGAAGGCTTGCTCGTGAGCCTTTTCGTCGGCCGCAATCTCTCGAAACAGGTCGGCCGCCCGGGGGTTTCCGGCCTTGTCGGCCTGGGCGGCATAGTCGGGATACATCGACTCGGCTTCGTGCTTCTCCCCTGCTATCGCGTCGGTGAGATTGGCGGCAACGTCGGAGGCCACCAGTCCGGCCGACGTCGCTTCTTCGGCGAAGTGCTCGTCGAGCTCCACCTGGGCGGTGCGGGAGAACAGCTGCGCGATCTGCGGGTTCCCCGCCTCACGAGCCTGGCGGGCATATCGGCTGTATTTCGCGAAGGCGTACGCCTCACCCTGCATGGCCGTGCGCAGGTTGGCCAGGGTCGCACCCGACGACTTCGCCGGTCCCGGCGTGATCGACGTCGCGGTGACATCGGGCCCCGCCGGAACCACGGCGCCCGCAGCGGGACCGGTGAGGGTCGCCAAGGCGATCGTGAAGTCGCGTACGTGCGCTGCTTCATCACTGGCGATCGCGGAGAACAGCTGCGCCGCCGCAGCGTCACCCGCCGCTGTCGCCTGTGCGGCGAAGCCCGGGTACATGGTCGTCGATTCAGTGGATTCGCCGGCGATCGCGTCACGCAGATTCGCCGCGGTGTCACCACCCAGACCGACCAGATCGGCCTCGCGGGTGAAATGATCCGACAGCTCGGTCTGTGCCGCGGTGCGGAATTCCTGCGCTACCCGAGGCTCGCCGCTGTGCTGGGCCTGATCCGCATAAGCCCGGTATTTCGCATGGGCGAATGCTTCCCCGTGCATCGCCGCCACGGTGTTGGTTCGGGTCGACTCGGCCGGAACGGACTGCGACTGCTGTGGCGACGCGGTCGGCTGTGGCGTACCCGAACACGCCACCACCGGCACCACACCACATCCGGCCGCACGAGCCCGAAACTTCTCGCTAGCGCCTTCTACGGGGCGCTCACCGAAATATCGCTGAGTATCGCCGAGTCCGGCCGATCTGACACACGGCCTTGCCCAAGCAGTGGAACTGGCCCACGCCCTTCTGGGTGGGCTGATCACCAGCGCTAGCCTCCTGACGCGTAAGTCGCCAGATAGTCGGTCACAACCCGCCCCCTCTTCGAGGATGACCGCGTCACCGGCCCGCGTGCGGTGGGAGCCGACATCGAAGAGGCGATTGTTCGCCTCGACGTCGAGTTCGAGGACCAGCTGCGTCGCTCTCCTGGCACCCTCACGGATGAGTGGTACATCGCTGGGAGCGAGCCGGAATGGGATTGCCGCGATGTACCACTCGTCGTGTCGACGGCCGGGTCAGGCCATGACGGAGACGCGGTCCGTGTCGGTCAAGGGCCCGGTCCGAGAATCCGTGCGTGCGGCCAGCCGGACCGGCAGGCTGGTCAAGCCGTGAATCAACAGGCTCTTTCGCCACGTCAGATCGCTGAATTCGCCGTCGAGCGACAGATCCGGGAAAGTGGCCAGCAGCCTCGAGATCGCGGTCGTGGCCTCCATTCGTGCCAGGGCGGCACCGAGACAGTGATGGATGCCGTGTCCGAAGGCGATGTGCCGGCTCTCGGGTCGTTCGAGGTCGATGCGGTCCGGCTCGGCGAACCGGGCGGGGTCGCGGTTGGCGGCGGCGAGCGAGATGAGGATGAATTCGTCCGCGTCGATGTCTCGATCGCCCAACGTGATCGGGGCGGTGGTGTACCGGGCCGTGGCCAAGTGCAGCGACCCCTGGCAGCGCAGGATCTCCTCGACGTAGGCGGGTATCGCTTCGGGGTCCGCGCGCAACCGCTCGGCGATCGCGGGCTCGCGCAGTAGCTCGAGTACCGAGTTGCCGATCAGGTTGACGGTGGTCTCATGCCCCGCTATCAGCAGCAGGAGCAGCATGGCGATGAGCTCGTGGTGGTCCAGCCGGTCCTCGTGGTCTTTCGCGATGATCAGGTGGGAGAGCAGGTCGTCGCGGGGGTCGTCGGTCCGTTCGGCGATCAACGCCGTCAGGTAGGTGAAGTATTCAACCCCGGCGGCGGCGCGCTCCTCGTTCGTGGCGGTGTCGCTGACGACCACGGCGGTCCACGAACGGAAGTCTGCCTTGTCGTCGTCGGGCACCCCGAGCAACTCGCAGATCACCGCGATCGGCAGCCGGAACGCGTAGCTGTCGATGAGGTCGACAGTCGTTCGCGCGCTGATGCCGTCGAGCAGAGTGTCGGCGATCGAGCTGATTCTCGGTTGCAGATCGCGGATGGCGGGCCCCGCGAACGCCTTCGCCACGAGGCGGCGCAGACGCGTGTGCTGTGGCGGATCGGCGAACAACATGTTGTCGTTGATGGCGGTGTTGAACATCTCGGCCGCACCGTTCTTGGCCAGCACGGCCTGGCCCTCGGGCGACCCGATGCGCTTGCTGATGGTCGGCTCCGCCAAGGCTTGCTTGGCCACGTCGTGATCGACGATCAACCAGCCGAGGACACCGTCCAATCGAATGCGATGGAGGGGGCCGCGCTCGCGCAGCGCCCGATAGGTCGCATGCGGATCCTGGTAGAACTCGTCTGTCAGTTCGAGGATCTCCATCTCGGCTGTCACCGGCCACCACCGGCCGGCGAAACCATGGCCGAGCTCGAACATAGGTAATGCACTGTCCCTCAATCCTTTCGACGAACATTCTGACTTGCGACCGATGCGGTCCGGAACGAGTAATCGGTCAGGGGTGCATCGGTGAGAGGTCGAGCAGTTTCGATCGGGTGAAACAGGGAGGCCCCGGCCACGGATTAGCCATGGCTACCGTCCAGTAAACATCCGAGTGCCCGAGTGGCTTTCGCGTGAACATCGCATCGAAATGCACTGCTCGCACGCCAGGGCTGTTCGGAAGTCGTTGAAGCGGAGTCTTATTCGGAACCAGAGAGCGAAACAGATGGTAGCTCGGCGTCATCGGCGAACGCCTCCGTGCCGCTCCCTTCGATCAGCACGGTGTGATCACGACTTCGTGGCGAAACATCACGACGTCCGCGGTCCCCGGCGTTCGACACGGTGGACGACGGTGGTATGCGGGCGTCGGCGAATTGGGCGGCGATAGTTCAGTCGGACAGCTTGATTCGCTTGGCAGGGTTCTCCAGTGCCGCGACCGCTTCCTCGGTCAGGCGGCGGACGATATCGCCCGCGCCGCGCAGTCGTTGATCAGGCCGACGGCCTGTCCGGCGGCACGATTCATGTGGCCGGCCACCGAATTCTCGCGCGTCGCCTGCGCCGTCGCCGAGTCGATCTCCGGGCTGGACGCCCGAACAGTGCTGTCAGAGATCACCCGAGTAGTCCTGGCTGATCCAGCGGTCGGGGCGGATGGTGAACAGTACGGAGTCGTTGCCGTCCATCCGGTCCGCGAAGGCGCGGCCCTCCTCGGGACCGAGATAGCGGCTGGCGATGCTCACCCGCGCGTCCCGGGGCGAGGGGGTGACGGCCTCGACGACCGTGCCCTCGACGATGACGTACTGATAGGGCAACTCTTCGCGCTGCACCGTCAGTGTCACCACGCCGGCTTCACGCACCAGCCTGGCCTTGCGGCGTGCCGCGCCGGTGTTGATGCGAATATTGCCGCCCGGGGTGTAGTCGTACCAGATCGGTGCGGTGGCGGGCGGACGCCCGTCGGTAGCGGCGACCGACAGCACTCCGATGTGCTTGCCCGCCAGGAACTCTTGACGCTCGGCTTCCGAGAAAGGTTTCGGCATAAGACGTCGAACGGACCGGGTTGCGCCGTTATTCCGGTCGAACGCGCGAATCCCACTGGGCGAGGACGGTCCGCAAGGTCGCCACCAGCGCAAGCGGCTGATCCATCATCGGGTGATGACCGGCCTCGGCCAATTCGACCACCGTCGCGGGTCGCCCGAACAGGCTCGCGATCTGCAGCGCCCGCTCCCGCGCCACCACACCGCGTTCGCACCGGATGTAGAGCACGGATGCCTCCACGGCCCGCAGCGAGCCGAGGGGTGGGATACGCCCGTCCTCGAGGCGTTTGCGCAACATCTCGGGATCGAACTTCCAGCCCCACCCGGCACCGCTGTCTCGCACCGATTCCTCCGCCACGTGCCGCGCGACGTAAGGAAGCAGAACCGCCTGGTCCGGGACGGTTCGAAACCGACCACAGATCTCATCCCGCGTCGGGTACGTCTTCGGCCGGTGGAGCAACTGCCGGACGATGGACTCTTCCGACGGCTCCTGAAACGGAGAATCGATGACGACCAGACCCGCGAGCGATTCCCGATGCCGAGCAGCCGCCACGGCGCTCACTCGCCCACCCATGCTGTGCCCGACGACGTACGGCCGTCCGGCTATCCCGCCGGCCTCGGCAGCGGCCATCACCTCGTCCGCCCAGCCCTCGATCGGATATCGGGATCGCACGGCGCTGTCACCGTGACCGGACAAATCCAGCGCCACCACACGATGCGTACCCGCCAACAGCGGAGCGATGTGGTCCCACCAGCCCGAATGCGCCGATCCGCCGTGCACCAGCACCACACCGGCCGTCCCCGCCCGGCCCCAGCACCGCAAATGAACGACACCGCCCCCGACGTCGACCTCACGATGTTCGGGCAGTTCCGCAATGGCCTGCGTAAACCATCCCGGTGCGGCGACACCCGCCCCCATCGTCACAACCATCGCCGCCTCCTTCGCCCGGGCCCGCTCCTCGGACCATATCGGCAGGTGTACGTAGCGGTGGCGCCACCGATGGCGCAACAAGGGTTTTGCTCGATCCCGAGCACCATATCCCGACATGTCCGAGACAGATCGGCGCTGACATGCGAACGCTGAGGGAGCGATCCCGAGCCGCAGAAACAGCAAGCTCCGACAGTTTGTCCTACAACTCAACTTCTCTGCGCAGCAGTACAATTCGGAAACCGAACCAGCAGCGCGGCGTCGAACGCCGCCACCGCCCGGTCTGGCAGGCCGCGCGAGCGAAATTGACGCCTGGGCGACGCCACAAACGTTCCGCCGAGTGGTCAGCACGGTGGTCGACAACGCCTGTGGTGCCCCCCGAGTGGTCCGCGCGGAAGAGGTTCGATGCACCGAAGGAACCATGGGACGAGCCCACCAGCCATGGGACGGTTCCACCCTTGCGAAGTTCGTAGGCAGCATTCTGCGCGTTGACCCGCAACATCCAGCGCCGTGAGGCGCTGTTCAACCGAGTGGAGGTGGAAGACCTGCACCATGCGGTCGTCGCAGCGGCCGGATGAAACTGGGGGCAGCCCGATCCGGGAGACGACGGTGGGGGTGGCAAGCAGCCCCGACAACGACGGGACGGCTTGGTACTGCCAGACCGATCGGGTCCGGCAAGCAAGACGGGAAGGTGCACGCGAGGAATGAGCGGCCGAACGCTTCTCGAGTCGAAACACCAGCACCAATCCGGCGGATATGAGCTGGTCGCAGGCCATCCAGCGATTAGCGGGCGGATCGAGAGACCGAGGGTCATGCCGATTCTGGATACGGGTTCCCGAACATGGTCGTGACAGCGTTCCAGGGATCAGCAAATGTTCGGTGCTTTCCGAGGTAAGGCGACGTTCGGCGCAGCCAGGCACGCGCCAGGGGCGCCGCGGCGCGGAGCAGGGGTCGGTACCGGCCGGCTTTCACACGAATTTCCTCGAGCATGCCGGGCCAGGAGTGCTGCTGGAATGCGAGGACCTGCTGGGACCGCTCGGTGTCGACCCAGTCTGTGGTGAACCAGTGCTCGTCGTTGTCCGGGTCGCCGACTATGCCGTCGGGGAACACATCGCGTAAACCGAGTGCGGCGGTGACGGAGCTGACGACGTCGTGCTGGCGTTGCCGATGTGAGGAGTCTCCGGCTATCAGGAAGACTTCCCGTGTCGCAGGCGTAGTCAGCGCGGATTCGAACGCAGCGGCGACGTCGCGGACATCCACGGTCTGGATCCGGCCGTCCGCCGGCAGTGCAGCCTCGAAACGGAGCATGTCGGTGTTGATGGCGAGTCCACCGCTGACGGACAGCACCCCACCAAGTCTCAAGACGATCCATTCCAGTGATGATGTGATCAACAATCTTTCCGTTTCTCCCTTCTGCGTCCCGTAGACGTCGATCGGCCGGATCGGGGTATCGGGTGCGAGCACAGCGTCAGTCCGATGTGGGTTCCGCGGACCGTAGACGGCGATACTGGAGGCTTGCACAAATCGCGGCGGGGCGGGCGACTTCTCGGCAGCGCGCACCAGCGCGGCGGTCGCGCCGACATTCACCGCCTCGGCCAGATCGGGGTAGCGGTAGCACAGCGGCGGGATGATCGCTGCAAGGTGCACGACATCTGTCGGCGCGATAGTGGTGATCAGCTCATCCACCTGTTCCGGGTCGGTCAGGTCGGCCCAGTGAACGCGCAGCCTGGTGTCGGCGATTCCGCGGGCCACGCGACGGTTCCTAGGATTATCCAGGTCGGTGGCCACAACCTCGCGGCCGGTATCGAGCAGCCGTCGTACGGTCGCCGTGCCGACGAGCCCGAACGCCCCGGTCACCAGCACTGGGCCGGTTCGGGACCCGTTCGAATTCTCTGCTGTCCGGATGGATGGGGCCATGATGGATGTTGCTTTCTACTCGGTGGGTGAGGGGTCCATGTTCGGGCACCGGTCGATAGTCGGTGGACCGGTTACGGGATGCTTTCGGCCGAGGCGGCGAGGCGCTGTTCATCGCACATGCGTTGCAGTGTGTCGAGGGTGTCGTCGAGTCCGGCTCCGAGACGTCGCCCCGGGGTGAAGGTGGCGGGAAGTTTGCGCATTCCCTGGATGATCCCGATGGTTTCGTAGTGCACCGTGCCGGCTGGGTCGCAGGTGTAGTCGGGCATGCGGTCGAGCACGGCGATGAGCATGCGTTTGAAAACGACTCGAGCGACGTTGGATCCGATGCAGCGGTGAATTCCGAGGCCGAAGCTGAAGTGGCGGTTGCGCTTTCGGTCGAGAACGACGGAGTGTGGATCGGCGAATACGGTGGCGTCGCGGTTGGCCATCGCCCAGGAGAGCCACAGCCGTTCTCCTTCTGCGAGTTGCTGTCCCGCGATCTCGCAGTCGGCCGAGACGGTTCGGCCGTCGCCCGGTGCCGGGGTGAAATAGCGCAGGAACTCTTCGGTGGCCGAGTCGAGGAGCAGGTCTCGCTGGCTGCTCAGGGTTTCGCGGTCGGATGGGTGCTGGGACAGCCATTCCAACGAGTGCGCCGTCAGTGCCGTGGTCGTGTCGAATCCGCCACCGATGAGCAGCGCGAGAATGCCCAGCAGGTCGAGATCGTCGGGTTTGTCGCCGTCGATGCGCATGGTGGCCAGCGCGTGGATCAGCCCCGGGCGCGGGTGCTCCCTGATCTCGTTGAGATTTGCCAGCAAGTCCATGCCCATGTCCATGTTCATTTTCGTGACTCGCGGCATGTCCGGTGAGTCGGGTGGGGTGTAGACCGAGGCGTGGGCGGGTCCGTTGTAGACGGACCATTTGGCCAGCGGGATGCCGAGCATGGCGAGGGTGAGAACCGCGGGCACGATGTTGGCGAGGTCGTCGACGAAATCGATGCGTCCGGATTCGATCTTCTCGTCCAGGCAGGCGCGGATCAGTTCGTCGATGAACGGCAGCCATCGGTTCACGGCGCTGGGCGAGAGATATGGGTTGAGTACCGCCCGGAACAGCCGGTGCTCGGGATCGTCCATTTCAAGGATGCCGCTGCGCATGGGAATGGCTTGCGTGCCGGAGGGGATCGTGATGCCCTGGTAGCCACGGCGTTGTCCGTGGACGTCGCGGTCGTTGGACACATGGGGGCAGCGAGCCAGTTCGAAGACTTCGCGGTTCCCGGCAGCAACCCAGTGCCCGCCGTAGGTATCCGTCCATGCCAGCGGACAGCGGGCGTGCATGTCTTCGGTGATGGCCCGGAACTGGAATCGGTATTCGGGTGTATGCCGGTCGAAATGGTAGCGGGCACGATCGGCTTGTGCCGCAGCCTGTTCGGTGTTCACTGTCGTGTCCTCTCCGGCGGCGGTTGCAGCATCGCTCGCCAGTCGTTGCGGATCCGGCCTCTTGCGGCGGACACCGACCGCGCCGGGCCGACGGCACGGAACGACTCGATACCCGAGATCGGGGCGTCATCGACCACTCCCGCGCGGCCCGCGGCGAGAGCGTGGGCCCGAGTTTTGAATGCCAGCGCGGCAAGGCTCGCCTGATGCTGCGCCGGTTCGGTCTGCCCCTCGAGATCGGGGTCATGGACATCGCCCCACAGCGTCGTCTCGGGGTAGCCGGTGCCGAGGCACCTGTTGATCCAGCGGCGTACCGCGTCGTCGAAGGTTCGCTCGTCGCCGATGACCGCCAGTTGTTGCGGTGTGGCATCGTGCGAGGAGGCAGGCACCGTCGCGAGGTCGACAACTGCGGCGCCGAGTACGCGTAGTGGCACCGGATCGTGTGGATGAGCGATCAGGACCGAGACATCACATCCGGCCATGGCGCGGTCGAACAGCCAGCCCCCGGCGAGATCCACCACGTCGTCCACATGGTGAGCCACGACCACCAACCACCCTCGCAGACTGTGCTGGTGCGCACGAGCGATCGCGTCCACCGCGGCGGTCACTCCCTGTACGCGGCCGGCGGGCTCGAGTGGCATCACATCCATCGACTCGTCCTTTCGTCGGGTTGCCGCGTCACATGCGCGCCGGCTTCGGTGCTCTGAGCTCTCGCAAGGAAGCCAGGAACAGGTCGTCCATGCGGGGGCTCAGCTCGGCGAGAGTGGCGGCATTGGCGTAGCCGGCGGAGCCGAAGACGCGTTCGAGCGCCTCGGTGTCGGTGCCCGCGCCCAGAGACAGACACAGGCACCCGACACCGTCGCCGCGGAGTTCTTCGAGCGCCTTGTAGGCATCGGCTTCGGCGTAGCGGCCTTCGTAGCCGTCGTCGTAGGGGAACCCGTCCGACAGCACGAGCAACAATCGATTGCGCGTTCCCGCTTGGGATTTGAGGATCTCGCCTGCACCCCGGATACCGGCGCCGAGACGCGTGTAACTGGAAGGCTGGAGCTGGTTCAGCCGGGCTCGCCCGAGCGCGCTGAAACGCTGCCCGAACGTTTTTATCGCCGGGAGATGCACCGCGTGGCGGCCCTGCGATCGAAACGCGTACACCGCGACGCGGTCGCCGAGTTCTTCGAGGGTGACCGCGAGCGTGGCGGCCGCGCGGCGCTGGTGGTCGTGGACGGCGAGACCGTCGGGGTCGGTATCGGTAGCCGATCCGGAGGCGTCCAGGAGGATCAGGACACCGAGATCGCGTTCGAGTTTGCGGTGCTCGCGGTAGACGTTTTCGGGAGGCGAGTGGCCCGAGCGCAGATCGACGAACAGGTCGATCAGCGCCTCCAAGTCGAGTTCGTCTCCGTCGGGGCGGCCGCGAAGAGCCTTGGGGCCCAAGCCGACCCGGGCCAGGCGCCGCAGCAGCACATCGTCGGCCAGGACACCGGCGGCCGCGATGTCGGCGTCGGCGGTGAAGGGGAAGTCGATCACCCGGCACCACTCGGGACGGTAGCGCTGGTGGTGGACATCCCATTCCGGATACAGGGCCCCGCCCACGCCGACGGCGGCACCGGGCTTGCCGTCGTCGGTGAAATGGATCCGCGCGGGCAGCGGCCGCGCCTGGACCCCGACCATGCGGGCACGACGTACCGCTCGGACAGGCGCCTCGGCACCGGCCGGCCCGTCCCCGGCCGACCTCGTACTCCCCGACTGTTTACGGAAGAAGTCCATGAGGGTACGCGAACTGAACAGCGGATTCTCGAACAGCTTCGCGATCTTGCTTTCCCCGGACTGCTCGACGTCACCGTCGGCCTCTTCCTCCGGGATGTCGAGGGGATCGAACTCCAGGCGGAGTTCACGGTCGGTGGGCCGCCCACCCGCTCCGGCCACCGGCGCCAGCAGACGGGAGGGTTTGATGACGCCGAACCAATCCGGCGGATCGGCGACCGCACCTCGACCTCTGGCCACCGCCAGTGACTCGTCGGGCGTGGACGTCAGCGGGCGGCCACCGAGATCCGACTCCGCAACGAGCGGAAACCGGTCGGCGAGATCCCCGAGAACGCGGCGGCCTTCCAGAGCCAGATAGCGGCGAGCGACCGCCGGACGCGCCCGCAACGACTTCACGACGGATTGATCAAGGCTGCCCGCACCGAGCAACGCGGCTTGGACCACCACCTCTCGACGCTGGTCGCTCGGCGTGCGCGCCCGGACGAAGACGGTCTGACCGTTGGTATGTGCCGCCGCATCGGCAGGCGCCGGCGCGATCTCGACCGCCCGGCCGGCGAGATAGGTGGCCAGCAACCGGAACCGGTCGAGGTCGTTCGGGTCGGCTGTCATGATCGAGGCAGGACGGCGTCGACGAGTTCACCGAGAGCACGGACGATCTCGTGATCGTCGGACAGCGCTTGTACGATGGCCGATTGGACGGCACTGCGCAGGCTGAGCCCCTCGGCCACCAGACCGCCGGCGAGGACCAGCATTCGAGTGGACGACACCTCCCGCAGCGGCGAACCGTCCAGGTTGCGGATGGCGTTGCCCAACGTGACCAGCGTCCGGGCCGTACCCGCGTCGATCCCGGCCTCGTGAGCGACCACCTCGGTCTCGATCTCGGCGGGCGGGAATCCGAGTTCGATCGCGACGAACCGCTGGCGCGTCGACTCCTTGAGGTTCTTCAGCACGCTCTGATAGCCGGGGTTGTAGGAGATCACCAGTTGGAAGCCCGGTGCCGCCGACAACGTGGTGCCGAGCCGGTCGACCGGAAGTTCACGGCGGTGATCGGCGAGCGGATGGATCACCACCGTGGTGTCCTGACGCGCCTCCACCACTTCGTCCAGGTAGAAGATGGCGCCCGAGCGCACTGCCCGCGTCAACGGACCGTCCACCCACACCGTCTCGCCGCCCTTCAGCAGGAAGCGGCCGACGAGATCCGCCGACGTCATATCCTCATGACCGGCCACGGTGATCAGTTCCCGGTCCAGCCCGGCCGCCATGGCCTCCACGAACCGGGTCTTGCCACATCCGGTGGGGCCCTTCAGCAGTACGGGCAGGCCGCGGCGCGCCGCGGCGCCGAAGACCTCCACCTCGTCACCGACCGCCTTGTAGAACGGCGGGGCCTCGGTGCCGGTACGCACGACATGGTTGTCGGTCAGCATCTCAATTTCCCCGATCGAATGGAATGGTTTTCGGAAGCTCGGTGCCGGGCGGTAGCACCAGCCGGCCCTGCGGATCGATATAGCCACTGTCTTTTCCGGGTATCGGGAGCGCCGGGTCGGGGCACAACCGGCCGGTCCCTTCACCACAGATACCCATATCGAAATACGAGCGCTTCTGGATATCCTCGGGCCAGGACTCGGCGTGCATGCCGAACCACTGCGCAGGAATGTTGTAGAACACGAAGAAGAAGATGCTGCACGCCGCGAAGATGGCCAGGAAGCGCGTGAACTGCTGCTTCACGAACCCGCCCTGGATGCGCTCCAACCCGCGTTCCACGAATGTCCGGCCACGGTCGTCGGTGAAATAACGCAGCGCGCACAGCCCCGCCTGCACTCCACCCCACATCAACCCCTCATACAACGGCCACTGATAGTAGGTACCGGCGTTGATCGACAGCGACTTGATCGCACCGGGGTAGGTGAACAGCCCCATCGGCATCAGGAACAGTCCCTCGATGACGAAGTCGAAGATGAACGTCCATACGATCAGCACGCCGATCAACCCGTAATTGTTGAGCCGCGGCCACTGCTTCTTCGCACGGCGCATGATCCAGCAGCCCAATATCGTGCACAGCAGCACACCGTAGGAATATCCCGGCGCGTTCATCAGAATGGGCTCGGCCATCATGCGACCGGGTTCTCCGTAGGAATGCCAGCCCGGGACGTACTGGACCCACGAGCCCATATTCCACATCCAGGTGTTATAGGTACTCCACGTATTGAAGTAGTTCAGGAGCGGATCCTGAAACCACAACAATCCGCAGGCCACCAATAACATGCCGTCCAGCGTGATGCGACGTTCCCGCCGCCACGGCCGGATGATGAAGTAATAGATCCCGACCGGGAGACCGACAATGATCACCGCCGTCCACGTGATCAGAATCGCCTTCATGAACGTCGGCGGGTCACTCGGCCCCTTGGGCACCCGCTCGAAATACGGGCCGGTCACCCACCGAATCCACACATACAGCTGAAAGGCCAGGATCACACCGCCGATCACAGCCCAGATCCGGACCGGCTTGCCCCGGGACCGAACCTGGGAGCCCAGTGCGATCGCCTCAGGGACGGGTTCCGTGACAAGGGGGTTGGTCTTGCTGTCGGACGGTCCGCTCATGACACCGTCTCCTTTTCGATCGTCGCGTTGCAGCGCTCACGCCTCCGGCCGTAGCGCATACGCAAGGCCGCAGCGAGGGTCGACGTCCTGGAAGCCAGAGCGTCTCGTCGGCGGGGAGATCGCCTCGGCGTGGCCGCCGACCCAGCCAATATACCAGTGGGTATCTAAGAATCCAATGGGTTTCCCGGAGACTGAGTAGACTGATCCGCATGGTGGAACGGTGGACTGTGGAGCGACGCCTCGAGCACACTCGATCTCTCCTGCTGGATGCCGCCGAGGCGGTATTCGCCGAAAAGGGCTTCATGTCGGCGACACTCGACGACATCGCCCGCACCGCCGGCTACACGAAAGGCGCCATCTACAAGCACTTCACCGCAAAGGAAGACCTCTTCCTGGCAGTGAACGAGCGCTACTGGCGCCGCTACTTCGACACCTTCGCCGACGTGATCGCCGCGGCGACCGAGGTCGGCGCCCATGAACTCGACGAGATCGCGCAGCGGTGGCGCCAACTCAGCAACGAACGCGGGGCCGCGCAAGCAGCGCTCGGGTATGAGTTCACCCTGTACCTGCTACGCAACCCCGACGTACGCGAGCGAGTCGCCGACAGACGACAACAAGTGGCGCAAGCGCTGGCGACCTTCGTCGCCGAGGGGCTCGACCGAATCGGCGCCACCTTGTCGATCCCCGCACTGACATTCGCGAACATACTCATCGCCACCACCGACGCGGTCGAACTCGGCAGCCAACTCGACAACCTCGACCTCTACCGACCGATCCTCGAAATGTATGTCTCGGCAATCAAACTGCCCGCCGAGCAACCCGCGACGGCGGACTGAGACCGCGAGACACCTGTCAGCACACGGCCACTGCGGACCGGTCTCCGCAAGCCGGGCTCCTTCGGGCAGGACCAGCTTCCCGTCGGTGTCGATGAATCCGGATCGCTTGGTCGGTACCGCCGGCACAGGGTCGGGGCACGGCATATCCGCGCCGTCGCCACAGATATCCCCGTTGAATCACCAGCGTGGCACATGGTCAGAGGCTCGGTGCGGTGGATATCGATTTGGTTTCGATGAAACTGTCGAGGCCTTCGCGCCCGAACTCACGGCCGATGCCGCTGGCCTTGACTCCGCCGAAAGGCGCGGCCGGGTCCATGCTGTAAGGCTGGTTGATTCCCAGTGTGCCGCTGCGGATTCGATGGCTGACGGCGGTAGCGCGGTCGATGTCGGGTGTCCAGATCGAGCCGGAGAGGCCGTAGTCGGAGGCGTTGGCGAGTTCGATCGCTTCGTCGTCGTCTCGGTAGGGAATCGCGCAGAGCACGGGACCGAAGATCTCCTCCTGCGCGATGCACATCGAATTGTCGACATCGGCGAACAAGGTAGGCCGGACGTACCAGCCGCGATCGATACCGGAGGGCAAGTCGGAACCACCGGCCACCAGTCGTGCGCCTTCGTGTCGGCCCTTGTCGATGTACTCGCGAACGCGTCGTTGCTGGCGCTCGGCGACCATCGGCCCGACCTGGGTTGCGGGATTCCCCGGGTCGCCCACCACGAGCGAATCGACCATGTCGGCCAATGCATCGACGAATTCGTGAAACCGGTTCCGCGGTAACAGGATTCGAGTCTGCGCGACGCACGCCTGTCCCCCGTTCATCAGGCCGGCCACGGCTATACCGGCAGCGACCGCTTCGGGATCGGCGTCATCGAGTACGACGGCCGCGGATTTACCGCCGAGTTCGAGACTGACCTTGCGCAATGCGGCTCCGCAGGCCGCGGCTACCTGACGGCCGGCGGCTGTCGAGCCGGTGAACGACACCTTGTCGACCCCCGGATGCGCCACCAGATAGCTGCCGGTCTCGCGATCTCCGGGCAGGATGCTGACCACGCCGGGGGGCAACTCGAGTTCGGTGAGCAGTTCGGCGAGGATATAAGCGTCCAGCGGTGTCTCGGGGGCGGGTTTGAGCACGACGGTGCACCCTGCCAGCAATGCCGGGATCAGCTTCACCACTGTCGTGAACATCGGCATGTTCCATGGCACGATAGCGGCCACCACTCCAACGGGCTCTCGGCGCACGGTGACGTCGGCGCCGAGCAGCCCGGGCCTGGTTTCGTCCCAGGGATGTTCGGTTGCGAGGTCGGCGAACGCGCTGATCAAGGCGCCGGGCAGTCGCGCCTGAGCGGAGCGGGAGAAGGTGATCGGCGCCCCCATTTCGGCGGTGATGAGCTCGGCGATCTCCTCGCGCCGGGTCTCGTATCGCGCGGCCAGCCGACGGACGACCGCGATGCGTTCGGACGGGTCCAGGCATGGCCACGGGCCGTGATCGAATGCCGCCCGTGCGGCCGCGACCGCGCGGTCGACGTCCGCGGGGGACGCGGCCGGCACGGCGGAGATCGGCTGCTCGGTGTGCGGGGAGATCACCTCGATCATCTCGGCACCCGCGGGCGCGACCCAGTCACCACCGATGAACAGCTGATGTCGTGCAGGCATGGTCACCTCGTAGCATCGTTCTCTGCAGCCGCGAATCAGGCTGTGTGCGTGATGATTTCGCGATAGAGCCGGACGGTCGGCGGCGGATCGGTCTGCACCCCGACCGGGGTGGAGAAGGTGCCGGATTTGCTCGCTGCGGCCAATTGCGCCTGGACGGAAGTGATGTCGTCGGCCTCGATTTCGTAGACGGCGAGATAGACGTTCTCACCGTCCACGGGTGCGAACCGGCGGGCGGCGACCACTCCGTCGAGACTGAGCATCTCCTGCATATGCGTTCCCTCGTACCACTGGTGGTACGCGGCGGCTTGCTCGTCGGAGGCGGGACGGGTTTCGACGTAGAGAATTCCCTTGGGCATTGTTGTCTCCTTGATCAGGAAAATGCGAGTGCGAGAGACCATTGAGGTCAGGCGTGTTTGACGATGCGGCCGTCCTTCATGACGAACCGCACGTCCTGCAACACGGTGATGTCGGCGGTCGGATCGCCAGGGACGGCGATGATGTCGGCGAGCAGTCCGGGTGCGAGGCGGCCGCGGTCGTCGGCGTCGATGAGTTCGGCGCTGGTGACGGTGGCCGCGCGCAATGCCTGGGCCGGTGTCATCCCGCGATCGACCAGTGCCCACAGTTCCTTGGCGTTGTCTCCGTGCGGGACCGCGGGCGCGTCGGTGCCGCAGGCGATCTTCACCCCGGCCGCGATCGCCTTGCGCAGTGTTTCCCGAGCACGGGGGAACACCTCGGCCGCCTTCTTCTGCAGTGCGGGAGCGGCTTTGGAGACATCCAGTCCTTCGGACAGATAACTGGTGGGCACCAGGAAGGTGCCGTGTTCGACCATCATCGCGATGGTGTCGTCACTGGCGAGCGATCCGTGTTCGATGCAGTCGACACCGGCCTGGATGCAGGCGCGGATTCCGGCGTCGCCGTGTGCGTGCGCCGCGACCTTGATCCCGGCTCGGTGCGCCTCGTCCACGATGGCGGCCAGTTCCTCGTCCGAGTACTGCTGTGCGCCGGCTACGGTGCCGTGCGACATCACTCCGCCGGAGGCTGAGATCTTGATGACGCCGGCGCCGTATTTGATTTGGTAGCGCACGGATTCGCGCACCTGCGGCACGCCGTTGGCGCGGCCCTCTTCCACGCTGACCGGCATGATGTGCGGGGCCAGCCGCTGGAACATGGTGGGATCGAGGTGTCCACCGGTCGGAGTGATGGCGTGCCCGGCCGAGACGATGCGCGGCCCTTCGACCCACCCCTGGTCGATGGCACGGCCCAGATCGACGTCGAGCAGGTAGCCGCCGGTCTTGACCATCAGACCGAGATTGCGGACGGTGGTGAACCCGGCGTGCAGGGTGGTGCGAGCGTTGATCGTCGCGCGCAGGGTCCGGTAGACCGGGTCGTCCTGGACCCCGTGCAGGGGATTGGGCAGGCCGGACGGATTGTCGGGACCGCCGATGAGGAGGTTGATCTCCATATCCATCAGCCCCGGCAGCAGCGTGAGGTCACCGAGATCGACGACCCGAGCCCCCGGGGATAGCTGTGGCGGATCGATCGCGGTGATCGTGTTGCCCTCCACCGCGACAGCGGCAGGAGAGTGCACCTCACCCGTCTCCACGTCGACCCGGCGCGCCGCCCGCAGGAGCACGCTCTCGCCGGTGCTCACGGGACCGGCTCGATCACGCAGTCCAGTGCTGCCGCACCGGTATCGGGAATCTTCGGCTGACTCCACACTTCGACGGGGAACGACACCGTGATCATGGAATACAGCAGATACAACAGGTTCTGCACCTCGTCGGGGAGGTCGTCGAGCGGGAAGGTGTCGCAATAGGTCAGCACGTCCTCGGCGCGCGCGGTGATCGCATCGTAGAACCGCTGCATATCATCCATCGTGCTCGCCAGCCGCTGGGCGTATCGTTCGCGTTCGCTGGGCAGGCACCAGGTCGGCGCATACGGTTCGAGATCGGCGAATTCGCTCGGCAACAGCGTCATCGCGGTGCCACCTCCGCTCGTTCCCGGCAGTAGTCGGTGACCCAGTCGCCGGCGACCTTGTGCAGGTGGCGCAGCAGGATCTCCTGATCGTTGAGCGGAAAACTCGTGACCGCGCGGGATTCCAGCATGATCTGGGTCGCTTCCAGGGTGCTGCTGTCCTGCAGCCCGTATTCCTTGAAAGTCACCGCCGCCATCTCGTGGGCGACGCGTTCGCGCGCTGTGCGCGCCGGTGGGAAATACAGGTTGCCTTCGAAGATATGGGTGTTGTGGGAGGTGGGCCAGTAGTGATAGGTCAGATACCAGCCTCCCGACCAGATCAGGATCACGAAGTTCGGCCACAGCTGGAACGAATCGAGTCCCCACGGATCGCAGCCGGCGGGATTCAGCCCGGCGGGCATCGGCCCGAGATCCGGTGTGTCCCACGGCCCGAACAGGCCGCTGCGGGTGATGTCCTCCATGGGCTTGCGCATTTCGGGATCCAGTTCCCAGGTGACCACTCCCGAGGTGCTGACCAGCCGATGCGGTCCGTCGAGCTGATAGTGCGGCGCCTCGAAGCCGGCCTGCTGGGCGGCGACGGAGAAGTTGTCCGGCGTCTGTTTACCGTGCAGCACAGGAGCGTGGTAGAACTCCTGGAACGCGTCCATGTACAGCTTCCAGTTGGCTCCCACCTCGGACCGGTAGCAGAACCGCTCGGTGAGCTTGTCGAACGGATAGCCGTCCAATCCGGTGATCAGCGGGCCGAGGAACTCGCGCAGCGTCTGCCGCGGTTGCGGGGCGAGATTGACGAAGATGAACCCGGACCAGACCTCACAGTGCACGCGTGCGAGTCCGAGTGCGCTCTTGTCCAGGTCGAAAAATTCCTCTTCCTGCTGAACGAAATTCAGTGCGCCGTCGAGTCCGTAGCGCCAGCCGTGGTATTTGCAGGTGAACTGCCGGCACGTGCCCGCGACCTCCTCGCGCGGTAGTTCGTTCCACACCAGTTTGTTTCCGCGATGGCGGCAGATGTTGTGGAAGGCGTTGATCTGCCCGTCGCGGTCGCGCACCACGATGACCGAGGTGTGGGCGGCGGCGATCTCCTTGGTGAAGTAGCTTCCGGTGCGTGGCAGCTGTTCCACGCGACCGACATTGAGCCAGGCGCGTTTGAAGATAGCTTCGCGCTCGAGTTCGAAGAACTCCGGCGAGATCGAGTCCTCGTAGGACATGGGCGTGGTGCCGAGTTCGGGATAGTGCTGGGTCCAGCTGCCCTCGGCGGGCTTGGGCCATCGCGGCATGGTGTGCTCCTGGAAACGGTTGTCAGCGGATGGGCTCGTCACCGAGGATGGTGGTGCGCAACATTTCTCGCGGCGATCCGGTGTCGTAGGGCGTCGCGCGGTGGATGACGCCACGGTTGTCCCAGATCACGGTGTCACCGACCGACCACTCGTGGCGGTAGACCCGTTCCGGTGCCGTGCAGCGGTCCAGAAGGTCGTCGAGCAACTGCCTGCTCTCCACCGGATCCATCCCGACGACATGGTCGGTCGAGGCGCCGAGCACCAGGGATTTGCGACCCGTCTTGTGGGTCCAGATCAGTGGATGCTCCTTCGACGGCCGGCGGCGCCAAGCGGCCAGCTGCTCCGGGGTGGGATCCGGGGTGACGAGGCGCTGGGACGCCTCCAGCGAATGGACCACCCGCAGCGCCGCCAGCTGTTCCCGCTCGGTCGCGCTCAAATTGTCGAAAGCCTTGTAGGTGGACGCGAATTCGGTGTCCCCACCGGAGGCGGCCACGGCCTCGGCCGACAGCATGGTGGCCATCTGCGGGTAGGCGTCGTCCTGCGGTGTGCAGCCGTCGATGTGCCAGTCGAAGGTGGCGCGCAGATAACTCGCGGAGGAGTTCTTGCCGGTGTCGAGGCTGACCCGGTAGATGCCCTCGACCGGGTGGTGGCCGGGTTCGGTGTCGATCGGCCCCAGCTTGCGGCAGAACGCCACCTGTGTCTCCGGATCCAGGTGCAGATCGCGGAAGACCAGGACGCCATGGGTTTCCAGGGCATCCAGGACGGCGGCGGCCACGGTGTCGTCGGTGAGCAGCTGTTCGCGGTCCACACCGGAGATCTGCGCTCCTACGTCGTGGCCGAGCGTGTCGATAGTGATCGTCATATCGGATTTCCTTCCGCTTCGCGCCGAATACGGCTGCGAGACAGGGATTACGGCATGGGTTCGGCGATGCGGGTAAGGATGGCGTCGGCACAGTCGGTGGGTGTGGGTTGCTGGAAGATCTCCACCGCCATGGCGACCATCACCATCGAATAGATCAGCCGCAGTAGGTTCAGCGCATCGTCGGGCAGTTCGTCGAACGGGAATTTGTCGCAATAGGCTATGGCCTCATCGAGCCGGGGCAGGAAGGCGTCGTGGAAGGTGACCAGTTCCGGCATGGGTGTTGCCATCCGGCGGGCCCAGCGTTCGGATTCGGTTGCCAGACACCAGGTGTGCGCGAATCGCTCGAGTTCGGCGAATTCGGAGGGCAGCAGGTTCTCGGCCATCTGGATCACGCCTTCACCGGTTCGCGCCGGTACGCCTCGACCCAGTCGGCGACCGCCTTGTGGAAGTGGCGCACCAGAATCTCCTGGTCGTTCACCGGGAATTCGGTCAAACCCGCTGTGCGGTAAGCGGATTCCAGCGCTGTCTGCGTGCCGGTGAGCATGCCGGCGTCCTGCAGGGCGAATTCCTTGAAAACGACGGAGGCGACTTCGTGTTCGATGCGTTCGCGGACCGTGCGGGCCGGCTGGAAGCAGAGCATGCCCTCGAACCGATGTGTGTTGTAGGAGGTCGGCCAATACCGGTAGAGCAGATACCAGCCGCGATAGATCAGGATTTCGATATTCGGGAAGATCTGGAAGTTGTCGATACCCCACGGATCGACACGTCCCGGATTCAACCCCGGCGGCATATCCCCCAATTCCGGCGATTCCCACGGTCCGACCAGGCCGCTGCGCGTGATGCGCTCGATCGGATACATGTATTCGGGCGGGAGCGTCCAGCGGCGCGGGCCGCCGGTGGACACCACCCGGTGCGGGCCGTCGATCTGGAAATGGGCGCATTCGAAACCCTTCCCGGTACGAACCGCGCCCGGGATCTGCTGCGGGTGCAGGCCGGGGACGTGGTAGTACTCCTGGAAGGCGTCGGCGAACAATTTCCAGTTGCTGTTGTTGTCGGCGCTGAACTCGTACCACTCGGTCATCGCGTCGAACGGGTAGCCGTCGAGCGCGGTGATCATGGGGCCGAGGAATTCACGCAGGGTCTGGCGCGGTTCCGGATCGAGGTTGACGAAGACGAAGCCGTTCCAGATGTCACAGCGCACCCGGGCCAATCCGCGGTCCGCTCGGTCCAGGTCGAAAAATTCTTCTTCCTGCTGAACGAAATTCAGTGCGCCGTCGAGTCCGTAGCGCCAGCCGTGGTATTTGCAGGTGAACTGCCGACACGTGCCCGCAACCTCCTCGCGCGGTAGTTCGTTCCACACCAGCTTGTTTCCACGATGGCGGCAGATGTTGTGGAAGGCACGGATCGAGCCGTCGCGATCGCGCACGACGATGATCGACGTGCGGGCGATGTCGATTTCCTTGGTGAAGAAGCTGCCGGTGCGCGGAAGTTGTTCCACCCGGCCGACATTGAGCCAGGCGCGTTTGAAGATCGCCTCGCGTTCGAGTTCGAAGAACTCCGGGGATACCGAATCCTCGAACGAGACGGCCGCGGTGCCGAGTTCGGGATAGTGCTCGGTCCAGCTGCCCTCGGGCGGCTTGGGCCATCGGCGGGGTGTGGACTGCTCACGCTCGCTCACGGCTGTTCCTCCTTCTGCGGCGGTGTCGGTGCGGCCCGGTCCATGCCCGGGTCCAGTGGCAGGTCGACGCTGTTGAACACCAGCGCCAGGCAGAGATAAGACCCGGCCACGAACAGGATTTCGAGTAATTGCCGGGCATCGAAGTGCGCCGCGAGACCGGACCAGGTGGCGTCGGTGACGCGGTACCGGTCGAGCAGTTCGTCGGCAGCGGTGAGCAGGAGTCGTTCCACCGGCGACCACAGCGGATGCTCCGGACCGTCGGCGACGGCCGCGACGTGGTCCGTGCCGATCCCGCACCCGGCCCCGATCCGCACGTGCTGGGCCCATTCGTAGGCCGAGTCCGTGCGCCGCGCGATCCGGAGTATCAGCAGTTCGCGCCAGCGCGCGTCGAGTGCGGACTGTTCGAGCAGCACTCCGTTGTAGGCGAGCCAGGCGGCGGCCAATTCGGTGTGGTGGCCCAGGATTCCGAGCACGTTCGGCATCGGCGGCGCGTCGGGCCGGCCGGACAGATAGCGGTCGGCCAGCCGTACGTGACCGCGCAGCATGCTCCGGGCCCGCTCGTCCCACTGGTCGGCCGGCAGCGGTGCCAGCCGCGGTGGCGAGGTGGTGGTCATATGACGGACCCGCCGTTCACGCCCAGCACTTGCCCGGTGATGTACCCGGCCTGCTCGGAACACAAGAACAGGCACGCCGCGGCGATATCGTCGCCGGTGCCGAGATGTCCGACCGGGATGGCCTTGGCCATGGTCGCGTTGTCGGGCAGATGTCCGGCTGCCTGCGACTGCCGTGACATCGGGGTATCGATTCCCGAAGGCGGAATGGTGTTGACGGTGATGCCGCGAGCCGCGTACTCGCGCGCCAGGGCCTTCGTCATCGCGACGACGGCGCCCTTGGACGCGGTGTAGTGGACCATGCCCGGCGAGCCACGTTGCGCACTGGATGACGAGATTGTCACGATGCGCCCCCATCCGCCGGTGACCATATCCGTGATCGCAGCCTGTACGCAGTGGAAGGTCCCGGTGAGGTTCACTCCCAGTACCCGGTGCCACTCCTGCTCCGAGATCTCGGTGAACGGCGCGAAGCCCACCGCACCGGCACTGGTGACCAGGATTTCGACCGGGCCGAATTGCGCTCGCACCGCGCTCAACGCCTTCTCGACCGCGACGCGATCGGTCACGTCGACCTCACCCGCGATCACGTCACCGCCGGCGGAGCGTAACTCCTCGGCCGTGCGCGCGGCCGCGGCGCCATCGATGTCGAGAATCGCCGTTCGGTAGCCCTCGACGGCGAAGGCGCGGCAGATATCCAGCCCCATCCCGGAGGCCCCGCCGGTCACGACTGCGACACGTCCGGTCCCACGCGGTCGGGCTTCCGGTCGGCTTCGGCCGGACGTCGGGGTGCTTGTCATTCTGCGCGCTCCTCTACCCGCGACGGTTCGTCCGTCGGTCAGGTCCCGACTCTCCGGGGCAAACCCGGTGATGTTAATCGATCGATTAATTAATCGGTCGATTAAGGTATACGACACGACGTCCCGCCTGTCAACAGCCATACGTCGCAGGAACTTTCACCGACGGCGGGTCATCAGCGGATCGCGGTCGCCGTACACTGATCACACCGACGGTCGACCACCGCGGCACAATCGCGGCCCACATGGGGTTCAGAGGAGGCCATCAGATGAAGCCGGGCCGCCACGCGGACCCAGAGAACTCCCCGACGCGAGCGGCGTTGCTCGACGCCGCAGAGCAACTCATGCTCGAGGACGGATACGCCGGGGTGAGTATCCGTCGGCTGGCGGCCCGCGCCGGCGCCAACTCGGCATTGGTCTACTACTACTTCGGCAATATGGACAATCTGTTCGTCGAACTCTTCCGGCGCGGCGCCGACCGCAGTTACCAGCGCCAGATCGACGCCCTGAATTCGCCGCAGCCGCTGTGGGCACTCTGGGAGGCGATTCACGATCAGTCCCAGACCGCGCTGACCATGGAGTTCATCGCCCTGGCCAATCATCGCAAAGCGATTCGCGCCGAAATCTCGGAGTCCTCCAAGCGATTTCGGAAGCTACAACTCGATTCGGTATCGAAAATCCTGACCGAGTATCGCTTCGAGTCCGATACCTATACTCCCGGCGCGATAATCCTTTTGATGTCCAGCATCTCGAGATTTCTGCGAATGGAGGAAGCCTTCGACGTACATCTCGGCCACCGTGACGTAACCGAGCTCATCGAGAACTTGCTTCACGACCTCGAGGGCGAACGCCGCCCCGCCACGGACGGTGGGAGACGCAGTGCACGTGAGCCCCATTGACGAAGAGCGGGCGATGACGGAGCGACGCGGCGGCACGATCCGCGGCGAAGTCCAGGTTTCCACCGCGGATCGGATCGGCGGAAGATAGAGACCCGCCAGTTACTACCCACGCAAACGCGGCGCCGGCTCGCGCGCGAACAGGGCTCAGGAAGCGGCGCTGACCATACCCTGGCGTGGAAGGTTAGGGGTTCAGCCGGCGTCGACGTAGTTGCCGACTGCTTCACCCGACGGAATCGGCAACATCGACCACGTCACGCGGTCGGCGCGAACTCGCGGGCCGCAGCAGCTAGAACTAGCTGCTGCACCCGCGCGGACGGCTCTGCCCGGCGAGTCGATCGGCCAACCACTGGGCGGCTTCGTCGAAACCACGCAAGGTCGCTGCATGACCGAAAAATCCGATCTGCGGGTGCAGCGGCGGCGTCTCCACCTTGTCGGAATACGCGATCATTTGGTAAAGAAGCCGCGTTGAGCCAGCAGCGTCCGCCGCGATCGCGATGTGTCAACTTCGGTTGAATGGTGGTTCCGGTTCACATTTCGTGATTGACCCAGACCGGGATACGTCAGGCTGCTTGATTGGTTGGCGAAGTGGCCGATGCCCTGATCTTGGGGTGTTGACGATCTTGTTTCCACACCTGGACGGTAACTCGGATTGCGGGAGAGGTACTTTCGCTGTGCACGGCTGGCGCAGGATATTGCTACCGGAGCATTCGGTGCAGGCGTGCCGCGAGGCGATGAAGGACCTCGAGGTGACCGGCCAGCCCAACCCGCACGGTGTGCTGTTTCCAGCTCGCAACGGCTCACTGCGCAATCCGAACAACTTCGGGCGAGTGCGGCGGGCCGCGCGCGGGGACAACTACGCCTGGGTGACACCACGGACCTTCCGCCGAGTGGTCGCCACGGTCATCGACAACGCCTACGGCGACCCCGAACGGGCCGCGCGACAGCTCGGCAACACCTACCGAGGCAGTGGCCAAGGCCCACTACATCGACGTCCCCGAGACCTCACCCGACAACCGGGCGGTCCTCGAGCAGTGGGCCCGCGGCGTAGGACCGAAAGCGTGAGATTTCTGTGAGTTCGGATCGAATCCCGAGCGTCTCCCGATCAACAAAAAATCCCCTCCGACCCTGGTCGGAGGGGATTCTCTTATGTCGGGCTGACAGGATTTGAACCTGCGACCACTTGACCCCCAGGAATCGGGATCGGCTGTTTGCGCACGTCATGCGCGAAAAGCGGGATGGCGGTGCGCGACCATATGCAGGCGTTGTGCAAGGGTGCGCATGGCGTGTGGTCCCCAGATGGTCCCCGAGTTCAGACAACCATCGCGCTCTGGGTCGAAGGCTAGGGTGCTCAGTCGCTCTTCCCGCGGCTCTCGCCCGACCGGCTATTACTCTGGCCGAAGAAGTAGCCCAGGACCAGCAAGAACGCGCTTGAAACTATCTCCGGCACGGTCGTGTGGGTGAACATTGCTACAACCAGCACTATGGCGATGCCCAGCAGTAGGAGCCCACCGATTAGTACGGCAACCGGCTCACGCTCAAGCAAAGACTTCCGCATGTTCCATATGCGTTCTCGCTGTTCCAGCTTCTGCCATCTGACTGATTCCTCAGACTCCCGAACTCGTCGGGTATCGCGCTCAAGTTGTCGGGCGCTCTCAGACACCATGTCGGCGATCATGTTCTGCGTGGCAGGGTCGTTGACCTTTTCGCGGACGGTTTCCTCGAGTTCCTTCATGCGCTGCTGCTGAGAAACCACCGCTATCCGATTCAAGATGAGCGTGCGGCGAGCTCGCATGAACGTCAACAGATTTCGGACCTGCTTCTCGCTGAAGCCGAACTTGTCGACTTCCATGGCGAGGACATTTTCCACTTCGGCAAGTCGCTCTTCGAGCTCTTCTACCGATTGAGTATCGAGGTTGTTACCGATGTCCATCTCCGTGGCCCACTTCGGTATCCCATGTTCGTCATCGGCGAGGACGTGACGGATCGCATCATGAAGCTTGGACGGATCAGATGGCATCGGCGTGAAACTTCCTTTAGAGGGGAGGGGCCAGAAGATATCGCTGTCTACCTACAGGCTGTAACGCGACGGCGTCATATGGGGGGTTCCTGCCATCCTGACTGCTAGCTCACCTTCCTCATACATGCCGCCCTCAGCGGAAGCTGAGCGTGTCAAGGATGCCGCAGGCACCGCGTAGCGGACACCGTCAGGTGGTCCTTGACTCGTTCGGCTGGAGCGAGACCATTCGGCGTGAGGAAGGTGGTACCTGCCGCCCGGCACCTCTTCCACCTCGGCGACACCTCTCTATCTATAGACATAAGGCGAATTCGGCAGCGAACCAACGTATCTGCTGGCGGAAACCCGATGCGGACGGAAGGACCGTCGTCCGCACCGGGTCACCGGTGTCCCGATGTGACCAGCATCGGGGTGATCGGCCGGAGTCGACGTCGTTGGCGACTCACTCACCGGCGGCGCTGCCGGTGGCCGAAGCGGTGGGAAGGGGCCGGAGCCCCCTCGGGGTCACTCGTAGGCGGCTGCGGGGTCGTAGCTGTCGGCGGCTGCCTGGCTGGCGAGGTCCTGCACGTGGTGCGGGTGGCAGCGGTAGATGGTGCGTCCGAATCGGGGCATCGGGTGGATCTCGGTGGCGGGGGCGTCGCAACCGCGGATTCCGCAGACGTAAGTGGTGGTGGTCATCGGGAGGTCCTTCCTCGTTGCTGTGGTCGATCTGGGCTTGTCCAGACCACCGGTGTGGGGTGCGGAAAAGGGTGGGCGAATGCCCATCAGCGAAGCTGACGCGAATGCGCCCTTTGGAGTGCCCTGCGCCGGTGGTATGCCTTCGGCAGATCGTCCATAGCAATGGGGAAGGATCGGTGAGCGCCGGAACCTGCTGGTGTGGAACCGAACTGCGTCGACCCCGGCACCGAGATCCTGGTGAGCTTCCTCGGAATCCGGCTACCGAGGGCGACCACAGCCGGTCGACTGAGCTGGTGGCCGGCCGATTCGGTCCTCGGCTGCGGGAGGCCCGGCCGGGTACGGCAGACGTCGCGCCCAGCACTGCCACATCGTTGCGTGAAGTGGCCAGATAGGAACGGGTGGCGTTCTACCACGTCGCCAGAGCGGCGCCGACGCGCCCGACGCGCCCGCTTGCCGCAGCTTGCGGAGGCGGGCGGTTGCGCGGCGCCGCGTGGCGGCGCCGCTCGGCGGCGCGAAGCGCCGCCCTTGATCCTCTATAGCCAAATTCGGCAACGACCCACGCAGTCAGTCGGTGCAGGTCGTTACCGTGGAGTCGTGACGGGGAACGATCTCGCTGGCTGGGCGGCGGAGCTGGCCCAGGAGCAGCTGCACGGGTTGCCGCGTCGGTGGCGTCATGTTGCCGGCGTCGCTCGACGGGCGGCTCTGGCGACAGGGTTCGTTGACGACGCGGCGATGCTGGTGGCCTCGGCGTGGCTCCATGACATCGGGTATGCACCGGAGTTGGTGCGGACCGGATTCCATCCCGTCGATGGTGCGACCTATCTCGCTCAGATAGGCGCCTCGGATCGTTTGTGCGCTCTGGTGGCCAACCACTCCTGTGCCTGCGTAGAAGCACGAAATCGTGGCGTGCCGCTGGAGTGGGAAGACGAGCAGACCTCGCTGCGGGATGCGTTGTGGTGGGCGGATATGACCACCACGGCGGCAGGCGACGATACAACGTTCGATGAACGCGTGGCGGACGTATACCGGCGGTACGGGCCGGATCATGTCGTCAGCCGTTCAATCCGGGAGGCGACTCCGGATCTACGGGAGGCTGTGACGCGGACAGAGGGGCGTTTGCGGTCTCATGTGAAGTAGGGACCGGAAGCGGGATCAAGCCCCTTCCTGATCCGCTCTCTGACCGACGGATGAATGTCGAGATCGGCGAGGCCGGCGGGATCGACCCACAGCACCTCTTTGGATTCAGAGCTTGAGCGGAGTTCACCGCCGATCGGTTCCGCGGCGAAGCAGATCGAAAACTCTTGCCGCACTTCGCCATCGTCGTAGGCGATGACATGTTTCGGGTTTGAGAAGACACCGACGAGCGTTGTTGCGCGGACTAGTACTCCGGTCTCCTCCTCGACTTCGCGGACCACGGCATCGGCAACGGTTTCGCCGAGCTCCATCCCGCCTCCTGGGATCGAGTACCGGTCGTTGTCGGTCCGGCGGATCAGGAGGATTCGGCCATCGTCGTCCCGAACTACGGCGCTCACAGCGACTTTGAGGCTGTTCGCGGCGGGGGCCTTCGGGTCATCGAGATAGTCGGTTCTCATGCGGCACCAACCTGGAGATTCGGCACGGTCGATGTCGCCCAGACGTGCTCGAAACTTGTCGTGTAGGTCTCGAACAGGTCCCCGCCGGCCAATTTCCGGAGATGCATAGCCGGCGCATACGCCCCGGGTTGGCCGTAGACGTGCATGTTGACGATCATCTGGTCATCGAAACGGAACACCGAGTTGTACAGCGTGGTCTCGTGATAGCGGAGGTCTACCCCGTCGATATCCGCCAAAGGCGCAATCAAGGCTAATGCGTTCTGGATTCGTGCGGATACGGTGCCCTCCGCCAAACGCTCCTCGGAGCTTCGCTTCTTGGCTTCTGCCGCTGTCGGATTTCCGAATAGGAGACGGATCGACGTCCCTTGAGCGGCCTTTTGCTTGATGGTCCGAGTGAACGACGGTTCCTCGGCAAGGAAGAGACCTGCCAGCACCAGCACCTCGATGCGCTCATTGGCGTTGGCGAGGAGTCGGCTCCACAGATCACTCGGGACTGAGTTCCGGTGCGGGTAGACGGCAACGACTTCGGACTGCGCAATCTCGGACTGTCTGTCCTGGCTGATCGCATCAGGCCACAGGTAGGTCTCGGATTCTTTGACCAGGGCGGCGACGGTGTGGCGATGACGCGGGTAGGGGACGCGCCCCTTCGTGATCCAACGCTCGACGGTCTTCTGATCCACACCCGTTGCATCGGCCACGTGGCCGGTGTTGAGCCCGTTGCGGAGCAGGGCCTCTCGCAATCTTTCGTTCGCCATGCCAACCCCTTAGGGACGAGTAGGGACGTCTTGACTGTACTCGAGACGTCTCAAGATGTCCACGTATGTGGTGCTGACGTCACTGCGAAATCCGGAAAGTAATGGGTGTCAACGGATTCCAGCACACAACGGAGGAACATCCCCATGGCACTCAAGGATCTGCGTTTCAACGTCGCGTTCAACGAAGCGTTCGAGAAGGGGCTCGTCCTGGTCGGCGAGGTCGAGCCGGACACCGAGTACAACCAGAACCGCAACGCTCCGGCTCGTCAGAAGGTCGACCCCGTGACCGGTCTGCGGCAGTGGAAGGCCACCGCGACCAACCCGGCCGAGACGAACCCGAAGAAGTCCAGCATTCAGGTGATCTTCCTGGCGGACGTGGCCCCGGTGCCCTCGACGCCCGAGGTGCTGCCCGGGATGCGCTCGATCGTGCTCGAGAACGTCACCCTTCAGCCGAAGGTCACCGGTCAGGGCGAGTTCAAGACCCTCGGCTGGACCGTGCGCGCCACGGGCATCGCGGGCGACAACTCCGGCGCCAAGGTTCCCGCGGCCGATCCGGGTGCCGCTCGTCCGGCACGCGGCGACGCGAAGGCTGCGTGACCGCCATGTCGTTCATCAGCGCACACATCAGCAAGTTCGATGGCATCGAAGCCGAATACTGCCCGGCGCGCGAAACCGCATCGGGGCCGCTCCGGGCCTCGGTGAGCGTGGAGATGAACCACGAGGCCATCGGATATGCGCGGTTGTACCTGTCGATCGAGGATGCTCGCACCCTGGCTGAGCAGCTGCCGCAGATTCTGATGATGCACGACGTGGCGGAGCGTCTGGCAGCGGAGAAGGCTGCCTGATGTTCACGCCTGAGCGGGGAATGCGTGCGGCGCGGGTGTTCGCGGTCCTGGTGATCGTGGGCGTCGGCGCCGCCGCCTTCCGCTTGTCGTTCGCCACGCTGCGGGATCTGGCCAAGCTGGCGCATATTCCGGCGTCGGATGCGTGGCTGTTCCCGCTGATCATCGACGGCACGATCGTTCAGGCCACTGCCGGCGCTTTGGTTCTGGCCAAGTCGGCGGAACGGAAGTTCTTCACCTGGGTTCTGGTGGTCGGGGCGCTGGTGTCGGTGGCGGGCAACAGCATCCACGCCGTAGCTGCTGGCAAAGAGCTTCCGGCGTGGCTGTGCGCGATCGTGGCGGCCATCGCCCCGATATCGCTGCTCGTGGACACCCACGGATTGGCGGTGCTGTTCCGTGCCGCACAAAGCGATCCGGCCCCGGCCCCGGCCCCTGCTCCGGCGATGGCTGAGGCCGAGGAGGACGCGCGGACCGCTGTGGAGGAGTCCGAGGAGCCTGCGGCCCCCGAACCGGCTCGTCCGGTGGTGCCTGCTGCGCCTGTGATTCCTGTGGCGCAATCGATTCCTGTTTCTCGACCTGTGCAGCCTCCGTTGCTGCCGGTCTCTGTCCCGATCGGGAGCTGATCATGACTGTTGTCGACATGGTGCCGTACGCGGCGTCGGCAGCGGGCGCGCTGATCTTCGCGGCACACATCCTGCCGTGGGGCCGCCGTCCCGCCACCACCACCGCTGCGGGCCTGGAACACGACCTGGCCGAAGCGCCGGAAGTTCTGCGTCCTGCGGTGCTGTCGTTCGCTTCGACCGCCCACGCCCAGCTGATGTTCGCCCTGCTCAAGCTCGGCTCACCCGAGACCGGGTTCCCGCGCGTGGAGTGGTGGGACTACTCCCGTCACGGCCTGACGGTCGACGTGCTGATGCGGGGCGGGCAAACCCTGTCCGACTGGAGCAATGACGACACCCGCTCCCGCATCGCTGACCACGTCGGTGTCGAGCAGGTCACTGTGTCTTCGCCTGCTCCGGGCTGGGTGCGGCTGGAACTGCGGGTGCACGACACCTTGGCCGATTCGGTCACCACCGACACGGTTGTTGCCGGTGTCGATCTGGAAGCGGTTCCGGTGGGTGTGCGGGAAGACGGTACGCCGTGGTTGCTGCGAATCCTGTACTCGCACATCCTTCTTGCTGGTGCTACCGGGTCGGGTAAGGGCTCGGTGCTGTGGTCGATCTTGGCCGGTCTCGGCCCGGCGATCAAAGCCGGGTTCGTGGATGTGTGGATGGCCGACCCGAAAGGCGGTGTGGAGTTCGGGCGCGGTGAAAACCGCTTGTTCGTCCGCTTCGCCGTCGACGCCTCCACCATCCTCGCCATGCTGCGCGAGGCCGTGACCGAGATGGACGAACGCCTGGCCCGCATGCGCGCTGCCGGAGTGCGCAAGCTGGTCCCGTCGCCGGATGAGCCGCTGATCGTGATCATCATCGATGAGGCGGCGTCGTTGTCGTCGTATGCCGACCGCGACGAGCAGAACGAATTCCGGCGTCTGACCGGCATGTTGCAGTCCAAGGGCCGCGCGGCCGGTGTCTCGGTGATCGCGGCCCTGCAGGACCCGTCCAAGGAGACGATGCCCAACCGGCAACTGTTCCCGGTCCGTATCGGCCTGCGCCTGGACGAACCGACACAGACCGCGATGGTGCACGGGCAGGGCGCCAGGGATCGGGGTGCGTTGTGCGACAAGATCCCCGAAACCACGCCCGGTGTCGGCTACGTCGGCGAAGACGGCACCACGGAGTTCGTGCGGGTGCGTGCGTTCTGGATCTCCGACGAGCAAGCCGACGCGATCGTGGACATGTATTCCCCCGCAACCGATTTCGCGCCGACCGCCGACTACAACGACTTCGACCCCGACGACCTGGGCGACGACGACATCCCTGGCGACGGCTACACAGGTCCGGTGGCGGCATGAAACGCGGACTCGTCACCGAAAACCACGTGGTCATCTACTGCGATTCCTGCGGCGACCTCTACACCGACGCTGCCGGGGATGCAGTCTGCTTCACCTCCACCCACCAGGCCGCCTACTACCTCGCCGGTGGCCGAAATGGCTGGCTCTACGACGGTGACCGGATCACCTGCGACGGCTGCGCGATCACCGCCGAGTGCGACCTGCGTGGCCATCGCTTCCCCTCTGCGAACGATCTTCGCCGCTGCGACCGCTGCGGTGCACCCGATGACGAACAGGAGAACCTGAAATGAGCAAGCGGACAAGCGAATACGCCGACGTGATCGACCTGCACGCGCGTCGCCGCTGCCAGCTCGAAGCACGCGGACTCGACCCGATCGGCATCGCGGTGAACATCCTCGCCGAAACCGGAGAGGTGTTCGGCCACGGCTATGACCCCGACGGCGGGGACTGGGCCGCATGAACACGAAACCCGAAGCGGTACAGGTGAACCCGATCGTCCAGGCGGCAGCGGATCAGGTTCGCAACTCCAAGCGCCGCAATGCCAAAGACCTCCTGGGCGGAGAGCGCCGCGCCCAATCGGGGTTGTTCGAGGAATCCGAGGTGAAGCGGTGAGCACCACAACCACCACGACAACGACCCACCGCGACCCGGTGGACGAGATCCTGACCGCGATCATGCATCTGCTCGGCTGGGGGATCGTGGCGGTGTTCACCGCGGCCTGGTGGGCGCTGCTGTTCCCGATGGTCTCCCTGCCGATCGCAGCCACCGCCGGCCTTTTCTGGCTCTACGGCTGGGCACCCGCCCTCGGCCTCGGCATCGCCTCGACTGCTGCTCTGGGACTGTGGCGGGTCCGGTATCCGGAATCGTTCTCCCGCTGGATCACTCACCGCGCCCGATCACGGTTCCTGGCCTGGTTCCGATACCGGCGCCAGTGGGGCAAGCGCCTCAACGACTGCAACCTGACACGCCGCGAACAGCAGGCCGTGAAGGTGCCCCGGCTCCTGGACATCCAGATCGGGGATTCGACCGACCGGGTGCAGGTGCGGATGCTGTCGGGCCAATGCCCTGAGGACTGGACCAACCGCACCGCCCACCTGGCACACGCATTCGGCGCACAGGAATGCCGCGCCAGCATCGTCGGCCCGGCTCGGGTGGAACTGGTGTTCCGGCACGCTGATTCGCTCGCTGAGCCGATTCCGGTGCATTTCCCGCACATCCCCGGCGGACTGGGAGGACCGCCCCGCCAGGAAGACAACAAAGCCGCGTGACAACCACCACCGACAGCGAGGGAGGCCCGACCATGACAGACCAACAGCCTGACACCGGAACGGCCTCCCCCGCGCCGGTCCGGGAAACCGCGGCCGATCGGCGTGCCATGCCGAGCATGTACGACATCGCTCAGGCGGCGGCTGACAAACACGGGGAGTGCCGCCGACCGATCCCGATGTACTCGTTCGACCCCGACACCGGCGAATCGAAATACGTTGGCGCACCCTGCAAATCGACACTCGAAAGCGTGTGCCCCTCGTGCGCGGCTCGGGCTCGCGCTCTGCGGATGCAGCAGGCTCACGAAGGCTGGCATATCGAAACCGAACCGGTGGACGACAAACGCGACCCCACCGAGCAACAACGTGCACTGGTCGAGGCTCGCGCGAGCTTGATGGACCTGTACCAGGATGCGAAGGCTCGCGATGATCACGACGAGATGGCCGGCATCCGGGAAGTGGTGGCGGATCTGGATGCGGAGTTGCGGGAGACCGGTGTGCGCGGGCGTCTTCCGGCGCTGGATCCTGCGCCGAAATCGGAGCGCAAACGGTCGACCCGCCGCCGCCAGGACGTCCCGGACCTGCCTCGCAAGAAGGTGGATAAGTCCACGATCGGACGTCAGTACGCGGGCAAGTACCGGCCCTCGATCTTTCTCACCCTCACCTGCGACAGCTACGGGCGCATGAACGGTGACGGTGCGGTCAACAGCAAGGGCGAACCCTGCGGTGACGGCTCTCCCGTCGACCCGGACACCTATGACTACCGCCGTGCTGCCCGTGACATCGTGTTCTGGCCCGCGCTGTTCGATCGGTTCGTTCAGAACTACCGGCGTGCGACCGGTCGCGATATCCAGTACTTCGCCACCGTGGAACCCCAGCGCCGTGGTGCCCCGCACATTCACATGGCGATCCGCGGAACCGACCCTCGGGAGCTTATTCGGCAAATCGTGGCCGCGACCTACCACCAGGTGTGGTGGCCGCACTTCGACCCGGAAAACGAGCAGTACACCGATGGGCACATGCCGGTCTGGGACTACTCCGCCGGCCGATTCGTCGACCCCGACACCGCCGAACCGCTGCCGCTATGGGACGAGGCAATGGACATGCTCGACTTGGTGGACGACCTCGAACCCGCCCACGTGGTGAAGTTCGGCCGCCAGGTCGACGTCCAAGGTGTGCTCGGAGGCACCGAGGAAGCCTCCCGCCACGTCGGCTACCTGACCAAATACCTGACCAAGTCCATCGCTGAGGTCATCGAACCCCAGACCGACCGGGCGGCACAGCATTACGAGCGGCTCCACGCCGAACTCCAGAAAGTGCCGTGCTCGCCCAACTGCCCGATCTGGCTGCGCTACGGCATCGCTCCCAAGGGCGCCAGCGACAAGACCCAGCCCGGCCGCTGCAAGGGCAAAGCCCACCGCCGCGAAACCCTCGGCCTGCGCGGACGCCGCGTGCTGGTCTCGCGTCGCTGGACCGGCAAGACCCTCCCGGACCACAAGGCCGACCGCGCCGAGTTCGTTCGGCAAATCCTCGCCCAGGTCGGCATCCAACGCCCGGACCCGTCCCGGCTGATCGTGAAACCGGTCGAACCGGGAGACAAGAACGTGCCACCGCGAGAGCACCTGATCATGGCCTCGATCGCTCAGCGGATCAAATGGCGCGCCCAATACGAAAACGCACGCCTGGCAGCCAGTCCACCAGGCGAACAAGGTTCGGCAACGAAGAACGCGGCGTGACAACGGAGGTCGAAGTGATCGAGAATCGTTGGTACACAACGGAAGAGGTTGCGGCAATGCTCAAGATCGACCCATCGAGCTTGCGGCGGTGGCGTGCGGCTCGTCCTCCGCAGGGGCCGCCCTTCGTTCAGGTCTCGGACCGTGTGATCCGGTATCACTCGGATGACGTGGCCGAGTACCTGCGGCGCAAACGTGTTGATCCGATGGCGGCGTGATGGCCGGCAAACAGGTTGTGCCGCTCGGTGTCCCCGTTCGGGGTGACATCGAAAAGCGGGATCGGGCCAAGCCGTTTCGGGCCCGCGTTCGTTGGACCGACCCAGCGACCGGAGCACGGCCGTCCAAGTCCGAGTCGTTCGACACTGAGGATGAGGCGCAAGAATGGCTCGACAAGATCAAACGCGCCGCGTCCCGAGGTGTCGATCCGAAGACCGCGACGGCCAAGCTGGCGGACTACGGCGAAGCGAACATGGACTTTGCGATGCGTGGTGTCGAGCCGAAGACGCTCGATCCGTATCTCGCGGGCTGGCGTAAACGTGTCGTTCCGAGCGTCGGTCATCTGCCCGTCACGATGATCACGGCGGGTATTGCGGACCGTGCCGTGTCTGCCTGGATCGCGGATGGGTGCGGGAAATCGACGGTCAAGAACTCGTTGGCCGCGTTCGTGCGGGTCATGGAACAGGCCGTGCGTGACGAGTTGATCGACAAGAATCCCGTGGCGGTCGTCGGCTGGCAGAAGCAATTCGCGCGCTACGAAGACGAGCTGGAAGACCCGCGAGCACTGGCGTTGCCTGATTGGCGTGCCCTCACGACGTTGGCGGATGCGCTGGTCGCGGCATCGGCGGACAAGTATCGGGGCTGGGGTGATGTCGTGACGTTCATGGCGTGCACAGCTACCCGGATCGGTGAGGCGTCCGGCTGCCGGGTCGGTGATATCGATGCGGATCGGTGGGTGTGGACCTTGCGCCGGCAGACCACCCCGGGCCCTGGCGGGATGGCTGATAAAGGCACGAAGGGCAAGCGGGCTCGACGTATTCCGATCATCGAGGAGTTACGCCCGATCGTCGCCAGGCGACTGGAAGGCCGCCGGGATCAACCTGACGCGCGGCTGTTCGTGGGGCCCCGCGGCGGACGAATCAGCACTGGCGTTCTTCGCCGGGCAACGCATTGGGACGCAGTAGTCACGAAGCTGGGATACGACCACCTTCGGCGTCACGATCTCCGGCATACGGGGCTGACCTGGATGGCGGACGCCGGGGTGCCGCTGCATCGGCTCCAACGGATAGCCGGCCACACTGACCCGCGCATCACGCAGCGGTATCTGCATCCGGATATGGCGGCGCTGACCGAGGACGGAAACATGCTGTCACGGCACCTACGGTCCCCAAATGGTCCCCAGCTTCATGTCGTCAGCGAATGACAAAACCCCTCCCGACCAGGTCAGGAGGGGTTTTCGTCTGTCGGGCTGACAGGATTTGAACCTGCGACCACTTGACCCCCAGTCAAGTGCGCTACCAAGCTGCGCCACAGCCCGTTGCTCCCGCTTGCGGGTGCTCGAAGAGATTACCTCACTACCCCCTTGTTGGAGCAAATCGGCTGCTTGTGGGCAATCCCGCCCGGGGGCGCAGGCGGAGCGCGGTCCCTGATGCGGCTCGTCTGGCCGGCGCCAGCCGAGGCGGACGGCGGCCACAAGTCGGCGGCGGCAGGGTCAATTTTCGCCGATGCGCCGGCACGATGACGAGCCGAATCGATGTGCCGCTCTTCCGAAGTCGCCGTGTGGCAGTCTGGAAGCTCGTTCCACAAGCGTCGCGAGGGTCTGCGATGGGCTACTGGTTCGTCGCCATGGTCTTTCTCTGGGGCGGGGTGGGTGGTCTGCCTCTGAGCGCCAAGGCGGCTAGGTTCGGTCTCCGCTTCGCTCGGGACGGGGTCGTGGTAGCGGGGCGGATCGTCGACCTCGAGCGCAGTCACCGGACGGTTCCCGACAGCGATGGCACCGAAACGATCGTGGAGTATTCGTCTCCGGTGGTCGCCTTCCGCACCGCCGACGGCCGGGAAATGCGGGAGTCGGCGATCGTCGCGCGAGCGCGCACGATAGCCGGCCGCTACGAGGACCGGTTCGTCGCCGTCTCGCAGCGTGGCCAGTGGCAGGGCCGGACGTGGACGCCGGGTGAGGTCGTCCGGGTCAGGTATCTCCCGGACACACCGGAGCGGTTCCGTATCGAGGGCAAGCCCGGCACTCATCTCCTCTGGTTTCTGCCGCTGTCGCTGGCCCTCCTGAGCACAGCCATCGGGTGCACCCTTCTGTCCATCGAATTCTTTTGTTCCTGAACACATTCGGCGCGCCACCACTACCGAGGCTCCGGTGTCCAGCCCTGCCAGCGCGGCAGCCACCAGCAGCCGCGTTCCAATGCCGAAGCGACGCGCTCGGCCTCCAGCCACACCATGTCCGCCTCCGCAGGCGTGAGGCGACCTCCACGGAAACGAATAGACGGAAGTCGGACATTCGATCACCCGTCACCGAGCGTCCGCGCCGGCGGCAGCCAGAACCGCAGAGGAACAACCACTTTCGCGCCTGGCCGGAAAAGTTTGCATGACAGATCGTTTCGCCCCATGCTCCGCTACCGGTATTCACCGACCGCCACCGCGGTTCTCCCCGCGGAGGCCCGAGGTGGATTTGAGAGGTTTCGCCTCGCCCACCCCCTCACCGCCGCGCTCCCACCCGAGCGTGGCTAGCCGATCCGGCGCCGCGATGGTGACACTGGACGGTATGCGTCTGAACCAGGTCACCGTCGGCAGCACGGACCTCGATCGAGCCGAGCACTTCTATCTGCTGCTCGGTCTGCGCCTGATCGTCAAGACCGAGCACTATCTGCGATTCGAATGCCCCGCGGGTGAGAGCACCTTCTCGGTCGACCGCGTCGACGCCGTACCGGGCGGTGAGGAAGTCACCGTCTATTTCGAGACCGACGACCTCGACGGCGAGTATCGGCGCCTGTCCGATGCCGGCATCGCATTCGAGCAGTCCCCCGCCGATATGCCTTGGCTGTGGCGCGAAGCCCGGTTACGTGATCCCGACGGCCACCGGCTGTGCCTGTTCCACGCCGCCGGCAACAGGCGCAATCCGCCGTGGCGGCTGGCCGACTGATCGGGGGTGGCGAACAGCTCGGCACTTTTCCTGTTTGCTAAACTCTGCAATCAAGAGCGACGGGGCAGGCCGTGGGGCCGCGTACCAAAAGGAGTGATCGCGTGCCCGGACTGAGCAGACCCCTCTATCAGATGAAAGCGGAGTTCTTCAAAACGCTGGGGCATCCGATCCGGATTCGCGTGCTCGAACTGCTCAGCGAGCGCGAACAGGCGGTCTCCGAGATGCTGGCCGAGATCGGCATCGAGCCGGCGAATCTGTCCCAGCAGCTCGCGATTCTGCGTCGAGCCGGGCTGGTCGTGGCCCGGCGGGAGGGACTGTCGGTGACCTACGAGCTCACCTCCCCGCAGGTCGCCGAATTGCTGGCGGTGGCGCGGGCGATCTTGACCGGCGTGGTCGCGGGCCAAGCGGAGGCGCTGGAAGAGCTCGCCTGACGATCCGGGCATAGGGCGCCGGAACCAGCGGAGCGAGGGGCCCGAATGCAACCGCTGTTTGCAGGTTTTCTAAACTAACTACATTGCAGCTTTATCAAGGAGGCAGGTCTCGTGTCCGACAGTTCACGTGTCATCGCACAGCTCGACGAGGTTCCGGTGGCCCACGAGAGCGTTCTGGCGTGGATCGCCGAGGTCGCCGAGCTGACGGCCCCCGAGCACATCGTCCTGTGCGACGGCTCCCGGGCGGAGTGGGATCGGCTGACCGCACGATTGGTCGACAAGGGAACGTTCGTTCCACTGACCGGTAAGCCGAACTCGTTCTGGTGTGTCTCCGATCCCGACGACGTGGCGCGGGTGGAGGATCGCACGTTCATCTGCTCCGAGCGCGAGACCGACGCCGGTCCGACCAACAACTGGGTCGACCCGGTGGATATGCGCACGGTGATGACCGAGCACTATCGCGGCGCGATGGCCGGCCGGACGATGTATGTCATCGCGTTCTGCATGGGGCCGCTGGATGCGCAGGACCCGAAATTCGGTGTGCAGATCACCGATTCGGAATATGTCGCGGTGTCGATGCAGATCATGACGCGGTCCGGCGACGCCGTCTGGGAAAAGCTCACGACCGGAACGGAATTCGTCAAATGCCTGCATTCGGTCGGCGCACCGCTGGGCGTCGGTGAGCCGGATGCGGCGTGGCCGTGCGATACCACCAAATACATCTCGCACTTTCCCGAGCGTCGCGAGATCTGGAGCTACGGATCCGGCTACGGCGGCAACGCGCTGCTGGGCAAGAAGTGTTTCGCACTGCGCATCGCCTCGGTACTCGGCCGGGACGAAGGGTGGCTGGCCGAGCACATGCTGATCCTGAAACTCACCTCTCCGCAAGGGAAGACGCACTACGTCGCCGCGGCGTTCCCGTCGTCGTGCGGCAAGACGAACCTGGCCATGCTCGAACCCGCGCTCGACGGCTGGACCGCCGAGACGGTCGGTGACGATATCGCGTGGCTGCGCTTCGGCGCCGACGGCCGGCTCTACGCGGTCAATCCGGAGGCCGGATTCTTCGGTGTCGCCCCCGGCACCGGCGCCACGACCAATCCCAACGCGATCGCCACCATCGCGAAGGGCAATTCGATCTTCACCAACACCGCCCGCACCGCCGACGGGGACGTGTGGTGGGAGGGATTGACCGCCGAACCGCCCGCCCATCTCGTCGACTGGCACGGCGAGAACTGGACGCCGGCCTCGGGAACGCCTGCAGCGCATCCGAATTCGCGGTACTGCACACCGATTCGACAGTGTCCCTCGGTCGCTCCCGAATGGGACGATCCGGCCGGCGTGCCGATTTCGGCGATCTTCTTCGGCGGCCGTCGCGCCACCACCGTCCCGCTGGTCGCCGAGTCCTTCGACTGGGCCCATGGGGTGTTCACCGCCTCGGTGCTGTCGTCGGAAACCACCGCCGCCGCGGCCGGGACGGTCGGCGTCGTACGGCGCGATCCGATGGCGATGCTGCCGTTCCTCGGCTATCACGTCGGTGACTACTTCGCCCACTGGCTCCGGCTCGGCGCCGCCGCCGACCCGGCGAAACTGCCGAAGATCTTCCAGGTCAACTGGTTTCGACGAGGTCCGGAAGGCGAATTCCTGTGGCCCGGCTTCGGCGACAACGTGCGCGTGCTGCAGTGGGCTCTGGAGCGTCTCGACGGCACCGCCGAGGCGGTCGAGACGCCGATCGGCTACGTGCCGGCGATCGAGGCCCTCGATCTCACCGGCCTCGACGACCGGCAGCGCGCCCGGACGGCAGCGTCGCTCGCGGTCGACATCGACGAGTGGGTGGCCGAAGTGGCCGACATCGACCACTGGTTCGCCACCATCGGCGGCAATCGCCTGCCCGACGCGTTGCGGGAACAGCTCGCCGCGCTGAAACTGCGTCTGGCAGCCCGGTTGTGAACATCGCAGCACTGCTCCCCCGCTGGTCGGATTGGCGTCCGGCCCTCCGCACCCCCGGCCCGGATCTGCTGTCAGGCCTGATCGTCGCCCTGGTGGCGTTGCCGCTGGCACTGGGATTCGGCATCAGCTCCGGACTCGGCGCCGCGGCCGGACTGACCACCGCGGTCGTCGCGGGCATCGTGGCCGCGATATTCGGCGGCTCCCGTTTCCAGGTGTCGGGACCGACCGGCGCGATGACCGTCGTGCTGGTTCCGATCGTCCACCAGCACGGCGGGGGCGGGGTGCTGGCTGTGGGCCTGATGGCCGGCATCGTGCTGGTGGCGCTCGCGGTCGCCGGGGCCGGGCGTGCGGTGCGATACATGCCGGCCCCGGTGATCGAGGGCTTCACCGCCGGCATCGCCGTGGTGATCGCCTTGCAGCAGTTCCCCAACGCTCTCGGCATCGCGCACGCGCACGGGGACAAGGTTTGGCAGTCGGCCTATGACGCTGTGCGCCAATATATTTCGCAACCCCATCTCGCGCCGGTCGTGATCGCCGTCGCGGTGGCCGCGGTGATGCTCGTCGGCGGGCGGTTCCTGCCGAAGCTGCCCTTCGCGCTGCTGGCCGTGGCCGGCGCGACCGTCGTGGTCGCGGTCTTCGACATCCCCACCGCGGCCATCGGCGCCCTCCCGTCGGGCCTCAGTGCTCCCACCCTGAACTTCCTCGACTGGGGCAGCCTCGGATCACTGGTGGCGCCGGCGCTAGCGGTCGCCGCGCTGGGTGCACTCGAATCGCTGCTGTCGGCAACCGCCGCGGACGCCATGGCCGTCGGCACCCGCCACGATCCCGACCGCGAACTGTTCGGACAGGGTTTGGCCAATATCGCCGCACCGCTGTTCGGCGGGGTGCCGGCGACCGGTGCGATCGCCCGCACCGCCGTCAATGTCCGCTCCGGCGCGCGCACCCGGCTGGCCGCGCTGGCCCACGCGGTGGTGCTGGCCGCGATCATCTATCTGGCCGCACCGCTCGTTGCCGATATCCCGGTCGCGGCGCTGGCCGGGGTGCTGCTGGCCACGACGGTCCGCATGGTGGAAACCGCGTCGCTGACCGCCATCGCGCGTGCCTCACGCGGCGACGCACTCATCATGGCCGCGACGTTCCTGGTCACGGTCGCCATGGACCTGGTGACCGCGGTCGGTGTCGGCGTCGCGATCGCGATCGTCCTGGCGCTGCGTTCGGTGGCGAAAGAAGCTCGGCTGCAACAGGTTCCGCTCGACGAGAGCGACCACCTCAGCGAGGAACACCGCCTGTTGCACGACCGTATCGTCGCCTACCGCATCGACGGGCCGCTGTTCTTCGCCGCCGCGCACCGCTTCCTGCTGGAGCTGACCGAGGTCGCCGACGTCCATGTGGTGGTGCTTCGCATGGCGCATGTCACCGCCCTCGACACGACCGGCGCACTGGTCCTCAAGGACGCCATCGCGAAACTGCAGCACCGCAACATCACGGTCCTGATGTCGGGCCTGCGCGACGAGCATCGCCGTCGGCTCGCGGCGCTCGGCGCCCTGCCCGCGGGCGGCGAGACGCAGATCTTCGAGCAGACGCCCGAGGCCCTCGCGTACGCGCGCGCCATCTGATCGCCGCGCGGCGAAACCGCCCGGCGCCGCGGCGATCTCGCCCGGCAGCCGCAGAGCGCGCGTAGCATCACCTGCCGTGAGTGGTGATCCGGGGCCGGGCGCACCGGCCGAAGGCGGGGACACGTCCTTCACCGGATCGATCCCGCAGATCTACGACACGCTGCTGGTTCCGATGATCTTCGCCGAACCCGCCCGGTTGCTCGCGCAGGCGGTGGCCGCGACGGACGCGGTCGACATCCTCGAAACCGCGGCCGGGACCGGGGTGCTGACCAGAGCGCTCGCCCAGCTCGACGGTCGCGACATCGTGGCGACCGACCTGAACGAACCCATGTTGACGACCGCGGCGAACCGCACGGCATCGGATCGAGTGCGGTGGCAGGTCGCCGACGCCCGGCACCTGCCGTTCGCCGAATGCTCGTTCGACCTGGTGGCATGCCAGTTCGGCGCGATGTTCCTGCCGGACAAGGTCGGCGGCTACGCCGAGACCCTGCGAGTGTTGCGCCCCGGCGGCGTGTTCATCTTCAACGTCTGGGACCGGCTCGAGACCAATGTCGTGACCCTGGTCGTCACCGAGGCGCTGTGCGCGGCGGCACCGGACGAGCCGCTCGAGTTCTTTCGCCGCACGCCCCACGGATATTTCGACATCGATCGGATTCGCGGCGAACTCGCGGCGGCCGGCTTCGAACAGATCACCGGTGAATACATCGACGGGTCGAGCCGGACGACCGCCGAGACCGCGGCGGTCGCCCTCTGCCAGGGCACCCCGCTGCGCGGCGAGATCGAACGACACTCCTCGCTCGATCTCGAATCCGCGACCGCGATCGCAGCCGAGGCGCTGCGCGAGCGATACGGAGTGGGGGAATTCGACGCGCCGATGCGGTGGCTGCAGGTGAGCGCCCGGCGACCGGACCGAGTCCCCGAGACGCGGTCCGGCCGGCGTTAGAAGTCAGATTCTGCGCGGATCCCAGGTGGCGATCGCCCAGATCACCACGATGTCGAGGGCGATGACCAGGATCGACCACCACGGATAGTGCGGCAGCCACAGGAAATTGGCGATGATCGACAAACCCAGTAGCGCGATCGCCAACATCTGGCCCCAGGTCGAACGGGTGAACAACCCGGCGGCGGCCGCCACCATGAGGATGCCCAGGATCAGGTGGATCCATCCCCATCCGCTGATGTCGAACTTGTAGATGTATTGCGGTCCGGAAACGTAGACGTCGTCCTTCACGATGGCCGAAATGCCCTGCAGGATGGACACGATTCCGGTGACGGCCAGTAGGGCCGCCGCGGCCAGCGATGTGCCCGCCGCTACCGCATTGCGGGTGTCGGATCGCCCGTTCGGTGTTCCATGTTCCGTAGCCGTCACGACGGCTCACCCCTTTTCGTGAACCGCGCCGGCGGATCCGCCGGCGCGTACCGACATACGTCGGTTCCGGTGGGTTGTGACATACGGCCCTGCGCTGCCTCCTGACCAGCCGCCGCGGCGGATGATGGTCCCGGTTCGCTCATCGACCTGGTACATCGCTCGATGGACGAATTCGGCGAGCCAACCGGGCATCTAACGATTCGTCGCGGAAAACCTCGCGGATAATCACGAACCGATGGACCGTGCGATCGACCCCGAAACGTAACCGAAACGCCGTATTCCGCGTCACCCGGTCGCCGTGGGCTCGGTCTCCGCGGTGGTTTCGGGCGCCGCCGCGGGCCGCGCGAGAATTTCGACGATCAGCAGCAGCGCTCCCGCGACCAGCACGATCCCCACCACGACCAAACCGGTCGCGTAGGGCCACAGCACCAGCACGAGCACCGCGCCGCCGAGCACGGCGAGGCGCAGCGGTGTGCGGTAATGCGCGACGAACGACTCGACCACATTGGGCGGGCGCCCACGCCGGCCGCGGACGGCGACCATGAGCCGCCCGAAGCCGGAACGCACGGACTGCGCCGAATGGGACGACCCCGCCAGATATCCCACCGCGGCCACGACCAGGCCGACGACCGCGACCGCGCGCAGCGACACCCGCATCGGGTGGATCACGGTATCGAACAGCGCGGAGGCGGCCGGTGGCGACAACGTATCGGGCGGAACGGAATCGAGGTAGATGCTGCGAGCGATCACCACCCCGACGGCCAGCAGCACCATCGCGACCGCACCGGCGACGCCGACCAGTGCGAGGGTCCGCAGCCGCCGCCCGCGGGGAGCCAGCCACACCGCACCCGCCGCGGTGGCCAGCGCCACCCACGGCAGGATGTTCGCCGCGCGGTCGAGCGTGCGCAGCCATTTCTGGTACTTGGGCAGCTCGGTGGCATGGAAGATGACGAATTGCGTGTCGACATCGGGAATCTTGTCGGCGAAGCTGATTCCGCGTGCGTCGAGCCGTTCGCGCACGGTCGCGAGGATCGGCTTCAGCGAAATGCTCACGGTGCCGTTGTCGCTGACCTCGATTCCGGGTCTGGTCTCACCCTTGACCACGTGGACCAGTGCGTCGTGCGCGCGGCGGTTGGCGGTGTCCCACGCCTCGCGGAATTGATCGCTGGTCACCACGGCCGTCGCGGCCTGGTGGATGTAGTTCTCGGCCTGATCGGCCACCAGCGCGGGCAGACTGTTCAACGCCGCGACAGCACGGGGGCGATCCGACAATTGCCCGACATTCTGCGTGAGCGCGTTGACCGCATCCGCCGTGTACGCCTTGATGTCGACGCGACCGACGATCGCATCGGTGACCTTGTCGGCCAGTTCCTTCTGGATCGCCGGATCGGTGGCCAGCGGTGCGACGGTCGTGACGTAGCGGTCGGTATCGAAGATCTGACTGCGCACGAACCGCGTCGTCACCGATCCCATGATCAGTAGCGCGGTCAGGACCAGCAGCAGCACGACGCCGGTCCAGCGCCAGGCATGCCGATGAGAAGGGCGCGGTGGATGCGCTGCGACATACGCGCGCAACCGCTCGAGTTCGGCGCGATCATCGGTGGACAGTTCCGCATCCGACGCCGGCGGGCGAGCATCTCGATCTTCGGCGGACATGATGACTCACACCCTTCCGGGCCGATCGACACGGCCCAGAAGTGATTCGGCGCCGATGCCCTCGGGGGACAACGCATTCGCCGCCGACCCCGGATCGATCCCACACCGTGACCCGACGGTGCCGCCCGGCACGGATCAGGCGGGTCGCTCGCGAAAGCACCGCCCGCGAACCGTGCCTTATTCGTGGGGCAGCTCGCCGGTGACGATGTGGTCGGCGAGATTGAGTCCTTCCCGGACGAGGCGGGCGAGGTGGCCGTCGCGGATGCGGTACACGATGCGGCGGCCTTCGCGGCGAGTCTCGACCATGCCGGTGAAGCGGAGTTTCGCCAGGTGCTGGCTGACCGCGGTGCGAGAGCCGCCGCAGGCCTCGGTGAGGGCGGTGACGTCGGCCTCGCCGTCGGCGAGAACCCAGAGGATGTGCAGCCGGGTCGGGTCGGCGAGCATCCGGAACACCGAGGTGGCGGCCTCGAGGCGGGCCGGGTCGGGTTCGACGATGTGCACCAGGCTGGGCGGCAGGGCGCCGACTGCGGGGGTTTCCTCACCGGTCATGGGCTGGTTCACCGACTTCCTGCTGTGGCCATCTGCGCACCCGACGATACGTGCACCGGCCACATTCGCGCGGCAACCACGGCGGCCACGGCCGCCAAGACCATCAGGGTCAGCGCCGCGCCGGCCTGTCCTGCGGCGGCGCCCAGCCAGCCGGCGATCGGATAGGTCACCAGGAAGCAGGCATGCGAGAGCGAGAACTGCGCGGTGAACACGGCCGTGCGGGTGCTGCCGGCGGATTGGGCGCGCAGCAGGCGCGCCGAGGGCGTGTTGATCAGCGAGGTGCCCACCCCCATGATCGACCAGGCCACCCCCAGCAGCACCCAGCCCGCGCGTGGTCCGGGCTCGAGCGCCGCGAGCGTCGCGGCACCGGCGAGGCCGACGGGCAGGATCGCGCAGCCGATCAGCATGAGGCGCCGATCGGGAATGCCGGTGAGCAGTCGCGGGATCGCCAGCGCGGCGATCATCGAACCGCCGCCGAAGCAGCCCAGCGCCACCGCGACCGCGGGTGCCGGCCCGTGCAGCAGGTCGCGGACGTAGACCACGGTATTGACCACGACCAGCGAGGTCGCCGCGGCGACAGCGACATTCATCGCCAGCAACCCACGCAGCACCGGACTCGCCGCCATGAGCCGTGCGCCCCAGGTGATCCGGGCCGGCAGCGAGCTGGAGCGGTCGGCGGGCACCGATCGAGGGAGCGAGGTGCGCACGACCATGATCGCGGAGGTCGCGAACCCTGCCGCGGTGCCGACGAACAGCAGGTGGTAGCCGACCACGGTCAGCAAGGCCGCCGCCAGTACGGGACTGAGCAGCGATTCCAGGTCGTAGGCCAGCCGCGAGAGCGACAGCCCGCGGGTGTAGTCCTCCTCGTCGGGCAGGATCGACGGAATGACCGCCTGAAATGCCGGGGTGAACGTCGCCGAGGCCGCCTGCAGCACGAAGATCAGGACATAGATCTGCCAGACGTGCGTGACCAGCGGCAACAGCAGGGCGATGACCAGCCGAACCACATCGGCCGAGACCAGCAGCAGTCGCCGCGGCACCCGATCGGTCAGCGCCGAGACCACCGGCGCCACGCCGACATAGGCGACCATCTTGATCGCGAGTGCTGTGCCCAGCACCGCACCGGCATCGGATCCGGCCAGATCGTAGGCCGCCAAACCCAGCGCGACCGTCAGCAGACCGGTTCCGACGAGGGCCACCACCTGCGCGGTGAACAAGCGCCGGAAACGGTCGTGCCGCAACACCTCCAGCACGTCGGGCCTCCAGAATCCGCAGGGCGCATCGAACACGGCCATTTTAAGACAATAGGTGCGCAATTGCGAACGTATTGTCGCTTCAACGGGTTGCGATCGCGCCGCGCCACGATTCGATCTCCGCCGAGAGGTGGAGGTAGGTTCGGGTCGACAGGCCGGAGATTCGTCGTCGGCGAGAACGCAAGGAGGTCCAGCGTGCACGGGATCTCGCTCGAGGCGGATCGGTGGCGGGAACGGCTGCGCACCAATCTGTGGTTCGTCCCGACGCTGGAAGTCCTGGCCGCGGTGGCGCTGTTCGGACTGACCTTCACGTTCGACCGCGCGGCCTACCACAACGGCACGAGCCTGCCCACCTGGGTGCTGGGCGGCACGCCCGATGCGGCACGCCAAGTTCTCACCGCCATCGCGGCCGCGATCATCACCGTCGTCGGTGTCGTCTTCTCGATCACGATCCTGGCGCTGACGCTGGCCTCCACCCAGTTCGGGCCGCGCATGCTGCGCAACTTCATCCGCGACCGCGGCACCCAGCTGACGCTCGGCACCTTCGTCGCGACCTTCGTCTACGCCATCGCGGCACTGGTGTCGGTCGGCGAGAATTTCGTCCCGCACATCAGCGCGACGGTGTCGATCGGCTCGCTGGTGGTGGATCTGGCGGTGCTCATCTACTTCATCAATCACATCGGCGGGCAGATCCAACTGCCGAATGTGGTCGCCGACATCGCCCGCGAAGTGCGCACGGCGGTCGACGCCAACGCCGACACCACCGCGAGCGGGGCGAAACACGGTCCGTCGGCGCGGGAACTCCGCGATCTGCTGGCCCGCTCCGGTGGCGAGGTGCGCACCTCCAGCAGCGGATATCTCCAGTACATCCGCTACGAGCGGCTGATCCGGCTGGCCGCCGAAGCGGATGCGGTCATCCATTTACCTTATCGCCCAGGGCATTTCGTGACCGAGGGGCAGGTGATCGCGCGGGTGTGGCCGGCACAGGCCGCGAAGGGGATCGAGAAGAAATTCTCCCGCGGCCACGTCACCGGCTCGATGCGCAGCCTGGTGCAGGACGTCTCCTTCGGCGTCGATCAGATCGTCGAGGTCGCACTGCGTGCGCTCGCCTCCGCGACCAACGACACGTTCACGGTGCTGACGTGTATCGATTGGCTCGGCGACTGCCTGTCGCGGATCGCGGTCACCTGGGAGCCGAATCCGGTGCGCCGCGACAAGGACGGTCATATCCGGGTGCTCGCCGCCCAGGTCAGCTACGAGCGGCTGGTGCAGCGCGCGTTCGAGAAGATCCGCCAGGCGGGTGCCGGGCAACCGGCCGTGATGATCCGCCAGCTCGACGCGCTGGCACAGATCGCCGACCGCGTCACCGACCCCGACCGGCTCCGGGTGATCCTCGAACAGGCGACGATGATCGAGCACGCCGTCCCGCTCATCCCGGAAGAACCCGACCGCGCCGACGTCCTGCGCCGCTGCCACGCCCTGCGCGGCCAGATCGCGGCCCAGCGCTCAGCGCTCGCCACGCGATCGCGAAAGACCACGCTCACACCGAATCCGAAGCCGTAGCTCGGCGGCGCTCAGATCGGATCGCCGCCACCGATTCGACAATTCTTCGCGCGATGTCGATTTCGGCGGCGGCCGTTCGTATAGGAGGTGAGGGGCGCGATCGTGCGCGTTCCCGGAATCGAGAGGAGCAGGGCGATGCGAGCGATCACGGTGACCATGAATGTCACGCTCGACGGTGTCGTACAGGGGCTGGGACGCGCGGACGAGGACACCCGGGGCGGTTTTCCGTTCGGCGGCTGGGGGCAGCGATTTCAGGACGAGGTGCTCACCCGGGAGATGGGCAGGGATATGGCCCGGCCCGGCGACATGCTGTTCGGGCGGCGCACCTGGGAGGACTTCACCACCGTGTGGGGACGGGCGGACGACAACCCCTACAGCAAACATATGAATGCGGCGACGAAGTACGTCGCATCGACCGGCCTCGACGACGTCGACGCGTGGCAGAACTCGATTCTTTTGCGCGGCGACGCGACTCGGACCGTGCGCGAACTGAAGGCACGTCCAGGGAAGGATCTGTCGATCATCGGCAGTGCGGCCCTGGTGCGCAGCCTGCACGCCGCCGGGCTGATCGATCGGTACACGCTGGTGATCCACCCACTCACCCTCGGTGCGGGGACCAGGTTGTTCGAGGGCGCGGCGCCGTTGACCGAATTTCGCCTCCTCGGTAGCGTCGCGACCACCGCGGGTGTGATCATCGCCCGCTACGCCCGGCGCTGAGGAGAGGGCCGTGCCCGAGTATCTGCTCTCGATCTACCAACCCGACAGTGGTGCGCCCGATGCCGAGACCATGGAACGGATCGTCGCCGAATTGCACCGCCTCAACGAAGAATTGCGCGAGAGCGGGTCGTGGGTGTTCACCGGCGGCCTGCACGCGGCGGACAGCGCGACCGTGGTGCGAGCCGACGGGCTGATCACCGACGGGCCCTATCTGGAGGGCAAGGAACATATCGGTGGCATCTGGGTGATCACCGCGGCCGATCTGGACGCGGCGCTGGCATGGGGACGCAAGGCCGCGGCGGCCACCACGTTGCCGATCGAAATCCGCCCGTTCCGGGATGTTCCGCCGTTCTGACGCGATGACACCGGATCAGATCGCCGCCGTCTTCCGCGCCGAATACGGCCGGGCCGTCGCCGTGCTGATTGGCATGCTCGGCGATATCGACTCGGCCGAGGACGCGGTCGCCGACGCCTTCGCCACCGCGCTGCGCCGCTGGCCGCAGGACGGGCCGCCGCCGAGTCCGGCCGGATGGATCATCACCACCGCCCGGCGCCGAGCCATCGATACGCTGCGCCGCGAATCCGCCAGGGCCGGCAAGTACGCCGAGGCGGCGATCGTGCACACCCCGCCCGACGACGCCGAGGAGACCGCCGTGCCCGACGAGCGCCTCCGGCTGATCTTCACCTGCTGCCATCCGGCACTGAACCGGCCCGCGCAGGTCACGCTGACGCTGCGGCTGCTGGGCGGGCTGACAACGCCCGAAATCGCCCGCGCGTTCCTGGTCCGGGAGGCGACGATGGCGCAGCGACTGGCCCGCGCCAAGGCCAAGATTCGCGACGCCCGTATCCCCTACCGGGTGCCCGGCGAGGCCGAGCTGCCCGAGCGGCTCGATTCGGTGCTCGCCACCCTGTTTCTCATCTTCAACGAGGGATATGTCGCCTCGTCGGGCACGGAACTGCTGCGCGCGGACCTGTGCGAGGAGGCCGTGCGGCTCACGCGCGCACTGGTCGAGTCGATGCCCGACGAGCCGGAGGCGGCGGGCCTGCTCGCCCTCATGCTGCTCACCCACGCTCGCCGCGACGCCCGCACCGATGCGACCGGCGCCTTCGTCCGGCTCGTCGACCAGGACCGCGGCCGCTGGGATGCCGCACTGGTCGCGGAGGGCCGGGCCATCGTCCGCACCTGCCTGCGCCGCAACCGCCCCGGCCGGTATCAGCTGCTCGCCGCGATCAATGCCGCGCACACCGATCCGGTCACCGACTGGATGCAGATCCTCGCGCTCTACGACCGGTTGGCGCGCCTGGACCCGAATCCCGTTGTGGCACTTCATCGAGCGGTGGCGGTGGCCGAGGTCGACGGACCGGCCGCGGCACTGAGTCTCGTCGATGGCCTGGACCTGACCGAGCACTACCTGTTCCATGCCGTCCGGGCGGATCTGCTTGCCCGCCTGGGCCGGACGGACGAGGCGAGACGCAGTTTCGATACCGCGGCCCGCCTCACCGGAAATCAACGCGAACGCGACTACCTGGCCACCCGAAGTGCCGCACTCACACCCCGCTGACCGGTCACCGCGCCCGCGCCACCGCGCGAATCGCGCGCAGCCGCCCGTCGGCCAGCGCATCGGTGAGATGTGCTGCGCGCGTGGCGAAGTCGGGCACGAAGGCGTGCAGGCCGAGCGGGCTCGGTGGTAGCTGTCGCACCATGCGCATCACGGCCACGGCCTCGTCGGTGCGGTCGTCCCACCGCTCGACGGCGAATCCGGCCACCTCGATCGTCGTCCGCAGGGCGGCGGGCGTGGTGAGGTGACCGAAGCCGGGGCCGTCGGCCCACGGGAGCGGATAGTCGGGTTCACCGGCGCCGGAGGTGGTGATATCCCAGAGCGCGAGCCGTCCGCCACGGGCGAGAACTCGGCGCATTTCGCGGTAGAGGCCGTTCTTGTCGGCGATATTCATCTGGACGTGCTGACTGAATACGACCTGGAAGGCGCCGTCCGGAAACGGTAGTGCGGTGACGTCGGCGCACCGCACGGTGATGCGGTCGTCCAACCCGACGAGCCGGTCGAGCCAGCGGGCGATCTCGCAATACTCCTCGACCAGATCGACTCCGGTGACCCGGCAGCCGAATCGGTCCGCCAGGTATCGGGCGGTGCCGCCGATACCGGTGCCGGCGTCGAGAACCTCGGTGGCGGAAGAGATGTCGACCAGGTCGGCCAGTTCGCCGGTGGCGATGCGCCCACTGGTGTGGAAGTCCTCGAGCATCGCCAGATCGTCGAGCCGCAGGCGGCCGAGATCCTTTCCGGCGGCCAGCAACGCCCGTTCGATATCGGCCCGGGCCGCGCCGGTGGCGTACTGGGCGGGGATCTGGCTGCGAGTCATGCGCTTGCTCCGATACAGAGGGAATTCCCGGCCACTCGGCGACCGACCTTGCCATTTCATGCTAGGGCAAGAAAGTAGAGTTTTTCAACTAACAAATTTAGAATCTCTACTTCAGGCCGATATAGTGGACACATGCGAAGCTACGGCCAGTACTGTTCGATCGCCCGCGCGCTGGATGTGGTGGGCGATCGCTGGACCCTGCTGATCGTGCGCGAGCTGCTGATCCAGGGGCCGTGCCGATTCACCGATCTCAAGAACGGGCTGCCCGGCATCGCCGCGAATCTGCTGTCCACCCGCCTCCGCGAACTGGAGGACGCCGGATTGATCGACCGCGCCGACGCGCCGCCGCCCGTCGCATCGGCTCTCTATCGGCTCACCGATGCGGGCCGGGAACTGGAACCCGCACTGCGAGCATTGGGACGCTGGGGACTGCGGTACATGGATACGGTCGACCCGGACGACGCGTTCCTCCCGCAGTGGCTGGCCTACGCAGCCGGATGGTTCACCGCCGACGCCGATCCCGCGGCCGCACCGGTGGTGATTCAACTCGTCGTCGACGAGGTGCGTGCGGTCGTCGACATAGGCGCAGGTCGCGTCGAGACCCGCGTCGGCAGCACCGACGCCGCCGATCTGATCCTCGACGGACCCGCCACTGCGGTTCTCGGCTTGCTCACCGGCGTGATCGATCTGAATGTGGCACAGCAGCTCGGCCTCACCGCACGCGGCGACCACGACGCACTCACCCGCCTGCGACCCGTCGCGCAACAGTCATAGCCTCCGCACGGCGAGAGCGCGGGCGCGCACATAGCACCACTGCCCGGAGACAACGCAACACCCGCGCCGCATCATCGGCGCGGGTGTTGCGTTGTCTCCCAGCGGGTTTCAGAGATGGTCGGCGTCGATCACGGCCTGCGCGAAGGCCGCGGGCGCTTCCTGCGGGACATCGTGGCCGACCCCGGGCAGGGTGCGGTGTTCGTACTTGCCGGTGAACTTCGCGCGGTAGCTCTTGCCGTCGGCATTGGCGCCGTCGAAATCGCTGCCGATGGTGACGGTCGGGACGGTGATCGCCGGGCCCTGCGCCAGCGTGGTCTCCTCCGCGGCGTACTGCGGTTCGCCGGGGACCAGGCCCAGCCGCCAGCGGTAGTTGGAGATCACGACGTCGACATGGTCGGGATTGTCGAACGAGCCGGCGCTGCGGTCGTAGGTGGCGTCGTCGAAGTTCCACTTCGGCGAGGCGGTCTTCCAGATGTACTTGTCGAAGTCGTGGACATTGCGGCGATAGCCCAGCACACCGCGGTCGGTGGCGAAGTAGTACTGGTACCACCAGCCGGCCTCCGCGGCCGGCGCGAGCGGCTGCTGGTTGGCCGCGACATCGGTGATCAGGTATCCGCTCACGGCAACCAGCGCCTTCACCCGCTGCGGCCACAGCGCGGCGATCACATCGGCCGTCCTTGCCCCCCAGTCGTATCCGCCGAGGATCGCCTTGTCGATGTGCAGCGCGTCCATGAGCGCGACGATGTCGTGCGCGACCGCCGCCTGCTCACCGTTGCGCGCGGTATCCGGGGACAGGAATCGCGTCGGACCGAAGCCGCGCAGATACGGCACGATCACCCGGTAGCCCTGGGCGGCCAGCCGCGGGCCGACGTCGATGTAGCTCGCCGGGTCGTAGGGCCAGCCGTGGATCAGCACGACCGCCGGGCCGTTCTCCGGACCGTATTCGACGTAGGCGGTGTCGAGGACACCGGCGGTGATGTGCTTGATCGGCCCGAGCGTGGTGTGCTCACCGGCGCCGACGCCCGCGGCGCTCGCCGGAGCGGCGGGAGCCTGCGCATCCGTACCCGACGAGCACGCCGCCAGCGACGCCGCTACCGCTGCCGCCGCGACGATCTGCGCGAACCGCTTCTTGGTGAACATCTGCTCATCTCCCGTGTTCTCGTCCGCCGCGCCCACTGCCACGGCTGCGATACGAGAAACGGTAGGCGGCACGGGTGTGCTGTCGCGCCCGTCGGATGACGGTATGTGCGTACGTCATCGCGCGCGGGCTACGTCACCGGATCCGTCGCGGTGCGCAGTGCGCCGGCCAGTTCGGCACGGGAGGTGACACCGAGTTTCGGGAAGATGCGGTGCAGGTGGGTGCTGACAGTGCGATGCGACAGATACAGCCGCTGCCCGATCTCCCGGTTGGTGAGCCCTTCGGCGGCCAGCTGCGCGATACCCAGTTCGTGCGGGGTCAGGCTGTCGCGGGCGTCGGGGTCGCGGCGCGGGCTGGTCTCCCCCGCGCCCCGCAGTTCGCGCCGCGCGCGATCGCCCCAGGGCCGCGCGCCCAGCGCGTCGAAGGTGTCGCGGGCCGCCCGCAGATGTGCCCGCGACTCGACGATGCGCCGCTGCCGCCGCAACCACTCCCCGAAGGCGAGCTGGACGCGGGCGCGTTCGAGCGGCCACCCGTCCGGATCGGCGTCGAGAGCAGCGGTGAACAAGTCTTCCGCGGACTCGGCCGACGCGAGCAGGGCGCGAGCGTAGCGCAGGCCGACATGCAGGGCCGGTGACGGACTACGCCGGGCCGGCTCCTCGAATTCGCGCACGATCTCCTCCGCCTCTCCGACGCGCCCGGCGCGCACCGCGGCCTCGACCAGATCGCCCACGACGTAGGCGCGCAGGGCGAGCTGATAGGCCGGGTCGGCGGGGTCGAGAATTCGGCGCAGGTCGGCGAGCGCGTCGTCGTAGCGGCCCTGTCCGAGCGCGACGAGAGCGCGGGCCCGTTGCACGGTGGCCAGTACCGGCCGCGCGCCGGCGGCCGCGCCGATCCGCTCGGCCTCCTCGGCTCGCTCGACCGCTTCGTCGAAATCGCCTCGTAGCGCGGCGATTTCGGCTCCGACGGCGACGGCGAGACCGTACATGAAGTGCTGGCCGGTTTCCGGTCCGAGGCGCCCGGCCTCGGCCGCGGCCGCCGCACCGCCCACCAGATCACCGGTGCGCGCACAACTCCAGGCACGCACCGCCAGCGCTCTGGTCAGCAGGCCGAGCCTGCCCTGTTCCCGCAGGCCGGTGATCGCCGTGGCGGAGAAGCGGCCGGCCAGCGCGAAGGCGCCGATCTGCAACGCCGCGCTGCCGAGATAGCGGTCCACCTCCGGATCGGCGCCGGTGCGCCCGGCCAGTGCGCGCAGTTGCTCCGAGACCGTCGCGCCGCGCTCGAACGGGGCCACGTAGGCGGTGATCGCCACGATCCGCGGATCGCCGGGTGGCAGACCCATACCGTCGGCGACGGTCAGCAGGGCGCGGCGCGCGTCCGGACCCGGCTCGGACCAGAAACAGCGCATGGCGGTCCCCCACAGGATGCGCATCGCGAGGTCGCGATCCCCTTCCGCCGCAACGTTTTCGGCCAGCTTCGCGAGTTCGGTGGTGCGGGCCGGATCCTCACCGACGCCGTCGTCGAATCCGCTGACCAGCCAGGTCGCCAAGGCGCGCTGGCGCGAGTCGAGATCCTGGCGACCGGCTTCCCGCAGCAGTCGATCCACGGTGTCGCGCTCGCCGGATTCCACCGCCAGCTCGGCGGCGCGCAACAGTCGTCCCGCCCGCGCCGCCGGCGTTTCGGTCAGGCGCGCGGCGTGTTCCAGGGTCGTGATCGCCGCCGCCACCCCGCCCCGGCGCAACGCCCGCTCGGCCGCGGCCTCGAGTTCGGCAGCTGCGGCATCGTCCGGTCCGGTGACGGCGGCCGCGTGATGGCGGGCGGCGCGGTCCGGCTGCTCGCGCAGGGTCGAGGCCAGTGCACGATGGGCGGCGCGGCGGGCGGTCGGTCGCACCCCGGCGGGGATCGCCGACCGCATCAGCGGATGACGGAATCGCACTGCGCCGGAATCGATCTCGATCAACCCCGCGGTGACGGCGGGGGTCAGGTCCGCGTCGTCGACCGGGCCGCCGACCAGCAGTGCGGCGGCCGCGAGCGTTTCCGCTACCGACAGTTCGTCGAGCGCGGCGAGCATGAGGACGGTGCGGGTCGTCTCGGGCAGCTGATCGGCCCGCAGACCGAACGCACGTTCCAGCCGCTCGGTGAGCGGCAACGCCACCTCGGGCCGATCGGTGGCCGACGGTAATTCCTTCAGCGCCAACGGATTTCCGGCCGCGGCCGCCAGGACCCGTTCTCGCCGGTGATCATCGAGGCCGGGCGCGGCGGTGTCGAGCAACTGCCGCGCCTCCTCCTCGCCCAGTCGCGAGAGTGCCAGCGTCGGGTGCCCGGCCTGCGACAGCGACGTCTGCGCATCCCGGGTGGCGACGACCAGCACAATCGGCTCGGATTCCAGTCGGCGGGCGAGGAAGCCGAGCACGCCGGCGGTGGCGGCATCGAGCCAGTGCAGGTCCTCCACCACCAGCAGCAGCGGCTGTTCGGCCGCCCGATCGCTGAGCAGAGTCAGCAGCGCCGCACCGATCAGATATTCGCTCGGTGCGACCGCGTCGACGAATCCGAGCGCGGCGTTCAGTGCGGCGGCGTGGGTGGGCGGCAGCGCATCGATGCCGGAACACAGCGGAAACACGATCTGATGCAATCCGGCGTAGGGCAGCCGCTGTTCGGCCTCGGTCGCGGTCACGGTGACGAGCCGGACGCCCGCCAGCCTGGCCATCGCCGCGACCTCGTGCAGGAGCGCGGTTTTACCGATCCCGGCTTCGCCCGCGATGACGACGACGCCGCCGCGCTCGGCGATGCCGGTGATCGACTCGTCCAGATATTTGAGTTCCGATTCCCGTCCGACCAGCGACATCCGTGAGCACTCCTGTCCGGTCCCGGCACCGGCCGGCGCCGGTCACCGCGGGGCGATAGCAACACACCGAGCGAACTCGGCATGCCGTCGACACTATCGGTTCCACGGGCGAACCAGCGGACTCCGGGGCGCGATCCCGGCCCGGAACAGGCTCGGAATGCCGCCGCGACGGCGGCGGCGGCGCGCCCGGACGACCTGTCGACGCACGAGCGGCAACCCGACCTGACCTTTTCCGTGCGATGCGGTCCGGCTGTTATCGTCGGGTGGAGTCGGTAGATCAAGGAGACCAGACATGGTTGGTGAACTCGACATCTCCGGATAGACCCGGAAGTCACGGCCACCGGTAGGCGCACGCGGCGCCGCCGACGTGGCCATGTCGTCGTTCACCCGATCACCCTGCGGCGCGATCGCACCGTGCCGCAACGACTTTCGAGGTCTCACCATGTCCGATGCCTTCATCGTCTGTTCGAACCTGTCGTTCACCTGGCCCGACGACACCCCGGTGTTCCGGGATCTGTCCTTCAGCGTGCCGGGCGGACGGACCGGCCTGGTCGCCCCCAACGGCGCCGGGAAGACCACGCTGCTGCGGCTGATCGCCGGCGAACTGACCCCCTCGGCGGGCAGCATCACCGTCGACGGCGTCCTCGGATATCTGCCGCAGAATCTGCCCCTGACCGGAGAGCTGACGGTCGCCGAAGTTCTCGGCATCGCCCCGGTGCTGGCCGCGCTGGCGGCCGTCGAATCCGGCGACACCGACGAGCGGCACTTCACCACCATCGGCACCGACTGGGACATCGAGGAACGCACGCGCGCTCAACTGGACCGGCTCGGGCTGGGCGCGTTGCCGCTCGACCGGCGGCTGCACACCCTCAGCGGCGGGCAGATCGTCTCGCTCGGACTGGCCGCGCAGCTCCTGCGGCGACCGGATGTGCTGCTGCTCGACGAACCCACCAACAACCTCGATCTCGAGGCGCGCCACCAGCTCTACGATGTGCTCACCGACTGGAACGGCTGCCTGCTGCTGGTCAGCCACGACCGGGCCCTGCTCGACCGCACCGATCGCATCGCCGAACTCTACGACGGCGAAATCCGTTACTACGGTGGCAGTTTCACCGACTACGAGCAGGCGGTGCAGGCCGAGCAGGCGGTGGCGGAAAAGAACATTCGCACCGCCGAACAGGAGGTCAAGCGCGAGAAGCGGGAATTGCAGCAGGCTCGCGAACGCGCCGCGCGCCGGGCGAGCAACGCGCAGCGCAATCTCGGCAACGCCGGACTGCCGAAGATCTTCGCCGGCACCATGAAACGCAATGCCCAGCAATCGGCGGGTCGCGCGAACGAAACCCACGGCGCCCGGCTGGACGCCGCGAAGAACCGCCTCGACGCGGCCGGGCGGGCGCTGCGCGAAGAACAGCGCATCGTGCTGAACCTGCCCGATACCGAGGTCCCGGCCGGCCGCACGCTGTTCGCCGCCGAGCACATCCGGTTCCGCTTCGGCGAGCGCGAGTTGTTCGCCGGCGAGGGCGCCGATCTCACCGTCCGCGGACCCGAGCGCATCGCCTTGACCGGACCCAACGGCGCGGGCAAGTCCACGCTGCTGCGCATCGTGCACGGCGACCTCACCCCCGACAGCGGTACCGTCACCCGCGCCGACGGCCGGATCGCCTACCTGTCCCAGCGGCTGGACCTGCTCGATGCCGACCGGACCGTGGCGGAGAATCTGGCCGCCGCCGCCCCGCACCTGCCCGCCGCGCAGCGGATGAATCTGTTGGCGCGCTTCCTGTTCCGCGGCTCGCGTGCCCATCTCCCGGTCGGCGTCCTCTCCGGCGGGGAGCGACTGCGGGCCACACTGGCCTGCGTGCTGTTCGCCGAACCCGCGCCGCAACTGCTGCTGCTCGACGAACCCACCAACAACCTCGATCTGGTGAGTGTCGGACAGCTGGTCGGCGCCCTGGAGTCCTATCGGGGCGCGATCGTGGTCGTCAGTCACGACGAACACTTCCTCGCCGAGGTGCGGGTGAGCCGGCGCTTGCGACTCACGGACGGCCGCCTGGCCGACGACAACGCCGCCGCGACACCAGGACACGAACCGCCGCCCCACCGGTGATACTCGTCCGAATCCGCGGGCGGTAGGCGTCCGCGGATACACGAACGGCCCGTCCCTTCCGGTGACGGGCCGTTTCGATATCGAACGTACTACCGCACGGTGACGGTCATCGAGAACCGTTGGCCCGGGTTGGCCTGATCCCAGGGCCGCACCGACACCAGGCTCAGGCGGGTGCTGCCGGCGTGGGCGGCGGTGAAGGTCCACACGCTGGTACCGGGCGCGCCCGGCATCGAGCTGCCCGGCCGGAACACCGGGTCACCCTCCTGAGCGAGCACCCCGCGGTCGACTTCGCCGATCTGCCAGACGTATCCGGTCGTCGGGTTGTCGGGCAGGGCCACCGCCAGTTCCTGTCCGACGTCGAGGGTCGTGGTTCCGCCGTCGCCGTCGGTACCGACGATGATCGGCTCCGATACCGCCTGCACGGCACCGGGCACAGCGGGAATCGGGTCGGCCCCGGCAACCGCATTCGCCCCACCGGCCGTCAGCGCCAGACCGAACACAACCATCAGCAAAGGTGTACGCACCGCATTCCTTCCATATTCAAACGGGCGTCCACACCCTACAGTCGCGCTCAGTTCAGCAACGCCAAACCGCCATAGGCACCGGAGAATTCGGGATGCTCCCCCACGTCCGCCGGATTGTCGGGCCGCCACAGCGGCAGATGCACCAGTCCGGGTTCCAGCAGCGGCCAGTCGTGGAAGAATCCCGCGATATGGTCCTTGTCGCGCAGCACGATTTCGGTCGAGGTGCGTCCCGAGAGCTTCTGCGCCTCCAGCACTTCGATCGGCTGCCCGTCGGCGGTGGCATGGGTGATCGCGAGATAGCTGCCCGGGGCGACGGCTTGCTGCAGCCGTGCCACACATCCGGCCGGATCGGCCTCGTCCGGGACGAAATGCAGGACGCCCAACAGCAATACGGCGATCGGCCGGTCGAAGTCCAGCACCTCCCGCACCAGCGGATCGTTCAGAATCGTGTCCGGCTCGGCGACATCGGCCTGCACGACCGCCGCATGCGGGTTGCCGTCCAGGATCGCCCGGCTGTGCGCCACCGCCACCGGGTCGATATCGACGTAGACGACACGAGCCTGCGGATTGCGCGCCTGCGCCACCTCGTGCACATTGCCGACGGTCGGGATGCCCGAGCCCAGATCCAGGAATTGGGTGATGCCGGCGTCCACCAGATGACGCACGCAGCGGCGCAACAGATCTCGGTTGGCGCGCATGGTTTCGGCGACATTCGGGGTGAACGACTCGATCTGGCGTGCCAGCGTGCGATCGATCTCGAAATTGTGCATCCCGCCGACGAAATAGTCGTACACCCGCGATGCGCTGGGCCGATCCAGGTCGATACCTTCCGGCGCCCAACTAGGTCTGGTCATCGCAACCTCTCTGGAATCCAACCCCGCCGGAAGGCGAAGCCACGCAATCGTATTCGACAGGTGTGCGAAACTCCCGCGGTTCACACGAAGTCCACGCCCCGGCTACCATCATCGACATGGCGTGGGATGGGTCCGAACCCGACGGTCCGCACGCCGACCTGGCGCACCGATGGGCAGCGGCGCTCGGCGGCGGGGTCCGCGATCACGTCGTACCCATGAGCGTTTCCGAGGCCCGCCAGTTGCTGGTCACCCTCGCCCGGGGGTTGATCGACGCCGCCGACTCCGGCGGTACCGCGCGGGTCGCCGAACTGGGCGGCGATCTGGCCCGCGCTCATTTCGTCGGCGACGAGGTCCTCGGCCGCACCATGACGGTGCTGGCCACCTACTTCGCCGAACTCGACATCGCCTCCGGCCGGGCCGCGGAATTGATCGGCGCCTTCGCCGGCGGTTACGTGCGCGCCTTCCGGGCCTGGCTGCTCAGCGAACAGGAAAGTGTGCGCACCGCCGATATCGCGGCGCGCAGTGTGGTGGAGGAACAGTTGCGCGCCAGTGAGGCCCGATTGCGGGCCGTGTTCTCCCAGGCCGGGATCGGCACGGGTCTGTCGGATATGACCGGCCGGATCATCGAGGTCAACAACGCGTTCGCCGCCATGCTCGGCTACGAACCGGAACAGATGTACGAACTCGAGGTCACCGACCTCACCCATCCCGACGATCCGCCGGGCATGTGGGAGCTGTACGCGGGCGTGCTGCGCGGGGACCACGATCACGCGCAGATGGAGAAGGCGTATCGCCATCGCGACGGGCACACCGTGTGGACCAATATCAACGTCTCGCTGATCCGTGACGATCACGGCCGGCCGCAGTACACGCTGGTGCTGGTCGAAGACATCTCCGAACAGCGCGAGTTGCGCGAGCGCCTGAGCTACCGGGCCCATCACGATCCGCTCACCGGCCTGGCCAACCGGTCCCGGTTCTTCGACGCGCTCACCGAGGCCTTCACCGATCCGGACGCGCGAGTCGGCCTGTGCTACGTCGACCTCGACCATTTCAAGGCCGTCAACGACACCTTCGGCCACTCCATCGGCGACGAACTGCTCACCCGCGCGGCGGCCCGGCTGTGCGCGTGCGCGGTCGGGGAGAACAATCTCGTGGCCCGGATGGGCGGCGACGAATTCGTCATTCTGGTGCCCCGCACCCGCCGTCGGCGCGAACTGATCGATCTGGCCCGCACGGTGCTCGACGCGTTCACCGTGCCGTTCGACATCGACGGGCACCGGTTGCGGATCGGGGTGAGTATCGGCGTCATCTCCGAACAGGCCGCCGAAACCACCACCGAAGAACTGCTGCAGGCCGCCGATTCGACCATGTACTGGGCCAAGACCGACGGCCGCGGCCGCTACGCGGTCTTCGACCCCAGCCGGCGCCGCCGCGAGCACACCCGCGCCGAACTACTCGCCGATCTCCCGGGCGCGCTGGCCCGCGGCGAATTCTTCCTCGACTACCAGCCGATCGTGGATCTCGGCGACCACCGGCCGGTCGCGGTGGAGGCCCTGGTGCGCTGGCACCACCCGCAGCTGGGAATTCTGAGTCCGGCCCGGTTCATCGACCTGGCCGAGGGCGGCGGCCACATCATCGCGCTCGGCACGGTGGTGCTGGAGCAGGCGTGCCGGGAAGGCCGGCGCTGGTGCGACCGCTTCGGTGACAAGGCGCCGGTGGTGAGTGTGAACGTCTCGGCGGAGGAGGTCGCCGATCCGGCCTGGCTCGAGCGGGTGCAGAAGATCGTCGCCGACACCGGAATCCCGCCGGACCGGCTGCAATTGGAGCTCACCGAGCGTACCTTCATGCACGCCATCGGCCGGCCGCTGCAGGCGCTGCACACCCTCGCCGAATCCGGAATCCGCATCGCCATCGACGATTTCGGCACCGGGTATTCCAATCTGGCCTATCTGGGCCAGCTTCCGCTGCACGTGGTGAAATTGGCGGGGCCGTTCATCCATCGCATCCGCAATGCCGGCACGGTCGGCCGCAGCGATCTGCTGATCCTGGAGACGATCATCGATCTCAGCCACGATCTGGGTCTGAGCGTGACCGCGGAATGTGTGGAGACCCGACATCAGGCCGACCGGCTGCTCGGACTGCAGTGCGATACCGCCCAGGGCTGGTACTTCCACCACCGGGTGCATGCCGACGTGATCGCGGATCTGCTCGAACGCGAACTCGAAGCCCCGGGGTCGCTGCCGCTCGAGCTGCCCGGCACGCCGCCGAAACCGCACGGCCTCTGACTGTTCCACGCACGCGGGCGGTGCGGTGGCCCGCATCGGCCACCGCACCGCCCGCGTTGTGTCCCGGAATCAGAACGCCGTACCACCGGTGGCCGCGCTGCGGCCGTGCTTCATGAACACCACACCGACGAGCGCGACAGCGGCGGCCACGGCCACGAAGTAGAAGCCGAGCTCATATCCGCGGTCGGCGAACAACAGCGGAATATCCTTGGTGGCCACATGCTTTCCCGCCACCGAGATATCGGCGCGCACCGGATTGGCGTTGAGGAACGCGGTCGCCACCGCGATGCCGATCGCGGCGCCCATCGACTGCATCACCCCGAGCATGCCCGCGCTGATGCCCTGCTGTTCGGCCGGGACGCCCTCCACGATGAGGTTCGGCGTCGAGGCGTAGTACAGGCCGAAGGCGAGGCCGTACACGGCGCTGACCAGGGCGATCACACTCCAGCCGTGGTCGAGCACCGCATAGGCCAGCCCGCTGAGCACCATCACCACCAGCGCCGACATCAGCGGCAGCCGCGCACCGGAGCGGCGGATCCAGAACCCGCCGATCAGTCCGGCGATCATGCCGAGCACCGCCTGCGCCAAGGCCACGTGCACCGCGAATCCGAGCAGCGTCAGATTGTCGCCGTAGGTGTAGCCCGGATTCAGGCTCACCTGCACGACCTGCGCCGGCAGCATCTGCCCGGTCTGGGCGTGGATCTCGGCGAGCGTGCCCTGCACGACACCGGCGGTGACATCCGCGGCGGGCGGCGACTGGGTCATGTACCCCACCGCGTAGCCCTGGTATCCGATCGTGAACGACGCCAGCAGCGCGACGAACAACACCGCGCTCACTCGCGGGTGGAACAGCAGTTTCATATCCATGATCGGTTGCCGCACACGCATTTCCACGATCGGGAAGGCGGCGAGCAGCACGAGTCCGACGACCAGCCAGGCGAGAGTCGACGGCTTCGCCCAGCCCCAATCCTGCCCCTTGTCGAGGTAGATCAGCGTCAGCACCGCACCCGTGGCCAGCAGCACCGCGCCGATCACATCCAGTCGCTGCGGCGTGCGCAGCCGCGACTCCGGCACGATCAGTGCGACCAGCGGCAGCATGATCAGGGTGAAGACGAACAGGAACCAGAAGATCGCCCGCCAGCTGTGATGGTCGACGATGTAGCCGCCGATCAGCGGTCCGGCCACGGCCGAAACACCCAGGCCGGTGGAGGCCACACCCAGCCCGATCGGCACGTACTTGCGGGGCATGAGATCGCGGATCAGGCCGTAGGAGATCACCGCGGTCGCGATCGCGGTGGCCTGCAAACCTCGCCCGACCAGGAAGATCATCCAGTTGCTGGTGATCGCGCACAGCGCGCAGCCGATCAGGAACAGCACCCCGCAGAGCAGGAACATCCGCTTCTTGCCCCAGATATCGCTCATCTTGCCGATCAGCGGCGAGGCCGCGGCGCCGATGACGCCGAAGATGATGATCGCCCAGTTGATATTCGCGCCCTGGTCGGGAAAGGTCGGCGCGATCTGGCGCAATGCCGCCGACACCATGACGAATTGCATCGGGGCGACCTCGGTGAACAGCACAATCACCGCGAGGACGGTGAAAATGCGCAGTTTGGACGCGCCGTCGAGGCGGCCGGTGGTATCGACCGGCTCCGACGGTGTCGTCGCTTCGAGGGAGGTGGACATTGGCCCTCCGGAGTGACAGGTGAACAAGATGGCGTGAACCGTGTCACATTCCGGGTGGTCCGAATATCACCGAACCCGCTCAGTGGGACCGAACTCGCGCATCTCCATGTCGCACGACACCGCGGCAGGGCACAATGCTCTGATGCTCGATTTGTACTACGGCTTGTTCCTTCTCCTGGTCGAGGGAGAGCGGCTGAGCCACATCTTCGGAGTTTCGCTCGTCTCCGGAAATCCCTGAGTCTCAGTCGCCGGCGGGCGCCGATGCCGGCGGCTCCAGGATGTCGAGATAGTGCACGACCGGCGCCAGCAGCTCCGCATTTCCCAAGGTGAAGCCGAAGTTGTTCTCCATCACCAGGATTCGCGGCATACTCGACAGCAGGATCGACAGCGCGAGCGGGGTGATCTTGTTGCTGTCGGTATGTCGTTCTCGCAATCCCCAGGGGCATGAAGCGGCCGATCCGGGCGATCGAGGTGCGCTAGGTGGTCGCGAGCAGATCGTCCAGCAACGATCGGGTGTGGACGAGTCGGTCGATATCACCGGTGATGCGGCGACGCTCCACTTCCAGTCGTTCGCGGCAGCCGTCCAACAGCAGGGAATCACCCGACAGGCAGGACAGGATCTCACCGATGAGGTCCATATGCAGCCCAGCCGCGAGCAGGGTGCGGATGTGCGCCACCGTGCGGACGTCGGAGTCGCCGAAGACGCGGTACCCGGCGGCGGTTCGCTCCGGCTTCAGCACACCTCGTTCCTCGTAGTACCGCAGTGCGCGCACACTCACCCCGGTTCGTTCGGCCAACTCTCCGATCTTCACCTGGCGCTCCGTTCGCTGTTCGGGCTTGACTCTCACGTGGACGTGAGAGTTTAGCGTCCCAGCATGCTCCGACTCCTCATCCTCATATTCTGTGTATTCAGCGTCACCACCGGCGAATTCGTCGTCGCCGGAATCCTGCCCGAGGTCGCCGGCGACCTCGGGGTCAGCGTCGGCGCCGCCGGTCTGCTGGTCACCGCGTACGCCGTCGGCATGATCATCGGCGGGCCGCTGCTCACGGCCGTGACAGCTGGAATCGATCGGAAACGCCTGATGGTGGCCCTGCTGGCCGTCGCGGTCGTCGGCAATGCCGTCTCCGCCCTCGCGCCCGACTTCCGGCTGCTGTTGGCGGCCCGGTTGCTCACCGCACTGGTGACCTCGACGTTCTTCGCTCAGGCCGTCGTGATCGCGGTACAGTCCGCGGCCCCGGAGCGGGCCGGAACCATGGTGGCCCGCTTGGCATTCGGCATGAACCTGGCGATGATCCTCGGAGCTCCGATCGGCACCCGGATCGGCAATCAGTGGGGTTGGCGGGCGACGTTCGCCACGATCGCGGTCGCCTGCCTGATCGGCCTCGTCTCGGTCGCCTGGGCGTTCCCCTCCGCGGCCGGCGCGCAGCGGACCTCGGCCGTCGCGGAGTTGCGGGTCCTGCGGCGGGGGCCGGTGCTGGTGGCGCTGGCGATCACCGCGGTCGGCAACGTCGGCGCGCTGATGGTGTTCAGCTACCTTGCCCCGCTGCTCACGAACCTGGGTGGGCATCCCGCCGGCCGCCTGCCACTGCTGCTGCTCGCCTACGGCGTCGGCGCGACGATCGGCAATCTCGTCGGCGGCACGCTCTACGACCGCAACCCACGGTTCGCTCAACCCGCGCTGCTCGGGCTGCTGGCCGCGACCTTCGTGGGCGCGTGGTTCGTCGCGACCGTCACCGCGCTCACCGTGGTCGCGGTCGTCTCGATCGGCCTGCTCGGCTTCGCGGTCATCCCCGGAATGCAGGCGCGCGTGATGACAACCGCCGCCGCGGCACCCACCCTGGCCATGGCCGTCAACGCCTCCGGCTACCAGCTCGCCGCGGCCGCCGCGGGACTCGTCGGTGGACTGATCGCCGACTCGCCCGCAGGCCCCCGCCCCCTCTATCTCGTCGCCGCCGGCCTCACCGTCTGCGGCTTGCTCATGACCGTCACGACCACTCGTGCGTCCCACTCCGAGGACGTCGCCGTCATGGTGGATTGACCCGCCCACCAGCAGACACGCGCCCCGCCGGTGACGGACCGGCGGGCCGTGCGATCAGCACATCCAGCGACCAGCGGCCGGGCCCCACCCACAGCAGGAAGATCAGTCCGAGCAGCATCGCGAAATCGGTGCGCGCGTCGTGAGCCATTCCCCAGAAACCCTGCACTCCACCGAATCCGCCCGGGCGCAGCTCACGCACTTTGGTCAGCGCGATCGCCAGCACGATGTCGATGAGCAGCGGCACCGCGGCCGGTCGGGTCAGCAGACCGAGCAGGACCAAGGCGCCGCACACGATTTCGACGACACCGTCGAGGTCGGCGAAGAACGTCGGCGCCGGTATCCCGATCTTGTCGAATCGACCCGGTCCCAGCGCCTGCGGGTAGACGAACTTCTGAATCCCCTCGCTGAGGAACACCATTCCCACCGCCAACCGGATGCAGATCACCGCAGGCGGGCCCTCGGGGCCCAGTATCTTCGACCACGACCACCGCTGCGCTTCCGCCATGAGACTTCGCCTCCCGACATCGCCACCTGGTTCCGCATCCGACCCTACGGCGAGCGCACCGCCGCGGACTGTGGATATGGCTCTGCCACTGCGCGCGATTCCGGGAGGTCTCGCCGAAAGACGAGCCGGCGGCGTGCCGTGTGAGCGACACGCCGCCGGGCGGCGGTTCGCGGACCGCCGACGATCCGCGCCGTGGGAAGCGTCGGCGAATCCGTGTCAGCCGATGTTGGCCGACAAGTCCGGAGCCATCCGATACACCTCGTCACGCCAGTTGTTCCAGGCGTGGATGCCGAAGGCCGGGAAGTCGTAGGCGATGTTCTGCGCGCCCAGTGACGCCATCCGCACCTGGAATGCCCGGGTGTTCACCAGCGCCAGCGCCTCGAGTCCCATGCCGTTGACGGTGCCCATATTCGGTCCGTCGGTGGCGGTGGGCAGTCCGCTGCCTGCCGAGATCCACAGCCGCGTGTGGTTCTGAATCAGCCTGGGCGCGAACACGAACGGATCCATCCGCAGCCACTGCGGACCCCACGGCGGAGCCATCGAATCGACGTTGTAACCGCCCGCGTCGAGCATCGCCATGCGGATCGCCTCGCGCATACCCGGCGCCGAGATGTTGAGGTAGCCGGAGAAGGATCCGGCGAAGCTGAACTGATCGGGATGGTAGGCGGCCAGGGTCAGCGCGGCGCTGCCCCCCATCGACAGTCCGAAGACGCCGTTGCGGTCGGCACGGAAACCCAGCCGGTCCCGCAGCGCGCCGCGCAGATTCTGCGTCAGGAAGGTTTCCCACTTGTAGGTGTAGGACTTACCCGGTCCGGCCGAAAAGGCCTGCAGCGCACCGGATCCCGACGACGACCCGGACGAGGAGCCCGAGCCCGGCGCGACACCGAGGAAGCTCGACGGGGCGTTCCAGTCCGCGTAGAAGCTGGACTGCCCGCCGACCGGCATCACCACGTTGATATTCCACGAGGTCAGCAGGTGCGCGATATCCGTTTCGATCTCCCAGCCGTTGAGATCCTCGCGGGCGCGCATGCCGTCGAGGGCGTAGACGACACGGTCGGTGTTGCCGTCGGCGGCGCGGAAGACGCGCGATTTGATCGGCCCCATACTCGAGTCGACCCAGAAGTCGAACCCGGCGGGGTCGAAGGCGGCCGCGGCCCGCGGGAGCTGACCCGACACCGCGGCGGTCAGCGGTACGAACAGCGCCAGGGCCAAGGCGAGCAGGGTCCGCCCGAGCGTCGCACCGGAGCGCCCGGATCTCTGCCGACGCAATCTTCGCATGTGTAAACAGCACCTTTCGTGATCGAACGCCGCGGCCCCGCCCCCGCCGGGCCGCGACGGTGCCCAGTGCCGCCACCCCGACCCCCGGCCTCGCCGGGGTCCGCCGCACTGCGCGTGTCACGCCCGTATCGACCACTCTTTCGGCGCCGTTACTGAAATGTGATGTTTATTTCCGACCGACCGGTCTCGCATAACAGACATACCGAGCCGTTATGCGGCGAAGGCGTCCGGCGTCGGCGTTTCCGGGTCTTCCAGCGAGATCGTGCGCGCGACCTTCTGCGGCGCCCCGCCGATCAGTCCGCGCCACGGCAGGTAACGCAGCATCCGCACGTTGAGGTTCCGAAATCCGATCATCGCCCTGCTGCCCGGCGCGTACCACGCGCCGACACCCTCGGCGAACTTCTGACAGGCGTCGACCATCGGTCGCATCCGCTCCTCGTAGCGCGCGAACGCCGCGCGGTGATCATCACGAGCCGCGGCCAGTTCGGCGGCCAGCACATAGGCGCCGACCAGCGACAGATCCGCACCCTGCCCCGACAGCGGCGACGCACAGTAACCGGCGTCGCCGACCAACGCGACCCGGCCCGACGACCACATCTGCATCCGGATCTGCGCCATCGCATCGAAGTAGAAGTCCGGCGCCGCAGGCAGATGCTCGAGCAGCGTCGGCACCTCCCAACCCTCACCGGCGAAGGTCTCGGTGAGAATCTCGCGCTGGTGGGCGATGTCACGATAGTCGTAGTCGAGCCGATCGGAGGCCCACGCGAAGATCGCCTTCGCCTCGGTGTTCGATCGCGCGCTATAGCTGCCGGCGATCTTGCCGGGCGAGTTGTAGTCGAGTTCCCAATGGTCCAGGTCGAGCACATTGGGGATCGTGTAGATCGAGATGTAGTAGCCCATGTGGCGCAGGAACTGCGACTCCGGCCCGAACACCAGCCTGCGAGTGTTCGAGTGCACGCCGTCGGCACCGATCACCAGGTCGAACGTGCGCGGTGCCGCATTTTCGAAGACCACGTGCACGCCGCCCGCGTCCTGAGTGAGCGCGGCGATCGAATCGCCGAACAGATACTCGACGCCGTCGCACGTCGCCTCGTACAGCACCTCCGCCAGATCGCCGCGCTGGATCTCGGTGTCGCCGTCCGCGCCGACTCCGTTGAAGGTCTCGCTGTCGATACTGGCGCGCACCCGCCCGCCGGCATCGACGTAGGACGTGCCGCGCTTGCCGGTGCTGCGTTCGTGCACCCGGTCCAGCAGACCCATCCGGCGGACCACCTCGGTGGCCGTGCCCAGCACATCGATGGCCTGACCGCCAGCCCGCAGTGCCGGGGCCTTCTCCACGATCGTCGGCTCGAAACCGTATCGGGCAAGCCAGAACGCGAGAGCCGGGCCCGCGACGCTCGCGCCGCTGATCAGGACTGTGGTGTTGCTCGTCTGCTGCATGGTGGAACCGTACAGCGAATTTGCGCAAACGCGCAATACGTTTGTCTAAGGCAAATGCGCTACCCTGTCGGGCATGGGAAATCGCGAAGATCTGCTGGCCGGAGCCCGGCAATGCCTTTTCGACAAGGGATACGACCGGACGACGGTGCGCGATATCGCCACGGCAGCCGGGGTGAGCATGGCCGCGATCGGCTACCACTTCGGATCCAAGGAGGCGCTGCTCGGCGAGGCGCTCGCCCAGGCCACCCGCGACTGGGGAACGGAATTGGCCGGTGCCGTGGCGGATTCACCCCCGGCGACATCGCCGCCGGCCGGGCGATTCGAGGCTCGGTGGGACGCGGTGATCGACAGCATCGCCACCCACCGCGGCCTCTGGTCGGCCACCTTCGACGCCCTGGCCCACCCGGAGATCCGAGACCGGCTGGCCGAGAACCTCGGCGAGGCGCGCTCGGGCCTCGCGCGACTGATCGAGGGACTAGACGAACCCACCGAGGGAGCCGTGCGCGCCACACCTCCGGCCACCGACACCGAAACGGTCGGCGCGCTGTATCAGGTGCTGCTCACCGGGTTGGCGGCGCACCAGCTGATCGACGCGGAAAGCGCGCCGCGCGGACGTGACCTCGCCCGCGCGATCCGGTTCGTCGCCGACCGACTCGACGCGGAGGACTCTGCGTGATCATCCGAGGCGGGATCGGCGTATTCCCCTGCGCCATTGGATAATCCGAGTTAACCGATAGGTCGTTGACCAGCCACGCGGCATCGGATCGGCGGCGTCATCGCCCCCACCCTCCACACCCGCACGGCCATTCAGGGTGGGATCGCTTCGGTTCCCGAGTCCGGAATGCTCAGCGAGCGACGCGAACCGCATTATCCCCCGGCCTACTTGTCCGGGAACCCGGCGGAAAATCCGGCGGCGATGAGGGCGGCGGCGATGACCGACAGGACGGCGATGCTCCACATGGCAAACCTCTTCGATTGTGGGCCAAGCGGATTCACCGTAGCGTGATGTGGTTCACACCGCGACCTAAACGGCGTATTCGGCAGCGCCGACTCGTCCGCGCCGAGTCCGACCCGCCCACAACGCAATTCCCCCGCACCTTGCGGACGGCCGCGATGCCACAGGCCGGCTCGGCCTATGCCTCTTTGTGAAAAGTCGGCGCTGCTGTGACGAAGTCGGGCCTGCCCGGACATGCCGCCCAAACATGTTTGAATGCGCATATGTCCGTGAGGCAATGAAGAACACCGACAGACACCTTTGGCAGAACTCCTCAAGGCCGGAAGTCGGCGGGGACGTCCGGTGCGGACGAAACATCCGCCCGCACCGGCACTTCCACTACTTCTTCGAACGATCCCGCTTCTCGCGCACACGCACCGAGATGCGCACCGGCGAACCGTCGAAACCGAATTCCTCACGCAGGCGGCGCTCCAGGAAACGGCGATAGCCCGCCTCCAGGAATCCGGTGGTGAACAGCACGAACGTCGGCGGCCGGGTGGTCGCCTGGGTCGCGAACAGCACGCGCGGCAACCGCCCGCCCCGCATCGGCGGCGGCGTCGCCGCGATGACCTCCTTGAGCCAGGTGTTGAGCCGGCCCGTGGGGATCCGCTGATCCCAGGATTGGAGTGCGGTTTCCATTGCCGGAACGAGCTTTTGGACCGCGCGGCCGGTGTGGGCGGAGATGTTCACCCGCTGCGCCCACGGCACCCGCACCAGTTCGCGCTCCACCTCACGCTCGAGCTGGTAGCGGCGATCCTCGTCGACCAGATCCCACTTGTTGAACGCGAGCACGAGTGCGCGGCCGGCATCGGCGACCATGCCGATCACGCGCAGATCCTGTTCGGTGATCGGTTCGGAGGCGTCGATCAGCATGATCGCGACCTCGGCGGCCTCGATGGCGGCCTTGGTGCGCAACGAGGCGTAGAACTCGGTTCCGTCGGCCGTGCCGACCTTGCGGCGCAGGCCCGCGGTATCGACGAAACGCCATGTCTTGCCGCCCAATTCGACCAGCGAATCGACCGGGTCGACCGTCGTTCCGGCCACATCGTGCACCACAGAACGCTCGTCACCGGACAGCTTGTTCAGCAGGCTGGACTTGCCGACATTCGGCTTACCGACCAGGGCCACTCGCCGCGGGCCCCCTCCCCCGGAGCCCTCGCGCGGAGTTTCCGGCAGCACCGCGAGCACATCGTCGAGCAGGTCGCCGGTACCGCGACCGTGCGCCGCCGACACCATCCGCGGCTCTCCCAGCCCGAGCGACCACAGCACGGCCGCATCGGCTTCGGCCTTCTCGCCGTCGACCTTGTTCGCGACCAGGATCACCGGAGTCTTGGAGCGCCGCAACGCCTTCACCGCCGCCTCGTCGGTCGCGGTCGCACCCACGGTGGCGTCCACGACCAGCAGGATCGCATCGGCGGTCTGCATCGCCAGTTCGGCCTGCCGGGCCACCGCCTGCTGCAGACCCTTCGCGTCGGGTTCCCAGCCGCCGGTGTCCTGCACCAGGAAGCGCCGCCCCGCCCAGCTCGCCTCGTACGACACCCGATCGCGGGTGACGCCCGGAATGTCCTCGACGACCGCCTCGCGGCGGCCCAGGATTCGGTTCACCAGCGTCGATTTGCCGACGTTCGGGCGGCCGACGACGGCCACGGTGGGCATCGGCACGTGCTCGTGCGCGTCCGCGTCGCCCTCGAAATCGGCGATCTCCCAATCGGTTTCGTCGGTCCAGATGCCGTCGCCGGCGAGAGTGTCGGAATTCGAACTCGGTGTCACACTCGGGCTCATCTGCGCTCTCCCACCGTAATCTGCTGCGCCACAACCCGGTACAGCTCGTCGATGACCTGGTCCATGCTCAGCTCGCTGGTGTCGACCTGCACCGCGTCCGCGGCCGGGCGCAGCGGCGATACCGCGCGGGTGGAATCCAGATTGTCGCGGCGCTGCACATCGGCGAGCACCGCGTCGTAATCGTCGCCGCGACCTTCGGCGATGTTCTGCTGGTTGCGCCGCGCCGCGCGGGCCTGCGCCGACGCGGTCAGATAGATCTTGGCGTCGGCATCGGGCAGCACGACCGTGCCGATATCGCGGCCTTCGACCACGATCCGCCCGGCCGCGGCCGCGATCTCACGCTGCAGGGCGACGAGTTGCGTCCGTACCTCGGCCACCGCGGAGACGGCGGAGACCGCCTTGGTCACCGCGTCGCCGCGAATTTCGGCCGACACGTCCTCGCCGTCGAGTTCGATCAGCTCGTGGCCGGGATCGGTGCCGATGGTCAGCGGCAGATCCTTGACCGCGGCCGCGATCTCGGCGGGATCGGTCAGCTCGACACCGCTGCGCAGCACCCGCAGGGTCGCGACGCGATACATCGCGCCGGTGTCGAGATAGCGGGCGCCGAGCCGCGCCGCGAGACGGCGCGACACACTCGACTTGCCGGTGCCAGACGGGCCGTCCATGGCGACGACGAGTTCCGCGCCAGGGATGCCGTCGTCGCCGATGCCGGATTCCACCACGTCACGGCCTCCTCGGATCCGATCGTCCAGCATGTCCACACCACTCACAACTCCACCGCCTCGTACAACTTCCCGATTTCGTCGCGGCCCAGCACTCGCAGGGTGCCCGACCGTTGATCGCCCAGCGCGACCGGCCCGATATGCGTGCGAACCAGCGCGATCACCGGGTACCCGACCTCGGCCAGCAACCGCCGCACGATGTGCTTGCGGCCCTCGTGCAGGATCACACGGACCAGCGATTTACCCTCGGCGACCTCGAGCACCTGGAATTTGTCGACCTTCGCCGGGCCGTCCTCGAGTTCGACGCCGTCGCGCAGCTGCTTGCCGACGCCGCGCTGCATTTCACCCTGCACCGTCGCGAGATAGGTCTTCGACACCTGGAACGACGGATGCATCAGCCGATGCGCGAGATCGCCGTCGTTGGTGAGCAGCAGCAGGCCCTCGGTATCGGCGTCGAGGCGGCCGACGTGGAACAGCCGCTGACCGGCCATCACCCGCTCGGCGACGATATCGCCGACGCAGGGGCGGCCCAGTTCGTCCGACATCGTCGACTGGAAACCCTTGGGCTTGTTCAGCGCCAGGTAGACCTGTTCGTCGCGAACCACGACGCGAACGCCGTCGACCCGCACCACGGCCGTATCGGGATCGATGCGCAGGCCCTGTTCGCGCACCACCGCGCCGTCGACCTCGACGCGGCCCTGTTCGATGAGCTCTTCGGCCGCGCGGCGCGAGGCCACGCCGGCCTTGGCGAGCACCTTCTGCAGGCGTTCGCCCTCACCCCACGGCAACTTCTTCGGACCGGATTGCTCGGCCTCGACATGCTGGTGGCGGGCGGGTTTGGCGAAGCTCAGCACGGTCGGCGGAGTCTTGCGCTTCTTCGGCTTCGGGGCGGCCGCGCGAGGGCGACCGGCGGCAGTGCCGCGATCCCGCGAGCCGGCGGGTGAATCG